>NZ_JBSOQL010000001.1:0-1833351 GCF_059767345.1 Salinibacterium sp. VpJ6
AATGGCCACCACTGTGTTTAATAGACACAGAGGTGGCCATTTTGCGTTAAGTTCCACCCATATTCAGGAGCAATTTGTGAGCGATTCGTCAGGTAACGACGGCCGGCGAGACAGCCGACCCCACGGAAGCCGTTCAGGCGCGCCTCGATCCGGTGGACGACCCACCGGCGGACGCCCCGGCGAAGGAGGCCCGAGCGATGGAAGGCCACGCCGTGACAACGCGGCGGGCGGACCGGCTCGCGGCAAGCCCGCATCCAATTCAGATCGTCCCTGGCGCGAAAAGCCCGAGGGCGATGACCGTCGACCACGTCGCGACGCCGGCGCTGGCGCTGGCGACGACGGCCGCCCCCGTCGTGATGGGGACAGCAGCGATCGTGCACCGCGCCGCGACTACTCGGCAGGCGACGACCGTCGACCGCCCCGCAGCAACGAGCGTGATTCTCGGCCACAGCGTTCGGGAGATCGCGACTCGCGTCCACCCCGTTCCGGCGACCGTGACTCACGACCGCCTCGCTCCGGCGACCGCGATGGTCGTCCGCAGCGCTCCGGCGATCGCCCCGACAGGGGAGACCGGCCGGCACGCCCGTTCCGTTCCGATGGCTCAGGGCGGACCGAGCGCGGCGGCCGTCCCGACCGCGGATCCGATCGCCGCGGTGGTCCCGACGAAAAACGTCTCTGGACCAAGGGCGGTGCGCCCGCGCGCGGAGACCGTAACGCCAGTGAGCGTGAACCTGAAGAGGATCGCGATCCCTTCGGCATCCGCTCGGTTCGTGCCTTCCATCAGGCCCCGGAAATTCCCGAGGGCGTAACGCCCAAGATGCTCGACCGCGTTGCCTCCAACGAGCTCAAGACCCTTAGCAAGGAGAACGCCGAAGGCGTTGCCCTGCACCTCGTAATGGTCTCGCAGCTCATTGAAGAGGACCCCGAGCTTGCTCACCAGCACGCTATCTCGGCTGCGCGTCGTGCCGGCCGTATCGGCGTCGTACGCGAAACTCTTGCGATCACTGCGTATGCGACAGGCGACTACGCGCTGGCTCTTCGTGAGCTACGGACGTATCGCCGTATTACCGGTCGCGACGATCAACTGCCCATGATGGTGGACAGCGAACGTGGCCTTGAGCGCCCCGAGCGTGCTCTCGAACTCGGCCGTTCGGTGAAGCGCAGCACGCTGTCGGTTCCCGTGCAGGTTGAGCTGGCTATCGCGATGTCCGGTGCTCGTCTTGACCTGGGCCAAGCTGAAGAAGCGCTCGTTGAGCTGCAAATTCCTCAGCTGGACCCCACTACGGCGTTCACCTACAGCCCGGCACTGTTCGGCGCGTACGGAACGGTTCTTGAAGAGCTTGGTCGTGAAGACGAAGCGGCAACGTGGTTTGCGCGAGCGGATGTTGCAGCCGAAGCTCTGGGCGACGATGACGACGACATGATCGAAGTTATCGAAGAAGACATTGAGTTCGACGACGAGTCGTCAGTGACCTCTGACGCAGATTCCAACTCTGACTTGGACTCCAACTGTGAAACTGAGGGCACCGATGGGGCTGTGGACAGCGCTGAAGAAGCGGACGGGAACGAAAGCGAAAGCACCCCACGTGGTGAGTAACACGCCGCTCACGGGCATCGATCTCGTACTCGCTGACCTCGATGGAGTGATCTACCGCGGTCCGGACGCGATTCCGTATGCCGTCGAGAGCATGAATGCGATTGAGGGCGCTCAGGTGGCTTACATCACGAACAATGCTTCACGCACCGATGCATCCGTTGCTGAGCATTTGAGTGAGCTCGGGCTGACCGTCGCACCGCAGGATGTCGTGACTTCGCCTCAAGCCGCTATGGGGCTGCTCCGCGACCTCGTGCCCGCCGGCTCGACCATTATGGTCGTGGGCGGCGAAGGTCTCACGAGCGAACTCGAGAAGTCGGGTTTTGTCGTCACTCGCTCAGCGGACGACTCGCCCGCAGCAGTCGTGCAGGGCTTCGCTCCGCACGTGGGCTGGAAAGATCTCGCCGAAGCGTCGTTCGCTCTCAAGGGTGGTGACGACGGCATCCCCTGGATCGCGACGAACACTGACTGGACGATTCCGCAGGCGCGGGGCACCGCTCCCGGCAACGGAACTCTCGTGTCGGCCGTGCACTCGGCAGTCGGCCGGTTGCCGATCGTCGCGGGCAAGCCCGAAGTGGCCATTTTCGAAGAAGCCTTCCGCCGTTACGAATCGCGCTCGGCGCTCATGATCGGCGACCGTCTCGACACCGACATCCTTGGGGCGAATCGTGCCGGCATCCCGTCGTTGCTCGTACTCACCGGAATCGACCAGGCCAAGCAAGTACTCGCGTGCATCCCAGATGAACGTCCGACGATGATCGTTGACGACTTGCGCGGGCTGCTGGAGCCGTATCCCGAAACTGTGGTCACGCACGACGGCGCCGCCGTAGTGACGACAGTGGGGACGGCGACGGTGCGCCTCGAGGGTCAGCGACTGAGCGTGACCACGGCCGGAACATCCATCGACCGCTTGCGTGCAGGAGCGGCAGCGATTTGGAACTCGGGGAGCGCCATCTACGCCCTGGAGGTTCCCGCGGAGCTATATTCGTGAGCATGGATGACGAATCGCCCGTTGACGGATTGATGTCTCGACTGAGCCTGATCGAGGATCAACCGCTCGAAACCCGCGCCGCCGCGTTCACTCAGATTCACGATCAACTGCAGCAGCAGCTTGAGGGCAAGGACGCGTTCTCGCGCAATGGCTAGCATGCGGCTCGATGCGGCGCTTGCCGCCCGAGGACTCGCTCGCTCGCGCACGCACGCCGCGAAGCTCATCGCGGACAACCTCGTCACTGTTTCCGGCGTTGCTGTGCCCAAGGCCTCAACTCCCGTCACCGACGAGCACGAAATTGACGTCGCTGAGACCGATCACTATGTCAGTCGCGCCGCGCACAAGCTTGTAGCGGGACTCGATGCCTTCGGCATTGACCCCACGGATCGGCTTGCGCTCGATGTCGGCGCATCGACAGGTGGCTTCACCCAGGTGCTCCTCGAGCGGGGTGCTCGCGAGGTTATTGCGCTCGACGTCGGGCACGGGCAACTCGTCGACCTGATCCGCTCGGATGCCCGAGTGCGGGTTGTCGAGCGAGTGAATGCCCGCTATCTCACCGCTGAATCGCTGGCTGAACTGAGTGGGACATCCGAAACTCCGACGCTCGTGGTCTCAGACCTCTCGTTTATTTCGCTGCGCACTGTTCTGCCCGCGTTTTACGCTGCGGTGGGGGAGAGCGTTGACTACGTATTGCTCGTGAAGCCTCAGTTTGAAGTGGGCCGCACAAACATTCGTGAAGGAATCGTTCACGGCTCCGCTTTGCGGGACGAAGCAATCATGGGCGTTTTGTGGGCAGCCTGGGACGTGGGGCTTGGTACCGCCGGTGTCATCTCCTCACCAATCGCCGGTAACGCAGGAAACCGTGAGTATCTTGTCTGGTTGAGCGCACGATCAGGCAGCAATCCGACAGAATGGTTAACGCAGGTTTCTGCAATCGCCTAAGGCCATCATTGAGTGGTGGCGAAACGAACTATCACTACGAATGAGAGGTGCACGGTGCAGTCCGAGAACTCTCATGCTTCTGAGCGTCACATTTTGGTCATTGCGCACACAGGGCGCGCAGAGTCCCTGACCGCCGCGATCTCGGTGTGCCGTCAGCTGATTCGCGCGGGCATCGTGGTGGTCTTGGCCCCCGATAGCTACGAAACGATCTTGCAAGCAGAGCCTGATCTGTCGCCAGTGCGCCGACTCGGCAACGAGGTCGAGACCGGTGAGCTTGAACTTGTGATCGTGCTCGGTGGCGATGGAACTATCCTTCGTGCCGCTGAATTGACCCGTGGCTGCAGTGCACCACTGCTTGGTGTGAACCTCGGCCACGTGGGCTTCCTCGCCGAGAGTGAACGCGAAGAACTGACATCGACCGTCGAGCGTGCCTTGGCCCGCGACTACCTCGTTGAAGAACGAATGACCCTTGCGGTGCGCGTGAAGGTTGATTCCGAGGTTGTCTACGAAACGTGGGCCCTCAACGAAGCGACCGTCGAGAAAGCCAGTCGCGAGCGGATGCTCGAAGTGGTCATCGAAGTCGATGGCCGCCCCCTTTCTTCCTTCGGCTGCGACGGCGTCGTGATGTCGACGCCCACCGGCTCTACCGCCTACGCATTCTCCGCGGGCGGACCAGTTGTCTGGCCAAGCCTCGACGCCCTGCTCCTTGTGCCGCTGAGTGCCCACGCGCTCTTTGCGCGCCCGCTCGTCGTCGGGCCCGATTCTGCGCTTGCCGTTGAAGTTCTGGCGCGCAACATGGGAACCGGTGTTCTGTGGTGTGATGGCCGTCGCGCCTACGACTTGCCGCGCGGCGCCCGCGTAGTGGTGCGCCGATCGCCCGTGCCGGTGCGCCTTGCGCGTCTGTCGCAGGGCCCGTTCACCGATCGTCTTGTCAAGAAATTCAATCTGCCGGTCAATGGATGGCGTGGGCCAGCATCGGAGGAGGTACCCCACTCGTGATCGAAGAGATCTCCATTCGCGACCTTGGCGTTATTGCTTCGGCACGCCTCCCGTTGAGCCCTGGATTCACAGCACTCACTGGCGAGACCGGCGCTGGTAAGACGATGGTCGTCACCGCGCTCGGGCTGCTCCTGGGGGAGCGGGCCGACCCCACCTCGATCCGGGCTGAGAGCAACCAAGCCTCTGTCGAAGGCCGTTGGGTCATCGATCCGGAATCGGCTGTTGCCGAACGCGTACGCGATGCCGGCGGCGACCTCGACGAGGGCGAACTTCTTCTCGTGCGCACTGTTGCGCGCGAAGGCCGCAGTCGCGCCGTGGTGGGCGGCCGCAGCGCCCCCGTGGGAGTGCTCACCGAACTCGGTGACCAGCTTGTTGTTGTGCACGGGCAGTCGGAGCAGATTCGTCTCAAGTCGTCCACTGCGCAACGCAATGCGCTCGATCGTTTTGCCGGCGCTGAGCTGGCTACCGTGCTCGAGCAGTATCAAACTGTCTTCCGTCGCTGGCAAGCGGCTCAGGGCGAACTCGATGTGTTGATTGCCGAGAGCGACCTGCGCAGCCGCGAGGCCGATGAGCTTCGCGTTGCGATTCAAGAGATCGAAGCGGCCGACGTGCGCCGTGGAGAAGATGTCGAGCTTGCTGAGCGCGCCGATCGACTCTCGAACCTCGAAGGGCTGCGTCTGGCCGCTGAGGGTGCCCACGCGGTGCTGTCGGCGGATGCCGTAGACGAAGGCTCCGATGTCGTGGCGATGCTTGCCAGTGCCCAACGAGGGCTTGAGCGGGTTGCCGAGCACGACGCACAACTCGCGTCGATCGCCGAAGCTCTGGCGGCAGCATCCATCACTCTCGGCGAGATCTCGACTGATCTCTCGGGCTATCTTGCCGGTCTGGATGCCGATGGCAGCCGTGAGCTGGAGCAGGTCGAGGAACGTCGCAGCCAGCTTTCCGCTCTCATTCGCAAGCACGGCGTGAGCCTCGACGATGTCGTTGACGTTCTCGATACCGGCAGCCAGCGCCTTCTCGAGCTCGACAATGACTCCACGCGCATTGATGAGTTGCGCGCTCAGGTCGAAGCCGACCAAGCCGAGCTCATAGAACTTGCCGCCCGCGTCAGCGAGGTGCGCACGTCGAGTGCTGAGCGCCTGGCATCCGAGGTGAGCAACGAGCTTACGCACCTGGCGATGGCGAACGCCGAAATCGTCGTGACGGTCGAAGACCGCAGCGATTACTCGCTGAGTGGAAAAGACGAAGTGGCGATTCTGTTGCGTCCGCACCCGGGTGCGCCGCCGCGTCCGCTCGGCAAGGGTGCTTCTGGGGGAGAGCTCTCGCGCGTCATGCTCGCGATCGAAGTTGTCATCGCCGGCAATGACCCCGTGCCCACGTTCATCTTCGATGAGGTGGATGCCGGGGTTGGCGGTGCTGCCGCCATCGAAATCGGTAAGCGACTGGCTCAGCTCAGCCGCACTGCCCAAGTGATCGTTGTCACGCACCTGGCGCAAGTGGCCGCGTTTGCGGACAACCACCTCAGCGTCATCAAGGGCGACGACGGCTCGGTCACGGCATCCAGCGTTCACAAGCTCGAAGGGGAAGCCCGCATCGCCGAGATGGCGCGGTTGCTTTCGGGCCTTCCCGACTCCGAATCGGGGCTTGCTCACGCGCGCGAACTGATTCAGACTGCGCACGAACTTGAGAGCGCAACCCGCTAAAAGCTCGCGCAAGCTGTTAAGTCGATAACGAAACGCCCCGAAGCGGTGACGATATGCCCCGTCGTGGCATACGATAGAACCCCGTGGTGGACAATCAAAACGCGGTCGTAACAAAGCACATTTTCGTCACCGGAGGAGTCGTCTCTTCTCTCGGTAAAGGCCTCACGGCGGCGAGTCTCGGTAACCTGCTGACAGCACGCGGGCTCCGCGTCGTCATGCAGAAGCTGGATCCCTATCTGAACGTGGATCCCGGCACCATGAACCCCTTCCAGCACGGTGAAGTCTTTGTCACCGACGATGGCGCCGAAACTGACCTCGACATCGGTCACTACGAGCGCTTCCTCGACATCAAGCTCAACCAGGCAGCCAACGTCACTACCGGACAGATTTACTCCGAGGTGATCGCCAAAGAGCGTCGCGGCGAGTACCTCGGCGATACGGTGCAGGTCATCCCGCACATCACCGACGAAATCAAGCGCCGTATGCGCCTGCAGGCCGCTGGTCCGTTTGATGACGAGAACCCGCAGCCCGACGTGATCATCACCGAAATCGGTGGAACCGTCGGCGACATCGAGAGCCTTCCGTTCATTGAGTCGGCACGCCAGGTTCGTCACGAACTCGGCCGCAAAAACGTCTTCTTCGTCCACGTCTCGCTCGTGCCCTTCATGGCTGCTTCGGGCGAACAGAAGACCAAGCCCACGCAGCACTCCGTTGCCGCACTGCGTTCGATCGGTATTCAGCCCGACGCTCTCGTGCTGCGCAGCGACCGCCCCGTCTCTGAGTCAAACAAGCGCAAGATCGCGCTCATGTGCGACGTAGAAGAAGACGCCGTCGTCAACGCCACGGACGCCGCCAGCATCTACGATATCCCCGAAATGCTGCACAGCCAGGGACTCGACGCCTACATCATCAACCAGATCGGCCTCGAAGCCGACTCGGTCAACTGGGATGGCTGGAGCGAGCTTCTCGAAGCCGTTCACCACCCCAAGCACGAGACCACGATCGGTCTGGTCGGTAAGTACATCGACCTGCCCGACGCCTACCTTTCGGTCACCGAAGCGCTGCGTGCCGGCGGTTTCGCGAACAGCGCCAAGGTCAACATCCGCTGGGTTCCCTCCGACGAGTGCGAAACTCCCGAAGGTGCTGCCAAGCACCTCTCCGACCTCGACGGCATCATCGTTCCCGGTGGTTTCGGCGTGCGCGGCATCGAAGGCAAGCTCGGCGCTCTCAAGTTCGTTCGCGAGAACGGCATCCCGGCTCTCGGCATTTGCCTCGGATTGCAGTGCATGGTGATCGAATACGCTCGCGACATGGCCGGCCTCGAAGGCGCGTCATCCACCGAGTTCGATACCGACACGAAGTACCCGGTTATCGCCACGATGGCCGAGCAGGTCGACATCATCGCTGGGGGAGACATGGGCGGCACGATGCGCCTCGGTCTCTACAACGCCAACCTCGAGCCTGGTTCGATCGTCGAAGAGATCTACGGCGCACCCACCGCAGCTGAGCGCCACCGTCACCGCTACGAGGTGAACAACGAATACCGCCAGCAGATTGCGGATGCCGGACTCACGTTCTCCGGAATCTCGCCCGACCGCACTCTCGTTGAGTTCGTCGAGCTGCCGCGCGAAGTTCACCCGTACTACGTCGGAACTCAGGCTCACCCTGAACTTCTCTCGCGCCCCAACCACGCGCACCCGCTCTTCCGCGGCCTTATTGCCGCAGCGATTGAGCGCCAAAAGTCCAACCGCCTCTTCGAGGTGACCGAGCAGGATGATGCATAACGAACTGAGCGACGACCGCGTCACTCCCGAGCTCCTCAGCACCGAAACGGTGTTTGCTGGGCACGTGTGGAACGTGGATCGCGAGCGTTTTCAGCTCGACGGTACTGCGATCACGCGCGAGTTTGTGAACCACACCGGCGCCGTAGCGGTGCTGGCGATGGATGAGCGTGACCGGGTTCTGCTGATCAAGCAGTACCGGCATCCGGTGCGCCTGCGTGACTGGGAACTGCCCGCAGGCTTGCTCGATGTGCTCAACGAGTCACCGCTTATTGCGGCTCAGCGCGAGCTGGCAGAAGAGACCGATCTGCAAGCCGAGTCCTGGCACGTACTCAGCGAAATGTTGACCTCGCCGGGGGGAAGCAATGAGGCGGTGCGTATTTATCTCGCGCGGGGCGTCAGCGCTACCGGTGAAGTTTTTGACCGTTACGCCGAAGAGGCCGGGATCGAGCTTCGCTGGGTTCCCCTCGAAGATGCTGTGGAAGCCGTACTGGAACGTCGCGTGCAGAACTCGATTCTGTGCCTAGGGCTACTGGCGGCGCAGTTGGGCCGCGACCGAGGGTGGAGCACGCTCGGTGACGCCAACGCCCCGTGGCCGCGGCATCCGCGAAACTACGCTGAATAGCCTCTCGCGGTAGGTTGAGCGACATGACCGAGTCGGCGCGTCCCGCAGCGAAGAACGCGATCGCGGTGGCCGCAGAGCGCTATCTGCGGCATCTTGCGATCGAGCGAGGTCTCTCGGCGAATACTCTCGCTGCTTATCGGCGTGATCTCGACAACTACCTCGAATTCTTGAGCGCTCGAGGCTTGGTCGCTCCGGCTGCTGTGGCAGCGGATGACGTGATGGCCTTCGCGCACAGCTTGCGAGCCGATACCGAGCGCCCGCTCGCGGCCTCCTCGGTCGCGCGCATGCTCTCGACCGTGCGCGGGCTCCACACCTTTTTCGTCGACGAATCGCTCGCCGGTGAAGACGTTGCGCACACCGTGGCGATTCCGAAACAACCGATGCGGCTGCCGAAGGCCATCACCATCGAGCAAATGACGGCGGTGCTCGGCTCGTTCCCCGGCGACGAAATCATTTCGTTGCGCAACACCGCTCTGCTGGAGCTGCTGTACGCCACCGGCGCACGCGTTTCGGAGGTCACCGCGCTCAACGTCGACGACATGATTGACGGCGACATCGTGCGCCTGCTGGGAAAGGGAAACAAGCAGCGCATCGTGCCGGTCGGCAGCTTTGCGCAGGCCGCGATTGAGAAGTACCTCGTGCGCGCTCGTCCCGTGCTTTCGGCCAAAGGGGCCTCGACACCGGCTCTGTTTTTGGGGGCGCGCGGGGCTCGGCTCTCTCGCCAAAACGTGTGGTTGATCATCCAATCAGCTGCAGAACGTGCCGAGCTGGGCATCGATATCTCACCGCACACCTTCCGGCATTCCTTCGCGACGCATTTGCTCTCGGGCGGAGCCGACGTGCGAGTGGTGCAAGAGCTTCTGGGGCATTCCTCGGTTGCGACGACGCAGATTTACACGATGGTGACCGCCGACACTCTGCGGGATATGTACACGACAGCGCATCCGCGAGCCCGGTAGCGGGCCCTCTCGTTGGGCGTGTCGCGCTCTTAAACCTTCAACCTTTGGTAGAGGCGACCCTGCCGTGTCCGCGCGTGGGAGCACGAGCTGCAACGAAAGCGCGACGTAAACTTTTGGCATGACGAAACAGCGTGAGAACGAATCGACGCTGGCAGGGTTGGATGTTCCGGCAATGGGTCCAACCGGCCGGCCGATCACCAACTTCCCGGAGCCCCCGCCGCTCGACGGCCACGGCCCCGCACGCATCATTTCGCTGTGCAACCAAAAGGGTGGCGTCGGCAAGACCACGACCACCATCAACCTTGGCGCGTCGTTCGCTGAGTACGGTCGCCGCGTTCTCGCCATCGACTTTGACCCGCAGGGTGCGCTCTCGGCCGGCCTCGGCGTTCCGACGCACGATGTGCCGACAATCTACGACCTGCTGCTCGGCACAATCAAAAACCCCGCAGAAGCGATCGTTCACACGAACGTTCCCGGCCTCGACGTCATCCCGGCCAATATTGACCTCTCGGCCGCAGAAGTGCACCTTGTCAACGAGGTCGCTCGCGAAACGATCCTGGCCCGCGTGCTGCGCAAGGTCAGCGATGACTACGACGTCATCCTGATTGACTGCCAGCCTTCGCTGGGCTTGCTCACCGTCAATGCCCTCACCGCTGCCCACGGCGTGCTCATTCCATTGGAGTGCGAGTTCTTTGCCCTCCGCGGTGTAGCCCTACTCGTAGAGACGATTGAAAAGGTTCAGGATCGACTGAACCCCGCAATC
This sequence comes from Salinibacterium sp. VpJ6, assembly GCF_059767345.1. Taxonomy (NCBI): domain Bacteria; kingdom Bacillati; phylum Actinomycetota; class Actinomycetes; order Micrococcales; family Microbacteriaceae; genus Salinibacterium; species Salinibacterium sp. VpJ6. The sequence goes on from NZ_JBSOQL010000001.1 coordinate 10,358, forward strand.
AAGCTCGACGGCATCCTCGCCACCATGTTTGACGCTCGCACGCTGCACTCGCGTGAAGTTCTTGAGCGCGTTGTCGAGAACTTCGGTGACGATGTTCTGGAGACCGTCATCGGTCGCACGGTGAAGTTCCCGGATGCCAGCGTTGCCGGTTCTCCCATCACCACCTTTGCCCCCGATCACTCCGCGGCGCACTCCTACCGCCAAGTGGCGCGAGAGCTGATCGCCCGTGGCGCCGTCGCCTAGCGACATCGAGGCACCGTCGGTGAGCGGCGCCGACGAAATCGAGAACACGGCGGCAGGATTCTCTGTTTCTCTCAGCAACTTCAACGGGCCCTTCGACCTGCTGCTGTCACTCATCACCAAGCACGAACTCGACATCACCGAGGTCTCGCTCTCGAAGATCACCGACGAGTTCATCGCCTACCTGCGCGACTTCGAATCACCCGAGGGCTCGGATGACATCGACGAACTTGATCAGGCCAGCGAATTCTTGGTCGTTGCGGCCACGCTGCTCGACTTGAAGGTAGCGGGACTGCTGCCTCAGGGCGAACTCGTGGATGCCGAAGACGTGGCGCTTCTCGAAGCGCGCGATCTGCTCTTCGCGCGCCTCTTGCAATACCGCGCCTTCAAGCAGGCCAGCGACTGGTTCGGCGCGCACTTCGAGGCGGAATCTACGCGTACGGTTCGCTCGGTGCGTTTGGAAGAGAAATACCGCACCCAGACTCCCGAGCTCGTGTGGACGCTCAGCCTCGATGACTTCGCTGCGCTCGCGACTCTGGCGTTCACGCCGCGAGAGATTCCGAGCGTGGGGCTCGACCATTTGCACGCGCCGCTCATCAGCATCCGCGAACAGGCGGCTCACGTCGTTGCCTTGTTGCGTGCGGGGGAGCCGATGACGTTCCGTCAGCTGATCGCGGGCGCCGAGCTCAAGGGCGTCATTGTTGCTCGCTTCTTGGCGGTGCTGGAGCTGTATCGCGGCTCGAACGTGGCGTTCGAGCAGATCGAACCCCTGGGCGAATTGACGGTCCGCTGGACGGCGGATCACTGGTCAGACGATAGCCTCGCTAATCTGGGAGCTGATTATGGAAACTGACACCGCGATGACTGACACCGCAACGGCTGACACCGCGACGACCGAAAACCTGCCCACCGAGCAGCCCGATACTGCACCGACTGCGGAAGAACTTGCTGCCGGCCCCGTTGTCGACCTCGCTCGCGGGCTCGAAGCGATCTTCATGGTGGCCGATCAGCCACAGAGCATCGTGAGTCTTGCGACTGCACTGAACGCTCCTGTCGCCGAGATCCGTAAGACGATCACCGCGCTGCGGGCTGATTTCGATGGCGAAGGCGAGGGCCCGCGTCGTGGTTTTGAGCTGCGTGAAGTGGGCGGTGGCTGGCGTATTTACGTGCGCGCCGACTACGACGCCGCGGTGCGCGATTTCGTTTATACGCAGAATCCTTCACGCTTGAGTCAGGCCGCATTGGAGACTCTTGCCGTGATTGCGTACAAGCAACCGATCAGCCGCGGGGCGATCGCCGCCGTGCGCGCCGTGAATGTTGACTCAGTAGTGCGTACACTGCTGAGCCGAGGACTTATTACGGAGGCGTTTACCGACAACGAGACGGGCGCCATCCATTACGAAACAACGGAGCTCATGCTCGTGCAATTGGGGATCAATTCCATTGCCGAATTGCCTCCCATCTCGCCACTTTTATCTGATGGTTCGGACGGTTTTGATGAACAACGCTAATGGCGCAGGCGCCAGTCACCCCGAGGGCGAACGCCTTCAAAAAGTAATGGCCGCAGCCGGAGTCGCCTCCCGCCGTGTGTCAGAAGATTTGATCTACCAGGGCCGCGTTGCGGTCAACGGCAAGGTCGTTGAAGAAGCCGGTCGCCGCGTCAAGCCGACCGACCGGGTGACGGTGGATGGCTCGGCCATTCAGCTCGATACGACCAAGCGCTACGTCATGCTCAACAAGCCAGTGGGCGTTGTGAGCTCGATGGCGGATGAGAGCGGTCGCCCCGACCTGCAGCAGTTCACCGGTAACTACGACGAGCGACTGTTCAACGTCGGCCGTCTCGACGTACAGACCTCCGGACTGATCGTGCTCACGAACGACGGCGAACTCGCGCACGTTCTGGCGCACCCCTCGTTCGGTGTCACCAAGACGTACATCGCCAAGGTTGAAGGAATCGTGAGTGCGCAGACCGTCTCACAGCTGACCAAGGGCATTGAGCTTGAAGACGGCCCGATCGCTGCCGACAAGGCTCGCGTGATCGGTCGCGCCGTCAACGACGAATCCATGGTGGAGCTCACGCTTCACTCGGGTCGTAACCGCATCGTTCGCCGCATGATGGAGGCCGCTGGCCACCCTGTGCTCGAGCTCGTTCGTCGCCAGTTTGGGCCGCTCAACCTCGGCAGCCTTGGCGTGGGCAAGACTCGCAATCTCACCAAGGTGGAGCTGGGTGCGGTCTTGACGATCGCCCGTGACGCCGAGGAGCGCTCGTGAATCTAGGCCGCATCACTGGGCAAGTGCGCATCGTTGGTGCGGGATTGCTCGGTGCCAGCATCGGTCACGGCCTGCGGGCCAAGGGCGTTGACGTGATCTTGCACGACGCGTCGCGCACCACAGCGACGCTCGCGATTGACTACGGCGCCGGTCGCGCGCCGCAGGCTGACGACAAGCCGTCGCTCGTGATCGTGGCGGTTCCGCCGGATGTTACGGCGGAGGTTGTCGCGCGCGAACTTCTGGCGTGGCCGCAGGCAACCGTGACGGATGTCGCGAGTGTGAAGGTCGGCGTGATCGACGAACTCATCGCGCTGGGTGCCGACCTCGATCGCTACGTGGGCTCGCATCCGCTCGCCGGACGCGAACGCGGGGGAGCCATCTCGGCTCGCGCCGACCTCTTCATCGGTCGCCCGTGGGTGATTGGTCGCGGAGAGCCCTTCCGCCGCCGCGCAATCGAAGACGTTGTTATTGAACTGGGCGCTATCCCCGTGACGATGTCGGCCTCCGAGCACGACGACGCGGTTGCCCTGATTTCGCATGTTCCCCAAGTGGTGGCTAGTTTGCTCGCGCACCGGTTGGCGGGAGCATCCGATGCCGCTGTTGGCCTTGCCGGCCAAGGGCTGCGCGACACCACCCGCATTGCGTCGAGCGCGCCGGAACTGTGGGTTCAAATCTTGGGTGCCAACGCTGGCCCCGTAGCTTCTGTTCTTCGCGAGTTTCAAGCCGAGCTTGCTGTCGCGATCGAAGCGCTGGAGAATCCGGATGCTCCGGGCTCGCGCCGCGCCCTGGCCGAAGTTCTCGCCGGTGGCAACGACGGGGTGGCCCGCATCCCGGGCAAGCACGGAACCAGCAAGCAGTTCAGTCGCCTCGTCGTGATCATCGATGACAAGCCGGGGCAGCTCGCACGACTGCTCACCGAAATCGGCGAAGCGAATGTGAACATGGAAGACTTGCGCCTAGAGCATTCACCGGGTGCCCAGTTCGGCCTCGCCGAGATCTCGGTGTTGCCCGAAAAAGAAGCCACATTGTTGAGCGAGCTCGAAGCTCGCGGTTGGAAGATTGCAGAGACTTTCGCGTGAATAAGAACCCGTCGTTTGTTGTTGTGGCCGTCGATGGCCCGGCCGGCAGCGGAAAATCGAGTGTCTCGAAGGCGACCGCTCGCGAACTCGGCTTCGATTACCTCGACACGGGAGCTGCCTACCGTGGTTTCGCGCTGCACTGCCTCGAGCGCGGTGTGGACACCCTCGGGCCCGGCGACGTGATCGAGACGCTCCCGCGGTTCGAGTACTCCATCGGTATCGATCCCGACAACTACTTTGTGAAGGTCGACTCGGAGATCGTGACCAACGACATCCGCGAACCTCGCATCACGGGCGTTGTGTCGAACATCGCCCGGGTTCCCGAAGTGCGGGAGTACATGGTGAACCTGTTCCGCAGCATCATCGCTGGCAGCGACAAACCCGGAATTGTGGTGGAAGGCCGCGACATCACCACGGTGGTCGCACCGGATGCTCAGGCGCGAATTCTGCTCACAGCCAGTGAAGAAGCTAGGATGGAAAGGCGTGCGGCCGAACTCTCCGGAGAATCGATCGCGACAACGGCGCAACAACTCAGTCATCGAGATGCGCAGGACTCCAAAGTCGTGGACTTCATGAACGCCGCCGATGGAGTCATCACCATTGACTCCACCAATCTTGACTTCGATCAAACCGTGACGGCCGTCGCGAGTTTCGTTCGCTCCAGCATGTAAACAAAGGACTACCCATGGCCGATCATTCGCCCGCCGACGACGACTTTCCCGAACTGAATCCGGATCTCGTCGAGCGACTCTCCGGCATGAACGAAGAAGAGGCCGCCCAGCGCACCGCTGCTCTTCGTGCGGGATTGAGCGACTACGACCTCGACGACGACGACATTCAGGTTCTGGAATCAGCATCCGATGACCCGGACACCGTTTACTACCTTCCCGCTCTGCCCGTTCTCGCGATCGTTGGTCGCCCGAACGTTGGCAAGTCGGCTCTCGTCAACCGCATCATCGGCCGTCGTGAAGCCGTGGTCGAGGACACCCCCGGGGTTACTCGCGACCGCGTGAACTACAAGGCCGAGTGGAACAACCGTCACTTCACAATCGTCGACACCGGCGGGTGGGAGCCCGACGCTAAGGGTATCGACGCTTCGGTTGCTGCCCAGGCTGAGATCGCGATCGACCTCGCCGACGCCGTTCTCTTCGTTGTGGATGCCACAGTGGGCCCCACCTCCACCGACGAGCACGTCGTGCGTATGCTTCGCGCCACCAAGAAGCCCGTTATTTTGGTCGCCAACAAGGTTGACGACGTCCACCAGGAATCGGATGCCGCTGCGCTCTGGAGCCTCGGCCTCGGTCAGCCGTGGCCGTCATCCGCCGTTCATGGCCGGGGTGTTGCTGACCTGCTCGACCACGTGCTCACGGTGCTGCCGGAGATCTCGACTGTGGCTAAGGAAGAAGTGGGTGGCCCGCGCCGCGTTGCTATTCTCGGTCGCCCGAACGTGGGCAAGTCGAGCCTGCTGAACAAGACGGCTGGCGAAGAGCGTGTTGTTGTCAACGATCTCGCCGGCACGACTCGTGACCCCGTTGATGAGCAGATTGAGCTCGGCGGAAAGTTCTGGCGCTTTGTCGACACCGCCGGCATCCGCCGTCGTGTTGCTTTGGCTCAGGGCGCAGACTTCTACGCCACGCTGCGCACGAGCGCTGCGCTAGAAAAGGCCGAAGTTGCCGTTGTTATCTTCGATGTGAGCCAGCCGCTCAGCGTTCAGGATCTCAAGATTGTTGACCTCGTGCTTGAATCGGGCCGTGCGCTCGTGCTGGCCTTCAACAAGTGGGACCTTCTCGACGACGAGCGTCGCATGCTGCTTGAGCGCGAGATCGATCAAGATCTGTCGCACGTTGCCTGGGCTCCCCGCGTCAACATCTCGGCCAAGACTGGCCGTCACATGGAGAAGCTGGTTCCCGCTCTGGAACTTGCACTGGAGTCGTGGGATACCCGCATTCCGACCGGAAAGTTCAACGCGCTTCTGGCTGAACTCACGCAGGAGCACCCTCACCCACTTCGTGGTGGGAAGCAGCCGCGCATCCTCTTTGGAACGCAGGCCTCGAGCCGCCCGCCAACGTTCGTGCTCTTCACGACCGGATTCTTGGACCCGCAGTACCGTCGATTCATTACGCGTCGACTGCGCGAAATCTTCGGCTTCGATGGCAGCCCCATCCAGGTCAACATGCGTGTGCGTGAGAAGCGCAAGCGCAAGTAGGTTCTCGAGACCACAGGCTTCGGCTTAACGACTAAACGGCGAGTCATTCTCCTAGGAGAATGACTCGCCGTTTGGCGTGGTGCGTTTGCCGATTGGCGCGGTGGGAACGGATGCCGGTGGGCGCCCGCTCACACTCCAGCGTTAGTGAGCGACCGGTGCGGCGTTAGCGTCGGCATCGGAGTCGACCTCGGCGTCGTTGCGCTTGACGAAGAACGTGGCGACGATCGCGAACAGCGAGATGATGCCACCCGCCATGAACGCGAGACGAACGCCGCCGGCGAGAGCTTCGGTATCGGGGGCTCCTTCCGCGGCAAGCGCGACGGACTGCACCGTAAGTAGCGCAATGAACAGCGCGGTTCCGGCGGCGCCGGCGAGCTGCTGCACGGTGCCGATGGTGGCGCTGCCGTGCGAGTACAAGTACGGTTTGAGGCTGCCGAGCGCTGAGGTGAACAGCGGTGTGAACATGAAGGCGAGTCCGATGCTCATGGGGACGTGAATCGCGACGACCATGAATGGAGAGCTTGTCTCGGAGAGCATCGTGAAGCTCCAGAGTGACGCACTGACGACGATGGCGCCAGGGATCATGAGCGGGCGCGGTCCGACCTTGTCGTACAGTCGACCCACAATCGGTCCGAGAATTCCCATCATGAGGCTGCCGGGCAGCACGAGGAGTCCGCTCTGGATGGGTTCGAGGCCGAGAACGTCTTGCGTAAACATCGGCAGCAGGATGATGGTGCCGAAGAGGGCCGCCATCATGACCATCATGAGACCAATCGAAATCGCGAAGCCGGAGGCAGCGAAGGTGCGGAGGTCGAGGAGCGCACTGTCAGTCTTCTGCAGCTTCAGCTGGCGAAGGATGAACAGCGCAAGGCTGACGGCACCCGCAATGATCGGGATCGCAGGGGCAATGAGTACTTCGCCACTGGCTGATTCACCGAGGCTCGAGAGACCGTAGATAAGTCCGGCAAAGGCGACGGCCGAGAGGATGACCGAGAGAACGTCGATCGAGACCTTGCGGGGCTCGGTGACGTTACGCACCTTGGTGATGCCGAGCATGAGCGCGGTGACCGAGATGGGGATCATGACAATGAAGACCCAGCGCCAGTCAAAGACCGCGAGTACAAGGCCCGCGACCGTGGGGCCAACGGCGGGAGCCATCGACATGACGATGGACACGTTACCCATCGTTTTACCGCGGGTAGCCGGGGGAACGAGAGTCATGACGGTGGTCATGAGCAGCGGCAGCATGATCGCGGTACCGGAGGCCTGGATCACTCGTCCGACAATGAGGATGAAGAACGTCGGCGCAATAGCTCCCAGCAGAGTACCGGCGGTGAAAAGGGACATCGCCGCGATGAAGATGCTGCGCGTCGTGAAGCGTTGGATGAGGAATCCGGTAATCGGAATCACTACCGCCATCGTAAGCATGAACGACGTCGACAACCACTGAGCCGTGCTGGGCTCGATGTTGAGGTCTTCCATAATGCGGGGGATAGCAACGACAAGCGATGTCTCATTGAGGAATACCACGAAGGTTGCCGCGAGCATGAGCGCGATGACAAGACGGTTGCGACCGCTGTTGTCGACGGCGCCCGCTGACGAGCCCGCTCCGGGCGGGGCGAGGCGGATACTGCCGGTAATCGGCGCGGTGCTAGTCATGAAAATCCTGTCGTGTCTCAAGCGGTAGGACGAAGCAGCAGCCGGGGTCGAAAGGGCGCACAAATCAGTCGTCGTCTTTATTCTCGTTCAGTGCAACGACATCCGACAGCAAAATAGTCCCAATTGCCTGCAGTTTGCGACGAACGGGCTTCGGGCGGGGCAGGAGTTGGTCGAAAGTGGGTCGAAGTGGGCCTTGCGGCGGGCGCATTACCACTGCCCGAGCATCCGTGTGACCCGCTATCGTGGAGGCACAACTTGTGACACGGGGTGCCCTGCGGGGCTGAGAACACACCCGTCGAACCTGATCTAGTTAAAACTAGCGAAGGGATGTCGTGCATGTCGCGTACGCCACCAAACCTACTGACCGCCACTCAAGACGCGCTCGAGGCGGTGAGATCGACGTCGCCGCTCGTGCAGTGCATCACCAATAGCGTGGTGGTGGGCTTCACCGCCAATGCTCTGCTCGCTGTCGGAGCGGCTCCGGCCATGGTGGATATTCCGGAAGAAGCTGGCATGTTCGCTGGCGTGGCATCCGGGGTGCTCATCAATCTCGGCACCTGTCGTGAAGAACAGCGCGCTGCAGCCCTCGAAGCGGCGCCAGCAGCCAACGCTGCCGGAACGCCCTGGGTACTCGACCCAGTGGCCATTGGCGCCCTGCCCGTGCGTACTCCGCTGGCGTATCGCCTGCGTGACCTCGGCCCCTCCATCGTGCGGGGTAACGCCTCCGAAATTCTGGCGCTCGCCGAACTGGGCACGGGTGGGCGTGGTGTCGACAGTACGAGCAGTGTGGATGCTGCGCTCACCGCTTCTCAGATGCTCGCGCGGGTAACCGGCGGCGTCGTTGCGGTATCGGGAGCGACTGACGTGGTGACCGATGGCGTGAGTGTCGTAAGACTCACGAACGGGCATCCGGTGCTGACCAAGGTGACGGGTGGTGGTTGTGCTCTCGGCGCGATCATGGCGGCGTTTGCTGCGGTGACTCCGGATGCGCTGACGGCTGCTGTGGCGGCGACGAGCGTGTACACGGTAGCGGCCGACCTCGCGGCGGAACGTTCGGCGCTGCCGGGCAGCTTCGCGGTAGCGCTTCTCGACGCGCTGAGCGAAGTCTCGGTGGACGATATTGCAGAACGGGCGGTCATCGCGTGAGCGGGTTTGGCGTAGGCAACAGTAAGGATGCAGCAGCAGTGACTGGTTTTCGTGAGAGCTTCGACCTCTCGACGTATTTGGTGACGGACTCGGGGCAGGCGAAAGCTGCGGGCCACGACCTTGTGGATCTCGTCTACGAAGCGGTCGCCGGGGGAGTCACCATCGTGCAGTTGCGCGAGAAGGACATGCCGGCGCGAGAGTTTCTCGACCTGGTGCTGCGCGTCTCCACGGCGGTTGCTCGCAAGGTGCCCGTGCTCGTCAATGACCGCGTCGATGTGTACCTCGCTGCGCGCGAGATGGGGGCGAAGGTCGCTGGAGTGCACGTGGGGCAGGGGGACCTGCCCTCGGGATCCGTTCGGGCGCTTGTGGGCCCGCACGCGATCGTGGGGCTCAGCGCTGCGACCGAAGACCAATTGTATGAAGCGAGTGTGGGCTCTGCCGGTGTCGACTATGTCGGTATTGGCGCCCTGCACCCCACGACAACGAAGAAAGACGCTCCGGAGTCTCTGAGGCATGAACGCATGGCGGAGCTCATGGCGCTCAGCACACTACCTGCCGTCGCTATCGGTGGTGTGGGCGTGGATGACCTCGCGTTGCTGCGGGCGGGCGGTGCAGACGGTGCTGCGGTCGTGTCTGCCATCTGTGGTGCCGCTGATCCGCGAGAAGCGGCACGGGCGCTCGCCGCAGCGTGGGCCGGCGTAGTGGGTACTGATGACGAGGGAGAAGACGCGTGAGCGGGGTACGGAGCGAAAACGCTAGCGGGGCACGGAACGAAAACGGTAACGGCAGCAGTAGCGCGGTGCGCGTTCCTCGGGTGCTGAGTATCGCCGGCAGCGATCCTTCGGGCGGTGCGGGTATCCAGGCCGACCTGAAGTCGATCGCAGCCAATGGTGGCTACGGGATGGCAGCGATTACCGCGTTGACCGCTCAGAATACGCAGGGGGTGCGCGGAGTGCATGTGCCGCCCGCCTCGTTCTTGCGCGAGCAGCTCGATGCCTTGAGCGACGACATCGCCATCGATGCTGTGAAGATCGGCATGCTCGGCACCGTCGAGGTCGTGGGCGTTGTGCGGGAGTGGCTCGACGCCGCTCAGCCCGCGCTCGTGGTGCTTGACCCGGTCATGGTCGCCACGAGTGGAGACCGACTGCTGGATGCAGAAGCCGAGCAGGCGCTGCGCGACCTCGTGCGGGTGTGTGACCTGGTCACTCCCAACATTCCCGAGCTCGCGATCATCGCCGCAGAACCCGCCGCTGAGTCGTGGCCCGAGGTGCTGGAGCAGGCGGCGCGAGTCTCTGCCTCCTACGGGGTGCGCGTACTGGCCAAGGGCGGACACTTGAGCGGGGCCGAAGCTCCGGATGCGCTGGTGGATGCTCGTTCCGGGAACGCTGCTGTCGTGACTGAGTTTGACGGCATCCGTATAGAGACCAGCAACACCCACGGAACAGGATGTTCGCTATCGAGTGCGCTCGCGACCCGGATTGCGGCCGGCGGTGAGTGGGCCGCCGCTGTGGGGGAGTCGAAGCGGTGGTTGAGCGAGAGCATCCGTGCCGGTGCGGCGTTGCAGGTGGGCGGCGGGCGTGGTCCGATTAACCACTTTGCCGGGCTATGGGAGCGTGGAGGCGTAGAGACGTCGCTGACTGCTGCTGAGGTGCGCGAGCAGTGGTGGGCGCAGATCGCCTCGGTGCGGGCTGAGATCGACGGAGGTGACTTCGTGCGGGCACTGGGTGATGGTTCTCTCGACCGGGGCGACTTCGTCTGGTACCTGGCTCAGGATGCGCTCTACCTGCGCGATTATGCGCGGGCGCTCGCCGAAGCTGCCCGACTGGCACCCACCGCAGCGGAACAAGCGTTCTGGGCATCGAGTGCTGAGGGCTGCATCGTGACGGAGCTGCAGTTGCACGAGTCGTGGTCTCCCGAGGGAGAAGTGTTTGCCGCCTCGCCCAGTGCAACCACTACCGGGTACCTCAACCACCTGCTGGCAACCGCCGCCCGCGGTGACTACGCCGTGCTCGTTGCGGCCCTTCTGCCGTGCTTCTGGGTGTACCACGACGTCGGATCCCGCCTGCACCCGCTAGCGCACCCCGAGCACCCCTACGCCGACTGGTTGACCACCTATGCCGACGACGCGTTCACGGATGCCACAGAGAAAGCAATCACGATAGTGACGGCGCTCGCAGCAGACGCAACCCCGCAGGTTCGGGATGCGATGCTCACCGCTTTCGTGGCATCCACGGAGCACGAACGCGAGTTCTTCGCCGCCGCGCACGGGGTCAGCTCGAAATGATTCGGATTCTGTGCCACTTTTGACCCCAATGTGAACATCGGCACCTAAATTTCACGATAAGCTATTCGAGTTGTCACGGGCTGTGGCGCAGCTTGGTAGCGCACTTGACTGGGGGTCAAGGGGTCGCAGGTTCAAATCCTGTCAGCCCGACCAAAAAATCGCGGAAACTCAAGGGTTTCCGCGATTTTTCGTTGGTGAGATTTGATCCGGCCATCTAATGCCCATCTAGAACGCCTCCTGAAACAGCTTCTGACCAGCGCTTTGCTCGGTTCACGAGTGTCACTTACGGGTGGTTTCGGTTGTCTCGGAGCGCGCGGCGCACCTGGTCGGCATGACCAGCCCAACGCCACTTCCGCCATCCCTGCCCGACCTGCCGACGCTGCTCGACATCCGAGAACTGTCGGCCTACCTCGGCGTGCCCATCTCGACCATTTACGACTGGCGCTCGCGCGACGTCGGTCCGCGCGCGTACCGCTTCGGCAAGCACCTCAAGTTCGCGGTCACCGACGTGACCGCGTGGATCGAAGCGCAGCGCGACCCCGCGCCGTCTCCGCGGTCTGTGCCGCCTCAACGGTGACGCTGTGAGCCGCCCGCGCCTGACGATCGGCACCTACGGTGAGATCACGACCCGTCGTCGCCCGAGCGGGCGCATCGAAGCTCGCGCCCGCTACCGGGACTGGGATGGCGCCACACGGCTCGTGCAGGCGAGCGGCGACACTGCAGCCGCTGCAACGCACGCGCTCAAGGCCAAGTGCGTCGACCGCAATCTGATTGCACCGAGTGCGGGATCGCTCACGGCTGACAGCCCGTTCCCTGATCTGGTCGCGTACTGGCTCGAAGACATCGAGCTGGAGGATCGGCTCTCGACGGCAACCCGGCAACTGTATGAGCGAGACATGCGCACCCTTGTGCTGCCCGCATTCAAAGATCTGACGTTGCGCGAAATCGGGGTGGCCCGCTGCGACCAGTTTCTGAAGCGGCTTGCGAAGAATTCGTACTCCAAAGCGAAGCATGCGCGTGTCGTGCTGAGACTCGCACTCGCGTTGGCAGTGCGACACGAGGTGCTGATGCGCAACCCCGTCGATCATGTTGCGCGGTTGCATCGCGAAGCAAGCATGCCGGACGCGTTCACGCCCGAGGAAATCACCGCGATCCGTGCGGCGATTGCGTATTGGGAAGCCGGACGCGACGTCTCGGGGCCGAAGCCCGACGGGCAACTCGGTGCAATCATCGAGGTCATGCTGGGCACGTCCGCGCGCATCGGCGAGGTGCTCGCAATCCGCCGCCGCGACATCGATCTGAGCGTGCCATCTGTGCGGATCGCCGGAACGATCATCAGCCCGAAGGGTCAACTAACGACACGGCAGGATCACCCGAAGACCGCGCGTTCGCGGCGCACGATTCAGCTTCCGGGATTCGCTGCGCAAGCTGTGCAACTTCGGCTGAAGCAGCTCGACACGATCGACCCCCACGCGCTGCTGTTCTGTTCCCGCGAGGGCACTCCGTTGACGACGAATAACGTGCGCCGCCAGCTGCGGCATGTGATGAACCTGGCAGGGATCGAGGGCGTGACTCCGCACAAGTTCCGCCGCACGGTCGCCACGACAATCAACGAGCAAGCTGGTGTCGAGCTGGCCTCGCAACTGCTTGGTCACACTGACCCGGCGATCACGATCAAGCACTACATCCGCCGCAACGAGACCGTCGACCCCACGACTGCAGGTCTGCTGGAGAAGGCGTTCGGATGACGAAGCTCAGAACTCTGGTGATCAGAAACAGTAACAGGTATGCTGTATCTGTAACTAATTTAGTTCGAGCGGAGGTGAATATGGATGCTGCACTGCTACCCGACATGCTGGGATATAAGGATCTCACCAACGCGGGGCTGACGCGTCGGCAGTTTGACCGGCTCATCGAGAACGAGGAATACGAACGGATCGCACCCGGTCAGTTTCTGCGCACCGGCGCAACGGACGACACTACGGCTGCGTGGATGGCAATCGCTTCCAAGCGGCCGCAAGCAACACTCTGCCTGCTGACGGCCCTATCGATCCATGACCTCACAGACGAGATCCCGACACGTAGCAACATCGCGATACCGCGCGGCGCAAAGCCATTGACCGCATGGAGCGCACCGATCAGTTGGCACCACTTCGATCCTGCAACCTTCGATATCGGCCGCACTGAGTACGCGCTGCCGAGCGGGAGAACAATTGGGCTCTATTCCGCGGAACGCACGATCATCGATCTGTTCCGCCTCAGCTACGAATGGGGTAGCGACCTCGCAATCGGAGCGCTCAAACGATGGCTCCGTGTCAAAGGGAACAGCCCGTCCCAACTGCTCACCATTGCCAAGAGCTTCCCGAAAGGGAGACCCGCACTACAGAACGCTCTAGAGATCCTGCTATGACACCGAAACCACAACACGGCACGCCCGATGGTGATGCAACACTGGCAATTCAGAAACTCGCACGTGACACCGGCGGCGACGTGCAAGAGTTGCAGATCCTGTATGTACTCGAAGCGCTGCTTGCTCGCATTGCCGCGTCACCGCATCGAGACGATTTCGTGCTCAAGGGAGGTGTGCTGTTGGCGGCATTCGCTGCTCGTCGTCCTACCAAAGACATCGATCTCCAAGCCACTGGGTTATCTAATGATGCCGATGACGTGGCCGGGCGGTTGCGTGAGATTGCAGCCATCGAACTGTCTGACGGGGTGGCCTTCGACGCAGACAGCATCACCGCATCTGCTATTCGGGACGGCGATGCTGATGAGTACGCTGGCGTGCGCGTGCGACTCGTCGGTCACCTCGGTCGTGCTCGGCTGACTATCGGGATCGACGTCAACTTCGGTGACCCGATATGGCCAGCTCCTCAACTCATCGAGCTGCCGCGCATCGTGCCACTCGATCAACCGCCGGTTACGCTGCTCGGCTATCCGCTAGTAATGGTGCTCGCTGAGAAGATCGTCACCGCGATCGATCGAGGAGAGGGGAACACGCGCTGGAGGGACTTCGCTGACGTCTACACGCTTACGCACCTTCACTCAGTTGAGGCGGACACCCTCCGAAACTCGCTGGAGACCGTGGCAGCTTACCGAGGCGTCACGCTCGCTCCAGTGTTACCGGCACTCGCGGAGATGCCCGAGCGTGCGCAACCCAAGTGGCGTGCCTGGCGTACACGCGTAAATCGCCAGAAGGAGCTCCCCGAAGCCTTCGCCGAAGTGCTCAACGAAATTGCACGATTCAGCGACCCAGTGTTGCGAGAGACAGCCCACGGGATCTGGAACGTTGCGCAGCAAGGCTGGGGCGATCGCAATGAGTAGATCTGTGGACGAAATGGGAACGCGAGCGTACCTTGGTGACATGGGATCGTTTGCCGCTCATGGTGCAAAATCTTAGTTGCGCTTCGATCGCAGCGGGAAGAACGGTGGCGCAAAATTTGCGTCACCGTTGTTTTGTGTCTGGCAGAGGATGCAGAGGCACTGTAGTCGTCTCCCACACCCCAACGACCTGCCGCAGACGACTGAGTAGCCCTCTGCCTTTGATGAAGTTTCTAAACCTTACATCCGACTGGTGACACTTGAGACCCCCGCTCTGATGCTGCCACGCGTCTTGCAGATCGAGGCATAAGGTCCCGGCCAACCCAAGGATTGACCGCACTGCGAAACGTGGCAACACTGCTCGGAGGTGTCACTCGGTAACAAATGAGCGCGACCGCTGGAAAAGACCCAGCTGATTCCAGTGCGATCGGTCTACCTCCGATAAGATCCGTTCTAGCGGGTCGATTCCATCGACCCATCTAGGAGGAAACTTGACCGAGCCGTGGGTGTCTGCTGATGAGATCGCCGCCCATCTCAGTGTTTCCAAAGACACCGTGTACGTCTGGATCAATACACGGAATATGCCCGCTCACAAGGTTGGGCGACTCTGGAAGTTTCAGGCGAGCGAAGTTGACGAGTGGGTGCGCCAGGGTGGCGCCTCGACTCGGGAGGACCGGTAAACAATGTCACGATTCTGTGGTCCGCGTAAAGACATTATTCGCCGTTTTTGTCGGTGGCACGATGGCGCTGAAGTCGTCAACAAGCAGGGTGGGGAGACTGATGTCAAAGCTCACTGAAGAAGACGTAAAGCAGCGATTCATCACTCCTGCGTTGGTTGAGACCGCGGGGTGGCGCAAAGAACAGCTATTCATGGAGAAGGTCATCACGCCGGGGCAGGTTATCGTTCAGGGCACGAAGACCAAGCGGGGCGAGATCGGCAAGGCCGACTACGTGCTACTCGGCTCGAAATCACGCAAGCCTCTCGCCGTCGTCGAGGCCAAAGACATGCAGCACACGATAACCGCTGGCATGCAGCAAGCTCTTGGCTACGCCTCTAAGCTCGATGCCCCGTTTGCGTACTCGTCAAACGGTAAAGGTTTCATTGAGCACGACTTTTTCACAGGTATCGAGCGAGAGATCGGGATGGACGAGTTCCCAACCGAGGCAGCGTTATGGCAGCGCTACCTCGTAGGTAAAGGCTTAGATAAAAAGGGTGCGGCGCTGGTGGCAGAACCGTACTACGTTGACCCGTTCAATCGGCAAGAGCCTCGCTACTATCAGCAGGTTGCAATCGACCGCACCCTGGAAGCAGTTGCACACGGGCAAAACCGCCAGCTGCTCGTGATGGCAACTGGCACTGGCAAGACCTTCACCGCGTTTCAGATCATCTGGCGGCTGCTGAAGGCAGGCAGCGTAAAGCGGGTGCTGTACTTAGCTGACCGCAACGTGTTGATTGACCAGACAATCACCGGTGACTTTGAGCCACTCTCTGGACGGATCACCAAGGTTAAGGGTAAACAGCTCGACTCCTCATACGAGGTCTACATGAGCTTGTACCAACAGCTCGCAGGCGAAGGTGGCGAGGAGCCATTCCGCCAGTTCAAACCAGAATTCTTTGACCTCATCATCATTGACGAGTGTCACCGTGGCTCAGCCCGTGACGAATCGCTGTGGCGGCGAGTGCTCGATTACTTCTCGGGCGCCATTCACATTGGTATGACCGCGACGCCGAAAGAGACCAAAGATGTCTCGAACATCGATTATTTTGGCGAGCCTATCTACACCTACAGCTTGAAGCAGGGCATCGAGGATGGTTTCCTTGCGCCTTACAAGGTTATTCGTGCTGGCCTCAATGTCGATCTTGAGGGGTGGAGACCTAGCGATGGCCAGGTAGATGTTGACGGCCTTGAGGTTGAAGATCGCGAATACAACGTCAAAGACTACGACCGGAGCCTGATCATCGATGAGCGCACTCAGATGATCGCTAAGTACGTAACCTCATGGCTTGAAAAATATGGCACTGATTCAAAGACCATCGTCTTCTGTGTCGATATCGAACACGCCGAACGAATGCGCCAAGCACTCGCCAACGAGAACCTTGAACGCATGGTCGAGGACTACCGGTACGTCATGAAGATCACGGGTGATGACAAAGAAGGTAAGAGCCAGCTAGACAACTTCGCTGACGTTAACGAGCAGTATCCAACAGTCGTAACCACTTCAAAGCTGCTGACAACCGGTGTGAACGTCAAGACCATCAAGCTACTGGTTCTTGAGTCCAATATTGGGTCAATGACTGAGTTCAAGCAGATCATCGGGCGAGGCACTCGTCTTGACGCGGAGCACGGCAAAGAATTCTTCACGATCATGGACTTCCGTGGTTCTACCCGCCACTTCGCTGACCCCGACTTTGATGGGGCACCAGTGTCTATCATCGATCTGCCTGTCCCAGAACCCGGTGACGACGGTGAAATCCTTGAACCAGTCTGGCCAGACGAGGACGAATTAGCTGACGGTACAGAAGACCCTGACTTGGAGTCAGACGATGGCACGGTCATTATCTGTGACCCACCATGGATGACCGACCCAGGTGAGGACCCGGAGGGCAAAGTGCGCGTGCGCGGAGTCGAGGTCAAGCTGCTGAACGAGCGCATCCAATACGTTGACCCAACGACCGGCAAACTCGTGACTGAGTCCATCAGGGACTTCTCCAAGAAATCCCTGCTGAACACCTACTCCAGTTTAGATTCCTTCCTGCACGCCTGGTCTGCTGCCGAACGCAAAGACGAACTCGTCACCCAACTCAGTAGCCGTGGAGTGTTTCTCGAGGCTATCAGGGCAGAAGCTAACGGCACGCTCGATTACATCGATGACTTCGACATAATCTTGCATGTCGCATACGATAAACCACCGTTAACCAGGCGGGAACGAATCAACCACGTGAAAAAACGCGGTTACTTGCAAAAGTACTCGAGTGCGGGTGAACAGGTTCTAGAAGCTCTGCTCGACAAGTACGCAGATATCGGTATATCTGAAATCGAGACCACCCGGATTCTCAACAACGACCCCTTTACCCAATTCGGCTCGCCTAAGAACATTGCCAACCTTTTTGGTGGACGCGATGCCTACCTTCAGGTGGTTCACGAATTAACAGAAGCCCTCTACCAAGCCGCCTAAGGAGCGCCCCTAAGCATATGAGCCTCAACACCTTTATTTCCACCTCCCGCAAAATCATGCGCGGAGACGCCGGAGTCGACGGCGACGCCCAACGCATCGCCCAACTCACCTGGCTATTGTTCCTTAAGGTGTATGACGCAAAAGAAGCTGACTGGGAGTTCCACAATCCCAACTACAACTCCATCATTCCCGAGGTACTACGATGGCGCTCCTGGGCGCCCGATCACAAAGACGGCCGCTCCAAAACTGGCGACGAGTTACTGACGTTCCTAAACACGGAGCTATTCCCAGCGCTGAAAGCACTGCAGATCACCCCTGAAACACCGCTGAGTCAATCAGTAGTGCGCGCAGTGTTTGAGGATTCCAACCAGTACATGAAAGACGGGATCCTCATCCGTCAATTAGTGAATCTTATCGATGCGATCAATTTTGAGGAGTACGCAGACCGTCATGCTTTCGGTGACATCTACGAAACGCTGCTGAAAGAACTCCAAAGCGCGGGTAGCGCCGGTGAGTATTACACGCCCCGCGCCGTCACGGACTTCATGATCGAAATGATCAACCCCAAGCTTGGCGAGACCGTTGCTGACTTTGCTGCCGGAACTGCAGGGTTCCTCACCTCAACCCTCAAACATCTCGATGATCAAGTTGAAAGCGTTGAAGACCGCGCCTCATACCGGTCCAGCGTCTACGGCATCGAGAAGAAACCAATGCCCTACCTATTAGGTGTCACCAACCTGTTGCTACATGACGTGGATCAGCCCCAGTTCTTCCACGGAAACTCACTAGAACGCAACGTACGAGATTTCAAGGACCACGAGAAATTTGACGTGGTAACCATGAACCCACCCTACGGTGGAACCGAGCAAGATTCGGTGAAAGCCAACTTCCCTCAAGCCTTTCGCTCCTCCGAAACTGCTGACCTTTTCATAGCTCTGATTACATATCGGTTGAAGCGGAACGGTCGTGCCGGAGTAGTTCTACCTGACGGGTTCCTATTCGGCAATGACGGAGCGAAGCTCGCCTTGAAGGAGCGACTCATCAAAGAGTTCAACCTCCACACCATCATTCGTTTGCCCGGCACGGTGTTCTCTCCCTACACCTCGATTGCCACCAATCTGCTGTTCTTCGACAACACGGGTGCAACGAAAGAAACTTGGTACTACAGGGTGGACCTACCCGAAGAATACAAGGCGTTCTCGAAAACCCGTCCAATGCTCGGCGAACACCTCGCCAGCGCAGCCTCATGGTGGGCTGACCGTCAGGAGATCCACGATGCTGCAGGCAGCCCTAAGGCCCAAAGTTTTACCCCCGAACAGCTAATTACTGGTGGATATAATCTCGACCGCTGTGGGTACCCGCAGGCAGTCACTGTGGTGCTTAGCCCCGAAGAAACCATCGCCGAATATAGGACCAAACGTGCTGAACTCGATGGACAAATCAACGCAAAGATCGCCCAAATCCAGGCGCTTTTAGA
Organism: Salinibacterium sp. VpJ6; assembly: GCF_059767345.1. Taxonomy (NCBI): domain Bacteria; kingdom Bacillati; phylum Actinomycetota; class Actinomycetes; order Micrococcales; family Microbacteriaceae; genus Salinibacterium; species Salinibacterium sp. VpJ6. The sequence continues at coordinate 29,218 of NZ_JBSOQL010000001.1, forward strand.
GGTCGCCAAATGATCGCCGACCGCCTACGCCAATCCGTCCTCCAAGCAGCCATCAGCGGCAAACTCACTAATCAACGCCCCGGAGACGGCACCGCCGCTGATCTGCTCGAACAGATCGCCACCGAACGCGCCGAACTCATCAAGGCGGGCAAACTGAGGAAGCAAAAGCCGCTGCTGCCAGTTACAGCCGAGGAACAACCATTTGACCTGCCCAAGAGCTGGGAATGGGTTCGACTGGGATTGATAGCTAGGTATGCCCAACGGGGCAAGTCACCTAAGTATGCAGACGTCTCGCCCTATTTGGCTGTCTCCCAGAAGTGTGTTCGCTGGTCGGGCTTCGATCCTTCGCTTGCCCGCCCCTACGAACCCCAAGCGTTCAAGGCGCTCCCCAAGGAACGCCTCTTAGGCTTTGGCGACATTCTCTGGAACTCGACAGGGACCGGCACAGTCGGTCGTTCAACAATGTTGGCAAACTCGGAACCGGCTGCGTACGACGCTATGGCTGCAGATTCACATGTGACGGTAATACGCACTTTCCAACAACTGCTTCCGCGTTTTGTCGACATTTTCATTTCGTCGCCCCATATTCAGCTCAACCTGGATGACCTCACGAGTGGCACAACCAAGCAACAGGAACTCAATCTGGGCACCATCCTTGGACTACCCATTCCGGTGCCGCCGCTTGCGGAGCAGGAACGCATCGTCGGGAGACTCGACGAGGTTTTGCCCCTAATTGACCAACTTGCCGAGCTAGAGAGAGAGAGAGAGCATCTAGATTCCGAGTTCGCCAAAGCACTCGAACGCGCCATCCTGCAAGCAGCGATCAGCGGCAAACTCACCAAACAACTCCCAGGCGATGGCACCGCAGCCGAACTCCTCAAAACAATCAAAGCCGAACGTGCTCAACTGGGCAAAGGTAAGAACCCTAAAAGTCAGAAGCTGCTACCGCAAGTCGTGGCAGATGAGCAAGCGTTCAGGTTGCCCGACAGTTGGATTTGGGTCAATCTGGGGGAAACCATAAGCCTCTTATCCGGAAGAGACCTCACGCCTGAGCAGTATTCTGATAAGCCCATTGGTATCCCTTACATCACTGGTGCCAGTAACTTCGCAAATGGCTCTCTTACAATTACGCGGTGGACGGAGAAACCACTGACGGTTGCTCAGAAGGGTGATCTTCTGATCACCTGCAAGGGAACTATCGGGGATCTTGCAGTCCTACAGGAATCAAAGGCACATGTAGCAAGGCAAGTCATGGCGATAACATGCACACAGGTCTGTCGAGACTACGTCGCCGCATTCCTCGAATACTCGGTTTCTGCTTTAAAAGGGCAGGCAAAAAGTATGATCCCTGGTATCAGCCGCGACATGCTTCTACTTACCCATCTTCCACTTCCACCATTGGCTGAGCAGGGGCGCATCGTTACGAAGCTCGATGAGATGTTGCCATTATCTCGAGGAATCAAGGAACTCGTGTCATGAACGCGGGCTACTACGGGCGTTCCGAATGGCATTCATTTACCCTGAGGGCTACATGTGTGTCGATTATACTGCCAACCGCGGTTACAAAGTGGTCGTAAGAGCGCTGTCTGATACTGGTACGGAAGTCGCGTTAAAGCTCAAAGACAACGAGGGTAATGCTGCGGGGCGTTTCGAGCGTGAGATCAAAGCAATGCTCGAAGCTACCGGGCCAAGCAAGAAGCCTGTACTCGACTATGACGACACGTTCCCTTGGCACGCCATGCAACTGGCGTTAAGGACCCTTGCCGGTGAAATTGAATCGAAGGCGGAATGGTTGAGGTTCAATAATAAAGGAGATTTTCCAAACGCCAAGATCGTCGTCGTCAACCCGTTCGAACCCTTGCTGTAAGAGGTGGACCCAGAATATGTCCCAGTACGTAGGTTCATGCGGCTTCCCTGGCCGTGGCGCAGCAGGTCCCATTTCCTAGGGAAGATTTGACTGTTGCCCATTCGCGAAAATTGATTCAGGCGCACTGAGGCGTCTAGCAAGTTCGTTCATAGTGCGATCCGCACCCCAGGCCGAGGCTGCGATCCAGGCAAGCTCTTTCTGGGCTTCCCCGTCCAGATCGCCTTTGTAACCGATGTCATGCTGAGGCTCGGCCCAAGCATGCATAAACAAGGTGCGGAGCTGAAACTCAAAAGTTTGTGGCATGTCGGCGAGGTCGTTCCAACCTTCTGGTTTGAGATGCTCGGCGATGACGAACACAAAGTGGTCGGATTCGTACCCAAACTCTGACGCCTCGGCAGGCTCCTTAGTCTCATGCTCAACTGCCCCGAACCAGAGAGTCAATTGTTTCTTAACCACATTGAGATCATCCCGGAAGAACGTGATGACTCGGCCTGCAATCTGGTCTTCAAGTTGCACCAACGGGTACTCGTACTTCGGGTTAGCGGCTTTCTTCAGGAAGGAAGCGGTATCTTTCACACGAAATGTAATGCGATCAATGTGTGGGAGGCCTTCGAGCGCATTCTTGGTGCGCTCCTCCAGCTTGGCGGCGAGGATATGGAGGAGTTCGCGTCGAACCTCGTACTTGTCTTCCAACCCCGTAATCTCAGCCACGGACTCTGACCTCTTCTTCCTCAATAATTCCCTCCGCGCGAAGGACGCGTGTGCTCCCAGTCGCACTTATACTCAGTGCCCCGTTGTTTTCAAGTGCGATAAACGGGGCGGAGACGATGATTCCGTTGGCGAGCGTGAAACGCTTGTAATGGATTAGCGTGTCGAAACGGGCGAGATCAAGACCGAAAATCGCAGCGCGTGATTCATGGTCGATGCCTGAAAGAAACGCCGTTTCGACGGTGTCAGAAAGGTATTTCTGGGCGACGGATTCCATTGACCAACGCTGTCCACTGTTGGCGCGGATGCCGCTAATTGCAGAGTTGATTTGTTCTTGTGCATCGACGTCGCCCTTCGTCTTATTATGTGCGTTACGAAGCGCGCGGGCGAGTAGCTGGGTGCCCTCAACATCATTCATCTGCATACGGGCGTTGAGAAATTTGTGAATCCATAGATCGGCTATGCCGCTGTCGCTTCCAGTTGCTTGAAAGTCGAGCACCCTTGCGGTGAGCATGCCAGTTTTCTCGTTCGGGCCTTCCAACAGAGCGGCCTTCCGGAGCTTCGATTCACGGTTGAATGCATCCAGAAGTTCAAGGCTGGGTTGACCTCCTTGGAGCTGGAAGTTGAAGACTTCCTCTTGCGGAAAGGTCCAAATCAGGAGTCGCCTCGATTGTGTCTGTGCGCTCTGGTGGACACTGACTATTAGTAGCGATGATTTGGAGCGGTGGTCCATAGCGTCGGCGAGTCGGCGGGCGAGTCCCTCGACCGCTGGCACCTCCGCCCCCGAAGAAAAGGCTACAGTAAGGGCAGCATCGCGAATCGGATGTGCCCTGGAAGGTGATTGCTGGTCTACCTGGAAAGTCACAGCCGGGGCGCTGTCGATGCGTGAACGCGAGAAGGTTAGATTCAGGGCGTTTTGTAGGGGGTTGGAGATGGAGATCTTGCCACCACGGAATGAGGAGGCTTGCTGCGGAGCAACCTCATAGGCGTATGCCTGGATTAGACTTCCAGCCGACATCCGATTCCTCTCCTGCTCTTGCGCCTATCATCGCATTGAGGTCTGACATGAGGAGTGGTCTCTCAAACCACTCACAATCGACACCGTGTGACATGATGCACTTGACCCCGATACTTACGAGATATTGGTGGTGGTTCAAGAAAGCAGTATTGATTTGAAATTCGAAGCACCAGTTGCTTCACCCCCAGTTTGGTGGTTCGTTGCGATGGCCATGGCTTGCCACGCCGGTGTGGCGAGGGTCGCTGCAAGGTCGGCGGGGAGAGCTACTCCTTGTGTCTGACGCGGCATTACTTGGCTGGTAAAAGCAGCCCATCTAATACCCATCGGAATCACTCGTGACGGACCGTAAATGACCGGGTAGACTAGCTCAGGAGAATCACTCGATTCCCCGCACGACCAGGAAAAACTCGAGATTTCCGCAAGCTTTCGGTGAGGTCAAAAACCTCCAAGGGGTTGCAGGTTCAAATCCTGTCAGCCCGACAATACGAGAAAAGGACCGTCCATCTGGACGGTCCTTTTTTCGTGCTCTGAGGGCCTATCGAAAAGGCTCTCGCCGGGCACGACACGCTCGACATTGTCGACGCTGAGCCGTGCCTGACTGAGGTCTAGTCCTTGCGCTTGCTGGCGGCCTTGTCTTTCTTGTCAGCGCGCTTCTCCTTGAGAGACTTGCTCGCTACAGTCTTGCCGGATGATTTCTTGGGTGATTTATCGGCCATGACGTTGTCCTCCTGTGAGCCGAGTGGCTCGTGCCCCGAGCGTACCCGCTATTGCTCGTGGCGGGAGAGTCGGCGTAGCCCCTCGTCAATACTCACGGCTGGCGACCAGTCCAGAGCCTCGCGGATGTCGCGCTGATCGAACCAGTGCGCTGTCGAAAGCTGTTCGGCAAGAAAGCGGGTCATGGGCGGTTCGTCGACTCCGGGGCGCACTGCCCATACGCGCTCGACCAAGGATCCTGCGGTGCGGCCAACGGCAGCTGGGATGCTCCAGCGCGGCGGCTGAACTCCCGAAGCGAGGCAGATGCCCGCCAAGATGTCGGCGACGGGACGCGGTTCGCCGTTGGTGAGAACGTAGGCCTTGCCGTGCGCTGTGTCGGCGCGGTGCAGGGCGGCCACGATTCCGGATGCCGCGTTGTCGACGTAGGTCGTGTCGATGAGGGCGGTGCCGCCATTGAGTAGGGGCAGGCGTCCACGGCGAGCCCGATCAACGATGCGGCCGACGAGTTGAGTGTCACCGGGACCCCAGACGAGGTGCGGGCGAATGGCGACCACGTGCATCCGGTCGCTGTCGCTGGCGAGAGCAAGCAGTTCCGCGGTGGCCTTGGTGCGCGCGTATTCGCTGCGGGCATGCTCGGGCGACGCGGGTTCGGCGCCAACGCCTGCCAGCGCGGAGCCCGCGTGCGCGACCGAGGGCGATGACACCTGCACGAAGCGAGAAATGCCGGCTGCTTCGGCTGCGGCGAGCACGAGCTGGGTTCCCTCGACGTTGACGGTGTGGAACGCGTGCGGGTCGCCGGCGAGCGATACTTTCGCGGCGAGGTGGATGACGCTCTCAGCGCCTGCCATCGCACGCGCGACGTGATCCGGGTCGGTGATCGAGCCGAGGAAGTCCGTGACGCCGTCGACACCGGATGGTCGTCGTTGCAGCGTGCGCACGTCATGCCCCGCGGCGACCGCCTCTGCGGCAACCGCGCGTCCGAGAAATCCGGATGCCCCGGTGATCAGCACGATCATGGTGCAGTCGGCTTTCCGCCAGCCAGCAGTCGCTCCGCCCACACCGATAACCGCGAGCGGTCGATCTTGGAGTTGTGGCGGATATCGGTCGGTAGCTCGGGAACCGCGAGTACGGCTACCAGCGGCAGCGTGGTGCTCTCGCGCACGGCCGCAGTCAGCTCGGGGCTGGCGAGTCCAGGCCGACGAGTCGGCGACACAGTCTCGACTACCGCGACAGCCTGCCGCAGTTGGTGCGGCCCGACGCCGACGACGGCAGCACGGCGCACGGCCGCGACACTCTCAACGTCCTGCTCGGCGCCGACGGGAGCGATCGGCCCTGTCGAGGTCACGATCACGTGGGGGAGTCGACCTTCGACCCAGAGGCGGCCGAGTTCGTCGAGGTGACCGACGTCGCCGGTGCGGTGCCAGCGCGCGGGGGGCGCAGTGGGCGCAGCCGGTGCATCCGTCGCATCCGTCGCATCCGATGCGGCAGCAGAAGCGGCGGCATCCGTCTCGACAGTGGTCTCGCGAGCAGCTTCACGGTCGGTGAGCCACAGGCGGTCGTAGTGGTCCTTGAGGTGCGGCGCTGAGACGACGATTTCGCCGAGAACGCCGGGCTCTGTGCTGGGTGACCCAGTCGCTGCACCGTGGTCATCGAGCGCGCTGATGCGCAGTTGGTTCTCGCCGATCGGCTTGCCTACACACACGCCAGTATGACTACCACCGGCGGCGGCACGGATGCCGTCGAGCGTGATGTCCGTCACAAGCAGGCATTCGGTCATCCCGTAGGGCGAGTGCGCGGTCGCGTTCGGCATGATCGTGCCGACGGAGGCGAGCAGCTCGGCTCCGATGGGCGCGCCGGTGGAGAGGAACGAGCGAACACGTTCGAGTTCGCTGCGGTCGTGCGCCGTGAGATCTCCCGCAGTCGCCACTACATTGAGGATGGCAGCGGGGGAGAGGAAGACCATGCTCGCGCCGGATGCTTCAACGGCAGCCGCGACGGCCCGAGCAGTGAGTGTGCGGGGAGCCGACACATCCATCTCGGGGGTCACGGAGCGCGTGCCGAGTGCAGGACCCAGCAGAGCGAACGGCGCGAACCCGGTCACGAGTCCGGTGTCGGCGGTGACTTCGAAGTGGCGCGCAAGCACGTCCCGCAGAGCAGAAAGCTGGCCGTGGCGGTACACGACACCCTTGGCGGGGCCGGTTGAGCCCGAAGTGAAGAGGATCGCTGCGTCATCCGCAGACCGTGGTTCGGCGGGGAGAGGCGTGTTAGCGCCGAGCGTGATGAGGTCGCGCAGGCTGTACGAAACTCCGAGAGTCGCGGCGGAAACCTTGGGTAGCTGCGAGGTGGAGATGCGCACTCCCGGCCAGCCGAGCGTGCGGGCGGCGATGAGGCCGGGGGCTTCGCCGATGACGAAGTCGGGCCACGATCCGCGCACGGCACGGGTGAGCCCCTTGACGCCGAGGCCGGCATCCGCGACGACGATGACGGCGCCGATGCGCAGGCAGGCGTAGACCACGGCAGTGAGCGTCGGCCCGGGCGGGACGAGCAGGGAAACCCTTTGGCCCTTGCGCACGCCGATCGCGGTGAGGCCGGCGGCGATGCGGTTCACACGGTCGCTGAGTTGGCGCCAACTGACCTGCTGGGGACCGCGGTTTCCTCGCGTCGACATGTCGATCACAGCGGTGGCAGAGTCGTCGGCGCGTTCGTCGAGATTGTGCCAGAGCGGCAAGAAGCTTGAGTCGTCTGAGGCAGCGGATGCGCGGGCGATCGCTTCCCGCGGCGACGGCGACGGCGAGGCCGCGTCCGAGCCAAGGTTCGCGAGGCTCGCGGCGTTGTCGCCGAGCCAGGTCAGCACGAAGTCGGCGTACGGCACGTCTTCGGCAACAAGGTGGCCGGCGCCTTCAAAGCGGTGCACATTCGCGTGCGGGAGTCGCTCGATGAGGTCATCGAGGTAGTAGTCGCTGAAGATCGGATCGCGCGGCCCCCACAGCATGAGCGCTGGCAGATCAAGCTCCGCGACAGCGGTGGCGATGCGGTCGAGTTCGTTATAGCTTTCGTGATTGGCGTCGACGGGGATGTCGGCAACGAAGCCGCCGATTCCGCCACGACGGGCTGCCGTGCGGTACGGCGCACGGTAGGCATCCTTGACCGTCGGATCGAGCGGTTCAGACGTGAGCGCGAGCGTGGTCTCTAAGAACCCGGGAGTGCGCACGGTGGATGCCGCCAGCATCCCGCGTGCTCGAGCGAGCCGCAGCGGTGCCGGAATCGGCTTGCCGGTCTCGTGATGCACAGCGGTGTTCAACAGCATGACGCCGGTGAGTTGCTCCGCGTGGTCGACGGCCCAGCCGAGGGAGACGACGCCGCCCCAGTCGTGACCGAGCGAGATAACGGGGCCATCAATCGAGAGCGCTTCGGTGAACGCGGTGAGATCGGCGACGCGCTGCGCGAGCGGACGATGGATGCCGGTGCGCTCCGAGAAGCCCATGTCGAGTTGGTCGACGGCGATAACGCGCCACGCCGGCGCCGCAGCTCCAGACTCAGCGCCAGCCCCAGCCGCATCCTCGGCTGCCTGCAGAGTCTGCGTCAGCAGTTCGCGCCAGTAGTACGACCAGGTCGGGTTGCCGTGGACGGCCAAGATGGTACCGGCGATGGGGACGCCGAGGCGAGACAACTCGTCGCCGGTATCGAGGTAGTGCCATTCGCGGGTGAGTCCCGCATCCACACCATTACCAGGTACGGCGGCAACTCGGCTGAAGCGCGGGTCGAGCCCGGGCAGGTCGTGCGGCGGGCGGGAAGCGGCTTCAGTCACCATGCGAGTTCCATCATTGCTGTGTTGAGGCCGGAGCCGACGCCCATGAGCAGAACGCGGTCGCCCTTCTTCAGGGTTCCTTGCGCTTCGTCGAGGGTGATGGGAATCGACGCGGGGCCGACATTGCCGTATTGCGGGAAGGTGGTGGGCACACGGTCTCGGTCAAGTTTTGCCGCCTTGACGATGGCGTTGGTGTGTACCGACGACACCTGGTGGGTGACGTAGAGGTCCATCTTCGACCAGTCCCATTCGGTGGATGCTTCTTTCCACGCCGAAACGACGAGGTCGAGGCCACCTTTGAGAAGGGCTTTCGCGTCGGTGAACATGCCGTCGACGCTGCCGACACAGAGTTCGTGGAACTGGGTCGCCGCGCGGGTGACGCCTCCGAGAATCGGATGACCGGCCGGGTGTTCGTCGGTGCGTCCGAGTACAGCAGCAGCGGCTCCGGAGCCGAGGGTGAGCGAGGCGAATTCGCTCATGAAGCCGTCACGATCGGAATCCTGCTTCAGCAGGCGATCGATGGTGTTGGTTTGGATGTCGTCGGCGTCTTCGCCATTGACGATGATCGCGTAGCGGATTTGGCCCGACTCGATCATGTTTGCAGCAAGGTTCATGCCGCTCACAAAGCCGAGGCACGCGTTGGCTACGTCAAAGTTGATGGCCGAACTGGGCAGGCCGAGGCCGTGGTGCAGGCGCACCGCCACCGACGGCTCAAGGTGCTTTCGACTGACAGACGTGTTGATGAGGAGGCCGACTTCAGAGGCATCCACCCCAGCTTCAGCTAGCGCGCGTTGGCCTGCTGAGACGGTGGCGTCGTCGGATGTTTCACCGGTAGCCCAATTGCGACGTTCGAGAACACCGGCCACCCGTTGCAGGAGTCTGCTGGGCAACGCGAGGCGCGAGAACGCCGGGGCGAGGCGCGCCTCGAGGTCTTCTGATGTGGTTACCCGGCTGGGTAGTGTGCTCGCGACCGACAACAGTGAAACATTGTTGAAGCGCGTGTTGGCATTTCCGGCCACGGAACCTCCGTCGAGCGAGCCCCGCGGGCTCAGTAATCAAGAGGCCTAGTTTATGCCAGTTGGCTGAGCCTTGCCTTCTGGCCCGGCGGTGGGGCGTGAACGGCACTCGCGCGTGTCGCGAGACAGCCGCCGAATGAGTACGTGAACTAGAGCTTGTTCTGCAGTTCGCAGACGACATCTGCCTCGATCGGAGTGCCGTCTTCGAACTCGCCTGCCCAGCGCACTTCGACGATGTCACGGCTGCCGTCGGCTGTTCGTGCGCCGAGCTCGGACTGCGGCGTGAGTTGTCCCTTGGCGGGGCTGCCAACGCCGGCAGCTCCGGTGAGGTCACCGAATCTGAACCCGCCGTCAGCCACCGACACCAAGTTCATCGACATCTCTTCGTGCGCTTTCACGTTGTCGAGGGCGAGGATCATGAAAAGACCGGGCATGGTCAGGTCTCCGACGTCTTCGCTGCCCGCCTGTCGGCTGATATCGCAGTCCCCGGTGAAGTCGGGGAACTCGACACCGTTGATACGGAGCGTGGCGTTGCCGACATCGTCGGTGCTGAGGCCACCGGTGGCAGGCTCGTCTGGCGTTCCCTCGTCGCCCGTGGTCTCATCCGTCGTGGATTCTTCTGTCGTTGCAGAGTCTGCGGGCTCGTCGGCGGCGGGGGAGCAGGCCGCGAGCGTGGCACTGACAGCGAGAACGATTGCTGCGAGCCGTGCTGCGCGCGCCCGGAGAACGGAAGAGGGCATGAGGGATGAGTGCGCAATTGTCATGAGATCAAGGTTCCTCGCCGGCAGAGTGGTTGTGCAATACGTCTTTCGGCGTAACCGCGCGAGTAGGGTGATTGAGTATGGGACTCAGCGATTCTGATGCGCAAGCGGTCTTGCGAGTTGCCAGCCGGCTTACGCGGCATCCACCCCTCGAATTTTCGGATGTTCTGGATGCTGTGCGCGAGGTCATCGACTGCGACAGCGCATCGTTCAATGACATGGTGCTCGCCACTCGCGACTTTCGCTACGTCATGTCGCCCGCCAACGAGATTGCTAAAGCGACCCGACTCAAGCCCGAGTACGACAAGTACTTTCACCAGCATCCGTTGAACGCCGCCGCGAACTCCGAGCGCGGGCTCGGCGCTATCCGCTTCTGTGATGTTGCTGGCGGCGCGGCTGTCACCGAAACCGACCTCTACCGCCACTTCTACGGACCGTTCGGTGTGCGCTTTCAGCTGGTGACGCAGTTGCCGTCGCCACCGGATGTCGTGGTCGCCTATGCCCTGAACCGTAGCGAGCAGCGGGGGGAGTTCAGCGTTCGCGACGTTGCCGTCATGAACGCTCTGAGCGGTCATCTCGCGATGCACCACCGTTCGTCGCTTGACGCGGAGCGTTCCCGCCTCGTGGATGCGGAGATGGATCGCTACGCCTGGGCGGTCGTTTCAGTGCGCTCGGATGGCGTGGTGGAGGCGTCGTCGTCGACAGTGTTGGATGCCGGAGCCCGGGTTCCCGACAGCCTCGCGTCGATCATTGCCGACACCGCGCGAGCGCCCGGCAACGATTCTCGTCACGATGTGCTCATCGGCACGCATCGGTGGCAGTGCATCGTGCATCCGGTGCGGCTAGGCCCGACGGTGCTGCTCTTGCGCCGGCAACAGGATGTCGCTGCCGACACGAACGCACTCTTGGTGGCGGGCCTCACCCCTCGTCAGGCCGAAGTGCTGCTCACCCTCGCGCGCACCGGAGGTTCGAACAACGAGCTCGCGCGCGAACTAGGCATGTCGGAGTCGACCGTGAAGAAGCACCTCGAAGGGGTGTTTCGCGTGCTTGAGGTGACTAGTCGTGCTGCGGCGGTTCTGCGGTTGCGCGAGCTAACCGGCTGAGTTCCTTCATCGGCAGCGCTACAGAGCGCAGACGACAGCGCTGACATTGCGCTTGAGGCCTCTATCTGGAACCAAGTCGTTTGGGAACGGTGAAAGCCTGTCATCTCGGCTCTGATTTCGCTGAATATTTGAGACGGATGTCGCCGCTTCAAAGAGACTCGCCTGAGTTCCGGTCATTTGTCCCGGAACGGAACTGCTGCTGGCTCTAGTGTGAGAGCAGGTAAACAAACGACAGGGATGGCAATGAGCAGCGAAATCGAACTGGTCAGCGACGGCGACAGCCTCGTGGCTATTGGCGCCTCGGCTGATGTCGAGCGGTTCTTCCTATCAACGGGGCTAGCGCAGCTCCCATCGCGCGAGATTGACCTACAGCGTTTGCGCTCTGTCGCCACTGCTGGCGCAGGGGCCGCCAAAATTGGCGCGGACCTTGCTGCGAATTCGGGTAAATGGGTGAAGCTGACAAATGATTCAGCGGCAGCCGTTAAGGAATTCGGATTGATGGCGACGAAGACACCCGGAGTGAGCCACGCCATGATCGGAGATCCGGGCGACATACAGCAGTGGCTAAAAATTGCACAAGCCCCGACCGCGTTGCTTAGCGGGCCGTTCGCTGTCACCGCGTTGGCCTCGTTGATGCAACAGCGAGTAATTCAAGAACAGATGGATATCATCGTCGACTATCTCGAGGAAATTAATGAGAAAGTCGATGACATTTTGCGTGCCCATAAAGACGCAGTCTTAGCCGACATGATCGGTGTCGATCTGATCATTGAAGACGCGTTGGTTGTCAGGGAGCGCGTCGGACGGGTGTCTGAGATCACCTGGTCCAAAGTGCAGGCTTGTGGACTGTCACTTGCTCGCACACAGGGCTACGCGCTACGACAACTCGACAGCATCGCATCCAAGCTCGCGAAGAAATCTGACATCGGCGACGTTGCCAAGCTCACGAAAGAAGTGGAGCCTAAGGTGCATGAATGGCTCGCGGTTCTCGCGCGAACAATTCAGCTCCAAGACGGACTGTCGATCCTCGAACTGGATCGGGTGCTGGACGCCGCACCTGAAGACTTAGAAAGCCATCGAGTCGGTCTTAAACATGCTCGTAAAAAACGTGTTGAAGTGGTTGCGGGCTGCACCGCAGGCATTCTCGCCCAAATGAACGACACGGTTCACCGCGCGAACAAGTCCGTTCTATTCAATCCGTTCGATGCACCAGCAGCGGTGAAATCAAGCGACAAAGTTGCAGTTGGCGTGCTTACTTTTAGAAGCCGGTTAGGGATCGACTCCGAGCATCAGGAGAACGTACCTAAGCGCTGGCGGCAGGCGGCGTTTGAAGTTCGGGATAAGGCGCTGGCCACCGCATCTGAGGGTGTGGCTGTTGCCGGACGCCTTGGGGCGGAAACTTTCGATCGAGCTACAGGCGTGTTCCGATCGATTGATTTAGATGGCGATGGAGTTCCTGACAAACCGCGCGCGCTAACCGCGGCAGAAAACGCCGGTGATGCAGTCAAAGGAGCCGCCTCCAGCGTCAGCGGGGCGATCGGGGCGATTTGGAAGCGTAAACCCGACGCGAATGCACCAATCGAATCTTCCAAACCAGACGCGGAGACCGTCGAACCTTGATCTGTCGGATGTCGCGCTTGTCGCGGGACTACGCGTCGTGCGGCTCAGGATCCGCGACGATCTCCGGCGAGAGCATCCGCCGCTTCATGAGCGCAGCTTCTGCAGCCAAGATGCCGAGCACGACCGCGGCGCCGATGGCGATGAGGATCAGTACGAGTCCGAGGTCGCCTTCGGGCGCCAAGACTTCGCCGGACTCGGTTTGCCAGGGCCAGAGGGCGCGCAGTGAGCCGAGCATGAGGCCCGTCATGATCACGAGGGTGATGCGGCGGCGGTGCTTGAGTAGCCACTGCAGGCCCGAGACGAAGAGGCCCAGGCCGACGATCGCACCCACGATGAACGCGCCGAGGTAGGCAACGTTGCGGTCGTTGACGGCCGCGAGTGTGGGGGCGTACATCCCGAGAATGAGCAGAAGGTAGGAGCCCGATACTCCGGGCAAGATGAGTGCGCAGACCGCCAACGCTGCTGCGAACGACACCACGATTAGCGCAGGTTCGACATCCCCGCCACGCGGCAAGCTTGTGAGGGCAACGGCGACGCCGGCGGCGAGCAGGCCGACGATGACTTCGAGGAAGGTCCAGCGTCCGCCAACCATGCGGGCCGGAACGATGAGGGATGCCGCAATGAGGCCGGCCGACACGGCGCGGGTGCCGGTGGGGTACGCCTCGAGCAGGGGAGCGAGCACTGCTGCGCCAGCGACGATGGCGAGGAGCATCCCGATCCCGATGGGTAAGACGACGTTCCAGCGCACCGAACGGAAGTGCGCACCAGCACGCGAGAAGCCGCGACCGCGAACGCCATCCGCAACAGTTAGCGCAACGCCGCGAGCCAGGTGCCCGGCGCCGTCGATGAGCGTGTCGTACACGCCGACCAGGAGGGCGATGGTGCCACCGCTGACTCCGGGAACGATCTCAGCGAAGCCAATCAGGGAGCCTCGGAAGGCGTCGCCAACAGTGCGTATGACGGGGTGCAGACGGGCCATCGCGAACTCGTTTTCTTCTCGTAGTCATCGCGCGCAAGTCGAGGCAGCGTGCTGCCCCAGCGCGGGGAGGTCGATTTAGTTTAGGTGGCGCACGCTGAACGTGCAGCCGGGTATCGGCGGGCACCCAATAGCCCCTACCCTTGACGAGTGACTAAGGGCAACGGCAACCGACTGCAGGCATTTCAACAGCGAGTGAGCCGATCTCTCATCACTATGGCCGGGGGAGCGCTGCGCACCAACAATGCGCCCACTCAGCTCCTTTCTTTGCCAGGCAACGAACAGCAGCTGTCGCAGCGTCATGCGCGCTCGGTAATCGACCTCTGTTTGCGTGCGGGCGAAGCGATGTTGGCGACCGGGGCATCCGCGGCCGACGTCGTCGCAACCGTGTTGCGCCTCAGCAATGCCTATGGCGTCAGCGGGATGCACGTCGACATCACCTTCACGTCGCTCACCGTTTCGGTGCACCGCGGTATGAACGAAGACCCCATGTCGATCATGCGCATCGTGAAGGTGCGCACCATCGACTACACGCGCCTGCAAAACGTGTACTGGCTCATCGACCAGATCACCGGCCCCGATGGCCCCGGCGATGTGGACGAAGCGCGCGAGCAGCTGAGCGCGATTCTGACGACGCCGCATCCGTACCGTCGCTGGGTTGTGACCGCCGGCAAGGCGATACTCGCGGCAGGTGTCGTCGTGATCTTCGGGGCCAGCTTCGTGCTGGTGCTTGTGGCTGCAGCATCCGCCGCCATCTCAGATGTGCTGACGCGGCGCCTGGAGCGACTGTCTGTTCCCGCGTTCTTCGCCCAGATGGCTGCTGCTGGCGTTATCAGCGTGATTGCGGTCTTCATGTTTTGGTTGCGCTCAATCGGCATCGAAATCCCCGGATCGAACAGCCCGACCGTAATTGTGATCTCCGGCATCATCATGCTGCTTTCCGGTGTCGGCCTCACGTCGGCCGCCAGCGACGCGATCGGCGGCTACTACGTCACCGCCACCGCCCGCGGCATGGAGGTCATCATGATGACGCTCGGGCTCGCGGTCGGCATCTCAATCGTGCTGAGCATTTCGTTGCGCCTCGGAATCCCCGTTGCGGTCGGCGACTCGCTCGGCGACAGCCGCAGTGTTGTCACCGGGATGATCGGCTCGGCCATCATCGCTGTCGGCTTCGCCCTGGCTTCGTATGTGCGGATGCGGTTGCTCCCGATCATGGCAATGGGGGCTGCGCTCGTGTTCGCCGTCTACTGGTTCGTCCTCCCGTTTGCGGCATCGCCTGGCCTTGCGCCTGCCATTGCCGGAACCGCCGCCGGCGTCGTGAGCTACCTTCTCTACCGCTGGCTGAAAGTGCCAGAAGGCGCCACCAACATGGTCGGCATCATCGCGCTGCTGCCCGGTCTCGCGCTGTATCGCGGCATCTACGCGCTCATGGACTCTGAGTTTGGGGTGAGCGAAGCGCTTCCGTCGATGGTGATGGCACTCGCCACTGGACTCGGCTTGGCTGCCGGCACGACCATCGGCGGCTTCGTTGCGCGTCGTACCTTCGGTTTCGACCGCGCGGCGTTGCTCGCGCTGAAGCGGTCGCGTACGCCGCGGTAGTTCGCGTGAGCCAGCCGGTTGCAGATCTAAACGAACGCGAATGCGCGTCCCGGAGCTCCGCTGCCGCGCGCTACCTTGAGCGGCGCAAAAATGAAGTCCGAACCGCGAGTGGGCAATGCGCCGAGGTTGCCCAGCGCTTCGATGAAGATGGCACCGTTGCCGAGACCAGCAAGGTGTACGCCGCTGCCGTCATGGGCCGAACCCATGCTCGGGCCGTCCGTACCGACACAGCTCACACCCTTAGAGATGAGGTAGTCGAGAGTTTCAGCGATGGGTGCAGGCCAGGCCGGCCCGGTCTTCAAGATCACGCCGTCATGCGCGTAGGCACGTCCGTCGATGCCAGCGCGGTAGTGCTTTTCGTCCCACCGCGAGCGGAACAGGATGATGTCTCCAGCAGCGATCTCGCCGTGCGCCTGCTCAAAATCACGGATGTGGTCGGCAGTGATTGCTGGGCTTACGCCGGGTGCCATCTGGGCATCCAATAAGTACTCGATATCGATCACGACGGCAGGGCCCATTAATTGTTCAAGCGAAACATGTTCGGCCGTTATGTCGCCGACCTCCGAAGCGCCGTCAATGTCGGTGTGGGAACCCGGGAGGAAGTGCGCCGGCGCATCCATGTGGGTTCCCGTGTGCTCGTCAATGAGGAGCCACCGCGTCTGGTAGCTGCCGCAGTGGGCTTGGAGATGAGCCTCGGTGGTTCCGCCATCCTCAAAGAAGTTGAACGTCTTCTGCTGGTAGGGCATGTGGCCCGGCCAGGTGCAGGGGAGCTCCTCTGCCAAAAGAAGGGTGAGATCAACAATCGTGCCGTGGGGGAAAGCCATCGGGTATCCGTTCTCTTTGGGCCAACGCTTACGCGGCGGCCATGACCTCGGTGAAGGAAAGAATTCGTTCCTCGGTTGCTTCTTCTCGGCTCAGCTCAGTGACGATCGCACCCTTGCTCATCACAAGCACTCGGTCAGAGAGCGCCAGCACTTCAGGCATCTCGGACGATACCATCAGCACCGCCATGCCCTGAGCGACGAGATCGTCGACCACTCTGTAAAACTCAGCGCGAGCACCAACATCGATTCCGCGAGTCGGTTCATCCAGAATCAGCAGCTCGGGCTTGGAGAGTAACCACTTGGCCAACACGACCTTCTGTTGGTTTCCTCCGCTGAGCACACCGGCGTCCAACCAGCTTCCGCCGATTTTAATGCGCAGGTCATCGACCTGCTGCGCAACATCGGCATCGAGCTTCTTGCGATTGAGCCAAAACTTGCCGTACTTCGCCAAGTAGGAGAGCACAACGTTGTCGTGGATAGTGAGTGCCGTGTGAAGGCCGAGCTGCTTGCGGTCTTCCGAGACCATGGCAGCGCCAGCGCGAACAGCAGCGAGCGGCGAGCGGATGACGCCTGTCGTGCCGCCCAACACCACCGTGCCGCTGACCGCCGGATCTGCCCCGAAAATAGCGCGGATCAGCTCGGTACGGCCGGAGCCCACGAGCCCCGCTACTCCCACGATTTCGCCGCGGCGCACCTGGAACGAGCACTCGGATGACGAGCCCTGAACAACAAGTTGGTCGACCGTGAGCACAGCATCACCGGGCGTCTGGATCGTGCGGGCCTCGTGCATCTCCTTGTCGAGAGCACGACCTACCATTGCTGCCACGAGCTCGTCGGTGCTGGTGCTCGCCGGATCAAACTCTCCGCGGGCGATACCGTCGCGAAGAACAAAGATGCGGTCAGCAACCGCGTAAACCTCATCGAGACGGTGGGTCACGATGATTACCGAGCGGCCATCTTCGCGGAGCCGGCGAATGAGCTGCAGCAACGAATCAGTCTCGCGACGCCCGAGGGCGGCGGAAGGCTCATCCAAGATAAACAGCTGAGCGTCGACCGATAGCGAACGGATGATCTCAACGATCTGCTGCTGAGCAACGCTGAGTTCAGATACGAGAGCTTCGGGATCAATGCCGAAGTCCATGTACGCGTCCGCAATAGCCTTCGAGGCCTGGTCAACCTGCGACTTGCGAGTTTTCCACCATCCCCAGCGGTAGCCCGTGGGGCGGGTGAGGAAAAGGTTCTCCGCCACAGTCATCTCAGGAATGAGATTGAACTCTTGAAGAACGATCGCGACACCGTGGTCGAGAGCGTCCTTGGTTGAGTGGAAGGAGACTGGCATGCCGTTCACGGAAACCGTGCCCTCATCCATCTCAGTCGCGCCAGCAAGAATCTTGCCGAGCGTTGATTTGCCGGCGCCATTCTCTCCGACCAGTGCGACGACCTCGCCCCGGCCGATGTCAAAGTTGACACCGGCCAGAGCGCGCGTGGCACCGTAGCTCTTCTGAATCCCCGAAGCTTCGAGGAGTGGAATGTTAACAGTCATGCCAGTTCTCGATGTCTACTCTTTGAAAACGGTGTCTTGTACCTGGTCTTCGATGGCGAGCACGTTCTCGGTCGTGACCAAGATCGTCTCGACGCTGATCTCTGCATCAACGTCTTCGCCATCAAGGAAGCTGCACGCTGCCGTGAAAGCTTCTTGACCCATCAGCACGGGCTGCTGCATCGCTGCAGCGGCTACGTCACCAGCCTTGATGGATGCCAGCGTATCGGGGCTGCCGTCGAAGCCAACAACGATCGGGGTTTCTGCGCCATCGATTGCGGTCAGCGCGCCCTGAGTCGCTTCGTCGTGCTCGGTGAAGACTCCGAGAAGGTCAGGGTGTCCAGCCAAGAGGTCCTGAGTGAACCCGAGGCTTTCTGAACGGGTGTAATCAGCTGATTCCAACAGGGGAACGATGGTGTATCCCGCTGCTTCAACCGGTCCGGAGAACCCTTCGGTGCGGTCCTTGCCGTTTTGGCGAGTCTGCGAGATGCCAATGATGCCAACTTCGCCCTCGTCGAACCCTGCGGCCTGCAGGGCTGCGACGAGCTCTTCCCCGGCACCCTCTGCCGCTGCAACGTTGTCAGTCTTGATCAGCGAGACATAGTCGCCGCTATCGGTGCCAATATCAGCGATGATGACGGGAACGCCGGCAGCAGAAGCTGCATCCAGCACGGCCGGAGCCGAGGCAGTGTCAGTCGGCGACAAGATGATGGCGTCAACGCCAGCAGTAATCGCATCCTGAGCATTCTGAAGCTGCTTGCTCTGGCTGTTGTCTGAGTCGTAGACCGTGACCTCAGCGTTAGCGTCTGCCGCAGCATCCTGAATGCCGACTGACAGCGAACGCCAGAAGGCCACGCTCGTCGCGGAGGTGATGTACGCGACGTTGGCGCCCTCACACCCCGCAACCGTGATCTCAGGGTTTGCACCACTTGAGTCGGCTCCATCGATAGAGCAGCCGGTCAGCACCAGCGCTGACGCTGCCATAGCCGCTGCGGCGATGAAGGGTTTAGTTACACGCATGATTCTCCTTTGATATGTGTGTTGCTGTGTTTGTGCGGGTGAAAAATTACCGCTTGCGAACGCGGACCAACCGGTCGAGAACGACCGCGAGGATGATCACAGTTCCCAGCGCGGTGCCCTGCCAGAAGGCGTTGACACCGATGATGTTGAGCCCGTTCTGAAGAACGCCGATGAGGAAGATCCCGATGAGTGTGCCAAGCACGCTGCCCTTGCCGCCCATGAGCGAAGCGCCACCGATGACGACGGCAGCGATCGTGGTCAGCTCGAAACCGCTACCCGTGTTGGGGTCGATGGTGCCGAGTCGAGACGACTCGATCGTCATCGCCAAAGCGCAGAGCAGACCCGTGACGGCGTAGGGGATCACCTGATAGAAGGAGACCCGGATGCCCGAAAGGCGAGCTGCCTCAGGGTTCGAGCCGATCGCATAAATGAATCGACCCGGCTTGCTGCGGGTGAGGAAAATGTGGGCGGCGATGTAGAGCACGACGAAAACGATCACGTAAAACTTGACGCCGGCAATGTTGCCCTTGCCGAAGAAGGCGAATGCGTCGGGCAAGTTGAAGATCGAGCGGCCGTCAGAGAGCACATACGCCAGCGACGCAGTGATCGACATCATCCCGAGCGTCACAATGAACGGCGCGAGTTTGACGTAGGCGACGAGGATTCCGTTGACGAGCCCCGCCAGCAGTCCGACGAGCAACATGACGCTGACGCCAACGAGAACGCCGGCACTCGGCATGACTAAGCCGCCCATCACAATGGAAACGGCAGCGATGCCACCGACCGACAAGTCAATGCCGCCCGTGAGGACGACCAGTGTCTGCCCGATCGCGATGATGCCCAACACCATGACCTGCGACAGGATGTTCTGCATATTTGACGATGACAAGAAGCGCGGCTCAATGATCGTCAACACAACAGCGAGCACGACAAGCGCACCCAACATGGCTGCCTCAATGCGATATGTGGCAACGAACTTGCTCCACCCCGAGCGCGGCGTACGCTGCTCGGCTACTGTCGCGGTCACGCTGAAAGTCCAGCGGTTCGGTTGATACTGAGAGTCATCATTGTCTCCTGGGTCGTGGCAAAATCACTTCGGGATTCGCCGGTTCTCTAACGTCGAGGGTCGGGCGGGGTGGTTGTCAGATCAACGGTCTAGCTAGCCAGGGTTTCGGCAAGCAGCCCGCGGAGATGGCGTTGGTTCTCGCCGCACACGCTGATCGAATCGCCACCATAGTGCTCGCATGTAAGAATCCCGCTGTATCCCAGCGAAACAGCGAGTTCGACTACCTCGCGGTAGTTGATAACGCCGTCACGCAGCGTGCTCGGGGCGGTTGCATAGTAGGAGTGGTCGGCAGCCTCGTCGCGGGTGTAGTTCTTGAGGTGCCAGTAGTTGGCATAGGGGAGAGTCTTGGCATAGGTCTCGCGCCAGTCTTCAACCTCGCGATGCAGTCGAACCAAGTTGCCGACATCAGGGTTGATGCCGACGAGGTCGGTTCCGACATCCTCAACGAAACGAACAGCGCTATCAGAGGAGCCGATGTAGGTGTCTTCGTACATCTCAAGCGACGTGATCATTCCGAGGTCTTGAGCGTGACGAGCGAGCTCCCGAATGCGAGTGACCGCCGTATTCCAGACCTCGGTGTCGCCGACCGGATCAATCGGGCCCTGTCCATTCCAGAACCAGAGTGCGTCACGCTGAGCCTTGTTGAACGGCTGGTGCAACCCTGTGGAATAGACGCTGATGCCCATCTCCGCTGCAGCGTCGATTGAGGCGTGTTGGTACGCCAGGTTCTCGGCTTCCTTTCCCGGCTCAATCACGCTGACTCGCTGGATGTGAACTGACGGAATCTTCATTCCCAGTTCAGCCGCGATTGAGACCAGCTCAGCACGCTCGCTACTGCTCAACAAAGCCGGCTTCAGCCACGCATCCGACAGCTCCACATTGGTGAAACCCTGGTTCGCAATCTTGGAGAGCTGCTTCCTCCAAAACACTGGGCCAGCAGTCTGAGCCGGTATTCCATCGCGTGTGGTGGTATCCAAACCCAGCATGCAGCTGGTGATGGGCCAAGTATCAGCGGTATAAGCGGACACGTCATTGTCCTTACGTTTATGGCGCGACCGTAGCCGGGCGAAAGTGCAGAAGGGAAAAGGGAACGGATAACTCAGCGATTGCTGAAGTGAGCCCGACCGTTAGTGAAGGTAAAGTCCGCCGTCGACGTTGAGAGTCTGGCCTGTGATGTAGCCGGTCTCTTCGCCGATGAGGAAGTGGATGGCTGCGGCGATATCCCGCGGCGTACCAATTCGACTCGTGAGCAAATCTTGTGTCAGCTCATCTTTGCGAGCATCCGAAAGCGTGCCGCCCATGATGTCGGTGTCGATCGGACCAGGAGAAATTGCGTTGACGGTGATGTTGAACTCACCGAGCTCGCGGGCAACCGAACGAGTCAGGCCGATCACGCCAGCCTTCGACGCCGAGTACGGAGTCTTGCTGAACGTGCCGCCACCGCGTTGGGCGGAAACGGAAGAAATATTGACGATGCGACCGATGCGGTTGGCAACCAAAATACGAGCGACGCGCTGCGAGACATTGTGAACGCCATCGAGGTTAATCGACATCACGCGCGACCACTCAGAAGGAGTGACCTCGAGGTACGGCACGGGGGAGCTGACGCCCGCGATGTTGGCCAAAGCAACGATCTGGGGAAGGCCGGCTTCAAAGGAAGTGATGGCCGCATCCACTGACTCAGGGTCGGTGACGTTTGCGCCGTAGCCGAGGGCCTTGACGCCGTAGGTGGTTGCGAGCTCTTCGGCTACTGCAACGGAGCTGTCGTGGTCGACATCGATGACTCCGATGTTCCAACCGCGCTCTGCCAGATAGGACGCCGTGTAGCGACCGATTCCGCGGGGAGACACTGCTCCGGTGACGATTACGGTGCGTTCGGTGGGGAAATCCATATTGCCAACTCCTTTGTTGATTCTCGGGCTTGTTCACCCGATGCATCTAATCGTAGATCATATAGCATCTTTCGAATCGGACGCAAGATGAACCGTCAGCAGCATCGCCGAAACCGGAGCGATTGCCCGGATCTAGGCGTCTGCGGCCCCGCAAAGCGGCACCCAGGCGAGACACCTATACAGTGCTCGGCGAAGGTGGAAGGGTCGCGCTAGGGCGGGCTGGTTGCAGGCCACCGAATGCGCGCGAAAGCGCTCCGAAACCTTTGGAGAGAGTTGCGTTACTTACCGGACGGAATCATCGCGAGCGCGATCGCGCACCTTGAGAATGTGGCTACGCATAGCAGCCTCGACTGCTTCGGGCCCGTGAGAGAAAGCGTCAAGAATGGCACGATGCTCCGCAGTTGCTTCTTCTGCATCGCTCACGCCTGTGGCGACGGTTTGTCGCATCCGATGGACGCGAGTCGAGATTGCTTCCGACATGTCGATCAAGAAGGGATTGTGAGTGTGTTCGAAGATCAGGTGGTGAAAATTCCAGTCCGCAGCGAAGTACTCACGAAGGAGTTCGAGCGGAATATCCCCGGCCTCCGAGGCGTCATGAACTGCCGCCGTGAGTTTGAGATGTTCGGCTAGTGCTTCTTCGAGCGCTGGAAGGATGCTTTCCGGATTCCGCGCAGCGATTGCAGCAGATCCCGATTCCAGCACAAGCCGAGCATCGAATAGCGACTCGAGCTGGTCCGCTGCGAGGGGTTCGGCAACCGTGTATCCCTTGTTGGCTACACGGGAAACGAGGCCGGTGCGTTCGAGCTGGACAAGGGCTTCGCGCACCGGGGTGGGGGAGACGCCGAGGTCGCGAGCTATCGTGTCGATCGAGAGACGAGACCCTGGCTCAACGCCCGGCCCGAGAAGCACGTCGAGCACGCGGTCGTAGACGTGGTCGCGCAGTCCGCGGCGCTCAATGGAGGGCGACGAGTTCGATGTGAACAGCGAATCAGTCGTCATTGGAGCCTCCCCTAGTGACCGGCCACGGCGGGACGGTCGGATGTGCGATCGGAAGTGATTCTACCTATTTCATCGAGGATCGAGCGGATGGCTGTCGGATCGTGCGCAAACCTACCTAGAAAAAGGCCGTCCACTATGCCGGCGAGTTCAGTGAAAAGGCCCGGGCCAGCACTTCCTCCGTAGATCACGCTGGATTCGGGGTGCAGCTTAAGGAGGCGGGCGTACGCTCGGAGACGGGTGCAGACCTCCTGAATGTGCTGAGTGGAGGCGGGCTCGGGGGCGCCAATCGCCCAATGCGGCTCGTATGCGACCGTAATCGCGCCCTGATAACCGTGGGCGTCAGCATCCCGGAGCGCATCATCGAGTTGGCGGATGCACTCCACCGCAGCCTCAGCGGCCGATGACTTGTGAGACTCTCCGATGCACAGCACGGGGCGCAGCTTGTTGCGCAGGGCTGCAGCAGTTTTGGCGCGAACTACTGCATCCGTTTCGCCAAAGAGCTCCCGACGTTCCGCGTGGCCGACCTCGACGACGGTGCACCCGATTTCGGCAAGAACGCTGCCGCTGACCTCGCCGGTGAACGCGCCGACATCTTCGGTGCTCAGGTTTTGGGCTCCGACTCGGGCGAGGCCTTTCAGGATTTGTTCTGCGGCCGGTATAGAGGGGAACGAAGGGATGACGAACAGCTCGACAGCACCCGACAGCACAACCTCGTGAGTGCGGGCGATCTCTGCGACGGCGGTGCACCAGTCAACAGCGCGTTCGTGGCTGAAATACATCTTCAAGCTAACGCCAACCTGCACGGGCGTGATGCTGCCGGGGCTGTTCACGGCTACGCGTTCTCGTAGGCGGAGATCTCTTGTACCTTCTCATTCGACGCACTCGTGGCGTCGAACTCGTAGGTCAGCCACTCGCGCACATTGCGGCGCGCAAGCTCGATGCCAACGACGCGCTGGCCCATGCACAAGATCTGAGCGTCATTGGAAAGGATGCTTCGTTCTACCGAGAAGGAATCGTGTGCGGTGACCGCACGAATGCCGGCAACTTTGTTGGCGGCGATTGCGACTCCCAAACCGGTTCCACAGATCAAGACAGCGCGGTCAGCGTCGCCTGATGCCACTGTCTCGGCTGCAGAAATTGCTACGCCGGGGTAGTTTTTCGCAGCATCGGCCGACACACCAACGTCAATAACTGAAGTAACAAGTGGATTGTTCTCCAGATCGCGCTTGATGATCTCTTTGTAGTCGAATCCGGCCTCGTCTGAGCCGATGACGACGCGCCATGTCGTGGACATAGTGTTCTCTACTTTCTCTGTAATGGATGATGAACTCGGTGGAAGATTTAGGCGTCAGCGAGTTGGGCGCCGAGCATTGTCACGATCAGCGACAGCGACACCGCGCCGGGATCTGGCGTTCCCAGTGACTTTTCGCCGTGGGAGCGCGCCCGCCCGAGACCGGGCATCATGTCGCTTGTGCGTTCGGTAGCGTGGGTCGCTTGTCGTGCTGCCTCGGCCCACGCCGCGGCCAGGCTGTCGCCGGCCGCCACCCGCTCGTGAAGTGAGGTGGCGAAAGGAACCAGGGCGTCTACTAACGTCTTGTCGCCCACTGCTGCTCCGCCATACGCCATGACGGCGTCGCTGGCGGCACTGACTCCGGCGCTGACCGAGTCGGCTGTGATCTCGGCGGTGTCGCCGAGGTGCTCGCCGATACTCTTCAGGATCACTCCCCACAGTGCGCCTGAGGTGCCACCGGCGCGATCTGACCATTCATCGGCAGCGTGGTTGAGCAAGGTCTGTGCGCCTGCTCCACGCTCTGCAGCTTTCGCGGCGGCGGCTGCAGCAGCGTTCACTCCACGTTGCATGCCGATACCGTGATCGCCGTCGCCGGCGACGGAATCCAGACGTCCAAGTTCGTCGGCATTCTCGGCGATCAAGTTGCTCATGGCAGAAAGCATGGTGGTGATTGTGGCCGCTGCCGTCTGTGATGCGGAGCTGGCCTCCGCAATCGCGTCGTCAGCGACCGCCGCGTTGTCGTCTTCGGCGGCAACGAGCAAACCCGAGTGCGCTGTACCTGTTCGGAAAGCTGGTGTGTTCGCCGGCGCGTTCCAGAGTTCTTCGAGCTCGTCGTTGAGCCAGAACAGGGTGAGGGACACCCCTGCCATGTCGAAGCTCGTGCAAAACTCGCCAACCTGAGGGTCAACAATGGTGATGCCGGCGGTCTCGAGCAACTCGGCAATGCGGGAGAACAGTACGAAGAGTTCTTCGTTCTTTACAGAGCCCAGCCCGTTGAGCACCGGAACCACACGAGCGCCTTGAGGCGTTACGCCGTCAGGGATCTCTACTTCGGCCAGAAGTCGTTCGACGAAGAGTTCAGACAGTTCGTTTGCGGTGGGTACATCAGTCTCTTCGAGGCCCGGTTCGCCGTGGATACCTAAGCCGATAGCCATACGGCCCTCTGGCACCGAGAACAGCGGCTCCGATGCACCTGGGAGCGTGCATCCGGAGAATGCGACGCCCATGGTGCGGGTTCGTTCGTTGGCTAGGAGCGCAACGCGCTCGACGTTGTCGAGGTCGTGACCGGCTGCCGCTGCGGCGCCAGCGACTTTGAAGACCGTAAGGTCGCCCGCGATACCTCGCCGCTTTTCTTTGTGGCTGGGCGGAGCGCTGAAGATGTCATCGGTCACGACAACGGAGCGGCACTCGATACCGGCGGCACGTGCTGCATTCTGAGCGGTAGAGAAGTGCATGACGTCTCCGGCATAGTTGCCGTAGCTCAGAAGCACACCGCGCCCCTGGTGCGTCGCTTGGATTACTGATTCCACTTGGCGGGCGGAGGGGGAGGCGAAGAGATTGCCCATGGCCGCGCCGTGCGCCAGTCCTGGTCCGACGAGTCCGGCGAAGGCGGGATAGTGGCCTGAGCCGCCGCCGATGACGACTGCCACTTCCGGGCTTTCGGAGCGGGTGGAGCGAGCCACACCACCCGAAGTTTTGCGGACCCACTTGGTGTTGGCGCGGATGAATCCGTCGACCATTTCGTTGGCAAAGTCCGCTGGTTCGTTCCACAAACGGGTCATTGTTCTCGCTCCTCATCGTTGAGCTGCAGTTCTACGCGATCGCGCATTCAAAGATACTATAGGAAATAGGAAGTGATGCGCTGTGTCTGTGTTTCGTGCGCTGATGTTGATATGGAACCGTTCGGTAGTAAATCCCAGAATGGCGTGCTACCGTCCGGTACAGAACGAGAGTTTGTTTCCGGATCGCCACCGCGATCCGTCCCCACATCAGGAAGGATCCCCACAATGGATCTCACAAACCGCCGCGGAATCATCACCGGAGCTGGCCAAGGAATCGGCCAAGCCCTCGCCCTCGAATTTGCTGCCAAGGGAGCACACCTGCTGCTCGTCGGGCGCAAGGAAGCCACACTGTAGAAGACTGCTGACCTCGTAAAAGAGGCGGGTGGAACATCCGACATTCTGGTTCAAGATCTCGGAGAAGCGGATGGCGCGCAGAACGTCGCTGACGCCGTGAAGTCGTGGGACACCATCGACCTTCTCGTGAACAACGCCGGCAACGTGCGCGCGGGTCGTCTCGAAGACGCCACCGCGGAACAGGCCACCGCAATGATCGACCTCAACCTCACGGCCCCGGTGCTGCTCACGCAGGCACTGTTGCCGCAGCTTCGCGCCAGCGGTGCAGCGGGCGGAAGCCTGCTCCTTAACATCTCGAGCGAGATCGCCCTCGTCGCGATGCCGTTCTACGCGGTTTACGCCGCCACCAAGTCAGGTCTTGCCGCGTTCGGTGAAGCGATGCGTCGCGAACTGCACGGCACCGGCGTGCACGTGTCCACCGTTTACCCCGGCGCCACCGACACCGAGATGATGAGCAGCCAGAACGCTGACTGGGAGCGCCGCCCCGTTTCCGACGTCGTCGCTCAGGTCATGACCGGACTTGCCGCCGACGAGCAAGAAATCAACGCATCGGCACCCGATGGCCGTGGAATGCAGGAGCTCAACGCTTCCAACCCGCTCGCTGTTGACGCCGCGATGGCCCCTGGCTTGGCAGACATGGAAGCCGCAGTGAAGGACCACAACAGCATCTAGCTGTCGAACGGAATATCTGAGGCCCCATTCGACTTGTTCTCTGAGTAGCAAGTCGAGTGGGGCTTTTGTCGTCACGGTGGCATCTGGGGCCAGTAACTTCGCGTCATACAACGGCGACGGACCCGAACTCGCAATAATCTCGAAAGGTGACTGCAGTGGAAACCCTGATCGTGCTTCTCGGCCTCGTGGCACTCGCCACCGTGCTGGGCTTAGTTTGGCGTGCCCGAACCGGCCGCATCAAGCACACTCGAACTGACGTCTCGACCGCCACATCCGAAGAGAATCGCATCTCGATTCCGGGTACCGCCCCGTTCGGCAGCCGCGTCACTCTGCTCCAGTTCTCCACCGAAGCCTGCGCAATCTGCACCACGGTCCGCACCCAGTTGAGCGCCCTCGCCGACGAATTCGATGACGGAACCAACTCAGTCGTTCACGTCGAAGTGGATGTCACCTCCTGCCCCGAAATCGCCAACCAATTCAACCTGCTGCAGTCTCCGACCACGTTCATCCTCGATGGCAACGGCGTGCTTCAGGCACGCATCGGCGGAGCCCCCAAGATCAACGACCTCCGTGCCGAACTGGACCGGATGCTCGCCCCCGCGTTGGTCTAAGCACCAGTTTTCGCACCCCTCCACCCCGAGACAGCGCCCGCACCCGCGCCCAGCGCATCACAGATAGCGACTCCCATGACTACGAATGACCCCCACGCAGCCGGAGCGGCTCAGCTCTCGGGCTCCAAAGCAGCTCTCGCCGCCAAGCCCGGCCAAGCCGGAATTGACCCGCGCGGTCCACGCTTCGGCGCCGGCATCACCGCCGTGCTCCTGCTCACCGTGATCGGTCTCGGCCTGGATGCCGCAGCTGCACTCCCGGCCACTCTCGCCGAGCGCGCCAGCCAGCCTTCGTTCATCCTCTTCGCCGGGATCGCTGCACTCTTCGCGTGGGGCGCCTTCGCCGGCATCCAGCGCCACCCCTACGGTCTCTTCTTCAAGGCAGTGATTCGTCCGCGCTTGAGCGCACCCAGCCACCTCGAAGATCCGCGCCCGCCCACGTTCTCGCAAGGCGTCGGCTTTGTCATCACCGTGCTCGGCATCGTTCTGCACCTCGCCGCCGTGCCCTACGCCCTCGTAATCTTCGCTGGCATGGCGTTCATCGCCGCGTTCCTGAACTCGGTCTTCGACTACTGCCTCGGATGCCAGCTCTACGTGCTGCTCGTGCGCGCCGGTCTGATCGGTCGCGCTCGCTCCGCAGCGTAACGCCGTAGTGCTCGGCGTCCTAGTCGGATGTCGGGGCCGGTGCGAGTGTCAGGCGCGTGCTTCCGATAAATTGGGAGCATGCACCGCACCAGTCTCGCCCTTCGCTTAGTCGTTCCCGCGATCTGGCTGGGGCTGATTATCGGCATCTCGTTCCTCGAGACTCCGCTGAAGTTCCAAGCGCCGGGGATCACCCTCGAGCTCGGACTCGGCATCGGCCGGGTGGTCTTCTTCGCGATGAACACGACCGCGCTGGTACTTGCTGCGCTTCTGACCGTGGCCATGATCCGACCCCGCGCGACGCGAACGCAGTGGGGGCTAATTATCGGCCTTTGGGTAGTGTTGCTCACCCAAATTCTGGTGATCCGCCCACCGCTCAATGCCCGCACGGATGCCGTAGTCGCGGGCGTAGATACCGGCGGATCGCTCTGGCATTACTTCTACATCGCCGCCGACGGCAGCATCTTCGTGTTGCTGATTATCTTCATCGTGGTTTCGGCTCGGCTGCTCATCCCGGCGGCGACGCCGCGAAAGGTCGCCTAACTCGTTACAAGCAGCAGGGAGACTTTTCAGAAGCGTCAGGGGAGCGCGAGCATCCGCCCATCGCTCCGTCCTTCCCAGTGAGTATGCCGTGACCTGGGCCGCAACTCTTCCTCCGACTGCGGTGCGCGATTATCGTGACATTACAGTGGGCGGCTACCGAACACGATGGTTGCCCGATTCCTCAACGCGAGCGAAAAGGAAGAAACCATGTCTGATCTCAATAGCCCCTCCGCCTCGAGCAGCGCTTCTGGCCCCGACGCCCACAACATCCAAGACTGGACAGATCTTGGTAAAGAAATGTGGTCGTATCTCACCGGTCGAAGTGCAGTAATCGACTACAACTTCATCGACATGACGGTCGAAGTTCCTCGCGATGTTGGTCAGGATGCGCCGCGCGCAACCTGGAAATTCAACGGCACCCTTCGGGTGACCACCAGCGAGGGATCCGGCTCCGAACCGACCGCCCCGTAACGATGAGTACCTCAACGAGGTTCGACATCGATCTGTCCTTCTCCCTCATCGAACCAATATTTGACGATGCGGATGACGCGTCCTCAGGCAGCGGAGAGTCTGGAGCAGCACCGCTCGAGACAGAGAAGATGACCGGAACGATCAGTGCCAGCGGCACGGACATTGAAGTCTTTTCCAGCAAGCCGGAACTGTTTCTGCAGGCACGCACGGTCAAGCTCAAAGACGTGCGCGTCGCTGCCAAGGCCTTGGCCGAGCGCGGGCTCACCGTGGCGCTCACCGGGCCGCTCGGGCTCATCGCTCGTGTCGGGGCAATCAAACCCTCCGTTGCGCAGCGGGTGCTCACGGGTTCGCCGCATATCGCCCTCGGCAGCCGCGCTGCGATTGCTCCGCTGTTGCGGCGCCGAGATTCGGCCGCGGCGACGGCATCCGAAATGCAATTTCCACCCGGCACGCTTCTGCCGCTCGTACCGACGTTCGACCGCTTCGTGCGCCGACAGATCACCACGACGCACTACGCGCCGGGGGCTGGCCGCCCTCGACTCTTCTTCGTCGTCGGCTCTGAAAACTGGAACGGTCAGATGCCGCGCGAGTTCGAGCTGCGATCAGAAGTGACCACCATTGGGTCATCCTCTGCTGCTGACCTGCAGCTGCCGGGGCTCGAACCTATCCACGCCGAGATTCGTCACGATGATGACGACGAGTACGTCCTTCACGCTATCGGAGCGGTGGGCGGCGGATCACGTCCGCTCAGGGGGCAAGATCCCGGTGCGCGCACGCTCAGAACGGGCGCGCGAATGGAAATGGGAGAGTGGCGCCTCGGATTCTTCCGCGAAGAGTACGCCGACCATGGTCGTCCGTTTGGTGGCCGTATCGGAGGCGAAATGGGGCATCAGAAGCCGCAACCTGGGCGTCATCGCGCCGAAGCGGAACCAGTGGTGCTGCCGGAAGGGCCAGAAGTTCCCGAGACGCGCTAGCGCGCCCGACGCGGTAGCAAACGACGCGAGGAACGGCGCGGGCTACTCAGCGATGAGCAGCCTGTGCGGCGCAAGCCACGTAGGCTCAACCCATGGCTATCTCCCGCTTCGAAGAGCTCGACTTTCAAGAGACCCCGATGGGGGAGCTCAACCTGCGGCGCCGACGAGAGCCCACGCTCGGCGTGGACGTGTACGAGGTGAAACTTGGCGAGGAGTACCTCATGTCGAGCCTCTTTACCGTTGCCGAAATCGCCCTCTCTGATCTCGGGCTTGCGGCGGCTAGTGGCGACAACTTGCGCGTCGTCAACGGCGGGCTCGGTCTCGGGTACACGGCGGTTGCCGCGCTTGCCGATTCGCGCGTCGGCTCACTCGAAGTGATCGATGCCCTGCCCGCCGTGATCGATTGGCACAATCGCGGCCTGCTCCCGGTATCCGCAGAACTTACCGGCGATAGCCGCACCACCCTCACGCACGCCGATTTCTTTGCCGTAATGCGTGCGGAGCCGACGGAGCCGTACGACGTGATCCTGCTGGATGTCGACCACTCACCCCGTCACCAGCTCGACCCGAGCCACGCTGACCTCTACACCGTCGACGGTCTTCGCCGCGTGCGCGCTCATCTCAGCGACGGCGGAGTTTTTGCGCTGTGGTCGGATGACCCGGCCGACGATGAATTCATGGAGCGCCTGGCGCAGGTCTTCGAGAACCCCATCGCGCACGCGGTCGACTTCGACAATGCGTTGACCGGTGGCGTCTCATCCAACACCGTGTATGTCGGGACGAAACGCGCCTAGTTACGGCTCGGTCGTAGGGGCCAGTTCTTCAACCCACTCGGCGATCGGGTCTTCGTTCGCGTGAAGTGCTGCGTGCTCACTCGCTGAGAGCGGAGGGAACGGCGGCGCGATAGCCTCAGCGTCAT
Source organism: Salinibacterium sp. VpJ6 (assembly GCF_059767345.1). NCBI lineage: Bacteria > Bacillati > Actinomycetota > Actinomycetes > Micrococcales > Microbacteriaceae > Salinibacterium > Salinibacterium sp. VpJ6. Next base: position 60,004 of record NZ_JBSOQL010000001.1, read on the forward strand.
CTCGGCACAATCGTTGAGGAGCCAGCGACGACGGTTGCGGGGCACTCGTGACGGGAGTGCCAGTTTCTCTATACATTCGGGGGATCCTTAGGGTCGTGCCGGATGAAAGATGAGGGGCGCACGACCACGTGGTCGTGCGCCCCTCGTTCAGTCCATCGCCTTCTGGGGAGGGGGCGATGAACTGCTCCAGCTAGCTCTACAAAATGCTGCGGTTAGACCCGTCCACCGGTCAGTTTGCGAGCGAGGAAGACGATGACGGCGACTACTGCCAGCACGATTCCCACCCAGAGGAGGAAATTCAGTGACTGAACAAGGCCTCCGGTCAGAAGAAGTGCGACGGCGATAACGGCGATGATGATGAGAAGAGTGTTCATGAAGTGGTGCCTTTCGAAAGCAGTAGGGTGAGCGAGGTGGTAGCGGTATGCGCTACTCGGAAACCGCGTCTTTGACGTTCTCGCCAGCCTTCTTCAGGCTCGCTTTCGTCTGATCAGCTTGACCTTCAGCTTCAAGCTTTTCGTTGTCGGTGGCTTCGCCGGTGGCCTCTTTGGCCTTGCCAGCGACGTCTTCGGCAGCGTTTTCGATTTTGTCTGATGCGCTCATGGGTGAATTACTCATCGTCGGGGGAGTGCGGTGGTATGGAGTGCTCGCCAACGCTGGCGTAGTGCGGCGAGCACCCCACAGTCTGAGAGTATTCTGCGCGCCCGGTGGGAGACTTCACCCCTAGGGGTGAACTTTCCCTCAACGTCGAATTGTCGCTTTATCGTTGAGGAATGACCGCTGTACACATTGCCCTCGTTAACGACTATGAAGTCGTCGCCCGCGGAGTCGTCGGGATGCTGCGCACCTACCAAAATAGGGTTCGCGTCGTAGAACTCGACCTCAACAAACGGGTGGACGAGCGCGTCGATATCGCGCTGTACGACACCTTCGCCGGCACGCAGGGTGATCGAGCCGCCATTGCACAACTGACGAGCAACCCTGCCGTGAGAGTCGTTGTGGTTTATTCCTGGAACCTCGACCCGACGCACATCGCGACCGTGCTCAACAACGGTGCCGACGGGTACATCTCCAAAGGGTTGCCCGCCTCGCAACTTGTGAAGGCGCTCGAAGCAATCTACGCAGGCACAGAGCGTGTTCACGCGGGTGGGGTCAGCATCCCGACCATCATCGGCGGGGATTGGCCTGGCCGAGAAGAAGGGCTCACCGAGCGCGAAGCAGAAGTGCTTGCGCTCATCACTCAAGGGCTCTCGAACGTCGAGATTGCCCAACGCACCCACCTGTCGATCAACTCCATCAAGACCTACATCCGCAGTTGCTACCGCACCATCGGCGTAGCGAGCCGCACTAACGCCGTGCTCTGGGGGATCGAGCACGGTTTTCGCCCCGATCGCCTGCGCATCGAGCATCCTGAACCATCGCCGGGTACGGCTGAGATCACGGTGAATGCGTGAAGCGAATAAGACTCGACACGAGCAAGTTGCAGCCAGTGAGCAACTCGCTGCAACCGGTGAAGAAAACGGCGGGGCGGATGCGCGCCGACATCACTCGCACGCGCATGCTTCAAGCAGCGAAAACTGGCATCGCGGTGGGGATCGCGTGGACCGTCGCACCATATTTACCGGGGGTGGCGGACAACTATCCGTACTACGCACCTCTGGGAGCGATCGTCGCGATGTATCCGACGCTCATGGGATCGATGAAGAATGCGGCCCAGACCCTGGGTAGTCTCGCGGTAGCCATTGCCCTGGCTGGCGCCGTGATCATCTTCAGTGCTCCGAGCGTGCTCACCATGTCACTTGCGGTGGGCCTCGGCGCGTTGATCGCCGCGACAGGGTGGTTCGGATCCAACCGGGAGTACATCCCCGTTACCGTGCTCTTTGTGCTGATCATCGGGGGACCGGATGCCGATGACTACTCCCTCGGTTATCTTGAGCAGGCGACGCTCGGCATCATAGTCGGTCTCCTCGTCAATTTCTTGATCTTCCCCGCGCTAACCCACAACGCAGTCGACCAGCAGTTGTCGAATTTTCGGACCGTACTCTCGAGCCATCTCGCCGATATGGCCGAAGCTCTCGCTGAAAGTTGGCCGCCAGAACGCGACGGTTGGGCAACAGGCAAAGACTCCCTCGTCGCGGTCTCTCGAGAGGTACGCGAAGCGGTGCTGCTCGCCGACGAGAGCCGTAAAGCTAATCCCCGAGCGCGCCGATATCGCCGCGACCTCAAAGCAGATTACGAAGAACTCGCGACGTTAGAGAACGTCACTTTTCATGTGCGCGACATTACGGACGTGCTGACCGGAGCGGTCTGGGGTACTCCCATCAAGGTGCAGCTGCGAACCGAGTTGCGACCAACCCTCAGCGCTGCCATCGCGGCTGTGGCCCGGGCCCTCGGCGAGTGGGATTCCGTCGAAGAACGTGAGGATGCTCATGCTCTCGCGACGGATGCTCTCGCGACCTTGACGGCGGAACTGGATGAGCGAAAAGACACCGCGTCGGCCTCCACCATGGGGGCATCCGCCGCTATCTCCATGGACATCGCTCGCATTCTCGCTGCCCTCGAGCCGTTGACCACTAAAGACGCGCGAAACGAGCCCGCACGAAGCAGTAAATGCCGTACGCGATGAGCCCGATGGCGATCACCACAAGCACGACAACGCCGAAAGGAAGTTCGGTGAGGCTGGTCAGCGCAGCATCCAAGCCGGATGATTTTTCTGGGTCGTGTGTGAACGCGGCTATGACAACGAGCACCCCGGCCACGCCGATAGCCAGGCCTTTCGCCACATACCCGGCGACTCCTAAGCCCACAACAGCGGAGCGCAGAGTGTTGTGGGGTACCGAAATGTCTTCCGTGAACTTCTGCGAGACGCCCTTGTAGATAAAGAACCCGCCAACTCCCATCACCGCGACACCGGCAATCACGAGCACGACGATTCCGATTGGGTTGCCCATGAGGTCGGCAGTCAGGCTGCTCGTGCTGCTCGACGAATCTGACGAACCGCCGAGCGCGAACGTCAACGCTGTGGAACCGAGAACAAAATAGGTGATACCTTTCGCGGCTTCGGCCCCGCGCTTCGCCCACTTCTGCTTCGAATCGTTCGGCTGCAAAAGAAACGTCGAAATCAAGAGCCATGCTCCGAGCGCAACCATGCCGATGACGACAGCCCAGAGGAGAAAAACACCGCCCGGAGTCGACGCTAGTTGCTGAAAGGCGCCGGACTGGTCGGCGTCGGTTTCGCCCCCTCCCGTGGCGATGCCGATGGCGAGGGCACCGATAAGAAGGTGCACGAGACCGTTGACGGCAAAACCGAGTCGAGCAAGGATACGCAGCGCAGTGCTGTTCTTCGCGCCGCGGGCGGCAGCAGAAGCTGAGGCATCGTTCATGACGGTCAGTGTAGATCAGCGACGTGAATGCCTGTCTTGAGTATGGGGTTGTGTGAGTATTCGCCGACCATGCAGCAGCATCTCAGCGCACCCCTGCAAGATGGAGTCATGACTCCCGCACCTGTCCCTCGTCGTCTTTCGCGTCCGACGCCCATCACGCCTAAAGCTGGCCAAGAGTCCGTGTGGGACTATCCGCGCCCGCCTCGCGTCGAGCACATGTCTCAGCGCGTTGTGGTGCGTCTCGGGGGAAAGGTGATCGTGGATACGACGGATGCTGTGCGGGTGCTCGAGACAAGTCATCCACCGGTGTATTACGTGCCCATCGTGGCCTTCCCCGAGGGGGCGCTCGTGCCGGTTCGCGGTACCAGCTTCTGCGAATTCAAGGGCGAAGCGCACTACTTCGATGTCGTCGCGGGCGGAGTGGTTGCTGAACGGGCCGGCTGGGTGTACCCAGAGCCGACGCGATCATTTGATGAGCTGGCAACTCGCGTCGCGCTCTACCCCGGCCAGATGGATTCGTGCGAAATCGATGGTGAACTCGTCACTTCGCAAGAGGGTGACTTTTACGGCGGATGGATTACAAAGAACCTCGTTGGGCCATTCAAAGGCGCGCCGGGCACGATGGGCTGGTAGCGCTTCAGTAGGCTCTCGGGGCAGTGCTGGGTTCCCGTCGCGAAGCGATTACGCCTCGCATTCCAGTCGCGGTGATGCACAGAACCAATTGCGCGAAAGCAAGACAGCGGATGCTGTGAACCGCTACCATGCTGAGAGATTGTCGCTCGCCGATGTTTTTCGTCCCCGTGCAACACACTGCACTGACGAAACTGCTCTATCGGCGGTCGATCCGCACAATGAGTCGACGGGATAGATAGATGGGTTTCATCAAGGCGTTCGCAGGAGCAATCGGCGGAACATTCGCTGACCAGTGGAAAGACTTCCTGACCCCGCCCGCTCACCTTGCTCCCACCGCCGCCATTTTCCCCGCCGTGGCCCAGGGCACGAACGCAGGACGTGGCTCTAACACTCAAGCTTCCGAGCACATCATTACCAACGGCAGCCGCATTGTGGTGCCCGAGGGCTACGGCCTCGTGACGTTCCAAGATGGTCAGCTGACCGGTTTTGTGGGGGAGCCTGGCGGTTTCGTGTTTACGTCCGAAGACCAGAACGCCGAGTCGTTCTTTGCGGGCGACGGCATCATCAGCTCCACCGTGAAGACGTCATGGGAGCGTTTCAAGTTCGGTGGCCAGCCCGGTTCGCAGCAGCTCGCTTTCTACGTCAACCTCAAAGAAATCCCCAATAACAAGTTCGGCACTCAGTCCGAGATTTACTGGGATGACGCTTACCTCAACGCACAGGTCGGCGCGATCACTCGCGGTAGCTACTCTCTTAAGATCGTCGACCCCATCCTCTTGGTGAAGAACTTCGTTCCCTTGACCTACTTGGGCCAGTCGCCCAAGGTTTTCGACTTCTCCGATCTCGACAACGACGCTGCCAGCCAACTTTTCAATGAGGTCGTCGGTTCCCTCGCGGCTGCCTTCTCGTACTACACAAACGACCCCAGCAAGGGAAACCGCATCGCCAAGATCCAGGGCGACGCGGTTGGCTTCGCCCAGTCATTGAGTGCAGCAGTGGATGACGGCTACCAGTGGACAACCGACCGCGGCCTCACCATTGAAAAGGTCGCCCTTCAGTCCATCGAGTATGACGAAGACACTCGTGCTCTGCTGAGCGACGTCAAGAAGGCGGATGCTCTCGGCGGTGCCCGCGGTAATTCCTTCATGCAGCAGGCCGCTGCGCGCGGTTTCGAAGCGGCAGGATCGAATGAGGGTAGCGGCGGTGGGGGCGCAGGAATGGCCTTCCTCGGTATGGGTATGAACGCAGCCGGCGGCGCTGCTGGTGGATTCCAGCAGCCGAACGCCGCTCCGCAACAGCAAGCGGCACCCGCCGCTGCAGCAGCACCAGCGGCCGACGACCCTATGGCCAAACTGCAGCAGTACAAGACAATGCTCGACCAAGGTTTGATCACCGAGGCCGACTACGAAGCCGCTAAAGCCAAAGTTCTCGGGCTGTAGTTCCCGATGTCGATGGATGCTGTCGAACCCGATACTCCAGCGCCGGCCGATGCTGAAGACGCTCGCCGGGTCATCAACACGGACGATGGAGCGAAAGACGGACTAGCGAAGTGTGCGCGCTGTGGCGCCACCGAAATCTCGCTCAACGTTGCCACTGGCCTATTGCGATGTGGATTTTGCCGCTTCGAGTGGTCTACCGACAACGCGGTCGATGCGTTCAATCTCAACGGCGATATCAGCGCATTGACGGGAACGCTCGTCGGTTCCGGCTCAAGCGACATCGTGCCCTCGACCGAAGAAATTCTGACGTTCAAGTGCACAGCGTGCGGCGCCGAGGTCGTGATTGATACCAATACGAGCACTCAAGCACGCTGCCACTGGTGTCGCAACACTCTGTCGATGAATCAGCAAGTTCCTAACGGTGCTGTCCCCGACATGATCTTGCCCTTCAAAGTAGAGAAGGCATCTGCGGTGGAGAAGATCGCGCACTTCGTCGGCAAGCGGAAATTCTTCGCGCATCCGACGTTCCGGGCGGAGTTCAATGCCGAAAACGTTATGGGCGTTTACATGCCCTACATGGTGGTCGACATCAACGCTCACGCCAGGCTCGAGGGCGAAGGGGAGCACCAAACCCGTTCGTACACGGTCAAGGTGGGCGATAACGATCAACGGCGCTACGACGCGGATCTTTACTCGGTGGCACGCGAATTCGACATTCACGTCAATGACCTCACTGTGGAATCGTCGAGCGATCGTCTCGATCAGAACACTTCGCAGAACTCGAACAACATCATCAACACGATCATGCCGTTCGATGTCGAAAACTCGGTGCGGTACGACTCGAACTATCTTTCGGGCTTCACCTCTGAGCGTCGCGACAGCAATCTCGATCAACTCGCGCCCATCGCTCATACCCAAGCTGAAGACATTGCTCGCCACAAGGTGAACAGCACGCTCGCGTTCTATGACCGCGGAGTGCGCTGGTCGTCAGAAAAGGTCGATGTGCACGGCCAACGCTGGGTGTCGGCGTACCTGCCGGTCTGGCTTTACAGCTATCAACAACGGAAATCGAACGGAAAGACGTTCTTGCATTACGTTGCCGTTAACGCTCGCACGGGAGAAACAATGGGAAGCGTTCCGGTGCACCAAAGCCGCTTGCTTCTCGTTTCTGGTGCGGTGCAGTTGGTCGGCACCGTGATCGGACTCGTTCTCGTGGCGGTGGGAATCTAATGTTGAGTTTTACCTTGTGGCTGACCGAGAGCGGTCAAGTGCTCGCTGCTGGATCCTCTGACGACGATTCGGGTGGTCTCGGGCTCGTCTTTCTCCTGTCGGGGTTCATCTTCTATTCCGCTATCTACCTCCGCTACCGCAACACCGACAAACGGCACAGTCATGAGTCGGAGACGGAAGCGGCGATGGTGAACCTCAACGAAACCGACAACTTCATCAAGTCGAAAAAGGGACTCACGAACGCGCGAATGTCGGGCGCCAACAACAAGGCTGTGCGCGGTGCCCGCAACTCGACGGGTGGTGGCATCGCCGGCGGAATCGCAGGCAAGTTCCGGCTTTAGTTAGCGGCGTTGTCCAAGATCTAAGCCAGCGGATAGTTGTCTAAAAGCGAGTGACGCCTGCGTTGCGAGCGCGCTCGGATCGTGCAACTCGCGATCGCTTTCGGCGCTTGTTTCCAGGGCAATCCGCACCGCGCTAGTAGCAGCGGCCGCGAGACAACGTAATGTCAATGAGGTGGTTTCGCTTCGCATGATGGGGCCGAGAACTAACCTCAATTGAACCTCTGAGTCAGAGTTCACTCGATGCCAGACGTGCTGCAACGGAACATCACTCGTGCTGGAGTGAAGAAGCCCCAGAGTCCATCGGAGACCTTCAATTTCTTCCTCGCTGCGCGGAGTGAGTACGGCCGAGATGGTGCGCTCGAGGGCGACGATGATGTCCTCGCTGGGATCAGCTGCTGCGACAAGCGCATGCCATTGGTCCGCGCCGATCGTAAGGAGCGGAGCCACAGCATCTTCTTTAGCGCTGAAGTAGCGATAAAACGTGCGAATCGAGACGCCCGCTTGACGCGCTATTTCCTCGGCGGTCACGCCGTCGGCACCGCGGTCAGCGAAGAATCGGGCGGCGGTTCGTGCGATCTCAAGCTGGGTGTCGCGTTTGCGACGTTCCGTCAGGCTGAGGGGTTCGACATCCATACAAGGAGCGTACGCGGTTGTGCGCTGATTGCAGAAACTGCCAGTCCGGCGCATTGTGCCAATTTCGCGTAGCGTGGGTCCGACACTCATCGAAGAGAGATTTTCCCATGAACAGATATTCCGGACGCCGCGCCATCATCACTGGTGCAGGATCAGGCATCGGCCAAGCGACAGTGCTTCGCCTTCTCGCTGAAAACGCCACCGTGGTGGCCGTCGATGTGAGCGAAGCAGGGCTCGCCGATACCGTAAGCAAAGCGGGATCCCACAGCGCCCAACTCTCGACCGTCGTTATCAACATCGCTGACGAGGAGTCGGTAAAGTCCGGCGTTGCAACAGCTCTGGCCACGCTGGGCGGGCTCGACGTGCTCGTCAATGCAGCGGGGATTCTGCGTTCATCACACACGCACTCGACGACACTGGATCTCTTTCAGCAGGTGATCAACGTCAACCTCGTGGGTACCTTCCTCATGATTCGAGAGAGCATTCCTGCTCTACTCGAAGGCAACGGTTCAGCCGTAGTCAATTTCAGCTCCACGTCAGCCGCGTTCGGTCATCCCTATATGTCGGCCTACGCCGCCAGCAAAGGTGGAGTGCAGTCGATGACGCACGCCCTCGCCGCGGAATACGCGAAGCAGGGCATCCGATTCACGGCTGTGCAACCCGGGTCGATTTCATCGGGGATGACCGAGGGAGTCGGCGAAAGCAAACAGAGCATGGGGCCGGGTATTCCGGAGGATGCGGACTCCTCGTTGTTCATGAAGATGAGCCCGGCCATCAAGGAAGGGTATGCGGGCCCCGAAGCGGTTGCGGGAGTTGTCGCAATGCTCGCAAGTGAAGATGGGGCTTTTGTAACGGGCACCGAGATTCGAATCGACGGCGGCGCTCACCAGTAGTGGAGTAGCGCCGAACGATCTCCCTGGCTGGACCGCGGCGGGACTAGTTGCGCTGTGCAGAGTGCGAGACCCGTGACACACGAAGGGCGCTGTGGCTGACAGGAATGTCAGCCACAGCGCCCTTGTGTTGTTCAGTCTTACTCTTACAGGGGCCCGCGGAACGTCGCAGCGACGGGGGAGTCATCGGGGAGATCATCGCTGCGCACGGCCTTCACCGTGCCACCGGTGCGTAACACGCGGGCAGCAATCTCGTCGACTAAGCCGTAAGTGGTGGGGCCTGGCTCGCTCGCGAACTTCACTGTTCCGTACTCGTCGATATCGCCTTCATCCGTCGATTCCAGATCGAACAGCAACGTGTCTACAAGTCCCGCGGTGGCGGCGTGCGCAACATCGCTGAGTTGAGAGCTGGCGACGCCGTTACTCCGCTTGTTTCCGAAGCTAGAGCGCCACGATTCCAGTTCTTTCGCATGGCTCTCGGCCAGAATCGCGCGGCCGCGAACCTCGAGGTCTTCCAGCGACAGCGAGCTGGGATTAGCGTCGATAGCCGCCTCTAGGAGTGCCCGGTAGGTGGATACTTCGCGGTAGGCGGGCTGCAGGTCGGAGGATGCGGCGAGCACGAGCGGCAGTCCGGATGCGCCGATGACATCAAGTACTGCTTCCTGTACGCGAGAGCAGTAGCGTCGAAGTTCGACCTTGGGTCCTAGGGCGCCATCGGCCCGGGGCATATCTGCCTTGCCCTCGTTGTCGGCGGTTTCGAGGGAACGCCCGAGGTCGTCGGGAAGGGTCGGCAGAGCGAGTTCCACGCTCGAATCGTCAGCATTGAGAGCCAACAGCCGCACGCTGCCCTGAGTGAGCGCGAGCACGTAGCCCGAGTGCCCGAAAGTCGTGGCGCGGAGCAGCGGGCCGAGGTCGAACCGATCGCCGGTGGCGACATGGGAGGGAAGTTCGTTGCGCACGCGAAACGCTCGCGTGACTTCAGGCGAACTGAAGACCGCCACGGAGCGTGCGGATGATGACCAGAAGTCGGTGTCGTGATCAAGCGCGGCCAATGCCTGGCCGATCGCATCCAACTCGGCCTTCTCGACACCGAGCACGCCGAGTTCGGCAATCGCTTCGGTAGCCGAGGAGCGAAGGGCGAGGCGTGCAGCCTCAGTATCGCGGCCGATGGGGGGACCGCCATCGGTGGATCCCGGTGACACGTACAAGGAAACGCTTGCCGCGTTCCGTTGCTGCGAGAGTTCTACAAGGTCTTCATGAGTGGGGATATCGATGCTCATGCCGTCACCATATCGAGAGCGACTGGGAACGCAATCAGGTCATTATGGTTGACTGGAAGAGGGCGTTTGTGGCGCGGCCGCCCCTGAGCGCAATTGCATTCAGCGTGAGGCGGATGCCCGCTAGCCGCGGCCTTGATTGCGGCGACGAATGGCGCGCGGGGCACGACCGCCCAAGAACGAGGCGCTCGAGTCGATCAAGAACCCCTGGCCGAGGGCCTCACGCCCTATGAGCATCCGGAAGCCCATGTCGCTGCGATCCGTCAACGTGGTCTCCGCGGTGACCGTCTGCCCGAAGAGCTCGACGTGCAGCAAAACCACGATGCGGTCTTCACTGTGACCAGAAGAGCTGCGCACGGCACGACGATCGTGAATCTCGCGTTCGACAACCGCAGCGTCGGCATCCGACTTCTGCCATGGCACGACCGTGAACCGAACCCAATCGCTGCCATCGGCGCCGGTGAATTCTTCAACATTCGTCGCGTGGATGGCAGAACTGTGCGCACCCGTGTCGAGTTTGGCTTTAATCCACGAAACGCCGATTTCGGGTAGGGCGACCCACTCACGCCAGCCCGCGACCGTGTTTGAATGGGTAGGTTCTATCACCCCCATATCTTGACAGGTCGCCCCATGAAACTCGCTATCCTCTCCCGTGCGCCGCATGCATATTCCACGCAGCGACTTCGTGCGGCTGCCGAGCAGCGAGGCCACACGGTCAAAGTGCTCAACACTTTGCGGTTCGCGATTGATCTCACGGGTGACGAACCTGATCTGCAATACCGCGGCAAACTGCTCTCGGACTACGACGCCATCCTGCCCCGCATCGGCAACTCGATCACTTACTTCGGTACGGCTGTTGTTCGCCAGTTCGAGCAAATGGATGTCTACACGCCCAACACCTCGAGTGGCATCACGAACTCGCGCGACAAGTTGCGTGCCACCCAGATTCTTTCTCGCCACGACATCGCTATGCCGGCGACCACCTTTGTGCACAACCGGGCGGATGTCGAGATGGCCATCGAGCGCGTCGGCGGTGCACCCGTCGTGATCAAGCTGCTCGAGGGCACGCAGGGGATTGGCGTAATCCTTGCTCCGGACACCCAGGTCGCCAAGGCGATCATCGAGACTCTGCACTCAACGAAGCAGAACGTGCTGATTCAGAGCTTCATCTCCGAAAGCAAGGGCCGCGACATCCGTGCCCTCGTGGTGGGTGACCGTGTAGTTGCTGCCATGCGTCGGGTCGCGGTGGGGGACGAGTTCCGCTCGAACGTGCACCGTGGTGGCAATGTTGAAGCCGTTGAGCTTTCGCCCGAATACCACCGCGCCGCGGTGAAGGCCGCCCAGATCATGGGCTTGCGTGTTGCCGGCGTCGACATGCTTGAGGGTAAAGATGGCCCCCTCGTGATGGAGGTCAACTCGTCGCCCGGTCTCGAAGGCATCGAGCGAGCCACCGAGTTGGATGTCGCGGGCGCGATAATTGACTACATCGCTAACCAAGTGGCGTTCCCCGAGATCGATGTTCGCCAGCGCCTCAGCGTTTCGACGGGGTACGGCGTTGCCGAGATCGTCGTCGGTAGCGACGCGGACTTCGTGGGCAAGCAGCTGGGCGAATCCGGTTTGGGAGAGAAGGACATCACGGTGCTCACTCTGCACCGTGGCTCCAACGTGGTGCCCAACCCTCGCCGCAGCACCGTTCTCGAAGCGAACGACCGCCTGCTGTGCTTTGGCAAGCTCGAAGAAATGCGGGCCATGATTCCGGCTCGTCGTCGCCGCCGGGCGAAGGTGCGCAAGCTGCCTCCCGAGCCGATCGTCGAAGACTAGACGTGGCAGAGATCGACGATCTTCCGGTATCTGAATTCGCGTTCCCCGGGGCGCTTCGTGACACCCTCGTGGCCGCAGCATGAGGCGCGTGATCGCGGGCGTCTATCGTGCTCGCGTAGTGATCATGTACGTCTCGGTTATGACCATTTTCGTGGGAACCGTCGGCGCTCAAGTCATTCCGATAGCCCTCGTAAAAACCGTGCTCACGCTGCTGCCATTGGTAGGAATCGTGGGAATGCTGCTGGTGCTCGCTGTGCTGGTTCCGGGGCTCAAGCTCGTGCCTAATCGTGAGCCCCTGACCGTGGCGGCTCCCGTAACGGGGCGATGGTCTGCGCTGAATAGCCCCGCGACGCGGGTGCCCAGCCACGGCGTTCGGGCCTATGGCCAAACCTACGCAGTCGACCTCGTTTTCGATCCGAAGGAACGTGCCCGACCCGCCTTCGACACGGGAATGGCACTGCGGTATCCGAATGAGTACCCGGCTTTCGGCGAGCCCGTTCGCGCAATGATCGACGGCGTCGTCGTTCGCGCTAGTGACTCGCAGCGCGATCATCGCGCTCGGTCCTCAGTGCTTGGGTACATCTACATGCTGATGGAAGGCACGATTCGAGAGATCGGCGGCCCCCGCCTCATCATCGGCAACCACATCACCATTCGCGGTGAGGATGGTGTGTTCGCGCTTATCGCGCACGTGAAGCAGCACTCCGCGCTCGTCAAGGTCGGCGACGCTGTGGTGGCAGGTCAGCCCATCGCCGCGTGCGGAAACTCGGGCAACTCCAGTGAACCGCACGTTCATGCGCAGCTGATGGATCGGGCATCCGCTTGGACAGGCCACGGACTGCCGATGCTTTTCGCTGACATCACTATCAACGATGAATCAGAGACGCGCGATGCGATGCCCGCAGACAACGAGCACATCACCGCGCTGGTCTAGCCGCTCATCAGGCGGCGAGGCGAGTTCCGTCGGTCGTCGAGTGCGGTGCCTCGAACGACTCGATGTGTGCGAAGTGTCCAGCATTCGAGGCAACTTGCTGCGACGCGTGCGGGAGGACCGACGCGAACCAGACATCATCCGCGGAACTCACGAATACGTCGCGATCACCGCGCACAAGAGTAACGGGGCACAGGATGCTCGCCCACTGCGTTTCGTCGTACCGCGCCGCGGCCACCGCCGCGCGAACGAACGCGGTGGGTCGAACCTCTGACGCCAGCGAATCGATCACTGAGCTATCGAGCGTGCCGCGGTGTGCGAACAGGGGAGAGCTCAGCGGGCCAAGCAGTCGAAGGCGGTGAAGCGTTCGAACGAGCGCAATGCCTGCTGCCCCAAGCGCGCTCAGAAAGCGCATCGCTCCGAGCATCCCTCCCAGCAACGGTAAGACGCCGAAGTGGCGAATTGGATGACGCAGCACTGAGAGTGCGCCGGGCCCCGTTGCTGAGATGGCGGTCACGCTCACGGTGCGCTCCGGCTGCCTGGCGGCAATGGTGAGCGCGAGGTGTCCGCCGAGCGAGTGGCCGAAAATGCTCCACTTTGCGTAGCCGAGCGTTCTGGCTACGTGGGCTACGGCATCCGCGAGGTGTTCGACTGTTGCGCTGGCAGCAATGCTGCCACTCTCGCCCCAGCCCGGTAAGTCGAGGGCGACCACGTTTGTCAGCGGCCGACCGGTCGCGTGCGATGCACGAATAAGGGGGAGCCAGGTCGTCCAGGATCCCGCTGCGCCGTGCAGAAGGATGGTTGCGGAGTCCGACAGCGCGGCGGCGTTCGGATCAACATGCGCGACGACATCACCGAGAGCTGTCGGCACCACAACACGCGTCATGCCCGCGGTGGCGCGGTCGAACCGATTCTCGGCGTTGTACTGCGTGCTCGTGGCGGGTGTCGTGTTCACCTCAGTGGTTCGGAACCGACGCAGCAATGGATGGGATGAATGCGCGGCACCGAATTCGTGGCGGTGCGCTAATGCACAACCTCGATCTGAGTGGATGCTGCTGCCTCACCGATGGAGCCGAGGTCGATTACGTTTTCGAAGCCGGCATCTTCCATCATCGCAACAGCTTGCCCGGAGCGGTTGCCCGACTTGCAGTAGACGGCGTACTCGGCCTCGGGGTCGAGGGTGGGGAGTGCGGCGGCGAAGTCTCCACCATTGAGGTCGAGAAGCGTGGCGCCGTCAAGATGACCGGCGTCGTATTCGGCCGGGGTGCGAACGTCGATGAGGATCGTGTCAGCGCTGAGCTCGACTGTTTCACTGGAGGTCGAGCATCCAGCGATCGAGGTCACGAGAAAGACAGCGGCGGCGATGGCGAGGAGTGAGCGCTTCATCTTCAACGCCCGAATAGGCGGGCGAAGAAGCCACCCTGGCTCGCTTTGGCGGCGGCGATGTCTGCCTGCGAGTGCTTTCCATTGCACCACTGTGACGCGGGAACGCTGCTTTTCACCGACTGAATGTGGTCACCACATCCGGCCCACGTAGTTTTGTTGCACACGGTGCAGGTCACGGCTCGACACATAAATGGTCCTTTGATCGCGGATTAGCGGGATACCCTAGGGGGTATGTCAAAACTATACCCCATGGGGTATCTGATCGCACGCTAGCGGCGCCACGTTCCGAGGCCCCGCGCGTCGAAGAACTCGAGAGTTACCCCGGCAACCGCTCCGCCGGAGCGTTCAAAGGTTGCCGATGAGAGGGAACCCGGCGGCGCATTTTCACCGGTGGGAACGAAGGTGAAGGTGTCGGAATCCCACGGTTGGAGCACAAGCAGATAGCCGCCACGGGGGCCAAGCGCTGCCTGCAGGGCACCATCCACTTCGGTCACGACGAGGTCGCCAAAGTAGCTGTTGCGGTAGGTGCCCGCATAGTCGCTGAGGTAGACGGATGCTCCCGCGGTGCCGGGAGCAGTAGTGTCAACGAGATCGCCCGCCGGCGCGCTGAGGCCGGAGAGGGCACCGCGGTAGTCGCCAATCCACTCTCGAGTGATCTCCCCGTACTGCACCAGATCGAGGAACTGTGCGTTAAGCGCTTCGGCAGTGCCGATCGGGCCAGCGTTGGTCAGCGTCACAATTCCAAGATCGAGACTCGGTACGAGTTGGTAGTTGGTTCCAGCGCCCAGAACGAAACCGCCCGAGTGGCTCACCGTCGTGCGACCGTTCGCCTGGCTCCCCACATTGAAGCCGAAGCCATAACTTCCGCTGCGCTGGTCGGGGGCGGAAGCCCGCGCGCTAATGCTTTGCGCTGTGATGGCAGGCGTCAGCGATTCGGGGGTGACGAACTGTTGGCCGGCGTATTCCCCGCCGGAGAGCACCATCGTCATCCACTTCGATAGGTCTCCAACGGTCGATGAGACGCCGCCGGCGGGGGACTGCGGGTCGGGGTTTCGCTCGAAGAGCGGTTGAAACTCGCCGTCAACGAGCGTGTGCAGCGTTGCTCGGTTGGGCTGCGTTACAAACTCCGCATAGCTAGAACTCGAGGATGACATGTCGAGCGGTTCGTAGACGAGCTCCCGCACGGCGTCTTCCCACCGGAGGTCGAGCGCCGCCGCTGTGGCCTCGGCTCCCACCGTGATGCCGTAATTGGAGTAGTGGTAGCTACTGCGAAAGTCGTCGAGTGGTTGGTAACGCAGGTGATCCAGGATGTAATCGCGCTCGTAGCCCACATCTTCGAGGTCGTCGCCGGCGCCGGTGGCGAGCCCCGTTCGGTGGCTGAAGTAGTCCGCAATGGTGGCGTTCTCGGTGACGTACGACTCCGCCAGAGAGAAGTCGGGCAGCAGCGTGCGCACCGGGGTGTCCCACTCCACAGCGCCTTGCGTGATAGCGCGAGCCACGACTGTGGCAGAGAGCGACTTTGAAACCGAGGCGATCTGAAAGACGGTGTCGGCATCCACTCGGTCGCTCGTGCCGACTTCGCGAAGCCCGAACCCCTCAGCAAAGATCATGTCGCCGTTGTGCACGACGCCGATTGCCATGCCCGGTGTGCCCGACTCATCCATCGCCGCCTCGGCCAACTCAGGAAGTTGCTCAACCGCAGCAGCAACTGCGCGTGCAACTTCTACGTCACTGCTGCCCGCGCTGAGCGCGATTACGTCAGAGGCAGGCGAGTCGCCCGTAACGACCTCAATGCCATTGGATGCCGCTGCCGTGCATCCCGAGACCGCAACGGAAACAGCAAGCAGTGCTACGATCGCGGGCGCTGTGCGAGAGCGGCGGACAGTGTGGAACTTGGTCGAAGTCTCCATGCAACCACCCTAGAACCTGGGCGGCGAACCCGGCAGGGCTAGAGAGCAGTTGCCTCGAGAATGAGGCGAATGAGCTCCACAACCGGTTCCCGCAAAGCGGTAGTCAGAATGGCGAAGACCAGTATGTTGAGCACGACGGTGCCCCAGAATGCCTGGCGGAACATCTGCTTCTGTGTTTTGTGGCGCAGCCGTTGCTGGGCCAAGATCGCTCCGGGCCAGCCGCCGAAGAGCCCGAGGCCGAGAAGGGCACCCTCTGACACTCGCCACTGTCGTGTCTGCGCAGCCTTCTTATCGCTCGCGTACGAGCCGTAAGTAATGATGCTCATCACCAGATACAGCGCGGCGAAGATCCACGGTAGGGCACCAATCGCCGTCACGATGCTGATGGCGATGACGAAGGTTGCCAAGACTACGTAGCTCATGGTGCCGGGTCTGCGTCGCTTCACACGAAGCGGGCGGCCCGAGGCTGAAAGATAGCGGATGTTGCGCGCGCGAACTTTGCCTTCTCGCGTGCGTTCGATGACAAAACTGACCCGCTCGCCGGGCACCGGCCGCATCTCGCGCGGCGGAAATGCTGAGATGTGCGCGAAAACGCGTTCGCTCTGGCCGCCAGCAGCCTCAGAGCCAGCGGCGTCGTCAACATCGATGAATCCGAAGCCGCGTTCGTCGTTCCATGAAGCTAGCGCGCCCTCGCGACGTGTACTTCCGAAACCCATGTACTGAGGGTAACCTGCCGAGCTTCGTGCTCCTGCGTTACAGGGCCCAATTGGGGTACTAGCACCCGCACGTTTTTGTGCTTATGATTACCGAGACATCGTGGTGATGCCTAGCAATCGTGTCCATTCGGGAGTTCTTCCCTGGACCGTCAGAAAGATCAGATCAAACGGGATGAACATCACCGACTTCGCTGTTAACGCGCTTGGATTTGTGGGCACTGGTTTCTCTTTTCTCATGTGGATGCCGCAGGCCCGCATCACCTGGCAGAGCCGTAACGATGCGGTTCGACTTGCCGGAATCTCGGAGACCACGCAGTGGCTCTTGGTCATGGGCTACACCGTGTGGGGTGCCTATGGCGTTCTGAGCGCGTCGATGTGGGTCGCGGCTCCGAGCGTGATCGCGATTCCTCTTGCTGCGGCAACGATCGTCGTGATTCGTCGTGGCCGTCGACTGCCGGATGAGGGGCGTTCGTTCCCGATTTTCTCGAGCACGGATGCCGATCCGCTCGTCACGATCGGCGACGGGTTGGTGGCGCTCACTGAGTCGATCCCGATCATTTCGATGCACCACGAGACTGCCGCCGAGGCAGCGGACGGTGCGCACACACCGTCGGATGTGTTGGGTGAGCCTTTACCCCAGTCGGCCGGTTATGCGGCCACGGGCACGATCCCGATTCTGGCGGAGTTAGCGCCGACTACGCTTCTTCGGCAATGTGCGGTTCGTGAGGCAGATCGTCGGCGTGCTGCTTCAGCTCGGCAGCATCGCTGCGCAGAGCCATCGCGATAACCGGGTAGATCAGCACCGAAAGCAGGCCGGCGCCGACGAGGGCGGCAGCGATCCCTGAGCTGATGTAGTCACTATCGACGCCGATCGCGGTTACGGCCACGATGATGGGCAATCCGGTTGCCCCGAGAAGGCCGAGGGCGGCGCGTTCGCGCTTGCTGGAACCCTTCGGGGCGGCGAACATCGAGGGTACGCCGCGCACGATGAGCAGGAGCACCAGAAAGATGGGCACGAGTGCGGCCACACTCCAGTCGGAGGTGAGTGCACTGAGTTCGAAGGACACTCCCGTGTTGATGTAGAAGATGGGCACGAGGAATCCGAAGGCGATCGCATCCAGCTTGGAGTCGACCATCGCCCGGTCGCGCTCGGGAGCTTGGCGCATCATGATCTGCCACAGCAGTCCGGCGACGAAAGCGCCGAGCAGCATGTCGAGGTCAAGAACGATGCTCAACACCACGAGCGCTGCAACGATAAAGATGACTAGGCGGATCGCGAACTGGCCTGAAGTGTGCAGCGTTGCGGTGACGAGGCGGTGGAGCGAGTTGTGCTCGATGCGGGCTGCAAGGAACAGCAGCGTCATCGCGATCAGGATGAAGATGCCCAGCACGACTGTGGAGGCGCCGAGAGAGCTCGCCCCGAGGAAGATCGAGATAGCGATCAGCGGGCCGAACTCACCGACAGCGCCGAGGGCGATTGCGGAGCCGCCAAAGCGAGTGGGGAGTTCACCAGCATCACGCAAGATCGGCATAATCGCGCCGAGCGCAGTTGAGCAGAGAGCGATGCCGATGACGACAGCGCCGAGGCCGGGTTCGATAAGAAAGCCAATCGCAACGCCGGCCAGCAAGCCCACGAGCCAGCCGAGGGATGCTCGCCGCCCGTTACGGCCGCGAATGGCGCTCAGCCGAATCTCGTTTCCGGCCATAAAGAACAGCATCGCCAAACCGAAGTCCGAAAGCTGCTCGACGAATGCGGATTCACCGACCCAGCCCAGAACGCTCGGCCCGATCAGGATGCCGAGGATGAGCTCGAAGACGACGATTGAAATGCGCACGACGGGGGAGAGTGCCCGCGCGAGCAGCGGCGCCAGGACAGCCAGAATGGGGATCAATACGAGACCCCAGTTCGCCGCTCCCATAGCTTCGTCGGTGTTAGCCATTGCGCACGAAACTGTTGATCTCGGCGGCGATCACATCGCGCACAACAGAGGTGTTGAGGGTGGCTTCACCGTCTCCGGCCTGAACCCCGTAGTCGCCGAAGCTCGCGTGATTGGCACCGTCAATCGGAAAGAACGTGGTCGACGTCGGCAATAGGTGCGCGGCATTCATGATTTTCTCCGGAGTGCTCAGGAGATCGTTACTGCCGCTGAGACTGAGAACACGAGTGTCGACCTCCGAGAGATCGTTGGCGCAATAGCTGCCGAAGAGTACGAGGCCGTTCACGTCGGGCTGTTCCGCGTATTGGCAGGCGCGCACGCCGCCGAGCGAGTGGCCGCCAACGAACCAGGAATCGACATCCGGCACAGCGCTCGTGAACGTGTCGAGCGAGCGTTGATCGAAGAACGCAAGATTCAGGATGGGTTTGGTCACGACCACGGTGAGGCCAGATTCGGCGACCGCCCCCGACAGCTTGTAGAGGTAGGCATCCGCGCTCACTTTGGCGCCCGGGATGAAGAGCAAGCCTTCGCCGGTGGCGTCCCCGGTGGGGGTGAGGATGAACGAGTTCGAGTTCTCGGTGATGTGCACGGCGGGGTTGGAGCGCACGCTCTCGAGCGCGTCCGGCTCGGCCTGCATCACACCGACGTTGGCCCAGACGAGCATTCCAACGACTGCAAGAACGATAACGGCAGCGAATGAAATAACGACGTTGCGGACTATGCGGCGGGTGCGAGAGCGTGATGCCGCGGGAGCGGAAGCAGTTGCCTCGGTCGCCTCGCTCGACTCGGTGGGGTCGTTTGCGGCGGAGGACGACGGTTCGGCAGCGGGCATTGCCCCAGTCTATTGAGTGCGAAGGTCCCACCGCGCGGGTGGGCCAGTGCGCGGCGACGGGATGCGGCGCTTTCAGGAATATCCACGACTCAGGGGCGTTGAATAGCAGTGATGACTACACCACTTCGCCTTTCCGTTCTCGATCTCATTCCCGTTCGCAGCAACCAGACTTCTGCTGACGCCCTTACAGCGACCGCTGCGCTCGCTCAGCGCGCTGATGATCTGGGTTTTTCGCGCTACTGGGTGGCCGAGCATCACAACATGAAGGCTGTCGCGTCGACGAACCCGGCCGTTCTGATTGGTATTTTGGCGGCGCAGACCAAGAACATTCGCCTCGGTTCTGGGGGAGTGATGCTGCCCAACCACGCGCCTCTCGTGGTGGCTGAGCAGTTCGCGATCCTCGAGGCTGCATTCCCCGGCCGCATCGACCTGGGCATCGGTCGCGCTCCCGGCAGCGACCCCGTGATCACCTCGTATTTGCGGATGACGGGCACGACCAGCGATGTCGATGCGTTCCCGCGCAACGTGGCCGACATCCGCAGCCTCATGAACCCCGAGGGCGCCACGCTTCAACTGCAGCAGGGCCGCACTTACGAACTCAGGGCGACGCCGAATGCGGCCTCCGTCGCTGACCTCTGGTTGTTGGGCTCGAGTGACTACTCGGCACGCTTGGCCGCATCGCAGGGCATGCCTTATGTTTTCGCTCACCACTTCTCGGGCGAAGGAACCGCCCGCATTCTGGGGCTCTACCGCGACAACTTTGTGCCGTCAGAGCAGCTGAAGGCGCCCAAAACCTTCCTGACGCTCAATGTGGCCGTCGCTGAAACAGCGGCAGATGCTCGTGCCGCAGCCCTGCCCCAATTGCAACAGATGGCTCGCTTGCTCAGCGGTATGCCGCTGGGGCCGCTGGCCACGATCGAAGAAGCAGCGGCTACCGAGCTCGCTGCGCCCCAGCAGCAGATGGTGGATGACATGGCCGAGCGCTGGGTCATCGACGAGCCAGTTGCTGCAGCAAACCGCATTCGCTCGCTCGCAACCCGCTTTGGTGTTGACGAAGTCATGGTCGTGCCCGGTCTCTCGGCACACACCGAGGACGCCGCGAACACGTCACCCCTGCGCGTGCGCGCACTCGAGCTGCTGGCCGAACAGTTGCTCGCCTAGGGCCGTTTTCGGTAGCGCTACTTCGGGAGTGTTGCGGTGGCTCGAAGGCGCAGCTGTCGAACGCCTTCGAGCTCGCGCATCTCAACGCTTGATTGGTGTGACGTGATGAAGTCGCTGAACTTTTCGAATTTCAAAGCGGCTTCATCAAACGACGGATCGATTCTGAGCATCTGACTCTTCACGGCAGAACCGTTGAGCCAGTCGGAGTCCTCTTTTTGTTGCACGAGTCGCATTGCACGTACAAGTAGTTTGAATGGCCGCATACTGCCAGTTGGCGTTTCAGAGGCGTCTGTTTTCGCCTTGGGAGGGGCCGCGGGCGCTTTCGTTGTGGGCTTCGCTTTCTTCGCAGCATCTGTAGACGTAGCTGTTCCGGATGTAGCGTGTAAGGCGGCATTGGTGCTCTGGACCAACGGACCTTGCGGGGCATTCTTCTTCGGCGTTGTGCCGGCGATACCCACGGATTTTTGAGGTTGTGGAGGAGTGACGAACTCGACTCCACGAAGCGAATCGTAGTCCGCAAATTTGTCGCAGGACGAAGTCAGCGCCTGACTAGTTCCGCCGGCGACACCTATCCCCACCACGAAACGGCCGAGTGTTTTAGCGCGTTGCGCCAGCGCTACGTAGTCTGAGTCTCCTGCGACGATCACGACATGTGTCAGATCGGGAAGCCGAAACAAATCCTCCATCACGTCTACTGCGAGCCGGATGTCGGCTCCATTCTTCATTTGTGCCGTCAAAGGAAAAAGCTGTACTAGCTCGACCGCTCGGTTAACGAGCTGCTTGTTATACCCCGAATTTACGGGCACTGACCAGTCGGCGTAGGCGCGACTGAGAGCGACTGTACCGAAGGACGACGCGTAGTCGACGATCGCTTCAACATCCACGTTCGCTTCCACGAGTTTCGCAGTAACTGTGGACGACATTTCTTGACCGGGACTGTGCGTTCGTACCTTGTCTTTTTGAAATTGCTGATGTCCGTGAACTTGGTTGTAGCGCGAGATCACGATGTTGTCGAAGTCGATGTAGACGGCCACACGGCCTTCGCTGGGCATAGCCAATGGGGCTCCTCGGGAAAAGTTTCTCTCAGTCTTCTCGTGAGACTCTCTCAACACAATCCCCGCATTCGGGGCATTCGTTAGAACATCACATCTCGACTAGTTCACAGAGCCTGCACGAGCAGAGCGGGCATCAGAATCGTCAGTACGATGGGAGATCACACTGTGAGAGTGGAGATCGCACATGACGTATAGCGCTATTCGAGTTCGAGAGACTCCCGGAGAGCCAGGCTCTGGCCGCACTGGTGTCGCGGTGATTGTGTTCGGCACTGCGGTGGCGGGCTGGGTCTCATTCGGTCGTCATCTCTTTGGCCTCGGCGGCGGTCTCACCGTCATTTACGCGGCGACGCTCGGTGTCGTTTTTGCGATTCTGTTGGTGCTTGTCGGCCTTGCGATGCGCCGCAGCGACCTGCGCGGCTTCACTACACGCCCCATCACGCACGCGATGCTGATCTCCTCTGGCCTTTCCGCCTTCTTGTTGGGGCTCACCATTCCCGATAACACCCCGGAAGGGTTGCAAACGATCGTGAGCGGGCCGAACGAGCCAGCCCTGGGGATCGCCATCGGAATCGCGAACCCCTTGGGGGTCGTGGGCATTGCGACCGGCATCATTGCGCTGGTGCTCGCAGTCAAGGAATCCCGCGGTCGCATCACGCTCGTCGAGAGCTGGGATGACGACGAAGCTGCCGGGTTGACGCCCGCTTCCGAGTCGACGCAAGATTCTGACTCAGCTCACACCGCCGCAACTTCCGCAAGCCCGAGTTTGTAGCTAGCGGCGCCAGAACCTGTAGTTAGCGGTGCCCGAGCTGCGACTGAGAGCTCAGCTCGTGCCAGCCGCGGTCGTGGTAAACCAGCGGTGGGCCAGCATCCGTCTCGGTTCTTACATGAGACTCCTGCGCGAGAACCAGAATCAACGACGCTGACGCCGTGTCGAGTTGATCAATGCGCTGGCCAACGATGCGCACGGGGGCGCTCGGAAAGTACGGCTCTCCGCTCGGTAGGCGCGACCACAGTGAACGGTCGGCGAAGCGGTCGACGCCACTGGTCGCGCACAGTTGGGCAATCGGCAATTGTTCGCTGCCGAGAAAGTGCACGACGTAGGAGTTCGCATTTCGAATCCCCGTCGCGGTGGATGCCTGATGTCCAATCGAGAACGCAAATAGCGGGGGATCCGCGCTCACCGACACGATCGACGTGACCGTAAGAGCGACAGGGCCGAGAGCAGAGTCGGCTGTCACCACCGCCACTCCACCCGGATACCGGCGAAACGCGGTCGCGAACTCGGCCGCGCTCAGCCCGGTGGCAGGCAGGGCATCCTCATCGGCGCGCTGAGTGTCAGGGGTGCGCTCGGTAGAACGGGGAGCGGTGGGGGTTGTCGTGTGCATTCGTCCATCCAATGGTTCGAGGGATGCGGACTAGCGTGCACTCCCGCGCGGCACGAAGCGAGAATATGTCGATATGTGTCCAACTATTGCGTCTTTGTTTCGTTGCCAGATGCGCAATGTCGGCTCCGGGCGCACGATGAGGGCATGCCTAGACAAATCCGTTTCAATGCCTTTGATATGAACTGCGTCGCTCACCAATCTTCAGGAATGTGGCGCCACCCCGATGACCAATCGTGGCGCTACAAAGATCTCGACTACTGGACCGAGCTTGCTCAGCTGCTCGAAAAAGGAACCTTCGACGGCATCTTTATTGCGGATGTCCTTGGCACCTACGACGTCTACGCCGGCTCGAACGAGGCCGCGATTCGCCACGGTGCTCAGGTTCCCGTGAATGATCCGCTGCTGCTCGTGTCGGCGATGGCGCATGTCACCGAGAACTTGGGGTTCGGCATTACGGCGGGAACCGCGTACGAGCATCCGTATCCCTTCGCCCGACGGATGTCGACGCTTGACCACCTCACGAAGGGCCGCATCGGCTGGAACGTCGTGACGGGGTACTTGCCATCGGCGGCACGCAACATGGGGAACGACGATCAGCTCGAGCACGACGACCGCTACGACCATGCCGACGAGTATCTCGAGGTGCTCTACAAGTTGTGGGAGGGCTCGTGGGAAGATGATGCGGTGATCCGCGACCGAGAATCGGGCGTCTTCACCGACCCCAGCAAGGTTCACGACATCGAACACAGCGGCAAGCACTTCTCGGTGCCCGGCATCCATCTGGCGGAGCCTTCGGTGCAGCGCACGCCGGTGATCTATCAAGCCGGGGCCTCGCCACGAGGGATCCAGTTTGCCGCCGGTAACGCCGAGGCAATCTTTGTTGCGGCCTCGACCAAAGCGGGGCTCACGGAGACAGTAAGTCGAATCCGGGATGCTCTCGAAGAAGCAGGCCGCGACCGCTACTCAGCTCGCATCTACACTCTGCTGACGATCATTACCGATGAGACCTCCGAAAAGGCCCACGCCAAATATGCCGACTATCTGAGCTACGCGAGCGAGGAAGGCGCACTCGTCTTTATGTCGGGATGGATGGGAATCGACCTCTCGCAGTACGACCTCGACGAGCCGATCGGCAATGTAAAGAGCAACGCCATCCAGTCGACGGTGGCGAATTTTCAGAAGGCGAACAGCGACGGCAGCGAATGGAAAGTGCGAGATATTGCACGCCTGGGAGCCATTGGGGGCCTTGGCCCATTCATCATCGGCTCAGGCGAGGAGATTGCGGATGAGCTGGAGTCGTGGGTGGCGGAGACCGACGTCGACGGGTTCAATCTTGCCTACGCGATCACGCCGGGCACCTTCGAAGACGTGGTCGAGCATGTCATCCCGGTGCTGCGGGCTCGTGGTTCATACCCCGAAGAGTATGTAGAGGGAACGTTGCGCCAGAAGTTGCATGGCCGGGGCGATCGCTTGCCTGCTGAACACGCTGGCGCGAGCTATCGGCGCCAACCAGTTTCAGCGCCCTGACTGGCCTAGAGCTCGACCGAGTACTTGAAACCGATGTGTGAGGCTTCGAAGCCCAGCTTGGTGTAGAAGCGGTGCGCGTCGGTGCGTGCCTCGTCTGATGTCAGTTGGATGAGTGATGCACCGAGCGTGGGCGCTGCGGTGTCGATAACCCAGCGCATCATCGCGCCGCCGATTCCGCTCGAACGCTGGCTCGCGGCAACGCGCACGGCTTCGACCTGGAGGCGATGCGAGCCCCGACGCGCCATCCCGGGAATGGCAGTGAGCTGCATTGTTGCGACGACATCGCCCGACGGTGCGACGACAACGAGCAGCGCGTTTGCGGGAGTCGTGGCGATCGCGTGAAAGGCTTTTTCGTAGGCCGGGCGGTCTTCGGGGCGAGCAGTATCTCCACGCAGCGCGCTGACGGGGTCGTCGGCGAGCAGTTGCAGGATGGTGTCGATGTCTCCGAGTTCGGAGTAGCGAAGAGTCATTTCGCCGTCGCGGGTCTGCAGGGTGGTGGGAACTGTCACTTTAGAGAACACTCCTACGACGTTAGCAGCGCTGGCGCGGTGTCTCGGTCGCAGCCGCCGTGTTGGAGAAAGTGCACGGCCCGAGCGCTCACCGTGGTGAGGGCCCGGGCCGTTGCCGTTCTCGGGGGAGAAGCTGCTAGAAGTTCATGATCTGGTAGCCGTCGACAACGAGCTTGCGAACGCTGGCTTCGCCGCCGTTGTCGGAGAGCAGCGGGAAGCCGCCGTCACGGATGGGTTCGAAGACCTTGTGCGACCTGGCGCAGAATTCGCAGGCACCGATGATCGTGTCGCCGAGGGCCGAGATGAGGCCGTTCATCGGGTGGCCAGCATCAGCGATCTTGGCGAGGGTCCCTACGCCCGAGCCGTCGAACATGACGATGACGTCGTCGCCGGCGGCCTTGAACTCGAGGGCGGTCTTGAGGCCACGGTAGACGCGAGCGTTGTTGCTCTCGAGGGTTTCGAGGATGACTACGGCAATCTTGAGATCTGACATGAATAACTCCTTGTGTCGGCCATCCAGCGTTTCTAGACGGATCCGTCTAGAGAATATAGACGGGTTCGTCTAGAATTGCAATATGGCTCCAGAAACCCCGCAGATCCGCGTCACCTCGCGCATGAAACTCCTCGCCACCGCGGCAGATCTCTTCTACGCGCACGGAATCAATGCCACGGGAATCGACACTGTGATCGCTCAGGCTGGGGTGGCAAAGGGCAGCATGTATCACCACTTTCCGAGCAAGGAAGCGCTGATCGCGGCGTACTTGGATGAGGAGGCCGACGCATGGCTCGATCGAGTGACTGAGCTCGATGACGCGGATGCCCCGCCAGCAGTCCGCATCGAGCGACTGTTCTTGGCAGTGGCTGACCAAGTCGATGGCGGCACTTTCTACGGTTGCCCTTTCACGAACGCCGCGATCGAATGCCCCGATATGCCGGATGTGCAGGCCGCGATCGCCCGCTATCGGCGCGTGCTTCGGGCGCACGCGAAAGAGATCGTCGGTGCGGATGTGACTGATGCGCTCGTGTCGCGTCTCATCGTTCTCTATGACGGTGCCCTCACGACGGCAAAGCTCACTCGAGACTCCGCCCAGGTGCGAGAGATTGCCCAGTTCGCTCACGAGGTCGCAGCAGCCTAACGCCACTCGCGCGTCGGCTTGCGGTCTATTCGAACATATGTTCGAATAGCATCATGCGATGGAGTGGGCAGCAAGTGAGCAACGAGGCACCTGATGCTCTGCCCGGGCTCGCGAAGCTCAACAATCTTGTACGAACGGTGCGAACCCCCGAGTTCGACGGCGTCACCTTCTACGAAGTTCTCGCCAAGAGCGCGCTCAATAGGGTGCCGACTGCCAGTGATATGCCATTCGGTTGGACGATTAACCCCATGCGCGGATGCCTTCACCAGTGCACCTATTGTTTCGCTCGCCCCACGCACGAATTCCTCGATCTCGATGCGGGCAAAGACTTCGACACTCAGATCATCGTCAAGGTCAATGTGGCTGAGGTGCTCGCAAAGGAACTCAGTAAACCCAGCTGGGGGAGGAGCCCTGTGGCGTTGGGCACCAATACTGACCCTTACCAGCGTGCTGAGGGTCGCTATCGGCTCATGCCGGGCATCATCGCTGCGTTGGCTGGTTCCGGCACGCCGCTATCCATCCTCACTAAGGGAACGTTGCTGCGCCGAGATCTGCCGCTCTTGGTGGAGGCGAGTGAGCATGTACCGGTAGATCTTGGCATGTCGATTGCTATCTACGACGATGACCTTCAGCAGTCGGTTGAGCCAGGCACCCCGACTGCCAAGGCGCGGTTGGCCACGGTAACCGCGGCACGCAATGCTGGTCTTGATTGTGCTGTGTTCCTGATGCCGATTCTCCCGTTTTTGACGGATACCCGGGATCATCTCGAGCGAGCCGTGGAGCAGGTCAAAGCCGCTGGCGGTACATCGATCACGTATTCGGCTCTGCATCTCAAGCCGGGAACTAAAGAGTGGTACTTCGAGTGGCTGGAGGGTGCGCATCCGGAGCTCGTGGGTAAGTATCGTTCGATGTACTCGGCGGGAAATTACGCGCCCAAGGACTACCGCAAGTGGCTTGCTGCTAAATTGCAGCCGATTATTCGGCGTCATGGGTTACAGCGCACCGCTCTCGATCCTGCCACCGGAATCGTCGGCTCTCGGGCCCAGCCGCGGGTCCATGCCGGGGTGCGCTCACGTTCGGGTTCGGTTGCACCTTCGTTGATCGCGGAGGAGATGCCGCCGCAATTGGCAGCGCGAGCAATGCCTCAACCGATGCTGTTCTAACGCTTTTCTGAACGCTTCCTCCGTGGCTCCTTGAGGGTTCCAGACAGTTCGTCGCAACGGTCACACCTCTGCCTAGGCTGGTGGCGGCGCCATATACGTAGCGTCACGGCCGACCAGATTGAGGAGTTCGCTCATGCCCTCTCGCAAGAATTCAAGCCTCAAAGATCCCGAGCTCTACGAAGAGCTTCGTGAGGACGGCGCGTCGAAAGAGAAAGCCGCGCGCATCTCGAACGCGGCAGCG
This sequence comes from Salinibacterium sp. VpJ6, assembly GCF_059767345.1. Classification (NCBI taxonomy): domain Bacteria; kingdom Bacillati; phylum Actinomycetota; class Actinomycetes; order Micrococcales; family Microbacteriaceae; genus Salinibacterium; species Salinibacterium sp. VpJ6. The sequence goes on from NZ_JBSOQL010000001.1 coordinate 87,537, forward strand.
AATCAGGGCCGCTCCGAGATCGGCCGACGGGGTGGGGAGTCGGGCTCGTACGACGACTGGACGGTGAAAGAGCTCAGACAGCGCGCCAAGGAGCTAGACCTTCACGGCTATTCCTCGTTGACTAAGAGCGAGCTCATCGACAAGCTTCGTGCGCACTAGCGCTCACATCTCGTGCGCTGGTGTGTATGGAGTTGTGAGAGCACGCAGCATCCTCAGTCTGAACCCTTGGGGCGGGTGGTCACTGCTGATTAGGCTGGGGCGGTGACTTCAACCCCCTCCTCGTATTACCTCAGGCACAGCGACACTCGCTTCGAATCGACCATTCACGCTCAGGGCGCCTGGAATCCGCACGAGCAGCACATGGCTCCCGTTGCCGGCATTCTGGCGCATGCTTTGGAGGGCTTCGAGGCACGGCCAGAGCTACGCATTGCGCGCATCAGCTACGAAATTTTGGGACTAATCCCGGATGGCGAGTTCGACATCCATGTCTCGATGTTGCGACCGGGCCGCACGATCGAGCTTGTTCAGGCGGAGTTGAGCGCCGGCGGCCGTGTCGCTGTACGCGCGACGGCCTGGCGTTTGCACACTTCGGACACTGCGGAGATTGCGGGCATCGTTGACGAACGCATGCTCGGCCCAGAGAGCGCGGGCGCGCCCGTCAACCTGACGCAGTGGCCTGGTGGCTACATCCGCTCTATCGAGGCACGAGCGCTACCTGAGCACGAAGCAGGCCGCGGGCGAGTCTGGCTGCGCACTCCTGTTCCGCTGCTCGCCTCCGAGCCCATCTCTGACTTCGTGCGGCTCATGGGCCTCGTCGATACGAGCAACGGTATTGCGACGCGGGTGAAGCCGGGGGAGGGTGGCTATGCCTTCCCCAATGTTGACCTTCAAATCCACCTTTATCGCGTTCCGGTTGGCGAGTGGCTCGGTCTCGAGAATGCGGTGAGTTTTGGCACCGACGGTGTTGGTCTTACCTCAACGGTGCTGCATGACAGCCAGGGGCCATTTGGGCGAGCGGAACAAATCCTCACGCTGCGAAAACTTTAGGAGACGGAACGCTCTGCCCGTGTGGCTCTTGCGCGTTCACGCCCACGTCAGTAATCTACAACCAAATGGTTGTAGATGAACTGTCCGACTCTCAAGTCGACGCGATGTTTCGAGCGCTGGCGGATGCCACGCGCCGTGACATCGTCACGCGCGTTTTCAGCGAGGGAGTTTCTGTCTCGCAGCTCGCGCGCAAGTACGAGATGAGTTTCGCGGCGGTGCAGAAACACGTGGCGATCCTGCACACCGCAGGATTGGTGACGAAAGAGCGCCACGGGCGCGAGCAAATCGTTCGCGGCAATCTTCAGACCATTCAGCGAGCCCAAGAGTTGCTCGCTCGTGTAGAGAACGTCTGGACGCAGCGAGTGCTGCGCATGGAAGCCGTGCTCAACGAAGAGTAACGACGATGATCCACCACCATGGGAGACCCTAATGAACATCTCGACACACACCGACGCCGCCGCACTCTCGATGACCACGACGGCGGAGTTCACCGCGTCGGCCGAGCGAGCGTGGCAGCTCGTCAGCGACCCCCGGCAACTGGAGCGCTGGTGGGGCCCACCCGAGTGGCCCGCTACCTTCGTGCGTTTCGAGTTCGAGCCAGAGGGACGCGCGCACTATTACATGCAAGGGCCGGATGGTGAACGTCTTCACGGCTGGTGGAGATTCGTCTCGATCTCGGCCCCGACGGAGTTGCTCATCGAAGATGGATTTGCGGATGATCAGGGTGAGCCCTCGGAGGATCTCGGGGTGACGACGGCCCGGTTGACGTTTGAACCCACCGCCGACGGAACCCGGCTCACAATCTTCTCGCAATTCGAGTCGCTTGAGCAGCTCGAAGAGATGATCGAAATGGGCATGGAAGAGGGCATGCGACTCGCTGTCGGCCAGATCGCCGCGATTCTGGGCGACGACGAGGAGACAGGCAGCTGACCGATGTCGTTCTAGGCATACCTCGACACCGTCTAAAAGAACACGGGCCTAACTCCGCGTGAGCTCGTCTCGATTGCTCGGAGTAAAGGCTGCGACGACGCGGTGAAAGCTGGCGAGATCCTCAGCTGGCTCGCGTTGGACAATGGTCTCGGTCAGGCTCCTGGGGTTCCAGTAGGTAGGGTGGATGGTGGCCCTCATCGGGCCACTGATGTGGGTACTTGAGTGCCCTGAGGAGATCGATAGCGTGAAATCCCCCCAGCCGTCTCGGGCAGCCCAGAATCGGCGCAAGGAATCCTCCAAGCGTGGCCTGTTCATCGTGGGAGGGCTCGTGGGGTTGGCGCTTCTCGCCGTCGCCTTCGTGGCCGGAGCCCAGTCAAATTCGGCGACGTCTCCCGGTCAAGCGGTCCCGTCGGCTTCTGCCGGCGAGGAGGCGCAGCCCGCAGTCGAACTAGCCCGACGGGTTGCCGATGACCCGACTGCGCTCGGAGCGGTCGACGCGCCTGTCGTGCTCGTGGAATACGCGGATTACCGTTGTCCTTTCTGCGGGGTGCTGTCGCGCGAAACTCTTCCGACGCTCATCAGCGAATATGTCGATTCAGGTCAGCTTCGCATCGAGTGGCGCGACAATCCCATCTTCGGCGAGACGTCTGTGCTGGCCGCGGTTGCTGCGCACGCGGCCGGTGAGCAGGGGCTGTTCTGGGAATACAACACGGCGGTCTACGCGTCGGCGCCCGAGACGGGGCACCTCGAGATCGATCGCGACAAGGTTCTCGATTACGCGCGTGACATCGGTGTGCCCGATATGGCGCAGTTCGAAGCAGACCTTGCGAACCCCGCACTGGTGCAGCGGGTGCAGATCAACGCGCAGGAGGCTCAACAAATCGGTGTAACGAGCGTCCCGTCTATCGTGATCAATGATGTCGCCATTGCCGGCGCCCAGCCGCTTCAGGTGTTCCAGGATGTCATCGACGAGCAGTTGAGACTGGCAGCCCAGTAACAGTGGATATTGGTTACGCCGGGGCCTTTATCGGCGGGCTTTTTGCTCTTTTGAGTCCGTGTTCGGTGATGCTGTTGCCGGCGTTCTTTGCTTACGCTTTTGGTTCTGCTTCGGCTCTATTTGCTCGGACGGCGCTATTCTTTGGCGGCCTCATCACGACGCTCATTCCTCTGGGAGTCTTTTCGGCAACGCTGGGCTCCCTCGTGAACGAAAACCGCGGCGCGCTGATTGTCGGGGCTGCCGTCCTCGTCATCGCCGCGGGTGCGGTTCAGCTGTTCGCCATTCCGGTTCCCGGCCTGACCAGAACGGAGAGTGCGGATGCTGCAACCGACCGCACCTCTGCCGTCTCGGTCTTCGCACTCGGCATGGTTTATGCCGTCGCTGGCGTCTGCGCGGGCCCGATCCTCGGCTCCGTACTCGCCGTCGCGGCGCTCGGCGGAAACGCGGTCTACGGCGCCATCATGCTCACGCTCTATGCGCTCGGGCTGACGGTGCCGTTGCTCGTTCTGGCTGCTGTTTGGAAGCGGCTCGGTGCGCGGGGGCGTCGCTGGCTGCGGCCACGGACGCTCACTATCCGTGGGTGGTCAAACTCGTGGACGATGATCGTGTCTGGCGCGCTGACTATCGGAATCGGCATCCTTTTGCTGGTGAGCGACGGCACCGCGTCATTGGGGGGAGTCATCCCTATCACCTTCCAGTACCGCGCTGAGTCGTGGGCGGCAACTACCGGGTCGAGCATCGATAACACCCTCTTCCTGGGCGCAGTAGTCGCACTCTCCGCGGCAGTCGCGGGTGTGGTCTGGCTCGTGTCGCGGCGCTCAGGTGCCCGGGCGCAAGCGCTCGACGAGGTTCCTGCCGAATCGCGCTCGCTCGAAGGCTGACGCGAGCCTAGACACAACTAGAGTTCGGGCATCCATTCTTCGTTGCCATCTCTGCCGCGCAGCTTGTCGATCTCCCGACGCTCGCGCTTGGTCGGACGCCCGGCACCGCGGTCGCGCAGGGGAGCGAAAGCCCGCTCCTCGCGAGAGGGCGGCGGGGGAGTCTCGTCGGTGTAGCTTTCGGCGGCGGTCACCGCCGACACTCTCTTCACGATGGTCTGCTTGACCACCAGGATGCGATCGAAGCCAGCGATACGAATGCGCACTTGGTCGCCGATGCGAACCGGTTGGGCAGCCTTGACGCTTGTGCCGCCGATTTTCACATGGCCAGCACGGCAGGCCGCTGTTGCTTGCGAGCGAGTTTTATAGACGCGCACTGCCCACAGCCAACTGTCGACGCGAACAGTTCCCGCGGCCATTAGACCGTTGCGAGTTCAGTTTTCCACTGAACGAGGCGCTGCACTGTGGCGCTGCCGTCTGCCGCGAGAGTGTTCATCGCGTCATCGGGCACATAGAAGTTGATGGCGAGAAAGCCGCGCACAACCTCGGAGGGGTCATCGACGAGCATCCGCAGCACATCGCACGGGGCGTGTTCGTTGCGGGCGACACAGGCGCGAACGCCAGCATCGCTGTCGCGAGCGAGAGCTTCAAATACGTCAACCGGGGTGTGGTGGCTGCTGGCAGCGCTCTCGCGAATTTTGGGATTGGGGTCGGCCGCGAGAAGACGCAGGCGTGCAATCTTGCTGTCAGTAACTTCGGGCGCGGGGTGGAGCGCGGCAGCTTCCTCGGCGCTAAGCATCGAGGGGGCCATTGCTCGCATCTGTGCCCGTTGGGCAGGAGTGTTGAACCGGATGCATGACATGGTCTCGAGGATACTCGTGAGCCCCTGCGAGATAGCGCTGCATTCTCGGCATTTTGGATGCGGATGCTCGCTAGACTCAGACTGTGGCCAGTAGTAGTTCACCCGAGATCAGCAATCGTGTGTGGACTGTGCCCAATATCTTGAGTTTTCTCAGGCTCGGGCTCGTCCCCGTTTTTCTCTATCTCATCATCACCGCGCAAGACGCTCTCGCGCTGCTCGTGTTGGTGTTTTCCAGTCTCAGCGACTACCTCGATGGCTTCATTGCTCGACGTTTTAACCAGATGACGCGATTGGGACAGTTGCTTGACCCCGCCGCCGATCGCCTGTTCATTTTTGCTGCTCTGATTGGTCTCGCTGCTCGCAACGTGATTCCGTGGTGGCTGTTCTTCGTGATCGTTGCGCGCGAGATCATGTTGGCGGTGCTGGGCATCATTTCTGCCAACTACGGTTTCGGGCCCCTTCCCGTTCACCATTTGGGCAAAGTGGCCACCGCGGCCCTGTTCTATGCGCTTCCCGTACTCATGCTGGGGCAGGCATTTCCTGCGATTGCGAGCGTCACCGATCCTCTGGGGTGGGCATTCGCGCTGTGGGGTGCGTTCTTGTATTGGTGGGCAGGTTTCATTTACGTTGCACAATCTGTCCGAATTTCTCGCCTTCCGAGGGTCTGAGGAGTGCTCCGATCCGATACGCTGGTTAGTCAGGGAGGTTTGCGATGGTTGAGTCAATGAATAGTGGTCACGGCGCCGACGTACAGTCGGCAAATGAGACGTCCGCGCAGCCTATTGTCGAGCGCATCGACACCACTGCTAGGTACAGTCATGAGTTTGCGGCGCAGGTGGCTGCGATGGCCGCCGATGTGTCGGCAGACGAGCAGTCTGCAATTTCTGCTTTGCCCTCAGGCTCAGCGCTGTTGATCGTTCGCCGAGGCCCCAATGTGGGTGCCCGCTTCCTGCTTGATGCCGACCTCACCACGGTGGGTCGTCATCCCGAGGCAGATATTTTTCTCGATGACGTCACGGTGTCGCGACGTCATGTTGAGTTCTTGCGTAATGGCACGTCGTTCGATGTCAAAGACCTTGGATCGCTCAACGGCACCTATCTCGGCGGAGACCGCATTGCGACGACCGCTGTGCTTCGGGACCAGGCTGAGGTTCAAATCGGCAAGTACAAGCTCACGTTCTACGCGTCGCGCCGCGATCTCACGCCGCCGGCTGGCAGTTAGTGGCTAGCGTCGCGCGCCAAGCGCGGTCAGCCCCGGCTCCCGCGCTGCTGAGTATTGGCCAAGTTCTTGCCAAGCTCAGTCCTGAGTTTCCCGATTTGACCCCGTCGAAGCTTCGCTTTCTCGAAGAGCGCAAGCTTGTTGCTCCGGCACGTACGGCATCCGGGTATCGCAAATTTTCTTCTGCAGACATGGAGCGTTTGCGCTTCGTGCTCACTATGCAGCGCGACCATTACCTTCCGCTCAAGGTCATTCGTGGCTACTTAGAAGAGATGGATGCGGGGCGTACCCCTGAGCTTCCTGGCGGTGCCGTTGCTGCTGCTTCCATGCTCTCGGCGGAGCGCAAGCTCACGCGCGATGAGCTGATCCGCGAGGCCGGCGCGAGCCCCATGCTTTTGGGTGACGCTATTTCGTCATCGCTCATCGTGGCCTCCGATGTTTTCGGTGAAGATTCTCTCGCCGTGCTCAAGTCTCTTGTGGAGCTTCAGCGCAGCGGCATTGAGCCACGACACCTTCGGGGCTTCCGTGCGGCCGCAGAGCGCGAGCTGGGCCTGATTGAGAGTGCTTTGATGCCGGTTGCTCGTCGCAAAGATGCGTCAAGCCGCGCACGTGCGGCTGAGATGGCGCGCGAAATCGCGGGCCAGTTAGAGATTGTTCGCAGCAGTCTTATTCGATCCGCCCTCAGCAGACTCGATTCGTAGTACGGTCGATCTGTTGACCGTTTTTCGGCTCCCGCCGACGACGGTTCAGTGAGGTTGGCCCAGTTTTATCCAACTGATTCCGACACGCCGCCGAGTTTTTGCGAATGTCGTTGATCGAGGCGGTGGGCGTGACTACCGTGGGGTAACACGAAACATTAAGCGTCAACTTCAACATGAAGGTTCGTTGTTTTCGTGCTGATCAATCAGAACTAAAGGGGCAAAGCCATGAGTGAAGTGAACCGTAGCGAAGAATCACGCTACGACCTTGGCCTCCTCTTCACCGACGGAATGCCTGACCTCGACGACACGTCGGGCTACCGCGGCGCTGTAGCTGCTCGCGCTGCGGGCATCAGCTATCGCCAACTCGATTACTGGGCTCGCACTCAGCTCGTAGAACCCACGGTTCGCGGTGCTGCCGGCTCAGGATCGCAGCGACTCTACGGCTTCCGCGACATTCTCGTGCTCAAGCTCGTCAAGCGACTGCTCGACACCGGAATCTCGCTGCAGCAGATTCGTATCGCGGTCAATCAACTGCGCGAATCCGGCATCCACGATCTTGCCCAGACCACGCTCATGAGCGATGGCGCTGGTGTGTACCTCTGCACGTCAAACGATGAGGTAATCGACCTCGTGAGCCGCGGCCAGGGTGTGTTCGGCATCGCCGTCGGCAAGGTTCTCCGCGAGGTGGAGACGAGCCTGATCGATCTCGACACCGTCAAGGGTGAAGACCCCATGGATGAGCTGGCGAAGCGCCGCGCATCCCGCGCCTCCTAAACGACGCTTCTTTCTCCCTGCGTTTCTCTCTGCGCGAGCGGCGCAGCTCCCGGGCACGCAAAAAGCCAGCACCGAAGTGCTGGCTTCACGCGCAGTGCGGAGCTATTGGCCGCTGTTGTACTCGCCCATGCGCGCTGCGCGCATGACGCGGTCGAGAATCTGGTCGAAGTAGCGCGCCATTTCTTGGGCACTTTCCCCCGGCCACACGTGAAGGGGCTTTGCGGCACCCTGAGCCTGTTGCAGTGACGTACGTTCGGGCAATTGCGGAGACAGCACGAGGGGGCCGAACATGTCGCGAAGTTCCTTGATGCGGAACTGGTGCTCGAGCGATTGCGAGCGCAAACGGTTCACAATAATGCCGAGCGGCTGCAAACGAGGGGAGAGGCCGCGACGGATTTCTTCGATGGCGCGCAATGCGCGATCAGCGGCGGCGACAGAAAACAGTCCGGGTTCCGTAACAATCGATACACGATCGCTGGCAGCCCAGGCGGTGCGTGTGAGGGCGTTGAGCGACGGCGCGCAGTCGATTAGAACGAGGTCGTAATCCGCTTCAACGTTGGCGAGGGCCTCTTCAAGCTTCCAAATATCGCGGATGCTGGGGTGCGGGCCGTCGAAGTTGATGGCTGACGGTGAGCCAATGAGCACATCCACTTTGCCGGGGCGGCCTTTAGTCCAGCCGCTGGGAGCGATCGCGGCGCGCACAATCTTCTCCTTGGGCGAGGCAAGGACATCAGCCACGTTGAGGTGACCGGTGACATCAATGTCCATTCCGGTCGAAACATCGGACTGGGGGTCAAGGTCGACGACGAGAGTTCGAAGACCGCGAGCGAAGGCTGCTGAAGCGAGCCCAAGCGTAACGGTCGTCTTTCCCACGCCCCCCTTGAGGGAGCTAACGCTAAGTACGTGCACGAGTAACGACGATACCTTCACTACAGTTAAGAAACCTAAAACTCCGCCAACTTTTGCGCACCCTTGAGGAAACTGCCAGAGTTCAATCGCTCTAGGCTTGGTTTTTGTCAGGAAGGACCGAATGTTCAAGAAGATACTCGTTGCCAACCGAGGTGAAATTGCCATCCGCGCTATGCGTGCGGCTGTCGAGCTCGGGGCAAGAACCGTGGCCGTTTTTCCGTACGAGGACCGCAACTCGGTTCATCGTCTGAAAGCCGATGAGGCTTATCAGATTGGTGAGGAGGGGCATCCCGTTCGGGCCTACCTCGACGTCTCGGAAATTATTCGAGTAGCGAAGGAGTCGGGCGCAGACGCGATCTACCCCGGCTACGGCTTCCTCTCGGAGAATCCTGACCTCGCTCGTGCAGCGGCGGATGCCGGAATCACGTTCATCGGTCCACCCACCAAGGTGCTGGAGATGGCCGGTAACAAGGTCACCGCTAAGGAACACGCCATTGCGGCGGGAGTCCCCGTGCTCAAGTCCACTCCCGCGAGCACCGACCTTGAGGCCCTTCTTGCTGGCGCTGATGAGATCGGTTTCCCTGTGTTCGCCAAGGCTGTTGCCGGTGGTGGCGGTCGCGGTATGCGTCGAGTCGACAAGAAGGAAGACCTGCGCGGTGCTCTCGAAGAGGCCATGCGTGAGGCCGACAGCGCTTTCGGTGACCCCACGATGTTTATTGAGCAGGCGGTAGTTCGCCCGCGTCACATCGAGGTGCAGATCCTTGCGGATTCGCACGGCGGCACGATTCACCTCTTCGAGCGTGACTGCTCGGTCCAGCGTCGTCACCAGAAGGTTGTTGAGATCGCTCCGGCGCCCAACCTCGACGAAGACACCCGTCAAGCGATGTACCGCGATGCCATCGCTTTCGCGAAGTCGATCGACTACGTCAATGCGGGAACCGTTGAGTTCCTGCTTGACACGGCGGGGGAGCGCAAGGGCGAGCACGTCTTCATCGAGATGAACCCGCGCATCCAGGTCGAGCACACGGTTACCGAAGAGGTCACCGATGTCGACCTCGTTCAGTCGCAAATGCGAATTGCCTATGGAGAGTCGCTCGAAGAACTCGGTCTCCGTCAAGACGAACTCAAGCTGCGCGGAGCTGCCCTGCAGTGCCGCATCACCACCGAGGACCCTGCCAGTGGGTTCCGACCCGACACCGGCAAGATCACGACGTACCGTTCGCCCGGCGGCGCCGGCATCCGTCTGGATGGTGGAACGGTTTCTGCGGGTGCGCAGATCTCACCCCACTTCGACTCCATGCTCGTGAAGATGACCTGCCGTGGCCGCGACTTTGCGTCGGCCGTTCGCCGCGCTCGTCGTGGACTCGCAGAGTTCCGTCTTCGCGGCGTCACCACGAACATCCCGTTTTTGCAGGGCGTTCTCGACGATCCTGAGTTCATTGCGGGCGATGTGAGTACGGCGTTCATCGATGAGCGTCCGTGGCTCGTGAACTCGCACCGCTCGAAGGACCGTGGAACCAAGATCCTCACGTGGCTCGCTGATGTCACCGTCAACCAGCCCAACGGCGATGGTGCGGGAATCATCAAGCCGCAGTTGAAGCTGCCGGAAGTTGACCTCACGGTTGATGCTCCGGCTGGTTCGCGTCAACGGCTACTCGAGCTCGGCCCGGCGGGTTTTGCTTCCGCTCTGCGCGAGCAGAAGTCGCTTGCCGTCACCGAAACCACGTTCCGGGATGCCCACCAGTCGCTCTTGGCGACTCGCGTGCGTACTCGTGACTTGGTAGCGGTGATGCCGCACGTTGCGCGCCTGACGCCGGAACTGCTGTCGGTCGAGGCGTGGGGAGGTGCAACCTACGACGTTGCGCTGCGCTTCCTGGCCGAAGACCCGTGGGAGCGACTGGCGTCGATGCGTGAGGCTCTGCCCAACGTCGCTATTCAGATGCTGCTGCGCGGCCGCAACACCGTGGGCTACACGCCGTATCCCACCGAGGTGACGGATGCCTTCGTTCGCGAAGCCGCCGACACCGGTGTCGATATCTTCCGTATTTTCGATGCGCTCAACGACGTTTCGCAGATGCGTCCGGCGATCGACGCAGTCCTCAACACGGGCACTGCTGTCGCCGAAGTTGCGCTCTGCTACACGGGAGATCTTCTCGACCCCAACGAAGATCTGTACACGCTCGACTACTACCTCAAGCTCGCCGACCAGATCATGGAGAGCGGCGCTCACGTGCTCGCGATCAAGGACATGGCCGGCCTGTTGCGCGCAGAAGCCGCTGAGACGCTCGTAACGGCTCTCCGCGAGCGTTTCGACGCTCCGGTCCACGTGCACACTCACGACACGGCTGGTGGCCAGCTGGCCACCCTCTTGGCTGCGTCGCGTGCCGGTGCGGATGCCGTGGATGTCGCTAGCGCTCCAATGGCGGGAACAACCAGCCAGCCCTCTATGTCTGCTTTGGTTGCTGCGCTCGCGCACACCGAACGTGACACCGGAATCTCCCTCGACGCGGTCTCGGATCTCGAGCCGTACTGGGAGGCCGTGCGCCACGCCTACGCTCCGTTCGAGTCGGGACTTCCCGGCCCCACAGGGCGCGTTTACCACCACGAGATTCCCGGTGGTCAGCTCTCCAACCTGCGTCAGCAGGCGATTGCGCTCGGTCTGGCCGATCAGTTCGAAACAATCGAAGATCTTTATGCTGCGGCTAACAAGATGCTCGGGCGTCCGCCGAAGGTGACTCCGTCATCCAAGGTCGTTGGTGACTTGGCGTTAGCTTTGGCTGCGGCGAACGCTGACCCTGCTGACTTCGAGGAGAACCCCGACAAGTACGACATCCCGGATTCCGTTATGGGCTTCATGGCGGGCGAACTGGGAGAGCTTCCCGGCGGCTGGCCTGAACCCTTCCGCACGAAGGTGCTCAAGGGGCGCAACGTGAAGATCGGTGTTGAGGAGATCGGCGCTGAGGACCAGGCTGCGCTCGATGGCGAACCGCAGGATCGCCGCTCGGCACTCAACCGCCTGTTGTTCGCTGGCCCGACTCAGATCTTTGAGACGGCTCGCGAGACCTACGGCGACCTTTCGCAGCTCGACAGCACTGACTACCTCTACGGAATTCAGCAGGGTCAAGAGCACGTGGTCGAGATCGAGAAGGGCGTTCAGCTGTTCGTCGGTCTTGAAGCCATCGGTGAGGCGGACGAGCAGGGTATTCGCACGGTGATGGCGACGTTGAACGGTCAGCTTCGCCCGGTGTTTATCCGCGACAAGAGCATTCAGGTTGATTCGACCGCTACAGAAAAGGCCGACACGTCGAAGCCGGGCCACGTCGCCGCACCGTTCTCGGGCGTCGTCACGTTGCAGGTCGAGGAGGGCGCCAAGGTCGAAGCGGGCCAGGCTGTTGCCTCGATCGAGGCCATGAAAATGGAAGCCGCGATCACCGCGTCTGTTGCGGGAACGGTCAAGCGTTTGGCTATTCCGAAGACGCAACAGGTGGATGCGGGCGACCTGCTTGTGGAGATCGAGCCCAGCTAACGCTCAGTGTTTTGTAGGGTAGAGACGTGACCGGTGTGCAAGCAGCGGTCACGTCTCGCTCGTTAACGCGGTAAAGTGGTGTGTTTGCTTTCTGGAGGGGATCGACACGTGACTACAAAGCGCAATGAACCTGATGTGCAGTCGTCCGTCGACGAGCAAGATTCGTCGACCGATCACGACACGAAAGACTCAACGGTTGAGCAGGTGCCGAGCTCTGACAGCGTGACCTTCACGCTGTCGCTGCCTGTCGCCGTTCGCGGGACTCCTGAGCATGAGGCCGCTGTGGCCATTGATGATGTTGCCGTTACGGCCCATCACGTTGACCCTGCAGCGATGGCAACGACGACCGTCGCGTTTGCGCCGGAGTCCGTTGTAACGATTCCGCCGGAGTCGGTACCCGAGGCTGCTGTGATTCCGGAGCTTCCTCCGGCAGACCGCCCGACGACTCGTCGTGGCCGTCAGCGCACCGAAGTACGCACGACACCCGAGACGGCGACGATGCTCACGGCGGAGCGCTTGATCAATCAGGGCAAGAAGAACCGCCAGCCGGCACCAGAGGGGTTCCTGCAAGAGCTCGTCTACGCGGCGACGTTCCACCTGGTCAATCTGGGGGACTCCTACCGTGTGCGTGAGCGCAAGGCGCTTGAAGCTCGAGTCACCAAGACGTTTGTGGGCGGCACGCGATTCGTTCCGGTTCTGACCCGCAAGGGTGGAGTGGGCAAGACCACCATCACTGCACTGCTGGGGATGGCGCTGGCCGATACTCGCGAAGACCGCATCATTGCGATCGACGCTAATCCCGACCGCGGCACCCTCGCAGAGCGAATCGACAAGCAGACGCGTGCCACGGTGCGCGACGTCGTCATGCGTGCTGAATCACTGCACACCTTTAGCGAGTTCCAGACGGTCGTGTCTCGTGACGAGACACGTCTCGATGTCTTGGCGTCCGACACCGACCCTCATGTTTCCGAAGCGTTCGACGAAGACGACTACAACGTCGTTGCCGATATGGCTGAGCGGTTCTACTCGGTTGCGATCACTGACTGTGGAACAGGAATTGTGCACTCGGTCATGCGGGCAACGTTGCAGCGCGCAGATTCGATCGTCATCGTTTCTGGCGGCAGCGTCGACGAAGCTCGCCTCGCCTCCGAAACTCTCACTTGGCTTGAGTCCAACGGTCATGAAGACCTCGTCAAGAATGCCGTCGTTGCGATCAACACCGCCACGCAGGGCACTAACTTGGTCAAGCTCGAGGAGATTGAGGCGCACTTCAAGTCGCGGGTTCGCGAAATCGTCCGCGTTCCTTACGACCCCAGCTTGGCTACCGGCTCGGTTGTGCACTACCGCGACCTTAACAAGCTGACAAAGGCTGCGGCCACGGAGCTTGCCGCCGTCGTCATGGACGGCCTTCCTGCGGTTCGGGTCAACTGACACCATGGCTGTTCGTGAGATCCGTCTTTTTGGCGACCCTGTTCTTCGCTCGGCGTGCGACCCGATCACTATCAGAGACCCGCGCGCCGCGGCGCTCGTAGAAGACCTCATCGAAACGGTGAAACTGCCGGGTCGAGCGGGGGTTGCAGCCAATCAAATTGGGGTTGGCCTTCGAGCATTTAGCTACAACATCGATGGAGACATCGGCTACATCATCAATCCGGTGCTTGCGGAAGTTTCGGGGGAGCCGGAGCTTGTCGATGAGGGGTGTCTCTCGGTGCCCGGCTTCTATTTTCTACGCCGTCGCTACCCGTTCGCACGCGTTACGGGCGTGAACCTCGCGGGGGAACCTGTAGAGCTCAGCGGTGATGGCCTGATGGCTCAGGCACTGCAGCACGAGACGGATCACCTCGACGGACACCTTTACATCGAGGGCCTCGAGGCTGAGACCAAGCGTGAAGCGATGCGCGAGATTCGTAAGGCACCCTGGTACTAACAGTCAGTGATCTCGCGGTGGTTACCGTGACCAGATACGTTACAAGAAAACCCCCGTCACGCAGGCGCGACGGGGGTTTTCTGCGGTTGAAGCTACTTGAGAGAGATTCCCTCAGTCGCCGGTGAGTTCGAGTAGAGCCCGTCGATAACATCGGCGAAGTCAGCCAAGATAACGTTTCGTTTGATGCTGAGCTTCGGGGTCAGGTGACCACTCGCCTCAGTCAGGTCGGCGTCCAGAATCTGGAATTTGCGAATTGATTCGGCGCGGGAAACTTGAGAGTTTCCAACGTCGATTGCCTTCTGAACCTCGGCGAGCACTGCCGGATGGGCTGCTGCCTGTTCTACAGTCCACGTGGCGTCGAGTCCATTGTTGCCAAGCCAGGTCGGAAGCATTTCTTCATCGAGGGTTACGAGAGCCGAGATGAACGGTCGCTGTTCTCCGACGACGACAACCTGTCCGATGATCGGGTTAGCGCGAATCGGGTCTTCGAGAGCGGCGGGGGCAACGTTCTTGCCTCCGGCGGTCACGATGATCTCCTTCTTGCGGCCGGTGATCTCGAGGTAGCCCTCTTCATCGATTTGTCCGATGTCGCCGGTCTTGAACCAACCGTCTTCGAACACTTCGTCTGTGGCAGCTTGGTTGTTCCAGTATCCGTCGAACACGCAGACGCCCTTGGCCTGAATCTCGCCATCTTCAGCGATGCGGACCGATACTCCAGGAAGCGGGGGACCGACCTTGCCAATTTTGAAGTTCGACGGCTTGTTGACCGAGATGGGAGCGGTGGTCTCGGTGAGACCGTAGCCCTCAAGAATGGTCAGTCCGAGGCTGCGGTAGAAGTGTCCCAGGCGAAGGCCGAGAGGTGCAGAACCTGAAACGGCGTATTTGACACGTCCACCGAGTGCAGCACGGATTTTCGAGAGCACGAGGCGATCGAAAACCGCGAACTGGATCTTGAGACCCAGCGGTACGTGACCGGCATCGATCGCTTTGGAGTGCGCGATAGCGACTTCGGCAGCCTTGCGGAAAATCTTGCCCTTGCCGCCGGCTTCGGCCTTCTGCTCCGACGAGTTATAGACCTTCTCGAAGACGCGTGGCACTGCTAGGAGGAAGGTCGGCTTGAACGACGCCATCGACGGCAGCAGGAGCTTGGTGTCGGGCTGGTGGCCGACCTTCACTCCACCGTGGATGCAGAGGATCGAAATGAAGCGAGCAAAGATGTGCGCTGTCGTGATGAACAGCAGTGTGCTCGAATCGGGATTGACGACCTCGGGGATCGCCTTCTGCGAGTTGCGGCACAACTCGACAAAGTTCGAGTGGGTAATGACGCAACCCTTGGGCTTTCCTGTGGTCCCTGACGTGTAGATCAGGGTCGCAAGGTCCGATCCTTTGGCAAGGTTGCGGCGACGTTCGATCTCTTCGTCGGTGACCTCGGAACCTGACTTAGCAAGTTTGTCGAGGTCGCCAAGGTCGATCTGCCACACATTGGTGATGGCGGGAACATCGGCGCGAATTTCGTCGAAGCGAGCGAAGTGATCCGGCGTTTCGGTGATCATTGCCGTCGCGCCTGAATCCGTAATGTTCCAGTGGATTTGGCTGGGCGAACTTGTCTCGTAGATCGGTACGAGTACTGCTCCCGCAAACCACGTCGCGAAGTCGATCAGAGTCCACTCGTAACGGGTCTTGCACATAAGACCAATTTTGTCGCCGGGCTCAATGCCTGCAGCAACAAGGCCCTTGGCGAGGGCCTTGACTTGGGCAAGGAACTCGGTCGACGTCACATCGCTCCAGCCTCCATTGGCTGTAGGGAGCGAGAACAACGCGTTATTGGGTGTGGCCGCAACGCGATCTATCAAGAGATCGGTAGCGTTTGCTTCCGGGTCAGCCTCAACTAGGGCTGTTACATCAAACTGTTTCACGGCAACTCCTTTGGCACCGGTTAGGTGGTCTACTCCACTCTAGCTAGGTGAGGGGGCACACACCACGTGCGAATTGGCGCATGAGAATATTTGCACCCGTTTGTTGGGTGCGCGGCGCCGGACGGTAGAGTGGGTAGTCCCGCGACGAGGAGAAGAGGTGCCATGTTCTATTGGTTTATGAAGAATCTGGTTGCCGGTCCCATCTTGAAGACCGTCTTCCGTCCGTGGGTATCCGGTTTGGAGAATATTCCGCGTAAAGGTGGAGTGATCTTAGCAAGCAATCACTTGTCTTTCATTGACTCAGTCTTCTTGCCGCTTGTGATGGATCGTCGCATTTTCTTCCTTGCCAAGAGCGACTACTTCACCGGCAAAGGTATTAAGGGCTTCCTCTCGCGTGCGTTCTTCAACGGCACGGGCATGCTCCCGATCGACCGCTCCGGTGGCAAAGCCTCCGAGGCTTCCTTGAACACTGGGCTCGCTGTTCTCGCTCGCGGAGAAGTTCTCGGTATCTATCCCGAGGGCACCCGTAGCCCCGACGGAAAAATGTATCGCGGCCGCACGGGCGTGGCGCGCATGATTCTTGAGGGTCACGTGCCGGTCGTTCCAGTAGCGATGATCGACACCGAAAAAGTCATGCCTATTGGAACCAAGATTCCTCGCATGGGTCGCATCGGCATCGTTTTCGGCGAACCGCTCGACTTCAGCCGTTTTGAAGGCATGGAGGGCGACCGGTTCATCCTTCGCTCGATCACCGACGAGATCATGTACGAGCTCAACCGCATTAGCGGGCAAGAGTACGTCGATGTGTATGCCACTTCCGTCAAGGATCGCAGCGCAGCTCGTCGCTAGCTTCTTCGCCGCCCAGAAGGCGTGCAACTCTCTCCTTACAGCCTCGTAACGGTGACATTGAGCGCCGTGCGGTGCCGTAGGCTCTTAGTGGGTCACAAACCCAGTCATTCTCGTAGTAAATGTATGAAGGAAACTCCTCGTGGTCGACCCGTCAGAACCAGTCGTGCTCGCTGATCCCGCCGTGATTGCCGGTCTAGACAACTGGCGCACTCTCCCCATCAAGCAGCAGCCGCAGTGGCCGGATGCCGACGCCGTAGGCGAAGCATCCAGCAAGATTGCCTCGCTGCCGCCTCTCGTCTTCGCGGGCGAAGTGGATCGCCTCCGCACACGCCTCGCGCGTGCTGCTCAGGGCGACGCTTTCTTGCTGCAGGGCGGTGACTGTGCCGAAACGTTTGCCGGCGCGACTGCACAGCAGATCAGCGATCGCGTCAAGACCATTCTGCAGATGGCCGTCGTGCTCACTTATGGAGCATCGAAGCCCATCGTCAAGATGGGGCGCATGGCTGGCCAGTTCGCTAAGCCGCGTTCGAGTGATTCAGAGACGCGGGGCGACGTGACGCTCCCCGCCTACCGTGGCGACATCGTCAACGGTTTTGACTTCACGCCAGAGTCCCGCACTGCAGACCCTGCCCGTCTCGTCGAGGGCTACCACACGGCTGCCTCGACGCTGAACCTCATTCGTGCCTTCACGCAGGGCGGCTTTGCTGACCTGCGCCAGGTTCACTCGTGGAACAAGGGCTTCGCAGCTAACCCTGCGAACCGCCAGTACGAGAGCCTCGCTAAGGAAATCGACAAGGCCGTGCGCTTCATGGAGGCCGCGGGCGCCGACTTCGACGAGCTCAAGCGCACCGAGTTTTACGCCAGCCACGAAGGCTTGCTGATGGACTATGAGCGCCCCATGACGCGCATCGACTCGCGCACCGGCACCCCGTACAACACGAGTGCCCACTTCTTGTGGATCGGTGAGCGCACCCGCGATCTCGACGGCGCTCACATCGATTACTTCTCGCGACTGCGTAATCCGATCGGCGTCAAGCTCGGTCCGACCACGACGCCCGAAACGATGAAGCAGCTCATCGACAAGCTCGACCCCGAGCGCGAGCCCGGCCGACTCACCTTCATCACCCGCATGGGTGCTGGAAAGGTTCGCGACGCGCTTCCGCCCCTACTCGAGGCCATCAAGAGCATGGATGCTACGCCGCTCTGGGTAACCGACCCGATGCACGGCAACGGTCTCACCACGCCCACCGGCTACAAGACGCGTCGTTTCGACGACGTTGTCGATGAGGTCAAGGGATTCTTCGAGGCGCACCGCGCTGCAGGAACCTACCCTGGGGGCATCCACATCGAGCTCACCGGCGACGACGTCACGGAGTGCTTGGGCGGCTCGGAGCAAATCGACGAAGCGACTCTCGCAACACGGTACGAGTCGCTCTGCGATCCTCGACTCAACCACATGCAGTCCCTCGAACTCGCGTTCTTGGTAGCTGAAGAGCTTCGCGCTTTCTAACAACAACAAACGCCCGTCACCGCGACGCACTGAAAAGTGCGCGGGTGGCGGGCGTTTTTGCGTACTGATCCGACAGAAACGTCAACCTGTTTCGCAGGAGTTAGCCCAAATGCGACGCGAACAGCACCACGTGAACAGTGCAAAGGCGCCGCCGCGAACGAGATTCCCGCAAGCCCGGGGCAGGAAGAACCTCGCTAGATCTGAGGCCCGAAAATCGTGACCTCTGAGCCGCGTTTGATAGCTTCACCTGCTGCCGGGTCAGTGCCTGAGACGATGGCGAGGCCTGATCCCCAGAATCCCTGGGGTAGATCAGTTTCGACGTTGACGACAAAGTCGAGAGATTCGAGTTCCGAGATCGCGCCGTTGATGGTCTCGCCTGACACATCCGGTACCTGAACGAGGTCCGGACCGCGGGACGTGATGAGTGTCACGGTGTCGCCTTCGCGGAATGTGCGAGCAACTCCGTCAGAGTTCTTTTCCGAATCGATCGTCACAACGCTGCCTTCGGCGCAATCGCTGAACACCTCGATGCCGAGCTGGGCGTTGAGCCCCACTCCCGCCAGAATTTGAGTCGCTTCATCGACAGTTGAACAGCTCACGTCGGGGAGGGCGCCAGCTGAGACAATGAGGCTCACGTCTTGAAGCTCACCGTACGTTTCGGCACCCACGATAGAAGCCCCGTCAGCGCCGAGAACGTCGACAACGAGGCCGGCAGCGATGTCGCCGTCGAACTGTTTGATGGTCGGCTCCACAAGGGTGAAGGGCGCCTCGCTGATGGCGGTGCGCGCTTCTTCCTCTGTCATCCCGAGAAAGTCGGGGACAGCAATCGGGCGTGGTCCTTGCGAGATCAGAAGTTGAACGGTCGACCCGTTCGGCACGGCGGTGCCGATTTCGGGAGTGGCGTTGGCGACAAGATCAATGGCTACGACAGGGTCGTAGGTTTCGCCCAGCTCGTCGCTAACCACGAGTCCGAGCTCTTCGAGCATGGCTTGAGCTTCGGCGGGAGTCGCGCTCTTGATGCTTTCGGGAATGGTGACTTGAGAGCCGGGGCCGGCGCCGAAGTACCAGCCTGCGCCGGCAGCACCGCCGACGAGCAGCACGATCAAAACGACGAGCCACCAGCCGCGCGACTTGCGCTTGGTGGCGCGTGTCGAGAGCGTCGTGGTGTTCTCCGAAACCTGAGTGGGGGCAGGAGCGGCCACTTGCTGAAGCTCGGCGCCGAACACTTGAGTGTCCGCGGTGGAGTTTTGCGGCTCGGCAGCGGGAGCGCTCGGCAAGACCATCGTGCGCTGCACCGCAGTGGATGCCGTGGGCGGCAGCGCCGTCATGAGCGAGCTGTGCGTTTGGTAAAGCTGGTCGAGAAGGGCGCGAGCGTCCTTGGGGCGGTCATCCGGTTCCCGCGCAGTCGCCCAGAGAACAAGATCGTCAAGCTCAGCAGGAACGAGGTGGTTGGCTGCACTGGGGCTGGGCACCACTTCGTTGGCGTGCTGATAGGCGATCTGCATGGGCTGCTCGCCCTTGAAGGGCTGCTCGCCGACAAGCATTTCGTACATCATGATGCCAACGGCGTAGATGTCGCTGCGGGTATCAGCCAGACCCCGCGTGACGAGTTCGGGGGAGAGATAAGCAATGGTGCCGAGAAGTGCTGCGCCAGTGGCCGTGTTGGCGCTGGCCGCGCGGGCGAGGCCGAAGTCACCGATCTTGATACGCCCGTCATCGGCGAGAAGAACGTTTTCCGGCTTGAGGTCGCGGTGGACGATTCCCGCTTTGTGGGCCGCGGCAAGACCGGCGAGTACTGCTTCCATGATGTCGAGCGTTTGCTCGGTTGTCAGGATGCGGTGCTCTTGCAAGAGGTCGCGCAGCGTGATGCCGGGCAGGTACTCCATGACGAGGTACGCCATGTCGCTGTCTTGACCCTGGTCGAAGACATTCACCACGTTGGGGTGGGCGAGGCGAGCGGAGGAACGTGCTTCTTGAACGAAGCGTTCTTTGAACTTGCTGTCGTCGGCAAGGTGGCCATGCATCACCTTGATGGCAACCTTGCGCTCAAGGCGCAGGTCGGTTGCCAGGTAGACGGTAGCCATGCCGCCACGGGCGATCCGCGAACGAATCTGATAGCGGCCGTCGAGCAGACGGCCGATCATCGGATCAGTAGAGTTCGCATTCACTCTGAGAGTCTAAAGTTCTGAGCTTCGAGAGTGCCGCTAGACACGGCTGTTCTGCCGGTTAGCCGAGCTGTTGGAGCCAAGAACGGGCGGATGTTTCCCACTTTGCGTACGCATCGGGGTGTCCGGAGATCTGCACGGCCTGCGCGGCGCGCGTCAGAGTCATGTTTTGCCAGCCCGAGATATCAAGCAATCCGCGCGTAATGCCCTTGTTCGGGTTGCTCGGTCCGCCGTAGAACAGGCGTGCTGCGTGTGTGGGCGTGGTGAGTTGGCTGACCGTGCCCCAACCTGAGCTTGGCCGCTGTTGGAATAGCCCGACCGAGTCGCGGTCGCCCCAGTTCAAGTTGCGCAGGCTCGACTCTTGCATCGCTGTTGCGAGGGCGATCGTAATGCCGTAATCCGAGACTCCCAGGTCGCGGCCCGCCTGAATGATGACTTCGGCGTTCGCCCGCATTTCAGCATTCAAGTAAGTGACACTGTCACCGCTGCTAGCAGGAACCGAGCTCGACGAGGGAATCGTGAGCTTGTCGCCGATGTAAATCATGCTCGATGCGGTGAGGCCGTTAGCGTCGAGAAGCGCTTGAGTTGAGACTCCGACGCGTGAAGCGATTGCTGAAATCGTGTCGCCCGATACGACGAGGTACGTAGTTCCCGAAACAGAAACGGGCTCCGGCACCGGCGCAGGATCCGGCTCTGGTTCGACGACGGCTGCGGGGGCCTCGACGACTTCTTCGACGGGGGCTTCGACAGCGACATCGTCTTCGACGACGTGGCTGGAGCGTGCCTCTGACGAAACTGAATCGTCGGCGTAGTCCTCGTCGAGGGTGAAGTCGTACTCCTCGGTTTCCTGAGTGGGTGAACTCAGGTTGCCGGGAATGATGATGGTCTGGCCGGGGTAGATAATGCTTGACCAGCCCAAGCCGTTTGCCGACATCACGGAGATAGTGGATACACCGAACTTGTTGGCGATGCCGCTCACGGTGTCGCCAGCAACGATGGTGTACTGCCCGTTGGTGGTTTTGACGTGGTTGACGCTTGGCAGCGTTTCCACTGTTTCTTTCGTGAGCTTGAGCTCTTGGCCGGGGAAGATCATCGACGACCAGCTCAGCCCATTAAGAGCGAGTACGGATGCCGTCGAGAGCCCGTACCGAGAGGCAATGTCACTGACCGTGTCACCTTCGACCACGCGGTAGCTCGCGGGAGCCGGACCGATGACAGCCACCGAGGCTTCACTGACCGTGCTTGCTGTGATGGTGGTGGGTTTATTGGCGCGTTCGGCGGATAGCCGGGGATCGTCGGGCGTTTTGGCGTTGACTGGCTCAACAGGCCCAGTCAGATTGAACGTCGCTGCGGCGAGCGAACCCACGAGCAATACCGGAACGGTGTTCATGACGCTGCGATTAACTCGAGCTCGCTGCTGCGCCGTGCGGCGTGCGCGTTCGTCAACGCGAGCGGATGTCGCGGGAACTAGCCCTGCGAAAACGCTCGATGCGACGCTGTCTGTGTCATCCATTGTGAATTGTGTCATGTCGTTCTTCCTGCTCCCGGCCCCGAGAAGGTGTATGTGATCACTGAGATCACCGCTCCAAAGTTGTCACAGAAGCGATCTAGTGTCAACCATTGTGGCAGGAGTGACTGATGTGACTGGTGTTACCTAAGTTCACTTATGAATATGTGCGGATGCCGTGCGAACTGTCAGGTTTTCCCGCAATGCCGTGGCAGTCTTTACGTGTGAATGAATCACCCACCACCAACTGGCTTACTGTTCCAGACCTCACCGAGCTCCTCGGGCTCAAGGTGAGCCAAGTGCGTCGCCTTATCGAAGAGGGCGCCCTGCTCGCCAGCAAGATTGATGGCGTCTGGCAAGTTCCCGATGTCTTCATCGTTAATGGCGCTCCGTTGCGTGAACTCAAAGGAACCGTTGTCGTCTTGTCTGACGCGGGATTCAGCTCCGACGAGGCGATGAATTGGCTGCTCTCGAGCGAGCCGAGCTTGGGAGTCTCTCCGGTGGAGGCACTACGCGCCGGGCGTAAGGCAGAAGTACGTCGCGTTGCTCAGGCGCTCGGCTTCTAAGCGCGTTTTCTTTTTGCGCCTCGCGCCATAGTCGCGATTCTGCTCGGCGGCCTCGCGTGGTGAGATGAAAGACGATCGCGTCCGCTCACCCACGTTGACGCGAGTAAGCGGACGCCTCAGCCCTTAGAACGAACGCGTAGTGGCGGCAGTAGCGAGCTCAAGAAGTCGTGCTCGAGCCGTCGGTGCGAGGTTCGCAGTCTCAATCGCTTCACATGCGCGCTCGAGGTTGCGAGAGATAACTCTCTCTACCTGGTCGACTGCGCCGGATTCTTGGAGCGTGGAGCGAATTATGTTGACTTGCTCGTCACTCAAGTCAGGGTCGCCGAGAAGCTCGTCGAGGATCGAGTTCGCGCTGGCCGAGAGCTTTTGGCGTGCGATTGCGATTATTGCCGTGCGCTTGCCCTCGCGAAGGTCGTCGCCGGCCGGCTTGCCTGTGACTTCGGGATCCCCAAATACTCCGAGAACGTCGTCGCGCAGCTGGAACGCGACTCCGAGCGGCAAGCCGAAGGCGCGGAGCGATGCTAACTGCTCGTCGCTGCCCGCTCCGAGGCTTGCACCGAGTACTAGGGGTGCTTCAACGCTGTACTTGGCCGATTTGTAGATCAGTACTCGCTGAGCGCGTTCAAGGGCCTCGGACTCGGGATAGCTAGCCCAGGCACTCTCATCGTGGATGTCGAGGAATTGGCCTGCCATAACCTCCGTGCGCATGGTCATGAACTCCTTGCGCGCCGCAAGAGCTGACGGGCGGGGGAGTGTGGCGATGCCTCGACCGAGAAGTTCGTCGCTCCAGCCGAGCAGGAGGTCACCGAGCAAAAGCGCGGAGGCCTCGCCGTAGGCTTCGGCGCTGCCGCTCCAGCCGCCTTCGTTGTGCATGCCCTCAAAGCGTCGGTGGGCTGAGGGGGCGCCGCGGCGGGTGTCGGAGCGGTCCATGATGTCGTCGTGGACGAGCGCGGCTGCATGGAAAAGTTCCAGCGCCGAGGCGGAAAGCAGCACTCCTGTGAGGTCGTGACTGTCGGTCTCGTCAGCGAAAGGGTCCTGTGGCGAAGCCAGTCCCGCTATCGACTGCCACCCCCAGTAGCAAAAGAGAGCACGAAAGCGCTTGCCGCCAGCAAGAAGGGAACCTCCCACATCGGTGAGGGCTGTCAACTCGGGGGCGATCGCTTCGAGTTCGCTGCGCTTTTCGCTCAGAAACTCGTCAATCTTCAGCTGGACAAGGTCAACTAACTGGTTACTCTCAGGCACTCGTCTAGCCTACCTAGTGAATCGGGGCGTACTATGGAGACCTAGCCGTAAATCCCAGAGAGAGGGGAACGGAATGCCGCTTTCAGAGCAAGAGCAGCGGGCCCTCGATGAGATGGAGCGCAGCCTCTATCAAAACGACGCCGATTTCGTCAGCGCAGTCAGTCCCCGCAAAGGCAAGCCCAACTATCGAATGATGGTTATTGGCGTCTTGGTAGGCGTCGCTGGAATCATCGCGCTGCTTACCGGTGTAATCATTCAGCAGCCACTCATTGGAGTTCTCGGTTTCGTTGTGATGTTCGCCGGAGTCCTCCTGTTTGTGTCTCCTTCTCGTTCCGGTGCTGCCGAGACCGAACCGGATATCTCGCCGGCTTCAGCGGCGCGTTCCCCGAAGCGTGGTTCGTCCTTCATGGACACCATCAACCAGCGTTGGGATCGCCGCCAGGACGGCCGCAGCTAGCGCTCCCACTTACTCCACTTTCAAGGACCAGCCTTCGGGCTGGTCCTTTTTTTGTGCCCTGAACAGGGTTGATTGCTCCCCAACGTGGAAAATTGCTCCATTTCCCTCCACCCCGGAAATCCTTGTATTTACTGGTATCTGTGGATAACTTTCACGCAACTTCGTCGAAAACCTTAGATATGTGGTTGAAAGTGGAGTAAAGTGGAGGCAACCAGAATCCGGGCCGGAGATTGAGGGGAGGGCGCCGTGTTTCTAGGCACCTACGCCCCCAAGCTCGACGACAAGGGCCGCATCATCCTGCCGGCGAAGTTTCGTGAAGAACTCGCCTCCGGTGTTGTGGTCACTCGTGGCCAGGAACGGTGCCTGTACGTCTTCAGTCAGCGCGAATTCGAAGTGATGCACGAAGCGATCCGCAAAGCTCCCGTAACGAGCAAGCAGGGTCGCGACTTCTTGCGTCTGTTCCTTTCGGGCGCAAATCAAGAGACGCCGGACAAACAACACCGCGTCACCATCCCTGCCTCGCTTCGCGAGTACGCCGGGCTGGGGCGAGACCTGACTGTCATTGGTGCGGGTAATCGCGCTGAGATCTGGGACACCGAAGCCTGGAACAACTACTACGAGGCCACCGAGGCCGACTTCGCCAACACCACCGAGGAGGTGATTCCGGGACTCTTCTAGCTCTTCGACGCTGACTCCCAGCCGAACGCCCTGATTTTCTTCCCCGATATCAGGTCGAATCGGATGGGGATCAGCATCCAAGAACTAGGCCCTTACGCCATGGCTGACAACACCATCCACACCCCAGTACTCCTTGAGCGCTCGATTGAGTTGCTCGCGCCGGCACTGAACGCTCCGGGAGCAGTTCTTGTTGACGGAACCCTTGGCATGGCCGGTCACGCGGAGGCATTCCTCCAGCGATTCCCCGACCTCACGCTCGTGGGAGTCGACAGAGATGAGGATGCTCTTGCTATCGCTCGACGCCGGCTTGAGCCTTTCGCTGGCCGCACGCACTTTGTTCATGCTGTCTACGACGAGATTCCGCAGGCACTCGATTCATTGGGAATCGCGTCAGTCGAAGGCATCTTCTTTGACCTCGGCGTCTCATCCCTCCAGCTCGATCGCGTTGAGCGGGGCTTCTCTTATTCTCAAGACGCTCCGCTAGACATGCGAATGGATGCCTCGACGTCGGTAACGGCCGAGCACATCCTTGCGACCTACAGCGAACTTGAATTGCGCCGCATCT
Source organism: Salinibacterium sp. VpJ6 (assembly GCF_059767345.1). Classification (NCBI taxonomy): domain Bacteria; kingdom Bacillati; phylum Actinomycetota; class Actinomycetes; order Micrococcales; family Microbacteriaceae; genus Salinibacterium; species Salinibacterium sp. VpJ6. Next base: position 112,762 of record NZ_JBSOQL010000001.1, read on the forward strand.
TCTATGCGTATGGCGACGAGAAGCTCGCTCCTCGATTCGCGAGCAAGATCGTTCAGTTCCGTGAACAGCAGCCGCTGACAACGTCTGCCCAATTGGTTGAGTTGATCATCGCGGCTACTCCTGCCGCTGCACAGCGTGCCGGCCACCCGGCTAAGCGAGTTTTTCAAGCCCTCCGTATCGAGGTCAACCAAGAACTTTCGGTTCTGGAGCGCGCTATCCCCGCTGCGGTCAATTCTTTGGCGCTGAACGGTCGAATGGTCGTTCTGGCGTATCAGTCGCTAGAAGACCGAATCGTGAAACGCGAATTGCAGCGTCGTTCACGCTCAACGGCGCCGGCGGGATTGCCCGTCGAGCTTCCCGAGCACAAAGCAGAACTCAAACTCCTGGTCCGTGGCTCCGAACAAGCCAGCCAAGAAGAGCAAGACCTGAACCCGAGAGCAAAGCCCGTACGACTGCGAGCGATTGAACGAATGCGAGTCACCTCATGAGCACTAACCTCGCTTATGCACAGCCACAACCGCTGCACCGTCCGTCGGGGCGCCCCTCACACATCGAGATCGTCACCACGACGAAGGCCCAGCGCAAAGCACGCCCGCGCATGCTCTATGCCGTTGTCACCGTTGCCAGTTTCTTCGTGATCCTTGCCGCCCAGCTGTTGCTGAGCATTGTCGTCACGCAGGGTGCGTACCAGATCGACTCTTTGCAGTACGAGCAGAAGGTTCTCATCCGCACCGAGCAGAGCTTGCTCGAGTCGCTGTCCTTGCAGTCGTCTTCGCAAAACCTTGCCGCCCAAGCTGCGGGCTTTGGAATGGTTCCTAACGCGACGCCGTACTCACTTGATATCACCGACGGATCCGTTTTCCGTTTGCCGGGCAGCGCGGATCCCACTGGCTGTGGCGGAAGCTGTGGCCTAGTCGGCAACACGTTGCTATCAGGTGTCCCCTTGGTGAGTGCAGAAGCAGCCGCGGCTGCAGAAGCCGCAGCGAAAACTGCGACTACAACTGCTGCGACCGTTGGTGCTGGCACGTCGGGCACTGCGGCGGCCGCGGCAGAGACCGCCGCGCCAGAGCCCGCCAATAACGCGATTCCTGCTCCTGTCACGCGATGATTGAGGTGAACCCTCTGGGGGAGGACCGATGAAACCACGCTCTACTCGCGCTCGAGTGTCGTTCGTTGTCCTCACCGTTGCGGTGTTGACTGCGATTTTCATGGTGCGTTTGATCGATCTGCAGATCGTGCAGGCCGAAGCGCTGAATGCCGAAGCTGACACCAAACGCACCCTCACCAAAGTCACCTATGGCACGCGCGGAGACATCGTCGACACGCGTGGTGCCGTGCTCGCCGACAGTGTTGAGCGCTTCGACATCGTCATCTCGCCCCGCGTGACTTTGCTGCGGCAAGACGCCTCAGTGGTTGTTCTGGAAGACCTGAAGAAGATAACGGACATCATCGGGGGAGACCCCAACGAGATGCTCGCAATGATTTTGGAAAACCCAGAATCAGACTTCGAGTATCTCGCGAAAAGCATCACTCTCGAGCAGTATCAAGCCGTTGCCGACCTAGGGATCTCGTGGCTCTACTACGAGCTCAATCCGGAGCGCAGTTATCCCAACGGAGAAATCGCCGGCAACCTCGTGGGCTTCATCGGTACAGATGGACCGCAGGCCGGAGTCGAACTGACTGCGGACGAGTGCCTCGCCGGCACCGATGTCGAAGCGAGTTATGCCCGTGGTGAAGACGGTGTTGCTCTGCCGGGCAGTGCCGTAGAAACGCTCGCGCCGCAAGACGGCGGCACCCTCGCGCTGTCAATCGATCGTGACCTCCAGTTCTACGTGCAGCAGCGGATGGCGCAGACCGCCGAATCTCTCGGTGCGACATGGGCGACCGGTGTTGTTATGCGCGTCAGCGATGCCCACCTGCTTGCCGTGAGCGATTGGCCGACGGTTGATCCCAACGATGTCAATCTTGCTGACCGCGGAGCCTTGGGCTCGCGTGCGTTCAGCACCCCGTACGAACCAGGATCAACGGTTAAAGCATTGACCGCGGCATCCCTCATCGACGCGGGAGTGGCCAACCAGCGAACGCAGGTTGTTTCGCCCTACGCGCTTGAGCTCACCAACGGTGGCGGCGTTATCAGCGACTCGTTTTATCACGAGGACCAACGCCTCACCCTTGCGGGTGCGCTGGTCGAGTCCTCGAATACCGCGATTGCGCAGTACACCGATTTGCTCGACGCTGCCACCCGCCACGACTACCTCGAAAAGTTTGGCCTGGGGCAAGCGACGGGCATCGGCTTTAACGGTGAATCGAGTGGAACCCTGTACGACGCGGCCGACTGGGACGCTCGCACCAACTACGCCGTTCAATTCGGTCAAGGTCTGAGCACGACATCCATTCAGATGGCGAGCGCGTATCAGGCGCTCGGCAACGACGGAGTCCGCCTGCCTCCGGTTCTCGTCGAGAGCTGCACGTGGCCAGACGGTACGGTCACTGATACGCCGTCGACCGAAGGCACGCGAGTCATCTCCGAGACCGCCGCGGAACAAACTCTGCAGATGATGGAGATGGTGTACAGCTCGAGTGGGTCAGCCCCGAATCTTGAGATCCCCGGTTACCGCGTCGCTGTGAAGAGCGGAACGGCGCAAGTGGCTGAGAACGGTGCTTACGTGGGGAAAGTTGTAATCTCCTACGCTGGCTTAGCTCCAGCAGACGACCCTGAGTACATTGTGATCGCGACTGCCGGGATCCCGGATAGCATATATTCCGGCGCCATCGCCTCGACGTTCCGCGACATCATGGCCCAAACGCTCACCACCTACCGTGTTACCCCCTCAAGCACATCAGGGCCGGATCTGCCGTTGCGTTGGTGAGTTCCCCCGCGTTTATCAACCCTGGAGCACCCCACGTGATCGAACTGAGTTTTGCCGAGATTGCCACCGCCGTCAGCGGAGAACTGAGCGACGGCAGCGACGGTCAGCGGCGACTCCCAGCCAGCAGCGTCCAGACCGATTCGCGTCTGAACACTCCGGGGTCCATCTTCTTTGCGCTTCGTGGCGAAACGACCGACGGACACCTCTTTGCCGCTAAGGCTGTCGAGAACGGTGCCGCTATCGTCATCGCTGAGCGCCCTCTTGAACTCGACGTGCCGCAGATCATCGTGAGCAACGGCGTCGCCGCCCTTCAAGCTCTGGCACGGTTCGTCGTTGCTTCGGTGCGCAACAAGGGCGACCTCCAGGTAGTCGCTGTAACCGGTTCGAACGGTAAGACGACGACAAAGAACATGTTGCGCACGATTCTTGAGCGCAGCGGCGAAACCGTGGCACCCCAGGGCTCGTTCAACAACGATGTGGGTGCTCCCATCACTATGTTGGGCGTCACCGACTCCACGCGTTATTTGGTCGTCGAAATGGGTGCCGACGGCATTGGCGACATTGCTCGTTTGCAATCGGTCGTAATGCCCGATGTCGGCATTGTTCTCATGGTTGGCCTCGCCCACATCGGCAAGTTTGGGGATGCCGCGGCCACGGCCCGTGCCAAATCCGAGATGGTCTCCAGCCTTCCTGCTATCGCGACAGCCGTATTGAACAGTGATGACGGCCGCGTTAAGGCTATGGCGCAGCAGACGGACGCGAAGGTGGCGTTCTTCGGGCTCGACTCCTCCGCTGAGATCTGGGCCGACGACATCCAAGCGACCGCGAAGGGCACCGCCTTCGACCTGCACGTCGACGACACGGTAGTGCCGGTACAGTTGCGCATCCTGGGCGAGCATCACGTCACTAACGCCCTAGCGGCGATCACTGCGGCCCGAGCGTTGGGCGTTTCGCCAACCGATTCGGTAGCCGCGTTGGAGTCGATTGACCGCGCTGAGCGCTGGCGCATGGAGCTTCTGGAAGCTCCCGGTGGCATCACCGTCATCAACGACGCCTATAACGCGAGCCCCGACTCTATGGCGGCTGCGCTCAAGACCCTTGTTCAGGTCGTCGGGCCGAACAATCGTTCCGTCGCCGTACTCGGGGAGATCGCTGAGCTGGGCGACTACGCCAATGAAGAGCACGACCGCATCGGTCGCCTGATCGTTCGATTGAACGTGCAGAAGCTGATCGTGGTGGGCCACGCAGCCCGTCACATCCATAACGCTGCAGGTCTCGAAGGTTCGTGGGATGGAGAGTCGGTACTCGTCGATAGTGTCGAAGAGGCATACGCTGTGCTGCGTGAAGAACTGCGAGAGGGCGATGTGGTGTTGGTGAAATCGTCGAACTCTGCTGGCCTACGGCACCTCGGTGACCGGATTGCTGAGGTGACCGTATGATCGCTCTGCTCATTGCGGCGGGATTCTCTCTCGTCTTCACCCTTCTGCTCACGCCGATGTTCATCAGGCTCTTCGTCCGTTTGAAGTGGGGTCAGTTCATTCGTGACGACGGCCCCGAGAGTCACCACACCAAACGTGGAACGCCTACGATGGGCGGAATCGTCTTTATCTTGGGCGCGACGATCGGTTACTTCGTCGGTCATTGGGTCGCGAGCGAGCCGGTGACGCTTTCAGGCCTTTTGGTGATCTACCTCATGGTGGGCCTCGGCCTCATCGGCTTCATCGATGACTTCATGAAGACCCGCAAGCAGCGCAGCCTTGGATTGGGCGGCTGGTCTAAAGTGGCCGGCCAGGTCATCGTGGCTGCAGGTTTCGCCGCTCTTGCGTTGAACTTTCCGGACCCGGGTGGCTTGACGCCAGCGTCATCGATGATTTCGGGCATCCGCGACATCCCGTGGCTTGACCTTGCGACGTTCGGCGTTGTTGCCGGCGCCATCCTGTTCGCTATTTGGGTGACGCTCATCATCGTGAGCACCTCGAACGGTGTCAACGTCGCTGACGGGCTCGACGGTCTTGCGACGGGGTCGGCAATTTTCGCGATCTCCTCGTACATTGTGATCGGGTTCTGGCAGAACAACCAGTCGTGCAGCAACCCCAGCATCGACCGCGAAGTGCTCTACAAGTGCTACGAAGTGCGTGACCCGCTAGACCTCGCGATCATCGCTGCCGCTATTGCCGGAGCGCTCATCGGATTCCTCTGGTGGAACACGTCGCCAGCTCAGGTCTTCATGGGAGACACCGGCTCGCTCGGTCTCGGTGGCGCACTCGCTGCTCTCGCCATCATGAGCCGCACCGAACTTCTCCTCGTGCTCATCGGTGGTCTCTTCCTCATCGTTACCGGTTCAGTAATTTTGCAACGCGCTTACTTCAAGATCACCGGTGGAAAACGTATCTTCCTGATGAGTCCACTGCATCATCACTTCGAGCTCAAAGGCTGGGCCGAAGTCACCGTTGTGGTGCGCTTCTGGCTTATTGCGGCGCTCTTCGTCGCTGCCGGTGTCGGAACCTTCTATCTCGAATGGATCAATCAGTAGCTGTGCGTGACCTCACTTCGTTCACCAGTTGGAACGCAGCGTGGAGCGAGCTCCGCGTTGCCGTACTCGGGCTGGGCGCAACAGGCTTCTCTGCGGCAGACACCCTCACCGAGCTGAAAGCTGACGTACTGGTGATCGCGGATGCAGCATCCGAGAACCGCATCGAAATGGCGCAGGTCATTGGTGCCACGCTCGCGCTCGGCGGTAGTTCAGAGGCTCAAGTCGCCGCGCTAGCAGCGCATACCCCCGATGTCGTGATCGTTTCTCCGGGCTACCCTCTCGACCACGCTCTGTTGGCGTGGTGCCGCGAGAATAATGTTGCCCTGTGGACCGAGATCGAACTCGCGTGGCGTTTGCGCGACAAAACGGGCACTCCCGCCGAATGGATCGCGATCACGGGAACCAATGGCAAGACCACCACGGCGCAGCTGACCGCTCACATCCTGACAACCGCAGGTTTTCGCGCAGGCGCCGTCGGCAACATCGGCATTCCCGTTCTCGATGCGATCCGCTATCCCGATGGCTTCGACTTTCTCGTGGTTGAACTCTCGAGCTTCCAATTGCACGGGATGCCGCGCGACGGCGTCGGTGCAATCTCGCCTCTCGCTAGCGTGTGCCTCAATTTTGCGGACGACCACCTCGACTGGCATGGCTCGCGGGACGCGTACGCCGCAGCGAAAGCAACGGTTTATGCCAACACGAAGGTCGCGGCGGTCTATAACCGAGCAGTCGTCGAGACTCAGGCGATGGTCGAAGACGCCGATGTCATCGAGGGATGCCGGGCAATCGGCTTTGGCCTCGACACTCCGGGGCCCAGCGACTTCGGAATCGTGAGCGACATTCTGGCTGACCGTGCGTTCGGAGACGACCGTCACAACGCCGCGCTCGAGCTTTTCACACTCGACGAACTGCAGCAACGTCATCTCGCTGCGCCTCACATGGTCGCTAACATTCTGGCTGCTAGTGCGCTCGTGCGCGCGGCCGGGGTGAGCGTCGAAGCGCTGCGCGCTGGAGTTGCGAGCTTCGAGATTGATGCGCACCGTAACCAGGTCGTGCTCGTGAGTGGGGGAGTGACGTGGATCAACGATTCCAAAGCGACCAACTCGCACGCCGCCAGCGCTTCCTTGTCCGCCGCAGACCCTGTGGTGTGGATTGTGGGCGGGCTGCTGAAGGGCGTGGACGTTGCGCCACTCGTGGCCAAGCACGCGCCACGACTCAAAGCAGCGATCGTGATTGGTAACGACAGGCTGACAATCCGGGCGGCATTCGAGCGACACGCGCCCCAGATTCCGGTCTTCGAGGTCGACGCGACTGACACTAATCACGTGATGCCGCGCGCCGTAGAGATGGCGCACGGGATCGCTTCAGAAGGCGACACCGTCTTATTGGCGCCGGCAGCGGCATCCATGGATCAGTTCAGTGGTTATTCGGATCGCGGAGAAAAGTTCGCAGCAGCAGTGCTCGAACGAGTAGGAGGAAACGACGATGGCGCCTCCTCAGCGACCACAACGGCCCCCACGGTCGACTAACTCAGCGCCGCAGCCTCGACAGGCTCCCGCCGCGAAACCCGCGGCGTCGACTGAACCCTCCGACAAGCCGGTCGCCGCTCGCGTACCCGTCAAGAAGATCTTCTCGGCACAGTCGAGTGACTTCTTTTTGCTATTCGGCACCACGTTGTTCTTGGTCATTTTTGGCCTCGTCATGGTGCTCTCGTCGTCCTCAGTGGAGTCGTACGCTGCCGACCAAGGATTCTTCGGCAGCTTCTTGCGCCAGACCGCATTCGCCCTCATCGGAATCCCGCTCATGCTCGTCGCCTCGCGCGCCCCGGTACGATTCTGGAAGCGCTGGGCTCTTCCCGGGCTCATCCTCGGCGGAGTACTGCAACTTCTCGTGTTCGTTCCTGGTATCGGTTGGGGCTACGGCGGAAACCAAAACTGGATTCAGATCGGGTCGTTCAGCGCGCAACCATCGGAGTTCGTCAAGGTCGCAGTCATCGTGTGGGTGGCATGGGTGCTCTCCACAAAGCAAGATCAGCTCGGCGACTGGAAACAGGTGCTGCTGCCCGTTGGCCCGGTGGCCGGCGCCGCTATTGGGTTCGTGCTGATCGGAAACGACTTGGGAACAGCATCCATCATGCTGCTCATCGTTTTCTCCTGCCTTTTCTTTGCCGGGGTGAAGCTGCGCTTCCTCGCTGTGGGCGTAGTCGTCGTTGCGCTAGGCGCAATCATGTTCGCAACCACAAGCGGGTCTCGCACCTCGCGAATCGGCGTGTGGCTTAACGGTTGTACTGAACTCGACTACCAAGACACGTGCTGGCAAATCGAGCATGCTTATTGGGCGCTTGCGGGTGGCGGCCTCTTTGGCCGGGGTCTTGGCAACTCGGTCGCCAAACGAGGTTGGCTGCCTCACGCCGACAGCGACTATGTTTTCGCCATCATCGGTGAAGAACTTGGACTTATCGGCGCCGTCGTTGTGCTCCTCCTCTTCGTCACGCTCGCTGTCGCATTCGTGCGCATTATCCGCTCGACGAACGACAGCTTTGTGCGCATCACCACAGCCGGTGTAATGGTGTGGGTCGTTGGTCAAGCCTTCGTCAACATCGCTGTAGTGCTTGGTGTTCTCCCCGTTCTGGGAGTACCGCTGCCACTAATATCGACAGGTGGCTCGGCGCTCATCGCCACGCTGCTCGCTATTGGCGTTGTGCTCTCTTTCGCCCGCGCTGGCAACAAGCCGGGGGCTTCGACGCCACGCCCGGCCGCAACCTCTGGCAAGCCAAAGGCTGCAGGCAAGGGGGCTGCCGCGGTGCAGGAAGCTCCTGTACAGTCGCCCGCGGATCGTTCACGCATGTTGGCCGCAAATCGAGCTCGAGGACGTCGATGACCACGTATTTACTGGCGGGTGGCGGCACAGCCGGCCACGTCAATCCCTTGCTCGCTGTCGCCGAACGCATTCGTGTGCGTGAGCCCGAAGCTGAAGTGTTGGTCTTGGGCACCGAAGAAGGGCTTGAGGCGCGTTTGGTGCCCGAGCGCGGTTTCGAACTGCTCACGATTGCGAAGCTCCCATTCCCGCGTCGGCCCAACCGTGCCGCGCTGAAGTTTCCTGCTCGCCTTCGCGCAACGATCGACGAAGTGGTCGAGATCATCACCGAACGTCAGGTGGATGTTGTCATCGGTTTCGGCGGCTACGTCGCTGCACCCGCCTATCTGGGGGCGCGCAAGGCCAAGATTCCGCTCGTTATCCACGAGGCAAATAGCCGTCCGGGCATTGCCAACCGCCTGGGATCGTTTTTCACCCCGTTCGTTGGTACTGCTTTCGACCGCACGCCCATCCGTGGCGGCGTGGTCGTAGGAATGCCGTTGCGCGCAGAAATCGAGACACTCGATCGTTTCGCCGCCCGCACCGAGGCTGACCCGTTCTTCGGGCTCGACCCCCAGAAGCCGACGCTGCTCGTGACGGGCGGATCCTCAGGCGCCAAGCGCATCAATGACACGATTGCGGCGTCAATCACCCGCATTCTCGGCGCCGGCTGGCAAGTGCTCCACATCACGGGGGAGTACCGCGATGCCGTGGAGGACCCTCAACTCCCCGGGTATGTGGTCGTCAAATATTGCGACCGGATGGAACTGGCTCTCGCGGCTGCGGACCTGGCGATCGCACGCGCAGGCACCTCGACGGTGGCGGAGCTCACTGGACTGGGCATCCCGGCAATCTATGTTCCTTACCCGGTCGGCAACGGCGAGCAGAAGTACAACGCTCGCACCGCTGTAGATGCGGGCGCCGCCATTCTTGTCGCGGACAGCCAGTTTGTTCCCCAGTGGGTGAGCTCCGAGCTCGTGCCCATGCTGCGTAAACGGGCACTCATCGCTGACATGGCAGCCCGCGCATCCACGGTGGGTTCTCTTGACGGAACCGACCGGATGCTCGAGCTCGTCGATCTGGCCCTCTCGCGCGATCTACCATTGACATCATGATCTTCCCCGATTTGTCTATGCCGCTGCCCGGACCCTTGCGCTCGGCGCACTTCGTCGGGGTGGGTGGCTCAGGAATGAGCGGAATCGCCCGCATGTTCTTGGATGCCGGAATTACGGTGACAGGCTCAGACCGCGCAGCGAACGCCAACGTCGAGTCGCTGCGCGCCGCCGGCGCCACAATTGCTATCGGGCACAACGCCGCAAACCTCGGTGATGCTGAGGCTCTCGTCTACACGGGTGCGCTCTGGCCCGATAACCCTGAGTACGTCGCTGCGGTTGAGCGCGGCATCCCGGTTCTGCACCGTTCCCAGGCCCTAGCGTGGCTGGTCGGTAGCGATCGACTGATTGCTGTTGCGGGCGCACACGGCAAGACAACGTCCACGGGAATGATTATCACCGCGCTCCGTGAACTTGGTGCATCGCCGAGCTTCGTCAACGGCGGCATTATCCAGGGATTGGGTACGAGCTCGGGCTCAGGCACCGATGACATCTTTGTTGTCGAAGCCGACGAGTCCGATGGCTCGTTCTTGCTGTACTCCACAGCGATCGCCCTCATTACGAATGTGGACGCCGATCACCTTGACCACTATGGCTCGCACGAAGCGTTCGATGACGCGTTCGTTGAGTTCGCTGCCAAGGCGACGGAAGCAGTGGTGGTGTCGAGTGATGATGCTGGAGCGGTGCGCGTAACTCAGCGCCTTGAACACGACAACGTCGTCACGTTCGGTGAAGCGGCGGATGCCACGGTTCGCATTCACTCGATTACGTCTCAAGGGCCGGTGGCCTTCACGATCGTTGTCGACGGTCGCGAAGAGCGAGTTCAACTCGCCGTCCCTGGCCGCCACAACGCCATAAACGCCACGGGCGCCATTGCCGTGCTGATCGGGCTTGGCCACGAGCTGGGCGCTGCTATCGATGCGGTTTCCACTTTCGCGGGTACTCAGCGCCGCTTTGAGCTGCACGCGGTGGTCGATGGCGTCAGTGTGTACGACGACTACGCCCACCACCCCACCGAGGTGGAAGCCGCGCTGAGTGGGGCTCGCAGCGTTGTCGGCGAGGGGCGATTGATTGCCGTTCACCAGCCGCACTTGTTCAGTCGCACGCGCGATATGGCATCCGAGTTTGCCGAAGTGTATGAGCGACTTGCCGATCACACGGTAGTGCTCGATGTTTTCGGAGCGCGCGAAGACCCGATTCCGGGAGTCACCGGCGAGCTCGTGTCATCGCGCTTTGTTGACTCGACGCGCGTTGATTTTGTTCCCGATTGGGAGTTGGCCGCGCAGCGCGTCGCCGAGGTCGCTCGCGAGGGCGACATCGTGATGACGTTGAGCTGTGGCGATGTGTATCGCATCATTCCGCAGCTCATCTCCGCAATCGATCGCCGTTCCGGCGGGGCTGGGCACGCCGCGCCCGGGGCAGATCAGGTGCCGAGTGAAGAGGCCTGAAGGATTCGATAAGGCTGCGCAACAGCCCGACCCCGCATCGGCAAAGCCACGTCGTAAGCGCGGTGCTGCCGATTCGGGTGCAACAGGTGGCGACAGTGCGGTTTCCTCGAAGAAACTGCGGGCGTCGCGTGCGCCGAAGGTCAGTTCTCCCACCGCCACGCGCGCCCCAGCGCCGAGTGCCGCGCGCGAGGCGAGCACTCCGACCGCCGTGAGGAAAGCACCGCGCACTCCACGGGAGCCCAGCCGTTTTCGGCTCAGCCGCGCAGAACCGAGTCCTGATGTGGTCGCCAAGCGGCAGCTTCGTCGTGCCGCGCGCGATCGACGACGGGCAGAGAAGGCTGAGCTGCGTCGATTCACTCGTCGAGCTCGCACTCGCAAATACACGCTGCTCTCGATTGCAGCTCTTGTCGCTGTTCTCCTCGGGCTCATCGCGGTCGCTGTTTTCTCGCCCATTTTGGCTCTGCGCACCGTGATCGTCGACGGCACGAACCGTATTGATCCTGCTGAGATCCAAGCAGCGGTAGAGACTCAAGAGGGAACGCCGCTCGCGCTGCTCGACTTTGACGCCATCAATACCGAGCTCTCGGTATTCCCTTTGATCCGCAGCTACGTGACCGAAATCGTGCCCCCGGATACCCTTCTGGTTCACATCGTCGAACGTGAGCCGATCGGTTCGGTAAAAATCGACGGAGTCTTCACTCTCGTGGACCCGGCCGGCATTACGATCCAGGAATCGGCCGAGCGCATCGCAGGTGTTCCGCTCGTCGACATCGGGGGAGCGGATACGGCTAGCCCCGCATTTGCGGCGGTCACTGAAGTGTTGCTCGCACTGCCCGCTGATCTTCGTGCTCGCGTGGAGAGTGTGTCAGCGACAACGAAGGACGACGTGTCGTTCGTGCTTTCCGGCGTGGGCCAGCGTGTGGTGTGGGGAAGCGCAAGCGACTCGGCGCGCAAGGCTGCGCTGCTCGAAGCTCTCATTTCTCAGCGGGATCCTGCCGAGGCCGGCGAGTTCGATGTATCGGCTCCCAGCAACGGAATTTTCCGTCCCAGCTAGCGCCGCGCCTTTGGTGCGGTGCGCTGTGCCCCGATTTGGCTGAACACTTTCCGACACGCGGCTCACGGTGCATCCGTGTGGGGCGCTATCCGCATACTCTCAACAAAAGAAATACATACTGAGCATAACTTTAAACCTCAAGTCGAGGTTGATAGTTTCCAGTGGAGGCCGAAAGTGACATCAAACCAGAACTACCTCGCAGTCATCAAGGTAGTCGGCATCGGTGGCGGTGGCGTGAACGCCGTCAACCGAATGATCGAGCTCGGCCTGCGAGGCGTCGAGTTTATTGCGATCAATACCGACGCCCAGGCGCTGCTTATGAGCGACGCCGACGTGAAGCTTGACGTCGGTCGCGAACTAACCCGCGGACTTGGAGCCGGCGCTGACCCCGAGGTCGGCCGTCGTGCCGCCGAAGATCACGCCGAAGAGATCGAAGAAGCACTTGCGGGTGCTGACATGGTCTTCGTCACGGCCGGAGAGGGTGGTGGAACCGGTACCGGTGGCGCCCCCGTAGTCGCCCGTATCGCTAAGTCGATCGGTGCACTCACGATCGGTGTCGTTACGAAGCCCTTCGGCTTCGAGGGCAAGCGCCGTTCATCTCAGGCCGAAATCGGTGTCGAGACTCTCAAGAACGAGGTCGACACCCTCATCGTCGTTCCCAACGATCGCCTTCTCGAGATCAGCGACCGTGGCATCAGCATGCTCGAGGCTTTCTCGACCGCTGACCAGGTGCTTCTCGCCGGCGTTCAGGGCATCACCGACCTGATCACGACCCCGGGTCTGATCAACCTCGACTTCGCCGACGTCAAGTCGGTTATGCAGGGTGCTGGTTCTGCGCTGATGGGCATTGGCTCATCACGCGGGGCCGACCGGGCCATAAAAGCGGCTGAGTTGGCTGTTGCCTCCCCGTTGCTCGAAGCCAGCATCGATGGAGCGCACGGTGTGCTGCTCTCCATTCAGGGCGGATCCAACCTCGGTATCTTTGAGATCAACGATGCCGCGCGTCTCGTTCAAGAGGCCGTCCATCGTGAAGCCAACATCATCTTCGGTGCCGTCATTGACGACACTCTCGGTGATGAGGTGCGCGTAACGGTGATCGCTGCCGGCTTCGACGGGGGAGAGCCCTCGGCTAAGCCCGTAGAAGGTCGTCGTACGAACTACGTTGTGCCCGAGCCCCCGGCCGAGCACATTGCAGCGGATGACTCCGCGTCGACGAGGGACACTGACTGGAAGTCGCAGCCGAGTGTCGTTCCGGCAACGCCGATCGACCGCAGCTTTGACGATGACGACGAGAACGACAATGATCTCGACGTTCCTGACTTCCTGAAGTAGTCACGATGGTCGACCTAACTCCGTTGGGCGAACGACTTGCAGAGGTCGACGACAGGATCGCGGATGCCGCACGTGCGGCATCCCGCGATCTGTCGTCCATCACTCGCATCGTAATCACCAAATTCCACCCAGCGAGTCTCGTGCGCGAGCTGCACGGGCTTGGTGTTTGTGATGTCGGCGAGAACAGACATCAGGAGGCGCAAGCGAAAGCAGCTGAACTGGCTGATCTCGACTTGCGATGGAATTTCGTTGGCCAGCTCCAAAGCAAGAAGGCACGGCAAGTTCGTGCCTACTGTCAATCGATTCATTCTATTGATCGTGATTCGCTCATTACCGCCCTGGCGAACGATGAGGCCGAGACGCCAATTGATGCGTTCGTGCAGGTCAATCTCACTGATGACCATGGTCGCGGTGGCGTTGTCGCGGCTGACCTTGAGGCCTTCGCCGATCGTGTCGCCGCGGCTCCAGGGCTCCGCCTGTGCGGCATCATGGGCGTCGCTCCCTTAGGCGAAGACCCGCGGCCGGCGTTCGCCGCGTTGAGGGGTCTCTCCGAGCGCGTGCAGCTGCAGCATCCGGATGCCTCTGCCCTTTCGATGGGCATGTCTGGCGACTTCGTCGAAGCGATCAGCGAAGGCGCGACACACCTACGCATTGGCACGGCAATCACGGGAAATCGACCCGACCATGGTTAATCTCGAAGCAGAAGCTTCACCATTCGGAGGATTATCATGGCCAACCCACTGCGCAAGACAATGGTCTACCTCGGCCTCGCCGATGAGGACTACGAGTACGAGCAGGGAACGACTGCGCCAGCCGCGCCGGTTGCCCCTGTCGCAGCAGCACCGGCTCCAGCGAGCTCTAACCGCGCGCCGGTTACCCCGTTGCGTCGTGCTGTGCCCAGCACTGCGGAGGCAGAGATGAACGAGATTTTGACGGTGCACCCGCGCCAGTACAAGGACGCTCAGCTGATCGCGGAAAACTTCCGTGAAGGCATCCCCGTCATCATTAACCTGTCGCAGATGAGTGAGCCGGATGCGCGTCGCTTGGTCGACTTCGCTAGCGGACTCTCACTCGGTCTCTACGGCAAGATTGAGCGTGTGACGAGCAAGGTCTTCCTGCTGTCTCCCGCCCACGTTGCTGTCAGCGGCGAGCAGGCCGAGGTCGAGTCCGACGTCGACGCCTCCTTCTTCGGCCAGTAGCCCGCTGCGCGGCGGGCCCTTCACAGCCCGCTAACCTAGAGGGGTGAATCCCGTTTCTGTTATTGCCCTGGTGGCTTACTACGCCATCACTTTGTTCATGTTTACGATGTGGGCGCGATTCATCCTCGACCTCGTCGTCGTTTTTGCTCGAGGATGGCGCCCCAGCGGCGTCGGTCTTGTGCTTTCCGAGCTTGTCTTCACGATTACTGATCCTCCGATCAAGGCGGTCCGCAAGATCGTGCCAATGGTGAGAATCGGCAACGGAGCGCTCGATCTATCGTGGATGCTCGTCATGCTCGTGTGCATAATTCTTACCTCCATATTGCGGGGCTTTTAGAACTAGCGACTGCCGATGTACTCTTGTCAGAGAGCATGCGGCAACTAATCAGGTTCCGTCAGTACGATCGTGACGCGAATGTTGAACGTTGTGTATACGTTGAAAGAAAGTTTTAGAGGTGGCGGCAATGGCTTTGACTCCAGAAGACGTGGTCAACAAGCGGTTTGAATCAACAAAATTCCGTGAGGGATACGACCAAGATGACGTCGACGATTTTCTCGACGAGGTCGTTGTTGAGTTGCGCCGACTTAACCAAGAAAATGACGAGCTTCGTCAGCGCTTGAGTGCGGCTGAAGCTCGGGCGACTGAACTTCAGCAGTCCGCCGGTAGCGCAGCTGCCGCGGCTCCTGCGCCGGCAGCAATTGCTGCTCCGGCTCCCGCTGCAATCGAGAGTGCGCCGGCTCCGGCCGTCGCCGCTCCCGAGCCTGTGTCGTCAGTTCTTGACGACGCGAGCAGCACCAACAACCTTCTTCAGCTCGCGCGTCGTCTCCACGAGGAGCACGTCCGTGAGGGTGTGCAGAAGCGTGACGCTCTCATTGCTGAGGGTCAGGCGTCCGCCGCTGAAATCGTGGCAGAGGGGCAGGTATCTGCTGCCGAGATTCTCGCCGAGAGCAAGTCGGCTGCGGCTGAGATCACTGCTCAGGTTGAGGCTAAGCAGCGCGAACAGCTCGGAGTTCTCAAGCAGGAGCGCGAAGCTCTCGAAGCTCGCATCGAATCGCTGCGTAATTTCGAGCGCGAGTACCGCGAGAAGCTCAAGAGCTACATCGAAGACCAACTGCACGAGCTCGACTCGTCGAGCCTCGTCACCGCCGGTGGTCCTTCGCTTCAAGAGTCCGCTCAGCAGGGTCAGGCTCCGGTCTCGCAGCCCTCTGGTCACCTCACCCCCGAAGACTTCGCTGCGCCTCAGTCGGCACAGCAGCCTCCGGCCAGCTTTTCGGGTTTCTCCGGTAGCTAGTTTTTCTGCAGTGGCCGTCAGTCGGTCGGTGCGAGCTTAGGCTCCACCGCCGCTGGCGGCTTTTGCTGTGTTCGCACCCCAGTCGGCGAAGCCGGGGGAGTCTGGCGTCACACCGTTCGTCATAACTATCAAGGAGCATCAGTGGAAACTCGAAGCTTGCCGGTTCCCGAGGGCCTCGCGGGGCAACGGGTTGATGCCGCTCTCGCCAAGTTGTTGGGGTTTTCCCGTACTTTCGCTGCTGAGGTAGCTGCCGGTGGTGGCGTCACCATGGACGGTTCGACGGTGGGCAAGTCCGACCGGCTCGCTGCCGGTGCATGGCTTGAGGTGTCGTGGGTATCAAAGACCGAGCCGCAGATCGTGCCAGTCGTGCTCGACACTCTGGGCATCATCTATGACGATGAGCACATTGTCGTGATCGACAAGCCTGCGGGTGTTGCCGCGCATCCTTCCATCGGTTGGGACGGCGTCACTGTTCTCGGTGCTCTTGCGGGCGCCGGCTACCGGATCTCCACCTCGGGTGCGGCTGAACGCGCCGGAATCGTTCACCGCCTCGACGCGGGCACGAGTGGACTCATGGTCGTTGCGAAGTCTGAAATCGCCTACACGGCGCTCAAGCGTGCGTTCCACGACCGCGAGGTCAGCAAGATTTACCACTCCATCGTGCAGGGACATCCCGATCCGCTCGCCGGAACTATCGACGCACCGATCGGTCGTCATCCGGGATCGAGTTGGAAGTTCGCAGTCGTTGCCGGCGGCA
This sequence comes from Salinibacterium sp. VpJ6, assembly GCF_059767345.1. NCBI lineage: Bacteria > Bacillati > Actinomycetota > Actinomycetes > Micrococcales > Microbacteriaceae > Salinibacterium > Salinibacterium sp. VpJ6. The sequence continues at coordinate 129,215 of NZ_JBSOQL010000001.1, forward strand.
AAGACTCGATTACTCACTACGAGACACTCGAAGCATTTCCCTCGGCGGCGCTTGTTGAAGTGCACCTCGAAACAGGGCGAACGCACCAAATTCGTGTTCACATGGCCGCACAACGGCATCCGTGCGTCGGAGACACCATGTACGGCGCCGATCCCACTATCTCGTCTCGACTGGGGCTCACGCGCCAGTGGTTGCACGCTCACAAGCTGGGATTTGCCCATCCTGCCACGGGCGAACAGGTCACGTTCGAGTCGCCGTATCCGGCCGACCTTCAGGCCGCACTTGAGGTGCTTCGGGCCGACTAGGGCGCGTCAGTTAGAGTCCGTCTGGGGTGCTGGCTTAGGCTAGATTTCGAAAGAATTCGGAGTGTCTGTGGCTGCTAATAACGACTCGTTTGTGCATTTGCACGTTCACAGTGAGTACTCGATGCTCGACGGCGCTGCCCGCGTCGGACCGCTGTTGGATGCCGCTGTCGAGCAGGGAATGCCTGCAATTGCAATCACCGACCATGGCAACATGTTCGGCGCCTACGACTTCTGGAAACAGGCAACGGCCAAAGGTATCAAGCCGATTATCGGTACGGAAGCCTACGTAACACCGGGTACGGCACGCGGCGATAAGACCCGAGTTCGTTGGGGTCGTAGCGACCAAGCTCGCGACGATGTTGGTGGTAGCGGTGCCTACACCCACATGACGTTGCTTTCTCAAAACAACGAGGGAATGCATAACCTCTTCCGTCTCTCGTCGCGCGCCTCCATCGAGGGTTTCTATTTCAAGCCCCGTATGGACCGTGAACTGCTGAGTCAGTACTCCAAGGGCATCATCGCCACCACGGGTTGCGTCGGTGGCGAGGTGCAAACCAAACTCCGCTTGGGGCTCTACGACGAGGCGCGTCAAGCGGCCGCTGAGTTCCAAGATATCTTCGGCAAAGAGAACTTCTTTGCCGAAGTCATGGATCACGGCATCGACATTGAGCGACGCACGATGCTCGATCTCATCAAGCTCGCTAAAGAGCTCGATATGCCGTTGCTGGCCACCAACGACCTGCACTACACGCATGCTCACGATGCCACCGCTCACGCAGCGCTGCTGTGTGTACAGTCGGCCTCAACGCTTGACGACCCCAACCGTTTCAAGTTCGACTCCAACGAGTTCTACCTCAAGTCGGCAGCAGAAATGCGTTCGTTGTTTCGCGAGCATCCCGAGGCGTGTAACAACACTCTGTTGATCGCTGAGCGCAGCGAGATTAACTTTGAAGGCCGTGACTTGATGCCGCGCTTCCCGGTTCCCGAAGGGGAGACCGAAGCGACCTGGTTTGAAAAAGAAGTCGCGCGCGGCATGAATAAGCGCTTCAACAACGCGCCATCCGAAGCGCATTTGGCGCAAGCCAAGTACGAAGTCGATGTTATTCAGCAGATGGGCTTCCCCGGCTACTTCCTCGTGGTTGCCGACTTCATCCAGTGGGCCAAGTCGCAGGGTATCCGTGTGGGACCTGGTCGTGGCTCCGCTGCCGGTTCCATGGCCTCCTATGCGGTCGGGATCACCGAACTTGACCCGCTCGCGCACGGCTTGATTTTCGAGCGGTTCCTCAACCCTGAACGTGTCTCGATGCCCGATGTCGACGTCGACTTCGACGATCGCCGACGCGGTGAAGTGATTCGCTACGTCACCGATAAGTACGGCGACGACCGAGTAGCTCAAATTGTCACGTATGGAACGATTAAGGCCAAGCAAGCGCTGAAAGACTCGGCGCGCGTGCTGGGTATGCCGTATTCGGTGGGCGAGAAGCTCACCAAGGCGATGCCTCCGGCCATCATGGGTAAAGATATTTCGCTCGGTGATGTGCGCAACAAGGACGCTGCGCGGTACAAAGAGGCCGCCGACATCCGGGGCATTGTTGATACTGATCACGAAGCCGCGAAAGTGTTCGAGACCGCTGTTGGCCTTGAGGGGCTGAAACGCCAATGGGGAGTTCACGCCGCCGGTGTAGTCCTCTCGGCTGAGCCACTGCTCGATGTGCTGCCGATCATGCGCCGAGAAGATGATGGCGCGATCATCACTCAGTTCGACCAGCCACCGCTGGAGAGCCTTGGCCTGATCAAGATGGACTTCTTGGGTCTTCGAAACCTCACGGTTATTGAAGATGCGCTCAAGATGATTGAGGCCAATACCGGGTCCCCGCTCATCATCGAAGATCTCGATCTGGATGCGGACCAAAAGACCTATGACTTGCTTGCGCGAGGAGACACCCTCGGCGTATTCCAGCTCGACGGCGGGCCAATGCGTGCCCTGCTCAAGCAACTGAAACCCACCAACTTCGAAGATATTTCTGCGGTAATTGCCCTGTACCGTCCAGGTCCCATGGGAATGAACTCGCACACCAAGTACGCGCTTCGTAAGAACGGTCTTGAAGGCATCGATGCCATTCACTCCGAGCTTGAAGAGCCCCTGCGCGAGATTCTTGGCACAACATTCGGCCTGATCGTGTACCAAGAACAAGTGATGTCGGTTGCCCAAAAGGTTGCTGGCTTCAGCCTCGGTCAAGCCGACGTTCTGCGCCGCGCCATGGGTAAGAAGAAGAAGGAAGAGCTCGACAAGCAGTTCCTCGGCTTCGAAGCCGGCATGCAAAACAACGGCTACAGCAAAGAAGCCGTCAAGGTGCTGTGGGAAACGCTCATGCCGTTCGCCGACTACGCCTTCAACAAGGCGCACAGTGCGGGCTACGGCGTTCTCAGCTATTGGACTGCCTATCTCAAGGCCAACTACCCGGCCGAATATATGGCGGCGCTTCTCACCAGCGTCGGCGACTCCAAAGACAAACTCGGTATGTACTTGAGCGAGTGTCGGCGCATGGGCATCAAGGTGCTGGCGCCAGACGTCAATGAGTCGACCGTCAACTTCACCGCCGTCGCCGGCGACATCCGCTTCGGCCTCGGTGCAGTGCGTAACGTCGGTGCCGCCGTCGTGGAGCAGATTGTGCGCGCGCGCACCGAAAAGGGTCGTTTCGAGTCGTTCCATGATTTCTTGCGCAAGGTATCGATTCAGGTCGCCAACAAGCGCACCGTGGAGTCCTTGATCAAGTCGGGAGCGTTCGACTCCTTGGGCGCAACGCGCCGCGGATTGCTCGAAATTCACGAGGGTGCTTGCGACTCCGCGGTGAGCCTCAAGCGCAATGAGGCGAACGGTCAAGTTGATCTCTTCGGGGGAATCTTCGATTTCGACGAGGATGACGACGGTGATCCTGACCGCCCGGAATGGTCGAAACGCGACAAGCTGGCCTTCGAGCGCGAGATGCTCGGGCTCTATGTCTCCGATCATCCGCTGTCCGGCCTCGAGCTTCAGCTTGCCAAGCATCAGGACTTTACGATCACCGAGGTGTTGTCGGGGGACGCGGTCGCCGATGGCGAGCACGTTTCCATTGCTGGTCTCGTGACGAGCGTGCAACATCGAGTTGCCCGCAACAGCGGAAATCAGTACGGCATCGTCACGGTAGAAGACTTTGCGGGCGAGATCGACGTTATGTTCTTGGGCAAGACGTATCAAGAATTTGCACCTGGGCTAGTCAATGACTCCATCGTCGTGGTGCGCGGTCGAGCGAGCGCACGTGACGACGGCATGAACCTTCACGCCGTGAGTATGTTCTCGCCTGATCTAGGGCCCAGCTTGGGCTCGGGGCCGATCGTGCTCACGGTGAAAGAACAACGGGCAACGACGGATGTTGTGTCGGGCTTAGGCGAGGTTCTCATCCGGCACGCTGGTGATGTCGAAGTGCGCTTGCGCCTCGTTCGCGGCGATGTCGCGCGGGTGTTCGAACTCCCATACCGAGTAAAGGTCTCCGCTGATCTCTATGGCGAAGTGAAGTCTCTGCTGGGGCCGGGTTCGCTCGGCTGATTGCGGACTACTTCGGTAGTCCGCTCAATCGTGGCCACCGGGGCGCGACTGCTTCCGGTAGCTAGACGCTAGGCGATTCGTGCTCCAGCTCTATCGGCCGCATATAGGTGCGCTCGTGGTACAGCAGTGCTTCGTCTTCGTCGCCGAGGATGCCATGCTCGATCTCGACTACAACAACGGCGTTGTTGTGCACCGGATGCACGTCAACGATGCGCCCGATCATGACTGCGGTCGCGCCTTCCAGCAGGGGGAGTCCGCTCTCGGTGGGCTTCCAGTGGTCTCCCACGAATCGTAGGTCGTGGTCGGCGGCCATAGTTTCGGCAAGGTGGCGGCTGTGGGGGCCCAGCATGTGGATAGCGATCTGGTTCCCGACAGTGATTGCGGGCCACGAGCTCGACACTTGCGCCATGTTGAACGTCGCCATGGGTGGCACGGCTGCGAGCGACGCAAGAGAGGTCGCGGTGAACCCCACCGGGTGACCGTCCGGGGCGACTGATGTGATGGCGGCAACACCCGCGGCATGGCGCCTGAAGGCAACCTTGAAGGCGTCGATTCCGTTTGCTACGTCTGAATTATCCATATGCTCACCTCAACCCTAATTGCCCAAGGCGAATTCCAAGCAGAGAAAGAACTAGCATGGTCAAGCCATGTCGCTGAATACTATTGATCTCCGGTCCGCTGCTCTGAGCCGTGCGGAACTCTCTCGTGTCATCCCGCGTGCCCAAATGGATGTGTCGGTGGCCTCTGCCGCTGCGATCCAGCTCATCAACGATGTGAGGGAGCACGGCGAGCAAGCTCTTCTTGACCAGGCCGAGCGCCTTGACGGCGTTCTTCCTGCGCGCGTACGAATTCACGCCGACGAGATCACTCGAGCAACTCGTGCCCTTGAGCCATCCGTTCGCGAGGCCCTCGAGCTGGCGATTGACCGTGTGCGCACGGCGAGCAAGGCCCAAGTGCCGCCGCCCATGATGACGCAGCTGGGCGACGGGGCAGAGATTGTTCAGCGCTGGCAGCCGGTCAACCGTGTGGGTCTTTACGTACCCGGTGGCAAGGCTGTTTATCCCTCGAGCGTGATCATGAATGTCGTTCCTGCCCAGATCGCTGGCGTTTCATCGGTCGCCTTAGCCTCCCCGCCGCAGCGTAGTTTCGGGGGAGCAGTGCACCCCACGATTTTGGGTGCGGCCGGTCTGCTCGGCGTGGACGAGGTTTATGCCATGGGTGGCGCGGGTGCTATTGGTGCCTTCGCCTACGGCGTTCAGGAGCTTGGTCTCGACCCCGTTGACATCATTACGGGCCCGGGCAACGTGTACGTTGCCGCAGCCAAGCGTGCCGTGCGTGGTGTAGTCGGCATCGACTCCGAAGCTGGTCCCACCGAGATCTTGATCATTGCGGACGGCTCGGCCGATCCCCGCCTCGTCGCTGCAGACTTACTGAGCCAGGCAGAGCACGATGAGCTTGCCGCTGCCGTTCTCGTCACCGATTCCGAAGAACTAGCGGATGCCGTGCGAACGCACCTTGCTGAACAGCTGGCCGCAACGCCGCACTCTCAGCGCGCCTCCGTGGCTCTCGACGGGCAGCAATCGGCGATTGTTTTGGTTAGCGACATGGCTGCCGCTGCTGCGCTCAGTAACGCTTACGGTCCCGAGCACCTCGAAATCCAGACGGAAGAATCGGGGGCGGTACTCGACATGATCGATAACGCCGGAGCAATCTTCCTCGGTGACCAGTCACCCGTCAGTTTGGGCGATTACCTCGCCGGCTCGAATCACGTACTCCCTACCGGTGGCCAGTCGCGCTTCTCATCCGGCCTCGGCGCGTACACGTTCCTGCGTCCGCAGCAGGTTATTCGCTACAGCCACGACGCTTTGCGTGCGCTTGAGCCCCACATCGTGGCGCTCAGTACCGCTGAGGATCTCCCGGCTCACGGCTCGGCTGTGAGTAAGCGGTTCACCGATCGCTAACCGGGTACTCTTGAGGAACTATGTATTGCCCTTTTTGCAGGCATCCTGACAGCAGGGTTGTCGACTCACGAACCAGTGACGACGGCCTTTCGATTCGTCGTCGTCGCCAGTGCCCCGAGTGTGGCCGCCGTTTCTCCACCACCGAGACCGCATCGTTGAACGTGATCAAGCGCAACGGCGTCGTGGAATCATTTAGTCGCGAGAAGATCGTCAGTGGCGTACGCAAAGCGTGCCAGGGGCGCCCTGTCACCGATACCGATTTGGCCGTGCTCGCCCAGAAGGTCGAAGAAGCGATTCGCGCAACGGGTGCGGCTCAGATCGACGCCAATGAGATTGGTCTCGCGATTCTTTCGCCGTTGCGTGATCTCGATGAGGTCGCGTACCTCCGTTTCGCTAGCGTCTATCAAGCGTTTGACTCGCTCGACGACTTTGACGCCGCAATCAACCAACTTCGTCTCGACCACGGCACCGCTTCGTAGTCGCCACGGTGACTTGTTGATTCTCCCCACCTTCTACCGCTGAGAGCACCGTTAGCCATGTACGACATTTTCTTCCGCACTGTTCTCAAGCGACTCGATCCAGAGTTCGCGCACTCGTTGGCGTTCTCAGTGATTCGTGCGCTGCCCGTAGTTGGCGTGGGAAAGCTGTTGCAGCGTCCGGTTGATCCCTCTTTGCGCGTAGAGACTCTGGGGCTTACCTTCGACTCGCCTTTTGGTGTCGCTGCCGGGTTCGACAAATCTGGTGTGGGTATTCAGGGGCTGGGTCAGCTGGGCTTCAGCCACGTGGAGGTCGGCACGATCACGGCGTTGCCGCAACCGGGTAACCCGAAGCCTCGCCTGTTCCGTCTCGTGGCAGATCGTGGCGTCATCAACCGTATGGGCTTCAATAACGCCGGAGCGATTCGAGCCGCCCACGTGATCGAGCGTGCTCGTCGCCGAGCAGGCCGACCAATCATTGGTGTCAACATCGGCAAGTCGCGAGTGGTCGCGGTCGACGATGCGGTGGCGGACTACCTCACGAGTGCTCGGGCATTAGCGCCGCTTGCTGACTATCTCGTCGTCAACGTCAGCTCACCCAACACGCCCGGTCTCCGAGGGCTCCAAGAGATCGACAAGCTCAAGCCTTTGCTCACCGCAGTTAAGTCGGCGGCGGGCCAAACACCGGTTCTCGTAAAGATCGCTCCCGACGTGACGGACGACGAAGCTCGCGCGATCGCGCGTCTCGCTGTCGACGAACTCGATGGCATCATCGCGACGAACACGACGCTCTCCCGTGAAGGTCTCTCAACGCCCGCCGAGACGGTCGCCGCCGCCGGGGCCGGGGGAGTATCGGGCAAGCCGGTCGCGGCGCGTTCTCTCGAACTGCTTCGCATCATCCGGGCGGTCGTGCCCTCAGAGTTCTGTGTAATCTCCGTCGGCGGAGTCGAGACCGCCGAAGACGTTGCCGAGCGGCTTCGTGAAGGAGCCACGCTCGTGCAGGGTTACACCGGGTTCATCTACCGCGGCCCGTTCTGGGCGCGGTCGATCAACTCGAAGCTCGCGAAACTGATGCGTTCAGAGGGCGCCTAGCAGCGCAGCGCTGAGGTCGCCTCGCTACGACGACGCCCGCTACGGCGACGCCGTTGAACGGCACCACGCGAGGGTTCTCACGCGCGGCGCCGTTCGAATGAAAGAACCTTAGGCCGGGAACTCGCCGCGCTTAACCTGCGGCTTGGGAAGACGCATGATGCGCAGCTGGAGAGAGCGCATTGCGGCGTACCAGCGGACGCGTTCGGCGCGAGACTCGCCAAACTTCTCGTTGATCTTCTTGCGCAGTCGAAGTCCGAGCAGTACGGCGTCGAGAGTGGCGACAAGGAAGAAGCCCCACAGCGCCATGAGGCCGATGACCTGCACCTCGGGCTGCGGGAAGAAGGTCATGATGATTACAGCGAACATCATCGGCACCAGCAGTTCGCCTACGTTGAAGCGCGCATCGACGTAGTCACGGACGAAACGCTTCTGCGGTCCGCGGTCACGAATCGGAAGGTACTTTTCTTCGCCGTTCGCCATTCCAATGCGGGCTCGTTCGCGCTCTGCCTGCATTTGAGTGCGAGCTGCGCGACGCGCTTCTTTGCGGTCATTGGAGACGAGAGGGCGCAAGTTTGCGGCTTCGCGTTCCTTGCGAGTGGGGGTAGGGCGTCCCTTGCCCGAGGTGACGCTGTCGAGTTCGTCGGAGTTCTCGGGAGTGGGGGTGTTATCTGTCGAAGATGTTTTTGCCACGGGGTTCCTTGCGTTGGTGTCGATCTAAGATTACTCGTATGACTCACACGCCGCAGCCGACGTCAGCGTCGACGACTCCCGACCCTCTGCTCGTTCCCCTTACCGAGGCAGTGGAAGCGGCTCTGCCGGCCACCGTTGCCGAGCTCGGGGCTCTCGTTCGCATCCCCTCAGTATCGTGGGATGGCTTCGACGCAGACCAAGTCAAGCGCAGCGCGGAAGCGGCCAAAGCGCTGATCGAGGGCATTGGTGTTTTCGAGACCGTCGAGCTTGCGCGAGCGCCGATCGAGGGTGACACGCTGGGGCATCCCGCGGTTTTGGCAACTCGGAAGGCCAAGAACGGTAAGCCCACGATCTTGCTCTACGCCCACCACGACGTTCAGCCTCCTGGCCACGATGAAGACTGGGATTCGCCTCCCTTCGAGCCCACAGTGCGCGGCGACCGCCTGTACGGCCGTGGTGCGGCTGACGATAAGGCCGGAATCATGGCGCACGTCGCAGCGATTCGGGCTTTTGTGGAGACAGTCGGAACCGACTTTGATCTCGGTCTCGTAGCGTTCTTCGAGGGCGAAGAGGAGTTTGGCTCTCGCTCGTTCGCGAACTTCATCACGGAGAACCGCGAGAAGCTTGCGGCCGACGTTATCGTGGTTGCCGACTCGGACAACTGGGATATCAATACCCCGTCGCTGACAGTTGGACTGCGCGGTAACGTGACGTTCAAGCTCAAGGTATCCACTCTGGCGCACGCCTCGCACTCTGGCATGTTTGGGGGAGCGGTTCCGGATGCGATGCTCGCGGCAATCAAGCTGCTTGCGACGCTTCATGGCGAAGACGGCGCGGTCGCGGTGGAGGGACTCACTAGTCGCGAATCGCAGACCCCCGAGTACAGCGAAGAGAAGCTGCGCCACGAAGCGGGACTTCTCGACGGCGTTTCGTCGATTGGTGATGGAACCGTGTTGAGCCGGCTCTGGGACAAGCCCTCGGTAACGGTGACAGGCATCGACGCTCCTACCGTGATGAACGCATCCAACACTCTTACGCCGAGCGTAACGGTGAAGGTGAGCGCCCGAATCGCACCCGGTCAAGATCCCGAGGAGGCATTCGTAGCGCTTCGCGACCATCTCGAAGCAAACGCACCCTTTGGCGCCCACCTCGAGATCTCCGATGTCGACAAGGGCAGCCCGTTCTTGGTCGACACGAGTGGATGGGCCGTTGAAGTCGTCAAGTCGGCAATGCACGAGGCCTGGGGCAACGAACCTCTCGAGACGGGGATCGGCGGATCAATCCCGTTCATTTCAGACCTCGTCGAAGTTTTTCCTGAGGCGCAGATTCTCGTCACCGGGGTTGAAGACCCAGAGTCGCGCGCTCACAGCCCGAACGAGTCGCTCCACCTCGGGGTTTTCAAGCGCGCCATCCTCACGGAGGCGTTGCTGCTCGCAAAGTTGGAACGGCGGGCGTAGAATTACGTCATGACTGATTCCGCTGTTGAAACTGACACCCACGGTGTTGCGCTGACCGAGGCTGCCTCGAACAAGGTGCGTAGCCTCATGTCGCAAGAGGGCCGCGATGACTTGCGTCTTCGTTTGGCCGTTCAGCCGGGCGGATGCTCAGGGCTCATCTATCAGCTCTACTTCGACGAGCGCTTCCTCGACGGAGACGTCAGCCGAGACTTCGGCGACGGTGTCGAGGTTGTCGTCGACAAAATGAGCGTTCCGTACCTCGACGGTGCGAGCATCGATTTCGAAGACACGATTGAGAAGCAGGGGTTCACTATCGACAACCCCAATGCCGAAGGCAGCTGCGCCTGCGGCGACAGTTTTCACTAATTTCATAGCAATTTTGCGAGAAGGTGCGCCGATTTGGTGCACCTTTTCGCTTGTGCGGGGCGAGGCGGTAATCATTACCCCCTGTCGCTGCGTATAGACTGGAAAGGTATTAGTCCGTGTTCTTCGAGAGGTCACAGGTGCGCTCTAACCGCCGAATTCGATGGGCAGCGATCCCACTCGCTCTGGTTACGATGCTGGTGCTGACCGGCTGTACTCAAGAGCAGTTGCAGGGCTGGCTCCCGGGAGATCCCGAAACCACTAACCACACAAGCCGCATCATCGGGCTGTGGGTCACATCGTGGATCGTCTTGCTCGTGGTGGGTGTCATCACATGGGGCCTCATCATCTGGGCCGCTGTTGTTTACCGCCGTCGCCGTGGACAGACCGGGCTACCCGTTCAGCTCCGCTACAACATGCCGATCGAAGTGTTCTACACGATCGTGCCTCTGATCCTTGTCATCGGGTTCTTCGCATTCACTGCGCGTGACCAGGCTGCCATCGAGCGCGTCGAGGTAAACCCCGACGTAACAATCGAGGTCATCGGCAAGCGTTGGGCTTGGGACTTCAACTACGTTGACGACAACGTCTACAGCGCAGGTGTTCAGGCAGACTTCAACCCCGACGGCACTGTTGACGTCGACAACCTTCCTCAGCTGGTGCTTCCCGTTGACAAGAAGGTCGAGATCAAGATTGAGTCTCGCGACGTTGTTCACTCTTTCTGGGTGGTGGACTTCCTTTACAAGAAGGACATGATCCCCGGCAAGAGCAACTACATGTACTTCATCCCCACTAAGGAAGGCACGTACCAGGGCAAGTGCGCTGAGCTATGTGGCGAGTACCACTCGCTCATGCTCTTCACCGTCAAGGTTGTGTCTCAGGCTGAGTACGACGACTACATCGAGGGCCAGCGCGACGCCGGCTTCGAGGGTCAAATCGGACTCGAATACAACGTCAACCAGAACTTGCCCGGCAACGGCAGCAGCGACGAGGAATAGGGCTCATGAGCGTCGAACGTAAGGGCAACGTCATGGTGAACTGGATCACCTCGACGGACCACAAAACTATTGGGTACATGTACCTGATCACGTCATTCTTCTACTTCCTTCTCGGCGGTGTAATGGCGCTGGTCATCCGTGCTCAGCTCTTTGAGCCGGGTCTCTCGATTGTTGCAACTGGGGAGCAGTACAACCAGTTGTTTACGATGCACGGCACGATCATGCTGCTGATGTTCGCTACGCCACTGTTTGCCGGCTTCGCGAACGTTCTGATGCCGCTTCAGATCGGTGCTCCTGACGTCGCGTTCCCGCGTCTGAACGCGTTCGCCTACTGGCTCTACAGCTTCGGTTCGCTGATCGCGGTCGCCGGATTCCTCACCCCTCAGGGTGCGGCATCCTTCGGTTGGTTCGCGTACGCACCACTGTCGAGCACTACGTTCTCGCCGGGAATTGGCGGAAACCTCTGGGTCTTCGGCCTCGCGATGAGTGGTTTCGGAACCATTCTTGGTGCCGTCAACTTCATTACCACGATCATTACGATGCGTGCTCCGGGTATGACCATGTTCCGCATGCCGATCTTCACGTGGAACACCCTCGTGACGTCGCTGCTGATCCTCATGGCGTTCCCCGTTCTGGCCGCAGCGATGTTTGGCCTCGGCATGGATCGCGTATTCGACGGTCATATCTATGACCCGGCAAATGGTGGGGTTCTGCTCTGGCAGCATCTCTTCTGGTTCTTCGGGCACCCCGAGGTGTATATCATCGCGCTTCCGTTCTTCGGAATCGTCTCTGAAGTATTCCCGGTCTTCAGTCGCAAGCCCATCTTCGGTTACAGCACCCTCATCTACGCGACGATCTCGATTGCTGCGCTGTCGGTCACGGTGTGGGCTCACCACATGTACGTCACCGGTTCTGTTCTTCTCCCGTTCTTCTCGCTCATGACAATGCTCATCGCGGTGCCAACGGGTGTGAAGATCTTCAACTGGATCGGCACAATGTGGCGCGGTTCGATCACCTTCGAAACTCCCATGTTGTGGGCTATCGGATTCCTCGTGACGTTCACCTTCGGTGGACTCACGGGTGTCATCCTGGCTAGCCCGCCGCTCGACTTCCACGTGTCTGACACGTACTTCGTCGTAGCTCACTTCCACTACGTAGTCTTCGGAACCGTTGTATTCGCAATGTTCAGTGGGTTCTACTTCTGGTGGCCCAAGTGGACCGGCAAGATGCTCAACGAGAGCTTGGGAAAGATCCACTTCTGGTTGCTGTTCATCGGCTTCCACATGACGTTCCTCATCCAGCACTGGGCTGGCGTCGTCGCGCTGCCGCGTCGTTACCGCACCTATCTTGAAGAAGATGGCGTGACGTGGATGAACCAGGTCTCGACGATCGGTGCATTTGTTCTCGCGATCTCGATGATCCCGTTCCTCTACAACGTCTACGTGACGGCCCGCAAGGCGCCCAAGGTCACGGTCAATGACCCGTGGGGCTACGGACGTTCACTCGAGTGGGCAACGAGCTGCCCGCCGCCTCGTCACAACTTCACGTCTATCCCTCGGATCCGTTCAGAGTCCCCAGCATTTGACTTGAACCACCCCGAAGCGGGAATCCCGGTTGGAATTGGTCCAGGCAAGGATGCTCCTGAAGCTCCCGTTTACGACCTCGCAGATGAGAAAGTGAAGTAACCGATGAATGCAAACGTCAAGCTCTACTGGATTCTCACGGTCTTCTTCTTCCTCTTGGCCGGGCTGTACACCGCATGGTCGCTCCTCGATGCTGCTCACCAGCAGGTCGAGTGGGTCGGTACCCTCACGCTTCTCCTGAGCGGAATGCTCTGGGCTCTGATTGCCTTCTACCTCGACAAGGTTCACAAGGCACAGGGCGCTGAGCTGGCCGAAGACCGCCTGGATGCCAACATTGAAGACGGCGACGCCGAGCAGGGGCACTTCAGCCCCTGGAGCTGGTGGCCCATCGTTCTCGCTGGTGCTGCTTCGCTCGTATTCTTGGGCGTAGCGATCGGACCATGGATCGCATTCATCGGCGGAGGAATTCTCGTCGTTAGCCTCGTCGGGTGGACGTATGAGTACTACCGCGGATACTTCGCTCACTAACGCGACGCAGATTCGCCCCGCGACTGTTCAGGACGCGTCTTCGGTATTTGAGCTGCTCAAGCAGCTGGGCACCGAGTACGCCCCGGATCGCGCAGCGTTCGATTCTGCTTTCGCTCATGCGGTCGACGATCGGGCGACCACCCTCACGCTCGTTGCAGCCCAGCCGGCTGGCGCGGTTGTCGGCTACGCCTTTGCGACCATCGCACACCTGCTCCACACCAACGGCAGCTCAGCTCAACTTCAAGAGCTGGTAGTGGATAGCAGTGTCCAAAGCACCGGTATCGGCACTCGGCTCGTTGAAGCGGTAGAGGCCGTCTGCCTCGAGCGGGGAGTGCGTCAGCTCACTGTTCCCAGCCGTGGTTCTGCAGACTTCTTTGAGCGCATCGGTTACATGTCGACCGCCGACTTCTTGAAGCGTGTCTTCGACTAACCACTCTGATCTTCACGGGTCGCGCTGCGTGCTTCGCGACTGAGGACAGTCTCTGGGCCGTGTGCGATCGGAGTCTCCATTTGCGCCTCTGCTATCTCCCCGGGAGATCTGCACGCCATAAGGCCGTGGGTTATCCCGTGACGTAACCGTCCCGACGCGGGACCAACTCGAGTTGCTGAGCGACGTCAGCAGTCCTTATACACCTCCACGAGATGCACTGTGCTCGCCGCCTGAGCGAGACTCTTCCGACGCTCCGGCACGAGTCGCGGTGTTCTTAGTGCGTCACGCTCGCGCCTATTCACAGTGAGACCGCGAACTCGGCCTGAACGTCGTCGGCGCGGTTTGACGCTCGCGCGATGCTCTCAGCGCTCTAGCGGCTGCGGGAGGGAGCGGCTTCGCGGCTTGGGCAGCCCGGGCGGCCTGCGCTGCTCGGGAAGTCTAGGAAGCCTGCGTTATCCAGCGAAGCTTCGGAAGCCCGGTGTAGCCGGAGAGCTCAGGCTAGCCGGAAGCACGGGATTGCCGGAAGCACGGGATTGCCGGAAGCACGGGATTGCCGGACGTCTGGTGTAGCCGGGAGCTTGGGATAGCCGGAAGAATGGGATAGCCGGAAGAATGGGATAGCCGGGCAGTACGGGCTAGTCGGGCAGCCGGGACCACCCGGAACCAGCGGGGTAGACCAGTCAACGCCCTAGTGTGCGCGAAGGTGGTTGAGCCGGGGGTTGTTCGTTCCGCAGCGCTTGTTCTCGCGCAGCCGACAAACGTGCGCGTCGTGCAGATGAGGCTCTACGGGGACTCTTGCTGGAGTATTGAGGTGAGAGGGTAGTCGGCGAAAGCGGCCGTCCGGGGCCCGTGGTCTTCGTGTTCGCAATATGAACTGCGGTGTGGGGTTCGCAGGCTCGCTGGTTCCGTTTGAGAGGCGCCACGCGGTGCTGCGATCGCAGGTTCGGTATAGGGCCACCTGAGGTTTGCCGCGGCCGCTAGATTGGCTGTCGATCATCCCGTTAACGCCGTGTGGGCCCCACCGAAAGAAATTCGGTGAGGCCCACACAGGTTAGAACGGGGGAGCAGCCTTAGTGGTGCTCGTCCTTGGACTGCTCGATCTCCTGTTGTGACACAGGAGCGATGCGGTCTTCGAAGAACCAACGCGAAGCCGAAGCACGCAGACGCTGTCCGAAGGTGATGCGACCCTGATCGTTAGGGCGAATCATCAACGGCTTGTAGTCCGTGTAGCTGACGAGTTTCCAGCGCTCGTACTCGGAGAGCTGCTCGTGAACTTCGATGTACTCACCGTGCGGCAGGCGAACGATGCGTCCTGACTCGTAGCCGTGGAGAGCAATCTCGCGGTCCTTCTTCTGCAGGCCGAGGCAGACGCGTTTCGTGATGAAGTACGCGATGATCGGACCAAAGATGAGCAGAGCCTGGCAGGAGTGAATGACTCCCTCGATCGATAGCTTGAAGTGCGTTGCTATCAAGTCCGAACTTGCGGCGGCCCACAGGACTGCGTAGAACGTTACGCCGGCTGCACCGATAGCGGTACGGGTCGGAGCGTTACGCGGGCGGTCAGCAATGTGGTGCTCACGCTTGTCGCCGGTGATCCACGCTTCAATGAAGGGGTAGAAGGCAACGATTGCGATGAAGAGGCCCAAGATCACCAGCGGAGCGATGATGTTGAATGACCACGTGAAGCCGAACCACTCGGTTTCCCACCCTGGCGGCACGAGTCGCAGCGCGCCGTCGGCGAACCCGATGTACCAGTCAGGCTGAGTACCTGCAGAAACAGGGGAGGGGTCGTACGGCCCGTAGTTCCAGACTGGGTTGATTGAGAACGTGGATGCGATCAACGTGATGACACCGAAGACGATGAAGAAGAATCCACCAGCCTTGGCTGCGAAGCCAGGCATTACGGGGGAGCCCACGACGTTGTCGTTGGTGCGTCCGGGGCCAGCGAACTGCGTGTGCTTGTTGATCACGAGCAGCAGCATGTGAACGCCGATTGCTGCGATGATCAGCGCGGGCAGCAGCATGATGTGCAGGATGTAGAGGCGGCTCACGATGTCGATGCCGGGGAACTCTCCACCGAACAGAAGGTAGGAGATCCATGTTCCGATGACGGGGATTCCCTTGACCATTCCGTCGATGATGCGCAGGCCGTTACCGGAAAGCAGGTCATCGGGGAGTGAGTAGCCGGTGAAGCCCTCAGCCATCGCGAGAATGAAGAGAACGAAACCGATGAACCAGTTGATCTCGCGCGGCTTGCGGAATGCTCCCGTGAAGTAAACGCGAAGCATGTGCAGACCGATTGCGGCCACGAACAGCAACGCTGCCCAGTGGTGAATCTGGCGCATGAGGAGTCCACCGCGGATGTCAAACGAGATATCGAGCGTGGAGGCCATAGCCGCCGACATCTCGATTCCCTTGAGCGGTGCGTAGGAGCCCTCGTAATGAACTTCAACCATCGACGCCTCGAAGAAGAACGTCAAGAACGTTCCCGAGAGCAGGATGACGACGAAGCTGTAGAGCGCTACTTCACCGAGCATGAACGACCAGTGGTCGGGGAAGATCTTGCGACCTACCTCTTTGACGAGTCCAGAAATGCTGGTGCGTTCGTCGATGTAGTTCGCTGCAGCTCCCGTGAAACGCTGTCCGCGCGTCTTGGGCTGTGCGTCCTGGGTGGGGGTGGTTGTCATAGCTGGCGCTCCCAGAAGCTTGGACCGACGGGCTCTTCAAAGTCGCTCTTAGCGATGAGGTAGCCCTCTGAGTCGACCGTGATCGGCAATTGCGGAAGTGGACGCTTCGCTGGGCCGAAGATTACGGCTGCTTCGCGCTTGATGTCGAACTGTGATTGGTGGCACGGGCACAGCAGGTGGTGCGTCTGCTGTTCGTACAGTGCAACGGGGCATCCGACGTGGGTGCAGATCTTGGAGTAAGCGACGATTCCGTCGTAGTTCCAATCTTCGCGGCCCTCGGAAACCTGCAGGTCTTCTGGCTTCAAGCGAACGAGGAGAACAGCAGCTTTAGCTTTCTCTTCGATGCGGTGCTCGGAGTCGTTGAGTCCTTCAGGAATGACTTGGAATGCGGAGCCGATAGTGAGGTCAGAGGCCTTGATCGGGGTTCCGCTGGGGTCACGCGTCAGGCGCATGCCCTCTTCCCAGAAAGTGTGCTTGAGCAGACCAACCGGGTCGTCAGCAGGAGCGAGGTCGCGGAAGAGCACGACAGCGGGGAGTGGAGTGACAACCAGCGCGCCGATAAGCGTGTTGCGAAGAAGGGTGCGACGACCGAAGCCGGAGTCCTTGTTGCCCAGCGTGAATACTTCGATGGCCTTGGCACGAGTCTCTTCGCTGCCACGTGTGCTGTGACGCTGTTCTACGAGGTCGTGACCCTGCATCAATGCCTTCGACCAGTGAACCGCACCGATGCCGATTCCCAGCAGCCCGAGGGTGATTCCCAAGCCGAGGAAGAGGGTGTTGTTGCGAACCGACTGCATGTTGCCAGGCTCGATCGGGAAAGCGAAATACGCGACTACCGCGAGAATGCTTCCGACGATCGACAATGCGAAGAGCAGTGACACACGGCGCTCTTGTTGCTTATCGACCTTGGGGTCGAGATCCGTTACGCGTGGGCGATGCGGAAGGAACCCAGGGTTGGGCACCTCGTCACTTGCGACGACGGCGGTGCCTGCACTGTGTGCAGGAGCGCCGTGCTTCTCGACGTCCTTACCCGCAGCCGTGCTGCCGGCGGTGTCGCCGTGGTCGTCTGCCATTCTTATCCCTTCAACCGTCCGCTGTGAAGCGGTCGCTAACTAGTTTGACTTAGCCGTGAGCCAGACCGTGATTGCCACGATCGCGCCAAGGCCGAAGATCCAGATGAACAGACCCTCAGAAACGGGGCCGAGTGATCCAAGCGTGAATCCACCAACGGAAGGAGTCTCATCGAGGTACTTGAGGTACGTGATGATGTCTGCCTTTTCCTCCGGAGTGAGGTTCGCGTCGTTGAATACGGGCATGTTCTGCGGGCCGGTAAGCATGGCTTCGTAGACGTGCTTTGAGGTGACGCCGGAGAGTGCCGGAGCGTACTTGCCCTCGGTCAGCGCTCCACCAGCACCAGCAACGTTGTGGCACATTGCGCAGTTGATGCGGAAGAGCTCAGCACCGTTAGAAACGTCGTCCTTGCCGGTGAGGTACATGTCGGCGGGGATTGCGGGGCCGGGGCCCTGCGCTGCGACGAAGACAGAAAGAGCTTGAATCTGCTCTTCGGTGAACTGAACCGGCTTAACCTCAGCCTGCGGACCGGTAATTGCCATGGGCATACGACCGGTTCCGACCTGGAAGTCGGTTGCTGCCGCACCGACGCCGATAAGCGTGGGGCCCTGAGTCGTTCCCTGAAGGTCGAGACCGTGACACGTTGCACAGTTTGCGGCGAAGAGCTTTCCGCCTTCTTCTACGAGAGCTTCAGCGGATGCGCTGGTCTCTGCCGTTGCACTGGAAGTGAACAGCGCATATGCACCGCCCGTTCCCAAGAGGCCGACGAGCAGGAGGGCTACAGTCGCAAGGGGATGGCGTCGCCCAGCGGATCGAGATCCGCCTGACGCGCGAGCTGCCTGTGAGGCCATTACGTCTATTCCGTTTCTTATTTGAGCACGTAGATGATGAGGAAGAGGCCGATCCACACTACGTCGACAAAGTGCCAGTAGTAGGAAACAACGATTGCAGTCGTTGCCTCTTTGTGTCCGAACTTCTTGACGGCAAAGCCGCGACCGAGCACGAGCAGGAAGGCTATGAGGCCACCAGCTACGTGGAGTCCGTGGAACCCGGTAGTGATGTAGAAGGCCGAGCCGTAAGAATCGCTCGACAGGCTGACGTGCTCGGAAACGAGCGTTGCGTACTCCCAGACCTGGCCGGTGACGAAGACGGCTCCCATGGCATAAGTCATGAAGAACCACTCGGTCATGCCCCACTTGCGCATGTCGAACAGCGAACCGGTGCGGCTCACTTGCATACGCTCAGCGGCAAAGACACCGAACTGGCAGGTCACGGACGAGAGCACGAGGATGATCGTGATGGTCGTCGCGAATGGCACGTTGAGCTTTTCGGTCTGTTCCGCCCACAATCCGGGGGACGTCGACTTCAACGTGAAGTAAATAGCGAAGAGGCCGGCGAAGAACATCACCTCGCTACCGAGCCAAACGATGGTACCGACCGCAACAGTGTTCGGTCGCTGGACAGACTGGGCTCCAAGAGAGCGGTTGAGGGCAGCTGTGGTCACGTATCTATTATGGCTGATAACTCGGCGTAAGTTTTTCAATCTCCGGCCTGTCGGCTCAGGATCGGTAGAATTTCATTCATGTCTGCATCCCCAACTTGGCCAGAAATCCTTTCAACGCTTGTCTCCGGCAAGGATTTGTCGATCAGCCAAGCCTCCTGGGCGATGAATTCTGTGATGGTCGGTGAAGCGACATCCGCTCAGTTGGCCGCCATGTTGATCGCGCTTCGAATCAAGGGCGAAACAGTCGACGAGATTGTTGGATTCCGCGATGCTGCGCTGGCGAGTGCTCTGCCGCTGCCCGTGGATCCGATGGCATTGGACATCGTGGGCACCGGCGGCGACCCCTACGGTGCTGTGCTGAACATTTCCTCGGTTGCGTCCGTTATTGCGGCAGCGGGGGACGTTCCCGTTATTAAGCACGGCAATCGTGGCGCGAGTAGCAAGAGCGGTGCATCCGATGTTCTGAGTGCTTTGGGACTCAAGCTCGATCTCACCCCGGAACGCGTCGCTGAAGTGCTGGATGAAGTGGGCATCACTTTCGTCTACGCCGCTCTTTTCCACCCGGGCTTTGCCCATGCGGGGCCGACCCGACGTGAGATGGGCATTCCCACTCTGTTCAACATTCTTGGTCCGCTGTGCAACCCCGCTCGCCCGCAGGCCTCGGCCGTGGGCGTCGGTAGCCGTGAGCGAGTGAGCCTGCTCGTGGGGGTGTTCCAAACGCGCGGAGCAACGGCGCTCGTTTACCGAGGCGACGATGGAATCGACAAGTTGACGACGACTGGTCACAGCCACGTGTGGGAAGTGTCGCGCGGTTCTGTGACCGAGCACGACCTCGACCCGCTTGAGCTCGGCATCCCGCGCGCGCCGATCGAAGCACTCTTGGGCAAGGACCCGGAGTACAACGCTCAGGTGATTCGCTCGATTCTGGCGGGTGAGAAGTCTCCGGCGCGCGATGTTGTCTTGCTCAACGCAGCCGCTGGACTGGCCTCATTCGAACTCGCGAAGGATGCCGATCAAAGCCGGCGCCCGCTCGTGCAGCGACTGCGCGAACAGCTTGAGCGCGCCGAAGACATCGTCGACTCCGGTCGCGCGAGCGCCAAGCTCGACGAATGGGTCGCCGCGACTAATCGCTAGGCGAGCGAGCCGCCTAATCGGTGTCTTCGTTGACCCAGTCGAGCGTCTTAGTGATGGCCTTTTTCCAGTTGCGGATGAGGCGCTCACGCTCGGCAGCATCCATCTGAGGCTCCCAGCGTTCGCCTTCGTTCCAGCGATCGCGCAGCTCATCAAGCCCGCTCCAGTAGTCGACGGCGAGGCCGGCTGCGTATGCAGCACCGAGTGCCGTGGTCTCTGCGACTTCGGGGCGAACGACCGGCATGTTGAGGATGTCCGCTTGAAATTGCATGAGCGCGGAGTTGGCGACCATGCCGCCATCCACTCGCAGCTCCGTCATCGCGACGTCGGCATCCGCATTGGCTGCTTCGATCACGTCGCTCGTTTGGAACGCGGTGGCTTCGAGCGCGGCGCGAGCAATGTGACCCTTGTTCGCAAAACGAGTGAGGCCGAGAATCGCTCCCCGAGCATCCGGACGCCAGTGAGGCGCAAAGAGACCAGAGAACGCAGGCACGAAGTAAACGCCGCCATTGTCGTCGACTGACGCGGCAAGAGTTTCGACCTCTTCGGAACGAGAAATGATGCCGAGGTTGTCCCGCAGCCACTGGATGAGTGAGCCCGTTACGGCAATCGAGCCTTCGATCGCGTAGCGGGGTGCGTCGTCACCGAGTTGGTAGGCGAGCGTCGTGATGAGTCCGTTGTCGGAGTGCACGATGTCGGTGCCGGTGTTCGTGATGAGGAAGTTTCCGGTGCCATAGGTATTCTTCGATTCGCCAGCTTCGAAGGCAGCCTGCCCGAAAGTTGCTGCCTGCTGGTCGCCCAAAATGCCCGCGACGGGAACTTCGCGCAGCAGACTCGAGGTCGAAACGGTGCCGTACACCTCAGATGAGCTGCGGATGTCGGGCATCAGCGAAGCCGGAATGCCCAGTTCGGCGAGAATATCTTCGCTCCACGTGCGCGACTCGAGATCCATCAGCAGCGTGCGACTCGCGTTGGTGACGTCCGTGGCGTGCACTCCGCCGTCGGGGCCGCCGGTGAGGTTCCACAGCACCCACGTGTCGGGGGTTCCGAAGGCGAGCTCGCCCGCCTCGGCACGCTCGCGAACTCCGTCGACGTTGTCGAGCATCCACACAATCTTGGACGCCGAGAAATACGTCGCCAGGGGCAGTCCGGTGATCTTCTTGAACTTGTCGGTGTCGCCATCGGCGATGCGATCGATGATGGCCTGAGTGCGGGTGTCTTGCCAGACGATCGCGTTGTACACGGGCTTGCCGGTGGCGCGGTCCCAAATGATGGCCGTTTCGCGCTGGTTGGTGATGCCGACCGCGGCGATGCTGTGGCGGGTGATGTTGGCCTTGGAGAGCGCTTGACCGATGACCTCGCGCGTGTTGTTCCAAATTTGGGTGGCGTCGTGTTCGACCCAGCCCGCTTTCGGGAAGATTTGATCGTGCTCCAGCTGGCCCGAGGTGACCGGTTTGCCGTCGTGATCAAAAATGATCGCGCGCGTGCTGGTGGTGCCCTGATCGATCGAGAGTATGTAGTTCACCGGTTCTCCTTGGTTCTCACTCATTAGATAGCGTCAACGTAAAGCCACGCGCCATTTTCGCGCACAAAGTTGCTGTTCTCGTGCTGCTGGTCGGCTCCACCATCGTGCCGATAGTGCGCGCGAAACTCGACGGTGCCGGTGGTGTCGAACATGCTGCCACCGGTGCGCGAGACGATGTCGAGTCGAAACCAGCGCACATCCGCATCAAGTTCGAGCGCTGCGGGACGGGTAGACGGATGCCACGTCTTCAGCAGATAGGCGGTGTCGCCGACAGAGTAGGCGCTGTACCGCGAGCGCATGAGGCGTTCAGCAGTGGGAGCGAGTGCCTCACCGCGATGGAAGCGGCCGCAACACTCGTCGTAGGTCTCGGACGATTGGCACGGGCACGCGTTCATCTACCCAGATTAGCTAAAGCCGAGAATATTGACGTGACGTGACGTGACGTGACGTGGCTGCGAAGGTCACACCCTGACAGTTTCTATTCGGGCACCGCAGACATGTCCATCCACACAAAATCGAGCTGATGACCGTCAGGGTCGCTTACTCCGCGCGAATACATGAAACCGAGATCAATTGTGTCGCGTCGAGGCTGTGCGCCCGCGGCGATGGCATTCTCAAAAAAGGTGTCGACCTCTGCTCTGTCTGCCGCGCTGAAAGCAAGGGACATTGCGGGTGTTGCTGTGGTGGGGAAGAGCTCGTGCTCAGCAGCAAAGCTGGGGGAGAGGAGCATCAAAAAGATGTTCTCGTCTACAACTGCGCAGGCCGCGTTCTCGTCAGTGAATTCCTCGTTTAGCGCAAAACCGAGTGCGGTGTAGAAAGCCTTAGCTTGCTCTAAGTCGCTAACGGCGATGTTCGGAAAAATCATTCTGCTCATAAATCGAGTGTGGCACCGAGGAGCGTAGCGGTCCAGAGCAGAATTTTGGGCGCCTAGGTAGAGGTCGTCGCAACAAGTTGGTCAATGATCCCTATTTCATATTTCTGGATCGTGACAATCCGTTTTGCAACGGTGCGCACGTTCGCGATTGCCGCGTTCTCGGTTGGCATCTTGGCTATGTGGACGCCGCCCACGTGGCGAGCGCCGTGCCGGCCGCCGCGAGGGACCGGAAGCGAAGAGGCCGCGGCAAAAATGCCATGGTGGCGGTGGTTCCTATGAAACCCTTATGGAGTCGCTGTGGGCTCAGGGGGAGTGGCTGGCTGCTGGTGGATGCTCGGCTGGGTCAGGAACACGATGAGAACGATGACACCGGCGATCGGAACGAGGATCCAGAAGAGGTTGGTCCAATGGCGGCCGGTATCGCGCAACCTACGCACTGCGACGGCAAGCTGTGGAACAAGAAGGGTGAGCGACCACGCACTACTCAGACCGACAGAGAATCCATAGTTGCCCATTTCGCTGCTCGCCGAGGGGTCAAGCGAGGCAGCAATCGACGTCGTGATGAACGAGAACAGCGCGAACCACCAGTACTCGGGGCGGCTTGCGACACCGGTGAAATCCGCGTACTTACGAAAGACTGTGGTGATCGATTCGAAGAAAGTCATGAGTACTCCAGCGCGCTAGTCGTTGGTGCACCCCTACGGGGGTGTGCGAGGGGTGGTTGAGTGAGGCGCTCAAACGGGGTTGATGTGGTCTAGCGCGCCGACGCAACGTACTGCGCAAGATGCTCGCCCGTGAGCGTTGACTTAGCCGCGACGAGATCTGCCGGAGTGCCTTCGAAGACGATCGAGCCGCCGTCGTTTCCAGCACCCGGACCGAGATCGATGATCCAGTCGGCATGGGCCATGACTGCCTGATGGTGCTCGACGACAATCACGGATTTTCCCGAATCGACGAGCCGATCGAGAAGACCGAGGAGGCGCTCAACATCGGCCAAGTGCAGACCCGTGGTCGGTTCATCCAACACGTAAACGTCGCCGTTGTCGGCCATCTGGGTGGCGAGCTTGAGGCGTTGCCGTTCTCCACCGGAGAGCGTGGGGAGAGGTTGGCCCAAACGCAGGTAGCCCAGCCCGACATCAACGAGCCGGTCGAGGATGGCGTGGGCCGCGGGAGTGCGTGCCTCGCCTTCGCCGAAGAACGCTTCGGCCTCGGCAACGGACATCCCGAGAACCTCGCTGATGTCCTTTCCTCCAAGCTTGTACTCCAAGACCGAGGCCATGAAGCGTTTGCCCTCGCAGACCTCGCAGGGTGTTGAGACGGTCGCCATGACACCGAGGTCGGTATAAATCACACCGGCGCCGTTGCAATTAGGGCAGGCGCCTTCGGAATTCGCGCTGAACAGAGCGGGCTTGACACCGTTGGCTTTGGCGAACGCCTTGCGAATGGGCTCGAGCAATCCGGTGTAGGTGGCGGGATTGCTGCGCCGTGATCCCTTGATGGCGGCTTGATCCACCGACACGACGCCCTCACGCGGGACGACCGAGCCGTGAATGAGGGAGCTCTTGCCGGAACCAGCGACCCCCGTCACCACCACGAGAGTGCCCAGCGGGATATCAACGTCGACGTTCTTGAGGTTGTGGGTATCGGCGCCGCGAATTTCCATGACACCACTGGGGGAGCGCACGGTGTCTTTGACCGAGACTCGGTCGTCAATGTGGTGGCCGGTGACCGTGTCGCTCTGGCGCAGTTCGTCGAAACTGCCCTCGAAGCAGATCTGGCCGCCCTCAGTTCCGGCCCCTGGCCCGAGGTCGACAATATGGTCGGCAATCGAGATTGTCTCCGGCTTGTGCTCAACCACGAGCACGGTGTTTCCCTTATCGCGCAGCCGGAACAGCAGCTCGTTCATCCGCTGAATATCGTGCGGGTGGAGGCCGATGGTTGGCTCATCGAAGACGTACGTGATGTCGGTGAGTGACGAACTCAAGTGTCGAATCATTTTGGTGCGCTGCGCTTCACCGCCGGAGAGCGTGCCGGCCGGGCGATCGAGCGAGAGGTAGCCGAGCCCGATCTCCACAAACGAGTCGAGGGTTTGCTGAAGTGCTTCGAGCAGCGGGGCGACCGAGGGTTCTTTCAGCCCGCGCACCCACGCGGCGAGGTCACTGATCTGCATGGCGCAGGCATCCGCAATATTGATTCCCGCGACCTTGGATGCTCGGGCACCCTCATTGAGTCGAGTGCCTCCGCAGTCGGCGCAGGCCGTGAACGTGACGGCCCGATCGACAAACGCGCGGATATGGGGCTGCATCGCCTCGCGGTCTTTCGACAGCATCGACTTCTGAATTTTCGGGATCAATCCTTCGTAGGTCATGTTGATCGACTGCATCTTGACCTTGACTGGCTCTTTGTAGAGAAAGTCATGCAGCTCAGTCTTGGTGTACTTATTGATGGGCTTATTGGGGTCGAGGAAGCCTGACTCGGTAAAGATGCGCACCATCCAGCCATCGGCGGTGTAGTTGGGGATGGTCAGTGCGCCCTCGGCGAGCGACTTGCTGTCGTCGTAGAGCTGCGTGAGATCGATGTCGTTGACGGTGCCACGACCTTCGCACGTGGGGCACATGCCGCCGGTGATGCTGAACTCGCGACGCTCCTTGGTCGTGACGCCGGCCTTTTCAAAGGTGACCGCACCGGCGCCGGAGATAGAGGCCACGTTGAAGGAGAAGGCTTGCGGTGATCCCACATGCGGGTCACCGAGGCGGCTAAACACGATACGCAGCATGGCGTTGGCATCGGTGGCGGTGCCGACTGTCGAGCGGGCGTTGGAACCCATGCGTTCTTGGTCGACGATGATCGCAGTCGTGAGACCCTCGAGCACGTCAACGTCGGGGCGTGCGAGCGAAGGCATGAAGCCCTGAAGGAACGCACTGTACGTCTCGTTGATCATCCGCTGCGATTCGGCGGCGATGGTGCCAAAGACCAGGGAACTCTTGCCTGAGCCCGAGACACCTGTGAAGACCGTGAGCCGGCGCTTCGGAATGTCGAGGCTCACGTCGGTGAGATTGTTCTCGCGAGCGCCCCGCACCCGTATGAGGTCGTGGCTATCCGCCATGTGGGCGCTGGGGGAGTCGGGGTTGCTCGTGCTGGCCATGGTGGGTGCCTCCCTGGTGGTGCGGATGTCGCGGCACTGCGAAATCGCGGATGCTCGTGACCATTATTGCGATAACGCAGCGAATTGGTGGCAAAATCTGGTGCTCAACGGAAGCACGTGGCAACCTAACATGATGATCCATCAATATATGGAGTTGACTTGATTGAGTTCCGCAACCTCTCGAAGCAGTTTGGCGACAAGCGTGCGCTTGACGACCTGAGCTTCGCTGCAGAGCCCGGGCGTGTCACCGGGTTTCTTGGGCCGAACGGGTCAGGCAAAACCACGACGATGCGCATTTTGCTGGGCCTCGAAACGGCGAGTTCGGGGGAGGCTCTCGTTGGGGCCGGACCTACCGGAAGATAAAGAATCCGCTGTTTCGTGTGGGGGCTCTGCTTGATGCCCGAAACGCACATCCCGGACGCTCTGGATTCGACCATCTCAGGGCGCTTGCGCTCACCCATGGAATCTCAAACGATCGTGTCGAGTTCGTCCTCGAAGAGGTGGGGCTCAGCGGTGTGGCCTCTCGTCGAGTGGGAGGCTATTCGTTAGGGATGCGGCAACGCCTCGGAATCGCAGCCTCCATGCTGGGCGATCCCGACTTATTTGTGTTTGATGAGCCCGTCAACGGTCTAGATCCTGATGGCGTGATGTGGTTTCGGGAGTTAGTGCGCGACTTCGCGGCGGAGGGGCGCACAGTGCTGCTTTCATCCCATCTGATTAGCGAGGTTGCACTCACCGCTGACCACGTCGTCATTGTCGGGCGCGGGAAGGTGCTCGCGGATTCTCCATTGTCGGACATCGCCCGCCTTCAGGGCGCTGAACGCGTGATGGTGCGCAGCCTGCGCGCGCGACCTGATCGAGCCGCTCGTCGCATCCGGCGCACGGGTAGTCGAGGAGCGCGACGTGCTGACAGTCGAAGGCTCGACTGCTGAAGACGTCGGGCTGCTGGCGGCTCGGTTGAACATCCCGCTTACCGAGCTTCGCACTCACGTGGAATCGCTCGAAGAAACATATCGTCAGCTCACCGACTCGAGCGTTGAATATCGACAGGGATCGGAGAAGTGAGTCCCGCCGTCGCAGGCTGCGACGAGGCTAAGAAGCACCCTCAAATCTCGGGCGTGGTCCGCTCAGAATCGGTCAAGTTGTGGTCTCTTCGCGCGCCGCGTCTCATCGTGGTGCTGATGTTCCTTCTCCCGGTTGCGCTGGCGACAGTTCGCGTGCTCTTCGTGCCGCTGGTTGTGGGCACCGATCTGGACACCGATGGCACCTCAGTGCTTTTCGAATCGATATCAGTGAGTGCGCTACCACTGGCGGTGTTATCCGCGACACTGGGTCTCATCGCCGTAACGTCGGAGTACACAGACGAATCTTTGGCGGCGTCGGTGGCCGCCGTGCCCTCGCGCGTAACGCTCCTCTTGGCGAAGACGTTGCCCGCCATGGGGCTCTCCGCGGTTACCGTGGCGGCGGGGACGGCTGTCGCTGGTTGGATGTCGTCCATCACGTTGACGTCGCGCGGTTACACCCTGCCCAGCCTCGATCGTTCGGCTGAGTTGTTGCTCAGCGTCGTCGCGGGCGCTGCATGCTTCGCGGTGCTGGGCCTTGCGTTTGGCGCGCTCGCTCGATCAGCGGTTTCTGCCTCAATCGTCTTTGTCGGGATTATCTTGTTGATGCCGAGCACACTCTTCTATCTCGGGGGGAATTGGGTGCCGCGGTTCGTCGAGTTGCTCCCGGCCAGCGCACTCCAAGCGCTCACTACGCGAGCACCGGCAGAGCCATTCGTATTGGAAGGGACTCCTGCGTCGGCGCTGGAGCCGTTGACGGGATTCGCGGTGCTCGCCTCCGGATCAGTGCTCCTCCTAGCAGCCGCAATTGCAATCTTCGTACGACGGTCAGTGCATCTGGAAGTCTCGCGCATTGGTCGTCAGTCTCGAGTCTC
Organism: Salinibacterium sp. VpJ6; assembly: GCF_059767345.1. Lineage (NCBI taxonomy): Bacteria > Bacillati > Actinomycetota > Actinomycetes > Micrococcales > Microbacteriaceae > Salinibacterium > Salinibacterium sp. VpJ6. Next base: position 156,557 of record NZ_JBSOQL010000001.1, read on the forward strand.
GCGGCGGGCGATGGAAGTAGAGAGCTCTGCCCGTGGATTGAATTTCATGGGAGTAGTTCGATCCGAGGGGCTGAAGGCGCTTACCCTGCCGTCATCGCGGTGGCTGCTGGCGTTGAGCGCGGGTTCAATGGTTTTCATAGCGTGGCGCTGGGCTGGCACCAGAAAAGCCGCCGACATCCTGGTGGCGCCAATTACTGCGTGGGATTTAGCTTCGCAAACCTTTGATGAGCAAATGACCGCAATAACTGGTGGGTTAGCTCTGAGCCAGTTCTTGATCGCAGCACTGGGGGCCACGATCGCCACCTCAGATTTCGCTACGGGTAACATCCGTCCGGCACTCACGGCGGTTCCATTGCGCGGATGGGTGCTCACTGCGAAAACAGGGGTTGTTGTCGCCTCGGCGATGGCAGCGGGGGCAATCGGATTATTGCTGGCCGCGATAGTGGCAACGCCCATTCAGCAGGACCAAGGAATCCCCGCGATGTTCACCGCGAGCGTCGTGTGGATATCGATCGCCAAAGGAACGATCGCGTTCGGGCTAGTCGCGGCACTCGGAAGCGGTGTGGGCGTGATCGCTCGTTCACCGTCCGCCGCACTTTTTGCCTTGGCGGCGATCTTCGTCGTCGTGCCGACCCTGACGAGCCAACTGGAGCCTAGAACTGTCGACACCCCGCTTGTTTGGCTCACTAACGTAGGTCGCGTATTCCCGTCGGGGCGCGAAGCGGCGGAGACGCTGGGCCCGAACTTCTTCCACCCGTGGTTTCAGTTTGGCAACATTTTGCAGCCTCCACCCGGGGCGCAGATGGCAGTGCTGTTTCTGTGGGCGGCCGGCAGCCTAGCGATCGCGTGGGTGCTGTTTCGTCGCCGTGGAGTCTGAGCTCTATTCCTCTAGACCTTCGAGCAACTCGTTCATGTAGTTAATCTCACTCATTTGCACGGCCACCATTCCCTCGGCCAGCGACGTCACGACATCGTTCGTGGAGCGCTCGAGAAGGCCTTCGGCCATATCAACACCGCCCGCATGGTGGGCAATCATGAGCTCAAGAAACATGGCGTCAGCGTCGGTGGTGCTCGCTCTGAGCGCTTCCATCTGATCGTAGGTAGCCAGCCCAGGCATTGTCATCGCGGTCGAGGAATCGGAATCCGAGGTGCCGTGCGAGTCGTGTTCGTCGTCATTCATCATCCAGGTCATTGGGGGTTCGCTAGACGCTTGTGGCAAATTCCACATGATGAGCCACGCGAACATTTGTCCCGCTTGCTGGCCCTGCGCCGTGGCGATGTCATAGGCCAAGGTGCGTATGGCCTGATTCTCACTCTTTTCCAGAATGATCATCGACATGTCGACAGCCTGCAGATGGTGCGTTTGCATATCGCGCGCGAAACCGGCTTCGGCACTCGTCGTCAAGGGATCTGAGGATTCAGCCGGCAGCAACTTCTGCCCGACGAGAACACCAACTCCAACCAACAAAATCGCTGCGATCGCCATGGCGCTTACGCGGAGCCAAGAGTGGCGTGGCGAACTGTAGTCGCCGTCGGTCATGCGATGCGTCCGCCGCCGTCGATACCTCCGGAGCACGAAGCACCGATCTCTGGCGCATCGCCGCCCTGCCAGAACTTATCGACGAAGTCCTGCATCCGTGGATCGTCGACTCCATCAAGTTCAACCTGGTTTCCCCAAGCGGAGATGATGACGGGAGCTTGAAGATCAACAACCGGCGACAGTACCGAATACGTCGACGGCACGGTGCCTTGCAACTCTTCGAGTTCGTCGCCGGACACTAGCTCAGGGTTGTACGTAACCCAGACGGCTCCATGCTCAAGAGCGTGCACGGCATTTTCGTTGGGAACGGGCTCCGTGTAGACGCCGCAATTCAGCCAGACCGCGGCGTGCTCACCGCCGACAGGGGGACTCTGTTCGTATTCAACCGCACCGGTGACATGGCCGGCGGTGATGTTCGGATAGTTCTGAAGTCCCTCGATTTCAATTGCCTCGGGACTTGTTCGCGGGGTTCCGTTCGTCACGACCAACACGATGACGAGCGCCAGCGCCCCAACCGCGGCAACAATGCCGAGGACGATTCCATCGTCCGGTGGCGTTTCTCCGCAGCGTGTTTTTTCTTCATCGCGGCGACTTTTTCCGCCCGGCGCGCATCGCGCTGCTGTTTCACCGTGAGATCTTCGCCGGCGGATGAGTTGGCGGAGGATTGCGAGTCGCGGGACGGCATTCAGGTGGTCCTGTCATCGGGTGCTTGGGCAGGGAACAGATGTGCTCACTAAAATAATTGGACAAACATTGTGAAAGCCCTCCGAGCCGCGGGCGCGCGGGGTCGAGTAGTGAGGTCGCCGGTCCACGGAGGCCAACTGGGCGCGCTTCAGACGTTTATCCCTGATCGATGATTGCCTGAAGCGCGAGCAGATGCTGCTGATACGCGCGATACCCGGATGCCGTCGAGGTCACCCACGTGCGCGCACGATTGCCGACCGTCCCTTTGAGAACTTTCGCGTAGCCGGCATCCGCAAAGTAGCTGATCGCCTTGCTGAGAGCAGAGTCCTCGACCTCGAGGAGTTGTTTGAGCGTCGCAAAATCGATCTCATTTCTGGGTCCGAGAGCGGCCATGAGCGACAGCCGTATCGGCGTGAGAAACGCATCATCGAGTTGGTGGCGTGGATGCTGTTTCATGAACGGGTGTCTCGGGGCGCTGGCAGCGACGAAGCCACGAGCATGATGAGAAATACAGCGATGCCGGCGGCTACCGATGCCGCGAATGATGGCGACTTTGCCAGCGGAGCCAGTACGGCGAAAGCGAAGAGCGTGCTCGTGGTGATGCCGAACGCAGTCCACTGCATCCAGCCCCACTCGAAACCGACTCGGGGCAGAGTCCACGAGGATTCCTCCAGCACGTAGGCGAGCATGATGCCCGCGAGCGCCGCGACCATCACCAGTGCTGAGACGATCGGAATAGTGCCGAATGAGATGAGCAAGCCAGCTACTGCACCCATGATCGCCGTATTCCACCGCACGGGTGTACTGAGCGGATCGGAACTGCGGCGCGCCGGATTGCGTGAACGCGGCACTTGGATCAGTTGAGCTATGGCGGGTGCGGCCAGAGGAACGAAAACGGCGAGAGCGACCAGCGGGATGAGCGAACGCGAGTAAGGTACGTCAAACACGGACAGCCCTGACAGAACGGTCATTGCGATAAACGCGAGAACCAAGGGGACCCACACTGCTCGTGGCAGCGCTCTTCGGATCCCGAACTGTTCACGAGTGCCCGTGCTCATCGTGGTGAAAGCCAGAAGTGGCACGATAAGCAGCGATGTCTGGGAGAATTTGCCGGGGTCGCTGTCGCCGGCGGTGCCGATGCCCGCGGAGAAGGCAAGGAGAAACACGCCGATATAGCTGGCTGCCATGAGAGCGCTCCACAGGCTGAACCAAGCAAAGCTGCGGGACGGCCCCCGCTGATGCACTGAATCGCGCATTTCCTGGTGGTGCTGGAGCTGGCGAGAGGCTTCAAGTCGCGTGGCGTGTGGGGTGGAATCTGGGGCGGTGGGGGGGTCCGCGGAATCACTTTCCATCTGGAAACCATAACCTATCTGAGTTTTCTACACTATATTCACAGACGCATCGAGCGACCGAGAACGATGCTCAGAGCTCGTGCGCCGGCGCGGGGTCGCCGGCATCTTGCAGTTCGCACTATCCGGTCGATTTGCGTTCACCGCTGGTTCATATGCCTCCCCAAGACTGCGCACGCCAGCTCTCCCGAACCGGCGCTCTCCTCGCAGCCTCGAAAGGGCATTTCCCATGCGCAGACGGTCCCTTGCCGCCATCCTCACTTCCCTCGCGTTAGCGGTGCCGTTGTTCGCAACCGCAGCGACTGTCTCATCGCTTCCTGCGGGTGCCGCTGAAGTATCCCCGGTTCGTATCAACGAGGTCGAGTCGAACGGCGATGTATTCGACTGGGTGGAGCTCGTGAACACAGGAACCGAGACCGTAGATGTGTCGGGCTGGATCGTGAAAGACGATAAAGACGATCGCGCCCTTACCTTGCCCGCCGGCTCAACGATTGCTGCAGGCGAGTATCTCGTTATTGATGTCAACGACGACGCCAACCCGGAAGGCTTCGGGCTCGGAAAAGCAGACACCGCCCGACTTTTCGCGGACGACGGCGTAGCGGTTATCGATGCTTTCGCTTGGGACGGTCACGCGGCCGTGACTTTCGGCCGCTGTGCCGACGGCACGGGGGAATTCCGCGACACGGTGGCGGCAACAAAGGGTGCCGCGAACGCGTGCGAGATCACCCCCGCGGCGGCCGTGCGCATCAACGAGATCGAATCGAACGGCGACGCAAACGACTGGATCGAACTCACCAACATCAGTGCGTTCACCGTGGATGTCTCGGGCCTCGTTCTCAAAGACGACAACGACAGTCGCACCGACGCGATCGCTGACGGCACCACGATCGAACCCGGTGCGTTCCTTGCCGTCGAGCCGTCCTTCGGCCTGGGCGGGGGAGATTCCGCTCGCATCTTCGACACGGACGGTACCACTCTGATTGATGGCTACTCGTGGGAAGCGCACGCCACTACAAGCTACGGTCGCTGCCCCGACGGAATCGGCGACTTTGCGACGACGAACAGCACGACCAAGGGTGCCGCTAACGATTGTGTAGCGGCCATCATCCCGGATGTGCGAATCAACGAGATCGAGTCGAATGGCGATGCCACCGACTGGATCGAACTGTTCAATGGTGGCAGTAATGCAGTGGACATCTCCAACTGGGTCATTCGAGACAACGACGACAGCCACGTTGCGCGAATCCCTGCTGACACGGTGCTTGCCGCTGGTGGATACTTTGTCTTCGATCAGCCCGCCTTGAGCTTTGGTCTCGGCACGGCCGACTCGGTACGCGTTTTCGCCGCCGACGGTTTCACTGCGATCGATTCCCGCAGCTGGAGCGGCCACTCGCCAACGACCCTCGGGGTGTGTGGTTCAGAGTTTGTCGACACCACGAGCTCCACTAAAGGGTCAGTCAACGACTGCAGCGCGCCAATCCGCATCAACGAAGTCGAATCCAGCGGCGATTCGAGCGACTGGGTCGAGCTGAAAAACAACGGCGCTGATTCCGTGGATGTCTCGGGCTTCATCCTCAAGGACAACGACGACAGCCACGCCTTCACGCTCGCTGCCGGCACGACTATCGCTGCGGGCGACTATCTCGTTGTCGAGCCTGACTTTGGGCTCGGCGGGGGAGACTCGGCAAGGCTCTTCGAGGCTGACAGCCTCACCCTTCTCGACAGCTACAGCTGGACCTCGCACGCCGCGACAACCTATGCACGCTGCACCGACGGAACCGGCGAATTCGAGGCGTCAAAATCCTCCACGAAGGGCGCGGCCAACAGCTGTGTCGGCGAACTCGAAACAGCGCCCTGGCCAGGGGCAACGTCGGTGTCGACCGTGAATGAGAAGGATGCGTTCAGCGACAACATGAGCGGTCTTGCTTTCGAGGCTGCTGATTCGGGTGACGTTCTCTGGGCGGCCAAGAACGGCCCCGGCGCTCTCTACAAGCTTGTCTTTGATGGAGCGAACTGGGTGCCTGCCCTGAGCGACTCGTGGACCGCGGGCAAGTTGCTGCACTACTCCGATGGAACCGGTGATGTGGATGCCGAAGGGGTTGCGCTGACCGAAGCTGGCGCCTCCGGGGGAGTCTTCGTCGCGAGTGAGCGCGACAACGCGAACAGCGGGGTGAGTCGCCCGACGATTCTTCGCTATGACGTTTCTGGCGCAGCATCCGAATTGACGGCCAGCCACGAATGGAACCTCACCGCCGATCTGCCAGTCGTAGCTGCGAACGCGGGGCTCGAAGGAATCGCGTGGGTTCCTGACAGCTATCTTGTTGCCGAAGGGTTCATTGACGACAACACGAACGACCTCTATAGCCCCAACATGTACGACGGTCACGGCGACGGGCTCTTCTTCGTCGGGCTCGAAACCAATGGCGCAATTTACGCGTACGCGCTCGACCTGAATTCAGGGGCATTCCAGCGAGTCGCGACTATCGAAAGCGGCTTCCCGAGTGTCATGGAGCTCGAGTTTGACCCTGCTCTCGGCGGGCTCTGGGCTGTCTGCGACGACACCTGCAACGGACGCAGCGCACTTCTCGAGATCGCTCAGGATGGCGCGGCCGACGGCTCATTCGAGGTAACAACCGTTTTCGAGCGCCCGAGCGGCATGCCGAATATTAACAATGAGGGCTTCGCGGTGTCAGCGCAGTCTGAGTGTGCGGCGGGTTCGAAGCCCGTGTACTGGTCGGATGACTCGAACACTGACGGTTTCGCGCTGCGGGCGGGCACCATCGACTGCACGATAACGACGGACCCGACCGACCCGACCGACCCGACCGGCCCTAGCGCGCCGGTTGCGATTCCCGCGGCTGACCTGCTCGACTCGAATCGCGGTGCCGTATCCGGTCCGGCCAGCGCGCGACCGGGCGACACGATCACGATCGTTGTTGGTGCAGCATTGGCTGGAGACGTCGTGAACACGTGGATCTACTCCACGCCCACGTTGCTTGGTTCTCCGACGGTGTCTGCTGCTGGCGCTGTGACAGCGACGATTCCCACGACCATCACGCCGGGGTCCCACCGACTGGTGGTTACCGCGGCTGACGGCTCGCTTACCGGCTGGACCACCATTACGATCGCGGCAGCGGGGCAGGGCTCACTCGCATTCACGGGATCGTCTAACGCTCTACCGCTGCAACTGGCCCTCATGCTCGTGATTGCGGGGATGGCGCTGATCGTGTTGAGGCGACGTCCAGACTCGAGCTCTATAGTCAAACTTGTATAGAAGCGCGATTCGCCGCGACAGGCTGACGAACCCCCAGCGGCGCAGTGTGCAGAAAAGTTTGCTGAACCAGCGTCGTTCAGGGTGACACTGGCTCGGGCAACCACTCGAAAGGTTACTCATGAATCGCTTCTCAGGCCGCGTAGTTCTCATCACTGGTGGGGGATCCGGCCTCGGCCGCGCCGCTGCCGTTCGTCTTGCTTCGGAAGGCGCGAAACTGTCGCTCGTCGACGTCTCCGAGGCTGGCTTGGCTGACTCAGTGAAAGCCGTCGCTGAGGCTGCACCCGGCGCCGAGGTATTGACGGTCGTCGCCGATGTTTCCAAGGAAGAGGATGTCGACCGTTACGTAGCGGAGACAATCGCTCGCTTTGAGCGCATCGATGGCTTCTTCAACAACGCCGGCATCGAAGGCAAGCAGAACCTCACCGAGAACTTCTCCGCAGACGAATTCGATAAGGTCGTCGCCATCAACCTGCGCGGTGTTTTCTTGGGTCTCGAGAAGGTTCTCAAGATCATGCGCGAGCAGGGATCCGGCATGGTCGTGAACACGGCCAGTGTTGGCGGCATCCGCGGAATCGGGAACCAGTCCGGCTACGCAGCGGCCAAGCACGGCGTTGTGGGCCTCACTCGCAACTCAGGCATTGAATACGCGGAGCACGGCATCCGCATCAACGCCATTGCACCTGGCGCCATTTGGACGCCCATGGTCGAAAACTCCATGAAGCAGTTGGATGCTGAGAACCCTCGCGGCGCCGCTGATCAGTTCATTCAGGGCAACCCCACGAAGCGTTTTGGCGAAGCGCCCGAGATCGCTGCCGTCGTGGCCTTCCTGCTGAGCGATGACGCGAGCTATGTCAACGCAACCGTCCTACCCATCGACGGCGGGCAGTCATACAAGTACTAAGTAGTTGAGGCTCGAGCTCTCATAACGATGCAGGGGAGTGGGTGGTCGAGTCGGCCGCCTGCTCCTTTTGTGTACCAGCTCTGAGAATTATTCAGAGTGGGGTGCGTTGGTAAATGCGCGTTCCTCGTCAGCCATCAGGGTGCCATCACGAACGGCACTGCGGATGACGCCGTGGAGTATGTAGAGAAAAATGCCGACAAGAACGACGGCGATAACGAAGTCCATAGTTTGTAGCCTCCAGTGCTTACTGTGGGATGATCTGCGGTATGGGCCATTTCATTTACAAGCTGACATAATGTGCATTATCGGATACCAACCATGGCGCCGAGAGGGGCTGAGGGTAGCTGGTGACCTCGAGGGCTCCGCTGGCTAGTCTGGCGGCAATTCGGTCACTGTTACAGCCCACGGCTGCTCGTCGGTCATCGAAATGGAAGCTGAATAGCGTCCCGACGCATCGATCACCAGGTCGTCTCTGTGAACGGCATCCTCAGTGCTCGTGCGGCACTCACGCGACGTTTCAGTGCCGTCGCCGAGTGCAATCGTGAGTCGTCCCGGTCCGATGCAGTCTGAATAGATGGCGACTCGGCCGGTTTTCGGCGTGAATGCAGTCGTGTCGATGGATTCGCTCAGGTGTGAGTTCTGAGCCAGTACTTTCTCATCCTGAACGTCAAACTCGATCAGAATCTGGCTTTCTGACATAACGTGAGCCTCGCTGCGGCTATTGCTGCCGCCGGTGCTGTCCTCGACTTCCAACTCTCTCGAGTCACTTCCGGCGATGTTGATGCCCGCCGAAGTGCACCCCGCTAGAGCTCCGAGGCTGATCGTGGCCGCGACGATGGAAAGGCGAATAAGCGGTGAACTCATGCCAGTCCCCTGTCTCGGTGTAGTGCTCGCGCACGTTGGCAGTGAAACAGTGCGCGGTGGCTGCTATTTCGAGAATACACCCATTACTGGAGAATATGTCAACTTTTGTCGCCTAGAAAGAATGTCGCCGACTATCGAGAAACCGGGCGAGCGCTTCCGCTGCTGCCTCATGATCAAGGGCATCCGGCTCCCCCGACATGGTGAGCGTGCCGACGACTTTGCCGCCCACTCGCAAGGGTATGGACCCACCGTGAGCTTTTACGCGGTCGTGATCCACGTCGGTGCGATCCTCAAATGGCGCGCCGGCCGCAAGATGGCGGAGTTTGATCAGCAGCGACGGCTCTTCAAACCGCACGGCAGCAGCAGCCTTACCCGCAAGCCAGGAATCGTTCTGGGCGTTTGTGTCCTTGAGCTTTGCCTTGAACACCACGTCTGAACCGAGTGCGATCTCGACTGCAAGATTAAGATCCCACTCCTTGATTACCTGAATGGCGAATAGACCCAACGCCACCGCGTCGTCGTTGGTCAGTCGAACGCAATCGAACACGTTTAAGTACTCGAGGTCGGCGACAGCATATTCCGGCAAGGGGCGAGTCATTGGCTTCTCTTCTCTGTGCGGGACCGAACGAGATCAACGAGCTCGGCCGGTTCGAAACGATCGGATGTCGCGGCCAGCTCGTCGAGTGTCCACCAGCGGTGTTCGAGCACGTCGATGCGCTCGTCGTCGGTCCAGAACTCCTGCGACGGCTCGAAGGCGTCCACGCTGGTTTCGTAGAACACGGCATGACCGGTGTCGTGGTCAGCCTGATTCCACTCGGCGACAAAATCGTGAGTCCACACGGGCTCGCCCAGTTCGGAAAGCTCGAGCCCAGTCTCCTCGTGAAGCTCGCGTACGGCAGCCTCGTGAGGAGACTCTCCCGCATCCACACCGCCTCCGGGCGTCAGCCAGCGTGAGATACCGCTCGTGTCAGGCGCCTTCGTGAGGAAGAGCAAGAAGCGGTTATCCCGGTCAAAGAGCAGTACCCGGCTGGTGGCCCGGTTCACCGGCATCCGCAGACCGTTACTTGTTGAGAAAGTCTGAAACGTTGCCGACGTAGCGGGTGTTGTTTTCCGGCACGGGCTCGACCGCGGCAGAGGCAACCTCGGCGGCGAATTCGCTCACGTTGTACAGGCGGCCGGCGGCCTCCTTGCGGGCCTCAATCGCACCGGGGTTGGCGCGCTGCAACAGCGTTGCTGTGATGGTGCCCTCGATCATGTCGCCTGAGACGACAACAAAGCTGATGCCCTTGGCTTCGAGCTCGGGAATCAGTTCGCGCAGTGCATCTTCGCCAGCACGCTTGCTGAGCGCGACAGGAACATACTCGGGCATGGTTTCAACCGTGCGAATGAAGTGTGCTTGGTGGCTCGTCACGAATACGACGCGCGAACCTTCGTGCAGCAGCGGCATCATGGTTTTCAAGAAGTTGACCTGCGCGTCGCGGTTCAGTTGCATGGCGTAGTCCTCAGCCATGCCGCCTTCCATGCCGCCGGAGGCGTTGAGCACCAGAATCTCGAGGCCACCGAACTCTTCCTTGACGGTCTCGAAGAGCACAGAGACAGTTTCGGGGTCGGTAAGGTCGGCACCGATAGCGATAGCGGAACCATCGGTCTCGTTGAGCTGCGCCACCAACTTGAGGGCGCGAGCCTCTTTGTTGCGGTAGTTCACGGCAACGCGAGCACCAGCCTGCGCGAAGTAGGCGGCGGTGTCCGCGCCAATTCCCCGCGAAGATCCGGTGATGAGCGCGCGAGCGCCATCGAGCGAGTGAGCGGCCAGAGGATTCGAATTATCGCTATTCACGCTACGACTTTAGCGGTCGAAGCGGCGCTCTGCAGTGATCTAAGTGCTAGCGTCGTGATTGAAGATTTGTCGAACAGCGCAACGATGAAGGGCGCCAGCTAATGCTCGTAGACCTCACCCAATATTTGTGGATTCTGTGGCTGGCCCTCGTCGTGCTCTTCATCGTTGTTGAAGTGCTCACTCTTGAGTTCACTTTCCTCATGATTGCGGCCGGCTCGCTCATTGGTGGCCTCGGCTCCAACCTCTTGGGGTGGCCCTGGTACGTGCAGATCGCTCTGGCGGCGGCCATCGCCGGCCTTTTCATCTTCACGATCCGCCCCGTGTTGTTGATGAACCTCGAAAAAGGGTCCGATCCCGCTAAAAGTAATGTCGAGGCGCTCTACGAACTCGGCGGCCACGTCACCGGCTCATTCACCAAGGGCATCGGTGAGGTCAAGCTCGACAACGGTGAAACCTGGACCGCACGCATCGGTGACGGTTCAGCCCCCTCCACCATCCCAGTGGGCAAAAGAATTTCCGTGATGGCTATCGAAGGCGCCATTGCGGTCGTTGTCCTTGAGAAACGAACCCCCGGCACCACCAAGCCTCGAGCGACTACGTAGCCGCCGAGAAAGGAAGAAAAGTGACTGATCCCGCTGGCTTTGTAGGCCAGGTATTCGTGGTGATTCTGCTCGTCATCCTCGCCATTTTCGTGCTCGTGACGCTGTTCCGTGCGATTCGCATTGTTCCGCAGGCGCGAGCCGGCGTAGTTGAACGCCTCGGAAAGTACCGTAAAACCCTGCTCCCCGGACTCAACATCCTCGTACCCTTCATCGATCGGATGCTGCCCCTCATCGATCTGCGCGAACAGGTCGTCTCGTTCCCACCGCAGCCGGTCATCACCGAGGACAACCTCGTTGTCTCCATCGACACCGTGGTGTTCTTTCAAGTAACGGATGCGCGTGCAGCGACTTATGAGATCGGCAACTATCTCGGGGCCGTTGAGCAGCTCACGACCACCACACTGCGCAACGTCGTGGGTGGACTCAACCTTGAGGAAGCGCTTACGAGTCGCGACAACATCAACTCCCAACTGCGGGTAGTTCTTGACGAAGCGACCGGCAAGTGGGGCATCCGTGTTGGACGCGTCGAGCTCAAGGCCATCGACCCGCCCCTCTCCATTCAAGACTCGATGGAAAAGCAGATGCGTGCCGAGCGTGACCGCCGTGCGCAGATTCTGACCGCCGAGGGAACCAAGCAAGCTGCCATTCTCGAGGCAGAAGGCTCGCGCCAGGCTGCCATTCTCGAAGCTGAGGGTGAAGCGAAGGCAGCAGTTCTTCGCGCCGACGGTGAAGCCGCCGCAATCAAGACGGTTTTCGCGGCGATTCACGAGGGTGATCCCGACCCGAAGCTCTTGGCGTACGAATACCTCCAGACGCTGCCTAAGATTGCAGAAGGTGACTCCAACAAGATGTGGATCATCCCGTCAGAACTGACGGAAGCGCTCAAGGGCATTGGTGAAGGATTCTTTAGTGGCAAGGGACCAGTCGCGCGCTAGCGCCAACTCGTCATTTCTCTCCCCCGCAGGCCCCCGCGTGTTCGCGCACCGGGGGCTTGCGCTTGACGCACCCGAAAACACGATGCTTGCCTTCGCGAAGGCTGTCGCCGAGGGGGCTCAGTTCATCGAGACGGATGTTCATGTCAGCTTCGACGGAGTAGCCGTTGTTGCGCACGACCCCAGCCTCAGTCGCGTTGCCGGTCGGGCCATCAAGGTGGAGCAGCTCACGATGGCAGAGCTGCGACGTATCGACCTGGGCGATGGTCAAGGTTTCTGCTCTTTGGCCGAAGCGCTTGATGCGTTTCCGGAGACCCGATTCAATGTGGACGTAAAAATCAAGGGTGCTGTCCTTCCGAGTGCGCGTGCGATTCGCGAGATAAAAGCCGTCGATCGCGTTCTTGTGACCTCATTCGACGAAGCGCGCCGTGCCGCAATAGTCGAGCAGTTGCCCGGAATCGCGAGCTCAGCCTCCGCTCGCCGCTTCTTGATGGCTCTGATCAGCGCGAAAGCCCGCATCTCCCCCGCCATGCGCCGTGCCCTTTGTGGGCTAGTTGCCATCCAAGTGCCAGAGAAAGCGCTAGGGTTGCGGGTGACCACTCAGCGGATGATTTCCCGTGTGCACGATCTCGGACTAGAGATGCATGTCTGGACAATCAATGAACCGCAGCGAATGCGTCACCTGCTCGACCTCGGCGTCGATGGAATCGTCACCGACCGAGCAGACCTCGCCCTCGAAGTTGTGAAATCGCGCGCCTAACGAAGTCGCGCACACTCCACTTCACGGCAGCGAGAAATGTTGGCAAATGCTGACAACTCGCTGTGAAGACTGCGCGCTTGGAAGCATACGTTCAGCAAGAGGGTTTATTACTTGTAGAAACCGCGAATTGAAGGAGGCCACACGATGGCAGATCGCAGCTTGCGCGGCATGAGACTTGGTACCCAGAGCCTACAGAGCGAAGAGGGTGTCGAGTTTTCCCCGCGGAAAAAGAGCGTATACAAGGCGACCGACGGAAACACTTTTGAAGTGATGTTCTCGTCTGACGCCGAAGTTCCCCAGCAGTGGCTAGACGCCAAGACGGGTCAAGAAGGAACACTCCTCGATGACAACGGCGAACTGGTAGAACTCGATGAGGTCGACGTGAAGGTTCCCCGTAGCCACTGGGACATGCTTCTCGAACGTCGCACTCGCCCCGAACTAGAAGAGCTCCTTCAAGAGCGTCTCGACTTCTTGCGCGCCCGTCGCGGCCAGCAGAAGATCGGCGCCTAACGACGTACTGAACTCAGGGTCGCCGATATTCCCCATCCGGTGACCCTGAGCAGTGCCTCTGCAACAATTCCTGCATGCATTTTTGACCGGCCCGTTGAGCGCTCAACGAAGGTAATCGGATGCTCCGCCACTCGGTAGCCCGCACGTTCTAAGTTCCAGGCCAGCTCTACTTGAAAGCAGTACCCCTGCGACGAGACGCCTTCGAGGCCGAGCTCTCGCAGAGCACTCGCGCGGAACACCCGAAAGCCCGCGGTGAGATCGCGAATGTCGGAGTGCAACACTCGCCGAGCATAGGTGTTTCCGGCCTGCGACACGCTGTGGCGGTACCACGGCCAGTTCTTGACTGATCCACCCGGCACCCAGCGCGATCCGATGACGAGATCGTTGCCGGCCTTAGCGAGGGCTATCATCGCGGGTAATTCGGCGGGGTCGTGCGAGCCGTCCGCGTCGATTTCGACGATGTAGGTATAGCCGCGCTCCAGAGCGAGCGCGAAGCCCGCGAGGTACGCCTTTCCCAAGCCTTCCTTGGCGGGTCGGTGGAGCACCGACACTCCTGGATCAGCAGCGGCTAGCTCCTCAGCGCGCTCCCCCGTGCCGTCGGGGCTCGAGTCATCCACTACAAGCACATGGGCACGCGGCACCGCTTGGCGCAGACGACCGACGATCGAGGCGATGTTCTCGATTTCGTTGTAGGTGGGAACCACCACGACGACGTTAGGCATTCTTTCTCCGACCGGCCAATCCTGCAACGATGAGGGCACCGAGTCCGAGTCCAGACACGAGCCATTCGATCTCTCGACCCCACACGACCGCAGGAGTGATGCTCGTCGATAGCGGCACATCCTCCACCATCGTGGCGGCCGTGTACCACGGAACCTCGGCGATCGTGGTTCCATCAGGAGCGATGATCGCGCTGAGCCCCACGGTTGAAATATTGACGACACTGCGGCCGAGCTCGAGCGCGCGGATACGAGCCATAGCCAGCTGCTGAGCGCTCTCGTCAGTCATACCAAAATCGGCGTTGTTCGACGACGCGATGATCACTTGCGCGCCCTGCTCGACCGACTCAGTCAAGATTTGATCGTCGACAATGTCAAAGCAAATGTTCACCCCGACCGTGACGCCATTGACGTCGAAAACCATGTCAGTCGTACCGATGGAGTAATCCCGCGCGATGAGTCCGATGAGATCGGGGGCAAACTGCGCCCAGAACTCGCGATTCGGCACATATTCGCCAAACGGGATGGGGTGACGCTTGTCGTAAATGTCCACGACGCCCTCCCCCGGCATCCACAACAGTTGACTATTGAAGATCTTGCCGTCACGCTCGGTGATGTCACCGGAGATCAGGGGCGCGCCAGTCTGCTCGACCACGTAGTCGAATGCGGATGCCGCATAACTATTGCTCAGCGGTGATACGTCAGTGCCACCCTCGGGCCACACGACGAGGTCGAGGTCTTGGCCATAGAGAGGCTCAGTCGCGGTGAGCTGGGCGGTAAGGAGATCGCCACGCTCACGCTCGTCAAAGTAGGCAGCCTTGCCATTGCCCTGGACGGCGCCGACGCGCAGGGTGCCGTCGAGCGTCGCCTGCCACGTCGGAACGTTGAGCATGAGGGCGAAGACAGCGACCGGCACGAATGCTGTGCGCAGCGCGCGCGACACGTGTTGAGCGCGGGCATCCAGAGGTAGCTCGCTGTAGTGGCGCCACGAGTACTCGGTGGCGGCGAGAGTCAGCGCAACGACGAGAACGATCGTGAAGCTCACCCCGGAGACGCCGATCCACGGAAAAAGTGGTGCGAGGGGGCTCTCTGCTTGCGAGAGAGCGACGCGCCCCCAAGAGAAGCCGCCGTAGGGCCACACGCTCATCCACGCTTCGCGGGCTGTCCAGAGGCCCGCTACGACGATGGCTAGCGCTAGCGTCGCGCCCCAGCCCGCCCCGAAGGCCCGAGGCAGCCAGCGATACGCGAGCGTGATCGCCAACGCTCCGAGGGCTACGAAGAGTGACTCTAAGAACGACAGCGCGAGCATGGGAACGGGCCCTAAGAAGAGCGAGGCCCACGAGATGTGCGTGAGGTAGAACGCAAACCCTCCGAGAAAGCCGACGAGAAACGCGGCCCACGAGCGTCGACCGCGAAGAGCCAGCAGCATGAGGCCGATGCCCACAAAAGTCATCGGCCAGACGCTGATGTCGGGGAATCCGGCATCCATGATCGGGCCGGAGGCCAGTGCTGTAACGATCGCAGCCCATAAGGGCAGCACAGCAACGGGTTTATCGGGCATCACGAGTCGAGCCTAAGCGACAGAGCTGTAGGCGACGATTCCACGGCGGATGTCATCGAGTGCCTTGCGCGCGGTGCGTCCAACATCGCCGTCGGCCACTACCGACAACTGGTCAAGCAGATCGATTACCTGCTTCGTGACGCGCACGAAGTCGCCCGCGGCCATATCGGTAAGGTCGAGAACAGAATCGAGGGTGGCTCCATTGGCCCACCGATACATCGACAGGGCGAGGCCAGTGGCGAGAGGCTGGCTACCGGGAAGCCGGTTGTCGCGCTCGAGGTCGTCGAGTTGCGCCCACAGCGTGGAGGTCTTATCGAAAGCCTCGCGGAACGCACCTCGCGGCAGGTAGCGGTCACCCAGGTCGCCCTCATCGCGACGAGGTTCGTAGACCAGGGTGGTGGCCATCGCGGCAAGCGAGGCAGCATCCAGCGTGTTCCAGAATCCTCGGCGCAGCGATTCAGCGACGAGAAGATCGCGTTCGCCGTAGATGCGGCGCAAGACGCGCCCGTGCTCGTTGAGGGTCATCTCGCCGTTCTTGCCCGGCTCGATGTATTCGAGCTGAGTGAGAACGTCGGTGACGCGGTCGAAAATCTTCGCGACAGCACCTGTACGGTTCTGAATCTGGCGGCTCAGCTGGTCGGTTTCGCGCTTGAGGCGCCACCAGCGTTCGGCCCAACGAGCGTGGGATTCGCGTTCCGGACACGCGTGGCAATCATGCTTGCGCATTTGATTGCGCAGCTCGCCGAGCTTGCGCTGTCGACGTTCACGTTCGCCGCGGTGACCCGCATCACCACGGGGCTGAGCCTTCTTCTCAAGGTCATTGAGTTCGCGCCGGATGCGGGAGTACTCGGCGAAGTCGCCTAGGTGGCATTCCATCGACTTCGCATAGCCCTCGAGCGAGTTCTTCTGCGAACGAACTTTGCGCGCGAGGTCGACAACGGCGCGGTCGGCTTGGAATTGCGCGAAGCTCGATTCCAAAATTTCGCGAGTATGTTCGCGACCGAAGAGCTCGATGAGGTTGACCGCCATGTTGTAGGTCGGTTTGAAGCTTGAGTTGAGCGGGTAGGTGCGGCGTGAGGCGAGCGACGCGACTGCCTGCGGGTCGAGACCATCGACCCATTGGATGACCGAGTGGCCTTCGATGTCGATGCCCCGTCGACCGGCGCGCCCGGTGAGTTGGGTGTACTCCCCCGGGGTGATCGGCACTCGAGCTTCACCGTTGAACTTTTCGAGTTTTTCGAGGACAACGGTGCGGGCCGGCATATTGATACCGAGCGCCAGCGTTTCCGTAGCAAAGACTGCCTTCACAAGCTTCTTCTGGAAAAGCTCTTCTACTACCTCTTTGAACGCGGGCAGCAAGCCGGCGTGGTGAGCGGCAACGCCACGTTCGAGGCCGCTGAGCCAATCCCAATACCCGAGAACGGCGAGGTCTTCGTCGAGCAAGGTGCGACAGCGAGCCTCCACGATTTCGCGGATCTCATCGCGTTCCTCGGAGGTCGTTAGGCGAACACCAGCCCGCAAGACCTGGTTCACGGCCTGGTCGCAGCCCATGCGACTGAAAATGAAGAAGATGGCAGGAACAAGGTTCTTGGAAGAGAGCATCGCCACGACATCCGCGCGGTCCATGCGTGTGCGCTGTGGACGGCCACCATAGGAGTTCTGGCGGTTGCTCTTGCGGCGGTTGCCGACCGATTGGCTGCGGCCACCGAAGCGGGCCATCTGCGCGAGCTCGGGGTTTACACGGTTGGTCGCGGCGAGCCCAGACGAGTCGAAGAGATCAATCAGTTTCGTGCCAACCAGGACGTGTTGTTCGAGAGGCACCGGGCGCTCTTCAGACACGATTACTTCTGTGTCGCCTCGCACCGCTTGGAGCCAGTCGCCGAATTCTTCGGCGTTGGACACCGTTGCGCTGAGCGAGACCATGCGCACATCTTCGGGAAGGTGGATGATCACTTCTTCCCAGACGGCACCACGGAAGCGGTCGCCCAAAAAGTGGACCTCATCCATCACTACAGTGCTGAGGTTCGTCAATAGGTCCGACTTCGCATAGAGCATGTTGCGAAGGACCTCGGTGGTCATCACCACGATGCGGGCGCCCGCATTCACATTGGTATCGCCCGTGAGCAAGCCGACAGCCTCGGGACCATATTCGCCGACGAGCTCCTGAAACTTCTGGTTGCTCAGTGCCTTCATCGGCGCGGTGTAGAAGACCTTGGGGCCATCCAGTTGCATAGCCCGATAAATGGCGAACTCGGCGATAATCGTCTTGCCGGCACCGGTGGGTGCCGCGACCAGAACGCTCTTGTCGGACTCGACGACCTCGCACGCCGAGATCTGGAAATCATCGAGGTCAAAGCGCTGACTAGCGCGGAAGGCTTCGAGTACCGGGTACCCCCGACGCTTCTTCGCCGCGGCGTACCGTTCGGCGGGAGACAGTTCACTCATTGACTACAGCCTAAGCGCTCAGAGTCTAGAGTTCGCTGCTCACGTCAGGGTCAATCAGCGCGGCGCGCTTAGCTACCCGGCGATCGTGGATCCACGCAATGAAGGCTGCAATGAAGTACAGCATGATCATGGGGATCGCGAGCAGGAACATCGAGATGACGTCAGCAGCCGGCGTAGCGATCGCAGTGAAGACGCAGATGGTCAGGATGGCGATGCGCCAACCTTTGAGAATCGCTGACGCGGAGAGCACGCCGACGAGGTTGAGCAGCACGACGAATACGGGCAAAACGAAAGCGATGCCCACTGACAGCAAGAGCTTGACGATGAAGTCGTAGTAATACTTTGCGTTCAAATTGGACAGGTCTTGCTCGCCAGCGAAGCCCAACATCAGCGTGATGATGTTCGGCATGACGTACCAACCGGCGGCGCAACCGGCAAGGAACAACGGAATGGCGGTAGCCAAAAATCCGATAGCGTACTGCTTTTCTTTGCGCACCAAGCCGGGAACGAGAAAAGCCCACACTTGATAGAGCCACACGGGGCTCGCCGCCACAATCGCGACGGTGAACGCGATCTGCATGCGGATATCGAAGGCCTGAGTCACGGCGTCGTAGTTCAACGCCGCCCCGCGGCCGGATGACTCCGCAATTGACGTAACCGGTGCGCGAAGTGCATCGATGAAAAAGTCAGCAAAGATAAACCCGGCAATAGCGGTCACCAGAATGGCGATCGCTGAAATGAACAGCCGTTTTTTGAGCTCTACGAGATGCGCACCGAGTGACATCCGTTCTTCACTCTTGGAACGCCACCTCTCGGCGCGAACTGCCATAGGGATTAAGGCTTAGGAGGAGTGTCGCTGTTCGAGTCCGACGACGAGTCGGTCGGAGCGTCAGAACTGTTCTCGTCTTTCATCGTCTTGACCTCGCTGCGGAAGATACGCATCGACTGGCCGAGACTGCGAGCAAGCCCGGGAAGCTTCGGTGCACCAAAAAGCAGAAGAATGACGACCAAGAGAATGACAAGGTGCCAACCGCTGAGATTGCCGAGCATGGAGAACTTCCTTAAGAATCGAAGGCTGCGTAGGCCAATCATACCTAGGTTGGTCGAGATTGGGCGCACAGCGGGGAGTCAGCGGGGAGTTAGCGGGACGGCTTCTTCTCGCGGCTGAATTCGCCGTGGAACCACCGCCGTGGCTGGGCGCCGAAGCCCATCAATACGTAATCCGAACGACCGCGGTGTTTCGGGTGATAGAGCACGACGGCGGGTTTTTGCAGCAATTCGGTATCCCCCGCGCTCACGATCGCTTTGACGATCACGCGCTCGGTTCCCGCGTTGTCGGTGTAGCGCACCGCGATTCGAGGTAATCGTCGACCGCGGCTCTGAAGACTGCTCGTACCGATGGTTTGAGCGCCCGTTGTGAGAAGGAGCGCACGAATTGTGCGGCGCCGCAGCCAGGTTGCAAACCAGAGCAGGGCGATCAGGATGAAGCCGGCGGCGAAAACCCAGCCCACCTACGACCAGCCCTGAGGCCACTGCATGACCGACGCGTCGCGTTGCGTAATCGTTCTGCCGCGCTCGAGGCGCCGTTCTCGCCGAGCTTCCTTAAGCTCGAGACGCCGGCGTCGGTGGGCCTCGTGCCGGTCACGAATCTCTGCCATCTCAGTGAGAATCGCGATCTGAGGCTTCGAAATCTTCTCTGATTCCACGTCGAGAGTCGCAGTTTTGTCTACGACATCCGAGAGGTCGCTCATCAATGCCATCGCCTTGCGAAACAGCACCCACGCCATGACCACGAGCATGATGAGAAGAGCGAGCACGAGGCCCACCCAGATCAACAGCCACCCCCACCATGCGATCATGCCGTCACCTACTGCTCTTCTGCATACTGCTCGGCGCCAGCCTGTGCCCACCGTGCCACGGCTTCGCGTGCTTCCGGAGGTGAGACAACCGTCACGACCCCCGGCAGGCCAGAGATCAGTCGCTTGAGCCCGTGAAAGTGCGGAACGCGAACGGTAGTGCGCACGCGATCTCCGGCAGCAACTCGTGGCGCGTCATCGGCCACGTAGTCCCCCAGCAGGCCAATGGCGCTGGGCACAACCTCGATGCCGACCTCGATATCTTCGTCTGACGTGTCAAAGAGTGTTTCGGGAAGATTCACATCACCAGCGGTGTGCGTAATCGCTTCAGTAGTCATTGCTGGCTGCGAGATGCGGTCAAGGCGGAACGTTCTTACGTCTTCGCGAGAGTGACACCAGCCACGCACGTACCAGTCGGCATCCACAGATTCGACCCGGAGCGGGTCAATGCGACGACGCTCAGACTCGCCGCGCGAGTTGCGGTAATCAAATTCGATCTGGGTGCCCGCGGCAACAGATTCGCGGATGAGGGCCAGCGTTTCGTCGAGCGCGCTCGATTCCACCGCTACCGCTGTCGGTGCAGCCGAGGCGCCCCGGGACAGCTTGGAGGTGAGCGTGGCGATGGCTTCGCGATCCGCATGCTCGGGCAGGCTCGAAAGGTACTGCAAGCCGGCGATCAAGGCCGATGCTTCGCGGGCGGAAAACCGTGGCGAATCATCGATGGCAACCAGCTGGGTCAACACGATCTGATCGTTGTCTTCGAAGTCATCCCAGGCGATGTCGAACAGGTCGCCTGCTTGATACGTGGCGGTTTCTCCGGGAATACCAGACACCGCGATAAGGCGAACGGCCTCGCGAATCTGCTGTTCAGGAACACCGAAGTGCTTCGCGGCTTCCGCCACGCTGACGCGGTCACGATCCATCAAGTACGGCACGAGAGCGAGCAGGAAGACCAATTTGTCTTGCGCGCGCAGGGGCGGAATCTTGTTAGCCATGGTCTGCCACCGTTCTCGTGAGGCGCTCAATCACTGCGGAGCGCAGGGCGGGTGGGGAAATCGCGACAACCTCGGGACCGAAGCTGGCAAGCTCATCCGCGAAGATATTCAGATCAGTGAAGTTCACTTCGAGGCGGCAGTCCGGGTGCATCACTGCGCCGCGGCGTTTACCGAGCCGGGTGGCTGCGTCGGTTCCTGGCTCTACACGCAAGAGCGCAACGTTCGACTGCCAGACCTCTTCCAGCCCGGCGAGGGCTTGCGCTGTTGCATTATCGGTGGGGTAATCGAACGTCTTTTTAGTGCGCTGGATGCCGCTCACCATGCGACGAAGCAAAAACGTCTTGAAGGTGTCCGTTGCAGGATCTTTCGCATACAAGTGCCACCGCCCTTGATGCTGCACCAGCGCGAGTGGCGCCACGAGACGCGTCGTCGAGGTCTGCTCCCCCGGCTTCAAATACTCGAAGTTCACGAGCACGCGGCGGTCCATAGCTTCCCGCAGTGGCTCGAAAGCCTCGTCGCGAACGCGCACTTGGGGCGCGTAGCTCAGAACAGGCTCTGCGGTTTCAATGCCGAGCGACCGCAGCTTAACGATTGCCCGCCGAGAGCCCTCAGAGAGCGATCCTTCACGCCACACCATGGCCGCGAGACCAAGAAGAGTCGACTCTTCTGCGGAGAAGGCGATGTCGTCGGGAAGCTCGTAATCAACGCGCGGGATGCGGTAACGAAGGTTCTGGTTGTTACCCGCTTGCTCGGGTGGCTCGATTGTTTCGAGTGGCACCCCGAGCTCACGAATATCGTCTTTATCGCGTTCAAACTGTCGCTCAAGATTGGCGTTATCGCCCGAGTGTACGAACCGCTGGCGATAGCCCTGAACGGTCGACAGTATCTCGCTCTTGGTGAGTCCATTCTCGGTAGAGAGCAACGCCAAAACGAGGCTGAAGAGCCGTTCTTCGTTAGGAACTTTCGGTGCTGGCACGAGTCAAATCCTTTTGTCTCTGACACCCGGCCGTGTCGTGGTAACGGTTACTGCTCTTGAATTCCGAGGATGTCGAACACGAAGACCAAGGTCGCCCCGCTCGTGACGCCGGTGGGCTCTGAACCCGGGGCGAAGCCCACATCCGGAGTCAAGACAACGAGAATCTGCGATCCAACGGTCTGGCCGATGAGGGCCTCAGCGAGTCCGGGCGGCAGACCGCTCTCCGACGTCGCGGTGCTCTCGACAAGGAAGGTGCCGGGAACACCCGAGTCCTCCCAGCTATTGGTGAATGTGGCATCTGCGCCCCACTCGATTCCGCTGACGTGCATGACTGCTGCGTCGCCCTCGGTGATCTTCTCGCCAGAGCCAACCTTGAGGGCCGCGTATTGAAGCTCGGAGGGAGCGTCACCTGCCGGGAAGGTGAAGCCAGGCTGGCCATTCGGAGCCAAGACGATCGCGGGAAGTCCGGCCGGAGCGGGCTTGCTCACACCGTCAGCCTTACCCGGGAAGCGCGATTCGACGTCGCTCACCATGACGATGGCGTCGTCTTCGGCAAGCGCGAGCTGGTTTTGCGCAATGTTCTCGGCACCGAGGATGTCGCCAGCGGCACCCACTGTGACGATTCGCGAGCCCACGGTCGCGCACTGAGCGATCTCACCGAAGATCGGCTCGCGCTCGGTCACAGGAACGCGAAGACCCGCAGTGTCGTGGCCTGTTGAGATGAGCTGGTCACCCGTTGCCGCGTCGTAGATCGTGATTTGAATGGTGGCAACATCGCCGGCATTGAGTTCTTCGCCGTCGCCGACCGTCACGATGGTGTTCTCGAGGTCAGACGCCACGAGAGGCGTGGGAAACTCGGCCTCGGGGTCTGCGCTGAACTCACCCGTAGTGGTGACCAACGCGGTGTTGGCACCAGACGAGTAGATCGGAGTGCAGTCCGCGAAACTCAACGGACCATTGGCGCAACCGGCCAACGAAACAACAACTCCGGCACTCACGGCCACTACTGCAAGCTTGCGCACAAACACTCTTTTCATCGACACAGACATCGTCAACACTCTACCGGTCAGTCGTCGCGGCATCAGCCGCCTTTTTCGCTTCGCGTGCGGTCTTTCGCAGGCGCTTGGCGCTGGAATTACGGTCGCCAAGCGCGCCGGGGGTCCAGGCCTCGACATCCTCGTCCTTGAAGTCCGACTTCGAAGCGCGACGCTTGAGCTCGGGGAGAACGGAACCGGGCGCGAGACGGCGGGCCGTCATCAAGAAACCGGTGTGGGCAACCATGCGGTGATCGGGGCGTACAGCCAATCCCTCGACGTGCCAGCCCCGCACCATGGTCTCGCTGGAATCGGGTTCCGTGAAGAGCTCAGTGGAACGGATGGCTTCAGCAACGCGCGACAGCTGGGTCACGGTGGCAATGTAGCAGAGTAGTACACCGCCAGGGGTCAGAGCCTCAGCGCACTCCTCGATGCACTCCCAAGGAGCGAGCATGTCGAGCACAACGCGGTCAACCGAGCCCGGTTCGACGGATGCTGGCAGCTGCTCCTGGAGGTCACCAACGGTGACCGACCAGTTGTCGGGCTTCGCGCCCAAGAATGCCTGAACGTTGGATTGAGCGATCTCAGAGAACTCTTCACGACGCTCGAAGGAATTGAGCTTGCCGCTTGGCCCGATGGCGCGCAGCAGCCACAGCGACAAGGCACCGGAACCCACACCGGCCTCAACAACATGAGCGCCGGGGAAGATGTCGGCTTGCCCGATGATCTGCGCTGCGTCCTTCGGGTAGATGATCGCGGCACCGCGCGGCATCGACATCACAAAGTCGGTGAGCAGCGGGCGCATCGCCAAATATTCGATGTCGTTCGTGCTGACGACGACACTGGCATCCGGCTGCCCGATGATCAGATCGTGGCTCAGCACGCCGCGGTGCGTGTGGAACGCTCCCCCAGCTTCGAGCGTCACGGTGTTGAGCCGACCCTTCGGGCCAGTCAATTGAACGCGGTCTCCCTCGCGAAAGGGGCCGCTCTGTCGTCGGAATACGTCGCTCATCGCGTGGTCACCTTTGCGTGAAGTTCGGAGAGATGGTCAAGAGTTCGGCCTTCGAGAGTCGGCCACAGTACGTGGGTTTTCTCTTCGGGAATGTCAACCATAAAGGGCACTCCGATCACGGTGGCGCCCGAGGCGTAGGCAGATGATGCGCCGGGAGGTGAATCCTCGATCGCCACACAGTCGGAGATCTCGACTCCGAGCGCGGCTGCGCCCATGTGGTAGGGCTGCGGGTGAGGCTTAGCGTGCTCGACGTCATCGCCCGTGACCACGGCATCGAAGCCGCGGAAGCCAAGGTTTTCTACGACATGCTGAGCCATGCGGCCGATCGACATCGTGACGAGAGCGGTCGGGACTCCCGATTCACGCAGCTCCGTGAGCAGTTCGCGTGCCCCCGGGCGCCACGGAATACCGAACTCCTTGAGCTGAGCCATGACGCTGTCGGTGAGCTGATCAACAATCACCTGCGCGTCGAGGGTCACGCCCTTCGTTTGCATCACACGGGCAGACTCCACAAGTCCATTGCCGACACACGACATGGCATCCTCATGGGTCCACTCGCCGCCGAAGGATTCAACGACCCTAATCTCGGCCGAAATCCAATAAGGTTCTGAGTCAATGAGCGTGCCGTCCATGTCCCACAGGACGGCCGCTGGAGTGGAGTGAGTCACAACGCACCATCGTAGTTCTATCCTTGACTAAGCGACATTCGTGGCATGCACCCCAAGGAGACCTGTGACTAACACCCCATTTGCGAACGGACGACTCCTCGTCGTTGCCTTCGAGGGGTGGAATGACGCCGGAGAAGCGGCCAGCGGTGCAGTGCGATCGCTCAAGGAGCAGCTCGACGTTTATCCCATCTCCGAAGTTGACCCCGAAGAGTACTTCGACTACCAGTTCAATCGCCCTGTGCTTTCTCACGACGACGATGGCAACCGGGTGCTCACGTGGCCCTCGGTCACCATGTACGGTCCGTCGCGGCCCAACGCCGCTCGCCCCGAGAGCATTGCGGCGGATGCCGAACTGCAGTTGAGCGCCAACAATCAATCGAACATTTATCTTCTGCTCGGCACTGAGCCGTCGCGTTCGTGGAAGGCTTTCGCTCGCGACATCCTCGAGACCGTCGTGGATAACGGAATTACCTCGATCGTCTTTCTTGGAGCGATGCTCGCGGACGTGCCCCACACTCGACCGATTTCTGTGTTCACCTCGAGCGAGAACGCTGGCGTTCGCACGGCTCTCGGTATCGAGCGCAGCACATATGAAGGGCCTGTCGGCATCCTGTCGGTGTTGGGTCAGGCGGCAGAAGCCAGCGGCATCACCACGATGTCGATCTGGGCATCCGTGCCGCACTACGTGCACAACGCCCCGTCACCCAAGGCCACGCTCGCGCTCATCGACAAGCTTGAAGAAATCGTGGATGTCGTGATCCCGCGCGGCGAGCTCGTCACCGACGCCGCGGATTGGGAAACCGGCATCGATGCTCTTGCGGGTGAAGACGAAGACATGTCGTCGTATATTGAGCAGTTGGAGAAAGCCCGCGACACCGTCGATTCGCCGGAAGCCAGTGGCGAAGCGATCGCTCAAGAGTTTGAAAAGTACCTCCGTCGTGGCGACGACAAGCCGGACCAGGGCGCCGCTGGTGACGAACCGTGGCGGGGCAAGGACTAACGCCACCCTGACGATCGTTCGTTGCTGAGCCCGCGGTCTCTGCGCAACGATCGTGGTGACTAGACGGGCTGGATGACGCCGAGCGACAACAGCACGAAGAGCGCGACGCCGAGAACAACGCGATAAATCACGAACGGCAAGAACGACCGCTTCTCGATATAGCGCATGAGGGCTGCAATAACGACGTAGCCGACGACGAACGCAATCACTGTGGCGACGGCGGTTTCGGCGTAGGTGAAAACCTGAGCTGGTTCACCGAAGCTGTGCACGAGTTCGTAGAGCCCGCTGCCGAATACCGCGGGGATTGCGAGCAAGAATCCGAACCGAGCTGCCGCGGGCCGCGTGTAGCCGAGCGCGAGACCTGCCGTCATCGTCGATCCCGAGCGCGACACGCCAGGAACGAGCGCGAGCATTTGCGCGAGGCCAATCGTGATGCCGTGGCCGTACGTCATTTCGTCGAGTGCACGAGTGCGCTTTCCGAGATAATCGGCGATTCCCAAAATGATGCCGAAGACGATCAGCACGGTTGCGACGAGCCACAGCGAGCGGAACGTTGAACGGATGTATTCCTGAGCGAAATAGCCCACGAGAACGATCGGGATGGTGCCGAGAATCACGAGCCAGCCGAGGCGAACATCCGGATGGTTCTTGTCGATTACTTCGCCGTGAGCGCCGCCGCTACTGCGGAACTGCTGAAACCAGCGGCTCAGAATGCGTGCAATGTCCTTGCGGAAGTAGAGGATGACAGCGAGCTCGGTGCCCAACTGGGTGATTGCCGTGAATGTCGCGCCGGGGTCGCTCGCAGAGGGTAAAAACTCGCCCATAATGCGCAGATGGGCGCTCGAGGAGATGGGAAGAAACTCCGTGAGGCCCTGAACAAGCCCAAGAATAATGGCCTCGATAAAACCCATGGAGCGCTCCCGATCAGCTAAGAACTAGTACTTGAGAAGCAGGTCTCCCAAGACCTGCCTGCCAAAGACTAATGCGTCTAGCGGCACTCGTTCGTCAACACCGTGGAACATCCCCGGGAAGTCGATTTCCGGCGGCAGCTGTAGGGGCGCAAAACCGTAGCCCGTGATGTCGAGCAGCTTGAGTGCTTTGTTGTCGGTGCCACCCGACATCAAGTACGGCAGCACGGGGGCTCCGGGGTCGAAGACTCCCAAGCTGTTGACCATGGCGTCGACCAGAGGGCCGTCAAAACTGGTTTCGAGCCCGATGTCGCGGTGCATCATCTCGATCTCGATCTCATCCGGCAGCAGCGCACGCACTTGGGCGAGCACCTCATCCTCTTCGCCAGGAAGGGTGCGGATGTCGACGAGCGCTTCAGCGACGTCGGGAATCACGTTGTGCTTGTAGCCAGCATTCAGCAGCGTGGGGTTGCTGGTCGTGCGCAAAGTGGCTTGCAGGAAGCCGGAGGCAGTACCAGTAGCGAGAATCAGCTGGTCGGGGCCGACCTCTTCGGGATCAATATTGAGAATGCGTGACAGCTCAGCGATGAGGAGCGTCGTGGTGTCGGTGAGGCGAACCGGCCATTCCTGACGGCCAATGATCGCGATTGCTTCGGCGAGTTTAGTGACCGCGTTGTCGCTGATGACGCGCGAACCATGGGCAGCCATGCCGCGGGCGGTCAGCTTGATCCACATGAGCGCCTTCTCCCCCGTTTGCAAGAGATAGGCGCGCTGACCTTGAAGATCTACCGAATAGCCGCCCACTTCGCTGATGGCTTCTGTCGCACCCGCAAAAACTTCGGGGTGCTTCTGAACCATGAAGTGTGACCCGTATTCGCCGCCATTTTCTTCGTCAGCGAAGAACGCGATCGTGAGGTCGCGAGCGGGGCGTTTGCCGGCGCCCAGAATGTCGCCGAGAGCGGTGACGATCATGGCATCCATGTTCTTCATGTCGACCGCGCCACGGCCCCACAGAAGGCCATCTTGAATGACGCCCCCGAACGGATCGACGGACCAGTTCTTGGGATCTGCAGGCACCACGTCGGTGTGGCCGTGCAGAATCAGTCCGGGGCGCTCGGCGGCATGAGGGGCTGATGACTCGGTGTCGTAGCTTCCCTCGACCTTGGCGATCACCGTGGTGCGACCCTCAGCGGCGTTGAAGTACTGGGTAGTGAGACCCATGTCTTCGAGCAGTGCGCCCAAGTATTCGGCGGCTACCGTCTCACCGTTCGATCGACCCTCCCCGTAGTTGGAAGTATCAAATCGGATGAGATCTTGCGCGATGCGCGCGGTGCGCTCAAGTTCTGGCTCAGAAGTCATAAGGCCACGCTAGCCGTCTCGTCAGCAAAAATCTGCACGCCACGGCAGGCGAAAAAGGGCTTCGCGGGGGTCATGAAAGCGATGTGTGTTTTGGTGCTCAAAAAGGGTGCTATTCTCTTATCTCGGCGGTGCTCCTAGAGCGCCGCAGATGCGCGCGGATGGCGGAATTGGTAGACGCGCTAGCTTGAGGTGCTAGTGCCCGAAAGGGCGTGGGGGTTCAAGTCCCCCTTCGCGCACAGCGAGGTGTCGTAAGACATCGAAATAGCTCGGATCCATGATTATGGGTCCGAGCTATTTTTTTGCCCAGACGGATTACTCAGGTGAGAATGAGCGCCTGCGAAAACTCGGGAGAGCTTCCGCAGGCGCCTCGTTAGGACCGGCTTACAGGGCGCCCGGGAGCAACCGGATGTTACTTTTTGCTAGTTTCACAGCCTCGCCCGCTCCCCCATTCATGACGACTTTCGACATCGCTAGTGCGAACCCGCGGGCCATTTCCCCCGTGATAGTGGGCGGAAGAGACAGGGCAAGAGGATCGGTAACTAGATCGACAAGTGCTGGCCCGTCGTGAGCGAGCGCCGCCGTGAGTGCTGAGTGGATGTCGGTGGGGTCTTCCACCCGTTGGCCAAAGATTCCGAGGGCGTTTGCGACTGCGGCAAAGTCAACAGTCGGGACATCAACGCCAAAATCGGGGAACCCGTCAACGAGCATCTCAACCTTGACCATGCCAAGGGTTGAATTGTTGAAGACGACGATCTTCACCGGGAGCTTGTTTGCCGCGACGGTGATTAGCTCGCCCATCAGCATCGACAACCCTCCGTCGCCACACATTGCGATGACCTGCTGATGGGGGTGGCTCAGTTGAGCGCCGATGGCTTGCGGGAGAGCGTTCGCCATCGATCCGTGCAGAAACGAGCCGATGAGGCGACGCTGACCGTTGGGGTTGATGTAGCGGGCCTGCCACACATTGCACATGCCTGTATCGGCGGTGAAGATCGCGTCGTCGCTGGCGAGGTCGTCAAGCAGCGATGCAGCGAATTCTGGATGAATCGGAATCTTCTTTTCGACATTTGTGGCATAGGCGTCAACCACGCTATTCAACAGACGGTGATGACGTTTGAGGGTCTTCTCCAGAAAGCTCCGGTTGGGGCGGCTCGTGATCAACGGTGTCACTGCGGCGATGGTCGCTGCCACGTCGCCGTGAACCGGAATGTCGACGTTAGTGCGTCGCCCTAAGTGCTCTGCCTTCGTGTCGATTTGAGCGATTCGCTCGTGCGAACCGTCTGGCAAGAACTGTTCGTAGGGAAAGTCGGTGCCGAGCAGGATGAGGAGATCGGCATCGTAGATGCCATCGTGCGCTGCGCCATAACCCAACATTCCGGTCATCCCGACATCGAATGGGTTGTCGTACTGGATCCATTCCTTGCCCCGGAGGGTGTGGCCGACCGGAGCGGCAAGCAGATCTGCGAACGCTACGACCTCATCGTGCGCGCCTGCCACTCCTGCGCCCGCGAAGATTGCGATCCGTTCGGATGAATTGATGGCCTCAGCGAGAGACGCCACATCGGTAGCCGCAGGGGCCAAGACCGGAATACCCGGGCGAGCCAGCTGTGGCGCGCTGCCGACAGCGTCGAGCCCGGCGATGTCTCCGGGAAGCGTGATGACGGAAACTCCGCCGAGACTAATCGAATGGCGAAGTGCGGAATTCACAACTCGGGGAGCTTGTGCGGCCGTTGAGATGAGTTCGCGGTAGTTCGAGCACTCGACGAAGAGACGATCAGGATGAGTCTCTTGAAAGTACTCGCTGCCGATTTCAGCCGAGGGAATCTGGCTGGCTATCGCCAGCACCGGCGCACCACTGCGGTGCGCATCGAAGAGGCCATTGATGAGGTGCAGGTTGCCTGGCCCACAGCTGCCAGCGCAGACCGCGAGCTGACCGGTCAGTTGTGCTTCGGCGCTGGCCGCGAAGGCTGCCGCCTCTTCGTTGCGCATGTGAATCCAGTCGATGCCGCCCTTAGCGGACCCGCCGGTGCGCCTCACCGCGTCGACGATGGGGTTGAGGCTGTCCCCCGCGATTCCATAGATGCGGGTGACCCCTGCGTCTTGTAGTTGGCCGATGAGCTGATCTGAGACTGTAGCTGCCATGCGCCCAGTTAACTCCTCTTACCTGCGCGAATACAGTAAAACGGGATTGTTGCTCGGGTCTACGAAAGAATGCTTTGGGTTCGCTGAGCGTTACGCGGAGCGATAATTAACGATGTATCGTTAACTATCGGCAGGGCCGCTTGTGCCCCGCATCCACCGATTGGAGGATCAGCATGAATAACTCATTCGGAACCAGTGGCCACAACTCGCGCCGCTCCTTCTCTGACGCTTTTGACACGGCCGGCCAGGGGCTGTGGGACGCGCTCGATAACGTGCGCTCAGAATTCGAACGTCGCGTAGCACCGCGCATGGGCCGTGGAGACGTTCGCGTCGCCATCCTGTCGCTGCTCGCCGAAGAGTCGATGCACGGCTACCAGATCATTCGCGAGATCGACAAGCGCAGCAACGGTGCGTGGAAGCCCAGCCCCGGATCGGTTTACCCCACACTGCAGTTGCTCGCCGACGAAGGACTGATCGAAGCTCACGAGGCTGAAGGTAAGAAGACCTACACGCTCACCGAGAAGGGTCATGACGAGGCCCAGGCTGCTCGACCCGCTCCGTGGAAAGACGCGGACACGCAGGGAACGACACGGCCCACAGCCCTCCCGCGTTCCGCAGCCAAACTCGCGGAAGCAGTCGTGCCGATTATGCGCACCGGCACCCCCGAGCAGATCGATGACGCCATCACGATCATTGATGATGCGCGACGTAAGCTGTACGCAATTCTCGCTCAGGACTGATCGGACCCGCCGCACCGTCGGCTCAAGGGAGATGTAATGACCGACACCCGACAGCTGCGCGCCCGCTACCGGCGGATTCTGCGCTTCGCTGCCCGGTACATGGTTCTGGAGTGGTGGTTCGAGCTTGTCCTGCCGCGCTTCGGGCTGGAGCGGATCGCCGCTCGGCGTCGTCTTGCCCGTGCGGCTCACATCGCGCGCAACTTTCACGGGTTAGCCGTTGATCTCGGCGGTCTCATGATCAAGGTCGGCCAGTTCATGTCATCGCGCCTCGACGTGCTGCCGGGTGAAATCACCCGCGAACTTGAGGGACTGCAGGACGAAGTGCCGGCTGTCGACTTCGCGCTGATCAGAGAGAGCGCCGAGCGCGAGCTGGGCCTACCGCTGGAGCGCGCCTTCGCGCGGTTTGATCCCACGCCGGTTGCTGCGGCATCCTTCGGTCAAGTGCACCGTGCCCGCTTGACCGATGCCGAGGCCAGTGACGTCGGTTTTGCGGATGTCGTCGTGAAAGTGCAGCGACCAGGTATCGCCGACATCATCGACGTCGACCTCGCCGCGCTGCGCCGCGTTGCAGCCTGGCTGAGCCGTGTGCGCTTCGTGTCGAGCAGAGTAGATCTCCCCGCGCTGTTGGAAGAGTTCGCGATCATCAGTCTGCGCGAAATTGACTATCTCAATGAGGGCAGCAACGCCGAACGTTTCGCCGAAAACTTCGCTGATGATGTTCGAGTGCAGGCACCCGAGGTGGTGTGGGAGCGCTCGACTCGACGCATCCTGACCCTCGCTGATGCCACCGCTATCAAGATCAACGATCATGAGCGACTGCGTGCAGCGGGAATTGATCCCGCAGAAGTTGCTGATGAACTGTCACGGGCAATGTTCGAGCAGCTCTTCATGCACCGGTTCTTTCACGCTGACCCGCATCCGGGCAATATCTTTGTGACACCGGCCGATCCGCAGCGCGCCGATTCCTCGACGCCCGAGTGGACGCTCACGTTCATCGACTTTGGGATGATGGGCGAGGTTCCCGAGAACCTCAGCCGCGGCCTTCAGCGCCTCATCATTGCTGCCGCAGCGCGCGACGCCCCGGGACTTGTCGCCAGCGTGCGCGACATGGGCATCCTGCTGCGCACAGCGGAGACGGCGCCGCTCGAACGAGCCATGGGCGAGCTCTTCGATCGTTTCGGTGGCATGGGCTTCACCGAACTGCAGCAGGTTGACCCTCAAGAGTTTCGTGCGTTCGGTAACGAATTCAGTGAAGTCGTGCGCACGATGCCGTTCCAGCTACCAGAAAACTTTCTGCTGATCATCCGGGCGGTCTCAGTCACGTCGGGCGTCGCGAGCGACCTCAACCCCGCTTACAACGTGTGGACCGCGATCGAACCCTTTGCGGCACGACTAGCGCGAGACGAAGGCGGCGGCACCGTACGGGAGTTCGCCAAACAGGCGCTCTCCTCGGCCGGCCTCATTCTTCGCTTACCGCAACAACTCGAGAGCGTCGCAACGCTCATGCAGCGCGGCCAGCTGGCGGTCGAGACGCCCAGTGCCGATAAGCGACTTCGGGCAATCGAACAGCTCGTGCGTCGCGTGCTGTCTGCCATCCTGTTCACCGCACTCCTCATTGGCGGTATCTTGCTGCGCCCTACCGACCCCACCGTGGGTCTCATTCTCATGATCGCCTCCGCGTTGCCGCTGGCTCACGCGCTCTTCGCCGGAGTCTTCGCTCGAAACCGCCTCTTCTAGCCGATCAGCCAGATCGCCCCGCACGTGTATTGGGCGTGTGCTGGGCGTGTACTGCACTGGCTGGGAGTCACCCATGAATCTGCGTGATCGGCTATCGTGGAAAAAGGTTCGCGCTCTTGTGCTGCCAACCACCCTTGTCTAGTCGGAGAACAGCCGACTCGTAGTCGGCAGTGTTGCTGGCGTATAGCCGTGCCGGATAACCAGGTACTCGGCTCACATCGCATCGTCAGTCGCGCATTCTCGCGGCTCCTTTGGTAGGAGAACCTCATGGCCATCACGCAAGCAAATCGCGCCGATCGTTATCGTGCGGAGCCGTCCGTCATGACGGCCCTCCGCACTCCCCGCATCCTCACTCGTGAAGTACTTGCCGGGCTTGTGGTGGCACTCGCGCTGATCCCCGAGGCAATCTCGTTCTCGATCATCGCCGGAGTCGACCCCCGGGTTGGCTTGTTCTCCTCGTTCGTGATGGCCATCTCCATCGCATTCCTTGGTGGACGTCCGGCCATGATCACCGCCGCCACGGGAGCCATCGCTCTTGTCGTAGCCCCGGTCGCTCGTGAGTTCGGCATGGATTACCTGATCGCCACCGTCATCCTGGGTGGGCTGCTTCAAGTCTTGCTTGGCGTATTGGGCGTCGCAAAGCTCATGCGCTTCATCCCGCGCAGCGTGATGCTCGGCTTCGTCAATTCGCTCGCCATCCTCATCTTCATGGCTCAGCTCGAGCACCTCTTCCACGTGCCGTGGATGGTGTACCCGCTCGTAGCAGTCGGGCTCGTAATCATGGTGCTGATGCCACGCTTCACCAAGGTGATCCCCGCACCTCTCGTAGCCATCGTGCTGTTGACGATTGTTACCGTCACCTTCGCCATCGCGGTCCCGACCGTCGGCGATCAGGGCGAACTCCCCCGCAGCCTGCCCGAGCTGTTCATCCCTAACGTTCCATTGACGTGGGAGACGCTGCAGATCATTGGCCCGTTCGCTATCGCGATGGCACTCGTTGGTCTTCTGGAATCGCTGTTGACCGCCAAGCTCGTGGATGACATCACCGACACCCACTCGCGCAAAACCCGCGAAGCCTGGGGCCAAGGTGTTGCCAACGTACTCTCCGGCCTGTTCGGCGGAATGGGCGGTTGCGCAATGATCGGCCAGACGATGATCAACGTGAAGGCTTCGGGTGCTCGCACGCGTATCTCGACGTTCCTCGCGGGTGTCTTCCTGCTCATCCTTGTCGTCGTTCTCGGCGATGTCGTTGCGATCATCCCCATGGCGGCCCTCGTCGCCGTCATGATCATCGTGGCTGTCTCGACCTTCAACTGGCACAGTGTGAGCTGGTCCACGCTCAAGCGCATGCCGAAGAGCGAGACGACCGTCATGGTCGCGACCGTGATCGTCGTGGTCGCCACCGAAAACCTCGCGATCGGCGTTCTTGTCGGCGTCGTCGTTGCCATGGTCGCCTTCGCACGTCGAGTGGCTCACTTCGCCACTGTCGAGCGCACGCTCCCCGAAGACGAAGCAGTGCCGACCGTGTACTACCGCGTCAATGGCGAACTTTTCTTCGCTTCGAGCAACGACCTCACCACCCAGTTCGAGTACACGGATGACCCCGACCGCGTGATTATCGACATGTCGAACTCGCACATCTGGGATGCCTCGACGGTGGCCGCGCTCGACGCGATTACGACAAAGTACGAGCGTCTTGAGAAGCGCGTGATCCTGATCGGCATGAACGAAGCCAGCCAGTACATGCACGAGCGTCTCGCGGGCAACCTAGGCGGCGAAGGCTAGCTAGCCACACCACAGGCTCACAATAACGAAGAGGGGCGCAGCGAAAGCTGCGCCCCTCTTCGTCGTTAGTTAGAGAATGTCTCGGCGGGCGACACCGTGGACTTATGCGTATTCGTGGAGCCGTAAGACGCGGTTACCAAGATCGGCAAGTGGTCCGAGGAACCGCGCGGCATCGTTTCTACGCCTTCGATGGTGAACCCTTGAGAAGTGACGAAATCGAAATGGCCGCGGAAGAACTTGTAGTTTGTATACGTGGTGCGGTCGCTCAGAGACAGGTCATAGCCGGTCTTGTTGACGCGCTGCGTAAGCCCATCTTTGAAGAGCGGATAGTTGTAGTCGCCGAGCATCAGCATGGGCGCACCCGCGCCAAGCTCGGCGAGCATTCCGTGGGCGGCCTTGATCTGGTTGCGGCGCAGCGAATTGAGTGCCGTGAGCGGTGCCGCATGGAACGACGCGACAACAAGCTCATGCCCCGTCTCGCGATCCACGAGTTGGGAGCCGACGAGGCGTTCCGTTGTGGGCGTGAAAACGCGGTCGTGAAGCGACTTCTTGAGTTCAAATGCCTGGCTCTTGCGATGCTCATAGCGGTCGCGACGGTAGTACACCGCGAGCCCCAAGCGATTATTTTTTGTGGAGTCAGCGAGATGCAAGTTGCCGATTTCTTCGGGCAGCTGGGTAGAGATCGCTTCTTGGAGGCACAGCACGTCGAGGTCGGGGGTGTGCGAGAGAGCTTCGAGCTCCGACGCCGCCTTGTGCTTGCGGAGGTTGTAGCTAATTGCGCGAATCACGAACCGATAACCCTCTTTCTTAAGAGAAAACTAGCCTATGTTTCATGGGTGAAAACTGGCCGAGACTGGCGATTAGAAAGCAAACGTACAGGAATCCCGACTGCCAGAACAACGACACCAACGGCGATGCCGATGAACGGGACCGTAGCGACCAGCAATAAACACGCGATCGCGCCGAGGATGTTTACTGCACGCGGGACACGACGCTGTGATGCCGGCTGCGTGTACGCCGCAACGTTTGCGACGAAGTAGTACAGCAGCACTCCGAACGAGGAGAAGGCGATCGCCCTGCGCACGTCGGCGATCAGAACGATGACGATCACCAGCGCAGCGACAACGAGTTCTGCGCGGTGAGGAACCGAGAATGTCGGATGCACGGCATCCAGCCACCGCGGCAGATCGCGTGTGCGCGCCATGGCGAGCGTGGTGCGCCCAATCCCCGCCATGAGCGCGAGTAATGCTCCCAGCGAGGCGAGAGCGGCCGTTATTGCCACGAGGGCCGATGCGTCGCCCCATCCCGCAACTGACAGCAAATCGTTGATCGGTGCCCGAGAGCTCGCGAGCTTGTCGGGGCCGAGAACCGTCAGGAGGGTTGCCCCGACCGCCGCGTAGAGAACCGCTGCAACGCCGAGGGCTCCCATGATGGCGCGAGGGATGGCGCGCTGGGGATCGCGTACTTCCTCCCCCAGCGTGGCGATGCGAGCGTAGCCCGCGAAAGCAAAGAAGAGGATGCCCGCCGACTGCAGAACTCCGTAGGCCTGAGGCGCCCCTGACGCTGTCTGCACGGCCGACGGGCTCGTCGTGGCATCGCCGGCGATCAGGACCAACGCTATGACGCCGATCAGCACGGCGACGACAAACACGAGGATGACCTTAGTTGCTGATGCGGTGCGGGTTATTCCGCGCAGATTGACCGTGGTCACGATAACGACGGCCAGCACGGCGACGAGCTTCTCAGAGCCTGCGGGCGCAATATACGCCGCACAGATCAGCGCCATGGCTGCACAGCTTGCCGTCTTGCCGACCACGAATGACCAGCCCGCGAAGAATCCCCACCAGGGGCCAAGTCGTTCGCGCCCGTAGACATATGTGCCACCGGCCACCGGATAGACCGCTGCGAGCTGCGCACTCGCCGAGGCGTTGAACCACGCCACGAGAGCCGCGATCGCCAGCCCAATGAGTAACCCAGAGCCGGCAGCGAGAGCAGCTGGGGCGAAGGCGGCGAAGATGCCAGCACCAATCATCGAACCCAGTCCGATCACGGTGGCGTCGAAGACGCTGAGCCGTCGTGCCAGCGGGGCAGTGGTCTTCACGTGCACACCCTACTCCCACGAAGAATCGTGAGCGTTAAGCACGGAGAGATTGCGATGAACGATCGATGAAGAGGGGGTGAACCGCGAACCGCTATTCGACGAAACGGATGCCGCTAGTGAGTCGAGTGCGCACGTCGAAAAGTTCGTTGCCGCCAATTTCGCGCCCGCGGCCGAGCTCGGGGCCGGTGCGAAGTAAGTGCGCCAGCACGCTCTGCCGCACGACAACGGCGGGTTGCCCCTTGACTGTTCCGAGCGAGATCTGGGGTTGAGCTAGCGCGTCATCGGGCACCACGATCACGAAACAGGTGAAGTTGACCTTCAGTTGGCGGCTGATCGACTTGGCCCGCGCAGCTAGCTCGTGCATGGGCTTCTCTGGTGCGACGGCAGGGCCGATGAGCTCGCCGCGGCGAACCTTTACTTCGCCACCGAAGTCTTCGGAGAGCATCGCGAAGAGGCCAGTGGGGCCCAGCACGATGTGGTCGAGTTTGCGCTCCGGCGGCCCGGTCGAAACGTCGTGCCAGATCGTGTAGCCAATGCCCAGATTGCTCACCGTTCGAGCAGTAGCTTCTTCAGCCAGGGCATCCGCGAGCGTGCGTCGAATTTCGCGCGGAGCGCTGCGAACGAGGGCGGGGTCGTAGGGGTCGTCGAGCGTGACGCCGCGACCGACCCACTCGCGCATGCTGTCGAGAAAACGTTCGCGACGCCAGCCACCGGGATGCCCGTGAGTGCGGGCGCGAGGGCGGGAGTCTTCGCGCGCTGCTGTCGACGGTCGTGAAGAGAAGGGCGAAGAGCTTGCCGGGGTGCTGTGGGCGTTCGTGCGGGAACCGGCGTCGTAGCGACGACGCTTCTCTGGGGTGCCCACGCGATCCCACGCATCCTGTACTGCAGCGAACTTGGTCGGGTCTCCCCCGGTGTCGGGATGCGTTTCTCGAAGTGCTCGACGGAACGCCTTCTTGAGCTCGACTTCGGTCGCCGATGCCTGAACACCAAGTACGTCGTACGCACTCGCTGACATGGGGCTATCGGGCATGAACTCACTCTCGGTGTACCGCGCGAAGCGCGAGTGCAGAAACTCCCATTTTAGCGAACGTCGCTGGCAACTTTCGGGATGTCGTGGGCGGGCGTTCAGACTGCGGGCGTAGTTTTATAGCGTGACCGAACTCCGAAATATTCCCCTCACCACTATCGATGGCAGCGAAACGACGCTGGCCGATTATCAAGACAAAGTGGTGCTCATCGTCAACGTGGCGTCGCGTTGTGGCCTCTCGCCGCAGTACGAGCAGCTCGAGCAGCGACAGAAGACCTACGGGGACCGTGGTTTCACGGTTCTCGGATTTCCCAGCAACCAGTTCTTGCAAGAACTGGGCAGCGAAGATGCCATCAAGGAATACTGCACGATGACGTGGGGTGTGACCTTCCCCATGTTTGAGAAGGTCAAGCTCAACGGCAAGTCAGCTCACCCGCTGTACGCCGAGTTGAAGAAGACTGCCGACGGTGCCGGTAAGGCGGGGCGGGTCGCGTGGAACTTTGAAAAATTCTTGGTGACGCCCGGCAACGAAGTTAAGCGCTTCCGTCCGACTGTTGTTCCGGATGATCCGGCCATCGTCGGTGCAATTGAAGCCGCCCTTCCCGCCTAGGCTAGAGAGTTATGGCTACAGACTTTATTCATGAGAAGGATGCTGCCCGTTACGTCATGAACGTCGACGGTGCGCTTGTCGCTGTGGCGGATTACCGCACCAACGGAAGCTCCATCTCGTTCAATCACACGTATACCCAGCCGGCCCATCGGGGAAAAGGTTATGCCGCTGACCTCGTGAAGTTCGCGGTCGACGACGTCGAAGCGAATTCGTCGCTGCGTGTGTTGCCGATGTGCTGGTACGTCGCTGAATGGTTTGACCACAACCCCGAGCGGGCTGAACTGCTGTCTCGCTAACGCCGCCCCGCCTCAGTGCCGCCTTTGTGCCGAAGCGCTCTGTCAGGCCGCGAGGGCAGCATCCGCTATTTCTGACGTTGCAACTGCACCAAAAGCTCGGGACCGCGATTGTCGAGCATCGTTCCGCCGACGCGCACCCCGATGACGAGAAAGACACTGCTCAGTACGAGCGCGACGGCTAGCGCTACCCATCCGAGGGCTTCGTTGAAAGTGGCGAACCCCACCAGCGCGATCACCATTTCGGGCAGCGCGAGCACGGCGAGAGCCGTCCATGACGCGAACATCGACAGCATCAGGGTGAATCCCCCGCCTGGCCGGGCCTTGAACGGGTTCTCGCCCGGAGCCGGAACCGAGAACGCGAAACGCCC
This sequence comes from Salinibacterium sp. VpJ6, assembly GCF_059767345.1. Classification (NCBI taxonomy): domain Bacteria; kingdom Bacillati; phylum Actinomycetota; class Actinomycetes; order Micrococcales; family Microbacteriaceae; genus Salinibacterium; species Salinibacterium sp. VpJ6. Next base: position 195,149 of record NZ_JBSOQL010000001.1, read on the forward strand.
CGACACAAGCGACGACAGTGCGAGCCCGGTGACGAGCAGACCGAGCGAGATGCCGAGCATCCCCACCAGGCGGTCTCCGCTATCGCTGATCCACACGCTTGCCACCGTCAGGATGATGGTGGTGGGTACTGCGAACACGCTCACCGCGATCACTCGTCCCCAGCGGTCGGCGCGCCCGCTCACAGCCGTCTGTAAGTGCAAACTGAAGGCTGTGTTGTCGTAGGAGACATCGGTGTAGATAGACATCCCGAGTAACACCGCGACGATGGGACCAACGAAGAGCAGTCCGCTGAGATCGCCACTGGCTCCGGTGTAGAAGAAGACAATCGCTGGCACGAGCGGAACGCTGATGAGCGACTGGGCGTAGCGAGGGTCGCGTGCCCAGTACGTCAGCGACCGGGCCGCAACGGCGCCTGTCGGAGTTCCCGAGAACACCGCAAACCAGCCCAATCCCCGTCGGGCTCCCCCGGTGGCCGTGGAGACGGCTGGACGTTCGAGCGCGCGGTCGAGAGCCCAGCGCCAGACAGCGGTGGATGCCACCAGAGTCGCGATACCGACGAGGGCGTGGAGCGCAGCGAGTCCGGGGCGCCCCGTAGCGAGATCGCCGGGGACCGCCCAGATCGCGCCGAACGGAGTCCAGGACACGACATCCGAAATGATTGGCAGGAGGGAACGGAATTCGCGAAAGAGAGTCGACACCGCCAGGATCGCTGGGCCGAGCAGCAGCAACGGGATGAGTACGAGAACCGTTTTTGCTTCTCGAGCGCGGCGTCCCGACGAGATGCGCACCGTGAGCGCTGCGAGCATCCGAGAGCCCACAACGCAGGTGAGAGCACCGATAATTGCGCAGATCACCGCAACGACGGCGATCGCCGGCGTGTGCCACCAGACGAGGCTCGTCGCCAGCGCGGCCAACGTCGTGATGATGCCGGGAACGCCAAGCACGCCGCTGATGGCGAGGGCGAGCAGTAGCGTCGGGATGGGGATCGGGAAGGTCGCTAGCTTCGCGGGTTCGACGGTCTCGTCGATACCTGAACTCAGGAGGGGCAAGAAGGTCCACCCCAGAACGAGTACAGCGCCGCCTAAGACCGTTACGGTGCGGCCCAATTCCTCGGGGGCAGCGCTCAAAAAGAGTAGGCCGACGGCGGCGAGGAACAGCATGGCGAGGCCGTACATGGTGCCCAGCCCTACAGCGACCGCTTGCCACGGGCTGCGGGTCAGAGAATTGGCGAGCAGCCGGAACCGCAGCCTTATGAGATGCGCAACCATTCCGGGCCCTTTCCGTGACGGCGGCCACCGACGAGCTCGACGAATCGATCTTCGAGGGTTGACGATCCGCGCACTTCATCGGTCGTTCCGGATGCCAGCACACGCCCATCGGCGATGACGGCGACGTGGTCGCACATTCGTTGCACGAGGTCCATGGCGTGGCTCGACACGATGACCGTGCCACCCGACTCGACGAATCCATGCAAAATATCGCGGATATTGGCGCCAGAAACCGGATCGACTGATTCGAATGGTTCGTCGAGTACTAGCAATTGGGGTGCGTGAACGAGCGCACAGGCCAAGGCAATCTTCTTAGTCATGCCGGCTGAATAATCGACAACGAGCGTTCCGCTGACGGAGTCGAGGTCGAAGAGGTCGAGGAGGTCGGCGGCGCGTTCGGCTACGACAGTGCGCTCCATCCCGCTCAAGAGGCCAGCGTAAGTGACCAATTGGAGTCCCGTGAGGCGATCAAAGAGTCGCACGCCGTCGCTCAATACGCCGATTCGACGTTTCGCGTCAACCAGATTGCTCCAGACATCGAGCCCGTGAACGGAGACCGAGCCAGCGTCTGGGCGCAGCAATCCAGTGGCCATAGAGAGGGTGGTCGTTTTGCCAGCCCCATTAGGGCCAACGAGGCCAAAGAACGAGCCGCGAGGCACGGTGAGGTTTACGGAATCAACCGCAAGTTTCTCGCCAAAGCGCTTCGTCAGTCCAGTGATTTCGAGCGCAGGGGCAAGGGGCGGGTTTTCGGGCACAGGTATACCCTAAAACCGAACTGCGCTCAGAGCATGGAACGCCGCAGAATCTGTGACGATAACCAGCTACTAGAGTCGAGGGACGCGATTTTTTCTGACTTCGCGAGCTCCACGAAAGGGTGTCATGACGATTACTGCTGCTGCTGATGGCTCCGCGCTCGGCAATCCGGGCCCGGCGGGATGGGCGTGGTACGTCGACGACAACACGTGGGCTGCCGGTGGCTGGGATCACGCCACCAACAACCAGGGCGAGCTCATGGCCGTACTGCAACTGTTTCGCGCAACGGCGCACGTCGACGACGACCTTCTCATCCTGTGCGACAGCCAGTACGTCATCAACTCCGTTACTAAGTGGATGCCCGGCTGGAAGAAGAAGGGCTGGCGCAAAGGCGACGGTAAGCCCGTCATGAACGTTGATCTCATCAAACAAATTGATGAAGCCATTACTGGTCGTCGCTACCGCTTCGAATGGGTGCGCGGGCACGTGGGGCATCCGCTCAACGAAGCCGCCGATGTGAGGGCTCGAGGCGCAGCCGAAGCGTTCCAACGCGGAACGGTATGCCCCGTCGGACCTGGTTACCCCGGTGCCTCGGCCACGGATGCAAGCCTGCCTGGCGCGGCGGACGAGATCGCTCCCCTGTTCTAGAGCGCGGTGCTGTCGCGGGGTACTCCTCGCGACAGCACCAACGCAGTCGCACTGTGCGACTGCGTAACTGCGTGAGGGCTTACTCCGGCGCGAAGAACGCGGCGATTGCGTTGCTGAGCGCGATTGGGTCGGCGACGCCACACATTTCACGCGCTGAGTGCATGGAGAGCAGCGGCAAACCTACATCGATGGTGCGAATGCCGAGACGCGTAGCGGTGATCGGGCCGATCGTGGATCCACAGGGCATGTCGTTATTGGAGACGAACTCTTGGTACTCGACGCCCGCTTGGCGGCAAGCGCGAGCCCACTCGGCGGCGCCGGGGCCATCAGTGGCGTAGCGCTGGTTAGCGTTGATCTTGAGAAGTGGTCCCCCGCCGAGGCGCGGACGGTTAGCGGGATCGTGGCGCTCCGGGTAGTTGGGGTGTGCAGCGTGACCGGCATCAGACGAGAGGCACCATGACTCGGCGACAGCGCGCATCCGGTCGGTTTCAGAACCGCCAAGACCGGCGCTAATGCGAGCGATGAGGTCGGCCAGGAACGGCCCACCGGCACCCGATCGTGAGGCCGAGCCAATCTCTTCGTGGTCGAAGGCAACGAACAGCGGAATCTGATCGAGCTTCGTGTCGAGCCCCAGAAGTGCGACGAGACCCGCGTGCACTGACGACAGATTGTCGAGGCGTCCGGAGGCAAAGAGGGCGTCATCGAGACCGAAGACGGCGGGAGCCGCGGTATCGGCGACGACGATGTCATAGCCGTCGATGTCATCCGCCGAGCGGTTCGTGGCTTTAGACGAGAGGATGGATGCGAGGTGGCCGAGCACGTCGGCGTCGTCGCGTTCGCCGAGACCAAACATCGGGTTCATGTGCGCTTGACGCTTGAGCGTGAGCTTGTCGTTGACGCCGCGATCCAAGTGAATAGCCAACTGCGGGAACCGCAAGAGCGGTCCGGTACGCACCAGGTCAGTGCTGCCGTCGCGGAAGGTGACTCGTCCCGCAAATTCGAGTTCTCGGTCAAGCCACGAGTTGAGCAGCGGGCCGCCGTAGATCTCGACGCCAGCCTGCAATACGCCTTCCGAGCCGGTCGTGGGCTTCGGCTTCAGCTTGAAACTCGGCGAGTCAGTGTGAGCCCCAAGGATGCGGAACGGGGTCGTGCCGACAGCCTTAGTCGGCTGAACCCAGGCTGCGATCGCACCATCGCGAATGACGAAGTACTTAGCCGCCTTGCGTGTGCGCGAGCCGTTCCAGTCATCGGCTTCATGAAGCTGAGTGAAACCAGCCTCCCGCAAGCGGCGAGCGGCTTCGGCTACCGCATGAAACGACGACGGCGAAGCGGCGACAAAAGAAGCAAGATCATGGACGTGATTCAGGGCAGCAGTCATGCGCCTATTCTCGCACCCCTCGCCGAGCCTTTCCTCCCGCGGTGCGCGTCGCCACCGCGCCTGTACGGGCGGCGACTGACTAAAACCAGACGCTCAACCAGGGAGTGGTCGGCGAGTGGAAAATACGCTCGATAGCGGCGCCCGCGCCCGGATTGAGTTCAACAATGCGACCGGCAGCAATCAGGGATGACGCGGACACTCCCCCGAGGTACAGCGAGCTGAGTTCATTCACCGAGAGTGACACTGCTGGTACGCCTTCGGGAAGATTCTCTACGCGGCTGGCCGTTGGCATCCCCTGCTCGTCGGTCTCCAGCACGTACCGACCGTTCGCGAAGCCGAGTTCGTCACTGACCTCGAAAGCGATCATGCCGGCGCTGGAATACGACCGGGCGTTTAACGAAGCCGGTACATCGAGGATGCGCAGCCAAAGGTGATCGATGGGCGACACCCGTGCTGCACGCATGTCGGAAAGCAGCCACAGCAGAGGTTCGTCGACCGAACGCAGTTCTGCTTTGACCTCACGAACGAGGTCGACCTCGAGGACGTAACGCCAGAGTGCCTCATACGCTTCCGGAGTTTCGGCGAGCAAGTAGTCGACCGTGAGTTTGTGGTTGGTGAAATCGAGGCCTCCACCGGTGACCCGATATACGACGAACCCGCGCGGAGTGCCGTCTTCGTCATCGAAGCGAACCACTCGAGTGTTTTTGGTGTACTCCTCGTCACCGGGCGCCGTTCCTGCAATCTGCTCCCAACGCAACGGCCAGACATTGATCTGGCCGGGAGTAGAAAGTCGGATGCGTTCGAACACCGTGGGAGCTTCGGCGACAAATACCGAAGGTGCAACATGCTGGAGCACACCGCGACGTTCGCGTACGGGAATCGTGGCCCGTGTGGTGTCGATGGTGAGGTCGGCAGCGAACACCGCTTGACCGAAACCGAAGCGGCCGTAAATTGTGGATTCAGAGACCGTGAGGGTGGCCATCGGTAGTCCCATATCAACGGCGGAACGCAGCTCGCCTTCCAGCAGGGCTCGGGCGATACCGCGACGCCGGTGAGTAGGCGATACCGTTACCGAACTAATGGCCCACGCATCGATACTGCGGTTTCCCGGAACAGTGACCTGTTCGGTCCAAGAACTCACCGTGGCGACCGGAACCTCTGGAGCAACGAGACGGTCATCCCAGACACCGACAGTGCGGCGGTACGTGATGCCGGCGAAGCCCGAGTCGATCTGCTCTTTCGACATCGCGGGGCCGTGAAAACCGCGGGAGTCAGCCTGAAACCATGCCTCGAAGGCAGCGCGATCGGCGGTATCTACGAGATCGTACTGAAAACCGCTCGCCGCGAGGGAAGCAGCCGACGTGGGGTCAACGGGGTGGTGAGCAAAATCGTTGGTCATGCACCAACGCTATCGCGAACCTTACTGAATGAACCATGGCGGGTAGACAGCGACCTTGGTCTTGAACGAAGCGCCATCGAGCAACGCCTTAACTCGCTCACGGGCCTTGTCGCTGGCAACGCCCACCAGCTGAACATCGTCAAAGGCGAACGAGCCATGGATAAGCACTTCAGCGTCATCGGTGAGCTCATCGGCGCGCAAGTTACCGAGCATGCGGGTGATCGCAGTCTCGTCCGTTGCAAAGCGCGTGAGACTAGCGGCGGCATCGCCGTCTGCGAGTACTGCGTCGTCGCCGAGCGCGCGCACGGTGCTCACGAGAAAAACGAAATCTGTGGGGGTAGCGGTGCGGGCGGCATCCGACCAGCGAGGCTCGGTTGCACCAGCGCGAAGCTCGCGCCAGGAAGTGGATTCCGGAACCAAGCTAAACGGAACATAGCGGTCGACGGGCTCGCCCGTGCTCAACGCTGCAGCACTCCGAAGCTCGCGGGTCAGCGGAGAACTGATATCAAGAATCGAATCCTCGATCGAAGCTGCAGCAACAAGCTGGCCTTCGCGAAGAATGCTCTCAAGGTTGCTGATGTGAGTGACGTGATACACACGCTGATCCGAGAGCGAAGGAACCTTAGCGCTCGAAGCGCGAGGAGTTCCGGGAACTCGCTTCGAGCGAGAAGGGCTGCTGGCACGGGTTACAGGCTTGACGGGGGCTGCCTTAGGAAAACAGGAATCGCACAGGCCGTTTTCAAAACCGTGGATGCACTCAGTGCCAGACATAGGGTCCTCTCTCGGAGTTCAGAAATGACCTCCGTATCCAAGGTACGGCAATTATCGACGTCGTATTGCCGACTCTGCACGTCGAGCGAGTTCACGAAGGAGTGTTTCGTGGCTCAGATCGAAGCGCCGTGGCCCAGTGTCGAAGACGCAGACTGCCCCCACGATGTCGCCGTTCGGTGCGGCAATGGGATAGCCAGCATAGAAACGGATGCGCGGCCCACGCACTACCCACGGGTGCTCAGCGAACCGCTCGTCTTTCAGGGTGTCTTCGAGCACTACGAGGCTGCGAGTAGTGAACGCGCGGCTGCAGAACGCACCGGCTTCATCACGCCGCATGTCCCCCACACCGGATGTTGAGGTGAACCAGTGCGCTTCTTGATCGTGGAACGTGACTGCCGCTCCCGTTGTGTCAAAGAGCACTCGGGCAGAGTTCATGATGGTGGTCAACGAACTCGAGACCGACGCCTTGGTGAGTAAGGAGCCGTCGAAGCGAGCAAGTACAGGGGCGGTCGAAGCGGTCGAGGCCGGTGGTAATGCGACGCTGGCAAGCTGCGCCGCTACCGTCGGTGCGAGCTCTTTGGCCCAGTGAGCGTAAGTCGGACTGTCGAGAGAGATCGCGGTTGTGCCCGCCCTTGCCGTGGCCGGAACATAGGTGACGCTGGGGCGCGAAGAACACAGCTGCTCGCTGATCTCGTCGAGGTTTCGGATATTGCGGTTCACGATCGCCAGCAGCGGCACGGGCAGCGAAACGAATTCATCGATGGGCGCAATACCCAAGAGGAAAGTGTGGAGCGCACCGCCACCTGAATCCCGGATGGTGTAGAGTAACGCAGTCAGATTTCGTCGCCAGCCGAAGAGCGAGCGGAACCGCAAAACCTCGCCACCGCCTAGCGTTAACACGAGTGCGTCGAAGCGATCCAGACTGGCCCAGTTGACTACTACGCCGACATCGGCGGCAGACAGGGTGGGTTCCGAGACGATGTCGACACTGCACCCTCGACGGGTCAGTGCAGAAAGCTCCCGCGCAAGATGGCCTCCGAGGCCGAGCTCGTGAGTATGTACCCCGAGGCCTGCTGACTTCCCAGGCCCCACCAACAGCACCTTGTCGGGATCAGGCCCGATGGCTTCGGCGCGTGGGTCATCGCTTGGCGCAATCAGCGCGCGCCACCGTTGCGGATAAACCGCAAGCCACAGAGTAATTATTGGCCACGCCGATAGCGCAGCATAGCTACGAAGCAATCAGTTCCCCACCCGAACGCCCAGACACGGGCACTCTAGGCTGCTCAGTATAGAGCTGAATACTTTTCAATACCAGCGAGTATGAGGAAAACTGAAATTACTTGCGAGCGGCCTTCGCAGCGCGCTCTGACTTCACGCGGGCGTTCTCTTCGTTGACCGCAGCGTGCGTCGCGCGCTCAACGACGAGCCACTCTGGCATCTCGACAAGCAACGCCTTGATCTCGGCGGTCGTCATGACATCGGGTGCCCCAGCGCGAGCGAGCCCCGACGCCGAAACGCCGAGTTTCTGGGCCACGACCAAGCGAGGGTGCGGGCCGTCAGCGCGCAGCTTCGTGAGCCACTCGGGAGGAGTGGCAAGAAGTTCTGCAAACTCTTCGCGGCTAATTTCGGAATCGCGGAACTCTTCCGGGGCGGCGGGGAGGTAAATCCCCAGCTTCTTGGCGACGGTTGCGGGCTTCATGGTCTGGACTGGCACACCCCAAGACTAACCTGAACACATGCCAACATCATTCACTGTCGCCTTTGTGCTGGGGGCGACGCCCGGCAAATGGTCGCGCGTCTGGCGGGAACGGCTTCCAGAGACCCCGATTGAGCTTGTGCCGAGCGAACAAGACGATGCACTTGCGATGCTCACGGCGGGCACCGCTGACGTCGCCCTCGTGCGCCTGCCCATTGATCGCGCCGTGGACAGCGATCGCCCTCTTGCGGCTATCCCGCTCTACACCGAACGTGCCGTTGCCGTGATTCCCAAGGAACACGATCTGGCTCAGGGGGACGAAGTGACCCTCGCCGAACTCGACTCTGCTCACCGCATTACTGAGGAATGGCGTGCAGCGGTCGACTTGGTCGCCGCGAACATCGGCATCACTGTGATCCCCCAGGCTGTCGCCCGCGCTCTCCAGCGCAAAGACGTCGTATCGCGAATCATTAGTGATGGCCCTGAGTGGCAAGTCGCCGTGGCATGGCGCGATGGTTCCGTGGACCCCCTCGTCGAGGAATTCATTGGGATCGTGCGCGGCCGCACCGCCAAAAGCTCGCGTGGCACCGCCGGCGGCTCGGAGGCAGAGGAAGCAGAGTCGCCGAAGCGGGCTCCCCGAGCATCCGCACCGAAGAAGTCCACCTCGCAGCGCGCCAATCCCCGATCTTCTGGGGGCAAAGCAGCACCGCGCCGCCCGGACCGACCGGCATTCAATCGGAACAAACGCCGTAAGGGCTAATCTGCTTCGACTATCCCCCGGTGCTATCTAGGGGAAGATGTGCGACAACGTCGGGAATGAGGCTGGCTGCCCACTCTTGGTAGCGCGATCGTCCTTCGATGTTTTCGGCATCCTCCGCTACCGGCCGAAATTCGACACGGTGGACGCGATCGTGCGCGCGCGCTGTGGCAGCAAGTTGCTCGTTGAAGCCGGCTGCGGTCTGGCCAATACGGCGCTGGTAGGCCGTAGCTAAGGTCGACATTTTGGGAGTATTGCAATCGACCAAAAAGACTTGGGTGTGAGGCGCTGATCGTTGGAGCACGCTCGCAACCAAAGTTTCAAGCTGAGCGCCCCAGCGCCGTGGTGGCATCAGTGTGAGAATCTCGAAGGTGCCGAACGAGAGCACGACAACGTCGGCATCGCCGAGCAGCCGGGAAGTTAGTTGCTTCCGCGCTCGAGGCAGAGAGAAACCGGGGGCGGTAATGGTGGTGACTTCGGCGCCCCGTTGTGTCTGAGCCGTCAATGCTCGAGCGAAGGAGCCTCCCAAAGCAAGTTCGTGAGACGCAACGCCGTAGCCGATGACGATCCCGGAGCCAGCAAGAATAACTTTGTGGGGTTTGGTACCGTCGGCAAACACGGTCGGGTTGTCTTTGGGGCGCGGGTACCCACGCCACGAGTTAGGCGACATGCGCACCCACGTGAACATGAAGATTTTCATGACAGCGTGTTCTAGGGTGGCGAACATCTCGCGAACTCCGTTTCGGGTGGCGCCCTCGAGCGTCGAGTGGGTCAGTCTCGGCGTGTTTTCCCGGCGGGACGGGCAACTCCAATTACGCGAAGATTATCACCGAAAAACCGTTGTTCCTATAGTAAAAATTGAAATGGTCGCGCTCTCACATCACTGATGAGGCGCCGGTTCGGGGCAGCGTCGTAGCGCGGCCGCAGACGCGGTCTGCTCCCCTGCTGAACTAGCGGCTGCTGATGTTGGCGAACTTGCGCACCGCGAGCGGTACGAAAATAGCGAGCATAACGACGATGCCGATGAGAACCGTGAGCACGGGATGCTGTTGCGTCCACACCTCAGATTGAGCTGAACCGGCAGGAGTATTGCCGAAGAGTTCGCGGGCCGCCTGTACGAGAGCAGAAACAGGATTGAACTCAGCGAAAACCCGCAAGGGTGTTGGCAGGGTTTCGGCGGGAACGAAGGCGTTGGAGATGAACGTGAGCGGAAAAAGCACCAGGAACGAAACGTTGTTGATGACTTCGGGGCTGCGCACGCTCATGCCGATAAAGGCCATAACCCACGACAGCGCGTAGGCAAAGAGCAGGAGGAGGGCGATTGCGGCAAGCGCCTCGAGCGGGCTGGAGTTGATGCGCCATCCGACGATCAAGCCGGTCGTCATCATGACGATCATCGAGATCGAGTTAATGAGAAGGTCACCGTTGGTGCGGCCCACGAGAACCGCGGAGGGGCTCATGGGCAGTGTGCGAAAACGGTCGATGATGCCGTCTTTGAGGTCTTGAGCCATGGCCGACCCGGAATAGGTGGAGCCGAAAACGACGGTTTGGGCGAAGATGCCAGCCATGATGAATTCGGCGTACGTGCTGCCGGGAATGTCGATGACGCCGGCATAGACATAGGTGAAGAGCAGCACGAACATAATGGGCTGCAGTGTCGTGAAGACCAGGATGTCGGGAACACGCTTGATCTTGATGAGGTTGCGGCGGGTGGTGATCCAGCCGTCATTGAGCCAATTCATCACTGGTGAAGCGGCAACGGAGTTGGGCGTTGGCGTGGGAATAGTGGCGGTCATTTCTGGGCCTTCCGTGACGATGGTGCATCTGTGTTTTCGGTGCCCGTTGCGGCAGCGTCGTCGGCGCTTGCCGTATGGCCGGTGAGCTTCAAGAACACGTCGTCGAGAGTGGGGCGACGCATGCCGGCGTCATAGAGCGGGATGCCGCGGCTGGCGAACTCGATAAGGATGAGCTGCAGTGCTGCAGGAGCATCTTCCGCGTTGACGGTAAACCCGCGACCGTCGAGACTCACGGCAGGTTCGGTGCTGCCGAAACGGGTGAGGATTTCGCGGGCTGCGGTCGCGTCATCCTGCGACACCAGACTGAGCTCGACGCGCTGACCGCCGATGGACGCTTTGAGTTCGTCTGAGGTGCCCTTGGCAATGACTTTGCCGTCATCGATCACGGAAATGCTGTCGGCGAGCTGGTCGGCTTCTTCGAGGTATTGGGTGGTGAGAAGCACTGTCGTGCCCTCCCCCACGAGCGTGGTGATGATCTCCCACATACCAATGCGGCTGCGGGGATCTAGCCCGGTGGTCGGCTCGTCGAGAAAGAGCACCGGTGGGCGCATCACCAGGGCACCCGCGAGGTCGATGCGACGACGCATGCCGCCGGAGAAACCTTTGACGGGGCGGTTTTGGGCTTCGGTGAGGTCGAAGAGGTCGATAAGTTCACGCGCTCGCGCACGCGACTGCTTGGCGCCGAGGTGGTAAAGCCGGCCCACCATATCGAGGTTTTCGAAGCCAGTGAGGTTTTCGTCAACGGCCGCATATTGCCCGGAAACCCCGATCATGGGGCGAATGCGTTCGGGCGATGCGATCACATCGACGCCGTTGATCGTTGCTGTACCGGAATCGGGGCGTGTCAGTGTGGTGAGAACCTTGACGGTGGTGGTTTTGCCCGCACCGTTAGGGCCGAGAAGCGCCGTCACCGTGCCCTGCGGAACCTCGAGATTGAGGCCATCGAGAGCGTGCACGGGAGAAGCGCCTTTGGGCGTGTACGTCTTCTTGAGATCTACTGCTTCGATATAACTCACGAGGTAACGGTAGGCGATGGCGCCGACATCCGAAAGACACGCCGGTGGATGTCGTACGCAATTGACACACTCGAACATATGTTCGAATATGAACAGGTGTCCCCTGTATCTGCCTCCGCCGCTTCAGCGACCGCTGAAGTCTTTTCGGCTGAGCGCAGTGGCGGCGGCGACCGCGGTAGTGGTGGGGTTGCGAGTGCAGTGGGCGGCAGCCTGTCGGCGGCAGAACGCGTCGCTGAGTTGCAAGCACGTATCGGTCAGATGCAGTCCCGCACGCTCAGTTCGAAGCTCATTCCCACTCACCCCGTTATCGCTTCCTTGTTGCCCGGTGGCGGCTTGCAGCAGGGCAGCGTCTATTCGGTCGATAGCTCGGCGATGCTCCTCATGACGCTTTTGGCTGCGCCGTCCGCAGCGGGATCGTGGTGCGCTGTTGTCGGGGTGCCCGAGTTTGGCATTGAAGCAGCCCAGCGTTTCGGGGTCGACCTCGAACGGCTCGTGTTGGTGCCGCATCCGGGTGATCAGTGGTTGGCGGTAACGGCAGCGATCGCCGACGTGGTGGATGTCGTGGTGGCGAGGCCGCCTCGTCGTGCGTCAGACTCTGCGGTTGCCAGACTCGCTTCGCGCCTGCGACAACGCAAGTCGACGCTGCTCATGGTTGGCTCCTGGCCGCAGAGCGAAGCGATGCTGTCTCTCGGCGAAAGCCGGTGGCATGGCATTGGTGAGGGTCACGGGCACTTGGCCGCGCGCGAGGTCACGATCACGGTGACGAGCAAGAACGCGGGGCGCCCCCGCAGCGCCCGGGTCTGGTTGCCGGATGCTGCGCAGACCGTTCGCTCGTACAGCGCTGCGGATTCTCCGGCCGCGTCTGATTCTGCTCCCCCGCAGCTGCGGCCAGTTCCACACCGGGTGTCGGCGTGATGGTGTTTGCGGCAATGGCGGCCGCGACAGTGACAGCGACAGTCCCGGCGGTGGCAGCGTGAGTGCGGCATCGACGGTTCCAGAATCGCTGCCGCGAGTTCTCGTGGTGTGGGCTCCGGACTGGCCGATTGTTGCCGCCCGCCAGCACGAGAAGCTGCCGGCGGATGCTCCCCTCGTTCTTGTCGAGAAGGGTCTCGTGTTCGCGGCGGCGGCATCCGCTCGCGCCGAGGGCGTCACGAGGGGGTTGCGGCTGCGGGAGGCCCAGTCGCGTTTTCCCGGCATCATTGACCGGCCTTACGATCCGGCTCTCGATAGCCGTGCCTTCGAGCCGGTGTTGACGGCGATAGAAGAGCTGATTCCCGGAGTGCAGTTGTTGCGGCCGGGGATGTGTGCCGTGAAGGTACGCGGAGCCGCCCAGTACTACGGCGGTGAAAAAGCTGCCGCATTGACAGTGATTGCTCGCGTGAATGAGATCGCGGCCTCCGATGCTCGGGTGGGGGTAGCGGATGCGCTCTTCACGGCGGTCCACGCTGCCCGCAGCACCATTGCTCGTGATCCGCGTTCGCGGGTTAGCCACGTGCGGGTGGTCACTGCCGGTGACTCTGCTGCGTTTCTGGCCCCACTCCCGCTGGCGGTGTTGGAGGAGCCTCACATCGTTTCGCTGTTGTCGAAGCTGGGGATTTCGACGCTCGGTGAATTTGCGCATCTCGATCGCACCGATGTCCGCGTTCGTTTTGGTGAGCCGGGAGCGCGTTTGCATGCTCTTGCCAGTGGCCGCGACCCGCAGGCGTTTGTGGCCCGCACTCCCCCGCTCGACCTTGATGTCGTTCTTGATTTTGAGCCAGCGCTCGACCGCGTCGATCAGGTGGCATTTGCGGTTCGTGGCCGTGCCGACGACTTTATTGATGCTCTGATGCGGGCTCAGTTGGTAGCGACGGCGATCCGGGTCGAACTCGATTCCGAATCGGGTGAGGTAGCCGAACGGGTGTGGCTGCATCCCCGTTCCTTCAGCGCCAGCGATGTTGTTGATCGAGTGCGGTGGCAGGTGCAGGGTTCTAACCTCATCGAGGCAGGGCTCAGTTCAGGCATAAGTCGAGTACGCATTGTTCCCGAAACTGTGGATGAGATTGGTCACCACGAGATCGGACTGTGGGGTTCCGGGCTAGAGCCCCGCATCCACCATGGCCTTTCTCGAGTGCAGAGCATGCTCGGCCACGGAGGAGTTCTTGTGCCGTCGATTGAGGGCGGGCGCACCCTCAGCTCCCGCCAGCGACTCACGGCGTGGGGCGACCGCAGCGTTGCCGAGCGATCTCCTCAACGCCCGTGGCCTGGCGCATTGCCCGATCCCCTGCCGGGAACGGTGTTCTCTAGTCGTCACGCCGTTCATGTTTTTGCGGCCGATGGAACTGCCGTGGCTGTGGATGAGCGGGGCCAAGTTCTGGCGCCACCCGCCCGGTTCTCGACGAGCGATTCGCGATCGCGCAGCCTCACAGCGTGGGCGGGGCCGTGGCCTCTCGCCGAACGCTGGTGGGAGGCGGGGTCGTCAGGTCCCTCGTGGCGGTTCCAGGCCGTTGATGACACCGGCTGTGCCTGGCTTCTTGTGCTCGATAACGGTGGCTGGTGGGCTGAAGCGAGGTATGACTAATGGCCTGGAGTAATCCGCCTATCTCGTGGAAGAAGCTGGAGCGCACGCTGTCGGGCTTCGGCACGGTCACGCCGATCGGTGAAGCTGGTGATGGGCGTGCCCAGTCTCTCGTGTCGAGCAAACGAGCGCCCTACATCGCGCCGGTGGAACCACCGGCTGACGCCACCGTGGCACCCGCGAACGCCGGCGATGTGGTGCCCTATGCCGAACTGCACGCGCATTCGAGTTTCAGTTTTCTTGATGGCGCGAGCATGCCCGAAAAACTTGCCGAGGAGGCGTCCCGCTTGGGGCTGAGCGCGCTTGCTCTTACCGATCACGATGGGCTGTACGGCATCGTGCGCATGGCAGAAGCGGCAGCCGAACTGGGATTGCGAACGATGTTTGGGGCAGAGCTGTCGCTGGGGCTTAGCGGTCCGCAGAACGGCATCGCCGATCCCGAGGGCGACCACCTTCTTGTGCTGGCGCGCAAAGAAGAGGGCTATCACCGTCTCGCTTTGGCGATTACTCGTGCCCAGCTTGCCGGTGGAGAAAAGGGGCGGCCGCGGTACGACCTCGATGAGTTGGCCGAGTTGGCATCAGGCCACTGGTTCATTCTCACCGGATGCCGCAAAGGAGCAGTACGTCGAGCGCTGGCGGGCCCCGACGGCACGAACGCTCCCACCGCGGAATCACTGTTCGCGGCCGGAGCAGAACTCGACACCCTCTGCACGCTTTTCGGGCACGATTCGATAGTCGTCGAGCTCTTCGATCACGGCTATCCACTCGATTCGGCGTACAACGACGCCCTCTATGGCTTAGCTGCAGAGCGTGGACTGCGGGTCGTCGCTACCTCGAACGCGCACTACGCCACTCCCCGCCAACACCACTTGCACTCCGCGATTTCGGCGGTGCGAGCCCGGCGCAGTCTCGACGAGATGGATGGTTGGCTCCCCGCAGCAGGAACCGCGCACTTGCGGTCAGGGGCTGAGATGGCTGCGCGGTTCGCTCACTATCCCGGAGTGGTAGCCGAGACGGTGCAGATTGCAGAAGAGGCCGCTTTCGAGTTGCGGCAGGCAAAACCTGCCCTGCCCGATCAAGATGTTCCTGAGGGCCATACCCCGGCGAGTTGGTTGCGAGAACTGACGTGGGCGGGAGTGAAAGACCGCTCCATTGAACTGTCTGACGAGAATCGGGCCCGCATTCAGCGTGAGCTCGATGTGATCGAGGAGAAGAGTTTTGCCGGCTACTTCTTGATCGTGCACGACATTGTGGCCTTTGCTCGGGGGCGAGGAATCCTGTGCCAGGGGCGCGGCTCAGCTGCGAGTTCTGTGGTCTGTTACCTCCTCAAGATCACTGCGGTTGATCCCATTCGCTACAAACTCCCCTTCGAGCGTTTCATTTCGGCGATGCGCGAAGAAGAGCCAGACATCGACGTCGACTTCGATTCCGAGCGCCGCGAAGAAGTCATTCAGTATGTCTTTGAGCGCTACGGGCGCGAGAACGCCGCTCAAGTGGCCAATGTGATTCAGTACCGTCCTCGTTTCGCCGTGCGGGATATGGCGAAAGCACTCGGTCATAGCCCCGGGCAGCAGGATGCGTGGTCGAAGCAAATGGAGCGCTGGGGCTCTGATGTCTCGGGAATCGACCACGACATCCCCGATTCGGTGTTGGAGCTTGCCCAGCAGGTCATGAAGTTTCCCCGGCACTTGGGCATCCATTCGGGCGGCATGGTGTTGACCCAGCGTCCGGTCGGCGAAGTGGTGCCGATCGAGCACGCGCGCAAAGAGAAGCGCACGGTGGTGCAGTGGGATAAAGATGATTGCGCCTGGATGGGGCTGGTCAAGTTCGATCTGCTCGGCCTTGGCATCCTCTCGGCCATGCAGTACAGCTTCGATTTGGTCGATGAGGCTCTGGGCGAACGCTGGGATCTCGCCACGATCCCGGCCGAAGAGCAGGGCGTCTACGACCAACTCTGTCGAGCGGATGCCATCGGTGTCTTTCAGGTCGAGAGCCGCGCGCAAATGGGGCTGCTGCCGCGCCTCCAGCCGCGCGAGTTCTATCACCTCGTCGTTGAGATCGCGCTTGTGCGCCCCGGCCCGATCCAGGGTGGTGCCGTGCACCCCTACGTTCGCCGCAAGATGGGCGCCGAACCGATTACTTACCTGCACCCCAACCTTGTGGAGCCGCTCGAGCGCACCCTCGGCGTGCCCATCTTTCAAGAGCAACTCATGCAGATCGCTGTGGCGGTGGGCGGGTGTTCGGCCGATGACGCCGACCTGCTGCGTCGCGCGATGGGTTCTAAGCGCGGTATCGAGCGAATCGACAAGCTCCGCACCAAGCTCTATGCCGGAATGGCTAGCAATGGCATTACCGGGGCGGATGCCGACCGCATTTACGAAAGCATCCAAGCGTTTGCCGGTTTCGGTTTTGCCGAAAGTCACGCTCTGAGCTTTGGGCTGCTGGTTTATGCCAGCGCCTGGGTGCGACTGCACTATCCGGCAGCTTTCTTGGCGGCGCTATTGCGGGCGCAACCCATGGGCTTTTATTCGCCGCAGTCGTTGGTGGCGGATGCTCGACGCCACGGTGTGGTCGTGCGTGGTCCCGACATCCAGCTCTCGGGGGTTTTCGCTTCTCTCGAACCACACGAAGGTCGAGTGGGGGCAACGGGCAGCGATCAGTGCCTCGCTGCGGAGCAGCCTCCCGTGGGCCTGTTCGATCGTTCTGCGCACTTTGACACCGACGACCACCGTCGTGACGGATCTTTTGCCGTACGGCTCGGTTTTGACGAGGTCAAGGGCATCGGCACGCCGGTAGCGGAAAAAATTGTGGCGGCGCGCGAGGCCGGCGAATTTACGTCGATGAACGATGTGGTGCGCCGGGTGGGCCTCACAACGAAACAATTGGAAGCATTGGCGGCAGCGGGAGCATTCGAGAGTCTCGAACTCACGAGACGCGAAGCGATGTGGAATGCCGGCTCGGCCGCCCAAGACCGTGAAGAGTTTTTGCCGCACAGCATGGTGGCGGTGCAGCCCCCTCTCTTCTCGATGGCTACCCCGGTCGATGACCTCATGGCTGACCTCTGGTCAACCGGAATTTCGCCCGCCAGTCACCCCGTTGCCCACATCAGGCCCGCTCTGGCGCGCCGTGGCGTGCTGAGCGCGAGCGATCTTGTGACCGCAGAATCGGGTCGTCGCGTCGAAATTGGGGGCGTAGTGACCCACCGTCAACGCCCCGCCACTGCCAGCGGAATCACTTTTATGAATATCGAGGATGAGACGGGCCTGATCAATGTGATCTGCAGCGTCGGGGTGTGGGGCCGCTATCGGCGTGTCGCTCGGGATAGCGCCGCCCTCATTGTTCGCGGGGTGCTGGAGAGGTCTGTTGACGGCGTAATCAATGTGGTTGCTGACCGTTTTGAACCACTTTCAGGACTCCCTCGCACCCAATCTCGTGACTTTCATTAGTGACCAATTCATTACCGTTATGTGACTTTTTCGAAATACATGACACATGCAGGGCTTTCCTGCTATAGCCTTAGGCCATCGTTCATGTTCTATACAAAGGCATGAAGGCGGCCTCGACTGTCGGGGCCTGAAGAACGCTCCTGGAGGAGTTTTAAATGGCACTAGGTACCGTCAAGTGGTTCAACGCAGAAAAGGGCTTTGGATTCATCGCCCCCGAGGATGGAAGTCCTGACGTGTTCGCCCACTACTCGGCCATCGCAACAAATGGCTACAAGTCGCTCGACGAAAACCAAAAGGTTGAGTTTGACATCACACAGGGACCCAAGGGTCCCCAGGCGGAGAACATCCGCCCCCTCTGATCTTGATAGTTCAGTAATGAGAACGCCCCCGGTCCTATACCGGGGGCGTTTTCTTGTTAACGACGTTTTTTTAGCAACAACGATGATGGGGCTCACGCACACAGGATGACCGCGGCTTCTAGACAGCCGCGTTTTTTGCGTTAACGATCACGCAGAGCGGCTTCTAGGAGTGAAAACCCTTGCGCAGGTAATCGATGCGGGTCTGCAATTGCGTGACAGTGGCCTGAGCGACCGCAGGACCGCCACAGACGCGTCGGAGCTCGGCGTGGATCAATCCGTGCGGTTCGTTAGAAAGCTTCGCTCTGCGGCCCACGAGGTTGTTCAGCAAGGTCCGCTGCTCTTTGAGCGTGCGATACAGCGGAGCGGGTTGTTCAGCCTTCGGCCGGCTCTCAGCGCGCTTTGACTGACGCTTCTGGCGCTGCATGAGTAGCTCACGCACTTGCTCGGGCTCCAGAATGCCGGGAAGGCCAATGAAGTCGAGCTCTTCGTCGCTGCCCGGCTCAGCGGCAAAGCCGAACTCAGCGCCGTCGAATAGCACCCGGTCAAAGTTCGCCTCTGACTCCAGCGCTTCCCACGTGAACTCGTCCGCAAGTTCGTCGCTCGTCTTCTCTTCGCGGTTCTCCGCATCAAGGAGGCTGTCGTCGAGCAGTTCGTCGCCTGTTTCTTTACGATCAAGCGCGTGATCGCGCTCTTTTTCGAGCTTGCCGGCCAGATTCATGAGGTTCGGAACACTCGGCAAGAAGATCGACGCTGTTTCGCCTCGACGACGGGTACGCACAAAGCGTCCCACTGCCTGAGCGAAATAGAGCGGGGTAGATGCCGACGTCGCGTACACACCAACCGCCAGTCGAGGAACGTCGACGCCCTCTGACACCATGCGCACAGCGACCATCCAGCGACTATCGCTCTCGGCGAAGGTCTCGATGCGCGACGACGACTCTTTCTCATCGGAGAGCACGACCGTGGCGGGCTCCCCCGTGATGTCCCTGATGAGTTTGGCGTAGGCGCGCGCCGCGAGCTGATCCGTCGCGATCACGAGCCCTCCGGCATCCGGAACAGAGTGGCGAATCTCGCTGAGGCGACGGTCGGCAGCCCGTAGCACGGCCGGCATCCATTCGCCCTTGGGATCAAGTGCTGTGCGCCACGCTTGCGCCGTAACGTCTTTGGTGTCTCCTTCGCCAAGGCGGGCTTCCATCTCGTCGCCCATGCGCGTGCGCCACTTCATCTTGCCGGCGTAGGCCATAAAGATCACGGGGCGAACAACGCCGTCTTCGAGCGCGCGACCGTAGCCATAGCTGTAGTCGGT
Organism: Salinibacterium sp. VpJ6; assembly: GCF_059767345.1. Taxonomy (NCBI): domain Bacteria; kingdom Bacillati; phylum Actinomycetota; class Actinomycetes; order Micrococcales; family Microbacteriaceae; genus Salinibacterium; species Salinibacterium sp. VpJ6. The sequence continues at coordinate 214,300 of NZ_JBSOQL010000001.1, forward strand.
AACTGAGGTGCGGATGCCCTCATGGTTGGGCGCGTAGGTGACGAAGGGAATGGGGGCAGTGTCGCTGCGAAAGGGTGTTCCGGTGAGCGAGAGTCGGCGCGTGGCGCGACCGAAGGCGGTGTGAATCGCGTCGCCCCAGCTGAGAGCATCACCGCCGTGGTGCACCTCGTCGAGGATGACGAGGGTGCGGGCGGAGTCAGTGATCTCCTGGTGGAACGATGCCTTCATTGCCACCTGTGCGTAGGTGACGGCGACGCCGTGAAAACGACGGCCGCCCCACGCATCGCCATTGGAGAACGACGGATTCAGGCGCAGACCAACGCGGTTGGCAGCATCTGCCCACTGGCGTTTGAGGTGGTCAGTCGGCGCAACAACGGTGACGCGGTCGATCTCGCGACGGGCTATGAGTTCAACAGCCAAGCGCAGTGCGAAAGTGGTCTTGCCTGCGCCCGGGGTTGCCGCGGCGAGAAAGTCACGCGGCTCTTTCTCGAAGTACAGGTCAAGCGCTTCTGCCTGCCAGGCCCGCAATTTGGATGCGGTGCCGCGGGCGGCGCGTTCAGGATACGACGGTGAGAGATGTTCCGCCGCGAAGGTGCCCACGGTGGGGGCTGGCAATGGAGTACTCACTTGATAAGACTTTACCGTTCACTTCTGACAACCGCGTTCGTGTCGGCTGCGTTTTTTGACCTGCTGCGAATTCCGAGCTGTTGAAGAAGAGAGCTAGTCGCGTTGGCCAAGCCGAGGACGCTCAGAGCGTTGCGAGCCGAGCAACCGGGCTGGACCGATAGCGCCGGTGCCGAACCGAGCGGATGCCGCCTCCATGGCTTCTTCGGCATCCCGCCAGCCGTCGGTCGTGTCCCACAAACTCATCTGCCCGCCTCCGGGCTCGACGAGTTGCTCACCGCGCACGCCGACGAGGCGCACCGGTCGGCCCTCTCGAGCGAAGTCGGCGTAGATGTCGCGCACGGTCTCGTACAGCGTGCGGCCGAGGTCGGTGGGGTCGGGAAGCTTGCGCGACCGAGTGATGGTGCTGAAGTCCTCGAAACGGAGTTTGAGCACGACGGTGCGTGCCTCGACGCCCCCGGCCCGTAATCGAGCGGCGACTTTGCCGGAAAGTCGAAGTAATTCTCGACGAATCTCATCGGCATCGAGCACGTTGTATTCAAACGTGGTTTCGTGCCCGATGCTCTTCTCGGCTGCTCGTTCGACTACCGGGCGTGGGTCGTTGCCCCAGGCGAGGTTGTGCAGTTTGACTGCTCCCGCCTCGCCGACGGCGCGAGTGAGCGTTTCGCGATCTGCGTGGGCGACATGGGCAATGGTCGTGAATCCGCGCTGCTGGAGGGCCTCGGCGGTCTTGCCGCCAACGCCCCACAACGCGGAGATGGGAAGGGGGTGAAGAAACTCGACGGTCTTGTCGGCAGGGATGACCAGAAGTCCATCGGGCTTGGAGAGCCCGGATGCCACTTTTGCCACATATTTCGAAGCAGCTGCTCCGACCGAGCACACCAGCCCGGTTTCTTCGAACACTCGCTTGCGCAGCAGTGTGGCCACCTCGATCGGTGAACCATAGATCGCGCGGGCGCCTGCAACATCCAAGAAAGCTTCATCGATGCCAAGCCGCTCGACCTTGGGGGTGAGTTGGTCGCAGATGTCGAAGACAACCGACGAAAAGTGCTGGTAGCGCTCAAAGTGCGGCTCGAGAACGATGGCGTGAGGGCAACGGCGCAGTGCCAGCGCCATGGGCATCGCCGAGTTCACGCCGAACTTGCGGGCCTCGTACGTTGCTGCAGTGACCACGGACCGAACTGAGTTGTGCCCGACGATGACGGGCTTGCCCACGAGCTCCGGATGATCCAAAAGCTCCACGGATGCGAAGAACGCATCCATGTCGACGTGGAGGATCGTGGCAGTGCTGTCGTCGACGCCCGCCGCGGTTACGTGCCGCGTTCGACCGTCTTGCTTACCCATGGGCTTATTGTCTCAGGTACCGCTGACGTTAGAGCTTCGCCATCGACTCGGCGCCCGCCTTTGGCGACGTTGTGCGGACGCAAAAAAGGCGGTGCACCCAAGTGCACCGCCCTATTTGTGAAGCTGTCTAGCTAAGAGTGTTTAGCGACGTGAGCCGCGCGTGATCAGTCCGTAGAGGAAGAGCACGAGTACCGAGCCGCCGATTGCGACGAGCCAGGTTTCAATTGAGAAGAATGTCTCGAGCTCGACACCGAAGATGGCGCCTCCGACAAATCCTCCGACAAGAGCACCTACTACACCGAGCAGGAGTGTTGCGAGCCAACCGCCGCCTTGGCGTCCGGGCAGAATTGCCTTAGCGATTGCTCCAGCGATCAGTCCCAGGACGATCCAACCGATGATTCCCATTGTGTGTTCTCCAAACGGTGGTTAAGTAGTTTTCGTTGTGAAAACCAACAGAGACGACTTAACCACGTGCCCTGTACGAGGGTCAAAGTAATTCAGGTGGCTCACAGGAAGCACACGGGTAGCGCACAGAGGAATTGTGAGACAAGGTAGAAGTATGCAACAGGAACATCCTTGGAGTAGATATGTCGCGATCGGCGACTCGTTCACCGAAGGCATAGGAGACCCCGAGCCCGACTCCCCCGGCGGCAATCGTGGCTGGGCGGACCGCGTGGCCGAAGTGCTTGGCTCGCGCAAACAGGACTTCGCCTACGCGAACTTGGCGATCCGAGGCCGGCTGCTCAATCAGATTGCTAGCGAGCAACTGGAGCCGGCGCTCGAGCTGAAGCCTGACCTCATCAGCGTGTCTGCGGGCGGCAACGACATCATCCGCCCCGGTTCGGATGCTGACGAGGTTGCCGGCCGCGTCGACGAGCTCGTGCGTCAGCTGCGCAGCGACGGCGCTACGGTCGTGCTCTTCACGGGGCCCGACATCGGGATGACGCCAGTTTTGAACCGAATGCGCGGCAAGGTAGCCATCTACAACGAGAACATCCGGGCTGTAGCTCAGCGCCATGACGCGATCGTGGCTGACATGTGGTCAATGCGTGAGCTGGGCGACCCGCGCATGTGGGCCCCCGATCGTTTGCACTTCTCCGCAGTGGGCCACCACACGGTTGCCCGGATGGTGCTGGATGCTCTCAATGTCGAGAATGATCTCGAACCTTTCCAGCCAGAGCCGCTACCGCCGCGGCGGTGGCGTCAAGCGCGCGTCGAAGACATGGGTTGGGCTCGCGAGCACCTCGTGCCGTGGGTACTGCGTCGCGTTCGCCACCAGTCGTCTGGAGACAACATCACGGCCAAGCGCCCCGGCTTCTAGTTCAGGCCAGCTCGGGCCAGTCTCCAGCGACCGCTGCCTCGCCAGCGGTCGCTGTGCGCCCCATGACCGCAGAAAAGGCCCTCACCTAGTGGTGAGGGCCTTTTCTGTGAACTCAAGCGGCAGTTAGCCGCTGTAGCCGGTGCGTCCTGCTGCCGGGCAGTCGAACGGATCGCCCTCGGCGCTCAGGCCGACCTCGTTGAGGTGGCGAATAACGATGCCATAGGACGTAAAGAGACCGACCTCGGTGTACTTGATGTCCTTGGTCTTGCAGTACTCCTTGACGATCTCTTGCGCGCGGCGCAAATGTGGTCGCGGCATAGTCGGGAACAAGTGATGCTCGATCTGGTAGTTGAGGCCGCCCATGAAGTGGTTCATAAAGTGACCGCTACGGATGTTGCGGCTCGTGAGTACCTGACGGCGCAGGAAGTCGACCTTGGAGCCCTTGGGCAGGATCGGCATTCCCTTGTGGTTGGGCGCGAATGATGCGCCCATGTAGAGACCGAAGATTCCCATTTGCACGCCGAGGAAGGCGAAAGCCATTCCGAGGGGCAGGAAGCTGAACACGATCGCGAGGTAACCGATGTTGCGAACTAGCAACAGCGTGATCTCGAGCCAACGCTTGTCGACCTTCTTCTTGAAGTTGAAAACTTCTTGGAAGGCGTGCGAATGAAGGTTGAAGCCCTCAAGCAAGAGTGCAGGAAAGAACAGGTAGCCCTGGCGGTTAGCCATGAACTTAGTGAGTCCCTTGAGGCCGACAGCCTTTTCCTTCTGGAAAATGATGAAGTCAGTCTCAATGTCGGGATCTTTGTCGACAGTGTTGGGGTTCGCGTGGTGACGCGAATGCTTGTTCATCCACCACGCGTAGCTGATGCCGACCACGAGGTCGGACATCAACCGGCCGAGCGTGTCGTTGAGCTTGCTCGACTGGAAGACCTGGCGATGTGCCAACTCGTGAGTCAAGAATGCGTATTGCGTGAAGATGATACCCATCGCCGCGGCGATGAGAAGGATGTACCACGTGCCGGCGAGCATCGCGAAGCCGACCCAAGCGCCAGCCATGGCGAGGGTGATGACGGCAAAAGTGGTGATGTAAAAGCGTTTGCTGCGACGCAGTAGGCCGGCCTCGCGCACAGTGCGCAAGAGGGCGGCGAAATCGCTCATCTGGCTACCGACGCCGCGGGGACCAGTTTTAATTACACGTACGGGATCGGCTGAGAGAGAACTACTCACGTGACCTCAGATATTTTCGAATGACTTCCCAGTCATGTGACAAGCGAGCAAGTGCTCCAGATACACTCCACCTTATCGCGGCCGCCTGTGAGCGCCGTGTCTATTCGATAACTAAAACATCGCGGCCGGATTTGTCAGTCTCCACCATGGCCCTGGATCGTCAATCTCGCCGCTCAAGACCAGCGGCACGCTAAACGTCTCGTCTCCGACCCGGAATTCCACGGTTCCTGCGCTCTTCCCGGCATCCGCGGTACGCACAGTCGGCACATTCACGCTCATTGAAATCTCGTCTTCGCCCCACACGACTGCGCTGACGGTGGACTCCGAGATGGCGGACGCTTCGTCACCCCACGGCGTGTCATATTCGGCGAACTCTTCGTCAACGCTGGCGAGTGTCACTTCGGAGTAGCCGGCGGTCGCATCCGCAATGAGTTCCTGGATCGCGGCGTTAATAGTGGGATGGTCTGGCCCGCCCACGACGGCGCCGACGAGCGTAATCACGGTGTCACCAACGGAAACATCAGCCGAGAAGAGAAGGCACGACCAACCCTCGTCAAGGGTTCCCGTCTTAATTCCATCTACGCCATCGATGCCGAGGAGCTTGTTGCTGTTGCTGACCGTACCGATGCCGGGGATCTCTGCAGTCGAGCTCGACACGATCTGTGCGATGACGGGATTCTCGATGGCCAACCGCGCGATCTCGGTCAGATCAGCAGCCGTGCTCCGATTGGTTTCTTGGATGCCCGATGCTTCGGTTAGCGTCGTGTCTGCCAGACCCTTGCTGTCTAGCCACGCCGCGGCCGCGGCAACGAACGCTTCTTCGGAGCCGAAAGCCCAGTGGGCCAGCGATTGAGCGTAGTTATTTGCCGACGGGAGCAAAACGACAGTCAAAACATCGCGTTGCGAGAGTTGTTGGCCGACATAGACAGGGGCGACCGAACCGTATTGAGCGAGTTGGTCGTAGTAATAATCGACGTCCGTTTGACCAAAGGTGATGGTCGGTCCCGCTTCATCCGCAGCGAGTGGCTTGGCATCGAGAACGACCAGCGACGTAATGATTTTCGTGATCGAGGCAATTGGTACAGCTTCTGCGCTACCAGCCTGAGCCAAGACACCAGGGCGGTCGAGTGCACCTATCGCCGAAGCGCCGTATCCCGGAAGGGTAATTTCAGGTACTGCTACCTCGGGCTCAGCTACGGGCACCACGTTCGCGGAGATCGCATCGAGAGGGGCTAGCAACGTCAGGGGCAAATAGAACGTTAACGAGAATGCAACGGCTACAGCGGAGAAAACGACGATGCGACGGCGACGGAAGATTTGGCGTTGAGTCAGCGGCACCGGATAACGCTAACAGGTGCGGGGCGGTGGAAACCTAGCGCACCCGAAGTGTGTACATCCCGACAGCACTCGCCGCGGCAACGTTGAGCGAATCGACCCCGTGCATCATCGGAATCTTCACGACGGTGTCGGCAGTTTCGATAGTGCTGCGCGAGAGGCCGTCGCCTTCCGTGCCGAGAATGAGAGCGACGCGCTCGGGTGCTGTCGCGGCAAAAGTATCAAGGTCGACCGAGTCGTCGTTGAGGGCCAGCGCAGCGAGATGAAACCCTGCAGCCTTGAGCTCGGCGGCGTCTTCGGGCCAGTTCGGGATGCGCGTCCAGGGCACCTGCAGCACCGTGCCCATGCTCACGCGAACGCTGCGGCGGTACAGGGGATCTGCGCAGCGGGGCGTGATCAGCACAGCGTCGGCGCCCAGAGCAGCCGCCGAGCGGAAGATCGCACCCACGTTGGTGTGGTCAACGATGTCTTCGAGAATGACGATCCGACGTGCATCCTTCACCAGATCAGCAACCGTGGGGAGAACAGGCCGATGCATGGATGCCAAAGCCCCCCGGTGCAGGTTGAAGCCTGTCAATTGCTCGAGCAAGTCTGATTCGCCCACGTAGACCGGCGTCTCGGAGTCTCCCAGCAGTTCAGCCACATCGTCGAGCCACTGCTCCAAAACTAAGATCGCACGCGGCTGATGGCCGGCACGCAGCGCACGGGCGATGACCTTCGATGACTCGGCGATATAGAGACCACCGGCGGGTTCGGTGCGGCGACGCAGCGCGACATCCGTGAGGTTAGCGAAGTCGCTGAGGCGAGGATCGGAGAGATCGGTGACTCGGATGACGTTCACGGTGTGTTCCCAACTGTGCGGTTTCGCCATCAGGTGAATCTCTCATGGCGCTTATCGTGCTCGAAGTGCTTACGCTTGAAGTGTGAATACACTCCCGCTCAGCGACGATATTGATCGTGCTGCCGAGCTTCTTCAGGGCAAGCTCATTAGCGTACTCACTGGCGCGGGCCTCAGCACCGATTCGGGCATACCTGATTATCGCGGTGAAGGCGCCGCTGTGCGCAATCCGATGACTTTCCAGCAGTTTCAGAGCTCGCCGGAATTCCGTCAACGGTATTGGGCGGGCAGTCACCTCGGCTGGAAGCGTTTCGCGGCCTCCACGCCCAACGATGGCCATGAGGCGCTTGCCGCATTCGAGCGCTTGGGCCTCAGCAACGGCATCGTCACTCAAAATGTCGACGGATTGCATTTGCGGGCAGGCTCCAAGCGCGTTGTCGACGTCCACGGCAGCATCGACCGGGCTCGATGCTTGCGTTGCGGTCAGTACTTTGCACGTACTCCCCTAGCCGCCCGGATCTCCGAACTCAATCCTTGGCTCGAAGAGTCGGACTCCCACACTCTCAACCCCGACGGCGATGCCGACGTGCATAACGTAGATGACTTCATTGTTCCGGATTGCACGGTGTGCGGCGGGCTGTTGAAGCCGGATGTTGTCTTCTTTGGCGAGTTCGTGCCGACGCGAAAGTTCCAACTTGGTGCCGCGCTCGTGGACCAATCGCAGGCGATGATCGTCGCCGGGTCCTCTCTCGTGGTGAATTCCGGCATCCGCTTGGTCGAACGCGCCATGCGCAAGAAGATTCCGCTCGTGATTATCAATCGCGGAACCACAAAGGCCGATCGTCGAGCCGACGTTAAGATTGACGGTGGTGCTTCTGCGGTTCTTGGCGAACTCGTGGAACGGCTAGCCGCGTAGTAACCGGCGCATCTCAGCTCGCCCGCGCTGAGTCCTGACTTTCGAATGGAGCGTTGTGTTCATCTATCTTGTGCGGCACGGAGAGACCGACTGGAATCTTCAGCGTCGCATTCAGGGCAGCACCGACATCCCGCTCAACGACACTGGTCGTGCTCAGGCTCGAACCACCGGTGCCCTTCTCGCTCGCCGCCAATGGAACGGTATTTTCGCCAGCCCTTTGTCGCGCGCCATGGAGACCGCCGAGATCATCGCCGCCGAGGTGGGGCTGCCGGCACCCGAGCCCATCGCTGCTGTTGTCGAACGCAACTACGGGGTTGCCGAGGGGCGCACTGCCGAGCAGATCGATGCCATTTATTCGGCGGATGTCGAAGTCCCGGGTCGCGAATCACGAGAGTCTGTTGTCGAGAGAGTTCTTCCCGCGCTCGTGACGCTCGCTGAAGAGCACCACGGTGAGTCGATCATCGTGGTTGCCCACGGAGGCGTCATTGCCGCTGTTCTCGCCGCTGTCGCTCCCGATCACCCTCATGGTCGGATCGCGAACGGCTCGGTGCACAGCTTCCGTCACGACGACGGATCTCTGACCTTGGTGGACTTTAACGACCCGATTGAAGAAGAGTCAGAACGCCAGGGCGGCGAAGACTTTGCCGCTCAGAACGCTCTCGCTCGGCGGGAAACCACCCTTGAGTAGTTCATGCTCGCTAGCGCTTCTTCTTAGCGCTTCTTCTTAGCGCTTCTTCTTAGCGCGACGAGCGGTAACAGCATCTTCTAGCGCTGTGTAGAGGGTTGCAGCGCCCTTCTCCCAGGAAAATTCAGCTGAGCGCTCTCGCGCCGCGGTGGAACGTTCCTGCCACGTTGCGGGGTCTTCGAGAGCTTTCACTTCGCGTACGAGCTCGGAAGGGTCATCCGGGCTGAAGAATCCCCCGGCCGGACCAGAGATTTCGCGGAAGATCTCTGTGTCGCTAACCAATACGGGAGTTCCGAGAACCATTGCCTCAACCTGCGGTAGGCCAAAGCCTTCGTCGCGGGATGCCGTAACCAAAGCGGTGGCGCGTGACAGCGTCTCGGCGTACACCTCGTCGCTCGCCCCGTTGTGGAATACGAGACTGTCGGCGGGCGCAAGTGCAGTGAGCTCTGCTCTGTTAGCGTCATCGACCCGGCTCATTAAGTGCAGGGTGTAGCCCGGAAGGTCGTGGAGCGCGCGAGCGATCAGACCGACATTCTTGTACGGCATGTACGAGCCCATGTAGACGAGCTCACGTGTGGTCGGTGCACTACGTGGGGTGTACTCCCCCGGGCTATCCGTGCCGAGCGTCACAACCGAAATCGGATTGCGAGTGAGCTTGTGCTCGAGCATCTGATTGCGCGTGGTGTGGGAATCGGAGACGTGTCCATCTGCCGTGTTCAAGAGGGCGCGTTGGAACGCCCAGGTCAGGTGGTAGAGGCGCCACATGACGCGCACCGCCGCGGGCAGATTGTGGGGTGGTGTGGGGTGCTTGTAGTAGATGAGGTCGTGCACCGTGGTGACGAGCGCATACTTACGGCCGAATGGCCCCATGGTTTGCATCGGCGTGAAGACGACATCCGGCTTGAGTTTGTTTACCTGAAGCGCCACGAAAGGTTCGAGGATGCCGGTGGGAGACGATGCCATCTCCCACGGCAGATCGGGCAGCAGCTCAAGCTGGCGCTTGTCGGAGATGAGCATCGTTACCGGGTGGACCTTGCTGATCTCCTCGACGAGGCGTGAGCCGTAGCGGCTAATCCCATCGTGGCGGCCGATGCGCGTGTATCGGCAGTCAAAAACGATCTTCATTAGTGGGGCTCCGCAACTGTTCCTGCGCCGAGGAACGAGACGATGAGTTCGGCAGCTTCGCGCGGCCGTTCATAGTGGATGAGATGACCGACGTTGTCGAAAATTTCGAGCTGAGAGTCGGCGAAAAGTGTGTGCAGTCGCTCTTGGGCGGGAACGGGACTGATCGGGTCGTTGCGCGCGCCAATCAGGAGTGTGGGCACCGTGATGCTCTCGGCAAACATGCTGACATCCGAACCGATCGAGGCTTCGAAGGCTTCGAGCAGGCTGTCGCGGTTGGCGTAGCTGCTGAAGTGAGCATGATGCTGTTGGTGCACCCAGCGGCGCAGCTCAGGGTTGCGGGTCTTGACCATGGCGAGACTCATCACGCGGACTACCAGCCAGTTGCTGAGCAGCGGTGCACCGATGGCGAGAGGGAGGGCGCGAGCAGCCTGATAAAACCACAGCGTGATCTTGCTGAGCACACCATTGGGCCCCGAGAGCGCTGGCGCAGCAATGGGATTCACCAGAATGAGTTGGGGCGTGGTGAGCCCGCGTGCAAGTGCAGCAGACACGACGATTGACCCGAACGAGTGCCCCAGAATGTACGCGCGACCGCTGAGCCCGAGTTGTCCTACGAACGCGTCGAGCCACAGCGCGTAGCCCTCGATGTCATGAACGTGCCCAGTGAGCGGTTCAGATTCACCAAAACCCGGAAGGTCAGGGCTAACGATGCGGATGCCGCGAAGGTGGGCGCAGACAGCCTCAAGACCGTGGTGGTCGCCCCGAAACCCGTGGACCAGCACCAGCACGGTGTCGGCGTCTGCGGGGCCGTACTCCCAGTAATGGGTGGATGACCCCAACACGGCTATTTCGGAGTGCTTCGCCGGTGTGGCGTCGAGCAGTGCTCCATAAGGCGATGCGGGCTTCATTCAGACAATCCTATGTAGTGCGGCGTCAGTTGGCGGCATTGAGCATACCGGGGCTGCTGCGGAGCAGTGCTTGGCTAGCCGCTTCCCCGCGGAGTGCCGCGAGCCGAGTTCCCGGTGTCAGTGTCGCGCTCTACGCTGAGTGCATGAGCAACTCCGGCACTTTAGCCACCTTTGATCTTGAAACCACCGGCGTCGATGTCGAAACTAGTCGCATCGTCTCAGCCTGCATCGCGATCGTCGATGCCTCTGGCGCTGTCGTATCGCGGTGGGATTGGCTCGCCGATCCCGGCATCGAGATTCCGGAGGGTGCGGCGGCAATTCACGGAATTTCGACCGCACGAGCTCAAGCAGAAGGCCGGCAGGCATCCTTGGTCGTCGCGGAGATCGTGCAGACCCTCAAGGTGACCTGTGCTCTCGGAATCCCGCTGGTTGTCTACAACGCTCCTTATGACCTGTCGCTGCTCGACCGCGAATGTCGTCGGTACGCGCTTGAGGGCCTGGCAGAGCCGTACATCGTGATCGATCCGCTCGTGATTGACAAAGCCGTCGACCGCTACCGCCGCGGCAAGCGCACGCTCGAAGTCACGTCCGCGCTTTATGGCGTCGACCTCGACGATGCGCATGATGCCGGGTCAGATGCCATTGCGGCGGCACGTGTCGCGCAGGCACTCCTCGCCAAGTACGGTGACCAGCTCAGCATCCCGTTCGGAGAACTGCATTCGCAGCAGCAGCGCTGGTACGCCGATCAGGCCGCCAGTTTTCAGGACTACATGCGCTCGTCCAAGGGCGATCACAGTTTCGTGGCCAACCCTGACTGGCCGGTGCGCTCACTCCCCCAGTAGCCGCACGGCTCATTACGTCGAAGTGCGCAGTGCCCTCGGGCGCTGCGCACTTGTCGTTGGTGGCGGAGTACGTTGTGCGGTCCGCCAAGTTAACGACTGAAGGCGACCGGATAACCGGTCGCCTTCAGGAAAAACTGTCTACTACTAGTTGCCGAAGCCCTTGTAGCGGTTCTTAAACTTCTCAACGCGGCCGGCGGAGTCCATGATGCGCTGCTTACCGGTGTAGAACGGGTGCGATTCCGAGGAGATTTCAACGTCAATCACCGGGTAGGTGTTGCCGTCTTCCCACTCGATCGTCTTGTCGCTCGACACGGTCGAACGGGTAAGGAACGTGGAACCAGACGCGAGGTCGCGGAAAACGATGGGCGCGTACGTGGGGTGGATCTCGGACTTCATTGGATTTCCCTGGATTCTGGATGAAAAAAGACGTAGGCGGTCACTCGGACCGACACACAAGCCTATCAGAGGATTAGGCGGCTCGTGCGGTGTAGCGGCCGGCGTCTTTCGTGATGATGAGTTCGAGGCCGAATGCGGCACTCAAGTTCTCTGATGTAACAACGTCGTCGATTCTACCGGCGCTGTGCACAGATCCTTCGGTCAAAACCAGCGCGTGAGTAAATCCGCGGGGAATCTCCTCAACGTGGTGCGTGACCATAACAATTGCCGGCGCGGTCTCCGCTTGCGCATAGCCGCTCAACAATTGAACAAGTTCTTCCCGTGCACCGAGGTCAAGACTTGCTGCTGGTTCATCGAGAAGAAGAATTTCTGGGTCGGTCATGACTGAGCGCGCGATTTGAACTCGCTTTTGCTCACCATCGCTGAGGTCGCCGAAGCGACGTTCCTCGAGGTGCGAAAGGCTCCATTCGGCGAGTACTCGGCGCGCACGACGAATGTCGACGTTTTCGTACTCCTCGTTCCAGCGCCCCGTCACCGAGTACGCCGCTGTAAGCACGACATCGATAACGCGTTCGTTGCTGGGCACGCGGCGGGCAAGAGCCGTTGACGAAAAGCCGATGCGCGGGCGCACATCAAACACGTCAGCAGAGCCGAGCGTGCTGTCGAGGACGGTGACATCACCCGAGCTAGGATGAATCTGCGCCGCAGCGATTTGGAGCAGTGTTGTCTTGCCTGCACCGTTGGGACCGAGTATCACCCACCGGTCGGAGGCGTCCGCGCTCCAAGAAACGGAGTCGAGGATCGTGTTGCCACTACGTGTGACGGTGACGTCGGTGAATGAAAGAACGCTAGCCATGATGTGTTCATCATATTGCTTCGCAGGCTTCTATGGGCGAGGCGCGAAGGGCGATCCCGATAGTCTGACGAGTGAAGTGGTGAGGTGAAGAACCTCACGCTAGTAATCGTCGTTAGAAGGAGCCTCGTTGTGGCACAGTTTCTCGTTGTTTTCGATGTCGACTCGACCCTCATCGAGAACGAAGTCATCGAACTCCTCGCCGCTCGCGCAGGCTCCGAACCAGAAGTTACCGACATCACCACGCGCGCCATGAACGGCGAACTCGATTTCGAGCAGAGCCTCCGAGCGCGAGTCGCAACGCTCGCGGGTCTCCAGGAGAGCGTGATCGCCGAGTGTGCTCGCGACATCCGGGTCACCAACGGTGCCACCGAACTTATTGCTGGAGTGAAGGATGCCGGAGGCCGCGTTGCCGCAGTCTCGGGTGGCTTCCATGAGCTTCTTGATCCCCTCGCAACCACGCTTGGGCTGGACTACGCCCGAGCGAACCGACTCGAAGTAGCCAATGGTGCCCTGACCGGGGCGGTTCTCGGTCCCGTCATCGACGCGCAAGCCAAAGCCGATGCACTGCGCGAATGGGCCGTCGATTCGGGTATTCCGCTTTCGCGAACCATTGCCGTCGGCGACGGCGCCAACGATCTCCGCATGATGGAGGTCGCGGGGCTGGCTGTCGGTATCACCGCGAAACCGATCGTTCGCGCCAATGCCGACGTACACATCGACATTCGCGACCTCAGCGCCGTTCTGCCGCTCTTGGGATTGCGCAGTTAGCGTGCATCCGAGGTTGCCCAGTTTGGGCAGCTGTCCGGTGGGTTGGTGGGTTAGTGGCCCATTCCTAGGCCACCATCGACTGGGATAACCGCGCCTGAGATGTAGCCGGCGTCATCGCTGGCCAGCCACGTGATTGCTTTCGCAACTTCAGACGGCTGGGCAAAGCGGTTCGCGGGAATCTGCTTGAGGTACGCATCCTGCTGCTCGGTCGCGAGAGCTGCTGTCATGTCAGTTTCAATGAAACCGGGAGCAACCACGTTGGCGGTGATTCCGCGGCTGCCCAGCTCACGAGTGAGCGAGCGAGCGAGCCCGATCAGACCGCTCTTCGATGCGGAGTAGTTGACTTGACCTGCCGAGCCCAAGAGGCCGACAACGCTCGATACAAGGATGACGCGCCCGAAGCGCGCTTTCATCATGCCCTTTGAGGCCCGCTTGACGACGCGGAAGGCTCCGGAAAGATTGGTGTTGAGTACGTCGGTGAAGTCTTCGTCACTCATGCGCATCAACAGCATGTCGCGGGTGATGCCGGCATTGGCGACAACGATTTCAACCGGGCCTAGCTTGGCTTCAACCTCGGTGAAAGCGGCATCAATGCTTGTAGCGTCGGTGACATCTGCGGGGACCGTGAGGGTTCCGTCGGGGCCGGTGCCCGAGCGCGCAGTCACGGCTACGCGGTAGCCCTGAGCCACAAACTCTTCGGCGATGGCCCGGCCGATGCCGCGATTGCCGCCGGTAACGAGAACGATTCGTGGTTCAGTTGCAGTGGTGCTCATGGTTCCCAGCATATAGTCGCCGAGGGCGGCGTAGGCTTAGGGGTACAACCTCGGCAACCGAAGAAAGCCAATGAACACTCCAGAGTCGATCACGTCGCTCCCTGAGCGGCCGGATGATGAGCGTCGTCGCCGCGTCATCAACTACTCCATAGCTATGGCGATTCGCGTTGTCTGCGTGTTGCTGTGTGTGTTCGTGCGCGGCTGGTGGCTCGTGCTGCCGATTCTTGGTGCAGTGGTCTTGCCTTATATCGCGGTCGTCCTCGCTAACGTCGAGACGCGCCGTTCGGGCGCCGTGAGCGCGCCAGGCCAGTTTGCTCTCGAGTCGCGTGATTCTTTTCTCGCTCATGGATCGGATGAGGCTGCTCGGTGATCGGAGAGAGTGGCCCGAGCACGCAACAGTGCTCGCGCGCTGGCTGCAGTGCGCCAGCGCAGGTCAACGTCAACTGGCGTAACCCTCGTATTCACGGCCCCGAGCGTGTGAAGGTGTGGCTCGCCTGTGCCGAGCACGAAGAGTTTCTTCGTGACTATCTCGCAAGCCGGGGATTCCCCGTTCTGGTGAGCGATCTCGACTCCCCTGTCAGCATGGTTCCGGATGGCGGTGCTGCGTGAGTAAGTGGCGTTTCGTACTTTCAAGTCGCTGGTTCGGCTACCTCACGCTCGTGATCGTGTTTGCAATTGGTTGCGTTTTTCTCTCACACTGGCAGTTTGATCGCCGCGAAGAGGCCGCTACTGAAGTAGCTCGTGTCAGCGAAAACTGGGAATCCGCTCCGCGATCTCTTGACTCAGTGATGCCTGAGCTCAACGAATTCAACGAAGATAATAAGTGGATGTCGGTCGCGGTGAGCGGCGAGTATCTCAACGACGAACAGCTCCTCGTTCGAGGCCGTCCGTACGGCGGACAGCCAGGATTCGAAGTATTGGTGCCGCTACAACTCGAGAGCGGCGAAATCATCGTCGTCGATCGCGGCTGGGTGCCCTCGGGTAATAGCCAAGACGCGCCGGATTCGGTACCCGAAGCTCCGACCGGCACCGTCGATGTCGTCATGAGGCTCAAGCCGAGTGAACCAACCGTATTCGGGCGTTCAGCTCCTGAGGGTCAGATTGCAACCATTCACTTACCGGCGATCGCGGAGATCCTCGGCGACTCCACTTACACCGGCGCCTATGGGTTGCTCGCCACAGAGACGCCTGCCGCCGACGTACGACCACTCGCCTACCCCAAACCGCTCCTCGACGAAGGCGCGCACCTGTCCTACGCATTCCAGTGGGTGGCGTTCGGTGTACTCGCTTTTATCGGCCTGGGTTGGGCTGTGCGTCAGGAGTACCGCCTGATCAATGAAGACGACCCCGCCGAGCAGGAGCGCGCTAAGAAGCGTCGCCTCAAGTCAGAGAAGCGTGGCCCCACTGACGCGGAGATCGAAGACGCGTTGCTCGATTCTTAGGCCAGACTGATGAGGTCTGCGTAGTCCTTGTTCCAGTGGTCTTCGATACCGTCGGGCAGGATCAAGACCCGCTCGGGGTTGAGGGCTTCGACAGCGCCCTCATCGTGGCTGACCAAAACGACGGCACCGGTGTAGTTCGCGAGGGCGCCGAGAATTTCTTCGCGGCTCGCAGGGTCGAGGTTGTTAGTCGGCTCATCGAGCAGCAACACGTTTGCGCCGCTCACGACGATCATCGCGAGAGCAAGACGGGTCTTCTCTCCACCGGAAAGAACTCCAGCAGGCTTAGTCGCGTCATCCCCGGTGAACAGGAATGACCCAAGAACACGACGCGCTTCCATCTCGGTGATGTTGGGCGACGACGAAACCATGTTCTCAAGCACGGAGCGCTTGACGTCAATCGTTTCATGCTCCTGAGCGTAGTAACCAATTCGAAGGCCGTGACCGGGCTCGATGTGGCCAGTGTCCGGCAAATCTACCCCGGCGAGCATGCGAAGCAGCGTCGTCTTTCCCGCACCGTTGAATCCCAAGATGACTACTTTGGAACCGCGGTCGATCGCGAGATCGACGGAGGCGAAGATTTCGAGTGAGCCGTAGCTCTTGCTGAGGTTGTAACCCATGAGCGGCGTACGACCACACGGTGCTGGATCCGGGAAACGCAGAGCGGCGACCCGGTCAGAGGCGCGAACATCCTCAAGCCCGGCAAGCAGTTTCTCGGCGCGGGCCACCATCTGGTGAGCTGAGGCAGCTTTGGATGCTTTCGCACCGAAACGTGCGGCCTGAGCCTGCAGCGTTGACGCCTTCTTCTCGGCGTTGGCTCGTTCCTTCTTGCGACGCTCTTCGTCGGACTGGCGCTGGCGCAGGTAGTGCTTCCAGCCCATGTTGTACTGGTCGATCAATTGGCGGTTGGCATCGAGATAGAACACCTTGTTGACGGTGTCTTCCACCAGTTCAACATCGTGGCTAATCACGATCAGACCGCCGCTAAAGTTTTTGAGGAACTCGCGGAGCCACACAACCGAATCGGCGTCGAGGTGGTTTGTCGGCTCGTCGAGCAGCATCGTGTCAGCGCCCGAGAACAGAATGCGCGCGAGTTCGATGCGGCGACGCTGTCCGCCCGAAAGCGTGGAAAGCGGCTGATCGAGGATGCGGTCAGGAAGGCTGAGGTTGCTGGCGATCGACGCGGCTTCGGCCTCGGCCGCGTAACCACCCAGCGCTAAGAAGCGGTCATCGAGCTTGCTGTACCGGTCCATCGCTGCGGCGCTGATGGCGGGATCGCTGCTGCCCATTTCGTCTTGAGCCTGGCGCATCTTGAGAACGATGCTTCCCAGCCCACGCGCATCGAGAATTCGGGTTCGGGCGAGATCTTCGGGGTTTCCCGAGCGTGGGTCCTGCGGCAAGTAGCCGATTTCACCCGTGCGTTCGATCTTGCCGTCGGTGGCTTCCAACTCCCCCGCGAGGGTTTTGGTCAACGTGGTTTTGCCAGCACCGTTGCGCCCAACAAGCCCGATTTTGTCTCCGCGGTCTACGCGAAAGTTGACACCTTGCATCAGCATGCGTGCGCCTACGCGCAACTCGAGGTCATGCACAGCAAGCACGGCAAAACATCCAAATCTTGGGGGTTGGAGAAAGTGGGCGACAGCACCAACCAACTAGTCTACTTCCTAGCGCTGGTCGATCAGTGCACGAACGACGATTCAAAGGGAATGCCATGGCTAAGAGCGTGAGCGAGCGATTCTTCAAGCCGACGATGATCGACCTCATCTTTGGCCCGAGTCCCGCTTCCAGCGTCGTCTTTATCGCGGCTGCGGCCGGATTCACTGCGATTGCTGCCCAACTCGTCGTTCCCCTGAATCCCGTTCCGATTACGGCGCAAACGCTCGCTGTAATGATCGTAGGACTTAGTCTCGGCGCCACACGGGCGGCCCTCGCCATGGTGCTCTACGCAGCGCTCGGGCTTAGTGGCCTCCCGGTATTCAGTAACGCTCAAGGCGGTGCCGATGTCGTTGCCGGTACCAGCGGCGGTTACATCGTTGGCTACATCGCTGCGGCCTGGTTGATCGGCGCCCTCGCCGAACGGGGCTGGAACAAGTCCTTCTGGCGAGCCGCTCTCGCCAGCGTCATCGGCAGTGTTGTCATCTACGCATTCGGAATGATGGGCATCGCGAGAGTGCTGTCAGAAGCCGGTGAAGAGTTCAGCCTCGCCTATCTGTTCACTATCGGCGTCGCACGGTTCATCGTTGGCGCGCTCATTAAAGTGACAATCGCCGCAGCGCTACTTTCGTTTACTTGGAAGGCAGTGCTGCAGCGACGACCACGAGCTGCGGAGTTTGTTTAGATCGAGAAGCCGAGAGCGCGCATCATGTCGCGGCCGTCGTCAGTGATCTTTTCGGGGCCCCACGGCGGCATCCACACCCAGTTGATGCGGAAGGCCTCTACGACGTTATCGAGAGATTGAGCGATTTGCTCCTCAATGACGTCGGTAAGTGGGCAACCGGCTGAGGTCAGCGTCATGCTGATGATCAGGGCATTGTTTTCGGGATCCCAGCTGAGATCGTAGATGAGACCCAAGTCGACGATGTTGACACCGAGCTCGGGGTCAACAACGTCCTTGAGGGCTTCTTCGACTTCGTCGAAGAGAGCGGGCGCCAAAACGGTAGACATACGCTTAGGCTACGCTCGTGTCGGTCAAAAATCGATCGTAGCCCTCGTTCTCGAGGCGATCTGCAAGTTCCGGACCGCCTTCTTCGGCGACGCGACCGTCAACGAACACGTGCACGAAGTCGGGCTTGATGTAGCGCAAAATGCGCGTGTAGTGCGTGATCAGCAGCAGGCCGAGTCCGGTTGCTTCCTGGGCACGGTTCACGCCTTCCGAGACGATCTTCAACGCGTCGACATCGAGGCCGGAGTCGGTCTCGTCGAGAATAGCGAAGCGCGGCTTGAGCAACTCGAGCTGAAGAATCTCGTGGCGCTTCTTTTCGCCACCAGAGAAACCTTCGTTTACGTTGCGGTCGGAGAAGGTCTTGTCCATGCGGAGAGCCTTCATGGACTCGTTGACCTCTTTGATCCACGGACGAAGAGCCGGGGCTTCACCGGCGAGAGCTGTTTTAGCGGTGCGCAAGAAATCGGCGACCTTGACGCCCGGAATCTCTACCGGGTACTGCATGGCCAGGAAGAGGCCAGCGCGGGCACGCTCGTCGATGCTCATGTCGAGGACCTCAGCACCATCGAGAGTGATTGAGCCGCCCTCGACGTGGTACTTGGGGTGACCAGCGATTGTGTAAGCGAGAGTCGACTTACCCGAGCCGTTGGGGCCCATGATCGCGTGGATTTCGCCCTGCTTGATCTCGAGGTCGACGCCGTTGAGGATCTGCTTTGTACCCTGCTCGGTTTCGACACTCACGTGCAGGTCTTTGACTGACAGTACTGACATTGGTTTTCTTTCCTTAATGGTCTCGTGTGGAGAGCCGTTAGCTCTCGATGGCGACGGTGTCTTCGGGATCGATGTGAACCCCTCCGTCGTCGTCGATCTTCACTACAAAGACCGGTACAGGTTCATAGGCGGGCAAACTCAGTGGTTTTCCCGTGTCAAGAGAGAAAAGGGAGCCATGAGCCCAGCATTCAATCGCACCGTCTTCAACGAAGCCTTCAGCAAGGGAGATGTCCCCGTGGGTGCAGGTATCGCCAATGGCGTGTACCTCACCGGCGGAGTCCTTGACGATGCAAATTGCGGTGCCGTCGAGTTCAACGCGGTAGGCCTTGTTGAGTTCGAGTTCATCGACGCCACAGACGCGCTGAGCGGTCACGAGTGAGTTCCTTCCAACTCAGACTCGATCGCAACAGTAAGTCGCGCTTCGAGTTCTTCGTCGCCCACCTTCTGAACGATCTCTGCGAGGAAGCCGATGACAACGAGGCGGCGTGCCTCTGCTTCGGAGATTCCACGAGCCTGCAGATAGAACAGCTGTTCGTCATCGAAGCGTCCGGTGGCGCTAGCGTGGCCAGCTCCCTGGATGTCTCCGGTTTCGATTTCAAGGTTCGGGATCGAGTCGGCGCGCGTGCCTTCGGTAAGAACTAGGTTTCGGTTCTGCTCGTAGCTGTCTGTGCCAGCACCGTCGTGACCGATCAAGACATCACCGACCCACACCGTGCGTGCGCCGTCGCCCTGAAGCGCGCCCTTGTAGTTGACGCGACCGCGAGTCTGGGCAGCTTGGTGGTGCAGATACACGCGCTGTTCGAGGTGCTGTCCCGCGTCAGCGAAGTACAGACCGTAGAGTTCGCCGTCGGCGCCCTCTCCCGACAGGTGAACGGACGGGTTCACGCGAACGACTTTGCCGCCGAGCGAGACGATCGTGTGCTTCAGCGTGGCCGAGCGCCCTACCTGAACAAAGTGGCTTGAGAGGTGGATGGCGTCAGCCGCCCAATCCTGCACGCTCACGAAGTTCAAGGTTGCGCCCTCTTCGACAACGACTTCAACGTTCTCGCTCAGCAAGGTTTCACCGGCAGATTCGATGATCACCGTGGTGTTGCTGTGAGGACGAGCCGTAATTACCGTGTGCGCGCCGCGTGCAGCGGTGCCGAGAGTCGAGCGCGAGATTCGCACTGTGCTGTGCTCTTCGCCCGTCAAGGTGATCGCCAAAGCTTGTTCAAAGCTGCTCCACGCGTTAGCGGAAGCACGCTCTTCGGGCGCGCCAGCGGAAGCGACGCGAGAATCATCGCGTGAAACCCACTCGACGGTGGCGCCGTCGACCGCGTCAGTAGCAATGTCGTACGGCGAGCCGTCGAGGGCGTCGTCGATGAGCGGCTTGACAAGCTTGACGGGAGTGAGCTTCCACTCTGCTTCAAGTCCGTTGACCGCAGCAAAATCATCGTGAGTGAATGACTTGGGGCGCTCCGAACGAGTCTGAACGGGAACGAAGCCTTTTTCGCTTGCGTCCCATCCGCCGTCGCTGTGAGCCTTAAATCCGTGTTGTTCTGGTGTAACGACGGTCATTTAGCCGACGGATCCTTCCATGCTCAGTTCAATGAGCTTATTGAGTTCGAAGGCGTACTCCATGGGCAGTTCGCGCGCGATGGGTTCGATGAAGCCGCGGACGATCATCGCCATAGCTTCGTCCTCTTCCATACCGCGGGACTGCAGGTAGAAGAGTTGCTCAGCGCTGACCTTCGAAACCGTAGCTTCGTGGCCGAGCTGTACGTCATCCACGCGGATGTCGATTGCCGGATACGTATCCGAGCGAGAGATGGTGTCAACCAGCAGCGCGTCGCAGCGAACGGTATTGGCCGAGTGGTGGGCTTTCTCGTCAACGCGGACTTCTCCGCGGTAACCAGCGCGGCCGCCACCCCGTGCGACAGACTTCGAGACGATCGATGACGTCGTGTAGGGCGCCATGTGGATCATCTTCGCGCCGGCATCTTGGTGCTGACCGGGGCCAGCGAATGCGACGGAAAGCGTTTCGCCCTTGGCGTGCTCCCCCACCAGGTAGATCGATGGGTATTTCATCGTGACCTTGGACCCGATGTTGCCATCAATCCATTCCATGGTGGCCCCTTCGTGCGCGATTGCTCGCTTGGTCACGAGGTTGTAGACGTTGTTCGACCAGTTTTGGATTGTCGTGTAGCGAACGCGGGCGTCCTTCTTGACGATGATCTCTACAACTGCGGAGTGCAGTGAGTCCGACTTGTAGATCGGCGCGGTGCAACCCTCGATGTAATGAACGTAGGAACCCTCGTCAGCGATGATCAGGGTGCGCTCGAACTGGCCCATGTTTTCCGTGTTGATGCGGAAGTAAGCCTGCAGCGGGATCTCTACATGAACGCCCTTAGGGACGTAGACGAACGAGCCGCCCGACCAGACGGCCGTGTTGAGAGCCGCGAACTTGTTATCGCCGGCCGGAATTACGGTTCCGAAGTACTCTTCGAAGAACTCGGGGTGCTCGCGCAGTGCCGTATCGGTGTCCATGAAGATAACGCCCTTGGCTTCAAGCTCGGCGTTGATCGAGTGGAATACCACCTCAGACTCGTACTGCGCAGCAACACCGGAGACGAGGCGGTTGCGCTCGGCTTCCGGGATTCCCAGCTTCTCGTAGGTGTCGCGAATGTCTGCCGGAAGGTCTTCCCACGTCTGGGCTTGCTTCTCGGTAGAGCGCACGAAGTATTTGATGTTGTCGAAGTCGATGCCCGATAGGTCGGCGCCCCACTTCGGCATGGGTTTGCGACCGAACAGCTCGAGGCCCTTAAGGCGCATCTTGAGCATAGATTCGGGTTCGTTTTTAAGCGTAGAGATGTCGCGAACGACCTCTTCGTTGATGCCCCGTCGCGCAGAGGCTCCCGCAACGTCGGAGTCAGCCCAGCCAAACTCATACTGGCCCAAGCCATTGAGTTCCGGACGATCAATCAGCACGTCGGACATTGGTACCTCTTTTCCTGCCCCTATCAACCAAGGTGGCTGCGTTGGCATTCCTTCGCACAGCACTTTGCCGGGAATATTTCGTGAGGTGCGCGTGCGCTGTGTCACAACACTGCGCGGGCGAACTTAGACTGAAACAGGACAAGCGAGAGACTATCCCGCTGTCAACATTGACTTCCCGGCGTGGGCTGTGTTCCTGAACGCAATCCATTCTACAGGCAGAAGCCCGAAATAACAGGAGGTACGGCCGTGAACGCCGTCATCGCACGATTGCCCCATTCTGTCGACGCTCGAGTGAGATTTTTTGCAGTCACTTCACTGGTCATCCAAATCCTCATTGTCGCCACAGGCGGGGCCGTTCGCTTGACCGGATCGGGACTCGGATGCCCGACCTGGCCGCTCTGCACAGACGCGTCATTGATCGCGACTCCTGAGATGGGAGTTCACGGTGTAATCGAGTTTGGCAATCGCTTGCTCTCAATCATCGTCGGCTTCGTAGCGATTCTCATGGTGCTGATGGTGCTGCGCATCCGTCGCGAACGCCGCGACCTCATGTCGCTGTCCCTCATGATTTTGGGCGGCACCGTCCTTCAGGGCCTCATCGGAGGTCTTTCGGTGCGCGTTCAGCTCGACCCCAGCATCGTGGGCGTTCACTACGCCATCTCGGCGATCTTGGTGGCTATTAGCGCGGCCCTCGTTTATCGGGTCTGGACTGGTCTTCGCGGACCGGCACTCTCGGTGCCCAAGCCCGTGGCGATTCTCACGCATGTGACGAGCCTCTTTGTGGCATTGACGATCGTCGCGGGAATCCTGACTACGGGAGCAGGCCCTCACGCCGGCGACGACGGAACCGCCCGCAATGGCCTTGACGCCGGCATCCTGCAGCACGTGCACAGCTGGCCGGGTTACGCGTTGATCGCGGCGACCCTCGCGCTCGTCATCGTGTTGGCACGTGGCGGGCACCGCCGCATCATGGACTTCGCCATCATTCTGCTCGTGCTTGAGGTCGTTCAGGCATTGATCGGAATCATCCAGTCGCGCAGCGGACTACCTATTCTCCTCGTGGGCAGCCACATGGTGATCGCCTGCACGATTGCCGCGGCCATGACCGCGGTCGTGCTCTCGCTGCGACCCAGCGTCACCCAAGTCGAGCGCACTAGCGCAGAAAAGGCTGCTCTCTAGCGCAAACGGTGGGCCCGTTGTTCCCGAGCTAGAACGGGAGCAGCGGGTCGATGCCCACAGCCAGGAAGACCAGCGTCAAGTAGCTGATTGAGCTGTGGAACACGCGCATGGCCTTGACTTCGCCGTGACGAATCGCGGTGCTGTAGAGACGGTGAGATTCGATGATGAACCATGCACCGCTGAGGGCTGCGACGAGCGTGTACAGCACGCCCATCCCTGCAACCGGTACGAGCAGCAACGAGCACACGACGGTAGCCCACGCGTAAAGAATGACCTGCAGGCCCACTGCCGCACGGCCGCGGACGACTGCGAGCATGGGAACGCCAACCGACTGGTAGTCAGCGCGATACTTCATCGACAGGGGCCAGTAGTGCGGCGGCGTCCACAGGAATACCACCGCGAAGAGAATGAAGGCAGCCCATGAGAGGTCGCCGGTCACAGCAGCCCAGCCGATGAGTACGGGCATGCACCCAGCAATGCCACCCCAGATGATGTTCTGAGGGGTGCGCCGCTTGAGCAACAGTGTGTAAACGAAGACATAGAAGAGGATGGCGAAGAGCGAGAGTGCCGCAGCGAGCCAGTTCGTCAGAACGCCGAGCCACACGACGGAGCCGACTCCACTGATCCAGGCGAACATCAACGCCTCGCGGTCGCTCAGCTCGCCGGTCACCAAGGGGCGGCCCTTGGTGCGGGCCATCACGCGGTCGATATCGCGGTCGATGTAGCAGTTGAACGCATTCGCGGAGGAGGCACTGAGAATGCCGCCGACGAGAGTCGCGAGGACCAGCCAGAGATTCGGGATGCCATTGGCAGCGAGCACCATAACGGGGACGGTGGTGACGAGAAGCAGCTCGATAACACGGGGCTTCGTCAGCGCAACGTAAGCGCGAATCTTACGAAGGATGCCAATGCGTTCCTGCTGCGTGGGGGCTTCTAACGTGACATCCATACCAACGATTGTAATCCGCATAAAGAATTGCGCTGACCGCGCCCGTAACTGGGCAGCGAGCACTTGCTCGGTTCCCTATACTTGGGGTGCCCGCCTGTCGGTGGACTGCCTGCACACAGTGTGGTGCAGCGAGACACTTCCGACTGAGGCAATGATGTCGCGTGGCGGGTCGTTCATGTGCCCTGATCGTTTTCGGTCGGGCACTTCGCTTGCAGAAGGGTCATTAATCTCATGGCAGCTTTTCAATGGGATCACATCGACAATAAAGCGGTAGACACCGCTCGAATTCTGGCGGCTGATGCTGTTGAGAAGGTAGGTAACGGGCATCCCGGTACCGCGATGAGCCTGGCGCCTGCAGCGTACTTGCTCTTTCAGAAGGTGATGCGTCGTGATCCAAGCGATGATCAGTGGATCGGCCGCGACCGCTTCATCCTTTCCGTGGGCCACAGCTCGCTCACTCAGTATGTTCAGTTGTACCTGGGTGGCTATGGCCTCGAGCTCGATGACCTCAAGGCACTTCGTACTTGGGGTTCGCTGACTCCCGGACACCCCGAATTCGGCCACACTAAGGGCGTAGAGATCACCACTGGCCCTCTTGGCCAGGGCATCGCATCGTCAGTCGGCTTCGCTTACGCAGCCCGCTATGAGCGTGGACTATTTGACCCCGAGGCAGCTGCGGGCACGAGCCCGTTCGACCACTTCGTTTATGTCATCGCAGGTGATGGCGACCTCCAAGAAGGCGTTTCCGCCGAAGCATCATCACTCGCGGGTCACCAGCAACTCGGAAACCTCATTGCGATCTACGACAGCAACCAGATCTCGATCGAAGACGACACTAACATCGCCTTCACCGAAGATGTGCAGATGCGCTACGAGGCTTACAACTGGCACGTCCAGGTAGTTGACTGGAAGAAGACCGGCGAGTACGTCGAAGACGTCGAAGCTCTCAACGCTGCAATCGAAGATGCCAAAGCCGTTTCCGACCAGCCCTCGCTCATCATCTTGCGCACCATTATTGGTTGGCCGGCACCCAACAAGCAGAACACCGGAAAGATCCACGGATCTGCTTTGGGAGCTGACGAGCTCGCTGCGACGAAGGTCGCGATGGGTCTCGACCCCGAGAAGAGCTTCGTAGTCGACGACGACGTAATTGCTCACACTCGCTTGGCTGTAGAACGTGGCAAGCAGGAACGCGCTGAGTGGACTGAGAAGTTCGACGAGTGGGCTGCTGCGAACCCTGAGCGCAAGCAACTTCTCGACCGCGTGCTCGCGGGCGCGTTGCCTGAAGGCATCGACGAGGCACTCCCCCAGTTCGAAGCGGGCAAGGATGTTTCGACGCGCGCGGCGAGCGGCAAGGTTCTTGGCGCTATCGGTGCCGTCATGCCCGAACTCTGGGGCGGTTCGTCTGACCTCGCCGAGTCGAACCTCACTACGATCGCTGGCGGAAAGTCCTTCATTCCTGCCGAGCACTCGACCGACGAGTGGAGCGGCAACGAATACGGCCGTGTTCTTCACTTCGGTATCCGAGAGCACGCTATGGGCGCGATCATCAACGGCATCGTTCTGCACGGAAACACCCGCGCATTTGGTGGCACGTTCTTGATCTTCAGCGACTACATGCGTCCCGCAGTTCGTCTTGCTGCTTTGATGGCAGTTCCGTCGATCTTCGTCTGGACCCACGACTCGATCGCTCTCGGTGAAGACGGACCGACTCACCAGCCCATCGAACAGCTCGCAAGCCTCCGCATGATCCCGGGCATGGATGTCGTCCGTCCCGCCGACGCCAACGAAACGGCATGGGCGTGGAAGACCATCCTCGAGCGCCGCAACGGACCCGCTGGTATCGCTCTTACCCGTCAGAACATCCCCGTCTTCGAGCGTGGCGAAGCAGAGGCAAGCGGAGAGACCTTCGCTGCGGCATCCAACGTCGCTCGTGGCGCCTACGTACTGGCAGAGGCTCCGAACGGAACGCCCGATGTGATTCTCATCGCAACCGGCTCAGAAGTTCAGCTCGCTGTAGAGGCACGCGAGACGCTCAAGGCAGACGGAATCAACGCTCGCGTTGTTTCGGCACCGAGCCTCGAGTGGTTCGCTGAGCAGTCCGCGGAATACCGTGAGTCTGTTTTGCCTTCCACTGTGCGTGCACGCGTGTCAGTTGAAGCGGGAGTGTCCACCGGATGGCGCGAGTATGTCGGCGACGCTGGTCGCAGCATCTCGATCGACCACTTCGGCGCATCCGCGGATTACAAGACACTCTTCCGTGAGTTTGGTATCACCACCGAGGCCGTTGTGGCCGCCGCACGCGATTCGCTGGATGCCGTTTAGGCACCCCCAGTCAAGGAGATAAGAATGACCAACGAAACCCCCACCGCAGCCCTCTCCGACCTCGGAGTGAGCATTTGGCTAGACGACCTTTCTCGCGAACGCATCAACTCAGGCGGACTGCAGGAACTGATGGCGTCACGCAACGTCGTCGGCGTCACCACAAACCCTACGATCTTCGCTACGGCGCTGGCCAAGGGCGAGGCATACGACGAGCAGGTTGCTGCTCTCGCCGCCAAGGGTACGAGCGTGACGGATGCTGTCTTCGAGATCACCACGGACGATGTCGCTGCTGCCAGCGACATTTTCCGTCCCGTTTACGATGCAACCGCTGGTCGCGACGGCCGCGTGTCGATCGAGGTTGAGCCCGGACTGGCTCACGACGCCGCCGGCACGATCGCTCAGGCACAGCAGCTGTGGGCCAAGGTTGCTCGCGAGAACGCCATGATCAAGATTCCGGCAACGGTAGAGGGTCTCGAAGCAATCACCGAGACCATTGCCGCTGGTATCAGCGTCAACGTCACCTTGATCTTCAGCTTGGCGCGCCATCGCGATGTCATTGA
The DNA here is from genome assembly GCF_059767345.1 of Salinibacterium sp. VpJ6. NCBI lineage: Bacteria > Bacillati > Actinomycetota > Actinomycetes > Micrococcales > Microbacteriaceae > Salinibacterium > Salinibacterium sp. VpJ6. The sequence continues at coordinate 241,122 of NZ_JBSOQL010000001.1, forward strand.
GGCGTACCTGACGGGTCTTGAGAAGGCTCAGGCCGCAGGCCACGACCTTTCGAAGATCCACTCGGTCGCTTCGTTCTTCGTGTCGCGTGTCGACACCGAGATCGACAAGCGTCTCGACGCGCTCGGCACCGACGAGGCCAAGGCCCTGAAGAGCAAGGCGGGCGTCGCTAACGCACGCTTGGCGTACGAGGTCTTCGAGAACGCATTCGCGACCGACCGCGCTCAGGCCCTCATTGCCGCTGGCGCCAACAAGCAGCGTCCGCTGTGGGCATCCACCGGTGTCAAGGATCCAAGCCTGCCCGACACGCTCTACGTGACCGAGCTCGCCGTCGGCGAGACCGTGAACACGATGCCCGAGAAGACTCTGGAAGCAACCTTCGACCACGGAGTCATCGAGGGCGAGCAAGTGACGGCTAGCTACGACGCCGCGAACATCACCTTGGACGCTTTGTCAGCGCTCGGAATTTCCTACGACGAGGTAACTGCGCTTCTTGAGAAAGAAGGCGTTGAGAAGTTCATCGTTTCCTGGAACGAGCTTCTCGACACAGTTTCCGCCGCACTAGAGGCTGCAAAATGAGTGTGAAAATCGCAGTATCAGGCGCGGCTGCCGAAGCCGTCAACCGTATTGTTCCGCAGCTAGTCAACGATCTCGTGGCGAGCCGAATCACCGGAGGCGACGCGACCCTGTGGGGCCCCGACGCTGAAGAGGAGTCGGCTAAGCGTCTCGGTTGGGTCGAAGCCGTTTCCGTCGGACGCCCAATGATCGATGACATCTACGCGTTGCGCGATAAAATGCGTGCCGCTGGCGTCGATCACTTCGTGCTGGGCGGAATGGGCGGCTCGTCGCTCGCGCCCGAGGTCATTACTCGCACCTACGGCGTGGAGCTCACGGTTCTTGATTCAACCGATCCCGCTCAGGTGCAGGCTGCGTTGGCTGACCGACTGCAGTCGACTGCAGTAGTTATTTCTTCGAAGTCGGGATCGACGTTGGAGACCGACTCGCAGAAACGAATCTACGAGAAGTTCTTCACTGATGCCGGGATCGACCCCCGCGAACGCATCATCATCGTGACCGATCCCGGTTCGCCCTTGGATGGTGCGGCTCGTGCCGCCGGATACCGTGTCTTTAACGCCGACCCGAACGTTGGCGGGCGCTACTCGGCACTCACCGCGTTCGGCCTTGTTCCGTCAGGACTCGCTGGCGTTGACCTGTCGGAGCTTCTTGACGAAGCCGAAGCAATGATGGTGGAACTCGCGGTAGACAACGAGAGCAATCCGGGCCTCGTGCTCGGCGCTGCGATCGCTGGCACGGATCCGCGCAAAGACAAGCTGGGCATCGTTGCTGACGGTACCCACATCCTCGGCTTCGGAGATTGGGCTGAACAGCTCATTGCTGAGTCAACGGGAAAACTGGGCACGGGCATCCTGCCCGTTGTTTTGCAGCCTGACTCCCCCGAGATTGCTGAAGGTCTCGATGACCTGCAGGTGGTTCGACTCGTTGGCGACTGGGATGACACCAAAGAGGTCGTCGAAGGCGAGATTGAAATTGCCGGCTCGCTCGGCGGGCAGCTACTTCTCTGGGAGTACGCGACCGTTGTTGCCGGACGTCTTCTCGGCATCAACCCCTTCGACCAGCCGGATGTCGAAGCTGCGAAGAACGCAGCGCGCGAGCTGATCGATAACCCCACACCGCCGCAGGCTCCCGCCTTCGTCGCCGGGGATATCGAGGTTCGCGGTACCGCTGGAGTCGTGGCAGAGAGCACCGATCTCGCGGGCGTCGTCTCGTCGTTGCTGTCCTACTTGGATGACGATGGCTACGTCGCGATCCAGGCTTACGCCGATCGCACCGCCTACCCCGAGCTCGCGGAGATCCGTGAGCGTGCTGCAGCGCGCGCTAAGCGCCCTGTGACGTTCGGCTGGGGACCTCGCTTCCTGCACTCGACTGGCCAGTTCCATAAGGGCGGCCCCGCGGTAGGCGTGTTCTTGCAGATCATCGTGGTTGAAGAGTCTGATCTGCAGATTCCTGACCGTCCGTTTACGTTCGGCGAACTTATCCGTGCGCAGGCTGCTGGTGACGCCAGCGTTCTGGCAGGGCATGGCCGTCCGGTGTTGAGCCTCACGGTCTCGAACCCGAAGGTTTCGTTGCCGCTCGTTCTCGACGCCATCGGATAGCTGCCGCTCGTTAGCGCAGCGTACAGAGGAGAAGTATGTCCCCCGTTGACATCAGTGCCGAATTCAACCCCTTGAGGTTGACCTCGGACCGCAGGCTTAATCGCATTGCGGGCCCGAGCGCTCTGGTCATTTTTGGCGTAACCGGCGACTTGTCGCGCAAGAAGCTCATGCCGGCTGTGTACGACCTCGCCAACCGGGGGCTACTTCCTCCTGGCTTTGCCCTCGTGGGCTTTGCCCGCCGCGACTGGGAAGACCAAGACTTCGAGAAGGTCGTCCATGATGCCGTAAAGCAGTATGCGCGCACGCCCTTTGACGAGGACGTCTGGAGGCAGCTCGCTCAGGGCATCCGCTTCGTCCAAGGCGAGTTCGACGATGCCGCGGCATTTGAGCGACTCAAGGACACCTTGGCCGACTTGGATCGCGAACGAGGAACCATGGGTAACCACGCGTTCTATCTTTCGATTCCGCCCAAGTCGTTCCCGCAGGTGACCGAGCAGCTTCGTAACTCTGGCCTCGCAGAACAGCGCGAAGGTCGCTGGAGCCGTGTTGTTATCGAAAAGCCTTTCGGTAGTGACCTTCATACGGCTCGTGATCTCAATGACGTTGTGGAGTCTGTCTTCCCGCCCGACAGCGTCTTCCGCATCGACCATTACCTCGGTAAAGAGACCGTGCAGAACATTTTGGCGCTGCGGTTTGCGAACCAGTTGTACGAACCCCTCTGGAACTCCAACCACGTCGATCACGTTCAGATCACCATGGCTGAAGACATCGGAGTGGGCGGCCGGGCTGGTTACTACGACGGCATTGGCGCCGCACGCGACGTCATCCAGAACCATCTTTTGCAACTTCTCGCGCTCACCGCAATGGAAGAGCCTGTGTCGTTTGATGCCGCTGACCTGCGCGCTGAGAAAGAGAAAGTGCTCTCAGCCGTGCGCCTTCCAGAAAACCTCGGGGAGCACACTGCGCGCGGACAATATGCGGGCGGTTGGCAGGGCGGCGAGAAGGTCAGCGGCTTCCTCGACGAAGACGGAATGAATCCTGAGTCGACCACGGAGACGTATGCTGCCATCCGTCTTGATATCGGAACTCGGCGATGGTCAGGCGTGCCCTTCTACCTTCGCGCCGGCAAGCGCCTTGGACGTCGGGTTACCGAAATCGCCGTCGTATTCAAGCGGGCACCGCAGTACCTCTTCGAGGAAAGCCGCACTTCTGCACTCGGGCAAAACGCGCTCGTGATTCGCGTGCAGCCCGATGAAGGTGTCACGATTCGTTTCGGCTCCAAAGTCCCCGGTGCAGAAATGCACGTTCGCGATGTCACGATGGACTTTGGCTACGGTCACGCCTTCACCGAAGCAAGCCCCGAAGCCTACGAACGCTTGATTCTCGACGTACTTCTCGGCGATCCCCCGTTGTTCCCACGCCACGAAGAGGTCGAGCTCAGCTGGAAAATTCTCGACCCGATTGAAGAGTTCTGGGCAACGCAGGGCGCCCCAGAGCAATACCGTCCCGGAACCTGGGGCCCGAAGTCTGCCGATGACCTCATGGAGCGCGACGGCCGAGTCTGGAGACGACCATGATCGTTGATTTGCCCAACACCACCACGGCTAAAATTTCGAAAGCGCTCGTGCGCATTCGTGAAGATGGCGGTGCCGTTGCTCTCGGACGCGTACTCACATTGATTATCGCGACCGAGTTCGGCAACGAAGAAGAAGCAATCGAGGCGGCCAACGACGCCTCACGCGAGCACCCCATGCGGGTTCTCGTGGTGTCGACCAGTCCCACCGCTTCATCGTCGGATGAGGAAGCACGCGTTGACGCCCAGATTCGCGTCGGCGGGGATGCCGGAGCGAGCGAAGTTATCGTCGTGACCGCCCACGGCGATGCCGCACTCGATCAGGAGAGCCTTGTCACGGGGCTCTTGCTGCCCGATGCGCCGGTAGTCGCATGGTGGCCGGGCGAAGGCCCGGAGAGCGCATCCGAGTCGCCACTGGGACGCATTGCCCAGCGCCGCATCACCGACGCGGCGGCAAGTGCGTCGCCGCTCGATGCGATGCACCGCATGTGCAAGACCTACGTTCCCGGCGACACTGACTTCGCTTGGACTCGCCTTACGCTATGGCGAGCGCAGCTAGCCGCTGTGCTCGACCAGCCGCCGTACGAGCCGATCACCGCGGTTACCGTGAGCGGTTCCGCAGATTCTGCTTCGACGATGCTTCTGGCAGCGTGGTTGCAAATGCAACTCAAGGTAACTGTGACTCTTGACGTCGCAGACGGATCGCCAGTCCCCACCGGAATTCACGCCGTGATCTTAGAACGTGCATCTGGCACGATCACGCTCGAGCGCAATGTGGCGTCGATCGCTACTTTGACGCAGCCCGATCAACCGGTGCACGACATCTCACTCCCCCGTCGAAACCTTCGCGATTGCCTCTCGGAGGAACTGCGCAGACTTGACCCCGACAAGCTTTTCGGAAACGTCGTCCGCTACGGCGTGAGTGACATCACCGGTGTCGAGATCGAAAAATACGTGAAGGCAAAGATCTGATGAGCAACGAACGTCGTGCAATAGTCCACCCCAACAAGGTTGATCTCGCCCAAGCGGTAGCGGCTCACTTTCTTTCCAAGGTGCCCCAAATCATCGCGGAGTTCGATGAAGCCACAGTCGTACTGACCGGTGGGAGTATGGGACAGGCTGTTCTGGCTGCCATCAACGAATCTCCGCAGCGTGACGCCGTTGATTGGTCTCGCGTCAACTTCTGGTGGGGCGACGAACGTTGGCTGCCCGCCGGAGATCCTGAGCGCAATGATGCACAGGCGCGCGCTGCGCTTCTCGACCACATCCCGGTTAATCCGGCTCGCGTTCACGCCGTAGCGGCCTCTGACGCAGGGCTGTCGCTGGATGACGCTGCTCAGGCTTACGCTAACGATCTGCGGGCGCACGCCGCACGCAATGGCAAGTACCCGAACTTCGACATCGTGTTTCTTGGTATCGGTCCTGACGGACATATCGCATCGCTCTTCCCCGAGCGTGAGGGCATCCGTGAGACCGAGCGCACAGTGATTGCCGTTCGCAACTCGCCCAAACCACCCGACGAGCGCGTTAGCCTCACACTGCCGGTCATCAACTCATCGGTACGTATCTGGGCAGTAGTGGCCGGCGCTGACAAGGCATCTGCTCTTGGACTCACGCTCGCTGGTGCGAGCTACAACGAAGTTCCGGCGGCCGGGCTCGAAGGGCGCCGCAAGACTCTGTTCCTTGTCGACTCTGATGCAGCGGCGCAGGTTCCGGCGGCGCTGATCGACCCAGGCCAGTTTTGGACGAGCGCCGATTCGACAGACGAGCACTAAGTCCTTTCGCCAACGCGCTCGCACACGCGGTAGCGCCAGGTTTCGAGACAATAGGAAAGCCCCAACCGAATCGGTTGGGGCTTTCCTATTATTACAAGCTGCGAGCCTGCCGCGCGAACTCTGAGTTCGCTGGCCGAGTTGTATCTTCTAAGATGTCACGGTGCCGCGGCGTGTGCGGAGCTGAACGAGTGCCTCGTCGAGAAGCTCTGCGGCTTCGTCGTCGCTACGACGTTCTTTTACGTAGGCCAAGTGTGTCTTGTACGGTTCGAGCTTTGAAACTGAGGGCGGGTTCTCTTTGTCCCGGCCTGCAGGAAGACCCGTGGATGGCGAATCGATCGTCTCCGGGATATCTTCATCGGGCACATTGGCAGCGAACGATCGCACGGTTTCGTTGCCAGCAGCGTCCCAATACGAGATTTGGACACGTTCAGCTTGGAACCCACGATCTTGCTCGCCCATGGGGCCTGAGCCCACGCGCGAACCACGAATTGCACTTCCGCCTGATACCACTGTGTTCCTTCGTCTTGAGGCTAGAGGTTCTTAAGCGCCGTCAAACTTGGTGATGAGACCAAGAACCACGATGCAGCTGATCCAGACGATGCCGAGGATCACCGTAATACGGTTGAGGTTGCGTTCAGCAACACCCGACGCACCGAGGTTGGACGTGACTCCTCCTCCGAACATGTCGGAGAGACCTCCACCGCGACCGCGGTGGAGAAGGATAAGAAGTGTGAGCAGCAAGCTCGTGATACCGAGCAATACCTGCAGCACAACCTGGAGAATTTCCACAAAGAACCTTTCGAACAGGCCGTAGCGGCCTCGAACAGTATAGCGTTTAGGTGCCGACGTGCTTGGAGAAGCGCGAGATGCTGGCAAATTCGGCCACATCAAGGCTCGCTCCACCGACGAGAGCACCGTCGATGTTCGGCTCTCGCATGAGACTCGCGATGTTGCTCGACTTCACCGAACCGCCGTAGAGGATGCGGGTGGCTGCGGCGACATCGTCGCCAAGCACTTCAGCAAGTGTCTCGCGGAGACGGGCGGCTACCTGCTCGGCTTGTTCCGGAGTAGCGGCCTTGCCCGAGCCAATAGCCCATACGGGCTCGTAAGCTACGACGATCTCGGGCGAACCCGTGATGCCGGCGAGACCAGCTTTCAGCTGAGCAACAGGAACGGCGCTCGGACCGTGAGCTTCGAGGTCGTCGGCAGTTTCGCCAACGCACAAGACAGGCACGAGGCCGTGCTTGAGGGCAGCGGCAACCTTGCGAGCGAGTTGCTCATCGGTCTCACCGTGCATCGTGCGACGCTCCGAGTGCCCGACCAAAACGTAACGGCAGTCAAGGGCTGAGAGGAACGCTCCCGAGATCTCGCCAGTGTAGGCACCGGACTCGTGCTCGGAGACGTCCTGACCGCCGAAGCGGACGTCGAGTTTGTCGGCAGCGACGAGCGTCTGCACCGACCGCAGGTCAGTGAACGGAGGGAATACCGCTACCTCTGCGCCATCGACGCCGAAATCGTGATTCGCGTCTTTTAGCGTCCATGCAAGCTTCTGCACGAAAGCGATCGACTGAAGATGGTCGAGATTCATCTTCCAGTTGCCCGCGATAAGCGGGACGCGCTTTACCTTTGCCATCCGAGTACCTCCAGTCCGGGGAGCTGCTTACCCTCAAGGAACTCGAGGCTTGCACCGCCACCCGTAGAAATGTGACCAAATTGGTCGTCGTCGAAACCTAATGCGCGTACGGCAGCGGCAGAGTCTCCGCCGCCAACCACGCCGAAACCTTCGGTATCGGTCAGAGCCTGAGCGATCGCCTTCGTGCCCGCAGCGAAAGCGGGGAACTCAAACACGCCCATGGGGCCGTTCCAGAAAACCGTCTTTGACTCTCGAATTACCTGAGCGAACCGCGCTGCAGTCTCGGGACCGATGTCGAGGCCGATGCCCGAAGAGCCGAATTCAGTATCTTCGATCGCGTGCGCTGAGGTGACGGTGTGCGCAGCGTCGGGGCCGAATGATGCGGCTACAGAAATATCTGTGGGCAGCACGATCTCGACGCCAAGCTCATCTGCTTGAGTCAAGTAGCGCTTGACAGTCTCGAGCTGGTCTTCCTCGAGAAGACTCGCGCCGACTTTGTAGCCCTGTGCCGCAAGGAAAGTAAAGAGCATCCCGCCGCCGACAAGGAGTGAGTTGACGCGAGGGAGCAATGCTCCGATGACATCGAGCTTGTCGGAGACCTTGGAACCACCCAAGACAACCGTGTAGGGACGCTCAGGAGTGACCGTAAGGCGTTCAAGCACTCCCAGTTCGGTCTCGATGAGCAGTCCTGCAGCGCTCGGTAGAGCTTGAGCAAGCTCGAAAACGCTGGCCTGCTTTCGGTGCACGACTCCGAAACCGTCAGAGACGAACGCGTCGCCGAAGCGAGCGAGTTTGTGAGCAAACTCTTCGCGTTCGGTCTCTGACTTCGAAGTTTCACCGGAATTGAACCGCAGATTCTCCAACAGCGCTACGCCGCAGTCTTCGAGGTCAGCGACGGCCTGTTCGGCGGCGTGACCTACGGTGTCCTTAGCGAACACCACTGCCTTACCCAACAACTCCGAGAGTCGCTGAGCGACAGGCTCGAGGCTGTACTGAGCATCGGGCTCTCCCCCGGGGCGACCCAGGTGAGAAACGATGACCACGCGGGCGCCCTCGTTGATGAGAGCGTTCAGTGTGGGCAAGGATGCACGGATGCGACCGTCGTCGGTGATCTGACCATCCTTGAGCGGGACGTTCAGATCGCATCGGACGATGACGCGCTTTCCGCGCAAGTCGGAGAGCGTTGAAAGAGTTCTGAGGCTCATAGTCGTTGAGGGTTAGAGGCGTGCGCCGACGAACTCTGCAACGTCAACGAGGCGGTTGGAGTAGCCCCACTCGTTGTCGTACCACGAAGCGACCTTGACCTGGTTGCCGATTACCTTCGTGAGACCAGCGTCGAAGATCGACGAGTGCGGGTCGCCAACGATGTCGGTCGATACGATCGCGTCTTCGGTGTACTTGAGGATTCCCTTGAGGGGGCCCTCAGCCGCTGCCTTGTACGCTGCGTTGATCTGCTCGACGGTGACGTCGGCATGCGTGGTGATCGTGAGGTCCGTGATCGATCCAGTGATGACGGGAACGCGCAGTGCATAGCCATCGAGCTTGCCGACGAGCTCGGGGATGACGAGACCGAGTGCCTTAGCGGCGCCCGTCGAGGTCGGGATGATGTTCTGCGCCGCAGCGCGTGCACGACGCAGGTCGCCGTGCGGGCCATCCTGAAGGTTCTGATCAGCGGTGTACGCGTGAACCGTGGTCATGAAGCCAGTCTCGATGCCGAAGTTGTCCATGAACACCTTGGCAAGAGGAGCCAAGCAGTTCGTGGTGCACGAAGCGTTCGAGATGATGTTGTGGACGGCCGAGTCATAGGTGTCTTCGTTCACTCCGAGAACCAACGTAGCGACGTCGTCGCCCGTAGCCGGTGCTGAAACGATGACCTTCTTGGCGCCTGCAGCAATGTGCTTGGCAGCATCCGCCGACTTGGTGAAGTGGCCGGTCGACTCAATGACGATGTCAACACCCAACTCGCCCCACGGCAGGTTGGAAGGGTCGCGCTCGGCGAAAACCTTGATCGCTTTGCCGTCAACGACGATCTGGTCGTCATCAAACGTAACGTCGGCGTTGAGGCGACCAGTGATGGTGTCGTACTTGAGCAGATGAGCGAGCGTCTTGTTGTCTGTCAGGTCGTTGACGGCAACGATTTCAATGTTGCTGTCCTTGGCCATAGCCGCTCGAAAGAAGTTGCGACCAATGCGACCGAAACCATTAATACCGATTTTTACGCTCACTGTTACTCCAGAAAATCAGGCGTCTACGACGCGTCGTGCTGTAGTGGTGGGATGTTGCTTCTAGCGGAGACAGGGCTTAAGCCGGGGCCTAACCCGGCCACGATGCCGCTACGAGAGTAGCAGGAGACCGTTTGTCTTCGAGCGAGCTGCGCTGAAGCGGTCTTGTACGTTTGCCCAGTCAACGATGTTCCAGAACGCCTTGACGTAGTCGGCACGTACGTTCTTGTAGTCGAGGTAGTACGCGTGCTCCCACACGTCGAGCATGAGGAGAGGCACGATACCGGCGGGGAGGTTTCCCTGCTGATCGAAGAACTGAACGATGATCAGTCGTTCTCCGATCGAGTCCCAAGCGAGTACTGCCCAACCGGAGCCCTGGACGCCCATGGCGGTCGCAGTGAAGTGCGCGGTGAACTTGTCGAACGATCCGAAGTGGTCATCGATCGCACTCTCGAGGTCGCCGGTGGGCTTGTCGCCACCGTTGGGAGACATGTTGGTCCAGAAAATCGAGTGGTTGACGTGGCCGCCCAAGTTGAAGGCCAAGTCCTTCTCGAGCTTGTTCACGTTGGCAAGGTTGCCGGAATCGCGAGCCTCTGCGAGGCCAGCGATCGCTGCGTTCGCTCCAGTGACGTAGGCCTGGTGGTGCTTGCTGTGGTGCAGCTCCATGATCATCGCGCTGATGCTTGGTTCAAGCGCGGAGTAGTCGTACGAGAGTTCGGGAAGAGTGTAGTCAGCCATCGAAAGTCCTCCTAGGATCTAGATTCCTGAACCGGCTGTAAGCACGGCCAGGCGATGTTCCCAGTCTAACCACGTCCATGCGACACTCGTGCCGCATGGAGGGAACGCTAAGCCTCGTCCAACTCCGCAGGAAGGTTTGCCTCGGTGCCAGCAACGCCCAGATCACTGGCGCGCTTGTCTGCCATAGCCAGCAAGCGGCGAATACGACCGGCCACGGCATCTTTTGTCATGGGTGGGTCGGCGTGATGACCAAGCTCGTCGAGGCTCGAATCGCGGTGGCTCAACCGAAGCTCTCCCGCATACCGAAGGTGCTGCGGAACGTCGTCGCCCAGAATTTCGAGCGCACGCTCAACCCGCGCACAGGCTGCAACGGCTGCTTGCGCCGATCGACGAAGGTTCGCGTCGTCAAAGTTCACCAAGCGGTTGGCAGTCGCGCGCACTTCGCGGCGCTGGCGAAGCTCGTTCCAGCTCACCACAGTGGTGTTCGCTCCCATGATCGTGAGCATGGCGCTGATCGCTTCACCATCACGAACCACAACGCGATGCACGCCGCGGACTTCGCGGGCTTTAGCGGCGACGCGAAGACGGCCGGCTGCTCCCACGAGCGCCATGGCTGCTTCATTGCCGGGGCACGTGACCTCGAGCGCGGCGGAGCGTCCAGGGTCAGTCAGTGAACCAGCAGCGAGAAAGGCACCGCGCCACACGGCAGCGAGTTCGCCGCGACCGCCGGTGGTAACACGATTCGGAAGCCCACGGATGGGTCGCCGACGCGCATCCAAAAGTCCGGTCTGACGCGCCAGGGTCTCTCCCCCATCGAGCACGCGAACGAGAAGGTTGTTAGTGCGACGGCCACCGCCCGACGAGGCGACACGTGAAATCTCGGAACGCACGCCGTATAGCTCAGCGATATCGCGGCGTACCCGTCGCGCGAGCAATTCGCTCTCCAGCTCAGACTCGACTGCGATGCGTCCAGAAATGAGGTGGAGACCACCGGAGAAACGCAAAATAGTCGCGAGCTCTGCAGCGCGCTCAGTCGTCTTGCCTAACTGAATTCGTGCCAGTTCGTCTTTGACTTCAGCAGTTAATGCCACTAACTGGCCTTCCTTCTAAGATGACGGTCCGGTTGGATGAGTAATCTACTCTCGTCCACGGTCCCGATGTTTGATGCTGACGGCTACACCGGGCAGGCCGCTAAGAATAGCTGACAACTCTTCGGCAATCGCGACCGAACGGTGTTTGCCACCAGTACAGCCGATCGCGATCGTTGCGTGTCGTTTATTCTCGCGCTGATACCCGGCGAATACAGGTTCGAGGGCTCGTGCGTAATCCGCAACGAACTCCTGTGCTCCGGGCGCCCCAACCACATACGCACGGACGCGTTCATTGAGTCCGTCTAGTGCTTTGAGCTCGGGCACCCAAAAGGGATTAGGCAAGAATCTGCAGTCAGCCACCATGTCGGCGTCCGCTGGAAGTCCGTACTTAAATCCGAAGCTCTCAATAGTAATACGCAATCCAGCGTCGTTCTCCACAGAGAACTTTTCGATGATCGTGGTGGCGAGCTGATGAATATTGAGGTCGGTAGTGTCGATGATGATGTCGCTGTTCGAGCGAATTTCAGCCATGCGCGTTCGTTCAGCGGCGATGCCATCGAGCGGAGTGCCCTCTTCTTGAAGCGGATGCGGCCGGCGCACCTGCTCGAATCGACGCACGAGTGCTACATCTTCGGCATCGAGAAAGAGCACCCGCAATGACGTGGAGCCTCGCAGCGCTTCAATTGCGTGTTGCGCATCCGAAAAGAGCTTTCCGCCGCGAACATCGATGACGGCAGCTACACGAGGGAGCGAATCCCCCGCCCGGTGAGCAAGATCCACGAGTGGCAGCAGCATCTGAGGCGGAAGGTTGTCGACGACATACCATCCAAGGTCTTCTAAGGCGTTGCCAACAGTCGAACGCCCCGCGCCCGACATGCCGGTCACAATGAGTACTTCCTGCTGCTCTGTGACGGGTTTCATGGTGTGTCCAGACTACCCGAGCTAGCGCTGACCCAGCTTCTCGATGATTGCGGCTGCCGTGGTCTCGCCGATGCCCGGCACTTCGCTCATTTGTTCAGCGGAGGCTGCCTTGAGCCGCGCCACTGAACCGAAGTGTTGGAGTAGCGCCTTGATGCGCGAGGGACCGAGGCCCGGAACGGTGGAGAGCACCGAAGAAATGTCCTTGGAGCGTCGTTGGCGTTGATGCGTGATCGCGAAACGGTGAGCTTCATCGCGAAGACGTTGAATCAGGAAGAGCGCATCGCTGTTTCGAGGCAATATGACGGGGTAATCAGAATCCGGAAGCCAAATCTCCTCGAGTCGCTTGGCGATTCCCGCCAACTGGATGCCTGAGACACCCGATTCTTCGAGAGCGCGCTGCGCTGCGTTCACTTGGGGCTGACCCCCATCCACAATGAGAAGTTGTGGCGGATAGGCGAACTTGGACGGTGGTGCCGGAACAACGTCGCTTTCGGCGGCGGAGCGTGCCGTGTCGCCCGCCGCATTAGAGCTTTCCGTTAGCATCGCTGCTTCTTCGACCTCGGCTGCAGTAGGGACTGCATCGCCGGCAGCGAGGTAAGCGAGGCGGCGCTTCAGCACCTGGTAGATCGAGTCCGTGTCATCGGTGGTCTCTGCGATGTTGAAACGACGGTAATGCTGCTTCTTTGGTAGGCCGTCTTCGAACACGACCATGGAGGCAACAACGTTGGTTCCGGAAAGGTGTGAAACATCGAAGCACTCCATGCGCAATGGCGCTTCTGCCATGCCGAGTGCTTCTTGAATATCAGCCAGCGCCTGCGATCGGGCAACGAAGTCGCCGCTTCGCTTCGACTTGTAGAGCATGAGCGCGTTCTTCGCGTTGGTCTCCACGGTTTGCGCAAGCGCTGCCTTCTCGCCACGCTGGGCAACCCGAAGCCGAACCCGAGCCCCCAAACCCCGCCGTTGCGCTAGCCACTCTTCGAGCGCTGTGCTGTCGTCCGGCAGCGCCGGTACCAGTACGTCGCGCGGCGGCGAGGTGTCGTCATAAGCGTTCTGGAGCACCGATTCAACGAGTCCACCGAGCTCGACATCGAGTTCTTTGTCGACAACCCAGCCCCGCACACCGCGAATGCGCCCGCCGCGCACGATGAACTGCTGTACGGCAGCCGCAAGCTCGTCGTGGGCGATGCCGAAGAAATCGGCGTCAACGTCTTCGGAGAGCACGATCTGGTTCTTAGCGAGCGCAGTCTCCATTGCGCCGATCTGATCGCGGTACCGCGCAGCGGATTCGTAGTCTTGTTCGCCAGCGGCATCCGTCATTTTCACCCGGATGGAGTCCAACATTCGAGAATCGTTGCCCGCCATGAACGAGGCAAAGTCAAGAGCGATCGACTTGTGATCCTCTTGAGACACTCGGCCAACGCAGGGAGCGGCACACTTACCAATATCGCCGAGGAGGCAGGGACGTCCGGTCTGCTGGGCGCGCTTGTACACCGACGTGGAACAGCTGCGCATCGGGAATGCCTTGAGTAGTACGTCAACAGTGTCGCGGATAGCCCACGCGCGGGAATACGGTCCGAAATAGCGAGCATTGGGAAGGTTTCGGTTTCGAGTGACGAGCACTCTTGGAACCTCGTCGCCCATCGTGATCGCCAAATACGGGTAAGACTTATCGTCTTTGTACTGAACATTAAAAGGTGGATCAAATTCCTTGATCCAGGTGTACTCCAGTTGGAGCGCTTCGAAGTCGTTGCCAACAATCGTCCATTCGACGTTCGACGCTGACAGAACCATGCGCCGAGTGCGCTCGTGAAGCGTCGCCACTGGGGCAAAATAATTACTCAACCGGGCGCGAAGGTTCTTCGCCTTACCGACGTACAGCACTCGCTTGTTGTCGTCCGTAAATCGGTAGACCCCTGGCTGGTTCGGGATATCGCCCGCTCGGGGCCGCCACGCGACGGTATTAGCCACGGTGCATCCCTCGCGTTCTAGACACGGTTGCCGCTCAACACCTCAGCGAGGAACTGACCAGTGTGGCTGCCAGCGACCTTGGCGACCTTTTCTGGTGTGCCAGTGGACAGCAACTCACCGCCGCCAGAACCACCTTCAGGACCGAGGTCGATGAGCCAGTCTGCCGACTTGATGACGTCCAGGTTGTGCTCGATGACGATGACAGTGTTGCCCTTGTCGACGAGTCCATTAAGGACGAGGAGTAGCTTACGTACATCCTCGAAATGCAGACCAGTCGTCGGCTCGTCGAGAACATAAATGCTGCGGCCCATGGAACGCTTCTGCAGCTCAGTCGCAAGCTTGACGCGCTGAGCTTCACCGCCCGAGAGGGTGGTCGCGCTCTGGCCGAGCCTCACGTAGCCGAGTCCAACATCTTCCAACGTCTTCAAGAACCGGTGGATGCTGGAGATCGCCTCGAAGAACTCTGCAGCCTCGCTGATCGGCATATCGAGTACTTCGGCGATGTTCTTCGCTTTGTACTTCACGGCGAGCGTGTCGCGGTTGTACCGGGCTCCCCCGCACACTTCACACGCGACGTAAACGTCGGGCAGGAAGTTCATCTCAATCTTGATCGTGCCGTCACCCGAGCAGTTCTCGCAACGGCCGCCCTTGACATTGAAACTGAAGCGACCGGGAAGATACCCGCGCGCCTTAGCGTCCGCGGTCTCCGAGAAGAGAGTTCGAATCTTGTCGAAGACTCCTGTGTAGGTGGCAGGGTTCGATCGTGGAGTGCGGCCGATCGGGTTTTGATCAACGTGCACAACCTTGTCGAGGTTCTCAAGGCCAGTAACGCGTGTGTGCTTTCCCGGGATCTGGCGTGCGCCGTTGAGCTCGTTGGCGAGCACCTTGTACAAAATGTCGTTGACGAGACTGGACTTGCCAGACCCGCTCACCCCCGTCACCGCCGTGAAGGTTCCCAAGGGGAACTTGACCGTAAGGTTCTTGAGGTTGTTGGCCTTGGCGCCTTCGACCACAATCTGACGGTTCTTGTCGACGGGGCGGCGCTTCTTCGGCGTCTCGATAGCCTTTCGCCCCGAGAGGTAATCAGCCGTAATTGACTTCTTGTTCTTGAGAAGGTCTTTGTAGGAGCCGGAGTGAACGACTTCTCCACCGTGCTCGCCGGCTCCCGGCCCAATGTCAACGACCCAGTCCGCTGTTCGAATAGTGTCTTCGTCGTGCTCGACCACGATGAGCGTGTTGCCGAGGTTTTTCAACTTCACGAGCGTCTCGATCAGTCGACGGTTGTCACGTTGGTGCAAGCCGATGCTGGGCTCATCGAGCACGTAGAGGACTCCGGTAAGGCCAGAACCGATCTGGGTTGCCAGTCGGATACGCTGCGCTTCTCCACCGCTCAGCGTGGCTGCTGCGCGCGCGAGATTGAGATAGCTCAGCCCTACTTCAACCAAGAACTCGAGGCGCAAACGAATTTCACGCAGCACCTGCGCGGCGATCCGAGCATCCCGATCGGAGAGTTCCAGTTCCTTCATGAAACCGTAGGCATCAATCAAGCTGAGCTCGCAGATATCCGAAATGCTGTTATCAGCGACCGTGACAGCTAAGACCTCAGGCTTGAGTCGTTTTCCGTCGCAGACAGGGCACGGAATCTCTCGAAGGTACGCGGCGTAACGCTGACGTTGCACGTCAGTCTCGGCCTCGAGATACTTACGCTCAATGTACGGAATAACACCTTCGAAGCCGGTTGAGTACTTCATCTCACGGCCGTAACGGTTCTTCCATTTGACCGAGACCTTGAAGTCGTTGCCGCGAAGCACGGCCTCCCGCACATCTTCGGGCAATTCGCCCCACGGGGTGTTCAACGAAAAATCGAGATCACGAGAAAGGCCACCGAGTAGCTTCTTAAAGTAGTTATAGAGGCCCTTACCCGCCTGAGCCCACGGAAGAATCGCGCCTTCAGCAAGGCTCACCGAGTCGTCAGCAACGAGCAGTTCAGCGTCGATCGACATGCGAGTACCGAGCCCTGAACACTCCGGGCAAGCGCCAAAAGGAGCATTGAACGAGAACGTACGTGGCTCGATCTCGGTGAGTTGGACGGGGTGGTTATTTGGGCACGACAGTTTTTCGGAGAACGAACGCCAGGCGGCATCACCCTCGTCGTCCACAAAATTGATCGCAACGGTGCCATCGGTGAGACGAAGCGCAGTTTCGAGGGAGTCGGTGAGACGCGTCAGGATATCGTCGCCAGCGACCAGACGGTCGACGACAACGGAGATGTCGTGTTTGAACTGCTTCTTGAGCTTGGGCGGATCACTGAGCTGCACAACTTCGCCGTCAACAATGGCGCGAGAGTAACCGCTCGACGCGAGCTCTGCGAAGAGATCGACGAATTCGCCCTTCTTCTGCGAGACCACGGGGCTCACCACCTGGTAGCGCTTGCCTGTCTCGAGCTTCATGAGCTGGTCAGCGATCTGCTGCACCGATTGGCGCTCGATCTTTTCGCCACAAACAGCGCAATGCGGGACACCGATGCGAGCCCACAAAAGCCGCATGTAGTCGTAAATCTCTGTGATCGTGCCGACAGTAGAGCGAGGGTTGCGGTTGGTTGACTTCTGATCGATCGAAACCGCAGGGCTCAAGCCCTCGATGAAGTCGACGTCGGGTCGATCCACCTGTCCCAAGAACTGGCGGGCGTAGGCCGAGAGAGACTCAACATAGCGTCGTTGACCCTCCGCGAAAATCGTGTCGAACGCAAGACTCGACTTACCCGAACCAGACAGGCCGGTAAAGACGACGAGAGAATCGCGCGGAATCTCCAGGTCGACGTTCTTGAGATTGTGAACCCGAGCGCCACGGACGCTGAGGTGAGAATTGGGGATCGACTGTGCAGTAGTCACTCTTCCTATTCTACGGAGACCACTGACATTGCCTGTACGTTCGCCGTGTATCGCGAGAAGCAACCGGGATAATGGCACCATGCACATTGCGCACGTCACGAGTTTCTTTACTGCTCCCCCGCTCGGCCCGTCGAGCGCGGTTCGCTCTCGCGGACTCGCTTACCGAGCAGCAGGCCACGAATTTACGGTCGTTGTTCCGGGTAAAGAGGCATCTGTAGCGTGGGCTGAGTACGGCACGGTTATCACCGTTCCCGCTCGGGGACGCTCGCTATCTCGTGGCTTTGTGCCGATAGCGAAAGCAATTCGCCATGCACTCGAGAAGCTTGTTCCCGATCACATTGAGGTCGCCGATCGCCTCAGCGCTCGTGAAATCGGGTCGTGGGCGCAACAGAACCGTATTCCCGCGATCTACATTGTCGACCCATCCAACAATGCTGCGCCGAGCATCCATGACCTCGTCGGTTACGGCCGGGTAGTCAGCGTGGCTCCCATCGCTCAGGGGCTCGTGCATCCAGAAAACACGCCCGACTCCGTACAGGATGCGGGCGACAGCGCTCGCGCAGCGAATGCAGCAGCTGTCTCAGCAACAGCTAGCGACGATGAGTTGATCCACGCTCCGGCGGGCGTAAACCTAGAGGTGTTCTCGCCGCTTCGCCACAACAGCACCCTTCGCGATTCCAGCGATGCGGACATCGTCCTTCTGTGCGCAACGCCCCTCACCGCTGCCGGTATACCTGCCCTCGCCGTCGACGTGGTGAAGCGGCTCGTTGCAGCCGGCGAGAATGTTCATCTGGTGATTCTGGGAGATGGACCGCTTCTGGGGCGTCTGGAGCGCAGCACTATCGAGCTGCCCGTACAGTTTCTGAGCGCAAGGGATCTTGAGCTCGCTGAACGTGCCGAAGTTTTTGCCACCGCTGACATCACCTTAGTGACAGTCGGAAGCCATGACGGTCACGCCGTTGCGTTGGAGTCGCTCGCCTCAGGAACGCCCGTTGTTGCAACCAGCACCTGCAGCCCATCCCTCCTGTTCGTCGACGGTGGCGGACTCTCAGTCGAGCCGGATCTGACCCATATTGAACACGCACTGCGCATCATTCAGGGTGAGCCGGTCGAGAATAGGCGAAATGCTGCGCGTGCTACAGCGCTCCCCTATGACTCCGCCGAATCAGAGCGAACTCTCCTCGCTCTCCATGAATCGCTGCGCAACTAGGGAGCACAGCCGCTCCTCGCGTCAGGGCACCTACAACCGCTGCGATCGCGTTTGGCGCTGGCACGCACCGGCCGCTATTTCAAGTGACCTGCCTGCTCCATCTGCCGCAGTTCTTTCTTGAGATCTTGAACTTCATCGCGCAGTCGAGCAGCGAGTTCAAATTTCAATTCGGATGCTGCCTGCAGCATCTGTTCGTTGAGGTCTGAAACTATTTGCTCGAGATCGTTCCCGCCCGCGGCCGCGATTCCCTCTCGCTTGAGATTCGGCGTCGGAGCGCGCTTCTTTCCGTCCCGGCTGCGCGTGGCGAGCAGCTCAGCGGTGTCTGCACCTTCGCGGAGCAGCGCGTCAGTGATGTCAGCAATCTTCTTTCGAAGAGGTTGAGGATCGATTCCGTGTTCGGTGTTGTAGGCGATCTGCTTTTCTCGGCGCCGATCGGTTTCTTCGATCGCGAACGCCATCGAGCGCGTCACCACGTCAGCGTACATGTGCACTTCGCCCGAGACGTTACGCGCGGCTCGACCAATGGTCTGGATGAGGGAGGTCGACGAGCGGAGGAAGCCTTCCTTATCGGCGTCGAGAATCGCCACGAGCGACACCTCAGGAAGGTCGAGACCCTCCCGTAGCAGGTTGATGCCGACGAGCACGTCGTAGACGCCCTGGCGGAGTTCTGTGAGCAGTTCAACTCGGCGCAGCGTATCGACATCCGAATGCAGGTAGCGCACGCGTACGCCGTTTTCTGAGAGGAATTCGGTGAGCTCTTCTGCCATCTTCTTCGTGAGCGTAGTCACCAAGATGCGTTCGTTCTTCTCCACCCTCGCCGTGATTTGTTCGAGCAGATCATCGATCTGCCCCTTCGACGGCTTGACGACGATCTGAGGGTCGATAAGACCCGTGGGGCGGATGACCTGCTCAACGATGGAGTCAGTGATTCCGAGTTCGTACTTACCGGGCGTCGCCGAAAGATAAACCTTCTGGCCCACCCGGTCGAGAAATTCTTCCCACTTGAGCGGTCGGTTATCGAGCGCACTGGGGAGGCGGAAGCCATGCTCGACCAGAGTGCGCTTGCGAGAGGCGTCGCCCTCGTACATCGCACCAATTTGAGGCACCGTGACGTGCGACTCATCGAGCACAACGAGGAAGTCATCGGGGAAATAATCGAGCAAACAACTCGGCGGCTCCCCCGGTTGGCGGCCGTCCATGTGGAGCGAGTAGTTCTCGATTCCGTTGCAGAACCCGATCTGTTCCATCATTTCGATGTCGAACGTCGTGCGCATGCGAAGACGCTGTGCTTCGAGAAGCTTTCCCTGACGTTCCAGGACGGCGAGGCGATCGGCCAGTTCCTCTTGGATCGAGACGATAGCGGTCTTGATCGTTTCGGGGCTGGCCGAATAGTGCGTGCCGGGGAAGACGGAAACTGAGTCCATCTTTTTCATGATTTCGCCGGTGAGCGGGTGCAGCGAGTAGAGGGCTTCGATCTCATCGCCGAACATCTCGATGCGAATAGCTAACTCTTCGTACACCGGGATGATCTCAATAGTGTCGCCACGCACTCGAAAATTACCGCGGGAGAAGTCGTAGTCGTTGCGCTGGTACTGCATGCCGACGAACTTGCGAATGAGCGCTTCCCGATCGATGCGCATGCCTACCTGCAGAGCAATCATCGCTTCCAAGTAGGATTCTGCGGCGCCCAACCCGTAAATGCTTGACACCGTCGAAACCACCACGGTGTCGCGGCGGCTCAGTAGCGAGTTTGTAGTGGAGTGACGGAGACGCTCAACCTCGGCGTTAACTGAGGAGTCTTTCTCGATGAAGGTATCTGTCTGAGGAATGTAGGCCTCAGGCTGGTAGTAGTCGTAATAAGACACGAAATACTCGACAGCGTTGTTGGGCATCAAATCGCGGAACTCGTTAGCGAGTTGAGCCGCGAGAGTCTTGTTGTGCGACATGATGAGCGTGGGGCGCTGCACCTGCTCGATTAGCCACGCGGTGGTTGCGGATTTACCCGTACCGGTAGCACCCAACAGCACGATGTCTGTTTCGCCCGCGTTGATGCGCTGAGCCAATTCCTTGATCGCTTGAGGTTGGTCACCCGAAGGCGAGTACTCGCTGATCACCTCAAAAGGACGCACAGATCGAGTTGGTTGCATCCCTCAAGTGTAAACAAGGGCACTGACAACGAGCCTGAGAGTCGAGCGTCTAGCGAACGCTTAGGGCGAACGCACCAGCTTGTTGCGGAGTTGGTGCCACACGTCATCCGCTCGGGCGACGGTGCTCTCCAGGTCGTCACCGGAATCGACGACGAAGTCGGCAATGGCACGGCGCTGATCGCCAGTTGCTTGCGATGCAACGCGACGCTCTGCCTCGCTGCGATCCATGCCCCGATGGGTAATGAGCCTTTGCACTCGACGCTCCGCATCGGCCTCGACCGTTACGACCGCCTCAAACTTCGCCAGTGGCTGACCGGACTCCACGAGCAGCGGCACATCGTAGATGACGAACACGTCAGGGTTCTGCTCAGCGGCCTGCTCGAAGCGTTGATGCGCAAGAGCGCTAATGGCGGGATGCGTGATCGCGTTCAGAGCTTCGCGCGCCTTCGCATCACCAAAGATGTGTGCCCCAAGTGCTTGACGGTCGAGCGCCCCGTCGCTCCGCAACACCTGCGAGCCGAAACGCTCCGCAATCGCACCGAGCGTTGGCGACCCCGGCTCCACGACCTCTCGTGCCAGCACATCCGCATCGACAACGACGGCTCCGTGCTCCGCCCAACGCGCCGCGACGGTCGATTTACCCGAGGCAATGCCTCCAGTGAGCGCTATCAAATGCATGCCCTAATGCTAGCCTCAGCCTGTCGAAAGGATCTGCGGATGCTCGAAGTTCTCACCGGTAGCGGACTCGCTGTGGCGGCCGGTCTTAACGCGTACATACCCCTACTCGTGCTCGGGGTCGCGGGCCGAACACTGGATTTCGTCGAGTTGCCCAGCGCCTGGGTTTGGCTCGAGAATCCTTGGGTGATTGCGATCCTCGGCGTACTTCTCGTCGTCGAGGTCATCGCCGACAAGGTGCCTATGGTCGACTCAATCAACGACTGGATCCAAACTATTGTCCGACCGGCAGCTGGCGGCATCGCTTTTGGGACCGGGGCTGCCTCAGAAACAGCGGTCGTCACCGACCCCGCATCCTTTTTCTCGTCGAGCGCCTGGGTGCCCGTCGTGATCGGAATA
Organism: Salinibacterium sp. VpJ6; assembly: GCF_059767345.1. NCBI lineage: Bacteria > Bacillati > Actinomycetota > Actinomycetes > Micrococcales > Microbacteriaceae > Salinibacterium > Salinibacterium sp. VpJ6. The sequence continues at coordinate 262,537 of NZ_JBSOQL010000001.1, forward strand.
GTACTCGCGCTGGGTACCCATGCCACGAAGATGGCGGCCCGCCCGGTGCTCAATGCGGCAACAGCCGGAGTAGCAGCGCCGGTCGTGAGCACTGTAGAAGACATCAGCAGCGTAGTGCTCAGTCTGCTCGCGTTGATCGTCCCGGTGATCGGCACGATCGCGCTCGTGGGGCTTATCGCTCTGCTTGTCGTGCGAGTGAGACGAGCTCGTCGGCTCAAAGCTCGCACTTCTTAGCGCTCAGACAGACGCCGCCTTAACTGACTGTGGCCAGCCTCCCGAAGGAGACTGGCCACAACGTTCAGCTAGGTACTACTAGTTGTTGCTTGAGAGCTTCTCGCGAAGAGCGGCGAGAGTCTCGTCGTCTGCGAGCGTTCCCGCGCCTGCACTCGATGCAGCGTCATCGTTCGAGAACGAGGATGCTCCGGCGGGCGCGCTGCTGATCGATTCTTCCTGAATCGCTGCGGCGGCAACCTGCTTCTTGTGCTGTTCCCAGCGACCCTGGGCAGCAGCGTAATCCTGCTCCCACTTTTCGCGCTGTGACTCGAAGCCGTCTTTCCACTCGTTGGTCTCGGGGTCGAAGCCGTCCGGGTACTTGTAGTTACCCTGGTCGTCGTACTCCGTGAGCATTCCGTAGAGAGCCGGGTCGAACTCGGTACCCTCGGGGTCAACGCCCTCGTTGGCCTGCTTGAGGCTCAACGAGATGCGGCGACGCTCGAGGTCGATGTCGATGACCTTGACGAATACTTCGTCGCCAACCGACACAACCTGCTCGGCGAGTTCAACGTGCTTACCCGAAAGCTCGGAGATGTGCACGAGGCCCTCGATGCCGTCTGCGACGCGAACGAACGCACCGAACGGAACGAGCTTGGTGACCTTACCGGGAGCAACCTGTCCGATTGCGTGGGTACGGGCGAATACCTGCCACGGGTCTTCCTGCGTTGCCTTGAGCGACAGCGACACGCGCTCGCGCTCGAGGTCAACCTCGAGGATTTCAACCGTAACTTCCTGGCCAACTTCAACAACTTCTGAAGCGTGCTCGATGTGCTTCCACGAGAGCTCAGAAACGTGGACGAGGCCGTCTACGCCGCCGAGGTCAACGAATGCACCGAAGTTGACGATCGAGGAAACGACACCCTTACGAACCTGGCCCTTGGCGAGGTTGTTGAGGAACGAAGTGCGGCTAGCCGACTGCGTCTCTTCAAGGAGTGCACGGCGCGACAGAACAACGTTGTTGCGGTTCTTGTCGAGCTCGAGGATCTTGGCTTCGATCTCCTGGCCGAGGTACGGCGTGAGGTCACGAACACGGCGCAGCTCGATGAGCGATGCCGGGAGGAATCCACGAAGTCCGATGTCAACGATGAGTCCACCCTTGACGACCTCGATGACCGAACCGGTGACAACGCCATCCGATTCCTTGATCTTCTCGACGTCGCCCCAAGCACGCTCGTACTGTGCGCGCTTCTTGGAGAGGATGAGGCGGCCTTCTTTGTCTTCCTTCTGGAGAACGAGGGCCTCAACGGTGTCACCAACGTTGACGACCTCAGTGGGGTCAACGTCGTGCTTGATGGAAAGTTCACGAGAGGGAATGACACCCTCAGTCTTGTAACCGACGTCGAGGAGAACCTCGTCGCGGTCGATCTTGACGACGGTACCTTCGATAAGGTCACCATCGTTGAAGAACTTCAGCGTCTTTTCGACCGCGGCGAGGAAATCTTCAGCAGATCCAATGTCATTGATGGCGACCTGCTTGGGTGCCTTGTCGGTCGTTGCGTTTGTCATGTAGTAGTTGCTCCGGTATGGGTCACGCTTCGAGAAGCGCATAATTGGGCCGACGACGAAATGAATCTTGTGGATCGCCGAAGGCAGGCGAATAAGAAGTCGCAATTGCGACACTCCAGCCTAGCCCTTCGAAGCCCACAAAACCAACTGTTAAGCGCCGGTATTTCGCGGATGTCGCTTCACCCGCATCCACAGTGGACCGATACTCGAGCATCGCCACTGACGACCGCGGGATTACGACACCGAGTATGGGGCCAAAAGTGCTGCACGGAGCGTGTCAAGACCGACGCCGCCGACGTTAAGAGCTCGCCGGTGGAACTCTTTGAGATCGAAGTCCGCACCCTCGTTGGCTTGGCACTCGTCTCGCAACTGTTCCCAAATGCGCTGACCAACTTTGTAGGACGGGGCTTGCCCTGGCCACCCGAAGTAACGGTTCACTTCGAACCGCACGTTTGCGGGGTCCAAAGTCACGTTGTTCGTCATGAAATCAAGGGCATAGTCCCAATCCCAGACGCCAGAACCCGTGAGCTTGGGCTTGCCGAGGTGCACGCCGATGTCAAGAACTACCCGAGCCGCCCGCATCCGCTGGCCGTCGAGCATCCCAAGACGATTCGCAGGGTCGTCAAGGAAGCCCAGATCACTCATGAGTCGCTCGGCGTAGAGCGCCCAGCCTTCGGCGTGACCCGATGAGCCGGCCAGTTGACGCCGATACGTGTTCAGCTGATCGCGGTTGTAGACAGCCTGAGCAATCTGGAGGTGGTGGCCGGGAACGCCCTCGTGATAGACGGTCGTTGCTTCGCGCCAAGTCGTGAACTCCGTCACCGATTCGGGAACCGACCACCACATGCGGCCGGGGCGCGAGAAGTCATCACTGGGGCCGGTGTAGTAGATGATTCCATCGTGCGTGGGGGCGATCATGCACTCGAGAGCGCGCATCGGTTCAGCAATGTCGAAGTGGGTGCCCGCCAGCGCCTCGATCGCTTCATCGCTGAGCTTTTGCATCCACTGCTGCAGAGCATCAGTGCCATGGAGGGTGCGGGAGGGATCAGCGTCGAGAAGCTCGATCGCTTCAGCGATCGAAGCGCCCGGCTTGATCTCGTGAGCGATCTCCTGTTGCTCGGCCGTCATGCGCGCAAGCTCTTCGATTCCCCATTCATAGGTCTCGTCCAGGTCGATTTTCGCGCCGAGGAACGACTGCGACTGCAGCGCGTACAAATCGCGACCGAATGCATCCTGCGCTGTTGCATTCGGCGCCAGTTCCTCTGCCAAGAAGTGTTCGAGCTTCTGATAGCTGGATGCTGCAGCCGCTGCGCCCTCCGACAATGCGGAGTTGAGCGTGCTGCTGCCACCTACCGCGGCGGCCTGGGCGATGAACGAGTCAAAGAACCCGCCGGGAGCCGCGATTTGGCGCGCCTGAGTTATCACTTCAGCGACTTGACGCTGGGCAGGAACGACTGAACCTTCGATTCCGTGACGAAGCGTTGCGATGTAGCCGTTGATTGCCTCGGGGATGTTGTGGAGGCGCTCGGCGATGACAGACCAATCCGCTTCAGTCGCGGTGGGCATCAAGTCAAGAACGCCACGAATATCTTGAGCAGGGCTAGCGAGGTTGTTGAGATCGCGTTTCCACAGCTGAGCGGCATCGGAATCGAGATCAAGCTTGAGCGTCGAGACCATCTCTGCCTTGGTGACGACGTCGACGTCATCGATGATCGGTGCCGCTTCTAGCCTCGCCAGCACTTCACGGGTAGCCGCGACCACATTCGCGTGACCTTCAGGCGAGTAGTCGGCATAGCCTGAGTGCTCCCCCGGCGAACCGATATAGGTTCCAATAGCGGGATTCAGGTCCACCAGCTTTTCTACCCACGCCTCGGCGATCGCGTCGATCGGTGTGGCCGCACGAGGTGCATGGTCGGCTGCTGCGGATGAGGTGTTCGTCTCTGACATCGTTGTCGGGCTCCTTTAAGTTGCCGGGGTGGGCGTGTTAGTTGTCGAGTTCGCTTGCGAGCAACTGAGCGAGAGAATCCAAAGCGGGGTCGGCGTTCTCGTCGTCGGAACTGAGAGTGATCGAATCTCCGTAGCCGATACCCATCGAGAGCACGCTGAGGATGCTGCCCGCGTTCACGGTCTTGCCCGCGGCATCCGTCAGCATCACTACAACACCACACTCAGCGACCGCCTGCGCGAATACCGAAGCGGGGCGGGCGTGCAGCCCCACTTTCGAACCAACAGTGACTGTTCTGCTACTCACATCTGCTCCTTCGTGGGGTGCGCGCGTGTTGCTCCCGCTTACCGGGTACGGCGTACGGGATCGGCCACCAGCGCGACTAGTGCGCGGCAGCGTCCCAGTTATGGCCCGTACCGATTTGTACATCGAGCGGAACCGTCAACGACGCAGCCCCTGACATTCGCTCATGAACGAGTGTAGTCATTCGTTCGAGTTCTCCCCCAGCGATTTCAAAGACCAATTCGTCGTGCACCTGAAGCAGAATGCGCGACTGAAGTCCTTCGCTGCGAATGTCCGCATCGATCTGCAACATTGCCCGCTTGAGGATGTCGGCTGCCGAGCCTTGAATAGGCGAGTTGAGGGCCTGACGTTCTGCGTTATCCCGCAGAACGCGATTCTTGGAGTTGAGGTCTCCGAAGGGACGGCGGCGGCCGAAGATTGTCGTGGTGTACCCATCGACTCGAGCCTGCTCAACGACGTTGCGCAGGTAGTCACGCACTGCGCCGAAGCGAGCAAAGTAGTCAGTCATCAGCGCCTTGGCTTCACTGGTCTCGATACGCAACTGCTTGCTCAAGCCGAACGCACTCAAACCGTAGGCGAGCCCGTACGACATCGCCTTGACCTTGGTGCGCATTTCGGCGGTGACGTCTGCCGGCTCGACGCCGAAGATGCGAGAGCCGACGAAACGGTGGAGGTCCTCGCCCTCGTTGAAGGCTTGGATAAGGCCCTCATCGCCGGAGAGGTGGGCCATGATGCGCATTTCGATCTGCGAGTAGTCCGCAGTGAGGAGAGTGTCGAATCCCGCCCCCGCTTCGAACGACGCGCGAATCTGTCGCCCTGTGGCCGTCTTGACCGGCACGTTCTGCAGGTTGGGATCGTTCGAGGCAATGCGTCCCGTGCTGGATCCGGCCTGCTCATAGGTCGTGTGAACACGACCGGAGTCATCGATCGCTTTCTCAATTCCGGTGATGATCTGAACCAGCTTGGTCGCATCGCGATGCTGAAGCAGCAAGTCGAGGAAGGGATGCGGTGCTTGTTCTTGGAGATCGGCGAGACTGGCAGCATCCGTCGAGAACCCCGTTTTATTGGCACGAGTTTTCGGCATTTCGAGCTGAGTAAACAGCACGTCTTGAAGCTGCTTCGGGCTACCGAGGTTGATCTCGCGCCCAATCACTTCAAACGCATTCCGGGCGACGTCAGCCGCAGTCGTACTGAGCGACGAGCTGAGATCAGTGAGCAGCTGGCGGTTGACCGCGATTCCGGTGCGTTCCATCTGCGCGAAGACGGGCACAAGCGGCATTTCGATGTCGGTAAGAACCGCAAGGGATCCCTCGTCGAGGCGCGACGCAAGGTACTCAGCTAGCCGCACGACGTACCACGACTTCGTTGCAGGACTCAGTTCTTCGGTTTCGGGGACCAACTGGTTGGGATCGCCCTGCTCGATAGTTTCACCGAGGTAGTTGTAAACCTGTGCCTCAAGCTCTTCGGGCTTACCACTCGGCTTGAGCACCCAGGCTGCCAACATCGTGTCGAAAGCGACACCGGCAATGTTCAGACCCGAGTCTGCGGCTATCTTGAGCTGCGTCTTGGCGGAGTGCATGAACTTGGGCGAATCACTCGCGAGCCAAGTCGTGAGCGCCTCGTAGTCGGGGCGATCAGCAGCCCAAGGAACGAACGCTGTCTCAGTGGCTGTCGCGAGCCCTAACGCGGTCACAACGCCGTCCACGCTCGTGACCGTGAGCCCGAGCGGCGCCGTGTTGTCTTTGCTGTTGGTAGAAATCCATTTAGCGAGCTCTTCGTCGACCATCGTGCGGATGGCGGGAATCGCCGCCGAGTCATCCACGGCGTCGGATGATGCCGCGGCAGTCGCGTCGTCGCCGCGTTCGGCGGCAGCGATCTTCATTACTCGCTGCAGCAACGTCTTGAACTGCAGACGATCGAATACCTCACGGACGGCCGTCTCGTCGATAGGTCGGCGGTCGAGGTCTCCCACGCTCACCGGCAAGTCGACATCGGTCAGCAAATGGTTGAGCTTGCGATTACGCGCAGGTCGATCGATCTGATCGCGAAGATTTTGGCCGACGACGCCCTTGATCTCTTCAGCGTGAGCCAGCACCTCGTCGAGGGACCCGTACAGATTGACCCATTTGACCGCGGTCTTCTCCCCCACCTTGTCGACGCCGATGAGGTTGTCGCTGGTCTCCCCGACGAGTGCTGCGACATCCGGATACTGATGGGGTTCCACGCCGTAACGCTCGAACACTGCATCGCGGTCGTAACGCTTGAGCTCAGAAACACCGCGAGCGTTCGGGTACAGCAAGGTGACGTTGTCGTTGACCATCTGGATCGCATCGCGGTCGCCCGAAACCACGAGCACGCGATAGCCGTTCGCCGAGCCCTCGTGGGCCAGAGTGGCGAGGATGTCGTCGGCTTCGAAGTCTTCTTTGCTGAGCGTCTGAATGCCGATGGCCTTGAGCGCTTCCTCGAGAAGCGGTATTTGACCGACGAACTCGACGGGCGTCTCGCCGCGGGTTCCTTTGTACTCGGGGTACTCACGGGTACGGAAGGAGTACCTCGAGATATCGAACGCGACCGCTAGATGCGTTGGTTTCTCGTTCTGAAGAAGAGAAATCAGCATCGACAAGAAACCGTGGATGGCATTGGTGTGTTGCCCCTCGCGGTTCTGAAAACTGTCGACGGGGAGCGCATAAAAGGCTCGGAAGGCCAGCGAGTGGCCGTCAATGATCATAAGAGTAGGCTTTTGGGAATCCGACACGCAGCCAGCCTAGCCGGGGCTGCCGACAGCGGAAACGGCCCAACAAGAAGGACACCCTCTGTGAAATACCCCGATGACCTCGATCCCGAACTAATTGCTCGCCTCGTTGAGTCGGGTGGCGGCTCACTCACCCGAAAAATGGGCATCGAATTTCTCGAGCTCAGCGCTGAACGCTCCGTGGCGACTATGCCAGTAGAGGGCAATACCCAAGTAATCGGCATCCTTCACGGCGGAGCACACGTCGTGCTCGGAGAGTCCCTGGGCTCGATTTCATCCGCGATCCACGCCGGTCCGGGGCGCATTGCCATGGGGATCGAGATCAACGCCACTCATAGCCGATCGGTGCGCTCCGGCGTCGTGACCGCTACCTGCACCGCGCTTGCTCTGGGGCGCACATTAGCGACTCACGAGATCGTCGTTCGCGACGAGCAAGAGCGCCGCCTCTCCACGATCCGGATTACAAACATCCTGAAAGATCGCCCCACGACGTAACCAGGGGCGTGTCGCACGCTTGAGAAACACGAAAACCCGGTTCTCCTCGCAATCACGAGGCGGACCGGGTTTTTGGTGATGCGTCTACTTCTTGGCGCTCAACTGATCGATGATCGCCTGCGAAACATCGTGCATGGTGAGACGGCGATCCATAGAAGCCTTCTGAATCCAACGGAACGCGTCTGGCTCGCTGAGCCCCATCTTCTCGTTGAGAAGGCCCTTGGCGCGGTCGACGAGCTTGCGCGTTTCGAAGCGCTCAACGAGGTCGCTGACCTCGGCTTCCAGCGTAATGATCTGGGTGTAGCGGCTGAGAGCGATCTCGATCGCAGGCAGCAAGTCGTTGGGGGTGAAGGGCTTGACCACGTAAGCCAGAGCGCCGGCCTCAGAGGCACGCTCCACAAGCTCCTTCTGGCTGAACGCCGTGAGAAGCACTACGGGAGCAATGTGGTTGGCGCTCAGGCGCTCGGCTGCGGAGATTCCGTCGAGCTGGGGCATCTTGACATCCATGATGACCAGATCGGGGCGCAGCTCGGTAGCGAGGGCGACAGCGGTCTCGCCGTCACCGGCTTCACCGACGACCTCGTAGCCGGCATCCCGCAGGATTTCGACAATGTCCATGCGGATGAGCGACTCATCTTCGGCAACGACAACGCGGCGAGGAGCAGTTTGATTGGTGTTTTGGTCAGTCACAGAGCCAAGCCTACGGTATTCTATTCAGCGTTGTAGTCAGCCGAATTGGCGGAATGGTAGACGCGGAGCACTCAAAATGCTTTGTTCGAAAGGACGTGTGGGTTCGAGTCCCACATTCGGCACAACGAACAAGGGAAAACCGGGAGCAGTTCTGCTCCCGGTTTTTTCTCGTTAACGAACCCTGCGGCACGAAGTCGAAAGTTCGTGCCGCAGAGGGGCCTCAGAAGCCTCGTGACGCTACTTTGTGGCCCAAGCTGGTGCCTTGGCGTTGACGGCATCGCCAATGACGTGCACGCGCAGGTCGTTGGTGGAACCGGAGATTCCGGGAGGGGATCCCGAGATCACGACGACCTTGTCGCCGACCTGTGCGAGTTCCTGTCCGAGAAGAATCTCATCAACCTGGCGGTACATCTCATCGGTGTGAGTAACACGGTCGACAGTGAACGATTCGATACCCCAGATCAGCGACATGCGGCGCTGAATCTCCGGGCTCGGAGTGAACGCCTTCATCGGAATGCGGAAGCGCAAACGCGACATACGACGAGCCGAGTCGCCTGACTCGGTGAAGACACAGACGAACTTCGCTTCGACGAACGACGCGACATCAGCAGCGGCCAACGTGATGGCACCACCCTGCGTCTTCGGCTTAGTGCCGAGCTCCGCGATGCGGTCGAGGCCGTGCTCTTCGGTGGACTCCACAATCTTCGCCATGGTCTGCACGGTGATGACGGGGTACTCCCCCACGCTGGTCTCGCCGCTGAGCATGACGGCGTCAGCGCCATCGAGGATGGCGTTAGCAACGTCAGACGTCTCGGCACGAGTTGGCACGGGGCTCGAAATCATCGACTCAAGCATCTGCGTCGCGACGATAACGGGTTTCGCCATGCGACGAGCGAGCTCAACGGTGCGCTTCTGAACGATCGGCACTGCCTCGAGCGGGAGCTCAACACCAAGGTCACCGCGAGCAACCATGATCGCGTCAAATGCGTCCACAATGGCTTCGAGGTGATCTACAGCCTGCGGCTTTTCGATCTTGGCGATGACGGGAACGCGGCGGCCTTCTTCATCCATGATCTCGTGGACGCGGACGATGTCTTCCGCGTTGCGCACGAACGAGAGTGCGATGAGGTCAGCACCGAGCTTGAGACCCCAACGAAGGTCGTCTTCGTCCTTTTCAGACAAAGCAGGAACGTTGACGGCCACACCGGGAAGGTTGATTCCCTTGTTGTTCGATACGGCGCCAGCAACCACGACCTCAGTCGTAACGACGGTGTCAGTCGCCGAAACAACCTTGACCTTGACCTTGCCGTCATCGATCAGTAGGAAGTCGCCGGGGGCGACGTCTTGGGGCAGTCCTTTGAACGTCGTGCCGCAGATTTCACGGTTACCCACGATGTCTTCGATAGTGATCTTGAAGATGTCGCCAACCGCGAGGTCGTACGGGCCGTCTTCGAACTTGCCGAGACGAATCTTGGGGCCCTGAAGGTCAACCATCACCGCTACCGGTTTGCCGGCATCCTGAGCGGCGCGACGAACGTTCGCGTACACCTCTTCGTGGACGGCGTAGCTTCCATGGCTGAGGTTCATACGGGCAACATCGACACCTGCATCGATGATTGCCCTGATGTTCTCGTAGCTCGACGTAGCCGGGCCGAGTGTCGCGACGATTTTAGCGCGTCTCATATCTTCCTTTGACGGGTTAGTGGTGGTGGTAGTGGTGGTGGAACTCTTAGAGCGTCATACCGCGATCGTTCGGGCGAACGGGGAACGGCAATTGCGTCTCCCCCTCAAGGTAGCGATCAACGGCGGATGCCGCAGCCCGACCTTCAGCGATCGCCCATACAATCAGCGACTGGCCACGCCCGGCATCTCCTACGACGTAGACGCCGGGCGTTCCACTTTCGTAGTTGTCGTCGCGGGTGAGGTTGCCACGGTTGTCAGCCTCGAGCGGAAGCTGCTTGTCGAGAGTGTCAGTTTCGGGCCCGGTGAACCCGAGAGCCAGCAGAACGAGATCCGCAGGGATCTCGCGCTCGGTGCCTACCTTTGGTACACGACGACCGTCAACGAACTCAGTTTCGGCGACACGAATAGCGCGCACTTCGCCAACCGAGTTCGTCAAGAACTCAACGGTGGACGCCAAGTACTGGCGTTCGCCGCCCTCTTCGTGGGCGCTAGAGACCTCAAAAAGCGTCGGCGTGAGCGGCCAGGGCTGGTGCTCGGGGCGCTCGCTCGGAGGCTGAACACCAATGGCGAGGTTCGTGACCGAGAGCGCACCCTGACGGTGAGCGGTGCCAATGCAGTCAGCCCCCGTGTCTCCGCCACCAAGAACGACGACGTGCTTGCCTTCAGCCGTTACCTGTTCGCTCACGGTGTCGCCCGCGACTGCGCGGTTGGACTGAACGAGGTATTCCATGGCGAAGTGGACGCCAAGGGCGTCGCGTCCCGGAATCGGCAGATCGCGGGGCACGGTGGCGCCGGTAGCAACAACGACAGCGTCATAACGTGAGCGGAGATCGCTCCACGAGATGTCGACTCCGATGTTGACGCCGGCGCGGAAACGCGTTCCCTCTGCCTGCATTTGAGCGAGGCGCGACTCGATGTGGCGCTTCTCCATCTTGAAGTCTGGAATTCCGTAGCGCAGCAATCCGCCGATGCGGTCTTCGCGCTCGAAAACAGCGACAGTGTGGCCTGCGCGAGTGAGCTGTTGAGCGGCAGCGAGCCCCGCGGGGCCCGAGCCGACAACGGCAACGGTCTTGCCCGTCAAGCGTCCGGGCGGGTGGGGCGTGACGTTACCGTCGGCGAAGGCCTGCTCGATGATCGAGACTTCGATTTGCTTGATCGTGACTGCCGGCTGGTTGATTCCCAGCACGCACGAGCTCTCGCATGGTGCCGGGCACAAACGTCCCGTGAACTCCGGGAAGTTGTTAGTGGCATGGAGACGCTCGATCGCTTCGGCGCTTTCGCCGCGGCGCATAAGGTCGTTCCACTCCGGAATCAGGTTGCCAAGCGGGCACCCCTGATGACAGAACGGCACGCCACAGTCCATACAACGACCAGCCTGCCGAGCCAACTGGCCCGACTCCTGCTGCTCATAGACCTCTTTGTAATCCATCAGTCGGAGACTGACGGGGCGCCGCTTCGGAAGCTCGCGCTCTTGAACCTTGAGGAATCCCTTGGGATCAGCCACCGGTAACCTCCCTAATTCGTGCCCAGGTAACGTCCCCGTCGGGGTCGAGTCCCTCGGCTAATGCAGTCTCTCGAGTCTGAATGACGGCCGCGTAATCACGAGGCGTAACCTTCGTAAATTGGGCTGCCGTGGCATCCATATCGGCCAGCATGCTTTCGGCAACTACTGACCCGGTCTCTTCGAGATGACGTTCGAGGAGATCCTTGACGATTTCAATATCGGCACTACCGAGGCCGCTCAACATGAGCTCCCCTGAACTCAGGGAGTCACCGTTGACACGTTCCTCGCGGAGCTGGTGGATGTAAGCGGTACCGCCTGACATTCCCGCACCCAGATTGCGGCCAGTGGCGCCAAGGATCAGCACCAGCCCGCCCGTCATGTACTCGAGCGCGTGGTCGCCGACGCCTTCGGCAACTGCGGTAGCGCCTGAGTTTCGCACCATGAAGCGCTCACCGACTTTGCCGCGGATGAAAATGCTTCCGCTGGTGGCACCGTAACCGATGACGTTTCCAGCGATGACGTTCTTCTCCGCAGCGAACACACTGGTGAGGTCAGGGCGCACCACAACCGAGCCGCCCGACAAGCCCTTACCGACGTAGTCGTTGCTGTCACCATAGAGCTTGATCGAGATGCCGGCGGGGACGAACGCGGCCAGGGACTGACCGGCAGAACCGTGCAGTGTGATCGAGATCGTATCCGCGGGCAATCCGTGCTCGCCATGGCGGCGAGTTACTTCGTGACCCAGCATCGTTCCGACCGCTCGATCAGTGTTGCGAACAGCCAGATCAATCTCGACCGGCTCCTTGTTCTCTAAAGCGGCCTTGCTCAACTGAATGAGCTGCTGGTCGAAGTGCTCAGCGAGTTCGTGATCCTGCTCGACGGCATGCGTGCGAGGCTCAGAGTCACTGAACTCGGGACCGTCGAATATCGGAGACAAGTCGAGCCCGTCAGTCTTCCAGTGCGAAACGGCACGGTCCACATCCAGCAGTTCGCTGTGGCCGATCGCTTCTTCCAGCGTGCGGAAGCCAAGTTCTGCAAGGTATTCGCGCACTTCTTGAGCCAAGAACTCGAAGAAGTTCACGACGAATTTAGGCTTGCCGGTGAAGCGCTCCCGCAACTCGGGATTCTGAGTCGCGACGCCAACGGGGCACGTGTCGAGGTGACAGACGCGCATCAGGATACAACCCGACACAACGAGAGGAGCCGTAGCGAAGCCATACTCTTCAGCGCCCAAAAGCGCACCGATAATGACATCGCGGCCGGTCTTCATCTGGCCGTCTACCTGAACCACGACGCGGTCGCGCATGCCGTTGAGCATGAGCGTCTGCTGGGCCTCAGCCAAACCGATCTCCCAGGGCGTGCCCGCGTGCTTGAGCGAGTTCAGTGGGCTCGCGCCGGTACCGCCATCATGGCCGGAGACCAAAACAACATCCGCCTTAGCCTTCGTGACACCGGCAGCAACCGCGCCAATGCCCTTCTGGCTTACGAGCTTGACGTGGACGCGCGCCGAGGGATTCGAGCGCTTGAGATCGAAGATCAATTGCTTGAGGTCTTCGATCGAGTAAATGTCGTGGTGAGGCGGCGGCGAAATCAGACCGACACCGGGAGTACCGTGACGCGTTCGAGCGATCCACGGGTACACCTTGCCAGCAGGTAGTTGCCCACCTTCACCGGGCTTTGCTCCCTGAGCCATCTTGATTTGGATGTCATCGGCGTGCGTCAAATACATGCTCGTTACGCCGAAGCGGCCAGAAGCTACCTGCTTGATTGCACTACGACGGGTTGGGTCGAGAAGACGGTCGACGTCTTCGCCACCCTCGCCCGTGTTGGAACGCGCACCAAGTTGGTTCATCGCGATAGCCAGGGTCTCGTGGGCTTCCTTGCTGATGGAGCCGTAGCTCATCGCCCCCGTGCTGAAGCGCTTGACGATGCTCGATACTGGCTCGACCTCGTCAATCGAGATAGGCGTACGCTCATCCTTCTTGAACTTAAAGAGGCCACGCAAAGTCATCAAGTTTTCGGCCTGCTCATCAACCTTGGAGGTGTACTCCCGGAAGATGTCGTAACGCCGGTTACGCGTAGCGTGCTGCAGCTTGAACACTGTTTCGGGGTTGAAGAGATGCGGTGGGCCTTCACGGCGCCACTGGTACTCGCCACCCGTGTTCAGGCGCTCGTGGACCGTAGGCGCCCGGTCTTCGGGGTACGCAGCAATGTGACGCTCTGCATTTTCACGAGCGATGACATCGAGCCCAATACCGCCAAGGATGCTCTTGGTGCCGGTGAAGTACTGGTCAACGAACGCCTGCGAGAGGCCGACAGCTTCGAAAGCTTGGGCACCCGCATAAGAGCTCACCACTGAGATGCCCATCTTGGACATGATCTTGAGTACGCCCTTACCGAGCGCAGTGATGAGGTTGCGAACAGCCTTCTCAGGCGTGAGTCCGGTGATGGTGCCATTGCGGACGAGTTCTTCCGCGGACTCCATAGCGAGGTAGGGGTTAATGGCGGAAGCACCGTAACCGACGAGCAGCGCGACGTGGTGAACTTCCCGAACGTCACCAGCCTCGACGATCATGCCTACCTTCATACGCTCTTGCTGACGAATGAGGTGGTGGTGCACGGTAGCGAGCATGAGCAAGGACGGAATAGGCGCAAGGTCCTTGTTCGAGTCACGGTCAGAGAGAACGATGAACTCAGCGCCGGCGGCAATAGCAGCATCGGCTTCAGCGCACATCTCGGCGAGCCGGGATTCCATTGCGGAGGGGCCCGCATCAACGCGGTACAGCCCCTTGATCGTCGTCGAAAGACGACTTCCGGGGTGCGGTTCAATGTGCTGGATCTTGGCGAGCTCGTCGTTGTCGATCACAGGGAACGGCAGCGCGACTTGCTTGGCGTGCTCCGGCGTTGCGTTCAGCAGATTGCGCTGCGGACCGATGCCCAGCGCCATGGAGGTAACGACAGCCTCCCGGATGGAGTCGAGCGGCGGGTTAGTGACCTGGGCGAACTGCTGAGTGAAGTAGTCGAAGAGTAGGCGTGGGCGCTGTGAGAGCACAGCAATCGGAGTATCCGACCCCATGGCACCCAACGGCTCGGCGCCGAGCCGCGACATGGGCTCGATGAGGATGCGCACTTCTTCTTCGGTGTAACCGAAGGTGCGCTGACGACGAGTGACCGACGCGGGTGTGTGCACGATGTGCTCGCGCTCAGGAAGCTCTTCGAGGGCAATTCGACCGCTCTCGAGCCACTCAGCCCAGGGCTGCGATGCAGCTAGCTCTGCCTTGATTTCGTCATCTTCGATCAGGCGACCAGCAGCCGTGTCAACGAGGAACATCTTGCCGGGGCGGAGACGTCCCTTACGAACAACCTTCGTCGGTTCGACGTCGAAGACGCCGATCTCGCTCGCGAGAACAACGAGACCGTCATCCGTCACCAAGTAACGTCCGGGGCGAAGTCCGTTGCGGTCGAGAGTGGCACCCACGAGAGAGCCATCGGTGAAGACAAGGGCGGCAGGACCATCCCACGGTTCCATGAGCATCGAGTGGTACTCGTAGAAGGCACGACGACGCGGATCGGTATCGGTCTGGTTCTCGTACGCTTCGGGAACCATCATCATCATGGCGTGCGGCAATGAACGACCAGCCAAGTTGAGCAGTTCGACAACCTCATCGAACGAAGCCGAGTCGCTGGCGCCCGGAGTGTTGACCGGAAGAATGTCCTTGATGTCACCAAAGACCGCGGACTCGAGCTGAGACTGACGGGCGCGCATCCAGTTGCGGTTTCCCTGCACGGTGTTGATCTCGCCGTTGTGAGCGACCATGCGGAACGGCTGAGCAAGCGGCCAGGACGGGAACGTGTTTGTGGAATAGCGCGAGTGAACAAGCGCGAGCTTGGACGCGAAGCGCTCGTCTGACAGGTCAGGGTAGAACGGCTCGAGCTGAAGCGTCGTAACCATTCCCTTATAGGTGATCGTGCGACACGACAACGACGGGAAGTACACGTGAAGCTCGCGCTCGGCGCGCTTACGCAGGCGATACGTCTGGCGATCAAGGTGAATACCGCGAAGCGTTCCCTTGAGATCGACTCGCTTCGACTGCAGGAAGAGTTGTTCGAACGCGGGCATAGCGCCGCGAGCCAGCGAGCCAAGCTCTCCCGGCTGGATCGGAACGTCGCGCCAGCCGAGAACGGTGAGGTCCTCTTCTTCAGCGAGCTTCTCGATGCCCTCTTTCACCTCGGCGCGCGCTGCGCTGTCGAGGGGCAAGAACGCGATGCCGGCGGCGTAGCGACCCTCGGTAGGCAGGTCGAACTCTACGACGTCGCGGAAAAACGCATCCGGAATTTGGAGCATGATGCCAGCACCGTCACCGGTACCGGCGTCGGAACCGACTGCGCCACGGTGTTCGAGATTACGCAGCGCCTCGAGGGCGGTCGCAATAATGTCGTGCCCGGGCGTGCCACGCAGCGTCGCGACCATGGCGAGCCCGCAGGCATCTTTCTCGTCTGTTGGGTCGTACATCCCCTGTGCTGCAGGGATCGATCCAAAGCGTTCAAAGGGTGGGGTAACAGCCATGCCGTACCGTCCTCACGTATTACTGGTGCGGAGAGGGACTTCTATGGCCCAGAGACAATTTTCAGCGCCTGATTCAGGCCTGAGGGGGTGCGACCGCTTGTGGCGGACTATTTCGAAGCTACGACAGGAGCGGACTCCTGGACAGCGTTGACGACAATGTCATGCTCGGAATAACGATCTTCGGAGTTTACAACACCATCGGCAGACCACGTGTGTCCGTCAACGTAGGCCGTCTTTTCGGCGCCCACGTGTCGACGTGACTGGATGATGAAGAGAACGATACCGAGAGCAACAGTCAACACGGCTCCCCAGACATTCACGCGCAGCCCGAGAATCACTTCGCTGGGGTCGATGCGAATCGACTCAAACCACACTCGGCCGATTCCGTACCAAATCATGTACAGCGCCCAAACCTTGCCCCACTGCAGACGGACAGGACCGGTAGGCGCGAAGACGGGAACGGTAAGACCGAGAACGTGCTTCTTGACAAAGCCGTACTGGCGTTCCATGGTGAGCAGGAACACGATGCCCACAACATTCCAGATCATTTCGTAGAGGAACGTCGGGTGGAACAGCGTGTCGGCGGGAAGCCCCACCGGAATAGCTGAGTTGCCGGCATCGATCTGCAGGCCCCACGGCAATGCCGTCGGCTGCCCGAAGAGCTCCTGGTTGAAGTAGTTACCGAGGCGACCAATGGCCTGAGCCAAAAGCATGGCGGGAGCCAGAGCATCCGCAAAACTCCAGAACCGGATGCCCGTGATGCGGGCTCCGATGTAGGCACCAACAGCGCCACCGATGAGCGACCCGAAGATGGCGTTGCCGCCGTTCCAGATGCGGATAATCTCCCACGGGTCTGCCCCGTCGTAGAAGTAATCGCCAGGGTGAGTCGCGACGTGGTACAAACGGGCACCGACGAGACCGAGCGGCACCGCCCAGATGATGATGTCAATGACGATTCCGGGTTCGGCGCCGTGACGTGTGAGGCGACGTTCGGTGAGCATCGTCGCCGCGATGATTCCCAGCAGGATGCAAATCGCGTACGTGTGAATCTGGACTGCTTGACCGAAGTCGAGGCCGACAGCACTGAACCACTGATCGAACGGGATCGTAACAAGCGTCGACCACGAGTCAGGTGGGCTCGGGATACTGAGGGGCACTAATGACAAGGAGGTCACCTTTCTGGACTGCGACTAAGCAAGAGTACCGGTCGCGAGTGACGCTGCAGTCTTCGCGACAGCATCCACCCCACCGGTCGACAAAGCACTGACGAACACTGAACCGACAATTGCACCGTCGGCGTAGGTGAGGACCTCACGGACCTGTTCGGCGGTAGAGATACCTAGACCGACGCAGGCGCTGGTGGAGCCAGCTTCACGCAGACGTGCCACGAGAGTCTTGGCTGCAGCGTCGACGTCGGAACGTGCGCCCGTAATTCCCATCGTGGAGACGGCGTAAACGAACCCGGTGCTCGCTTCAACCGCACGAACGAGGCGCGCGTCGCTCGACGACGGAGCCGCGAGGAACACCCGGTCGAGACCTGTTCGCTCGGATGCAGCGATCCAGTCAGCCGCTTCGTCGCTCACGAGGTCTGGAGTAATGATTCCAGACCCGCCGGCAGCCTTGAGCTCATCGGCGAAACGATCAACGCCGTACTGCATGATCGGGTTCCAGTAGCTCATCAGAACAACCGGTGCCGAAACTCGAGAGGTAATCTCGCGAACCGCATCGAAGCCGTCTTGAAGGCGAAAACCGTTCGACAGCGCGGTCTGCGTTGCCTTCTGGATTGCGGGACCGTCCATGACCGGGTCAGAGTAGGGAAGGCCGAGTTCAATAACATCGACGCCGTTCTCCGCCATTGCGACTGCTGCCTCGATGCTCTCGGCAACGGTCGGGAAACCGACGGGCAAGTAGCCGATGAGGGCTCCGCCACGTTCCGCGTTGGCGCG
Source organism: Salinibacterium sp. VpJ6 (assembly GCF_059767345.1). Classification (NCBI taxonomy): domain Bacteria; kingdom Bacillati; phylum Actinomycetota; class Actinomycetes; order Micrococcales; family Microbacteriaceae; genus Salinibacterium; species Salinibacterium sp. VpJ6. Next base: position 280,201 of record NZ_JBSOQL010000001.1, read on the forward strand.
AGCAATCGCCGCTTCTACTGCGCTCACGGCTACTCCCCTGCCTTGCTGGCTTCGGCTGAATCAATCAGTTCGAAATACTCGGCCGCTGTTTCCATGTCTTTGTCTCCGCGACCGCTGAGGTTCACGAGGATGACCGATTCTGGGCCCAACTGCTTGCCGAGCTTGATCGCTCCGGCCAAGGCGTGCGCAGACTCAATAGCGGGGATGATTCCCTCGGTGCGGCTCAACAGTCGCAGCGCCTCCATCGCTTCGGCATCGGTGATCGGTTCGTAGTTGGCGCGGCCGATGTCCTTGAGCCAAGAGTGTTCGGGGCCCACTCCGGGGTAGTCGAGCCCTGCCGAGATCGAATGCGATTCAACGGTCTGGCCTTCGTCGTCCTGCAGCATGTAGCTGCGAGCACCGTGCAGAACGCCGGGGCGTCCCTTGGTGAGCGTGGCAGCGTGACGCTCGGTCAAGTGCCCTTCGCCTGCTGCCTCATAGCCGTAGAGGGCCACATCGGTGTCGTCGAGGAAGGCATGGAAGATTCCCATCGCGTTGCTACCGCCACCCACGCACGCGGCGACCGCGGTTGGCAGTGCTCCGGTGAGTTCGAGAACTTGCTTGCGCGCCTCATCACCGATAACACGGTGGAAGTCGCGCACCATGACCGGGAAAGGATGAGGGCCGGCAACGGTGCCCATGAGGTAATGGCTGTCTTCAACGTTGGCGACCCAGTCGCGCAGTCCCTCATTGATTGCGTCCTTCAGCGTGCGCGAGCCTGCCGTAACGGGGATGACTTCTGCCCCGAGGAGGCGCATGCGCGCAACGTTGAGCGCTTGGCGCTCAGTGTCGACCTCGCCCATGTACACGACACACGACATTCCGAAGAGGGCAGCTGCAGTGGCCGTGGCCACACCGTGTTGTCCGGCGCCGGTCTCCGCGATCAGACGTGTCTTGCCCAAGCGGCGGGCTAGCAGCGCCTGGCCGAGAACGTTATTGATCTTGTGCGAACCCGTGTGGTTGAGATCTTCACGCTTGAGGATGATCCGAGCGCCCCCGGCGTGTCCCGCAAAACGCGGGACCTCAGTGATGATCGAAGGACGGCCCGTGTAACTCGCGTGGAGCTCAGCAAGCTCGGCAGCAAACTCCGGATCGTTCTTGGCTTCGTTGTAAGCGACATCCAACTCATCGAGCGCAGCAATGAGCGATTCTGGAACGAATCGCCCGCCGAACTCACCGAAGTAGGGGCCCACTTCATCTTTCAGCATTAGCAGTCCAAAAAGTCTTGCAAAGTGGCGATCGGGTCGCCCGTGACGAGAGCTTCGCCCACGAGAACGACGTCCGCTCCCGCGTTGCGGTAATGCGCAACGTCTGCGGCGGTTTTCACTGCCGACTCTGCGATGCGGATGACTCCGCTAGGAATCTGGTCAGCGAGTTCACCGAACAGATTTTGGTCAAGTTCAAACGTGCTCAAGTTGCGAGCGTTGACTCCCACGAGGCTCGCTCCCACGTCGAGGGCGCGAGAAACTTCCTCTGCTGAGTGTGTTTCCACCAGCGGAGTCATACCGAGCTGCACGATGAGGTTGTAGAGCGTGGTCAATGTGGGTTGATCCAGCGCCGCAACGATCAAAAGAACGAGGTCAGCACCGGCGGCACGAGCCTCAAACACTTGATACGGCTCGGCGATGAAGTCCTTACGCAACACGGGAAGCCGCACTACAGACTTCACCGTCATCAGGTCATCGAGCGAACCGCCGAAGCGGCGCTGTTCGGTGAGCACGCTAATCGCGCTCGCTCCCCCGGTTTGATACGAGGTGGCGAGCGACGCAGGATCAGCGATCTCCGCGAGGGAACCGCGAGACGGACTCGATCGCTTGATTTCAGCGATGATGTGCACACGCTCGCGAGGAGACAGCGCTTCAAGAGCATCCAGCGCCGGAGCAGCGTCAGCCGCAGCGCGCTCTACAGCGGCGAGACTGACAGACTCACGACGGACGGCGGCGTCTTCACGAGCGCCGTCAACTAAATCGGAGAGCACTCTAGCTGTGCGTCTTGGGGGTGAGCTTGTCGCCACCCACGCCATAGCCGAGGCGCTTGAGCACCTGGCCGACGATCAGCCCAACGACAACCAGTCCGGCCGACGCGAAGACAAGCCACGCGATGTTGAACCAGAAAGCGAGCGTTCCGATCGTGAACGCGACCAACATGATCACTACAGCGGTCCATGCCGCCGGAGAGTTTCCGTGGCCGGGGTCATTATCAGTACTCATCAGGCTCCATTCTTTGCTGATCCTAAATTGTAGCGGGAGTAAGCCGCTCGGCGTTGCCAATTAGCGCTCTGTCGGGTCGATTCCACGACTTTGCGCGTCCCACTGCGAGGCGGGATCATCCGCGACGATGGCGGTTGCTCGCTCGTACTTTTTCGTGGCAGTCGGCCACCGGTGAGCGGAGATCGTTGCAAGCAACCCCACGAGGACGATTAGCGCCCCTGCCACGAGCGCGGTGTACGACCACATGCTGCCCTCAACCGCGACGATGAGCGCCCGTACAGAATCAATGCCGCTGATGCCGGTGGACTGGGTTACCAGTTCGGACGACGATAAAGCGGGGTCGGCGATGGTCGCTTGGCTCACGACGACAATTGCCACGCCTACCGCTGCCGCCACGACACCGAGAATCCGTCGCACAAGCACCGACGCGATGCTGAGAGCGGCAACCAGCGCGAACACGGAAAGTGCGAGCGCAGCCAGCGCACCGGCCGCGTCGCTGCCGAGCACCTCGACCGTGACATCATCCGGGAGCGTGATTGTGAACCACCGCTGGGTCCACGTGAGCATTACCAGAGCGGCGAGAAGTACGAGTCCCGCGAGAACTACTGTTCGAGACCGCTTACCGTTCATGAACTCAACTGTGTCATCGCATTAGCGACTGCAACAGCACGCAACGGGGCTGCAGCCTTATTCTGCGCTTCTTGGTGCTCTGCGGCGGGATCTGAATCCGCAACGAGCCCGGCACCAGCCTGCACCCGAGCCATACCGTCAACAATCGTGACCGTGCGAATAGCAATCGCCAGGTCAGCGTCACCGGCGAAGTCGAAGTAACCCACGACTCCCCCATACACACCGCGCTGAGCGGGTTCGAGCTCGTCAATTATCTCTAGAGCGCGAGGCTTCGGGGCACCCGAGAGCGTGCCGGCGGGGAACGTTGCGCGAAACACATCGACCGCGGTTGCTTCAGGGCGCAGATCGCCTTCTACGGACGATACGAGGTGCATGATGTGGCTGAAGCGCTCGACCTGCATGAATTCCGTAACCGCGACCGTGCCGGGAGTGCAGACCTTCAGGAGGTCGTTACGAGCAAGGTCGACAAGCATCAGGTGTTCGGCTCGTTCCTTGGTATCAGCGAGCAATTCCTCCGCAAGTTCAAGATCGCGTTCGGTGTCACTGCCCCGCGGACGCGAACCCGCGATCGGATGCATGTGCACACGCTTTTGGCTGACCTTCACGAGCGCCTCGGGGCTCGCGCCTACGATTGAGTACGGTCGCCCATCCACATCGACGAGCGAGAGCAAATACATGTACGGCGACGGGTTCAGAGTGCGCAATACGCGGTACACGTCGAGCGGAGTCGCCGAGACCTCGTGGTCGAAACGTTGAGAGATTACGACTTGGAAGACATCGCCATCACGAATAAATTCTTTGGACTTCTCAATGGCGGTTGCGTACTCGGCAGGAGTGGTGCGCGGGGTGGGTTGCGGTTCGATCTCGATGTCGACATCGGCCAAGAAGGCTTCCGTCGGCTGAGCTAGGCCCGCTTGGAGGGAGTCGAGACGCAATTGCGTTTCGGTCCACATGTCGTCGGCAGACTGGTGAGCATCGTTCAGCGCGGTCGAGATGAGCAAAACCGTGCCGAAACGGTGGTCGAGAACCACGAGATCGGAAACAAAGCTGAGCGCTTGGCTCGGGACCTCGAAGTCAGCGGGAGGGGCATCCGGAAGGTTTTCGAGCTCTCGAACGGCTTCCCAGCCGACAAAGCCGACAAGACCGCCGGTCAACGGAGGGTGACCCTCAACGCGCGGAGTCTTCCAGCGCTCGTTGAGATGCGCGAGTGCTTCCAGCGGAGCCGTCGGGCAGTCGTCGCCCAGAATGCGCTCACGCGGCATCCCGTAGTCGATCCATTCAACGCCATGCTTGTGCTGCGTGAGCACACCAAAGCTCGCTACGCCGACGAACGAGAAGCGTGCCCAAATACCGCCCTGACCTGCCGACTCGAGCAAGAAAGTGCCCGGATTTGCTTTTGCCAACTTGCGGTAGACCCCGACCGGAGTCTCACCATCAGCGAAGAGTTGGCGGATGACCGGAACGACTCGGTGGCCGGCAGCGACGAGCTGATCGAACTCTTCGCGAGTGGTGGTGCTATTCATCAGAGAATCCTTGACGGGGAACGAGCGGATCTACTTCGAAACAGGAGTGAGTGCCGGTGTGGCACGCAGGGCCGATTTGCTCAACGCCCACGAGCAGCGCATCACGGTCGCAGTCCAGGGCCGCAGTGCGCACGTACTGGCGGTGCCCGCTCGTGTCGCCCTTGCGCCAGAGTTCCTGACGGCTGCGGCTGTAGAACGTCACGCGCCCCTCAGTGAGTGTTCGCGTGAGTGCTTCGGCGTTCATGTAGCCCAACATGAGCACCTCTTTGGTGTCCCACTGCTGGATGATTGCCGGCAGCAAGCCGTCGGCAGCGAACTGAGCGCGCTCCAGCACGTCGTTCACGGTCTCGAGAGTGAGTTCATCGCTCATCGTGTAACCAATCCATGACTGTTGAGTGAAGCCTTGACATCGCCAACCGTCAATTGACGGCTGTGGAAGACGGATGCTGCGAGTACGGCATCCGCGCCAGCATCGATGGCGGGAGCGAAATGCTCGACCTTGCCGGCTCCACCACTGGCGATAACCGGCACAGTGGCGAATTCGCTGATCGCCGAGACGAGTTCGAGGTCGAAGCCCTCTTTCGTACCGTCGGCATCGATGGAGTTGACGAGCAACTCTCCGGCGCCACGCTCCATGGCCTCACGCGCCCATTCGAGCGCGTCGCGATCCGTCTCGGTGCGGCCACCGTGCGTCGTGACAATCCAGCCGTCTCCGCGACGCTTAATGTCGAGGCTGAGCACGAGAACCTGAGCACCGAAACGGTGAGCAATGTCATCAATCAGTTGGGGGCGCGCCAGAGCGGCGCTGTTGACGCCTACCTTGTCGGCGCCGTGCGCCAACAGCTTCGACACGTCGTCAGGCTGGCGAACTCCGCCACCGACGGTGAGCGGAATAAAGATCTGCTCGGCTGCGGAACGCACTACCTCGTACATCGTGGCGCGGCCTTCGACCGTTGCCGTCACATCGAGGAAGGTAACCTCGTCGGCCCCCTGCTCGTAGTACAGACGCGCAAGCGACACGGGATCTCCAGCATCGCGAAGATCTTTGAAGTTGACGCCCTTAACTACGCGGCCGTCGGCAACATCGAGACACGGAATGACCCGTACAGCGACCGTCATAACTAGATCCTCGCTGCGTGAATCGCGCTGACCAGAATGGCCCGAGCGCCGACAGCGTGCAGTTCGTCCATGACCTGGTTGGTGTCAACCCGGCGAACCATTGAACGCACAGCAACCCAAGCAGGGTCTTGCAAAGGAGAAACGGTGGGGCTTTCGATGCCGGGGGTGACCTTCGTCGCCGCTTCGAGAAGCGCGACAGGTACGTCGTAATCGATGAGAACGTACTGGCGAGCGACAAGAACGCCCTGCAAGCGACGCTGCAGCGTAGCGCTACCCTCGACATCCGTGCCCGAGCTGATCAGCACAGCGGTCGAGTCGAGAATAACGGGGCCGAAGATTTCGAGGCCCTGGGCGCGAAGCGTGGAACCGGTCGACACGACGTCGGCCACAGCATCCGCCACTCCGAGTCGGATCGCGGATTCCACGGCGCCGTCGAGGCTCACGAGCTCTGCCGTAACGCCGTGACGCTCAAGGAATGCTCCAACGAGGCCGGCATAGCTCGTGGCAACCCGAACGCCGTTGAGGTCGGAAAGTTCGGTGAACCGTCCAGGCTCCCCTGCGAAACGGAACGTCGAGTCACCGAAGTTAAGGCTCGCCATCTCCACGGCCAGTGATCCCGAGTCCAAGAGAAGGTCTCGACCAGTGATACCTACGTCGAGGGCACCCGAGCCCACGTAGGTGGCGATGTCGCGGGGGCGGAGGTAGAAAAACTCCACGCCATTGCGGTCATCGCGAACGTTCAAGGCGCGCGGATCGCGTCGCCCCGTGTAGCCCGCTTCGTAGAGCATTTCGGAAGCGATCTCACTCAGTGAACCCTTGTTGGGCACTGCAACTCTTAACATGTCAGCTCTCAGTCATTTGGTGCGAAAAGTGGTCGTGGGCACATCAAAGATGTCGCCACACGTCCTCCGGGCTGAGCCCTTTAGCAACCATCAGAACCTGAAGGTGGTAGATAAGTTGGGAGATTTCGTCTGCGGTTTCTTCGTCCGACTGGTACTCAGCTGCCATCCATACTTCGGCAGCCTCTTCCACAATCTTCTTGCCGATCGAATGCACTCCGGCATCCCATAGGGCAACCGAACCAGAGTCGGCCGGACGTTCTACCGCTTTGCGGCTTAGTTCAGCAAAAAGTGCGTCGAAGTCTTTCACACGTCAAGGGTACCGCCCCGGAGGGCGGCCCCTTGCCGCAGGACTTGAACGAGGTGTGACTAGTTCGTGCCGAGCAGGTCGATCACGAAGGTCAAGGTGCGTCCGGAGAGCTGGTGACCAGCACCGGCGGGACCGTATGCGAGGTGCGGCGGGCAGATGAGCTGGCGACGGCCGCCCACCTTCATGCCGGGAATACCCTCTTGCCAACCGCTAATGAGTGCCATCAGGGGGAAGTTGATGGACTCGCCGCGGCTCCATGAGGAGTCGAACTCTTCGAGAGTTTCAAAGTCGACGCCCAAGTAGTGCACGTCAACCGTGGAACCAGCAGTGGCCTCCGCGCCGGTTCCCTCTTCAATGTCGATGATGACGAGCTCAGTGGGCGCAGGGCCCTCATAGAACTCGACCTCTGGCTTAGTTTTTCCTGAATCAGTCATTGGACTAGTCAACCAGATGGCTTCGGATGCCCGGCTCAGCGCCCCGCGAAATGCGGCCGTGTTCGCTGTGGGCAGCAAGGCGCACACGTATTCGCGAGCGCTTGAACCTGAGCGCTACCGGCTTGACCGCATCCTGAACTGAACGTGAGACCTCTACAGAACGTCAGTGAGCGTGACGGTGAGCGCTAGCCTTCTCGCGCAGTTCTGACACCCGCAGTGAGGGGTCGTCGCCTCGGTACACCGAAGAACCAGCAACAAAAGTATCTGCCCCGGCCGCTGCCGCGATCTCGATCGTGCGCTCGTCGATTCCGCCGTCGACCTGGAGCCAGACATCGAGCCCGCGCTTGTCGACGAGTTCACGAAGCTGGGTGAGCTTGGGCATTGTCTCTTCCATGAAGCTCTGGCCGCCAAAACCCGGCTCGACCGTCATCACGAGTACCTGGTCGAACTCCTCGAGCAGTTCGAGATACGGCTCGATCGGAGTACCGGGCTTGACCGCGATGCCGGCACGAGCGCCTTTCGCCCGCAGCGTGCGGGCAAGGCCCACGGCATCCGCTGCAGCCTCAGCATGGAACGTCACGCCATAGGCACCGAGGTCGGCGTAGTCGGGCGCCCAGCGGTCAGGATCCGTAATCATCAAGTGCACATCGAGCGGGATCGTAGAGACCTGCTGGATGCGCTCCGTCATCTGAAGACCGAACGTCAAGTTCGGCACAAAGTGATTGTCCATGATGTCGACATGGACGAGGTCAGCGTTCGAAATCTTGGCGATATCGCGTTCAAGATTGACGAAATCCGCCGCCAAAATGCTGGGGTTGATGCGTACAGACATAACCGAAACCTCTCTAAGCCTCAGCTTTGACAAGCAATTGGATGAACATGGCGTCAGTTCCGTGACGGTGCGGCCACAACTGAACGTGGGTTGCTTCGGGCAGGTCAAGCTCTGCCTTGGAGAAGCCCTGCACCACCGAAGGAGTGTCCATTTTGGTCACTCCCTCGACCTTACGCAGCACCGACCCGACGATCGCCTTAGTCTCAGCGGCGTGCGGCGAGCACGTGACGTACGCCAAAACGCCGCCCGGCTTCAACGCACCGAGCGCCGACTTCAGCAGCGCCGTCTGAATAGCGCCGAGCTGAGCTACATCGCCGGGCTGTTTGCGCCAGCGAGCCTCGGGACGACGGCGAAGTGCACCAAGACCGGTGCAAGGGGCGTCGAGCAGGATGCGGTCGAACTGATTCGGGAACTCTTCGCCAATGTCTACGCCATCCTTCTCCCACACCTCAGGCGGAGCGTTGAAGACGGCTAAAGCATTGCGGACAAGCTTGGCTCGAGCGGGAACAATTTCATTGGCGGTAAGCGTCGCGCCACCCTGCAGGGCTTCTGCAGCGAGCAAGGCGGCCTTGCCACCGGGGCCAGCGCACATGTCGAGCCATGACTCCCCCGCCTCGATGGGGCGAGCGCGGCTGAGAGCGAGCGCGGCGATTTGGGAGCCTTCGTCTTGCACGCGGGCGCGACCGGAGGCGATCGCCGGGTTCTTGGCCGGGTCACCTTCGCGGAGAGCGCCACCGATCGGAGAGTACTCGGACGGAGTGACGTCGATGTCGGCAGCATCCGAGAAACCGGGCAACGCCGCAACCGAGACCCGAGCGGGCACGTTGTCGGCGGCCAAGAGGCCTTCAAGTTCAGCTTCGCGCCCCTCGGCAACGAGAACCTGGCGGAAAGCCCGTGTGACCCACAGCGGATGCGAATACGCCAGCGCAAGAGCTTCTTCGCCAGAGCCCGCAGCACCAATCACACGCTCGCGCCAGGTCTCGGCATCGTGCTTCGTGATCGCGCGCAACACCGCGTTGACAAAGCCGACCGCTGAACGAGAGCCAATGGTCTTGGCCAGCCGTACCGACTCATCGACGGCCGCGTGAGACGGCACCCGCATCGACAGGAGCTGGTGGGTCGCAAGACGCAGAACATCGAGCACCGGTGGATCGATCTTCGACACCGCGCGGCCGGCCGCTTGTGCGATCACTGCATCGTAATAGCCCTGCATGCGCAGCGTGCCGTACGTGAGCTCGGTCGCGAGCCCCGCATCCGCACTCGACAATTTGGCGCGTTCGACGTGAACGGGAAGGAGCAGGTTGGCGTACGCATCCGACTCGCGCACCGCCATGATGACGTCGAGCGCGACCCGACGGGCTGACTGTGCGTAGCTCACGAAGCCACCACCTCTGATTCTGAATTCAGGCCGCGCCACCAGGCTGCGGCATCCATTGCTTTGCGTCCCTCAGGATGGACCCGGAGAAGTTCTAGGGGGTCGGTTGCCGTGCCGACCAAGACTTTCTTACCGGCAAATTCGAAGTGGCCAGGAGCAATTGACGGGGTGTCACGCGCAATCGCCGCTTCGAGCACCTTGAGACGGCTGCCGTCGATCGACGTCGAAGCACCGGGCTCGGGCGTGACGCCGCGGATGCGGTTGTGGACTGACTGCGCAGGCTCAGTCCAGTCGATGCGGCCGTCGTCGAGCGCGAGCTTCGGAGCCAACGTCACCTCACCAACCTGCGGTTCAGCATGAGCTGTACCGGCAGCAAGCGAATCAACGACCTCTGAAAGCAGCGTGGCGCCAGACAGCGACAATTGCTGCAGCAGCGAGCCCGCCGTTTGCTGCGCGCCGATCGGCTCGGTCATCGTGGCAAAGACATCGCCCGCGTCGAGTTGCTCGACGAGTTGAAACACCGTCGCGCCCGACACGGTATCCCCCGCCATAATCGCGCGCTGCACGGGGGCAGCACCGCGCCACTGCGGCAATAGCGAAAAGTGCAGGTTGATCCAGCCGAGTCGAGGAATCGTAAGAACGTTCGCGGGTACCAACCCGCCGTAAGCGACGATCACACCGAGATCGACCTGAAGATTGTCAATGGCGGATGCCGCAACCGCGTCGAGCCGGTTGGCGCGAATTACGCTCACCCCAGCCTCGTGCGCGCGCGCCGCCACCGGCGTGGGGGTCATCACCCGGCGTCGCCCCTGGGGCGAATCGGTGCGCGTGAGCACTCCGGCTACCTCGTGCTCGGAATTCAGCAGCGCGTCGAGACTGGGAACAGCTACCTCGGGGCTACCGGCAAAAAGGAGTCGCAAGGAAGTCATCCACCAATTGTCTCGTGAAATCGCGCAAAGGTGCGCACTGAGCGCTTAGAGATCGACAAAGGGCTCGAGGTCATCGAGGTGAACCCGCAGTCCCGGCGGCGGTTGTTGGGCTCGTGGTGTGCCCGGTTTGCGACTGCGACGTGCCACTGTCGTGGCCGTCACCACGAGCGCTTTGAGTTGCTCAGCGACGGCAGCACCGTCTTTGTAGTCGAAACGAACAATCGTGCGCACCAGTCCGTCGGGGAGATCGACCGGGCCCAAGATATCGAGCGGCGCGACAGGGAGCTGGCGTATCGCGTCATCGATCAGCGCAACCTTTCCGGTGAGCGTTGCGACGCGGACCGCTGGCGGAAAGCGAAGCTCTCGGCGGTCCGCAAGCTCTGTCTGGGCGAAATCCTCTTGGCGCCACGTCACGAGCGAAGTGGCTAGCGCGCCACCGACGCCCACGATCACCGTCGGCGCACCGTCCGCGGCCAGGGCAATCGCGTTCGACCACCAGCGCAGACAGTCTTCCGCCACCCGCAGGCTCTCGCGCGCCAGCATGCCAGCACCATCGAGGAGCAGCACCGCTCGATAGCCGCCTTCGGCTACCGGCTCAGCACCGCGCGTGGCAATGACGAGCGAAGGCTCGTTCGGGACCGTAAGCACTTGATGGTCACCATCAGCAACGATCACGCGATAGCCCGGGAACGCGCGGCCCAACTCGTCGGCGGTGCGAGCACTGCCCGAGCCGACCATGCGCAGTTTCGTGCCGTCACACTCCCGACAGCGCCATTTCACGGCAAGCGCCCCGCACCAGACACAACTGGGAGTCGCGGATGCCGACCGCTGCGCCAGCGGCCCGGCGCAGGTCGTACAGCGAGCCGTTTGCGCGCAGTCGGCGCAGGCGAGCCGAGGCGCATAGCCAGGGCGAGCGACTTGAACGAGAACCGGGCCCTCATCGAGCCCCGCTCGCGCGGCCTTCCACGCCGCCGACGGAATGCGAGCGATCGCGGCCAGCCGGTCTTGACTGACCTGATTGGCCGAGGGAATTACTTTGGGGGTGCGAAGACCGCCGGGGCTGAGCGCCACCAACCAGCCCACCTCGACGAGGCGTTGCACTTCGGTGCTGCGCGAATGGCTGAGAAAAACCAGCGCGCACTGCTGTTGCTCTTGACGAAGCAGCGCGGCATCCCGCGTATGGATATAGGGCGAGAGGTTCTCGCTATAGAGAGAATCTCCGTCATCCCACACCACGATGAGCCCGAGATTGGCTGCCGGAGCGTAGACGGCCGAACGATTACCGATGATGACGTAGGGCGTGCCGTCGTGAGTGCGGAGAAAGTTTCCGTAACGCTTCTGAACACTCTGGCGGGCATCCAACCGCAGCACTCGGTCAGCGGGCAGCAGAGCCGCCGCGGCCGCTTCAAGCTGCTCTTGGTCGCGGAAGTCTGGGGTCGCGAGGACCGCGGTGGTGCCCCGCGCAAGAGCTTGGGCCGCCAGCTCGACCATCGTGACAGCCCAGCGGCCGACCCACACCCCCGGAGCAACCTCGGTCACTCCCGTCGGCGAGGAAAGAGCAGCCCGTTTGCGCTGCGTCAAGAGAGTCGTGATCGCGCCCTCATCGAAGAAAGCAACTGCCGTCGGCTCCCCCGATGGTTCGAAGGTATTCACGGCGGCATCAGGAAGTGTCTTTTCGGCGCGCGCGTGGCGTTTCGGAATACCCAGTCGTAAGACGTCGGCCGCATTGCCAGCGGCGCGGTCGGCGGCGGTGCGCGCGAGTTTCCACACTTCTGGTGAGAGCACGGGGAACGGCGAGATCACCGTCTCGAGTTCGCTCAGCTTGCCTGCGTAATCGACAGTGTCGGTGAGCTCGACGATCCACCCTTCGACGAGTCTGCCGAGTGTTCTGAGCGGCACTTTAACGCGCACGCCCGCCTTCGCGTCAGCACGAAGCTTCTCGGGAATCGCGTAGTCAAAGAGCCTGTCGAGTTGCGGCAGAGGCGAATCAATGAGCACCCGAGCGATGGATGCGTCAGTCATCGCTACAGTCCGGCCGCCTGGCGAAGTGCCTCCACACGGTCGAGACGCTCCCAGGTGAATTCGGGAAGTTCGCGGCCGAAGTGACCGTAGGTCGCAGTCTTGGCGTAGATGGGGCGCAGCAGATCGAGATCCAGGATGATCGCACCGGGACGCAGATCGAACACTTCGTGGATCGCTCCCAACAGTGCCTCATCGGAGACGTGGCCGGTGCCGAAGGTCTCGACATAGAGGCTCACGGGTGCTGCTCGGCCGATTGCATACGCAATTTGCACCTCTACGCGGTCGGCAAGGCCAGCCACAACAGCATTCTTGGCGACCCAGCGCATAGCGTACGTTGCCGAGCGGTCGACTTTCGAGGGGTCTTTTCCGCTGAACGCTCCGCCACCGTGACGGGAAGCGCCACCGTAGGTGTCGACAATGACCTTGCGGCCGGTGACGCCGGCATCGCCCTGAGGCCCACCGATCTCGAAGCGGCCGCTGGGGTTCACGATCGCCTGCAGGTTCGAGAGGTCGAGGCCCGAACTTTCAGCGATCGGGCGAACAACCAACTCTTCGATTTCCTGACGCAGTTGAGCGGTCGAGACGGAAGGCGAATGCTGCGTAGAAAGCACAACGGTCTCGATGCTGCGGGGCACGGAGCCCTCATAACCAACCGTCACTTGAGTCTTGCCGTCGGGGCGCAGGTAATCGACGAGGCCCTCTTTACGGACCTCGGCCAGGCGCTCGGCCATGCGGTGCGCAAACCAGATGGGAGCGGGCATGAGCTGTGCGGTCTCATTCGTGGCGTACCCGAACATGACACCTTGGTCTCCGGCGCCGAGCACATCCAAAGCGTCGTTGGAGTGCTCTTCACGCGCTTCGAGGGCACGGTCGACACCCTGAGCGATGTCGGGAGACTGCGCGCCAATCGAGATCGAAACTCCGCAGGAGCGACCATCAAAACCGACGTCTGAGGAGTTGTAGCCGATCTCAGAGATACGGTCGCGCACGATGGCGGGGATGTCGGCGTAGCCGGTCGTGGTAACCTCGCCGGCGACGTGAACGAGGCCGGTTGTCACGAGAGTCTCGACGGCGACGCGCGCGTTCGGGTCTTCGCCGAGCAGCGCATCCAAGATGCCGTCGCTGATCTGATCACAAATCTTGTCGGGGTGACCCTCGGTAACGGACTCCGAGGTGAAGGTGCGCAGGGGCGAAGTCATAAGCCGTCTCCGGTAGTGATGAATGGATGTCAGCGGGCTGCGAGCACAAGATCCAGAATGCGGTGAGCCACCGACAACTTGCTTCCGCTTGCCTCGCCCACTCTATCGCCGCCACCGTTGATGACGATGACAGTGTTACTGTCTGTGGCGAATCCCTCGGTCCAGCCGACGCGGTTGATCACGAGGTAGTCGCAGCCCTTGCGAGAGATCTTGCCGCGGCCCAGTTCGAGCAGCGCAGCGTCGTCTTGCTCGGTCTCTGCCGCGAAGCCCACGATCGTTTGCTCGCGCGGGCGGTCGTGAGAGAGTCCGCGCAGAATGTCTGGGTTCTCTTCTAACCGCAGCTCGAGCGTGCTCGAATCCCTGCGCTTCTTGATCTTGGATTGCGCCGTTTCGGCCGGGCGGTAGTCCGCGACGGCCGCCGCCATAATCACGAGGTCGGCGGATGCCGCTTCAGCCGTCACCGCCGTCTGCAACTCGAGAGTCGTTCCCACTTGCACGCAGCGCACTCCCGACGGCGGCGGAACCTCAAGGTTCGCCGCAATCAGAGTGACAGCGGCACCGCGGGCAGCCGCAGCCATCGCCAAGGCGACACCCTGCTTGCCACTCGAGCGGTTACCGATGAAGCGCACTGGATCAAGGGGCTCCCGCGTGCCGCCTGCCGTGACCAGCACAGAGCGGCCAGCGAGATCGCGAGTGATGGCCGCCACATCGAGAACCGCAGCAACAATGTCGCTGGGTTCAGACATCCGGCCCGGTCCGCCATCAGAACCAGTCAGCTGGCCCGATTCGGGGCCAATAATGCGGATGCCGCGAGAACGCAGTGTTTCGACATTGGCCACCGTCGCGGCGTTTTGCCACATTTCCGTATGCATCGCCGGAGCGATAAGCACGGGAGCTGTGCTCGCAAGAATGGTGTTGCCCAGAAAATCGTTGGCCTGGCCAGTCGCGATCTTGGCGATCGTATTGGCCGTAGCCGGAGCGACGACGATTACGTCTGCGGCTTGGCCGACGGAGACGTGCCGAACCTCGTCCACTCCCTCGTAGAGGTCGGTGTGAACCGGATTGCGGCTGATTGCTTCAAGAGTGGGTAGCCCCACGAATTTGAGGGCGTTGCTTGTGGCCACGACATGAACGTCGTGGCCAGCAAGCACAAGCTCGCGCACAACAGAGACTGCTTTATAAGCAGCTATTCCGCCAGAAATTCCGACGACAACGTTGAGCGCGGTCACCGAGAAACGCTCTATTCGCCGCTGAGTCGCTTGAGTCCGAGCTTGTTTTCGTTGATCTCGTGGAGAGCAACGGAAAGAGGCTTGTCGTCGATCGTGGAGTCTACGAGAGGCCCCACGTTGTCGAAGAGGCTGCCTTCGTGAAGGTCTGCGTAGTAGTCGTTGATCTGACGAGCGCGCTTCGAAGCGAAGATAACGAGCTGGTACTTGGAGTCAACCTTCGACAGAAGTTCGTCGATGGGGGGATCAATGATGCCCGAGTTCTTGTCAGCCATAAGGGTGCTCCTTGGAGTCGGAAGTGGTCGCGCCAGCGGGCGCATCCATCAATTCTACGACTTCTTGAGCCGCTTGGCTTACTTCTGTGTTTACTACCTTCACATCGAACTCATCTTGAGCCGCCAATTCGACCTTCGCGGTCTCCAAACGGCGAGACTGTTCGGCGGCTTCTTCGGTGCCACGGCCGATGAGGCGACGCACCAATTCTTCCCACGTGGGCGGCAGCAAGAAGACCAACAGCGCCTCGGGCATGACCGTACGAACTGAGCGGGCGCCCTGCAAGTCAATCTCGAGCAACACGCGCTTACCCTCGGCCAAAGCAGCATCGATGGGCGGGCGCGGCGTACCGTAGCGGTACGAGTTATGCACGACGGCCCACTCCAGCAACTCGTTGTTTTCGATCATCGAGTCGAACTCGTCGTCGCTCACAAAGTAGTAGTGAACGCCGTTGACTTCACCCGGGCGGGGCTTGCGAGTGGTCGCAGAAACGCTGAGCAAAACATCCGGATGATTCTCCCGAATGAAGCTCGAAACAGTTCCCTTGCCCACGGCGGTAGGCCCTGCCAGCACGACGAGGCGCGTCGGCTCGGGGCCTTGGCGACTCGATAGGTAGTCGGTCAATCGCTGACGTTGTTTCGGACCAAGCCCGCCAACGCGCTTGCGTTCAGCAATAGCCAGGTCGGCCATGATCGACTCCACGCGAGTAGGGCCAAGCGAAGGGACGCTCATGAGTAGTTCACGAACGAGAAGCCGGGCTTCAGCGCTCTCGGGCTGAGCCCAAGCGGTGCGCGCAACGCTGAGAGCGGTACGTGCGCGTTCGGCGACTTCGCGCTTCACTGCAGCCCGGGCGCGTCGCGCCGCGATCGCCGCGCGCGAGGCAGCCGCACGATCAACCGCCGGAGGTGCGGGACGGGGCGCCACTAGCGCACCTGCTCACGGAGTTGAGAACGCAACGAACGAAGTTCAGCCGGAATCTGACTCGCGCCCTCGTGAAGAACGCTGCGAGATACCGTCACGATCGTGTTCGACACAGCATCGCCGTACAGTTCGCGAGCCTGTTCAACCTGTGCGCCCTGAGCCCCGAAACCGGGAGCCAGAATGGGCAAATCAACGAGCTCACCGCTCTTGATGCCATAATCAGCGACCTCCACGGTCGCGCCGATCACGACGCCGAACGATCCCAAACCGCTCTCGGTATTCAGCGCGGTCACATCACGAACGACACTCGCCGCGACGGTCGCACCCTCGTGTTCACCCTCAGCGATTCGAGCCGTCTGAATACCGCGAGCCGAGGCATTGGACGTCGCCGCAAGCACAAAGATGCCCTTGCCCACCGACCGCGCCAATTCGAAAGGCCCCGACAGCTCGGAAACGCCCTGATACGCCACAGCGGTCATCGCATCAGCTTCCAACGGCGAGCCGGGAGTGAGCCACGCTTGGCCGTAAGCATCGACCGACGACGACAAATCGCCGCGCTTCACATCGGCGATAACGAGCAGCCCGGCGGAGCGTGCCAGAGCGAAAGACTCCTCGAGAATCGCGTAGCCCGCGGAGCCGAAGCGCTCGAAGAACGCCACCTGGGGTTTGATCATTCCTACGTTGCCGGCTGCGGCATCCACAGCGCGCAGCGCAAACTCGCGAACGCCGTGAGCGTCGTTGGACAGACCCCAGGTTTCGAGGAGGAACGGATGGGGGTCAACTCCCATGCACACTCCCCCGAACTCGTCGAAGGTCTGTGCCAGCCGCGAAGCGAAACTAGGCATTGTTGGCTACCTTCTCGAGCTCAGCGGCGCGATCGAGTGCATAGTCCTGCAGCGAGCGGACGTCGAAGCCGTCACGGATCGCCTCAAACGACGCGACTGCTGCAGCGAGTTGCGCGATTGTCGTGAAGATCGGCTTGTCCGCCGCAACCGTAGCGGTGCGAATCTCGTAGCCGTCGGCCCGAGCACTGCGACCGCTCGGCGTGTTGATGACAACGTCCACCTTGCCGTCGTTGATGAGTTCCACGATCGACGGCTCGGCCGAATCCAACTCTTGACCCATGAAGTACTTGCGCACGACTTGAGCCTCGATGCCATTGCGGGCGAGGATCTCTGCGGTGCCTTCGGTAGCCAGAATCGTGAAGCCGAGCTGGCTCAGTCGCAACACTGGCAGGATGACAGCGCGCTTGTCGCGGTCGGCGACAGAAACGAAGACCGATCCCCCATCGGGAAGACCGCCGTACGCAGCCTCCTGGCTCTTAGCGAACGCCTTCGGGAAGTTGGAGTCGATGCCCATGACTTCACCGGTAGAGCGCATCTCCGGGCCGAGAACCGAGTCGACGACGTTGCCCTCAACGGTACGGAACCGCTTGAACGGCAGCACTGCTTCCTTGACCGACACCGGCGAAGTCGACGGCACCTGTGAACCATCGAGCACCGGCAAGAGACCGCTCTCGACGAGAGAACGAATGCTTGAGCCAGCCATCACGAGTGCGGCAGCCTTGGCGAGCGGAATGCCCAGAGCCTTCGACACGAAGGGAACCGTGCGGCTCGCGCGCGGGTTGGCTTCGAGCACGTAGAGGATGCCCTGGCCGATGGCGAACTGAACATTGATGAGACCTCGAACGCCGATGCCTTCAGCAATAGCGAGCGTCGCTTCGCGAACCCGGTTGAGAACGTCGCGACCGAGAGTTACGGAGGGCAGGGTGCACGCCGAGTCGCCGGAGTGAATACCGGCTTCTTCGATGTGCTCCATGATTCCGCCGACGTAGAGTTCGTTGCCGTCGTAGATGGCGTCGATGTCGATTTCGATGGCGTCATCCAAGAAGCGGTCGACCAAGAGCGGCGACGTTTCCGAAATGATGACGAGGTCGCGAACGCGCTCGAAGTAGTCAGCCAGCGCTTCGGAGTCGTACACGATCTCCATACCGCGACCACCGAGAACGTGCGAAGGACGCACGAGCACGGGGTAGCCGATGTTATCCGCAATCGCGATTGCTTCGGACTGGTTGGTTGCCGTGCCGTTCTTCGGAGCGAGCAGCCCCGCGTTGTCGAGAATGGCGGAGAAGAGCCCGCGTTCCTCGGCAAGATCAATAGCTTCGGGACTCGTGCCGAGAATGGGGATGCCGGCATCCTTCAATCCCTGAGCAAGCCCGAGCGCCGTCTGGCCACCTAGCTGCACAATGACACCCATGAGCTCACCGCTGCCGCTCTCGGCGTGAATAATCTCCAGCACGTCCTCGAGCGTGAGCGGTTCGAAGTACAGACGATCGCTCGTGTCGTAGTCGGTAGAAACTGTCTCCGGGTTGCAGTTGATCATGATCGTCTCGTACCCGGCATCCGACAGCGCGAACGAAGCATGGACACATGAGTAGTCGAACTCGATGCCCTGACCGATACGGTTCGGGCCCGACCCGAGAATGACGACCTTCTTCTTGTCGCTGGGAACGACCTCAGTTTCGGAGTCGTAGCTCGAGTAGTGGTACGGCGTCAGAGCCGGGAACTCGCCAGCACACGTGTCAACCGTCTTGAAGACGGGACGCACATCAAGGTTCCAGCGCACATCACGCACCTCAGCCTCGGTCAGTCCGCGCAGATCAGCGATCTGAACGTCACTGAAGCCGTGGTTCTTCGCGTGGGTCAGCAGCGCCGCCGTCAGCTCAGGGGCCGCCGCGACATCAGCCGCAACTTCATTGATGAGCGCAATCTGGTCGATGAACCAGGGGTCGATCTTGGTGGCGTCGAAGACTTCTTCTGAGGTGGCACCGGCACGCATGGCCTGCTGCACCGTGATGATGCGACCATCGGTGGCAACCGACGACAGCGTGAGCAGTTCATCCTTGTTGCCGACTTCGCCGTTCCAGTGGAAGCTCGAATCACGCTTCTCTAGCGAACGGAGTGCCTTCTGCAGGGCTGTCGAGTAGTTACGGCCGATTGCCATAGCCTCACCGACCGACTTCATTGTCGTCGTAAGACGCGTGTCGGCGGCGGGGAACTTCTCGAAAGCGAAGCGAGGAACCTTGACGACGACATAGTCGAGCGTGGGCTCGAAGCTTGCCGGAGTCACCTTGGTAATGTCGTTGGGGATCTCATCGAGGCGGTAGCCGATCGCGAGCTTGGCTGCAATCTTCGCGATCGGGAATCCCGTTGCCTTCGACGCCAACGCACTCGAACGAGACACTCGCGGGTTCATCTCAATGACGATGACGCGACCATTAGCCGGATCGATCGCGAACTGGATGTTGCAGCCACCGGTGTCGACGCCCACCGCGCGGATGATGTCGATACCAATGTTGCGCAGGTTCTGGTACTCACGGTCGGTCAGCGTGAGCGCCGGAGCAACCGTGATCGAGTCGCCCGTGTGCACCCCAACCGGGTCGACGTTCTCAATGGAACACACGACAACCGTGTTGTCTGAGGTGTCGCGCATGAGCTCGAGTTCGTACTCTTTCCAGCCGAGGATGCTCTCTTCGAGCAGAACCTCGGTGGTGGGGCTCTGGTGCAGACCATCGGTGACCATGCGCACGAGCTCTTCGCGCGAGTACGCGAATCCAGAGCCGAGGCCACCCATCGTGAACGAGGGGCGGATCACGAGCGGATACCCGAGATCTTCGGCAAACTCGACCGCTTCGGCAACGGTGTGAGCGATGTGCGACTTGGCGACATCCGCTCCACAGTCCAAAACGAGCTGCTTGAAGATCTGGCGGTCTTCACCCTTGTTGATGGCTTCGAGGTTGGCGCCGATCAGCTCGACGTTGTACTTCTCGAGGATCCCGTGAGCGTCAAGCTCGATGGCCGCGTTGAGCGCGGTCTGGCCGCCAAGAGTCGGCAGCAGTGCATCCGGACGCTCCTTGGCAATGATCGACTCGATAACTTCCCACGTGATCGGCTCGATGTACGTGGCATCAGCGAAATCGGGGTCGGTCATGATCGTGGCCGGGTTCGAGTTCACGAGGATGACACGGATGCCCTCCTCCCGCAGCACGCGGCACGCCTGGGTGCCGGAGTAGTCGAATTCAGCTGCCTGACCGATGACGATCGGGCCGGAGCCGATAACGAGTACCGATGAAATGTCGTCTCTCTTGGGCATTACTTGGCGTCCTTTGCGGTCTCGAGAACAAGGTCGCGGAACCTGTCGAAGAGGTAGTTGGCATCGTGGGGGCCTGAGGCCGCCTCGGGGTGATATTGAACGGAGAACGCGGGGGTGTCGAGGGCACGAAGGCCTTCGACCACGTTGTCGTTGAGGTTGACGTGGCTCACTTCTACGCGACCGAATCCTGCCGGTGACTGGCTGATCTCGCCGACCGGAGCGTCAACCGCGAAGCCGTGGTTGTGCGCCGTGATCTCGGTGCGCAGGGTCTGCACATCGATAACGGGCTGGTTGATGCCGCGGTGGCCAAACGGCAGCTTGTAGGTGCCGTAGCCGAGCGCACGGCCCAAGAGTTGGTTACCGAAGCAGATTCCAAAGAACGGGAGGCCCTTCTTGAGAACCTCGGTCAAAAGTGCGACGTGACCATCGGATGCCGAGGGATCGCCCGGGCCGTTCGAGTAGAAGACGGCAACCGGTTCGATCGCGAGCATTTCGTCGAAGGTGACGGTTTGAGGAAGAACGTGCACCTCAAATCCCCGCTCCGCGAGGTAGTTGAGAGTCGATGTCTTTACACCGAGGTCGAGAACGGCGAGACGGCCAATGCTCTCGCCTTGTGCCTCGACGACGTATGCCTCAGACGTTGACACTTCAGAAGACAAGCTTTGGCCCGCCATCTCGGCCGCGGCGGTGATTGAGGCGAGCTGCTCTTCGGTGCTGAGGCTCGCGGCCTCACCGGAGAAGATTCCGCCACGCATTGAACCGGCATCGCGCAAACGACGGGTGATCGCGCGAGTGTCTACACCGCTGATACCGATGATTCCCTGGTCGGCGAGCTGGGCATCCAGCGACTCTTCCGCACGGAAGTTGGAGACGACACGGCTGGCATCGCGAACGACGAAGCCCGACACCCAAATTCGCGAGGACTCGGGGTCTTCGGAGTTCACACCGGTGTTGCCGATGTGGGGTGCCGTCATGACGACAATCTGTCCGGCGTAGCTGGGATCGGTGATGGTCTCTTGGTAGCCGGTCATGCCGGTCGCAAAGACAACTTCGCCGATCTTTTGGCCGCGGGCACCATAGGCCTGACCGAGATAGCGCGAGCCATCTTCAAGGACGAGCACTGCGGGTTCAAAGGTCACTGGGACTGCCTTTCGTTGCCGACGACACTATCGAGAGCGCGTTCACACGTCTCGGGGTCATCCATTCGGAAATAACTATCGACTGCAGTGTCATCGAGATTCCACTCGATCACCTGCAGCCCGTTGCTTTCGACCACACGGTCGATGGTCCAGGTTGCGCGGGTAATGCCGCGTACATCAGAGCGAGAGAGCCAGAGATCGGGTGAGCCAGCGCGCGAAACTACGATGCCTTCGGGGTGCACTTCGAGAAGGCAGTTCGCCCGGAAACCCAAGCCGTGCACGTTGATGCGATTGAGTTGATCTCCGGCCACAGTGGTCGCAACGTACTTGCCGCTGAAACGGAGGTCGGTGTCGTCGAGATCAGCGGGAGGCGCGAGCGGCGCTGCGATGTGGGACTGTCGTCGCTTACGCGCACGCCAGCCGACGACCATCGCGGTAAGAGCGAGAGCCACGATGATGAGCACGATGACGATCGAGATTTCTTTAGCCACGAGCGGCCTCGCTCTCGGCGGCCCGCGCTTGCTGAGCGACTTCGGCAGCGTCAACGACGTCGCCATCGCGCACGGTTTCGTAGCCGTTATGGATGGTGGTCATGACTCGACCAGGCAGTTCGCGCCCGAGGTAGGGCGAGTTCGTGCTCTTGCCGCGAAGGGATTCCGCGGAGAATGTGGAACGAGCGCTCGGGTCGACCAGCACGATGTTGGCTGGGGCTCCCAGCGCGAACGGAGCGGTGTAGCCGTCGAGGCGACCGATCTCCGCGGGCTTCTGCGAGAGAACGCGTGCGACATCCGCCCAGTCAAGCTGGCCGGTGTCGACAACAGCCTGCTGAACAACGTTGAGCGCGGACTCAAGCCCGACCATACCGAATGCCGCCTCAGCCCACGAGCATTCCTTAGCCTCGGGCGGATGCGGTGCGTGGTCAGTGGCGACGATATCGATCGTGCCGTCGGCGAGGGCTGCACGCAAGGCGTGAACGTCTTCGTCGCGACGCAGCGGAGGGTTCACCTTGAAGCGGGCGTCGTAGCCGCGAACGAGTACCTCGGTGAGCAGCAAGTGGTGAGGCGTGACCTCTGCGGTGACGGCGATTCCACGAGCCTTCGCCCAACGAATCACGTCGACCGAACCGGCGGTGGAAAGGTGGCAGATGTGAAGACGGGCACCCACGTGCTCGGCAAGCAAAACGTCGCGGGCGATAATCGACTCTTCCGCGACCGCGGGCCAGCCGGCGAGCCCCAGCTCGCTAGAGACGGCACCCTCGTTCATCTGGGCATCGACGGTCAGCGTGGGCTCTTGAGCGTGCTGCGCAACGACGCCGTCAAAGGTCTTGACGTACTCGAGCGCCCGACGCATCAGCAAGGCGTTGTGGACACACTTGCCGTCATCTGAGAAGACGCGCACGTTGGCTCGAGAGTTGGCCATTGCGCCGATCTCAGATAGCTTCACACCTTCGAGACCCTCGGTTACCGCCCCGATTGGGCGCACGGTGGCGTATCCGTGGTCGAGGCCGAGCGACTGCACTTGCTCAACAACACCAGCGGTGTCTTGAACAGGCATCGTGTTGGCCATGGCGAACACAGCGGTGAAACCGCCCATTGCCGCAGCGCGCGTTCCCGAGAGAACCGTTTCGCTCTGTTCGAAACCGGGCTCGCGCAAGTGAGTGTGAAGGTCGACGAGCCCCGGAAGCGCCTGCAGACCGGCCGCGTCGATCGTGCGGTCGGCAGAGGTTGCATCAGTGAAGACGCCGCGATCGATCGTGAAATCTCCGCGCTCGCCATTCGGCAGGGTGGCGTTGACGATTCTGATACTCACGAGAGTCCTCTTCTCTGGATTAGTTCACGTTGAGGGGCGGCGGGCAGCATTCCCGCACTCACCGCTCCACAGCTCCGGACAGCAAGTGATACAGCACCGACATACGCACGGAGACGCCATTCGCCACTTGCTCAAGCACTGTTGATTGTGGCGAATCTGCGGCGGCAGCCGAGATTTCGAGGCCGCGGTTCATCGGCCCAGGGTGCATAACCATGCTACTGGCTGGCAGGGCAGACATTCGCTCGTCGTTGAGTCCCCACTGTCGCGAATATTCGCGAGCATTGGGGAAGAATGCTGCGGCCATCCGCTCGGCCTGCACGCGCAGCATCATGATGACGTCGGGCCCCTGCGCGATGGCGTGGTCCAGGTCGTACGAGACCTCAACGGGCCAGCCGCTGAGGTTCACGGGAAGCAAGGTGGCGGGGGCAACGAGAGTCACGTGAGCGCCGAGCGTCGTCAGCAGCCAGACGTTGGATCGCGCGACTCGCGAGTGAACGATGTCACCGACGATGGTGACGGTCACTCCGTCTAGCCCTTTGCCTCGAGCCGCTGTTCCGTGCAGGCGGCGACGAATGGTGAAAGCGTCGAGAAGAGCCTGGGTCGGATGCTCGTGCGTGCCGTCGCCGGCGTTCACGATTCCGGCGTCAATCCAACCGCTGTCTGCCAGCGTCTTCGGTGCTCCGGATGCCCAGTGGCGTACGACTACCGCGTCTGCGCCCATCGCCGCCAAAGTTTGCGCGGTGTCCTTGAGGTTTTCGCCCTTAGAAACGCTCGATCCTTTGGCGGCAAAGTTGATGACGTCGGCGCTCAAGCGCTTGGCCGCAGCCTCGAAGGAAATGCGAGTGCGCGTGGAATCTTCAAAGAAGAGATTGATAACCGTTTTGCCGCGCAGGGTGGGCAGCTTTTTGACTTCGCGCTCCGAGACGCTCGCCATGTCTTCGGCAACGTCGAGAATCGCGATCGCTTCCTCGCGAGACAGTCCCTGAGTGGTGAGGAGATTTCTCATCCGATTGTCACCTCGTCTAGGCCATCGATTTCCTCGAGGCGTACGTTGATACGTTCGTCAGCCGAACTTGGAAGATTCTTACCCACGAAGTCGGCGCGAATCGGAAACTCCCGGTGCCCGCGGTCAACAAGCACGGCGAGGCGCACGGCGCGGGGGCGCCCGAGATCGCCGAGCGCATCCAGCGCAGCGCGAATCGTGCGGCCCGAATACAACACGTCATCGACGAGAACGACGGTCTTGCCGTCAATGCCCCCGCTGGGGATGTCAGTCGGGCCGGTAGCGCG
This sequence comes from Salinibacterium sp. VpJ6, assembly GCF_059767345.1. NCBI lineage: Bacteria > Bacillati > Actinomycetota > Actinomycetes > Micrococcales > Microbacteriaceae > Salinibacterium > Salinibacterium sp. VpJ6. The sequence goes on from NZ_JBSOQL010000001.1 coordinate 304,472, forward strand.
GGTGGGGTTCTGAGCGAGATCGTCGCGGTACATCGTGACGTCGAGAGCCCCTGCCGGGATCACAGCAGAATCAACCGAGTGGATGATCGCCGAGATGCGGGAGGCCAGCGTGACGCCGCGCGTCGGAATACCGAGAATAACGAGATCGTCTGAACCGCGATTGGACTCAAGAATCTCGTGAGAAATACGAGTCAACGCTCGGGTGATATCAGCATGCTGTAGCACTGTGCGTACAGGCATTCTGACCTCCTTCCCCGCCTCTCTGGACGGAATTTAAAGGAAATCTGTTTTGACGACTCTAGCGCACCTCGCCGCTCAGATCACACTTCAGCACGGAGGGTTATGAGCCCCAGCGCTTGAGCAGAAAACGTTCGAGCACGCCGACCGCGGTATCGGTTAGTTTTCCGAGAACACCCAACAGGATGATCGTGAGGAACAGTCGGTCAATGCGTCCGTTTTGCTGCGAATCGACAAGCAAGAAGCCAAGGCCGAGCGAAGCGCCCAACAACTCCCCCGCCACGAGAAACAGCCACGCCTGTGCCAGTGCTAACCGCAGCGACGAGATCACTGCCGGTACAACGGCCGGCAGCTGAACCAGCCCGAGCAGCGCAGGGCCCGAGTAACCGTAGCTTCGACCCAGTTCGACCAGATGGGCATCCACATGGCGAAGTGCCGACGCCACCGTCGTGTACACCGGGAAGAAGGCGCCGATGGCGATCAGCGCAACCTTGGAATCTTCGTTGTAGCCGAGGTAGAGCCCGAGAAGGGGCACCCAAGCCAGAGAGGGCACCGCACGCAGAGCACCCAACGTGGGAGCAAAGAACTCTGAGACTCGAGCCGAAAGCCCCACAACGGATGCCAAGGCGAGACCGACGACTGACCCGATCACGAATCCGAGGAGCACCCGCTGGGTGGAAATCGCGACGTGTTGGTAGAGCACACCACGCTCGTAAAGGTCCACACCGGCTGCCCACACACTGAGCGGTGTCGGCAGACGGTAGCTGGCGACAAGGCCCGAGGTGGCGATGAGTTGCCAGAGAGCGATCAGCGCCAGCGGAAGCACCGCGCCCAGGAGAACCGGGCGAACCCAGCGTCGACGACGCAGTGTACTGGTTTCCACGGGTGCCGGAGAGGCCGCGACGTCAGTGACGACGGGCCGCTCCAACACGCTTAACGGGCTATTCAGCGACACGGCTCGGGTCCGCACTGTCGACATACGTCGTTTCGAACAGCGTCGCGAGAGCATCGTCGATCTGCGATTGCTCGGCAACCGCTCCCGAGTCAACGAAGATCGGACCAATCACGCCGAGGACATCAAGCTGCTTCTGCCCGGGAGCAGGATCGATAGCGAGGTTCGTGCGCTCCAGCAGAACCGAGTTCGCAATGGGGAGATCGATACCGGCGACATCCGCAAAGATGGCCGCAGCGTCATCCGGGTTCTCCGCAGCCCACTGACGCGCCTTCTCATACGCGTCGACGACTACCTGGGCCAGATCGGGAGACTTCTCCAGGAAGCTCTCCGTGGCGTTGAGGAAGCCATAGCTATTGAAGTCGGGGTTGTCGTACACGATGCGCGAACCCGCATTCACGACGGATGCGCTCATGAGCGGATCAAGGCCAGCCCACGCATCCACGGCGCCCGACTCCAATGCCGTCTTACCGTCCGCGTGCTGCAACTGAGTGATCGTGACTTCATCAAGCCCGATGTCGAACTCGGCAAGCGTCTGAAGCAGGAAGAAGTAAGGGTCAGTACCCGCATTCGCGCCGATGTTCTTGCCGCGCAGATCTTCGGCAGACTGAATGGGCGAGTCTGCGGCGACGACGATGGCAGACCAATTGGGCTGCGAGTACACGTCTACGGTTTTGATGGGCGAACCGTTGGCCCTCGCGAGCAACGCGGCAGAACCGGCGGTAGACCCGACATCCAGAGCACCCGCCCGCAAGGCGTCGTTTGCTGCGGCAGAACCGGATGACTGAAGCCATGTCACTTCAACGTCATCGCCGAGCGTTGATTCCAGCCACCCCTCTTCCTTAATGATCAAGCTGAGCGGGTTGTAGGTCGCAAAGTCGACCGCAAGGGTGTCGCTGCTCCAGCCACCCTCGTTATCCGTGGCTTCGGGAGCGAGACCTGAGCCTTCGCCCGCTACGCAACCGGAGAGTCCGAGGGTGAGCGCTATAGCGCCCGCGGTCAGAAGTGATGAAAGAGAACGGCGAGACATAATTTCCTTTAGGGGGTGTGGGGAGAACGGTGAAGACGGGCGAGGGAGCTAACTGCTACTCGTCACCGGGAGGTGGTGGGTGGCAACGCCGAGTCCCTCAAGCAGCTCAGCTCGCAACTCGGCAAGGTCTGCGCTGCCCCGGTCACGGGGGCGATGCCCCGGGACCGTCACGGTCGCGCGCACGCTAGAGACAGCATCCGCGGAATCGGCGGGGCTCGAACCCAAGAGAATGACGCGGTCGGCGAGGTAGAGCGCCTCGTCGACATCGTGCGTGACGATCACAATGGTCGCGGGCTCTGCGGCGTGGAGTTCCAGAAGCAGATCTTGCATCGCAAGCCGGGTCAGCGCATCCAAGGCCCCGAACGGCTCATCAAGCAGAAGCACCCCTGGCTGGCGCGCCAGAGCGCGCGCGAGGGAGACACGCTGAGCCATGCCGCCCGAGATCTCTCGAGGCCGCAAGTGCGCAGACTCCGAGAGCTTCACCAACTCGAGAAGATGCGAAACGCGCTCGCGGTCACTCGCTGCACGACGGGTACGTGGCAACCCGACCTCAACATTGCGAGTGAGCGAACGCCATGGAAGCAACCGAGGCTCCTGAAACGCGATCGCTGACCGCGCATCCAAGCCCGTGACAGGAGCGTCGCCGATGGTGATCGAACCCGCGGTTGGGGTATCCAAGCCCCCGATGTGCCGCAATAGGGTCGACTTGCCGCAGCCAGAGGGACCAATGAGCGCGACGATCTCGCCTTGAGCAATCTCAAGCGAGACATCGTTGAGCACCCGGCGCTCGCCGAAACTTCGAGCGAGGCCGCAGATGCTGACCGAGAGGGCATCAGAAGCGATGCTGTCGCGGAGGGAAGAAGAACTCATCCCTGAACGCTAGGACCCGGGTCACACGATGGCTACCGAGGCCGTAACGTAGCGTCACGCAATCGCGTAACGCTACGTCACATAAGAATGGCTATTCGAAGCTGGCCGCGATGCGACCAAGCAATCCATTGATAAAGCCCGCTGAATCTTCTGTCGAATGAACCTTGGCCGATTCGACAGCTTCGGAAATGGCGACTCCCGCAGGAACCTCATCGTTGAACATGATCTCCCAGAGGCCGATGCGCAGCAGCGCACGGTCGACTGCCGGCATCCGGTTCAACGGCCAGCCCTGCGAGTACGTTTCGATGAGTTCATCGATTTCTTCGCCGTGCTCGGTGATGCCCACGACAATGTCCTGCGCGTAAGCCCAGGCGGTGGCCCGAGCGGGTTCACCCATTGCACGCGTCGATTCGGCGGCAAGAGCAGCATTGATGCTCTCGCCGCGAACGTCTGCGCCGTACATAACGTCAAGCGCGCGCTTACGCGCCTTGGTGCGAGCTCCCATTTAGTCGTTCACGCGACCGAGGTAGCCGCCATCGCGGGTGTCGACCTTGACCTTGGTGCCCTGTTCAACGAACAGCGGTACCTGAATCTGGTAGCCAGTCTCCACGGTTGCCGACTTGCTGCCACCGGTCGAACGGTCGCCTTGCAGGCCAGGCTCGGTGTACGTGATCTCCAGAACAACGGATGCCGGAAGCTCTACGTAGAGCGGCTCCATGTTGTGCAGGGCGATCGTGACGTTCTGGTTCTCCAGCATGAAGTTGGCGGCATCGCCCACGGCGGCTTCGCTCAACGTGATTTGGTCGTAGTCACTCGTGTTCATGAACACGAAGTTTTCGCCGTCCTTGTAGAGGTACTGAAAGTCGGACCGGTCGACGGTCTCAGTCTCAATCTTCGCGCCAGCGTTGAAGGTGCGGTCTACGATCTTGCCCGTACGCACGTTCTTCACCTTGGTCCGGACGAAAGCTCCGCCCTTACCCGGCTTGACGTGCTGGAACTCGATAACGGACCACAGTCCACCGTCCATGTTGAGAACGACGCCGTTCTTGATGTCAGCGGTAGAGGCCATTCGTAAATCCGTTTCTGTTAACGAGCAAAAGCGCGATTGAGACACCGAAGTGAAAAAACCAACGTTCGAGTCTAACTGAGTCGTCGTGCAACCGCGTCGAGGCCCAGAATATAGGACTCAAAACCGAAGCCCGCGATAACGCCTGTCGCCACACCCGAGATCACGCTCGTGTGGCGGAACTCTTCTCTCGTGTGCGGGTTCGTGATGTGAACTTCGATCAGGGGCAATCCGGCGCTGGAGACCTGAGCTGCGGCATCCCGGAGCGCGTAGGAATAGTGCGTGAAAGCAGCCGGGTTCATGATGACCGACGCGCCAGCATCCACCGCTTCGTGCAGCCACGAAATCAGTTCGGTTTCGCTGTCCGTCTGGCGAAAATCGAGAGTGATGGATGCCGCGTTGGGCAGTGTCTGGGCGTGGGATTCAAGCTGAGCCTGAAGATCGACGAGCGTTCCACCGCCGTACACGTCGGGTTCTCTGCTGCCGAGCCGACCGAGGTTGGGCCCGTTGAGCACGAATACTGTAGTCACCGCTCCACTCTAGCGAGGCAGGCCCGCTAGACCCCGACTTCTTGGTACGCGGAGTACAACATTGCTTCGTCAGGGCCGTTGAGCATCGAGGTGCGCCCCACAGCATCGAGGACCACGAAGCGGATCATTCCAGCACGGGCCTTCTTGTCGCGCTGCATGGTGGCGAGAAGCGTGTTCCAGCGGCCGAGCGGGTAGTCGATGGGAAGACTCAGAGATTGCAGGATGCTGCGATGGCGGTCAACGACCTCCGAGCTCAGCGAGCCAGCGAGGTGCGCGAGTTCTGCGGCAAAGACCATTCCCACCGATACCGCAGCACCGTGGCGCCAGCGGTAACGCTCGGCATGTTCGATGGCGTGGCCCAGCGTGTGGCCGTAGTTGAGCGTCTCGCGCAAACCGGTCTCGGTGAAGTCTTCTCCAACAACGCGAGCCTTGAGACCGATCGAGAGCTCTACGACGCGACGGAAGGAATCCGAGTGAGGATCGGTGACGGCATCCACATCAGCCTCGATCAGATCGAGGATCTCGGGCTCACCGATGAAACCGCACTTAACGATCTCGGCGAACCCCGCCAAGATCTCGTTGCGTGGGAGATCTTCGAGCACATCGAGATCGGCGACGACTGCGCTTGGCGCATAGAACGCACCCACGAGGTTCTTGCCCTCAGCGGTGTTGATTCCTGTCTTGCCACCGACGGCGGCGTCAACCATACCTGCGACGCTCGTCGGGCACTGAATGAGCTTCACGCCCCGCAGCCAGGTCGCGGCTACGAAACCGGCCAGATCGGTCGCTGCTCCGCCTCCGAAACCGATGACGGCATCCGTGCGAGTGAAGTCGGTTTGGCCCATGATCTGCCAGCAAAACGCGGCTACTTCGACGCGCTTGGCGTCTTCGGCGTCCGGAATCTCGGCCAGAAGAACTTCGTATTTCTCCGAGAGCGACTCACGCAGTGCATTCGCACGTGCACCGAGCGTCGGCGGGTGAATGATGAGCACCTTCGCTACTCGCGGGCCGAGCTGTTCCGAAAGCTGCGGCAACAGGCCACGACCGATGAGAACGTCGTAGGGATTCACGCCGGCGACCGGGATGATCGTGGTTTCAGTCATTGCTGTTGGGTTCCCAACCAGTCGGCGATTTCGCGCGCGACTTTCTCCATTGGCTTCAGTGAGGTGTCGATCGTGAGCGACGAAAGCTCGTCGTAAATCGGGCGTCGCGCTTCGACAAGCTTTTCCCATTCGTCCGCGTTCTTCGCGAGGGGACGCTTCGTGCCGGCGATGCGCAGTCGAGCGGCTGCCTTGGACATCGTTAGTTGAACGACGCGATGCGATGCAAGGTCGGCGCGGGTCTCAAGATTGAGCACCGCTCCCCCACCCAGCGTGACGACAGCGGGTTCAAGCAAGGCATTCGCAACCGCTTCGCGTTCCCGTTCACGGAAATACTCTTCCCCGAACTCAGCGAAAAGCTCCGGGATCGGGCCGTGCGAGGCTACGACGACCTTGTCTGTGTCGATGAGCGGAGCATCCAAGATCTTGGCAAGCTTTTTGCCGGCCTTGGTTTTACCTGATCCGGGTGCGCCAATGATCACCACGAGGGCGCCACCGTCATTCAGCACGGGACGCCTGAGTGGTGCTGAGCGAGTCCGGGATGGCCGCGACGTACGCGTCAAGATTACGTTTGGTCTCGCCGAGAGAGTCGCCACCGAACTTCTCAAGAACTGAGTTGGCGAGCGTCAGGGCGACCATGGCTTCAGCCACAACACCGGATGCGGGAACCGCACACACGTCGGAGCGCTGGTGGTGAGCAACCGCTGCTTCTCCAGTCGCAACGTCGACGGTGCGAAGAGCGCGCGGAACCGTAGAGATTGGCTTCATCGCCGCACGAACCCGCAGAACGGTACCGGTGGTCATGCCACCTTCGATACCGCCAGCACGGTCGCTTAGTCGAGAGATACCGTCATCGTCGCGAACGAGTTCGTCGTGCGCCACGGAACCGCGGCGTGCGGCGGTCTCAAAGCCGTCACCGACCTCGACACCCTTGATCGCTTGAATTCCCATGAGGGCCGCCGAAAGCTGAGCATCGAGACGACGATCCCAGTGGGTGTAAGACCCCAACCCGGGAGGAAGACCGTAGACGAGCACCTCAACGACGCCGCCGAGAGTGTCGCCATCTTCGTGAGCAAGATCGACTTCTGCGACCATGCGCTTGGAAGTTTCAGGGTCGAAACACCGCAGTGGATCAGCATCCAGCGTAGCCACGTCGTCGGGCGCTGGCAGGGCACTACTTTCGGGCGAACGCACGGTGCCGATGGAGAGCGTGTGGCTCACCAGACGGATACCGAGCCCCTCGAGGAACGCGCGGGCGACAGCACCGAGCGCGACGCGCGCAGCGGTCTCGCGCGCACTAGCGCGTTCAAGGACATTGCGAGACTCGGCAAAGTCATATTTCTGCATGCCGACGAGATCCGCATGACCGGGACGGGGCCGCGTCAACGCGGCACCACGTCCCTTCGGCAGCGTCTCCGGATCAACCGGGACAGGGCTCATGACGTCGACCCAGCGCGGCCATTCGGTATTGCCGATGCGCAGAGCGACGGGGCTACCCATCGTGAGTCCGAAGCGAATACCGCCGCTGAGAGTGAGCTCGTCCTGCTCGAACTTCATGCGGGCACCGCGGCCGTAGCCGAGCGTGCGACGCACCAAATCCGCCTGAATTTGTTCAGGAGAGATGGGAACGCCCGCAGGCATCCCCTCAAGAATTGCAACCAATTCGGGGCCGTGCGATTCCCCGGCCGTTAACCATCGAAGCATTCTTCAATCCTCCCACATCGGCGGAGGCGGCTTGTGCGCGTGACTACGAGTGATCGTGGCCGTGAGGAACTTCGATTGCGGCGCGCATGGCATCGATAGCATCCGCTTCTCGATCCAGCGGAACATCGGCTGTGCCCGCCGCAAAGATACGCACCTGGGCGATCGCCTGATTGATCAGCAAATCGTGGCCAGAGATCACGGTACCGCCAACGTCGAACCAGCTTTGCGCGACCGCGCTCGGCCACGGGTCGTAGGCCACATCGAATAACGCCGCGGTCGTGCGGATGCTCTCCGAAAAACTCAGATCCATCGCACCGCCGGGAACAGTTGTGATGATGATCGTAGGAGCTTCGGCTTCTTTCGCCGCTTCTGCCCAGTGCCGCAGCACCACCGTCGCCCCAAGAGATTCACCCAGCTCCTGCAGGGGCGCGGCCTTCTGCGGCGTGCGCGCAAAAATTGTTACGGTCGTCGCGCCCATCCGAGTCGCGGCGACGAGAAGTGAGGCAGCGGTAGCCCCTGCGCCGAGAATCCACACGCTATCGAGGTCAGAGAGACCAGCGTCGAGAAAGCTGCGCATCGCGCCTTCAACATCCGTGTTGTAGCCCCGAAGGCCTTCATCGGTCACGACAACTGTATTGGCGCCGCCGACGAGCTCGACCAGCGGATCTGCCCAATCGAGCAAGGGCACAACGTCCCTTTTGAGAGGCATCGTGAGAGAAAGACCACGCCAGCGACCGTCGAGCGCGGCCATGAAAGCGGGCAACGACTCCCCCGACAGCTCGACGGCATCGTATTCCCAGTCAAATCCAAGCGTCGAATACGCGGCACGGTGGATGACTGGGCTCAGCGAATGAGTGATGGGCGATCCCAACACAGCAAGCCGCGAACGCGCGGATGAAGTCTGGGCCTGTTCAGAACTGTCTAGCAATAGCTTCCATTTTCGTCACTCTCGGCACACCAGTCGCGCAAACGTTGAGCTGCAGCCTCGTGGTCGTCAACATTCGTTGTAAACACGGTTTCGCCCGTGGCGAGGTTGATCGGCACGAAGAACAGCCAATCTCCCGCGGCGGGGTTGATAGCGGCATCGATCGCAAGTTCGCCCGGGAGGCCAATCGGTCCGACGGGAAGTCCAGGGTTCGCGTACGTGTTGTAGGGGTTGCTAGCGTCGGCGCGTTCGGCATCGGTCGTCCATACCGTGTGCAGATTGCCTGTTCCGTAGGCGACGGTCGCATCCGACTGCAAGAGCATGTCCTGATCGAGACGGTTGTAGAACACCCGCGAAATCTTGTAGAAGTCGTCGGTGTTCGGGCCCGCCTCACGTTGCACGAGCGCCGCCATCGTAAGGATGCGATAGCGATCCTCTACCGCCACCCCGGCGGCATCCAACTTCTCGTACATCGTGTTGACCATCAGGTCGAGTACGGCATACGGGTCTTGACCGCCGTCAAGTTCGTAGGTTGCCGGGAAGAGATAACCTTCGAGGCTGATCGCTTCGGTTGGCAAGCCGAAGTGCTCGAGATCTTCGGAAGCAGCTTGCACCTCAGCCAACGGAATCCCCGTCGTCTCAGAGATGATCTCAAGCGCGTTCGGCAGAGTGGTGCCCTCGGTAATCAGCAACCGGTCTGTCACCTTGTTCTCTGGATCAAGCAACGCGTCGAGTGCTGATTGTGCGCTCATCTCCTTCTGCAACGCGTAGTTGCCAGGGAAGAACGCGGGATCACTCTCCTGCTCAAGCAAGAGGTCGTAGAAGGCGTCAAACGTCATGGTGACGCCCGCAACGTTGAGAGTGCGGGCGATATCAGAGCCGATGTCGCCGGAGTTCACCGTAACGATGACCTCTTCTCCATTGCCCGAGCCCTCGAAGTCGTTGGCGAGTTCCCAGCCCATAATTTCGCGGATCTTGTCTTCGTAGTTGACCCAGCCGTACGCCACAACTCCAGCGCCGATTAGCGCAATGATGAGCAGGGGCAAGCCGATGATCAGGCCGAGTCGAGGCTTTTCTCGCGGAGGATCCTGACGACCGCCGTCGCCAACGGACGCCGGCTGCGCAGAAGCGTGATCGCCGCCGCCGGCAGAAGCCGTGCCCGCCGTCAGTTCTTCGAAAGTGACGAGCGCTTCAGCTTCCCGCGCGGCTTGAGTCACCGCCGGCAACTGTGACGTCTGGTTCTGCTGGGCCTCGCGAGCTTCTTGAGCAGCGCGGGCTTCGCGCCGCGTCATCGGCTGGCCGTTGCTGGAAGTTGCCGGGGTCACGCCCGCATTCGTCGCAGAGTCCGGAGTCGCCGACTCTGGATTCGCAGCGGCTGCGGACTCTTCAGGTGAACGCTCAGTGCCATGGGCAGCAGCATCGCGAGCCGATTTCGGCGCACCCGCACCGGGTTGATCGCTGAAGATGTCGTCCCAGCTCGGTTCATCGGCCATGATTTACGATCCTTGCGTCGGTTCTACGAGCTCTCCCGGCGGTCGATCCGCCGAACGCTCGAAGTCGAGGGCATGTTGCAAAATTATAACGGCGGCAACCTGATCGACGACCGACCGTGAGTTCTTTGTCGTGCGACCGGATGCGCGCAGCGCTGTCTGTGCCGACATCGTGGTCATCCGCTCATCTACCAAGCGCACGGGCAACTCAGAGCGATCCGCCAACTGTTGCGCAAACGCCCGTGCATCCCCCGTGGATGCGGTGTCGCGCCCCGAGAGCGCGATGGGAAGGCCCACCACGATCTCCACAGCGTCGTGCTCCACCGCAAACTTGAGCACACGCTTCACGCTCGCCTTGGCACGCTGCACTGTTTCTACCGGGGTCGCCAGCATCCCATGAGGGTCGCTTCGAGCAACTCCCACTCGCACCTTGCCGACGTCAACGCCGATCCGGGTACCGGAACGCATCAACTATGCCGAAAGTGTCGACAAAATAAGGGCGAGAGCATCCGGGATAGCGGCGGGGTTAGCGCCACCGCCCTGCGCGATGTCGGGCTTGCCGCCACCGCCACCCCCAAGCACGCCAGCCGCTGCCTTAGCCAAAGCACCGGCAGCGAAGCCGTGAGCGCGCGACGCATCGTTCGTAGCCACGATCACGGCAGGCTTTTCGCCGACGGTTGCCGCTAGCGCCACCACCGCCGCTTCGGAGCCAAGTCGTTCGCGAACAGACTGAACAAGACCGCGCAGGTCGTCGGTAGAGGGCAGTTCGCCCACGTTCTCGACGACAGCCTTCACATGCCCTGCTACCTGAGCCGCTTCGACGAGAGCGGGAACGCGCTGCGAAAGCTGACCAGCTTCGAGCTGAGCGATCTTTCGTTCGGCAGCCTTGAGGTTGGCCAGAAGCTCCGAAATGCGGTCGGGCAGTTGTTCGCGCGGCGTCTTCAAGTTGGTGGTGAGCTCGTTCACGATGGCGCGCTCGGTTGCAAAGTTGCGGAACGCATTCATGCCCACGAGCGATTCGATACGACGGTTGGCGGAGCCGACCGATGACTCTCCGACGAGCGAGATGAGGCCGATCTCCGACGAGCGCGCAACGTGGGTACCCGCGCAGAGCTCGAGCGACCAGGGGCCACCGATTTCTACAACGCGCACCGTGTCGCCGTACTTCTCACCGAACAGCGCCATAGCGCCGAGGTCCTTGGCATCGTCCAAAGCCATGATGCGCGTCGATACCTCGAGGTTGTCACGCACTGCAGTGTTTGCAACTTCTTCGATCTCGGTTTTGGTCTCAGCCGACAACGCCTGCGACCACGAGAAGTCGAGACGCATGTAGCCAGCCTTGTTGTACGAACCAGACTGGTGAGCGTCCTTACCCAAAATCTGACGCAGCGCTGCATGGATGACGTGGGTCGCCGAATGCGCTTGAGTCGCGCCGCGACGCCAGTCAGCATCCACGAGCGCACTCGCTGGATCTCCGACTCCGACCTCGCCGGCAGTGACGGTGACCTTGTGGCTGATGAGTCCCTTCACGGGACGCTGAACATCAAGAACCTCAAGGTGGAAGCTAGCGCCGACGATCGCGCCGGCGTCGGCTTCCTGACCGCCGGACTCAGCGTAGAGCGAGGTCTCAGCCAAGATCACTTCTGCTGTTTGACCGGTGGTCGCGCGGTTTACCGACACACCATCAACGATGATGCCGATGACGCTGGACTCGGTCTCGAGATTCTCGTACCCGGTGAACGTTGTCTCGCCGAGCGCACGGAATGCGCTGTACACGGAAAGGTCGGCGAGGTGCTGCTTTTTCGAACTCGCATCGGCCTTCGCACGGTCGCGCTGCTGCTTCATGAGCGTGTCAAACGCCTCGCGGTCAACGCTGAGGCCAGCCTCTGCTGCCATCTCGAGAGTGAGGTCGATCGGGAAGCCAAAGGTGTCGTGCAAGAGGAAAGCGGTATCGCTGGGAAGTTCAGCGAGCCCCGACTGCTTGGTGTGTTCTACAGCGGTGTCGAGAATGGTGGTTCCGCTGGCGAGGGTGCGCAAGAAGATATCTTCTTCGGCGAGCACGATGCGCGAAATGCGATCGTAGTCTTTCTCGACCTCGGGGTATGCCGCCTTCATGGCGTCGCGCGACTCGGGGAAGAGTTCGGCGAACGTCGCGCCTTCAACACCGAGCAGGCGCATTGCGCGCACGGTGCGGCGGAGCAGGCGACGCAGCACATAGCCGCGGCCTTCGTTGCTGGGGGTCACGCCATCCGAAATGAGCATGAGGCTCGAACGCACGTGGTCAGCGACAACGCGTAAGCGAACGTCAGCCTCGTGATCGGCACCGTAGGTGCGGCCGGAGAGTTTCGCAGCTTTATCGAGGACCGGGCGAACCTGGTCAATCTCGTACATGTTCTCGACGCCCTGCTTCAAGAACGCAACGCGCTCGAGACCCATGCCGGTGTCGATGTTTTGCTTCGGCAGCTCGCCAAGAATGGGGAACTGCTTGCCCTTGCCTTCGCCACGCAAGTACTGCATGAACACGAGGTTCCAGATTTCGACGTAGCGGTCGTCGTCGGTGGCGGGGCCACCTTCTGCACCATAGGCGGGCCCGCGGTCGAAGAAGATCTCGGAGCACGGCCCGGCGGGACCGGCCTGTCCGGTGGACCAGTAGTTGGTGTCCATGCCCAGACGTTGGATGCGCTCGTCGGGCAACCCTGCGGTCTCTTTCCAGTACGCCACAGCATCGTCGTCGTCTTCGTACACGGTGACCCAGAGGTCTTCGGGACGGAACGCGAGCCCGCCATCGTCTTCCGCGCTGGTGAGAAACTCCCACGCGAACTGAATAGCTTCCTTCTTGAAGTAGTCGCCGAAGGAGAAGTTGCCGTTCATTTGGAAGAACGTGCCGTGGCGTGGCGTTTTGCCAACCTCTTCAATGTCCAAGGTGCGAATGCACTTCTGAACGCTTGTTGCGCGATCGTACGGCGCGGGAACAAGCCCCGTCAGGTACGGGACAAACGGGACCATGCCGGCCACGGTAAAGAGCAATGTCGGGTCGTCACTGACGAGCGAAGCCGACGGTACTACGGTGTGGCCGCGCTCACCAAAATAGGTCAGCCAACGTTTCTGAATTTCTGCGGTTTGCATGGGATCCCCGGGGAACTAAATACTGCGGCCCAAGGGCCCTGATGGTGGTGCTAAGAACGCTTCGTGAATTCGGAAACCGCTTCTTCGACATCCGCTACGGCATCACGAAGCTCTGCTTCGCGCTCACGGTAGCCATCAACGACGGCACTGGTGAACTCGCGAGCCTTGGAGTCAACATCTGAGAAGAACTGTTTGCCCTCTGGAGTCTTGGCTACTTGATGTGCTGCCACGAAACCGACGGCAATTCCTGCGACGAAAAGGACTGCGCCTTTCATATTTCTCCTTCAGATTGGGGATACACGAACCGTATTAGTTTAGGTGGTCGAGCGGGCTCAGCGGCGGCTCTTAGGGCGAAGACCCAGAACAGCAGCACGAACGCCGGCGCTAAAGCCCGCGATCTTGATCAGAGGGCCACCAACCGTGGCCGCGCCGAGAGCCACCAGGGCTGAGATGTTGCCCGTCGTTTCTTCCACGTTGCGCGTGATCGCGTCGACCCGAGCGATCTGTCGATTGGTTTCTGAGATCGTCGTTGTCGCTTCCGTCAGCATTGGGTCAAGGTTGTCGCTCACGCCGCGAATGGCTGTGCTCGTCTCATCGAACACTTTGCCCAACTTCAGCAGTGGCACGGCCAGCAACCCGACCAAAATTGCGAACACTCCGGCCGCGATGAGCCCTGCGATATCTCCGCCAGTCATGGCTACTCCGATCACTCTGAAGAAATGTATATGTACACGCTATTCGACATTGGCATCGAACGGCGCCGGAAAACGAGAAAGGGCCGAAGCAAATGCTCCGGCCCTTTCTTTCGCTAGTTAGCGTGCTGCGTAGTATTCAACAACGAGCTGAACTTCACAGGTCACAGGAACCTCGGCGCGCTTCGGGCGACGTACGAGACGTGCCTGCAGCTTGTCGATTTCTACCTCGAGGTAGCCGGGGGTCTTGGGAAGAACATCAACGTGTCCGCCTGCTGCGGCGACCTGGAAAATTTCCATGCCTTCGCTGCGAGCCTTGACATGCATGAGCTGCCCGGGCTTGACGCGGAACGACGGACGGTCAACGAGCTGGCCGTCAACCAAGATGTGGCGGTGAACGATCATCTGGCGAGCCTGAGCGGTCGTACGAGCGATCGCCGAACGAACGAGCAGTGCGTCGAGACGCATTTCAAGCTGCTCAACCAGGTTCTCACCGGTGAGGCCAGCAGTCTTGCGAGCTTCCTCGAACTGAATCTTCAGCTGAGCTTCGCGGATGCCGTACTGGGCACGTAGGCGCTGCTTCTCGCGAAGACGAACAGCGTAGTCGCTGTCCTGCTTGCGCTTGGTGCGGCCGTGCTCACCGGGAGCGTAGGGGCGCTTTTCGAGGTACTTAGCTGCCTTCGGCGTGAGGGCGATGCCCAGTGCACGCGAAAGGCGAGTCTTGCTACGGGTACGTGACTTAGTAGACACAGGATCCTTTTCGATTGATTCAAGTAAGAACAATCTGGTGATCACTCGCACGCGAACGCGCGTGCACAACACACCAGACGAAAGAAGAGGGATGACCCTAGGGAACCTGGTCGGCTACAGACCTGTGTTCCGCGATATTCGATTCCATTGCAGCCGCGCGCCGAAACCGTATCGTTGGGACGCATAACTCTACCACGCCGAGCTCTGCCAAGCGACGAATCGCCACGCCTCAACCGCACGGCGTCTCGCTAGATCACTCGCCGCGAATAATCTCGCGCAGTTTGGCCAAGCGCGCCGACACTTCACGCTCGTTGCCGTTGTTCGTCGGCGTATAATACTCCGTACCTTTCAGCACGTCGGGGAGATACTGCTGCTTCACCACTCCGAACTCGGAATCGTGGGAATAGCGATAGCCCTTTCCATGCCCGAGACGCTTCGCCCCGGGATAGTGCGCGTCACGAAGAGGCTTCGGAACTCGACCGATCTTGCCGGCGCGTACATCGGCGATCGCGGCATCCAGAGCGGAGTAAGCAGCGTTCGACTTCGGCGCTGTCGCTAGATAGACGACAGCTTCGGCTAACGGAATGCGGCCCTCGGGCATGCCGATGAGCTGCACGGCGTCGGCGGCAGCGACCGCGATGACGAGCGCCTGCGGGTCAGCAACGCCCACGTCTTCAGCAGCGCTAATGATCACGCGGCGCGCGATAAAGCGAGGATCCTCCCCCGCTTCAATCATGCGAGCCAAATAGTGCAGCGCCGCGTCGACGTCCGAGCCACGGACCGACTTAATGAAGGCGCTAATCACGTCGTAGTGCTCGTCGCCTTGCCTGTCGTAGCGCAACAAAGCTCTATCGACCGCGTTGGCGACATGTTCAGCCGTCACCACGGCGGGTGAGGCCGCGTCTTCGTCGTTAGCAGCCGAGACCGCGGATGCTTCAAGCGCAGTCAAGACTCGGCGCGCGTCGCCCGACGACAGCCGGATAAGCAGTGCGCGAGCCTCGGGGTCGAGCACAACAGCGTCTTTGAGCCCGCGGGGGTCGCTGACCGCGCGGTCGACGAGTTCTCCGAGATCGGTGTCGTCGAGCTGGTTGAGCGTAAGGAGCAACGAGCGCGACAGTAAAGGAGAAATCACGGAGAACGACGGGTTCTCGGTAGTGGCTGCAATAAGAATGACCCAGCCGTTTTCGACCCCGGGAAGCAACGCATCCTGTTGCGCCTTGGTGAAACGGTGAATCTCGTCAAGGAATAGCACCGTCGAAACGCCATAGAGGTCGCGAGCGGTCAACGCCTCCTCCATGGTCTGGCGAACATCTTTGACTCCAGCGGTTACAGCAGAGAGCTCGACGAACTTGCGCTGCGAGCCGCGAGCGATGGCCTTTGCGATGGTGGTCTTGCCCGTGCCGGGCGGGCCCCAGAGAATGATGGATGCCGAACCATGGCTGCCCTCGGCATCCGAAGCCAAGCGCATGAGCGGTGACCCGCGCTGCAGCAAATGCTTTTGACCGACTATCTCGTCAATAGTGAGCGGCCGCATGCGCACTGCGAGAGGTGTTGCTCCGCTGTGCAGAGTTGCGGAACCGTCCATAAGGCAATCGTAATCGGCTGCACCGACCATCCGCACAGCACGCCCTCATTACGCCCGCTCGTCGTGGCGTTTGGTCGAGGTTCCCACCAGACCGTAAGGTTCATTGTGGCGTTCCTACGACAGCGGCGAAATCCGCGATTCTTCAAGGAGTAATGGTGGCATCCAGCAAGAAGCATTCACGCGAGCAACGAGAAGCTCGGGAACGACTGCGCCAGTACACGGCTCGTGCTTCGGTTCACGAAGCCACCATCGCGCGACGCAAGCGCGACAACGTGCTTGCTGTCGGCGTGGGTCTCGTCATCATCGCTCTCGTCGCAACCGCTCAGGTCTTCTACTTCTCTTCGGGCCCCGGTATGCCAGAGCCCGCCCCGTCGTTCACGCCCGAAGCCGAGGCGACCGAACCCGGCAATGTGGGCGATGTTCCCGATCTCGCCCTTGCCGAAGCGCGCACGTGGACCGGCGAACTGACGTTGAACGATGTCGTTCTCGGTGTCGAACTCGATGGAGCCGCCGCACCCCAGGCCGTATCGTCCCTCGTCGATTCCGCCGCCTCTGGCTACTACGAAGGAACCACTTGCCACCGCATGGTCGACACTGAAACTGCCGGCCTCATCCAGTGCGGTTCTCTCGATGGCACTGGCGCTAGCGACCCGAACTACGCATACGGCCCCATCGAGAACGCGGGAGTCGGCGGGTTCTACCCTGCCGGCACCATCGCCATCGCTCGCACCGGAGACGACGCGTTCTCCAACGGGCGCCAGTTCTTCATCGTCTACAACGATGCGATCATTCCTGATGACACCGCCGGCGGTTACAGCATCGTCGGTCAGGTCACCTCAGGGCTCGACGCTCTCCAATCAGAGATCGTCGCTGGCGGCATTGTGGATGATGCCCAAGACGGAGCACCGGTGATTGCCACAAGCATCACGGGCTTCACGATCCAGTAACAGCGTCAGCGACCGATAGCGTGGTTGTCCTAAGCTTGGGTAACCCGGCAGCGACTTCCGGCACAAGCAGCAAGGTGAAGTAATTGGCTACACAAGAGCAGAACGAGTGGGGACACGTCGACGAGACGGGTACCGTTTTCGTCCGAGAGGCCACTGGCGAACGTGCCGTCGGTCAATACCCCGACGGAACTCCCGAAGAGGCCCTGGCCTACTTCACCCGCAAGTACCACGAGCTGGCCGGTCAGGTGACCCTGCTCGAGCAGCGGGTTAAAAACGGCGCTCCGGCGTCTGACGTCGCTAAGGCCATCAAGGCTCTCAAGGAGTCCATCAGCACAGCCAGCGCCGTCGGCGACCTGGCTGCTCTTCACACTCGCGTCGAAGCCCTCGGTGGTTCGGTCTCGAAGCTGACCGAGAAGCAGAGCGAAGAAGCGAAGGCCGCGCTTGCGGAAGCAATCACCGTGCGCACCGCTCTCGTAGTCGAAGCCGAAACGCTTGCGGCCGCCGATCCTGCCAAGGCACAGTGGAAGCAAGTTACTGCTCAGATGGATGACATCTTCGCGCGCTGGAAGGCACATCAGACAGATGGCCCGCGCCTGCCCAAGAACGAGGCCAACGAACTGTGGAAGCGATTCCGTGCCGCTCGCAGCACTATTGACTCACACCGTCGCGCATTCTTTGCCGAGCTCGACTCTGCGCACAAAAAGGCCCGCGCCGACAAGCAAGCGCTTGTTGATCAGGCAGAAGCACTCGTCACTCAGGGCGCCGACGGCATCCCGACCTATCGCCGCTTGCTCGACCAGTGGAAGGCCGCAGGCCGCGCAGGCAAGAAGTTCGACGACGCCCTGTGGGCCAAGTTCAAGCAGGCCGGAGACGTTCTCTACTCGGCTAAGTCTGAAATTGATGCACAAGACAACGTCGA
The DNA here is from genome assembly GCF_059767345.1 of Salinibacterium sp. VpJ6. Taxonomy (NCBI): domain Bacteria; kingdom Bacillati; phylum Actinomycetota; class Actinomycetes; order Micrococcales; family Microbacteriaceae; genus Salinibacterium; species Salinibacterium sp. VpJ6. Next base: position 322,395 of record NZ_JBSOQL010000001.1, read on the forward strand.
GTTCACCGCTAACTGGGAACTGAAGAAGGCGCTTCTTGAGGAAGCCGAACCGCTCCTCACCGCTACGGACCGGGCACAGGCCAAGAAGGCGCTGTTCTCCATCCAGAAGCGCTGGGACGAAATTGGCAAGGTTCCTCGCGACAAGATCAAGGTGGCTGAGGATCGGCTGCGCAAGGTCGAGGCGGCAGTTCGTAAGCTCGATGAAGATCACTGGAACAAGAACAACCCCGAGCGCCAAGAGCGCTCCGAGGGTTTCCTGGGCCAGCTCAACGAAGCGATTCAGAAGCTTGAAGCTGAACTGGCAGAAGCTCAGGCCACGAAGGATGCGAAAAAGATTGCAGCCGCGCAGGATGCTCTCGATGCCCGCAAGGCATGGCTGGGCGCCCTCAAGTAACCATCTGTCCACAGGGTTCTGGTTCTCCACTGAACCAGACTCTGGGTGCCTGAGCAGTCGTTGCGGCACGCACCATTGAGGTATGACACCTCGACTGCCTCCCGTACTCAGCGCGCACGACTTACCTCTGGCAGAGCTGCAGTGTGCAGCTCTCGATGGCGAGCTGTACGCCCTCGATAGCTGCTTTTGCCCGATAGACGAGTTCGACACCATTCACTTGCGTGCGCGTGCTCTGGCTGTCGTTCTCGATCCCCGAATCATCGCAGAACGCATGACCGCAGCATGGGTGTGGGCGGCAACGCTCAATCCCCCGGTGCGCTATGAGTTGTGCGTCGCTATCGGCGCTCGTACGCGGCCGCACGGCACTCTCAACGCCGTAGTACGAGAAGTGGTTATCGGCGCGGAGGACATCGATACGGTCTCTGGCGTCAGCGTGACGTCACGACTACGAACGGTGCTCGATATTGCGCGCTTCAGCGAACCCTTCGGTCCTCGTGAGAGAGCCGCGGTCAGCACCCTGATGGCGGACGGCGGCTTCGGATACGAGGAATGCGCTACCGTTCTGAACGCACGCCGAAACTTGCCCCAAAAGCGCGTCGCGCTCGAGCGACTAGCGGCGCTGGGCAAACCCGCGACCGCGGCGTGACGGCCTCTTAGCCGCTGTTGACGCGGTAAACGTCGTAGACAGCATCCACGCGACGTACCGCGTTGAGCACGCGGTCGAGGTGTGTCGTATCCCCCATCTCGAACACGAACTTGCTGATCGCAAGCCGAGCCGTCGAGGTGTTCACTGTCGCTGACAGGATATTGACGTGCGTTTCGCTGAGCACCTTGGTGATGTCAGACAGCAAGCCAGCGCGGTCGAGCGCTTCAACCTGAATCTGAACCAAGAAAAGACTTTTGGATGTCGGCGCCCATTCGACGTCGATCATGCGCTCAGGTTCGTCTAGGAGCGACTGCACGTTCTTACAGTCGTCACGGTGCACCGAGACACCCGCACCGCGAGTGATGAAGCCGACAACGCCGTCACCGGGAACCGGAGTGCAGCAACGCGCGAGCTTGACCAGAATGTCGGGCGCACCACGAACGAGGATTCCAGAGTCGGAGTGCTTGTAAGGGCGCAGCTTGCCCGCCGCGGGGAAGGACAGCTCCCCCTCGTCTTCCTCGGTGCCGCTGCTGAGCGATCCCACTAGCTTCTCGATGACTGACTGCGTCGAGATGTGGCCTTCGCCGACTGCGGCGTACAGCGCCGAGACGTCTTCGTACCGCATCGTCGCAGCGAGCTCAGCGAACGACTCCTGGCTCATGAGCTTTTGAAGCGGCATGTTTTGCTTGCGCATGGCACGAGCAATCGCGTCTTTACCCTGCTCAATAGCTTCGTCGCGGCGTTCCTTAGTGAACCACGCTCGAATCTTGTTGCGAGCTCGGGTGCTTTTGACGAAACCTAGCCAGTCTTGGCTAGGCGCAGCATCCGGACTCTTCGAAGTGAACACTTCCACGGAATCGCCACTCGTCAGGGCAGTCTCCAACGGCACGAGCCGACCGTTGACTTTAGCGCCCATAGTGCGGTGACCGATTTCGGTGTGCACGGCATACGCGAAGTCAACGGGAGTTGCGCCCGCCGGCAGCCCAATAACCTTGCCCTGTGGCGTGAAAACGTACACCTCTTTTGCGCCGATCTCGAACCGCAGAGATTCGAGGAACTCGCTCGGGTCAGAGGTCTCCGCTTGCCAGTCGGTGATGTGCGCGAGCCACGCCATGTCGTTGTCAGCGGGGCCGGACTCGACTGCTTTGCCCGCCGCGCGATCCTTGTACTTCCAGTGCGCCGCCACACCGAACTCAGCGCGGTGGTGCATTTCATTCGTACGAATCTGGATCTCTACAGCACGGCCCTGCGGACCAATAACGGTGGTGTGAAGCGACTGATAGAGGTTGAACTTCGGCGTCGCGATGTAATCCTTAAAGCGACCAGGGATCGGATTCCACCGGGCGTGAATGGAGCCGAGCACGGCATAGCAATCGCGCACAGAATTGACCAGAACCCGAATGCCTACGAGGTCATAGATCTCATCGAACTCACGACCGCGCACGATCATCTTCTGGTAGATCGAGTAGTACTGCTTCGGACGCCCCGCGACCGCACCCTTAATGCGAGAGGTGCGGAGGTCATCCTTCACAGAAGCAATCACTTGCTTGACGAACTCGTCGCGCTGTGGAGTCCGTTTGGTGACGAGACTCTCAATCTCGACGTAGATTTTTGGATGCAGCACTGCGAAAGAAAGATCTTCGAGTTCAAGCTTGATCGCTTGAATACCGAGGCGGTGCGCGAGCGGGGCGTAAATCTCTAGAGTCTCTTGCGCCTTGCGTGATGCGGACTCATGAGGAACAAAGCCCCACGTGCGCGCATTGTGGAGACGGTCAGCAAGCTTGATCACCAGCACGCGGATGTCCTTCGACATCGCGACGATCATCTTTCGTACAGTTTCAGCTTGGGCGCTGTCGCCGTACTTGACCTTGTCGAGTTTCGTCACGCCATCGACGAGCATCGCGATCTCATCGCCGAACTCGAGACGGAGTTCGTCGAGCGAGTAGGCCGTGTCTTCTACGGTGTCGTGAAGAAGCGCTGCCGCAATCGTTTTCTCACCGATTCCCAGCTCCGCTAGAATCTGCGCGACAGCGATCGGATGAGTGATGTACGGCTCGCCACTCTTGCGTTTCTGACCGTCGTGCGCCCGAAAAGCTGCCGCATAGGCACGCTCGATAAGCGCAAGGTTCGCCTTCGGATGGCTCGTCTTTACCGTGCGCAGGAGCTTCTCGACAGAACCTGCCGGCTGAGCTCGAGAGAACAGGCGCGGAAGTAGCGCACGAAAAGAAGCTGATGACTGTTGCGCTTCGCTCATCCCTCTACCCCCTAGTTTGATTCTAGGTTGTGTTGGGCACGAGCAAAGACATAGTCGATCAGAGCGGACTCAGCCGCCTGCGAACGCACACACTGCCGTTCGCCCATCGTGGCTACTTGTTGCCCTTGTCAGCGGCGCGAGCAGCCGTCAGTCGCTTCGTGCGGCTGAGGATGTCCGGCTCGTTCTGACGGAACTGCGCGTACAGCGGAGCGGCGATGAAGATGGTCGAGTACGTGCCGACGACGATACCGATGAACAGGGCCAACGCGATGTCGCGCAGCGTTCCAGCACCCAGAACGTACGCGCCGATAAAGAGGATGGCGGCAACGGGCAGCGCTGCAACAACTCCGGTATTGATCGAACGCACGAGAGTCTGGTTGACAGCGAGGTTCACGGACTCAGCGAAGGTACGACGGGATTCAGAGCCGTCCTCCGACGTATTTTCCCGAATCTTGTCAAACACAACGACCGTGTCGTACAGCGAGAACCCGAGAATAGTGAGGAATCCGATCACCGCGGACGGCGTGATCTCGAACCCGAAGATTCCGTAGACACCCGCCGTGATCACGATGTCGTGTAGTAGCGCGATCATCGCCGCGATCGACATCTTCCACGTACGGAAGTAGATCGCCATCATGATTGCGGCGAGAGCGATGAACACTACGAGTGCGCGCAGGGCAGATCCAGTAATGTCGGCGCCCCATGATGGACCTACGAAGGATGCAGCGACGAGGTCTGTATCAACGTTGAATGCTCCGGCAAGCGCGTCACGAACCTCGTTGGACTCATCTGTCTCAAGTTGCTCGGTCTGAACGCGCAACGAACTTGTGCCAATGACCGTGACTTTAGGTTCCGCGTCGCCGACGACACTGATCACAGTGTCGGTTGCGAGGTTCTGAGCTTCAGCACTTGTCTCAGGGTCGGTGAGTGCCTCAACGGAGTCGATCTGGAATTGCGAACCGCCAGTGAATTCGATGCCAAAGACGTATCCGCCTCGAAGCGCCGGAACGATAATTGACACGGCGAGCAGTACTGCTGCGAGGGCATACCAGACCTTGCGGCGTCCGATGAAGTTGATCGAGACATCGCCGGTGTAGAGGTCGTTGCCAAACTTAGAGAAGCTAGCCATCAGGAGTCCTTTCCATCTAAGCTGGAATCTCGGGCAGAGCCGGCCAGTTCAGCAGCTTTTCGTTCAGCGATTGTTTGGCGGCGAGCAGCTTCGCGACTCGCGCCCGATTTGTTCTTGGCCGCGACGGGAGTGCGGAACTGTGCCCGACCGCGGTAAACAGCGCCGAGCGCATTAGGGTCAAGTCCGCTCAAAGGATGCCCGCTCGAGAAGAACCGAGTCGTAGAGAGCAGCTGCAACATCGGGTGAGTGAAGAGCACCACTACCAGCACGTCAATAACGGTGGTGATTCCCAGAGTGAGGGCGAACCCACGAACGTTTCCGACGGCGAGGACGAAGAGAACAACTGCCGAGAGCAGGTTCACGGCCTTCGCGGCGAAGATAGTGCGAAGCGCACGTTTCCATCCCGCTTCGACAGCACCGGTCAACGAACGTCCGTCACGGAGCTCATCGCGAATTCGTTCGAAGTACACGATGAACGAGTCGGCAGTGAAACCGATAGCGACGATCAAACCAGCGACACCGGCCAGAGACAGACGGTATCCATGACGCCAGGAGAGATACGCAATCACGAGGTAGGTGAGGACACCGGCCACAATGAGTGATGCCACGGTGACGAGACCAAGGAGGCGGTACTGGAAGAGCGAGTAAATAACGACGAGCAGCAGACCGATAAGGCCAGCAATAAGACCCGAGTTCAGCTGCGCGGCACCGAGCGTGGCAGAGATGTTCTCACTGCTTTGAACCTCGAAGCCGATCGGAAGCGCACCGAACTTCAGCTGGTCAGCAAGAATCTCCGCTGACTCCTGCGTGAAGCTCCCCGAAATCTGCGGGTTACCACCGGTGATGATGCCCTGAGTGGTCGGTGCCGAAATTACTTGGCCGTCGAGAACGATTGCGAAGCGATTGCGAGGATCAGTTTGATCGAAGCCGAAGAGACGGGTCGTCATGTCCGCAACAGCGGTGGTTCCCTCGGCGTTGAAGGTGGGGAAGACGCCCCACTGGCCAGTGCTGATGCCCTGCGAGCTCGAGACAAGACCTGCTGAAGCATCAGTGATCGTGCTTCCTTCAACCTCAACCGGGCCGAGGATGTATTTGAACGAACCATCGGCTTCACACGTGATCAGCGCTTCGTCCGCCGGCGCAACACTGAAGTTGTCGAGCGACGAGCAATCAAAGTTGCTGTACTCATCGAACAGAGCTTCGGTGATCCAGTTCAAGTCGCTGGCGTCAGTCGGCGTTGCGGTGGGAGTTGTCGCGAGTGTGGGCTCAGGAGTGGCGGTCTCGCCCTCCGGAGCATCCGTCGTCGCCGGGTCCGGTGTCTCTTCGGCGACAGCAGTGCCCGCTACCTCTGTATAGAGAACTGGGCGGAACTCGAGCTTGGCGGACGCCTGAATGCGCTTCAGGGTCTCGTCATCCGGGGTTCCGGGAATGGATACCACGACGTTGCTCGCACCCTGCGTGGTGATCTCGGCTTCGGAGACTCCACTGGCGTCAACACGGTCACGAATGATCGACACGGCTTGAGCGAGTTGCTCGCCCGAGACGGTTTGTCCGCTTTCGAGCTGCGGGGCGAGAACGATTTGCGTTCCGCCCTGAAGGTCAAGGGCGAGCTTGGGAGCCCAGGATGCCGTACCGAAGATGGAGCCAGCGCCAACTAAGACGGTGAATCCCACCGTGATTGCTGTGAGCCAGACTATGGCCCGCCAGGCATTCTTCACAGGGGTTGTTCTTGCCACCTATTTGACTCAGCTTTCTTGACAGAGCAGTGCAGAATCGCACGCCGTTGGACAGCCACCCTCGGGTAGGACGACTCTCAACACTAGTGGGTTACAGGCGACGTTCCTCTACTTTGAGGACTTGTCGTCCTTCGAGTCGGAGAGCTCGCCGAACTCAGGGGTTGAAGAATCAGTCGAGTCATTCGATGCAGCTTCGCGCTCTGCAGCTTCTCGGTTAGCAATCTCCATTGCTTCCTCGACGGAGCGCGGAGCGCCATCTTCGACGACGTCTTCAGTGACGACCTTCGCGAGAGTCTGGCTGTGAACCTTGACGACGACACCCTTGCTGATCTCGATCTCAGCTTCGTTCTTGACGGTGTCCATCGTGATGAGCGTTCCGAAGAGACCGAAGTTGGTCATTACTTCTACGCCGGGAACCATCTGGTCGCGCAGCTCTTCCATCTGAGCCTTGCGCTTGCGGCTGTTGCGGAACATGAAGAAGATGAGCACGCCGAGAATGGCGAGCATCGCAATAGAAAGCGGATCCATGAGGTACCTTTCGGTTGGTCTGTGGGCCTGGCGCTCAAGCTGAGGCGCGTGTTAAGCCAGTAAAACTATAGTTCATCGCTAGCCGGGCTCGAATTCCTGTCGGTCATCCCGAAGTGATCCCACGCCGCCCGTGTCGCTACTCGCCCACGGGGCGTTCGCGTGAGCAAACCAACGCGCACGAGGAACGGTTCAACGACCGACTCTACGGTCTCAGCCTCTTCACCGACCGATACCGCCAAAGTGCTGAGGCCAACTGGTCCGCCGTCGAAGCGTTCGAGGACAGTCATCATGACCGCCCGGTCGAGGCGGTCGAGTCCCCGTTCGTCAACGTCGTAAAGTTCAAGTGCCGCACGCACGGCATGCTTGCTCGCGGCTGTGTCGTTCACGAGCGCATAGTCCCGGACGCGACGCAGCAGCCGGTTCGCAATACGCGGAGTGCCCCGGCATCGCCCGGCGATCTCCGCCACAGCCTCTTTATCGATGTCGAGATCAAGCATCCCTGCCGTGCGCGCAATGACGCGCTCCAACTCGGCCTCGTCATAGAACTCAAGATGAGCCGTGAACCCGAAGCGATCGCGGAGCGGGTTAGGAAGGAGCCCCGAGCGGGTCGTTGCGCCAACGAGAGTAAAGGGAGCGATATCCAGAGGAATCGATGTCGCTCCGGCCCCCTTACCCACCATGATGTCGATTCTGAAATCTTCCATCGCGAGGTAGAGCATCTCTTCGGCAGAGCGAGCCATGCGGTGGATTTCGTCGATGAAAAGCACTTCGCCGGGCAGCAGAGAGGACAGCACTGCTGCAAGATCCCCAGCGTGTTGGATCGCCGGGCCGCTTGAGAGTCGCAAAGGCCGCTCGCTCTCATGAGCCACAATCATCGCGAGCGTCGTCTTGCCCAGTCCGGGAGGCCCGGCGAGAAGAATGTGGTCGGCGGTGCGGTTCTGCATCGCCGCAGCGCGCAGCAAAAGCTGCAGTTGACCCCGAACCTTCGTTTGCCCAACGAACTCGGCGAGAGAGGCCGGCCGCAACGCTCCCTCGAACGCGAGTTCGGCATCCGACTCGACAGTCGGGTTTGCCACCACTTCGTCGCCATTGTCAAACATTAGGCACCCGCCTTGCCACTGCGCGAGCCGACAAGCAAGATCGCCCGACGAAGAATCGCTTGAACGTCATTAAACTCTGCGTCGCTCGCATCGCGCAGTGCACTCTCAGCAGCCGGTTGAGCAAGCTTTTCGGGCCACCCCAAACCCTGCAGAGCCATCGACACTTGTTCAGAGACCGAGTTGGCGCGAACTGAGGCAACCCCAGGCTGGCGCGTCGACACGACGAGTTTGCCGGCCAGGTTCAGCACGATGAGCTTGGCAGTTTTGGGACCGATACCCGACACCTTGCGGAACGCAGAGTCGTTTTCTTCCGTGACAGCGCGAGCAACGTCATCGGGTGAGAGCGCAGCAAGAACCCCCATCGCGCTCTTGGGGCCGACGCCAGTGACACCCCGCAAGAGATTGAAGACCTCAAGCTCTTCGGATGACCGGAAGCCGTACAGGGCAAGGTCGTCTTCGCGCACGATGAGCGCGGTATTGACTTGGGTTTCAGAACCTACTCGCACCGACAGAGCGTGCTCGGGGGTAACGCTCACGCTGAGCCCCACTCCCCCAACTTCGATAACGAGTGAGGTTCCGACCGCGGCGAGAACGGTGCCACGAAGGGAAGAAATCATAAGTTCAGCCTACGAGCACCCGCCGACTTCTCTGCCGACCGCCACGCCTCCTGCGCGGGGGTAAGACCGGAGCCGCTCGACGATGCTGGGGATGAAAGAGACCCGCCAGCCCGTGCATCAGCGGCGGCTGAGCGGGGCGCCGCCGAGAATCCCGGCCCACTGTTCCACGCACCGTAGATCGCTAAAGCACACGCATCTGCGGCATCCGCTGGTGTGGGCGCCTCGGCGAGGCCGAGAACCCGGGCAACCATGGTGCCCACTTGCTTCTTATCAGCTCCGCCGAAGCCAGTAATCGCAAGCTTGACTTCGGTCGGAGTGTGTAGCGAGACGGAAAGTCCCCGGCGCGCGGCGACATACATTGCGACGCCGCTCGCTTGAGCAGTGCCCATCACGGTACTGAGATTGTTCTGAGCAAAGACGCGTTCAAGAGAGAGCTGCGTAGGCTCGTACTCGCCAATCACCGAGTCGATGCCTTCGCCGATCACCCGCAGTCGCTCTTCGAGCGCCATCTTCGGCGGCGTACGAACGACTCCTACATAAACGAGCGTTGCCCGCCGATTGGGAGCGACGTCGACAACTCCGACACCACAGCGCGTGAGACCAGGATCAATCCCGATCACCCGCAGGGTCATCGGCTAGTCCTCGTCGAGTTCGGCTTGCACCTCGGGGCTGATGTCAAAGTTCGAGTAGATGTTCTGAACGTCGTCAGACTCTTCTAGCGCATCAATCAACTTGAAAACTTTGCGCGCAGTATCGGCGTCGACCTCAACTTTGAGGTTCGGAACAAACTCTGCTTCTGAGGAGTCGTAGTCGATCCCGGCGGCCTGCAAAGCGTTGCGTGATTCAACCAAGTGAGCGGTATCGGTGATGACTTCAAAGCCTTCGCCGTGGTTCTTGACCTCTTCGGCGCCAGCGTCGAGCACAGCCATGAGGATGTCGTCTTCTGAGACGCCCTCGGTCTTCGTAATCGAGATAACGCCCTTGCGCTCGAAGTTGTAGGCCACGCTGCCTGGATCTGCGAGCGAGCCACCGTTGCGGCTCATGATCGTGCGAACGTCTGCTGCAGCGCGGTTCTTGTTATCGGTCAGACATTCGACCATGAGCGCTACGCCGTTGGGGCCATAGCCTTCGTACATGATGTTGAGGTACTCAACGGCGTCGCCGAGCTGGCCTGAGCCGCGCTTGACCGCGCGATCGATGTTGTCGTTGGGTACCGACGTCTTCTTTGCCTTCTGAATGGCGTCGACAAGAGTCGGGTTTCCCGAAAGGTCAGCGCCTCCAATTTTGGCGGCGACCTCAATATTCTTGATTAGTTTCGCGAAAGCCTTCGCGCGGCGAGAGTCTGTAATCGCCTTCTTGTGCTTGGTAGTTGCCCACTTAGAATGCCCTGACATAACGGACATTCTAACGCGTATGAACCTCGCTCGACTGCGCGAATCCCCGCGCTAGCGTTCTTCGAGCGAACTGCGGAGCCCCAACTCAGCCAATTGCAATTGGGCTAGTCGCGCCACAGTCGCGCTGTTTCCCGCTCGCCATTCTGCGGCCGGGGCCTCCGAGACCCTCGCTAGTTCCGTCAAATTGAGCGTTGTGAGCGCTCGGAGTGCCAACAGATCGGCCCCACCCGGCGTTGCCAATAGCCGCTTTGCTTCGCCGGCCCGTATAGCGAATCGGATGCGCGGCAGCAGCCAGACAAAAAGAATGAGGATCACCGGCACAATTCCGATGAACAGCCCCACCACCGTGGCAGCAGCTTCGACCGAGGCTTGTTGACTCTGCCCCGCCGATTCCAGCGCGGCACCGGCTTCGCTCGCACCATCGAACGGTGGCCGGATGCCCGATCCAATAAGTGGCACCGAGCCAAGCGTGTCGCCCAGTTCGACCATCGTTGATTCGAATCCGGCCCCCGCCTCCTGCATCTGAACGCCAAGTTCCTGAAAGGCAGCCATGAGCTGATAGACCCAGACACCGAGAGCAATCCACACCGCGATGAACCCGAGGGAAATCAAGTCAGCGATGATTTGACGCGTTCGACGCGCGGGCTGGTCGGCATACAGTTGCATTCCCCCATGATGCAGGAACTACCGCATGGCGCGGACTCGACGCACGAAGTACTCGTGGAATCGTGTATCACCCGTAATTTCGGGATGGAAGGACGTGCCGAGCAGGTTGCCCTGTTCCACCGCGACAATGCGGCCGTCATCCAGCGTTGCGAGAGCTCGAGCCCGAGCGCCGACACTTTCGACCACCGGAGCCCGAATGAAGACGGCGTGCACGGGGTTCTCCCCCAGTTCCGGGATGCTCAGATCGGTTTCGAACGAGTCAGTCTGAGAACCGAATGCATTGCGGCGAACAACCACATCGAGGCCACCGAACGACTGCTGACCTTCGATCGAATCTTCAACTGTATCCGCCAGCATGATGAGCCCGGCACAGGTTCCGTAGACGGGAAGCCCCGCGTGGATAGCTGCCCGAATCGGCTCGAAAAGACCATAGAGCCGCGAAAGTTTGTCGATCACGCTCGACTCGCCGCCAGGAATAATGAGAGCGGCAATGTGCTCCAGCTGCTCGGGAGATTTGACCGCTACAGCGGTTTCTCCGAGTTGCTGGAGCACCTGCAGGTGCTCACGAAAATCACCCTGAAGAGCAAGAACCCCAATGGGAAGCTGATCGACGGAAGGGTTACCAGCCACGCTCGGAGAGGCGGTGCGGTGCGGCAAGGTCAGAAACGTTAATGCCCACCATGGCCTCGCCTAGACCACGCGACGTCTCAGCGATGACGTTGGGGTCGTCGAAGAAGGTCGTTGCCTTCACGATCGCTGCGGCGCGCTGCGCCGGGTTGCCCGACTTGAAGATTCCCGAACCGACAAAGACACCATCGGCGCCGAGCTGCATCATCAACGCGGCATCAGCCGGAGTCGCTACTCCACCAGCGGTGAAGAGAACCACGGGAAGCTTACCGCTCTGCGCTACTTCGCGAACGAGTTCGTACGGTGCCTGCAGTTCCTTCGCAGCGACATACAGTTCGTCAACCGACTTCGAGCGGAGCTCGTTGATCTGGCCCTTGATAGTACGGATGTGCTTGGTTGCCTCAGAAACGTCGCCGGTACCTGCTTCACCCTTCGAGCGAATCATCGCAGCACCCTCGGTGATGCGACGAAGCGCCTCGCCCAGGTTGGTTGCACCACAGACGAAAGGAACGTCGAAGTTCCACTTGTCGATGTGGTTCACGTAGTCAGCAGGGCTCAAGACTTCGGACTCGTCGATGTAGTCGACCTTGAGGGCCTGAAGAACCTGGGCTTCAACGAAGTGCCCGATACGAGCCTTCGCCATGACAGGGATCGAGACAGCGTCGATGATTCCATCAATGAGGTCGGGATCACTCATGCGAGCAACACCACCCTGCGAACGGATGTCGGCAGGAACGCGCTCGAGAGCCATAACGGCAACGGCGCCGGCATCCTCCGCGATCTTTGCTTGCTCAGCGTTGACGACATCCATGATGACGCCACCCTTGAGCATTTCTGCCAGTCCGCGCTTAACGCGGCTCGTACCCGATTCGTTGGATGAAGTGTTCTCGCTCATAGCTTCAACGCTAAGACCGAAACCACCAAAAGAATGCAGCCAATTTGAACTCAGTGGTTCGTCGGCCACGCCTTCGCGAGTTCATCCCGAACCTCACCGAGCAGCCGCGGAATCGCCTTGGTGCCAGCCACGATCGGGAAGAAATTGGAGTCTGTAGCCCACCGCGGAACAACATGTTGGTGCAAGTGGTTAGCGATGCCTGCCCCAGCCAACGCGCCCTGGTTCATCCCGATGTTGAAGCCGTGAGCGTTGGAGGTCTCGCGCAGCACTCGCATGGCGGTCTGGGTGAGAGACGCGATCTCAGCGGTCTCCTCGTCAGTCGCCTCGTCGTAGAGCGGCACATGACGGTACGGGCACACCAGAAGGTGACCGCTGTTATAGGGAAACAGGTTCAGCAGCACGTAGGCGTGCGTTCCCCGTGCAACGATGAGCGCCTTCTCATCATCGAGCGTTGGCGCCACGCAGAACGGACAGTCGTCTTTATCCGGTTGCGTCTGATCCGTTATATAGGCGATGCGATGCGGCGTCCACAAACGCTGAAAAGCGTCGGGCACCGCGGCGAAGTCAGAACTCGACTCCCCCGCGGGCAACTCAGAACCGTCGTAGTCGTGCACGAACTAAACCTGCGCTCGCGTCGCGATCGCGTCAGTGATGCGTGCAACAGCATCCGCAATTGGGATGCCGTTCTCTTGGGTTCCATCACGGAAACGGAAGCTGACTGAACCCGCAGCCTGATCCTGTTCTCCGGCAATGAGCTGGAACGGGATTTTCGACTTGGTGTGCGTACGAATCTTCTTCTGCATACGCTCGCTCGAGGCATCCATCTCAGCGCGAACACCGAGGGCCTTGAGCTGGTCGATCACGCCACCCAAGTACTCTTCGTACGCCTCAGCAACCGGGATACCGACGACCTGTACAGGCGACAGCCAGACGGGGAAAGCGCCGGCGTAGTGCTCGGTGAGAACGCCAAAGAAGCGTTCGATCGATCCGAAGAGCGCACGGTGGATCATTACGGGGCGCTGGCGCGAACCATCTGCCGCTGTGTACTCCAGATCAAATCGCTCAGGCAGGTTGAAGTCGAGCTGAACGGTCGACATTTGCCACGTGCGGCCGATGGCATCGCGCGCTTGCACCGAAATCTTGGGGCCGTAGAACGCAGCCCCACCCGGGTCAGGAACGAGCTCAAGGCCTGACTCTTCAGCGACCTCAGCGAGGGTTCGCGTTGCTTCATCCCAGATGTCATCATCGCCGACATACTTCTCGGGATCCTTGGTAGAAAGCTCAAGGTAGAAGTCTGTCAAGCCGTAGTCGCGCAGCAGCGAGAGAACGAAGTTGAGCGTGTTGGTGAGCTCCTGCTTCATTCCCTCCTTCGTGGTGAAGATGTGCGCGTCGTCCATGGTCAAACCACGCACGCGCGTGAGGCCGTGAATAACGCCCGACTTCTCGTTGCGGTAAACGGTGCCGAATTCGAACAAACGTATCGGCAGATCACGGTACGAACGACCACTCGACCGGTAAATCAGGATGTGCATCGGGCAGTTCATGGGCTTGAGGTAGTAGTCAGCACCCTGGCGAGTGATTTCGCCCTCCTCGTTGCGAGCCTCGTCGAGGTGCATCGGCGGGAACATGCCGTCCTTGTACCAGCCCAAGTGGCCCGACGTCTCGAACAGCGCCTCTTTGGTGATGTGAGGGGTGTTGACGAAGGAGTAGCCCTCTTGCGCGTGGCGCTTGCGAGAGTAATCCTCCATCTCGTGACGGATGATGCCGCCCTTGGGGTGGAAGACCGCGAGGCCGGAACCGATTTCGTCGGGGAACGAGAACAGGTCAAGTTCGGCGCCCAGCTTGCGGTGATCGCGCTTGAGTGCCTCTTCTTGACGCGCCTGGTAGGCACGCAACTCGTCCTTGGTCGGCCATGCCGTTCCGTACACGCGCTGAAGCTGCTTGTTCTTCTCCGAGCCGCGCCAGTAGGCGGCCGCAGTGCGCGTGAGCGACCACCCGTTGCCGATCATGCGGGTATTGGGAAGGTGCGGGCCACGGCACAAGTCTTTCCAGTAGACCTCACCGGTCTTGCCGTCAACGTTGTCGTAGATCGTCAATTCGGCGCCACCGACCTCGACGGACTCGTTATCGCCATCCACTTCGCTGTCATCGACAGAGCCCTTGAGACCGATCAGTTCAAGCTTGTACGGCTCGTCAGCGAGCTCGGCGCGAGCCTCAGCTTCAGTCACGACCCGACGCTGGAAGCGCTGGCCCTGACGGATGATGCGGTCCATCGCCTTGGTGATGGCCTTGAGGTCTTCCGGAGTGAACGGCTCCTCGACATCGAAGTCGTAGTAGAAACCATCGGTAACGGGCGGGCCAATACCGAGCTTGGCCTGCGGGTTGATCGTCTGGATAGCCTGAGCCGCGACGTGGGCGGCCGAGTGACGAAGGATGTTGAGTCCATCGGGCGAGTCGATAGTGACGGCCTCGACCTCATCCGTGGCAGTTACTGTCGCGGCGAGATCTTTCAACTCACCGTTGACGCGCATGGCGACGACGTTGCGGTCGGTAAATAGCTCAAATCCAGTGTTACTCACACAACAACTTTAGCGGCGTTCAGAGCGAACCCGTGTCATCCGTTGCCGCTAGCCGCCAAAGATCTGACTGAGCCACTGAGCGAAAGCCGTGCTGGTGAGCGCGGTCGCCAGAAGGGTCATCGCCATGAAGATGTTTCCTGTCGGGCCGCTGGGAAGCGATCCGAGCGCAAAGCCGACTCTGAAGGCAGCAAAAACGAGCGTCGAGATGATGATCGCGCCCGGTCGGGCACACTCCGCAGCAATTGGCCGCAGGCATAAGTGCCGCGCTGAATTGGTTAAAAAGCAGAAGCCCCGGCGAACCGGGGCTTCATCTGTGAGCGATACTGGGATCGAACCAGCGACCTCTTCCGTGTCAGGGAAGCGCGCTACCGCTGCGCCAATCGCTCATGCTATTTAGTTAGAAAAACCTAGTTTCAAACACCAACCGGCGAACCGGCTGAACACTCATTACGAGGTGGAGACGGGATTTGAACCCGCGTATACGGCTTTGCAGGCCGCTGCCTCGCCTCTCGGCCACTCCACCGCACATGAGAAGTGCCGGCGAGGCTGACACTTCTCATTCGAGCGGATGACGAGATTCGAACTCGCGACCCTAACCTTGGCAAGGTTATGCGCTACCACTGCGCCACATCCGCATTTGCAAGCTATTCGGTTACCCGTTTTCGCGTGCTAGATGACTGTATACGAAGAGTGCGCGAAGTTCCAATTCGGCCGCGAGCGTGTCGTCGAGATATGCAAAGATTGCACTGCGGGCGATTGGCGCAGTTGGTAGCGCGCTTCCTTCACACGGAAGAGGTCATCGGTTCGAGTCCGGTATCGCCCACCGTTCTTTCTCTTCATTTACGGCTGAAATCCCCGGATTTTCGCGGCTCTGCCCTGTGGTCCGCCCGGTAGCCTTGAGGAATGTCAGCTCCCTCTCCACGTCGCGCATCTGTGTTGCGAGAATTTTTTTCGGGCGTCGGATTTCTCTTTCGTGGATTTCGAATTTGGATCACCGCCCCTCGGCTGATGTTGCTGGGAATGATCCCTGCCGCCATCGTGGGCATCGCCGCGATAGCCGTGCTCGTTGCCCTGATCGTGAACATTGAGGTCATCGCCGTATCAATCACTCCTTTCGCCCGCGAATGGGGTGAAGTCGCGCAGGCTGCCACTCACTTCGCGGCGGGGCTGGCTCTCATCGTGGCGAGCATCCTCGTCATCCTGAACACGTACACCACGGTCACGTTGATGGTGGGCGACTCGTTTTACCGATTGATCGCCACCCACGTGGACGCCACACACGGTGCTCCCCCGGAACAACAGTCTCAAGGCTTCTGGCGCGACCTCCGTCGTGGAATCGGGGAAGGACTACGGGTGTTGATCCCCACCGTGGGACTCGCTGTCCTCGTATTCGCATTGGGATTCATCCCCATTGCGGGAGGAGTCATCGCAGCGACAGCGGGCGCGCTCCTGGGTGGATGGTTGCTGGTCGTCGAGCTCAGCAACATCCCCTTCGAATCCCGTGGACTCCACCTCACGGCTCGGCGGCGCACGCTGCGAGCGTCACGCGCGCGAGCCCTGGGGCTGGGGGCTGCGACCTACGTGGTCTTCTTAATCCCCTTCGGGGCCGTACTAGCTATGCCCGCCGCGGTTGCCGGCGCAACACTGCTGACGCGTTCAGTTCTTGGCGAGGATGCGCGGCTCAACGACCTCGCTACGACGCCCGACACGGCCCAAGAGCCACCACACGAGCGACGAGACAACAAACGCAAAGGCCGCTGACGCGAGCACGCTCTGAAGCTGCTGTTCAAAGATGAAAGTTTGACCGGTGAACAGGAACCCCGAACCTGTAGCCAATACACCAAGCGATACGACACCGATGCTCCCACCAATGAGGTGGGTGCTGACCAGAAACCGAAGTTGGTTCCCCAAAGGTGACCCTTTGCGCACAGTAAATGCACACGCAGCGGCGCCCGCAATAAAGCCAGCGACGGCCGCGGAAACAGGAGTGAACAACGGTGCGCCGGCAGAGACCGCGATGAGGCCGCTAATGAGACCACCGGCAAGGGATTTCAGTCTGATCGTGCCGTGGTTGATCAGCTGCACGATGCACCACCCCAACGCGCCAAAGCTCGCACTTACGGCCCCGTTCGCCAAGATGAGGCCCACCACGTCGTCGAAGGCGAACTCGGCGCCCACAAGCCATGCCAGCCACGCCAGCACGGCGAGAACGAGCGCGGCGATGCCCACAGAAACGGGAACGGACTTACGGGCGCCACGGATGAGAGAACGCCGCTCCACGACGAGCACTGCGAGCATGCTGGCACCGACCGCGACGCTCATGACCAAAGCACCACCATGATCGATCGGACTCAGGCCCAGCGGTGTCGTCGCCCCAAACGGCTCGAATGTACGCACTGCTATCGGGACATACACGGCGATACCCCACACGCAGCTATAGGCAACGCTCCGCCACAGCGGCGCGCCAGAACTTCGCGACACCAGCGTGACGAGGAAACAGCAGACGGCGCCTAAGGCGGCTAGCGAAGGCATCATCACCGTGCGTAAGTCGACGGACAATGCCGGAACTATGACCAACCACGCAACGGCGCCCGGAGCGGCGCAAGCTAGCGAGGTGATTGTTAGTGCGGTCCACGTCGCGGAAGGCAAGGTGCTCGCGTACAGAACGATAAGTGCCGCCAACAGCAGGAACAACGCGACCACCCCTAGGCTCGCCGCCGCAAAATCTGCCGTCACTGTTGCCCTCCCCGCACCAGTTTCGTGCCCATTGGGTCACCGCACAACACTTAACCCCTAATTGTTCGAGTGGTTCTCAACAATGAGATCAAGCTGTGTTGGATGTGAGAGCGATTAGCCGCGACACCGCGCGAAGATACTTCTTGCTGTAACCGCCCGCAAGCATGTCGTCGGGGAACACCGCATCCAGCGCAGTGCCATCGGCATAGATGGCCACTTGTGCGTCATACAGGCGGTCAACAAAGGCTACGAACCGCAACGCGTCGGTTTGGTTAGCAAACTCGTGCACACCGGTAAGCCCGACCGCGTCTATCCCCTCGATCAACTTCACATACCGCGAGGGGTGAACTCCAGCAAGATGTTTGAGTAGCTCGTCGAAGGAATCGAGTGTTGTCACACCGGTCGCTGTCGCAATAGCTGCCGCCGCATCCGCAACCGCGACGGCGTGGGCTCCCGTGTCGCGGCGACGGTAGTCGAGCCCATCGATACGGATGGTCTCGAACTTCGCCGAGAGCGAGTCGATTTCGCGCAAGAAATCTTGAGCCGCAAAGCGCCCTTCGCCGAGGGCGTTAGGTGGAGTATTGGATGTCGCAGCAATTTTGGTGCCCGAAGCGACCAGCTCAGACAGCAAGCGAGAAATCAACCGGGTATCACCGGGATCGTCGAGTTCGAATTCATCGATGCACACCAACGAAGCGCCCTTGAGCAGTTGCACAGCAGGCGCGTACCCCACGGCCCCCACGAGCGCCGTGTACTCAATAAACGTTCCGAAGTACTTTCGTCCGGCCATCTGATGCCACAGCGCCGCGAGCAAATGAGTCTTGCCCACGCCGAATCCGCCGTCGAGATAAACCCCAGGTTTTACTGCAGGAGTTTTCTTGCGAGAGAACAACCCTCCCGACTTGGCGCCGGCGACGAAATGCCGCATGGCTGCGACTGCTGCGCCCTGCGAGGGGTAGTCACGATCAGGACGATATGAATCTAAAGTCGCGCCGGTGAACTGGCGCGGCGGCACAAGTTCGGCAAGCATCTGCGCTCCGGTCAACGACGGGATACGATCGACTAGACGCTCAGGAGTCGTAGGCGCAGTAGCGCTCATTCTCAGCCTCGGTTATTTTTCGCAGTGTTACGGCAACGCGGTGTAATCAGCGGCGAATGCGTAATTTCTTGGGCAAGGGACCCACCAAGCTTAGTTTGAAGCCCGCGCCAGTTCTTCCACCCACAATCGGAGGTAGTTATGACTATCGAACGCGACCCAGCCCCCCAATTTGCTGAGTTCTCTCACCCTGAACGCTTGGTGTCTGCTCAGTGGGTTGAAGAACACCTCGGCGAACCCGGACTCGTCGTCGTCGAATCCGATGAAGACGTACTTCTGTACGAAACGGGTCACATCCGCGGCGCCGTCAAGATCGACTGGCACACAGACCTTAACGACCCGGTCACACGCGACTATATCGATGGCGAAGGCTTCGCTGAGCTCATGTCGCGCAGCGGCATCTCGCGCGACAGCACCGTCGTGATTTACGGTGACAAGACCAACTGGTGGGCTGCCTACGCCCTGTGGGTTTTCACTCTCTTCGGTCACGAAGACGTCCGCCTCATGGATGGTGGCCGCGCAAAGTGGGAGGCTGACGGCCGCGAGTACACCCTCGAAGTTCCCACCCCGGCCCCGACGGAGTACCCCATCGTCGAACGCTCCGACTCGGTGATTCGCGCGTTCCGCGATGACGTACTCGCCCACCTCGGTAACCCGCTGATCGACGTCCGTTCGCCCGAAGAGTACAGCGGTGCGCGCACAACGGTTCCCGGCTACCCCGAAGAAGGCGCACTTCGCGCCGGCCACATCCCTAGCGCACAGAGCGTGCCGTGGTCGAAGGCTGTCGCTGAAGACGGCACGTTCCGCCCGCTCAGCGAGCTGAACACCATCTACCGCGAGGGTGCGGGCTTAAAGGATGGCGACGACATCGTCGCCTACTGCCGCATCGGTGAGCGCTCGAGTCACACCTGGTTCGTTCTCAACTACCTCATGGGCTTCCCGAACGTGCGCAACTACGACGGATCGTGGACCGAATGGGGGTCCCTTGTACGGGTTCCGATCGCTCTCGGCACTGAGCCGGGTGACGTTCCTTCCCGTTAGACTGATGCAGTGAGTGAGCAGCAGATCCCCAGCCAGTTAGCCGAAATTCGAGACGACTTTCTTGGCTTCGAGCTGAGGGATCGGCTGCAGCTTCTGCTGGAGTTCGCCAACGAACTTCCGGAGCTACCGACGCGCTACGCCGACCATCCCGACCTCTTCGAACGGGTGGAAGAGTGCCAGTCCCCCGTTTTCATCTTCGTTGAAGTAGAGAACGACATCGTTCACATGTTTGCTACAGCGCCATCTGAGGCTCCCACGACGCGAGGTTTCGCGTCCATCTTGGTACAGGGCCTCTCCGGCCTCAGTAGTGCGGAAGTGCTCGAGTTGTCGGATGACTTTCCGCAGACCCTCGGTCTCTCTCAAGCTGTCAGCCCTCTGAGGCTGCGCGGCATGACCGGCATGCTAGCGCGCGCCAAGCGACAGATCCGGCTAAAGACCGCGGTCTAACAGCAGCAGCGTAGGCGCCTGTGCACACTAAAAACGAGGCGCCACAATCGAGGCGCCGCGACCGTCGGGTCGACCAGGTCGACGTCGCAGCTAGTCAACGGATGCCGCATCCGCCCCGAGCTGCGCCGCTAGCCATACTCGAATCGCGGTCAGCCACCGATCGCTGTCGTAGTTCCACAGGCGAGTGTGGCCTGCCGTGTCGAACTCTTCGTAGGTGACGATGTCGGGTCGAGCTTCCGCCAGTGCGCGAGACGGCTCTACGGGCACATAGCCGTCGTCTTCGCTGTGCATCAACAAGATGGGGCGATCAAGCTCGTCCGCACGGTTGACGAAGTTCATCTCTGCGATATCGAGTGGCCCCTCCATGCCGACGAGAAAGGGAGCCTGGTCGCTGTTCAATACAATCTGGGCTGCCCGTTGGACCGGGGTAGGAATGCGGTTGAGGTCGCCGTGCAACTCCATCGTCGGCCCCCAGGCGATTACCGGTGAATCGAGAACAAGCCCAATGATCGTGTCGCGGTTGCTCGAACGGACCAATGTCTGAAGGGCGGTTGCCCCACCCATTGACCACCCCATGAGGATGATTTGTTCGGCGCCGGACGCGAGAGCGTAAGAAATCGCTGCGTCAACGTCTCGGTATTCCGTCGAACCCAAGCCGTAGCGACCGTCGGACGAGCTGGGGGCTTCTGTGTCGTTGCGGTACGACACGGCAAGGGAGGTAACGCCGGCAGCGTGGAACTCGCCCAAGGCTCGAACCGTTTCGGGGCGTTGCACGCCGCGGCCGTGAATGTGGATGGCCCACGTCGCCGTAGGACGCGCCGCAGGAACCAGCCACGCGGGTGCTGGCCCTAACTCTGTGGGAACCATCACCTCGGAATACTCGAGTCCGAGTCCAGCCGGCGTGACGTAGAACCACCCACTAGTACGAGCGTTATCGCCCGGCTGCGGCACGCCCTTCTCTACCTCAACCAATTCACGCGCCACCCATTGGGCACCCTGCGAAACCACCGGACCAATTCGCGCGAGTCCGGAGTTGTCGGCGAACCACAGGCTGAAGCGACCGGGAGCCCGGCTCTCCGCCGCCGATGACAACACGATCGTCGACTCTCCCACCGCGAGTACCCGCAAAGTACTGTCGGCTTTCCCTGGCGGGGTCACGATTTTGCGCGCAAAATAGATCGACAGCGCAGCGCCACTGACCAGAGCGATGCCTGCTGCGGCCACCGCAGCAACCGCAACTCCACCAACAACCTTGGCAGCGACGCGGAGTTGAGAAGATACCGGCATCCTAAAACCTCCATCGTGTAGCCGTCAGAGCGCGGCGTGCCTTACTAGCGATTGTTCAGCTAAAGCCTAATCTTCTGACGTGCCTGAATCGCCAGCTGGACCAACGCCGCCCGCGATATTTGCGTCCGCGGTCGAGTCACTCCGTGCCGCCACGCTGCGCCCCGAGCTCGCGATTACCGAAATTTCGGCGCCGACTCAGATCGCGCCGTGGTCATTCGCCCTTGCTGCGGATGTCACGCCCAGCCGTCACGGTGAAGACTCTGACCTCGGCACCGGCCGCTTCGTTCTGTTGTATGACCCCGAGTCGCCCGACGCGTGGGAGGGCGAGTTCAGGATCATCTGCTTCGCCCAAGCGCCGCTCGAACCTGACATCGGAGTCGATGAATTTCTGAGCTCAGTCACGTGGTCCTGGCTCGTCGACGCGCTCGATAGCCGTGGCGCGAAGTACGACCAAGTTTCCGGCACCGCTACTCGCATCCTCTCTACGGGATTCGGCGAACTGGAGTCGCAGCCCGACGGCGCACAAATTGAACTTCGAGCCTCTTGGAGCCCTCAAGATCTCGACATTGCTGCTCATGTGGAAGGCTGGAGCGAGTTAGTCTGCATGCTTGCCGGACTTCCGCCCACGATTGAAGGAGTCACCATGTTGTCGGCCCGTAGAGCTGGGCGTGAGTAGCGCCTCCGAGAGTGCAGCCCCCGAGGGCGAGTCGCACGCCGCAACCCAAGCCCCTCATGTTCCCGTTGATGTCATCGACGATCGGGACGAATATCTTGCTGCCGTCGACGCCATTGCTGCCGGACACGGCCCCATCGGTATCGACGCCGAACGGGCCAGCGGCTACCGCTACTCGCAGCGTGCGTATCTCATTCAGATCTTTCGACGTGGCGCCGGCACCTTTCTCTTCGATCCGCCCGCCATTGGTGACTTCAGCGAGCTGAACGACGTCATTGCAGAGGAAGAGTGGATCCTGCACGCGGCCACTCAAGACCTCACTTGTTTGCGCGAGGTCGGCCTGAATCCCACCCGTCTCTTTGACACGGAGCTCGGTGCGCGAATCGCGGGTCTTCCCCGCGTCGGTCTCGGAACGGTCGTCGAGCACTTACTCGGCATCCACCTTGCGAAGGAACATTCCTCGGCAGACTGGTCGACCCGCCCGCTTCCGCAGTCGTGGCTCGTTTACGCCGCGCTGGATGTCGAGCTTCTCGTTGATCTTCGCGAAGAGCTTGGTGCGCTGCTCGATAAGGACGGTAAGGGCGAGATCGCTCGCCAAGAGTTCGAATCGGTCTTGGGACGCGATCTCAGCAATGTACGGGCCGAGCCATGGCGTCGGTTGAGCGGAGTTCACTCGATACGCGGCGGCAAGAACTTGGCCGTGGCACGTGAGCTCTGGCTCGCTCGCGATGCGTACGCGCAAGAAGTCGACACGGCCCCTGGTCGTCTCGTGCCCGACTCAGCGCTGCTCGCAGCCGCGAAGGTCCTCCCCGAGTCAAAGCGACAGCTGTCGAGTTTGAAAGAGTTCCGCGGGCGCGCAAGCCGCACCCAGATTGACCGCTGGTGGGATGCCATCCAGGCGGGGCTTGCATCGACCGATATTCCTGCCTCGCGCGTAGCTAACGACACGCTGCCTCCCCCGCGAGTCTGGTCGGACAAGAATCCCGAAGCGGATCGTCGCTTAAAAGCTGCTCGCGCGCTCATGACCGAGTTCTCCGAAGAGATGTCAATTCCTATCGAGAACTTATTGACGCCCGACTACCTGCGCCGAGTTGCGTGGAACCCGCCCGCAGAAATCTCTACGGAGAGCATTTCTGAAGCCCTCATCGCGCTCGGAGCACGTCAATGGCAACTTGACGTATCTGCACAGTCAATTGCGCAAGCCTTTGTGGAAGCCAACCAAACGCCTGAGGACTCCGTCAATAGCGAGTCGTAGGAACAATCAAAGGATTCCTAACCTTAAACTCGGCCACTTATGATCAGTGCTACATCCAAGGATTTAGTGGAGGCATTGTGGCCGAGAAAACCGAGATTGTATTCGTAGATGGAGTCCGTACTCCATTTGGACGTGCCGGCGAGAAGGGCATGTTCTGGAATACCAGAGCTGATGACCTCGTCGTCAAGGCGATGATCGGACTTCTGGAGCGTAACCCCCAGATTCCGAAGGAACGCTTCGATGAAGTTGCCATCGCGGCAACCACTCAAACTGGAGATCAAGGCTTGACGATCGGCCGCAGTGCGGCTCTTCTCGCCGGACTCCCCCAATCAGTTCCCGGATATGCCATCGACCGCATGTGTGCTGGCGCGATGACCGCCGTCACCAACGTGGCCGGCGGAATCGCTTTTGGCGCCTATGACTTGGCGATCGCTGGCGGCGTCGAGCACATGGGACATCACCCCATGGGTTCTGGCGTAGACCCGAACCCTCGCTTCCTCGCAGAAAAGTTGGTTGACCCTGAAGCCCTCAACATGGGCAACACCGCCGAGAAGCTTCACGACCGCTTCCCGCACCTCACGAAGGCCCGCGCCGATGCATTCGCGCTGCGCAGCCAACAGCGCGCCACGGCAGCGTACGAAGCCAACAACATCCAGCCCGACCTGATCTCTGTCGCTACGAAGAGCGAGTCCGGCTGGGGCTTGGCTACTCGCGATGAGGGGCTTCGCCCGGAAACGACTCTCGAGGGCCTTGCCGGTCTCAAGACGCCGTTCCGCCCGCACGGCCGCATCACGGCCGGAAACGCCTCGGGGCTCAACGACGGAGCGACCGCCAGCATCATCGCTAGCGGCGAAATGGCTCGTGAACTCGGCCTCAAGCCCAAGATGCGCATGGTGAGCTTCGCCTACGCCGGCGTGGAACCCGAAATCATGGGTATTGGTCCGATCCCCTCGACCGAGAAGGCGCTGCGTAAGGCTGGCCTCACGATCGAAGACATCGGCCTCTTCGAACTGAATGAAGCATTCGCTGTTCAGGTGCTCTCGTTGCTCGACCATTACGGCATCGATGACGAGGACCCCCGCGTCAACCAGTGGGGTGGAGCCATCGCAATGGGACACCCGCTCGCGTCATCCGGTGTCCGTCTCATGATTCAGCTCGCCGCACAGTTCGAACAGCACCCCGAGGTGCGTTACGGCCTGACCGCCATGTGTGTCGGCCTCGGTCAAGGTGGATCCGTTATCTGGGAGAACCCCAACTACAAGGGAGCAAAGTAACAATGACCCAGCAATTTGCACGTCTTGCTGATCTGGCCCAAGACGAAGTAGTCACTCACTCCTACGTGCGCGACGTTCCGCTCTCAGCGGGCCGCACACTTGCCCTCATTACGCTCGACAACGGCAAGGACCACACCCGTCCGAATACGCTTGGCCCTGCCACTCTTCTCGAGTTCGCCAAGGTTCTCGATGAGCAAAAGGAACGCGCCACCGCTGGCGAGATTCACGGCCTCGCTGTCACCGGAAAGCCCTTCATCTTCGCTGCGGGCGCCGATCTTTCAAAGGTCAGCGAGATTCCTGACCGCGAAACCGGTAAGCAGATGGCTGAACTTGGTCACTGGGCGCTCGGCAAACTCAGCGACTTGGGTGTTCCCTCCTTCGTGTTCATTAACGGTCTCGCTTTGGGCGGTGGCGTCGAGGTTCCCCTCAACGCCGACTACCGTACGATCGACAGCTCGGTTCCCGCGCTGGCGCTGCCCGAAGTCTTCCTCGGACTCATTCCAGGTTGGGGCGGAGCCTGGTTGCTCCCCAACCTCATCGGCATCGAGAATGCTCTCAAGGTCGTCATCGAGAACCCGCTCAAGAACAACCGGATGCTCAAGGGACCCGAAGCGTTTGAGCTGGGCATCGCCGACGCCATGTTTGGCCCCGCCAACTTCCTCGAAGATTCCATTCGCTGGGCAGATGGTGTCATCGCTGGCACCACGAAGGTCAAGCGCAAGAATGAGCCGAGCAAGATCGAGCGCACGGTGAAGTGGGATGTGGCTATCGGTATCGCCGAGAAGATGCTCGCGAACCGCATTGGGCGCGTCGCCAAGTCACCCTACGCTGCGCTTGCACTGCTCAAGGCCGCCAAGAACACTGACAAGAAGACTGGTTTCGAGGCAGAGGACAATGCTCTCGCCGACATGATCTCCGGTGACCAGTTCCAGGCCAGCATCTACGCCTTCAACCTCGTGCAGAAGCGCGCAAAGCGCCCCGCGGGAGCTCCCGATAAGGAACTCGCCCGCAAGGTGACGAAGGTCGGTGTTATCGGTGCCGGCCTCATGGCTCGCCAGTTTGCGCTGCTCTTCGTTCGCCGCCTGCAGGTGCCGGTTGTCATCACTGATCTTGATCAGGCCGCAACCGACGCCGGAGTCGCCGCGATTCATGCGGAGATCGACAAGCTCCACGAGAAGGGCCGCCTCTCTTCTGACGACACGAACCGCCTCAAGGCGCTAGTGACGGGAACCACGAACAAGGCTGACTTCGCTGACTGCGATTGGGTCATCGAAGCGATCTACGAAGAACTCGGTGCAAAGCAGTCGGTCTTCGCGGAGGTCGAGCAGTACATCTCCGAAGAGGCTATTTTGGCCACGAATACCTCGTCACTTTCTGTCGAGCAGATCGGTGCCAAACTGAAGCACCCGGAACGCGTTGTGGGTTTCCACTTCTTCAACCCGGTTGCCGTCATGCCGTTGATCGAGGTCGTCAAGACACCTCACACCAACGACGAGACTCTCTCCACCGCCATGGTGACCGCGAAGAACCTACGCAAGAATGCCGTCATCACGACAGACACTCCTGGCTTCGTAGTGAACCGCATCCTCGCGAAGGTTCTCGGCGAAGCGATGCACGCAGTGGACACCGGAACTCCTTTCGAGATCGTTGAAGAGTCCACCCGTCCGTTCGGCCTTCCGATGACACCGTTCGAGCTGCTCGAACTCGTCGGGCTCAAGGTCGGCGCCCACGTTCTGGACACACATCATGCGGCGTTCCCCGAGCGCTTCTTTGAGAGCAAGAACCTTCACAAGCTCGCGGAACTTGGCTACATCTTCGACCGTGACAGCAAGGGCAAGTCAAAGGGCGTCTCCAAGAAAGCTGTCGAGATCGTCAAGGGCGGCAACTCGCCCATGACAGCGGAAGAGCTTCAGATCCGCATCGAAGATGGTCTCGCCGACGAAATTCATCGGATGCTGGAAGACGGCGTTGTCGCTGCGGCAGAAGACATCGACCTCTGCCTCATTCTCGGCGCGGGCTACCCGTTCCAGATGGGTGGAGTCACGCCCTACCTCGACCGCGCAGGAGCGTCGGAGCGAGCATTCGGCAGCACCTTCCACGACCCGCGCATCCGCGGCGTTCAGTAGGCGCGCACCCCTATCGATATAACGGCCGAGGCCCTGTTCAGAGAGAATCTGAACAGGGCCTCGAGTCGTTAGGTTTCCACGCGGCGTAACCCGCGCGGCGGCGCGGCTAGCTGCGTTCGGCGGGAAGCCGATACTCATCGGAGTCGCTCTCACGAAGCGGCCGAGCAATCGGGATCTTGCTGCCGAGTACTTGGGCGACAACATCGCGAGCAATGTGCTGGGGGGTCAAGCCCACCTGATTAAGGATGTAGTCACGGCTGCCATGATCGAGGAACGTGTCCGGCAATCCCAGCTCGTTCACCGCGGTGTCGACGCCATGGGCACGCATGTCCTGGCGAATGCGCGTTCCGATACCGCCCACGCGCACACCGTCTTCGATCGTGATTACGATGCGGTGATCTGCGGCGAAATCGATGACACTTCGGGGAACCGGAACCACCCAGCGAGGGTCGATCACGGTAGCACCGATTCCTTGGGCTGCGAGAAGCTCTGCAACCTGCAGTCCAGTCTTGGCCATCGATCCCACCGTAACGATGAGAACATCGCGCTGCTCGTCTTCGCGAAGCACATCCACACCGTCCTCGGTGCGACGAAGCGCATCGTACGCGGTCCCTACGGTGCCTTTAGCGAAGCGAATGACGGTTGGTGCATCGTCGACCGCGACAGCCTCGCCGAGCTCCTCACGCAGGCGTGCAGCGTCTCTGGGGGCCGCAATACGGATATTCGGGACGACCTGCAATAGGGCGAGATCCCACATGCCGTGATGGCTTGCGCCGTCGGGGCCAGTGACCCCCGCTCGATCAAGCACGAAGGTGACGCCCGCGCGGTGAAGCGCGACATCCATCAGCACCTGGTCGAAAGCGCGATTGACGAATGTGGCGTACAGCGCCACCACCGGGTGAAGTCCACCAAACGCGAGTCCCGCTGCTGACGTAACCGCGTGTTGTTCAGCGATGCCGACGTCGTGAACCCGTGCCGGATACTTTTCAGCGAAGCGATGAAGGCCCGTTGGGCGCAGCATGGCAGCAGTGATTCCGACGAGACGCGGGTTGGCATCCGCCAGCTTCACGATTTCTTCGGAGAAGACCGATGTCCACGATGCAGCGCCGCCCGTGTCGATCGGCTCCCCCGTCGCCGGATCAATCTGACCGACGGCGTGGAACTGATCCGCGACGTCGGCTAAGGCCGGTTCGTAGCCGCGGCCCTTCTCGGTAATCGCGTGAACGATAACTGGAGCGCCGTACGACTTAGCCTGCTCGAGCGTCTCGACGAGCGCGCCGATGTCGTGGCCGTGAACGGGGCCCAAGTACTTGATGTCCAGATTCGAGTAGAGGGCTTCGTTGTTGCTAAAGCGCGAAAGGAACCCGTGTGCGCCGCCGCGGATGCCGCGATACAGCGCTCTTCCCGGTCCGCCAAAGGTGCCGAAGAATTTCTCGCTCGATCCATGCAACGAGCGGTAGGAGCGTCGGGTGCGCACGCTGTTGAGAAAGTGCGCCATCCCTCCGATGGTAGGAGCATACGACCGCCCATTGTCGTTGACGACAATGACCAGATTGCGACTGTTGTCGTCGCTGATGTTGTTGAGCGCTTCCCACGTCATCCCGCCCGTGAGGGCCCCGTCGCCGACAACTGCGACCACGTGACGGTCGCCCTGGCCCGTCATTTCAAAGGCGCGGGAAATCCCGTCTGCCCACGACAGCGAACTTGAGGCGTGGGAACTCTCTACGATGTCGTGCTCAGATTCTGAACGTTGCGGGTAACCCGCAAGGCCACCCTGCGAACGTAGTTTCGTGAAGTCTTTGCGGCCCGTCAAAATCTTGTGAACGTAGCTCTGGTGTCCGGTGTCGAACACCACAGCATCTCGCGGTGAGTCAAAGACACGATGAATAGCCGTAGTGAGCTCGACAACGCCGAGGTTGGGGCCGAGATGCCCGCCCGTTCGCGACACGTTCTCGATCAAGAACTCGCGGATCTCTTGCGATAGCTGAGTAAGTTGCTGTGTAGAGAGACCGTCTAGATCTCGGGGACCATTGATTCCCTCGAGTATGTTCATACGTTCAGTCTAGGCTCCTTCAATTGCCATGTGAACAAATGTGCATGAGGTTCTGAGCCGACCCTCAGTCTTCTCCAGCAACGCAAAAAGCGCGCGGGGAGAGCATAAATGCTCTTCCCGCGCGCCCTTTGCGCACGCGCTAGTTAGACCAGCGAACGCAGAACGTACTGAAGGATTCCACCGTTGCGGTAGTAGTCAGCCTCACCGGGAGTGTCGATGCGAAGCTTCGCGTCGAACTCGATGGTTGCCTTGCCCTCGGGCGAGTGCGCGGTTGGCTCCGCTACGACGTGCAGCGTGCTGGGAATGCGGTCGTCGTTGAGTTCTTCGACACCGGTGATGCTGATGCTCTCGGTACCGTCGAGTCCCAGCGTCTCCCAGCTCTGTCCCTCAGGGAACTGGAGCGGAAGAACGCCCATTCCGATGAGGTTGGAGCGGTGAATGCGCTCGAAGCTCTCGCAGATGACAGCCTTCACGCCGAGCAAGCTCGTGCCCTTGGCAGCCCAGTCACGCGATGAACCGGAACCGTACTCCTTGCCGCCGAGAACGACGAGCGGAGTTTCCTGCGCTGCGTAGTTCTGAGCCGCATCGTAGATGAACGACTGTGCGGCATCCGGCGTGGTGAAGTCGCGAGTGTAACCACCCTCAACGCCATCGAGAAGCTGGTTCTTGAGGCGGATGTTGGCGAAGGTTCCACGGATCATTACTTCGTGGTTTCCACGGCGCGATCCGTAAGAGTTGAAGTCCTTACGGTCGATGCCGTGCTCTGCGAGGTAGATACCAGCGGGGCTGTCGCCCTTGATCGAACCGGCAGGGCTGATGTGGTCGGTCGTAACCGAGTCGCCCAGCTTGGCCAGAACGCGAGCACCCGAAATCGAGCTGACCGGAGTGATCTCCATGGTCATGCCCTCGAAGTATGGGGGCTTGCGCACGTAGGTCGACTCGTCATCCCACTCGAAAGTGGACCCGGTCGGCGTCGGCAGGTTCTGCCAGCGCTCGTCACCGTCGAAGACACCGGCGTACTCGTGAGTGAACATGTCGCGGTCAATCGACGAGTCGATTGTTGCCTGAACCTCAGCAGCGTCGGGCCAGATGTCCTTCAAGAAGACATCGTTGCCGTCCTGGTCTTGACCAAGAGCATCGGTGTCGAAGTCGAAGTTCATCGAACCCGCGAGAGCGTAGGCAATAACGAGCGGAGGGCTCGCGAGGTAGTTCATCTTTACGTCGGGGTTGATGCGACCCTCGAAGTTGCGGTTTCCCGAAAGAACCGCAGTGACCGCGAGATCGTTCTCGTTGATCGCGGCGGAAATTTCATCTTCCAGAGGACCCGAGTTACCGATACACGTCGTGCAGCCGTAGCCAACGGTGTAGAAACCGAGAGCTTCAAGCGACTCGTCGAGACCCGACTTCGCGTAGTAGTCAGTGACTACCTTGGAACCGGGAGCCAGGGTGGTCTTGACCCACGGCTTCGACTTGAGGCCCTTCGCCGCTGCATTGCGAGCCAGCAAGCCTGCTGCGAGCATCACCGACGGGTTCGACGTGTTGGTGCACGAGGTAATCGCTGCAATAGCAACGGCACCGTGATCGAGAGTGAAGGGGTCTCCGCCATCGACACTCACCGAGGTCGGCTGCGATGCAGTCGACGGAGCATGACTGGAGTGCGTGTGGGAACGCTCGTGAGCGGAATCTTCATCCTGCGGGGTGAGACCAACCGGGTCGGATGCCGGGAAGGTTCCTTCAACCGCAGCGTCGACCTTGGAATGGTCCATGGATGCGTAGTTGTTGAGGTCGATCTCGAACTGGCTCTTCGCGCTGGTGAGCTCAATGCGGTCCTGAGGACGCTTCGGGCCAGCGATTGACGGAACAACAGTGGCGAGGTCGAGCTCGAGGTACTCGCTGTAGTTAGGCTCAACGCTCGGGTCGTGCCAGAGCGACTGAAGCTTCGCGTACGCCTCAACAAGCTGGACCTGCTCTTCGCTGCGACCCGTGAGACGCAAGTAATCGAGCGTGACATCGTCAACGGGGAACATTGCTGCCGTCGAACCGAATTCGGGGCTCATGTTTCCGATGGTTGCGCGGTTAGCGAGCGGCACTGCGCCAACGCCCTCGCCGTAGAACTCAACGAACTTGCCGACAACGCCATGCTGGCGCAGCATCTGCGTGATCGTCAGCACAACGTCGGTGGCGGTGACGCCAGCAGGAATCTCGCCGTTGAGCTTGAAGCCAACGACCTTGGGGATGAGCATCGATACGGGCTGGCCGAGCATTGCTGCCTCGGCTTCAATACCGCCAACGCCCCAGCCAAGAACACCGAGGCCGTTTACCATCGTGGTGTGCGAGTCCGTGCCGACAAGCGTGTCGGGGAAGGCGCGAGTCTTGCCGTCAACTTCACGCGTGTACGTGACACGGGCAAGGTGCTCAATGTTCACCTGGTGAACGATTCCCGTTCCCGGAGGCACAACCTTGAAGTCATCGAATGCCGTCTGGCCCCAACGAAGGAACTGGTAACGCTCACCATTGCGCTGGTACTCAAGCTCGACGTTGCGTTCGAGAGCGTTCTCGGAACCGAAAAGGTCCGCAATGACCGAGTGGTCGATTACGAGTTCTGCAGGAGCTAGCGGGTTGATCTTGGTGGGGTCTCCGCCGAGTTCAGCGACGGCCTCGCGCATCGTCGCGAGGTCAACGATGCACGGAACACCGGTGAAGTCCTGCATCACAACGCGGGCGGGGGTGAACTGGATTTCGGTGTCGGGGTCTGCACTGGGCACCCACGATCCGAGAGACTCGATCTGCGACTTCGTGACGTTCTTTCCGTCTTCGGTGCGCAGGAGGTTTTCGAGCAAAACCTTGAGGCTAAACGGTAGCTTTTCGTATCCCGCTACCTTGTCGATGCGGAACACTTCATAGTCGGCTGAACCGACTGTGAGGGTGTCTTTCGACCCAAAACTATTGACTGTCGACACTGTCATCTCCCTTGCTACGGTTCTTCAATCCTTGCGCGGAGCGTGCGCTGCATCCAGCAAGGCAAGCCTAAGACTGAATCGCAGAAACTGCGCTGCGACTTGCGTCAAAAGTATCTTGACGTCGAGATAAATATACACCATGGCGTTTCGGCGAGCTGGTCGCCACGGCGACAACTTCGAACTACTCGGATGCGCTTCGTCCGTAAGCCGTGCGCATCAAGAGCCACGTTACCCAGAGCACTCCCGCGTACAGCGGAACTCCGAGGAGCAGCTTCGCCGTAGCCAAGGCCTGCGTCGCTTCCGCGAAGTACAGCGGCAACTCGACTCCGAGGCGAACCGCGAAGAGAGCCGCCCAGAGCACGGTGGCGATCAAAGCGACCCGAAACTTGGCCTTGTCTTCCAACCAGTCCGAAGCGCTCGGCACGAGGAACGTGGCGATTAGCCCGACGAGCGGCCGTCGAGCAATCACGCTGACGATGATGGCGGCAAGAAAAACAGCGTTGATGATGAAACCGAGCACGAAATTGTCTTCCGCTCGTCCGGTGATGAGCGCGAGGCCAGCCGAGAGCGCGACACCCAAGACACCGACAAGGGCGGAAGATACCGGGGTACGCGAGATGAGGCGTGCGAGAACGAAGCCCACCGCAACAATCACTGGTGCCACAACGGAAGCGACGAGCTCCTGAGTGATTGTGAAGATGACCAGAAAGGCGAGGCCGGGCAGAATCGACTCCACTAAGCCACGGATGCCGCCCATCGCGGCAAGCAATGCACCAGTTGTTGGTGCCTCACCTGGCGCCACCTGACCGACGGCGGACCGGCGAGCCGCGGCTGCTAGCGCTTCACGAACACTGGGCTCGACCCCGGCACCTTCGGCACCGGACTCCCCCTCGTGCTCGTCAGCCGAACTCACGCCTTGGCTTCTTTATCACCCGTCGCCGGCATGTGCAGCGGGATGAGGTCGCGCGGTGGCATCGGGGTGTTACCGCGAATCACCACAATCGAGCGGAAAAGATCTTCGATCTTGGTGGCGGCATCCGCACTGTTCAATGCCTCGCCGGCGATCACGCCGCGAAGGAACCAGCGTGGCCCGTCAACACCGACGAAACGGGCGATGCGCTTCTCCCCCGGCTTACCAGCAACGGGAATTTCAGCGAAAACCTCGGGGCCGAACGGTCCCTCAGAGACCTTCGTCGTGCCGCCCTGCGTGTGCACCTGGTCGATAATCTGCTGGCGAATCTCATGCCAAAGACCACTCGAGCGGGGCGCAGCAAAAGGCTGAATTTGGAGCGTTGATCCGGCGTAATCAAGCCCCACTGCTACGACGCGCTTGCTCGCTTCCTCTACCTCAAGGCGGAGGTGCAGCTCTTGACGGGGAAGAATTTTGACGCCACCCAGGTCGACGTAGGGGCGAACAGCGTTCGCTTCACCCTCATCGAGAGGACCATCGGTGGCGCGATTCTCCGGTGCCGATTTGGGTTGATCCTGCGGCTGCTCGGTATCAGTAGTGTCGCTCACGACGTGGCTCCTTGTTGTGTTGACTCTGCACGGAATCCGGTCGAGCCGAAGCCCGCCTCACCGCGATGGCTGCCAGGAAGAGCCGATACGGGAATGAATCGAGCTCGGGAAACTGGCATAACGATCAATTGCGCGATTCTATCGCCCGGCTCGATCTCGAAAGTGGACGAAGCATCAGTATTGAGCAACGTAACCCGAATTTCACCCCGGTAGCCCGCATCCACTGTTCCCGGGCTGTTGACGATGGTGATGCCGTGGCGCGACGCGAGGCCACTCCGGGGCACGACAAAGGCAACATACCCATCGGGAAGGGCGATAGAGACTCCTGTAGCAACGGTTTCCCTCGCCCCCGGTGGGAGCGAGTAGCTTGCCGCCGAATACAGGTCGGCGCCGGCGTCTCCAGGATGCGCGTAGGACGGCGTCTGGCCGGATGAGATAAGCACCTCTACGTTGTCAATCACGAGTCGAGGCTAGTGCAGAAGACCCAACTCGCCGAAACGCACACAGCAAAATCAGTGTGTAATGGATGAGTGACTTACTACCGTGAACGCTTGTGGCCCACCGCGTGGCTGTACCTCAGCACCGCACTCATCATTCCGGCCAGCATTTTGGTCTCCTTGCCGATCAACATCACCGTCGGCTACATCACCGCCGCAGTGCTCTATCTCGCGATTGTCGGCTTCTTGCTGTGGTCGGCGCCGCTCATCACGATTGATGACAAAGAATTGCGCGCCGGAAGTGCTCGCCTTCCGATTGAAATCATCGGAGAGGTCACGACGTTTGACGGCACCGAGGCGACTCTCGAACGCGGGCAGCGACTGGATGCGCGGGCCTGGTTGATGATTCGAGGCTGGGTGTCGCCAGTCGTGCGCCTTGAACTACTCGATGAGAGCGACCCGACACCGTATTGGTTGTTGTCGAGCCGCACTCCCGAATTGGTTGCTGAAGCGATCGCAGAGGTTAAGCTGCGCACTCCAGGCAGATAGCGCCGAGCTTCGTGGTGTGGTCTACCTGCGAGCGGTGCTTCACCAGGAAGCAGCTCACGCAAGTGAATTCGTCAGCCTGAGGAGGCAGAACAACCACATCGAGGTCGAGGTCAGAAAGGTCTGCGCCGGCAAGCTCAAAGTTTGCCGGGTTGTCTGAGTCGTCGACGTCAACCGAGCCCGACATTTTGTCAGGAACACGCTCTTTAAGAGCCTCGATCGACTCGGAGTCGTCGTCGGTCTTACGAGGTGCGTCGTAGTCGGTGGCCATGCCCATCCACTTCTTTTTTACGTTGAATCACCGGAATCGGCGGGCACAGTCTCCATGAAAGCGAGACGAATTGCAAACCGCGGATTCTGCATCACTGTGCAGCGCCTGTGATAACTGTTCATGGGGGCGTGTTATTCCCATGAATTCCACCCAATGCGTGCGAACCTAAAGGGGAATCGTGAGGGCTGGAGAAGTTCACTATGGAAGACCTTCGGGTAATCGAAGTACAAGACGGTGCACTGATCGTGTCGAGTAACGACGGCACCCGGTATCGTCTCGCTGTTGACAGCGTGTTGCAGTCTCGACTGCGCCAAAGCCGCGCCCTCTCGGGAACGGGCCCCAAGTTGGCTCCCCGCGAGATTCAGGCCCACATCCGTGCCGGCATGTCGGCCCAGGATGTTGCGAACCTCACCGGCGCCGACCTCGAATACATCGAGCGCTTCGAAGGACCGGTCGTCGCCGAGCGCGAGTTTGTCGTCAAGTCGGCCCTCGCTGTGCCCGTCCATGTTGCTGGCGAAACCGACTCGCTCACCTCCACACGAACCTTCGGATCCGCTATCCGCGAACGCTTAGCCGACATGAGCGCGGCTGACGAGCGCTGGGCGAGTTGGAAAGATCCCGAGTCGGGGTGGATCGTCAAGCTTTCGTTCAGCGCAAACACCATCGATCACGATGCGCGCTGGCAGTACGACCCCAAGCGTCAGTCACTTTCCCCGCTCAACAACGAGGCGAAGACGCTGTCGCAGCAGGGCGAAGTGAGCGGGGCCCTCATCCCCCGCCTCCGTGCCGTAACGCCCGCTGAAGGCGCTCCGGATGCTGCACGCTTCGATAGCGGAGCGTTCGACATTGACGACCTGGGCGATGACCCCGCTCCTATTCGTCCAGCGGAACTGCCCGTTATGCGCGATCGCAGTGCCGACGCAGGCGTCGGCAACCAAACCGCAGATTTGCTCGATGCTCTCCGCCGCCGTCGTGGCGAACGGGAGCCCGCCAATTTCGATGCCGAAGAAGAAGAGCCTGTGCCGACAACCAGCACCGAACCTTCAATGCGCCTGCTTGACCCACCGGCAGCGGAAGAGCGTCACGATGCTCCCGCGCCTCCCCAAGCAACGGCACCTCAGCCGACGGCAAAGTCACGACGACGCCGCGTTGCGATGCCCAGCTGGGACGACATCGTCTTTGGCACAAAGCCGGACGACGACCCGGCCTAGCCTGCCCCAACCCAACGCGGCCAGACACGACCGCGAGGTGCGGGCATAGCAGCACCGACACACGATGGACCTAGAGCGCGAATGCTCCGAACCTCAACAGCGGCACTCGGAGCTCTTCATCCGACCACGATCCGTGCTGGCCGATCATGTTGCGCGCCTTGTCGTTAGCTGCGCGCGAATCGTAATAAGCGATCCCCTTACGGGCGGCGACGATGATGTCGCCGATTCGAGCGATCACTTCCGGATCAACGTCGCCGAACCAGCCCGCCGCAATGGCCTCATCTCTGCTGACGACCCAGGCTCGACCGCCTTCGGAGTCGCGCCAGCGTTCGAGAACTGTGGCGCGGGCATCCACATCAAGACTCGCTTCGAAGTGGAGTTGGAGGCAGCGAGGCTCGCCAGCAATGTGGGCGATGCCCTCTAGCAACTCTGGTGCGGAATCAAACAGCACATGCGACTCACGAGGGACATCGATCATCCCGTGGTCAGCGGTGACAAGGAGGCCCTGATCAGCAGAGAGCTCTGGTACAGCAGATGCAAGCGCCGAGTCGAGAGATTCAAGTGCGTGGGTCCATTGTGGCGATTGCCACCCGTTCGCATGACCGGCCATATCTAGTTCGGGCGCATAAACGTACGTAAGTGAGGGTCGATCGCTCGTGTGACCAACTTCTACCGCGGCGCGAATCCGCTCAGCCAGCGAACCGGCGACAACGTAACGCGCGCCGCGTAAGACAGCCTTCGTGAACCCCGAATCCCGGTAGCGTGCGGCTCCTACGGTGACGACGGTATAGCCACGCTCCGTCGCGCGCTCGAAGATCGTCGGAACCCTCTGCCACGTGGCGGGGTCGGTGAGAGCATCCCACCCCGAAAGCTGCTGGAAAACTCGATTGTTCGCCGGATCAAAAGCGCTGTATCCCACTAAGCCGTGCTGGCCCGATCGCTGCCCCGTCGTGAGT
Organism: Salinibacterium sp. VpJ6; assembly: GCF_059767345.1. NCBI lineage: Bacteria > Bacillati > Actinomycetota > Actinomycetes > Micrococcales > Microbacteriaceae > Salinibacterium > Salinibacterium sp. VpJ6. The sequence continues at coordinate 358,847 of NZ_JBSOQL010000001.1, forward strand.
CCGGCAATGGCTGACGCCGTCGTTGTCGGGAACCCGGACTGAATCACGGCGGCTTTGGAGAACGCGCCGGCAAGCGTGCGGGCATGCCCCAATCGCGCTTTCAGGTTGTGAGCACCCATTCCATCGACGAGCAGCACAACAGCGTGCCGCACGGGAGGCAGGTTTAAGCGGTTGCCCTCGCCTGTGATTGCCTGAAATGAACTTGACAACACATCGGTAAGGTTCGCTGAGTCTGGGTTGAGCGCCGGTAACATTAGGGCAATCCTATGGCTACTCCCACAAAACCCACCCCAGACTCCCCTGCCGGCGAACGCATCGAAGACATCGATGTCACGACCGAGATGCAGGGCTCGTTCTTGGAGTACGCGTACTCCGTGATCTACTCCCGTGCGCTTCCCGACGCACGCGACGGCCTCAAGCCGGTTCAACGCCGAATTCTTTACCAGATGAGCGAGATGGGGTTGCGCCCCGAAAAGGGCCATGTCAAGTCCTCGCGCGTCGTCGGCGATGTCATGGGAAAGCTCCACCCCCACGGTGACGCCTCCATCTACGACGCCATGGTGCGACTGACGCAAAGCTTCATCCTGCGAGTGCCGCTGATCGATGGCCACGGCAACTTTGGTTCATTGGATGACGGCCCCGCTGCTCCCCGGTACACGGAAGCTCGCTTACAGGCATCCGCTATCGCGATGACGGATGACCTCGACGAAGACGTCGTCGACTTCGTGCCCAACTACGACAACTCGACCACGCAGCCCGAGGTTTTACCTGCGGCGTTCCCGAACCTGTTGGTCAACGGTGCGAGCGGCATCGCCGTGGGTATGGCCACCAATATGGCTCCCCACAACCTCATCGAGGTCGTCGGTGCGGCGCAGTATCTTCTAACGAACCCCGATGCCTCGCTCGAAGAACTCATGCAGTTCGTTCCTGGACCCGACCTCCCCACCGGAGGAACGATTATCGGCCTCAACGGAGTGAAGGATGCGTACGCGAACGGCCGCGGAGCCTTTAAGACCCGCGCCAAGGTCGCCGTCGAGTCGATCACTGCCCGCAAAATGGGCCTCGTCGTCACCGAACTTCCCTACTTGGTCGGGCCCGAGCGCGTCATCGAGAAGATCAAAGATGGCGTCAACAACAAGAAGATCGTTGGCATCTCCGATGTCACCGACCTCACCGACCGCAACCACGGTCTGCGTCTCGTCATCGGCATCAAGACCGGCTTCAGCCCGGATGCCGTACTCGAGCAGCTTTACCGCCTGACCCCGTTGGAAGATAACTTCAGTATCAACGCGGTCACGCTCGTTGATGGTCGCCCGCAAACTCTTGGACTCAAGGCTCTGCTCGAGGTCTTCCTCAAGCACCGCCTGCAGGTTGTCACGCGGCGCAGTAAGTACCGCCTTGCGCGCCACCTTGAGCGTCTTCACCTCGTTGAAGGCTTGCTCATCGCGATCGTCGACATTGACGAAGTGATCCAGGTCATTCGCCAGAGCGACGACAGCGACCAGGCTCGCACGCGCCTGCGCGAGGTTTTCGATCTCAGCGAATTGCAGGCCGAGTACATTCTCGAGCTGCGCCTGCGTCGTCTCACGAAGTTCAGCCGTATCGAGCTGGAGGCCGAGGCCGAGAAACTGCGCGCAGAAATCGCTCGTCTTCAGGCGCTGCTCTCGGATGACAAACTCATCCGGGCCCTCGTCTCAGAAGAACTCGACGCCGTTGCGGACAAGTTCGGGACCCCGCGACGCACGCTGCTCACCGAGGCGCCCGCCTCAATTGCGACGACGTCGCGAGCTGCAGCGCGTAAGAATCAGGCCGTGCTCGAGATCGCCGATGAACCCTGCATCGTCTTGCTCTCCACGACGGGCCGGATCATCCGAGTCGGCATCAGCGAAGGCGACACGGTTTTGGCGGCGTCACGCCGGTCGAAGCACGACGCGATTCGCTCGCGTGTCACCACGACGACACGAACTGAAATCGGCGCGATCACAAATCGCGGCCGCCTCATCCGTTTCACAGCCGTGGATCTACCGAGCGTCCCGACCAGCTCTGTTCAGCTGGGGGCTGGCGCAAAAATCAGTGAATACCTCACGCTAGAGAAAAAGGAGCGAGTTCTCGCGATCGTGTCTCTCGATAGCGACGAGCCCATCGCCCTCGGCACCCGCCAAGGCACTGTCAAACGCGTCACGCCCGGCGTCTGGCCGTCGAAGCCCGAATTCGAGATCATCTCCCTCAAACCTGGTGATGAGCTCGTTGGTGCGGCTCATAGCGTGGATGATGCAGAACTCACGTTCGTGACCTCCGACACTCAACTGCTCCACTTTGCTGCCTCGGCGGTGCGCCCGCAGGGTCTCAGCGCGGGAGGAATGGCAGGCATCCGGGTAAGCGCCGGAGCCGAGGTTATCTTCTTCGACGCCGTGGATGCCGACGCAGAAAACGTCGCGGTGACGGTGTCGGGCTCGAGCGTCACTATTCCGGGCACCGACCCCGGCCGCGTGAAGCTCAGTGAGTTCTCACAGTTCCCGGCCAAGGGTCGCGGCACCGGCGGTGTTCGCGCTCACTCGCTACTCAAGGGCGAGGACGTCCTCACGCTGGCGTGGGTCGGCCGAGTTCCCGCTACGGCGGTCGGACCCGATGGAGCAGTACGGCAGCTGCCCACCGAGCGCACGAAGCGCGACGGTTCGGGCGTACCTCTCGACAGCGTGATCGGATCGATCGGCTTCACGCCGTAACCGCTACCAACCGCGCGACACCGCGCCCGCAACGACCGAGGGCCGTTACCTGATTTGTTCAGGTAACGGCGGCCCTCGGTCGTTGAAGATCGATTGCTCGACACGCCGCCAGGGGGCGATGAACACCCACGGCGACCCCTGAGCTAGACGTCGATACGGTCCCGATCGAGACCTTGCCCCTGGATGATGAACTCCTTACGAGGAGCTACCTCGTTGCCCATGAGAAGCTCGAAGACCGTGCCAGCGTTCTCGGCATCCGCGATGTTGACGCGACGAAGAACACGGTTGTTGCGATCCATAGTGGTAGTCGCCAGTTGGTCGGCATCCATCTCGCCCAGACCCTTGTAGCGCTGAATCGGGTCTTGGTAGCGCTTGCCCGACTTCTTCAGCCCCGCGAGAACTCCGTTGAGTTCCTTCTCCGAGTACGTGTAGATCGTTTCGTTTGGCTTGGAACCCGGGTTAATCACGACGACGCGGTGCAGCGGTGGCACGGCAGCGTAGACCCGCCCATCGCGAATCATGTCAGGCATGTACCGGAAGAACAGCGTCAGTAACAGCGTACGGATGTGAGCACCGTCGACATCGGCATCCGCCATGATGATGACCTTGCCATAGCGAGCAGTAGACAGATCGAAGCTGCGCCCTGAGCCCGCACCGATGACTTGGATGATCGACGCGCACTCAGTATTCGACAGCATGTCGCTAATCGATGCCTTTTGAACGTTGAGAATCTTGCCGCGGATCGGGAGCAACGCTTGGTACTCGCTATCGCGTCCGAGCTTTGCCGTGCCGAGTGCTGAATCACCCTCGACGATGAACAGTTCACTGTTTGCAACGTCGTTGGAACGGCAATCGACGAGCTTGGCCGGAAGGCTGGAACTCTCGAGAGCATTCTTGCGACGCTGGGTTTCCTTGTGAGCTCGCGCGGAAATACGCGACTTCATCTCGGCAACGACCTTGTCGAGAACGAGAGCCGCCTGCGACTTGTCATCGCGCTTGGTGGAGGTGAAGCGTTCAGAAAGGGCGGCCGCGACGACCTTGGCCACGATCGCGCGCACAGCCGGCGTTCCCAGAATTTCCTTGGTCTGACCCTCGAACTGCGGTTCCGGAAGTCGGACCGTGAGCACGACGGTGAGTCCGGCAAGTACATCGTCTTTGTCGAGCTTGTCGTTGCCGAGCTTCAGCCGGCGCGAGTTCTTCTCTGTCTCTGCCCGCAGGAACTTGAGCAAGCTCTGCTCAAATCCGGCGAGGTGCGTTCCACCCTTCGGCGTCGCGATGATGTTGACGAAGCTCTTGACCACCGTGTCATAGCCGGTGCCCCAACGAAGCGCGACATCGACAACACAGTCTCGCGATACTTCGGTCGACACCATGTGCCCGTTGTCTTGCAAAACCGGCACGCTCTCGGTGAAGCCGCCCGAACCGGTCAGTCGCCAAATATCGGTGATGGGCGGATCAACTGCGAGGTGCTCAACAAACTCCGAAATTCCACCCTCGAACGAGAACGACTCATGACGAGGTTCTTCGCCTCGCTCATCCGACACGTTCAAGGTGAGATTAGGCACGAGGAATGCTGTTTGACGAAGGCGGTCGATTAGTCCATCTGACTGGAAAGTCGCGCCCTTCGTGAAGATTTGACGATCGGCCCAGTAGCGCACTCGCGTACCAGTACGCCCCTTAGGCACCTTGCCGATAACGCGAAGCTCACTGCCCGAGACAAACGGGGTGAAGGGAGCATCCGGCGTCGGTTCGCCCGAATCGGCAAAAGTACCTGGCTCGCCACGATGGAACGACATGGCGTAGGTCTTGCCGTTGCGGTCGACTTCAACATCGAGGCGCTCCGACAACGCGTTAACGACCGAAGCTCCAACACCGTGGAGCCCACCAGACGCTGCGTAGGATCCCGAGCCAAACTTGCCACCCGCGTGCAGCTTGGTGAAAACGACCTCGACGCCGGTCAGGCCAGTCTTGGGCTCGACATCCACGGGAATACCGCGCGCCTTGTCACGCACTTCGACACTCTCATCGGCGTGAAGGATGACGCTGATCTCAGAACCGTGACCATCGAGAGCCTCGTCAACCGAGTTGTCGATGATCTCCCAGAGACAATGCATGAGTCCCCGAGAGTCGGTGGACCCGATGTACATACCGGGACGTTTGCGAACGGCTTCAAGCCCCTCTAGCACGGATAGGTGACGGGCTGAATAGTCAGAGCTCGCCATAGTAATCTCCTAGGGTTTGAGAACGGAAGGCCACATTCAAGACTACGTTCTCCGCACGACATTGCCGCTCACCGACACCCATCACGCTGTGGCCGCGGCCGACCTTCAGGATGCGGTACGCGCTGAGCGAAATGCCCGCAATGTAGGAAGAATCTTCAGGCGCTCATGCTTGTATAGGCGTACGGAATAACAACCGCAAGCAAGAAGAAGGAGTAGGCCATGTCGAACATTGCAACAGAAGACACCCCAGTCGATGAGATGGACTACACCCTCACGGCGATCGATCGCTGTGACAGTTGTGGCGCGCAGGCGTACATCCGCGCGACCCTCGCCAGTGGCGACCTCCTCTTTTGCGCCCACCACGGCGCTAAGTTCAAAGACAAGCTGTTTCCCACCGCGCTCAAGTGGCACGACGAGTCCAGCCGTCTGACTGCCTAAGCTTTCGTTCAGCATCATCAGATAGTTAGCTCGCTTGCCGGCACGTGTGTCGGTGTGACCTTCGTAGGAGAACTGTGAAGCGCATCCGACACTACGTGTCGCGTCTTGTCTCGCTCGACGTAAAGAACATGCTCGCTGTGGCCCGGGCCATCAGCTCGCGAAGCCGCACCCCCGTGTTCTTCATCCTCATTGACATGGTGTGGTGCTCACTCGTCTACCAGGCCGGCTACCTCGACTACGAAGAGTTCGAATTCAACGTACTGAGTCGCGCCGAGCGCCGCACCTGGATCACTAGCGGCAACGCGAATTCGATCGTCGTCAAGTACAACCAGCGCGATTTTCGCGAACGGTTTTACGACAAGCCCACTTTTAATAAAACCTTCGACAAGTGGCTCGGGCGTGCGTGGCTCGACCTCAGAACCGCTTCAGAAGGCGAGTTTGTCCAATTCGTCAAGAACCACGATCCAATCATGGTCAAAGTCGTCGACAGCATGAGCGGTGCAGGGATCGAGAAGCACAGCGGCGATGACCTCAACGATGCTCATGCGCTCTATCGCGAGCTCATGGACAAACGGCAATTCCTCGTTGAAGCCTTTATCGAGCAGCACGAGGGCATGTCGGCGCTGTGCCCCACTAGCGTCAACTCTTTGCGCATGATCACCTTCTTCGATGGCACCGAAGTTCACATCATGGAGGCTGTGTTGAGGATGGGAAACGGCGCCGATGTCGACAATTACGGTCGCGGCGGCATGTACACGGTTCTCGATGAGAAGACCGGCATCGCTCCCTACGGCGCGTTCGACAAGTACGCCAACACCTTCACTGAACATCCCCAGACCGGCACCCCGATCGTCGGTTTCCAGGTGCCGCTCTACGACGAAGTTCTTGCGACGCTCGACACCGTTGGCCGAGTTATTCCGGAAATTCCTTACGTGGGCTGGGATGTCGCTATCTCCCCCACCGGGCCAGCGATTATCGAAGGCAATTACAACACTGGCGTGTTCCAGATGAAGCCGAGTCTCACAGGCATCAAAACAGGGCTGCTTCCCAAGTTCCGCGAGGTAATCGACTTCTAGAGGCTCACGCGGAGCCTTCTCCGATCTTCCGTACTTCGGAACAATCCCTAAGCGTGACGGCCTAAGCGCGACGGATAACACCGAGCGGAGTGCTCTGGTGATCCTGCCCGAGAGGGTTATCCTTCAACACCTTCAGCACGAGTTCGTTCGTTGCTTTAGTAGCGGTCGACCCTAGGATGTTGCCACCGAAGTCGTTGATGTCAACGACGAGCACGTCGATCTTTCGACCGAGCGCAGCAGCAATGTCTGCGGCAACACCATCCGGACGAGTCGGGCCGAGTACGACGTGGGAGTCATACGGCGGGATCGTGTTTTTCGTCGGTCCATCGATCGCTCGCGCCTTGGGCCCTGCAATCCGGTAGAAGTCACCGCGACGGCCCACGAGCTTCGTGATAGCGGCGACGGCTGCAGCGAACAGGATGCGCGGAGTACCGCACTCGCGCAACGCCATCTCCATGGTCTCAGGCATGCCGAGGCCAATGCCGTGAGATGTCTTAGTCACGTACTTCGACAGGAAAGTCGCAAGTTTGCGCGGCTCCACCTCAGAGATCGGGTAAGCCCGCCCCTGTGTGATTCCGACAATCTTTTCCGTAACGAAGAGCAAGTCTCCATCGCGCACGACATCCGCCGCGTACTCCGAGACGACCTGAACGATGTCGTCTTCACGAACCACCAGTCGAGTCTTAATGGGAAGCCGTTCGTAAACGGCACCATCGACCTCGACGGTGAGACTCTTACCAGCGTTCGCTTCAGCACCCATTGTTGGCCTATTCGAGGTAGTCGCGCAGTGACTGCGAGCGTGACGGGTGGCGCAGTTTGGCCATCGTCTTTGACTCGATCTGACGGATGCGTTCACGCGTTACGCCGAACGTGTCACCGATCTGATCGAGAGTTTTCGGCATTCCATCGCCCAGGCCGAAGCGCATGCGGATGACGCCGGCTTCGCGCTCGGAGAGGGAATCGAGAAGGCTTTCCAGCTGCTTCTGCAGCATGGTGAATCCAACGGCATCGGCAGGTACAACAGCCTCGGTGTCCTCAATGAGGTCACCGAACTCGCTGTCACCGTCTTCACCTAGCGGCGTGTGGAGCGAAATAGGCTCGCGACCATACTTCTGAACTTCAACAACCTTCTCGGGCGTCATATCCAGTTCGCGCGAGAGCTCTTCTGGAGTGGGCTCGCGGCCCAAGTCTTGAAGCATCTGGCGCTGAACGCGTGCGAGCTTGTTGATGACTTCAACCATGTGCACGGGGATACGAATTGTGCGAGCCTGGTCGGCCATTGCGCGGGTGATCGCTTGGCGAATCCACCACGTGGCGTAGGTCGAGAACTTGAAGCCCTTGGTGTAGTCGAACTTCTCGACCGCACGAATGAGACCCAGGTTTCCCTCTTGAATGAGGTCCAAGAACTGCATTCCGCGACCGGTGTAGCGCTTTGCAAGCGACACCACCAGTCGAAGGTTGGCGCCGAGCAAGTGACTCTTAGCGCGCTGGCCGTCCTTGGCTACCCACTGAAGTTCGCGACCGAGGGTCGAACGAACTTCGCCGGGTGCCATCTGAGAAAGCTTGTCTTCTGCAAAGAGTCCAGCTTCGATACGCATGGCCAGCTCAACTTCTTGAGCAGCGTTGAGCAGCGCAACCTTACCGATTTGCTTCAGGTAGTCCTTGACGGGGTCTGCCGTGGCACCGGTAATTGCGGCCGAGTACACGGGAACGTCGTCTTCGTCGTCAACCAACGAGAGGACGAGGGCACCGGTGGGCAGCGCCTCATCTTTACCCTTCGACTTCTCTTCTTGATCGTCTTCGGGCTTCGCTTCTTCGCCGTCAGCCTCGACGATGTCGTCCGCTTCGGCGGCAGCCTTCTTGCCACGCGTTGCAGGCTTCTTCGCGGCCGGCTTTTTCGCAGCGGGCTTCTTGGCGGCAGACGCAGCGGCAGTCGACTTCGTTGTCGTTGCCTTCTTGGTCGCAGTCTTCTTAGTCGTGCTCTCGGCGCCTTCAGCGTCAGTCGCTACTTCTTCAACTGCGTCGGCAGCTTTAGTGCGCGTTCCAGTCTTCGTGGCCGCCTTTGCGGGGGCCTTCTTTGGTGCGGATGCAGTCTCCGCAGTCTTAGTTCGGGTCGCCATGTGAACACCTTTCCGAGGTTTTCGGGCAGTACTAAGACCCATGTCAAGTCTCTGACTGCTCCACCGCACGGCAAAACAGAACCAGAATCAAGACCGGGTCTTACTCCTATTATGCCACGCTTTTCTGATGCTCTGCACCAATGCTCACAGGCGACGAAGCCTGCACGCGATGGCGGTAGTGAGAACCTGTCATCTGCACTACGTTGCGGGCCCGCTATCTACAACGGAGGCTGGGAAGCGCTGTCGTCATCGCCGGCGCGACGAATAGCAAGAAACTTCTGCAACTCGGCAGCAATCTCGTCTGCCGACGGCAGTTCGCCGTCTTCATCCGTAAGAGGCGAACGCATGGGGTTCTCCTCCATGTAGTTGTCGTGGCGCTCTTCAAGAGTTCCGACGAGCTTCGCCAACTCTTGATTGCTTTCCACTTGGCCATCGATCTTGGCCACGAATTCTCGACCTTCCTCCCGGAGGCGGTCTGTGGGGAAGATGAGACCAGTCGCAGCGCTCACGCTCTCGAGTGCAGTGACAGCCGCAGTCGGCCATTCCGTGTCTGCCAGGTAGTGCGGAATCAACAGCACGAACCCGGCGGTCGGATGCCCGAGCTCCTGCAATCGGAACTCAATCAAGTGCATCGCATTGGCCGGCACTTGGGTGTGAGGCTTCCACACCGACATCGAGTCGATGAGTTCCGAGCGGTTTCCGCTCACCGTGACACCGATGCTCCGCGTGTGAGGAACGGGCATGGGGATGGCATGAACCCACGTCGTGGATTTCACATCAAGCTTCGAAATCAATCGCAATACCGCTGCGGAGAAGCGTTCCCACTGAAAGTCGGGCTCGTATCCGGTCAACAGCAGGAAGGGTTGTCCCAACTCGTCTTTGGCCAAGTACAACTCGAGTTTCGCCGGCCGGTAGTCGCTCAAGTGATCTTGATCGAAGTAAATAGTCGGGCGCCGCGCGCGGTAGTCAAGGAGTGCATCGTTATCGAACGAGGCAACGACCGTGCGCTCGAGAGTATCGAGCAGGTACTGACTGAACTGGCTGACAGCACCACCGGCATCCGCGAAGCCAGTCAGACCGGCTACAAGGGGCAAGCCGCGCGGCACACCAGCAACATCGGTCGCGATGTCGTATAAGCCGGCTGGATCTCGCATGCTTCCACTCTAATCGCGGGCACGACAGCATCCTCTTCAAACGCCTCACAACGTCATGCTCCTAGCGAACATGCAGACGGATGCTGGCTATCATGAGGATATGACCGTTGCTACGTTGCACTTGTCCACCTCGTCCGCCTCTGAACTGGAATCCGATGTTCTCGTTATCGGGGTGGTGAAGACAGACTCTGGACCCAAGCTCGTGGACGCGTCACCAGAGCTTTCATCGTTTGAGCAGTCGCTCAGCGTCATTGGCGCCACTGGGGCCGCTGATGAGCTCTACCGCATTCCTGCTACCGGCATCGCTGCACCCGCAGTCGCTTTTATCGGACTCGGTGACACCTCCCCCTCTGCTGAGAGCCTGCGCTATGCGGCCGGTTCCGCCGCACGTCAGTTGCGCGGCGCCGCGCACATCGCCCTAGCTCTCGGTGCGGAGTCGGCTGAAGACACACTCGCCATACTCGAAGGAGCAGCCATCGGCGCCTATTCCTACGATGCATACCGTTCCACTCCCCCGGAGGCCGCGAAGAGCCAGGCGAGCAGCATCACTGTTCTCAGCCCGGTGTCGGATGCCGCTCTCATCGAGCGCGCCAGCATCATCGCCCACGCGACGCATGTGACACGCGACCTTGTCAATGAAGCTCCTCGCGAGCTTTACCCCGCTACCTTCGCAGATCGCGCCAGCGAGCTCGCGGCACTCGATAACGTCGAAGTTGAAGTGTTTGCTGAGAAGGAACTTGAGGAAGGCGGCTTCGGCGGCATCCTGGGAGTTGGCCAGGGGTCGACTCGAGGACCGCGCCTCGTCAAGATCAGCTACACGCCGTCTGACGCCGCCAAGCACCTTGCGCTCGTCGGCAAGGGAATCACTTTCGATTCAGGCGGGCTCTCGCTCAAGCCGGGGCTTTCGATGATCGGCATGAAGTTCGACATGAGTGGCGCTGCATCCGTGATGGCCGTTGTAGAGGCCTGCGCGAAGCTCGGCACCAACGTGCGCCTCACAGCGTGGCTCTGCCTGGCCGAGAACATGCCGTCGGGAAGTGCCATTCGCCCCAATGACGTGTTGACCATTCGCGGTGGAAAGACCGTCGAAGTGCTGAACACTGACGCCGAAGGGCGACTGGTCATGGCCGACGGGCTCGTGGCGGCTAGCGAAGAGAACCCGGATGCCATCGTCGATATCGCCACGCTCACCGGTGCTGCGGTCGTTGCCCTCGGTAACCGCTACGCCGGAGCCATGGGCGACAAGGCCCTGGTAAACCAAGTCGTCGCTGTCGCAGATCGCGTCGGCGAACCTTTCTGGCCAATGCCGATCAGCCCCGAGCTGCGTCCCCTGCTCGCTTCAGACATCGCCGACATCGCGAACATCAAGCCGGGTAACACTGCCGGCGGCATGCTCATCGCCGCCGCCTTCCTTAAAGACTTCGTGGGAAAGCGTGCTGATAGCACCGAGACGATCCCGTGGGCGCACATCGACATCGCCGGTCCATCAGACAACCGCGGTGGCGGCTGGGGTTACGTCGGCAAGGGAGCAACCGGAATCGGTGTTCGAACACTCATTGAACTGGCCGAGGAATTTTCCCGTCCGTAGTAAGGTTTTTTAAACGCGGATTCTTTCCGCACCATCCGGTCGCACGGATTACAGACGATGCGTTCCGGCGAACAAATTCCTTACAGAGGAGCTGCTGTATTGGCTGAGCACAATTTTGACCTTGTCGTTCTTGGTGGAGGAAGTGGTGGCTACGCAGCAGCGTTGCGCGCCGCCGAACTCGGTATGACTGTTGGCTTGATCGAGAAGAACAAGCTCGGAGGCACCTGCCTGCACGTTGGTTGCATCCCCACGAAGGCGCTCCTGCACTCAGCAGAAGTAGCTGATGTCACCCGTGATGCCGCCAAGTACGGCGTCACCACCACCCTTGACGGAATCGACATCGCCGGCGTCACCAAGTACCGCCAAGACATCGTCGCAAGCAAGTACAAGGGCCTTCAGGGCCTCGTGAAGATGCGCGGCATCACCGTGATCGAGGGCGAAGGCAAGCTTGTTGCCCCGAACACCGTTCAGGTTGGCGAAGACACTGTCGTGGGCAAGAACGTGATCCTGGCAACGGGCTCGTACTCACGAAGCCTCCCCGGTCTCGAAATCGGCGGCCGCGTGATCACCTCGGAGCAGGCGCTCGAGCTCGACTTCGTTCCCAAGAAGGTCGCCGTTCTCGGTGGCGGCGTCATCGGCGTGGAGTTCTCCAGCGTATGGAAGAGCTGGGGTGCCGACGTCACGATTATCGAAGGTCTTCCCAACCTCGTCCCGAACGAAGACGAGTCGGTCAGCAAGCAGTTCGAGCGCGCGTTCCGACGCCGTGGCATCAACTTCCACACCGGCGTTCGTTTCAAGAGCGTTGAGCAGAACGATGACGGTGTCGTCGTAACCCTCGAAAACGGCGAGACCGTTGAAGCAGAGCTTCTGCTCGTCGCTGTCGGCCGTGGCCCGTCTACTGCAGGTCTCGGCTTCGAGGAGGTCGGCATCGAGATGGACCGTGGCTTCGTTCTCACGAACGAGCGACTCGCAACCAACGTTCCCGGCGTCTACGCCGTGGGAGACATCGTTCCCGGACTCCAGCTCGCGCACCGCGGTTTCCAGCAGGGAATCTTTGTTGTCGAAGAGATCGCCGGCCTCAAGCCGATCGTGATCAACGACCTCAACATCCCTAAGGTTACGTACAGCGACCCCGAGGTTGCATCGATCGGCCTAACGGAAGCTAAGGCTATCGAGGCGCACGGCGCTGAAAACGTGAAGGCGTACGACTACAACCTGGGCGGCAACGGCAAGAGCGCCATCATCGGCACCGCTGGTTCGATCAAGGTTGTTCGCGTTGTCGACGGCCCCGTTATCGGAGTTCACATGATCGGAGCTCGCGTTGGCGAACTGATCGGTGAAGCACAGCTCATCGTCAACTGGGAGGCACACCCCGAAGACATCACGCCGCTGCTTCACGCACACCCCACCCAAAATGAAGCCCTCGGCGAGGCATTCCTCGCTCTGGCGGGCAAGCCGCTTCACGCGGTCTAGGCTCCGCCTCAACCACGGAACTAAGCTATTGATGACAAGCATCACAAAGGAGCAGTACTGATGAGCGAATCCGTTAACCTTCCGGCACTCGGCGAGAGTGTCACCGAGGGCACGGTGACCCGCTGGCTGAAGCAAGTCGGCGAGCGTGTAGAGGTTGACGAGCCCCTGCTCGAGGTCTCGACTGACAAGGTCGATACGGAGATTCCTTCTCCCGTCGCCGGTGTCATCGAAGAGATCTTGGTTGCCGAAGACGAAACAGTTGAAGTGGGCACCGCGCTCGTAAAGATCGGCGACGGTTCGGGTGGCGGAGACGCTTCCGCAGAAGAAGCTCCCGTTGAAGAAGCCGCACCCGCCTCTGAAGCGGCACCGGCTGAAGAAGCGGCATCTGCTACTGAAGCGCCGACGGAGCAGGCTGCGCCTGCAGCTGAGGCTCCAGCAGCGGAAGCTCCGGCGACTGAAACTCCTGCAGCCGAGGCATCCGCAGCTGAGGCGGCACCCGCTGCCGAGCCCGCTGCTCCTGCCGCGACTGAGCAAGCTCCTGCGGTAGCCCCTGAGGCTCCTTCCGAAGACGCCACTCCTGCCGCGGAGGAAGCGCCGGCCGCTGCCCCCGAGGCAGAAGCACCCGCCGCTCCCGCTGAAGAAACTGCACCTGCAGCAACTGACTCGGACGACAGCGACGATTCGCAGGCTGGATACCTCACTCCTCTCGTGCGCAAGCTCGCGAACGAGCGCGGTGTCGACCTGAGCACGATCACTGGAACGGGCGTTGGCGGCCGCATCCGCAAGCAGGATGTTCTTGCTGCAAGCGAGCAGGCCACGAGTTCGGCACCGGAAGCTGCAGCACCCGCTGCCGCATCGGCACCGCTCGAAGTTTCGCCATTGCGCGGAACCACTGTTCCGATGTCGCGTCTGCGCAAGGTCATTGCCGAGCGCGCAGTGCTCTCGATGCAGTCATCGGCACAGCTCACGTCCGTCGTCGAAGTTGATGTCACCGCTGTTGCGAACTTCCGCACCAAGGTGAAAGATGACTTCCTCGCCAAGACCGGCACGAAGCTTTCGTTCCTGCCGTTCTTTGCTTTGGCTGCAGCGGAGGCGCTCACCGCGCACCCGATCATCAACGCAACAATCGAGGACAACTCGATCGTGTACCCGGCGCAGGAAAACATCAGCATTGCTGTTGACACTGAACGTGGATTGCTCACGCCAGTCATCCGCGACGCTGCCTCGCTTGACATCGCAGGCCTTGCTGGCGAGATCGCTGACCTTGCAGCTCGCACCCGCGATAACAAGCTCACTCCTGATGAGCTCTCGGGCGGAACGTTCACGCTGACCAACACCGGTTCACGCGGTGCGCTGTTTGACACTCCCGTGGTGTTCTTGCCCCAGTCGGCAATTCTCGGAACCGGAATTGTCACCAAGAAACCCGTCGTAATCAGCGACGCCAATGGTGACTCGATCGCGATCCGTTCGATGGTCTACCTCGCACTGAGCTACGACCACCGCATCGTTGACGGCGCGGATGCCGCAGGCTTCCTCGTCGATATGAAGAAGCGCCTCGAGGGGGGCGACTTCGCCGACAAGCTCGGAATCTAAGTCACCCCGCATCATCGAGGGAGCGTATAGCTCCTGATTCGCCAACCGGCCTCGCCCTTCACCAGAAGGAGCGAGGCCGGTTTGCTTTCGTCCCCCGGCGATTCGAACTCGAAGAGCACGCTGTCGCCCAAACGCTGCACCTCGACGGCACGAGCCGCGTCGAAAAGCACGTCAGAGGAGAGTTCTGCCCCCGCGAGCACCTCACTGATTAGGGCGGAGTCCGCTGCGAATGCTGGCGATTCACTACGGGACACCGCGCCGAGACACTCCACTGAGAGATCCCGAAGACAATCTGCGCGAGTCGCCAAGATAGTGGGGAGCGCCTCGAGCGGATCCTCGGCTAGTCCCCCGGCACCACTCGCCGACCCGATCTCCGGGGCAGCGGCAGACTCTCCATCGCTGCTCGGTTCCGCGCCGGCAGCCGACACATCCGGGGTATCGCTTCCGCTATCGCGGGCGGAGAGTGCGTTGGAGGCTTCTGCGCTGGCATCCGCGCCCGCATCCGCATCATCGGTGAGCAGCATAGCCGCAGCCAGCCCGAGCGCGAGAGCTCCCGCTGCGGCGATGACCCACGTTCGCTTTCGCACCGGTGCGCACCATTTTCGCGCCCCACCGACCACGCCGTCGAAGAGTCCGTGGATACGGTGAGCCGTCTCGCCAACGCTGCGCTGAATAACGGGCGGCAGCGCAAATACAGTGACCCATTCAGACTTCGCACCGTCGGGCAGCGGCGTCACAAGTGCGCTGCGGTCGAATAGGACCGGCTCAGAGTGAGCAGGTGGGGATTCGCGCTCCAGATCGAGCCGCACGGGTTCGGGCGCCCCCAGCTCAAAAAGCTTACGTTCCCAATCATGCTCCCACACGGACGAGGCACTCTGTTCGATGTCGCTCAGCCACTCCGTTAGCGCTGCGGCACGTCGCTCAATTTCTCGGTCCGCTCTAATCGCCGCAAGTACTCCACAAGCGAGGGTGGCGAAGTGCAGGCGGTCCCCTTGGAATGCGGAGTCCCATTGCAAGTCCTTTGGCGTGGGAGAGGTCTCCCTCGACTGCGCATGTTCCCACTCGGCGAAGAACGGTCGTCCTGCCGCATCGAAATGGATGCTATCTGGCGTGATCACGCCCAGCACGACACCGGCCCGATGAACCCGCCCCAGAGCAGCGCTCAGTGGTGCCAGAATCGTGATCGCCTCGCCTGGCCGCAATGCCTCCCGCTCCCGCAAGAGGCGACGAAGTGTTCCTCCGCTCTGCCACGACGACACGATCACTGGTGAACCATCGGGAGCCGCCGCGATGTCTTCAACCAGACAGACGGACTCCCCCTGCGCTCGGACGCCGCACTCAATCTCCGAGAGTATGCGCGACACCGCGGCGCCAGCCTCAAAGCGCTTAACGGTCTTCAACTCGGCAAGCGCTTCTTCGCCCGCGTGGGCGCTCGCACGGACCAAGATCGTCTGAGACTCAGCGTTCTCTTTCAGCGACCGAATCGTGCGATAGCCCGCAATAGTGTTCTCATTCACCCGCTCAGCTTCACGTGTTGGTGAGTCGCGATGTAGTTCGCGCACGAACATGGGGATCACGGTGAGGGTGCCAAAAAACTGGAGGACTAGAGCACTCGATGCTCGGCTTACCGCGGGCGGAACAAAATCTATGCGCTCTACGAATTCATAGAACCGCTGCAGGCCTTATCCTAGAACCATGGCACGCAGCGAAAAGACCCCCAAGGCTCAAAAAGAACCCGGTCGCATCAAGCAGATGTACCAGGTTTTCCAGATGACGCGACGGTACGACAACCTCGCGATTTGGTTCTTCCTGTTGGCCTTCCTGCTGCCGATTCTTATCGGTCTCGCCTTGGCTTTCCTTCTATCGTCAGAGAATGTTCTCGGCTTCGTGCTCTACATCGTGGCCGGCGTGATGGCAGGTCTCCTCGCCTTCCTCATCGTCCTGGGCCGTCGCGCCGAACGCGCTGCTTACTCTCAAATCGCAGGTCAGCCGGGTGCTGTAGGCGCTGTCTTGAAGAGCTCTCTTCGCCGCGGGTGGACCGCAAGCGAAATGCCCGTAGCGATTAGTCCCAAGACTCAGGATGCTGTCTACCGCGCGGTCGGCAAGGGCGGCATTGCGCTGATCGGCGAGGGCCCCCGCAGCCGCACCCAGAAGATGCTCGAAGATGAACGTCGCAAGATGAACCGCTTCCTACCCAACGTTCCCGTGCACTTCATCTACGTCGGCCCCGACGCCGACTCGGTAGCACTGCACAAGCTCGCTCCGACACTCGGTCGACTCAAGAACGTACTGCGCAAGCCAGAGATTCTCGCCATCACCAACCGGCTGACATCACTCGATAAGAACGGCCTTCCGATTCCCAAGGGAATTGACCCGATGAAGGCTCGCGCTCAGCGTTCGCAGCGCGCCTAAGGTTTTCGTGACCGAAGCCGACATGCCCCAGGGTGTGTCGGTTTCGTGCGTTAACCGCCGTGACTTCCGTGCCGGTAGCGCGACTAGCGACGTACCAAGAGCGTGCCAGCGAGACGATCGTGCATACCGCGCTGGTCGACATCCCAGATCACTGCAGGAATGACCAGTGCCATCAGAATCGTGCGAACGAGAGGACGCCAGACACCCAGCATGCCGCCGGTCACCGGCACGACTCGCATTCCGGTAATCAGATGACCGAAGCTTCCATTGGCCGTAATCAGCAACACGACTTGGGCCGCCACGAAGATGCCGAGCGTAGCAAAAGCGTCGTAGTCGAAGAAGGCGATTGAGACGACAACCGCAAAGCCCCAATCGATAGCGAGGGCTACTAACCGGCGGCCGAAGCGACCTATTGATCTCGGGCCTTCCGCGGGAAGCCCGATTCTTTTACCTGGCCACTCGTCGGGGGTTGTTGCTTGCTGGTTCACTTCACCAGCCTAACGAACCGTGGGCGCGTAACATGCCGGAAACATTTCTGACGTGACGTCGAAACTCGGGTTCTGTACCCTAAGAGGTGGTTGTAACGACAGCCGATCACCAAATGAACCCCTTGGAGTTCCACTCAATGTCTCATCCGAAGTTTACCAATTCGTCTGAGGTTCTTGCTTTCATCAAGGACACAGACGTCAAGTTCGTCGACATCCGGTTTACCGACTTGCCCGGTATCCAGCAGCACTTCAACATTCCCGCGGCCTCAGTCGACGAAGACTTCTTCGCTGTCGGCCAGCTCTTCGATGGTTCATCGATTCGTGGCTTCCAGTCAATCCACGAGTCGGATCTCCAGCTGATCCCCGACGTCACGACCGCTTACGTTGACCCCTTCCGTGTCGAGCGCACCCTCATCATCATTTTCGACATCTACAACCCGCGCAACGGCGAGATCTACCCTCGCGACCCGCGCCAGGTTGCCAAGAAGGCTGAAAAGTATCTTGCTTCCACCGGGATCGCCGACACCGCGTTCTTCGCCTCCGAAGCCGAGTTCTACATCTTCGACGACGTTCGTTACGAAGTATCCGCCAACAAAAGCTTCTACGAAGTTGATTCCAGCGAGGGCGCTTGGAACAGCGGACGCACTGAACCCGGCGGAAACCTCGCCAACAAGACTCCCATGAAGGGTGGATACTTTCCGGTCTCCCCCGTCGATCAGCACGCCGATATCCGTGACGACATCGTCATGAAGCTCATCGACGTCGGCCTCGAGGTCGAGCGCAGCCACCACGAGGTCGGAACTGCAGGCCAGGGTGAGATCAACTACAAGTTCGACACCCTCGTTCACGCCGGTGACGACATCCTCAAGTTCAAGTACATCGTCAAGAACACTGCTAGCGAATGGGGCAAGACGGCAACGTTCATGCCGAAGCCGATCTTCGGCGACAACGGCTCGGGAATGCACACCCACCAGTCGCTCTGGAGCGACGGCACCCCGTTGTTCTACGACGAGAAGGGCTACGGCGGACTCAGCGACACCGCTCGCTGGTACATCGGTGGACTCCTCAAGCACGCTCCTGCTGTGCTCGCGTTCACGAACCCCACGGTCAACTCGTACCGTCGCCTGATCCCCGGATTCGAAGCTCCCGTAAACCTCGTGTACTCGGCTGGAAACCGTTCGGCTTCCATCCGTATTCCGATCACGGGAACCAACCCCAAGGCCAAGCGCATCGAGTTCCGCGCGCCTGACGCTTCGGGTAACCCTTACCTCGCATTCGCTGCGCAGCTCATGGCTGGCCTCGACGGCATCAAGAACAAGATTGAGCCGCACGAGCCCGTTGACAAGGACCTCTACGAATTGCCTCCCGAGGAAGCCCGCCTGATCCCTCAGGTTCCAGCTTCGCTCGAAGAGGCGCTTGTAGCCCTTGAAGCTGACCACGAGTTCCTCATGGAAGGCAACGTCTTCACGAAGGACCTCATCGAGACGTGGATCGACTACAAGCGTACGAATGAACTGCTTCCGTTCGCACAGCGCCCGCACCCCTACGAGTACGAACTGTACTTCGGCGTCTAAGCGCTAGACACAGCAAGCACACGGGCCGCATCCTTTGGGATGCGGCCCGTGTGCTTTTATCGAACTTAGCGGTGCGAGAACCTGCACCGCATCACATTGAAGTGGTGCGATCTCACGATGCGTATAGGCCCCGCCGGGGATATCGTCTCGGTTTAGGAACGAGGAACGTTTGCGACGCCGTAGAAGCGCCGTTCGAACACTCGGCGCGCACGACGTGTGGCGCGAAGATAGTCCTCTTCTAGTTCGCTGGCGGAGCCCGGCGGATACTCCAACATGCGCGAAATCCCCTCGAGTTGAAGGCGATCGTTGGGGAGAACATCCGACGTTTTAGACGTCCACAGCGTGATGGCAGACCGCGCCCGAGAGGCCAGGATCCATGCTTCACGCAACTGCTGCGCATCGGACGCCGTGACCAGTTTCTCCGCCACAGCAGCATCCAGAGCGTCCAACGTTGAGGTGGTGCGCAGGCCCTCCACGGTGGCGCCGTACTGCAGCTGAAGAAGTTGAACGAACCATTCGACGTCACTCAGCGATCCTCGGCCGAGCTTGAGATGACGTGACGGGTCTGCAGCCTGCGGAAGCCGCTCTGACTCGACGCGGGCCTTAATGCGCTTGACCTCGCGAACATCCTGCGGCGAAATCGCTTTCGGATAGCGCACGCGATTGGCAAGCTCGGTGAAATCGTTGAGCAACGCTTCATCGCCAGCAACGCCGCGCGCACGCAACAGGGCCTGCGCTTCCCAGGTGAGTGACCAGCGTTCGTAGTATGCCTCGTACGACTCGAGAGACCGCACAATGGCGCCGTTCTTTCCTTCAGGACGAAGATCAAGGTCGAGGTCGAGAGGAAGTTTGACGTCTTCGGTTATTCGAGTGAGGCCCTTCGCGAGAGCAGTAGCGCGCTTCGCAGCGTCTTCTGCGGACGCATCGGTCGCCCGATAGACATACATCACGTCAGTGTCGGAGCCGAAACCGGACTCGGCTCCCCCGTAGCGCCCCATTGCGATGATGCCGAACTCGATTCCGTCGGGTTCAGGACGCAAGACCGCGAGCGTTCCCTCGAGAATGGTGGTCGTGATGTCGCTCAACCCACGGCCGAGCTCTTGAATCGAGATCACGCCGACGATGGAGCCAATCGCGAGCCGAAGCACTTCACGACGACGTGCGGTGCGCAGGGCCACCGCCGCTGCATCCTCATGTCCTTTGTGGCGGGCGACGATTGCGCGAGCCTCATCACGGAGGACCGCGAGTGGTCGGGGGCGAAGCTCCTTCTCATGCTCAAGCCACGCAGCGGCCTCTGGAATACGTTCAAACAATCCACCCACATATTTGGATGCCGAGAGCACGTGTGTCAGTCGCTCAGCGGCCCCGGAGGAATCGCGCAGCATTCTCAAGAACCAGTAGGCCTCCCCCAGCGCCTCGCTGAGACGACGGAACGCGAGCAGCCCGTAGTCGGGGTCAGCGCCTTCGGAGAACCACTGCAGCATGACGGGCAGCAACGCGCGTTGAATCGTCGCGCGTCGAGAGACACCCCCGGTGAGCGCCGCAATGTGCGCGAGCGCACCCTTGGGGTCGAGAAAACCAATGGCCGCGAGACGCGCAGCCGCTTGCTCGCTCGACAGCGCCAAGCCTTCTTCGGGCAGTGCTGCCACAGCGGAGAGCAAGGGGCGATAGAAGAGACGCTCGTGCAGCCGGCGCACGGCGATCTTGGTGCGCTGCCACTGTTCGGTGAGGTCAGCCGCGTTCTTGGCGATGCCGGTGGCGCGTGCGAGCACCCGGAGGTCATCCGGGTCGCGCGGCATGAGGTGCGTTCGGCGCAGGCGCGAGAGCTGGATGCGGTGTTCCAGCAACCGGAGGAATCGATAGTCTCGCGCGAATTCACCCGCTTCGGTACGGCCGATGTACCCGTGCTCCGCCAAGGCGATGAGCGCTTGGAGGCTAGAGGTTTGGCGTACTTCTTCGTCGTTTTGTCCGTGCACAAGCTGCAGTAGTTGCACCGTGAACTCGATATCACGCAGGCCGCCGGGGCCGAGTTTGAGCTGCACATCGCGCTCTTGGGGAGGAATGTTCTCGGTGACGCGTTCCCGCATCCGCTGCACTGAGGCGACGAAGTTCTCACGAGAGGCGCTGGACCAGACGAGCGGCGAGACGCCGTCGATATAGCGGCCACCGAGCTCGCGGTCGCCGGCGAGGGGGCGCGCCTTGAGCAGGGCTTGAAACTCCCAGCTCTCTGCCCAGCGATCGTAATAAGCCAGATGAGACTCGAGCGTGCGAACGAGAGCACCGTCTTTGCCCTCGGGGCGAAGGTTGGTGTCGACTTCCCACAGGGCAGGTTCAATCGTGAGGTCTTGGATGCCACGAATTGTCTGCATTGCGAGTGGCGTTGCGATCGTGACAGCACGGTCGGCGCTGATGCCGTCGGGCTCTGTGACGAAAATTACGTCGACATCCGACACGTAATTCAGTTCACGTGCGCCGGCTTTACCCATGCCAATGATGGCGATGCGGGTGGCCGCAACATCCGCTTCGGGAAAGTTAACGGAACGTCGGGCCACCGAGAGAGAAGCTTCAAGGGCTGCTCCCGCAAGGTCGGCGAGGGCCATCGCAACGCGGTCGACGGCCGCAAGCGGATCGTCTTGAGCAAGGTCCCACGCCGTGATCTTGGCCAGCTCACGACGGTACCGAACGCGCAGTGCAACCCAGGCATCCTCCTCGTCAAGTTCACGTGTGACCTCAGTGAGCGACTCGACGTATTCCTCCGGCGAGGATGGAGCTGCGATCGGCGTGCACATCGCATCCAGTTCAGAGGGATGACGAACGAGAAAGTCACCGAGCCCGGAGGATGCTCCAAGCACTTGAACAAGGCGCACAGCGGCTTCATCGTTCTGAAGCAGCGGTACCAACTGCTGAGGCGCCGATTCGGAGAGCTCAAGTAGCAGCCGAAGCGCCTGGTCAGGGTCCGCTGCACGAGAGAACAACGCGGCCGGCACTTCTGGCCGATCGAGCGCCACAAGGCGCTTTCGTGCCTCACTGAGCTCGAGAAAGCCCAGTCTGGCGAGTTCGGTCAGAGTGTAGGTAGGCGTCGACATAACGTGACCGGGGGAGGTCTAGAGGATCTCTAAGCTGCTCTCGAGCTCGTAGGGCGTTACCTGAGCGCGGTATTCCTTCCACTCGCGACGCTTGTTGAGAAGAACGAAGTTGAAGACTTGCTCCCCCAGCGTTTCGGCAACGAGCTCGGAGTTCTCCATGATGCTCAGCGCGTGGTTGAGGTTCGACGGCAACTGCTCGTAACCCAGCGCGCGGCGCTCGTGCTCCGAGAGATCGCCGACGGCATCCTCAGCCTCGAGGGGAAGTTCGTAGCCCTCTTCGATGCCCTTGAGCCCGGCAGCAAGCAGCAACGAGTAAGCAAGGTACGGGTTGGCAGCCGAGTCGAGAGCGCGGTACTCGATACGAGCGCTCTGCCCCTTGCCCGGCTTGTACAACGGCACGCGCACGAGAGCGGAACGGTTGTTGTGGCCCCACGTAACGAAGCTCGGCGCTTCGTCGCCGCCCCAGAGTCGCTTGTACGAGTTCACAAACTGGTTCGTAACGGCGGTGATTTCCGGAGCGTGCTTGAGAACGCCGGCCATGAACTGACGACCGACCTTTGACAGCTGGTAGTGACCGCTCGCGTCATAGAACGCGTTCTGGTCGCCCTCGAAGAGCGACATGTGGGTGTGCATTCCCGAACCAGGCTGACCCGACATCGGCTTCGGCATGAACGTCGCGTAGACACCCTGCTCGATAGCGACCTCTTTGATCACGGTGCGGAACGTCATGATGTTGTCGGCGGTCGTGAGGGCGTCGGCGTAGCGAAGGTCAATCTCGTTCTGGCCGGGGCCCGACTCGTGGTGGCTGAACTCCACCGAGATACCGAGGTCTTCGAGCATCCGCACCGAACGGCGACGGAAGTCGTGAGCTGTTCCCCCGGGAACGTTGTCGAAGAATCCTGCCGAGTCAACGGGCTCGGGGCGACCCTTCTTGAGCTTGCTCGACTTGAGCAGGTAGAACTCAATCTCAGGGTGGGTGTAGAACGTGAAGCCGCGCTCGGCCGCCTTCTCGAGAGTGCGCTTGAGCACGTTACGAGGGTCGGATGCTGCGGGCTGGCCGTCGGGCGTCGAGATGTCGCAAAACATACGTGCAGTGGGATCGATCTCTCCACGCCACGGAAGAATCTGGAAGGTGGTGGGGTCGGGATGCGCGAGCATGTCTGCCTCGTACGCCCGAGTGAAGCCCTCAATGGCCGAACCGTCGAAGCCGAGACCCTCAGCGAAGGCGCCCTCGATCTCTGCCGGCGCAACAGCGACGCTCTTGAGCGTGCCCACGACATCCGTAAACCAGAGGCGTACGAATTTGATGCCGCGTTCTTCAATAGTGCGAAGAACGAAGTCGCGCTGCTTATCCATTGACATTGAGTCCCTCGATCCGTGCCCTGCCGCGAAATTGCGACATCGATTCTGCCGATCTAAGGCTACTTGCTCTGAGGCATCTATGCAGCGCACTCGCCGCCGCGTTAGCCCAATTGAACCCTGCGCCGGAGTCGATAGACTGGCGGCTATGACTGACTCTGCCGCCGCTGAGGCCCAAGCCAAGCTCAAACGAGTTCGCACTCGCCACTTTCAGACGGCGAAAGAGAACGGCATCAAGATTGTTGGTCTCACCAGTTATGACCAGTTGACCGCCGGAATCTTCGACGAGTCGGGAATCGATTTCCTGCTGGTGGGTGACTCTGCCGGCAACAACGTTTATGGCTACGAAACCACCCTTCCGGTGAGCATCGACGACCTCATCCCCCTCACGCGCGCTGTTGCTGGCGCCGTGACGCGCGCATTTGTTGTGGCCGATTTGCCGTTCGGCTCGTACGAAACAGGGCCGGACGAAGCGCTCCACACGGCGTTCCGGTTCATGAAAGAAACCGGCGCCCACGCCGTGAAACTCGAAGGTGGCGTGCGCAGCGCCGAGCAGATCCGACGCATCGTGGATGCCGGTATCCCGCTGATGGCCCACATCGGCTTCACACCGCAGAGCGAACATGGCCTCGGTGGGCACGTCATTCAGGGACGTGGAGACGGCTTCGAGCAGCTTCTCGCCGACGCTCTCGCCGTTCAAGAGGCTGGCGCGTTTGCGGTAGTGCTCGAAATGGTTCCCGCGGATGCCGCAGCCAAGATCACTGAAGCGCTCACGATTCCGACAATCGGTGTCGGCGCCGGCCCCCACGTTGATGGGCAGCTCCTGGTCTGGACAGACTGGGCTGGTCTCACTAAGGGACGCATCCCCAAATTTGTCAAACAGTACGCCGACTTGCGTGCGACACTCGCGGGCGCGGTAGACGAATACCGTGCTGATGTGGCCTCCGGCTCTTACCCGACCGAGGACCACTCTTACTAGGGCAAAACCCTTTTTCTAGATCCACCACTACTTGCGAAAGCGATGAATGACTTCTGCACTTTCCCCTGCCCTCCGCGCTATCTACAACGAAGCCACTCACCGCAATGCTCATGAACCGGTGTTCCACCAAGCGCTTCACGAAGTGCTGGAATCCATCTCACCGGTGCTGAGCAACCACCCCGAATTTGTCGAGGCTGGAATTGTCGAGCGACTGATCGAGCCTGAGCGCCAAATCATGTTCCGGGTGCCCTGGCACGACGACGCGGGTAACGTTCGCGTCAACCGAGGTTTTCGGGTGCAGTTCAACTCGGCGCTCGGCCCGTACAAGGGTGGGCTGCGCTTTCATCCCAGCGTCAACTTAGGCATCGTCAAGTTCCTCGGTTTCGAGCAGATCTTCAAGAACGCCCTGACGGGGCAAGGCATTGGCGGAGCAAAGGGCGGCTCAGATTTTGATCCTCACGGAAAATCGGATGCCGAGGTCATGCGTTTCTGCCAGAGCTTTATGAGCGAGCTCTATCGCCATCTCGGCGAACACACCGACGTTCCCGCTGGCGACATTGGAGTGGGCGCTCGAGAGATCGGATTCCTCTTCGGACAGTATCGTCGGCTCACGAACCGCCACGAATCAGGGATGTTCACGGGCAAGGGCGTTCAGTGGGGCGGCGCCGAAGTTCGCACTGAAGCCACCGGGTACGGCACGGTTTTCTTTGCACAAGAAATGTTGGCGACGCGCCAAGACAGCGTTGAAGGAAAGCGCGCGATTGTCTCGGGCTCCGGAAACGTTGCGATTTACGCGATCGAAAAGCTTCAGCAACTCGGAGCGAAACCCATCACCGCGTCGGACTCCGGCGGGTACATCGTCGACGAGAACGGGCTCGATCTCGAACTGCTCAAGCAGCTGAAAGAGGTCGAACGCGCTCGCATTTCGGAGTACGCGGAGCGGCGCCCGTCGGCGCGATATGTCGCCGGTGGTTCCGTGTGGGATGTACCGGGAGAGTTAGCTTTTCCCTGCGCTACCCAGAATGAGCTCAGCGTGAAGGATGCCGAGACTCTCTTGAAAAACGGCCTCCAGCTCGTCGCCGAAGGCGCGAACATGCCCTGCACTCCGGATGCGGTTGAGACTTTCCAAGCGGCAGACGTGCTGTTCGCCCCCGGCAAGGCCGCCAACGCAGGCGGGGTCGCCACGTCAGCGCTCGAGATGAGTCAGAACGCGGCACGCCAACGTTGGGACTTCACGTCGAGCGAAGACAAGCTTCACGAGATCATGCGCGGCGTTCACGCTTCTGCGTGGGAGGCCGCGGAATTCTACGGCCATCCCGGAGACTACGTTGTCGGCGCGAACGCTGCCGGTTTCAAGCGCGTTGCTGACGCCATGCTCGCGCAAGGGGTCATCTAGGCGCCACGGCGCGCGGCCTGTCGAGGGGCCGGCGCCGGAGCCCGCTGAGGCGAGCTCTAGGCGTCGGATTCCTCCGCTGCCCATTTGCGGGCACGCTCGGCGATGATCTGCGGAGCTCGCTCGGCTTCTGCTCGCGTTTCGAATGGTCCGTCGCGATCAACCGCAAGTGATTGCGGCCCCTCTTCGACTTCACCGGTCTTGTGGTTGTACCACCATTGCTCCATGTGGTTCGTCCTTTCGCTCGCGGTAAGACTACGCCGGTAGACTAGATGAATGCCTCGGGATAATTCTGGTCACCTCGTTCCGGGAGTAATCCCACCTCAACTCGCTGTACCGAAGTCGATAACTCGGCCCGAGTACGTTGGCAAGACGGCGCCGCGCCCCTTCACCGGGTCTGACGTCTACAGTGCCGAAGAAGTTGACCGCATCCGCGCCGCGGGAAAGATTGCCGCCGGTGCAGTCGAAGCGGTGGGTGCCGCTATTCGCCCCGGCATCACGACGGCAGAGCTCGATGTCATCGCTCACGAGTACATGCTCGAGCGCGACGCCTACCCGTCGACGCTGGGGTACCGCGGGTTCCCTAAGTCATGCTGCACGAGTATCAATGAAGTGATCTGTCACGGCATCCCCGATGACACCGTGCTTGAGGATGGCGACATCATCAACATCGATATCACCGCCTACAAAGACAGCATGCACGGCGACCTCAACAAGACATTCCTTGTCGGAGACGTGTCAGAGGATGCCCGCAACCTTGTGGAGCGCACTCAGGAAGCCCTCAACCGCGGCATCAAGGCCGTGGCGCCCGGTCGCCAAGTCAACGTAATCGGCCGCGCGATTGAGTCGTACGCGAAGCGTTTTGGCTATGGCGTGGTTCGAGACTTCACGGGGCACGGGGTTGGCTCAGCTTTCCACTCCGGCCTCATCATTCCGCACTATGACTCCGCGCCGCAGTTCAACGATGTGATCGAGGTCGGAATGGTCTTCACGATCGAACCCATGTTGACGCTCGGCACCCACGAGTGGGATCTGTGGGCTGATGACTGGACTGTCACCACTCGCGACAAGAGCTTGACTGCCCAGTTCGAACACACAATGGTTGTGACTGAACGCGGCACTGAAATTCTGACACTCCCCTAACGACATAGCTCGCACACGACTGACGCATCCCTACGCACGCGAAAGTAGACACTATGACTCAGGCACTAGGAATCGACATCGGCGGCACCGGCATCAAAGGTGCCATCGTTGATACCGATACCGGCAAGCTCGTGAGCGAGCGGATGAAGATCGCAACGCCCAAGTCGGGCAAGCCTAAAGAGATCATCGCCGTCGTTGTCGAGCTGATCGAGAAGCTCGGCGGCCTCCCTGAAGGCATGCCCGTTGGCGTGTGCTTTCCCGCGATCGTTCGCAACGGCAAGACCATGTCTGCCGCCAACATCTCCAAAGAGTGGATTGGGCTGGATGCCGAGAAGCTATTCGAGAAAGCCCTCGGTCGCGACATCCACTTCGTCAACGATGCGGATGCCGCTGGCGTTGCCGAAGTGCGTTACGGCGCCGCCCAGGGTGTTTCGGGGCTCGTCTTACTCACTACGCTGGGCACTGGAATCGGCAGTGCACTGATTTACAACGGAACGCTCGTTCCCAACTCCGAACTCGGGCACCTGCTGATCGGTGGCCGCGACGCAGAAAAGGGCGCCTCGTTTGCAGCGAAGGAACGTCGCCGTCTGAGCTGGAAAGCTTGGGCAAAGCGACTTCAGCGCTATTACACCCACCTTGAATTGCTCTTCTCCCCCGACCTCATCCTGGTGGGCGGCGGTGTTTCTAAGAGTCACGAGAAGTTCTTGCCGCTGCTGAAGCTGAACGCTCCTATCATTCCGGCAAAACTGCGGAACAACGCCGGCATCATGGGCGCCGCAGCCTTAGCCGTGAAGGAATAACGATGAGCTTCCACTCGAACGAGCCCCACTCCGGAGACCTCGCGGGTCGTTTGAACTGGTTGCGCGCGGGAGTTTTGGGCGCGAATGACGGCATCGTGTCGGTCGCAGCGATCGTAGTGGGTGTCGCTGGTGCGACATCCGCGATTGCACCGCTCATCACCGCCGGCGTTGCAGGGCTCGTGGGCGGGGCGATCTCGATGGCCCTCGGCGAGTATGTGAGCGTAAGCAGCCAGAGCGATAGCCAGCGTGCGCTCATTGAGAAGGAGCGCCGCGAGCTCGCGGAGATGCCCGAAGAAGAGTTGGCCGAACTGGCCGCTATCTACGAGGCCAAGGGCATTAGCGCTGCCACCGCTCAGCAGGTAGCTGAAGAGCTCACGCAGCATGATGCGTTGGCGGCACATCTCGAAGCCGAACTCGGCATCACTGAGCACGACGTCGTGAGCGCCTGGCAAGCGGCCGGAGCATCCGCGTTGGCCTTCACTGTCGGCGGTGTTCTACCGCTGGCTGCAATTCTTATCGCTCCCGAACCCATTCGAGTTTTTGCGACGTTTATCGCGGTGCTGACGGCGCTCGTGATCACGGGTGCGCTCTCGGCCCGCGTCGGCGGCAATAGTTGGGTGCGACCAACGCTTCGCATCGTGATTGGCGGCGCACTCGCGCTCATCACCACGTTCTTAATCGGAACCCTGCTCGGCACAAGCGGCGTCGTTTAGACGCGGGCCTCGCTGGTGGGCGCGCTGCACTAAAGCCGGCGCTACGCGGGTGAGTGCGCGGCTGGACTGCGATGAAGGAATGGGCCGGCTAGTACGCCGGGTTCTGTTCACACGAAACCGAAATCTCGTGCTGGACGGTCATCTATCTACGATGTACGTTGCCGCACACCTCTAGCGATCTACCCGAAGACTTGGCGAGCAGCCTTAGCGTCTTCTGTCTGATCTTGCTCCGGACGAGGTTTACCTAGCCGACCGAGTCACCCCGGCCGCTGGTGGTCTCTTACACCACCGTTTCACCCTTACCCCAGACCGAAGTCTGTGGCGGTCTACTTTCTGTTGCACTGTTCTCGCGGGTTACCCCGGGTGGGTGTTACCCACCATCCTGCTCTGCGGAGCCCGGACGTTCCTCGGTATCCATCACGGATAACGCGACCGTCTTGCCGACCCATTCAACGGTCTAGCTTAGCGTTCGGAGAGCGCTCAGAGTCCCGACTCGTTCGTGCGGACAAGGATGCCCTCGCTGCTGGCACACATAATCACGGCGTCGGGAGCAGCGGCACGAATCTCCTGCATCTCGTTCTCGAGCAATTTGACTCCGGATGCCAGCGATACTCCGCCGCGCAACAACGAAGCGCCAACGCCATAACGCTCGCGCTGACGTTCGTAGAGAGCGAGAAGGTCTTCCGGAATGGTGGTCTGCAACGCGGTGCGACCGGTGCGAGTCGTTCCCAGCTCAGCTTCAATCACGGAGAGAGCCTCGTCGCGGCTGGCTTCGAGTTCGGCGAACTGAGCGGTAAGGTTTCCGCCCTGCTCCAGGAGGTTGTCTACGACCTTCTGCTGCGCTTCAAGCTTCTCCATCACGGCGAGCTCAATGTCTTCAAGGTTGCTGAGTCGCGTGCGCAAAGCGGTGAGCTCCTGCTCAAGGGCAGCAACATCCTTGGGCGACGAACTAGCATCGAGGCGTGACGTGTCGCGAGCAATGCGCGCTTCGACAACCTTGACGTCAGACTCGATGCGGCTCATTTCGAGCTCGATGTCTTCCTTGATGCCACGCTCTTCGAGAATCGTCAGCTGAAGCTTGTCGCGGTGCTTCTTGAGCTCCGACAACTGCTCGTGCTCGGGAAGCTTCTTAGCGCGGTGCTCCAACTGGGCAATCTTCGTGTCGAAGGCCTGGAGGTCGAGGAGTAAAGCTTGGTCAGCGGGGCTAGCGGTCAACGCCATAGTCATGCTTCTTTCTGTCTAACGGTGCGCTTACTGCACAACCGCAAAATCCCAAGGGTCAGTGCGCAGTTCGCTCACCGTAATCGTTACGTCTGGCAGCAGCGCACGCAATTCGTCGGCTGCGGCGTCGAGCCACAACCACTCGCTCGCCCAGTGCGACACATCGATCAGTGCCGGACCATTCTGCAGCCGAGCATTCTCCCGAGCCTCAGAGGCCGGATGATGCCGAAGGTCACTCGTGATGTACACATCCGACGCCAACACGGCCGGGTCGTTCAAGTATGCGTCACCCGCTCCCCCGCACAATGCCACCGACTGAACCAGTTGATCGAAATCACCCGCGACACGGATGCCCGTGGCCGTCGGCGGCAGGATCTCACCGATGAGGCGAGCGAGACGACCGAGCGTCATCGCCTCCGGCAGTTGCCCCGTGCGGCCGATGCCACGATCCGGAGTTTCGCCTTCAACGATGGGTGCGATCGACGACAAGCCCAGCTTCGTAGCGAAGCGACCCGATGTTCCGGTTTCCACGACATCCGCATTGGTGTGGGCAGCGAGCAAAGCGCACTCGGCCCGGATCAGCTTGGTGAGCACCGCGCCCTTGTAGCGGTCGCTGGCGACCGACGTTACGCCTCGCAGCAAGAGCGGGTGATGCGTGATGAGCATGTCGGCGCCGTCGGCGATCGCCTCGTCGACGGTGTCGAGAACGGCATCAACAGCGAGCGAAATCGTCGACACCGGAGCATCGAGGTCGCCGGAGACGAGGCCCACGGCATCCCACGCTTCGGCACCAGAAACGGGCCAGAGCTGTTCAGCCGCGGCGATTACGTGAGCGACAGTAGTAGACACGCTTTCAGTCTAGGCGGGACGCGGAGCGCGCTCAGCTTGCTCAGCCTCTTGACGACGGATGGCGGGGATGCCAGCGACGAGCGGCGTCAGGAGTCCGAGGCCGAGAGCAACGAGTACACCCAGGTCGGTTCCGGCGAGTTCCGAGGTGAGGTCTACACCGAGAGCGGTGAAGCCGTAGCCCTGCCATGAAAGCCAGCTGATCGTTGCGCTGGTGAGAGCGAAGCCGATTGCGGAGATCACGACGAAGGCACTGAGGTTGACCCAGCGCACGTCGCCGTAGACACCACCACGGGATAGCAACGCTGCGCTGTCCAGCTTGCGGGTGCGGATCATCGTTTCCGAAGCAAAGATGCCGGCCCAGGCTGCAGTGGGTACCGCGAGAGTAGTCGCGACATCCCGGAACAGTTCGTTGATGCCACCGTTGACACCGAACGCGAAGAGAATCGAGAGAGCACCGAGCAATACGGCAACAATCACAATCGACCACTGACGGGGAACGCGCACACCAATTGCTTGGAGGGCGAAACCGCCGGAGTAGAGGCTCAAGGTGATGCCGGAGAGCAGGCTCAACGTGGCAGCGAGCAGCAGCGGGATCGGGTACCAACTCGGCAGCAGGAGCATCAAGGTATCGAGAGGCGATGCCAAGAATCCACGGGCGATGGCCGGGTCGGATGCGGCGAGAAGCGCACCGTAGGCGATCAACGCGAAGGCGGGCAGCGCGGCACCGAAGGTAGCCGAGAGCATAGATGCCCCGCCGCTCGACGATGGACGCTGGTAGCGAGCGATATCTGCACCGCTGTAGGCCCAGACCAGACCGAGGAAGCTGAAGACGAGCACGGCGCCGGTGATCGTGAGCAACCACGAGCCATCCGGTGTGGTGAGGGCCTGAGAGATGTCGATGTACTGCGCAGTGAAGCCAATAAGACCGACGACGAGAACACCCGAAATGATGCTCAGGATGAGCTGGATGCGCGCAAACAGAGGGTAGCCGGCAAAGGCAATCACTAGCGCAATCAGGAACGACAGGGCCAGAGCGATCAACAGCAGTTGACGATCACCGAGACCACCGTTGAGGTCGGAGCCGACCAGCACGATTGCCACCGACGATGCCAAGACCCACAGCAGTACCGCTCCCCAGAAGAGGCGAGCGACAAGGGCGACGACCGACGGTGCGATGTTACCGAGAACTCCGAAGGATGCTCGCGAGACGACCATCGTCGGCTGACCGCTGCGCTTGCCCGCGAGAGTCGTGAGCCCCAGAGGGATGAACGACAGCGCGACACCAGCCAAGATCGCGACGATCGACTGGCGCAAGCTCATTCCGACAGCGACGACTGCGGCACCGAGACCGAGACTTACGATCGACGAGTTAGCCGCGAACCACAGCCAGAACAAACGAGCCGCATGGCCGATTCGACGCTCCACTGGGGTGGGCTCAAGGCCGCTTTCTTCGAGGCTGAAGACCTTCTGAGCGGTCGGTGCAACTTCCTCGAGGCCCAGGGGCTGCTGGGCGACTACTGCGGTGGAGTGCGCTACCGGCTGAGGTACCGACGGTGCGGCCGCAGCCTCGGGAACGACGGGAGCGGTAGCGGGCGCCGGAAGCGGCACTGCGGCATCGATTGGTGCCGGCTGCGATGCGAGTGATGCTGCTGCAGCGGCTCCCCCGATCGCGGCGGCGCCTGCGGCACCCGCGGCGAACGGAATCTCATCGTCCGTCGTAGCAATGGTCGCGGAAGGAACGTCGCCAACGCCTGCGGAAAGATCCGTGGAATAGGTAAGGCGATCGCTGTCATCCACAGCGTCGTCAGATTCTGCTTCGAAATCGGCCTGGTTGACCGCGATCGAACCAGTCTGCACCTCGGAGAGCGGGTCACCCTGCATCGGCGGGGCGGCGTTCGCCAGCAATGCCACGAGAGGATCAACCTCAGGCTCATCGGTGTCGACATCGGCATGGTCGATGTCGTCAGTCTTCAGAAGATCATCGAAATCGATCGGGTCGGACGCAACGTAGTGCGGGTTTTCCGTCGAGGCGAAGTTGAACGCCGGGGCCGCAGCAGTCGTGACATCAGATGTCGGCTCGACTTCAGCTTCAGGTTTAGCTTCGTCTTCAGGCGTTTCAGACGGCACAATTGGGGCGGCTGCACCCTGTGCATCGGCCGGCGCGATCGCTGAGTCGACAGAAACTGTGTCTTCGACGGCGGGAGTCGAAGAGTCGGAAGCGTGCGTATCAGCGCTCAGGCCGAACGCAAACGGCGCTTCGGAAGCGTCTTCTTCAGCTACGGCTTCGGGTATCTCGACAGCCGGAGCATCAGCCGGTGGTGGCGCGAAGCCGAAATCGCCGAAGGAGACATGCTCATCGAGATTCGCTCGCGGAATGCTCGGAGCGGTATCGGGCTCAACGAGAGCCGGTGGGGCGAAGGGCAGTTCGTCGTAATCGCCATCTTCGTCGGCCGGGAACTCCGGTGCGGCCTGTCCGGCAAAACTAGCAGGTGCGTCTGCAGCGGAAGGCGCAGCTGGCGCTGATGGTGCGGGCGCTGCGAAGAGATCCTCAGCGGTAGGGGCTGCGGGTGCTTCCCTTGCGTCACGAGCTTCAGCCGCCGCTGGCCCCTGCGGTGCGTCAGGCGCCTCGGTTGCGTCAGGCGTGACCGCAGGCTCAGGGGCTGCTTTGCTGAAGCTCAGGAGACCGGATGCGGGATCGAACAGCGGCGCAGATACGGGCTGCTGCTCCTCGGTCTGCTCTTCGGCTTCCGGCTCGGCGGCGGCATCCTCAGCAACGTGACTCGTCGCTTCCGCCGCAGTATCAGGAGCTGGTTCGCTCTCAGTAACGGCCGTGGCGTCGGCAGCAGGCGTCGAAGAGGAGGCGGATGCGAAACCATCGGTGTCGGCAGTCGCTGCGCTGTCATCCGAGATTTCACCGACCACGGGAAGCGTGATGGAGCCGGTCGGGTCCGCATGGGCTGCGAACGGGATCTCGTCCTCGAAGTCAGCGGGAGGCGACCACGATTCACTGGGCGGCGGCACGTCCCAGGCCGGCAGTTGGGCAGCCGGAGCGGCGGCAGGCGCCTCCGTAACCTCCGGGGCTGCTGCAGCGTCAGGTGCTTCTGCAACCTCAGGCGCTTCGGCGACCTCAGGCGCTTGTGCAGCCTCAGGGGTTCCGACGGCTTCGGGGGCGGGAGCGAAGGCTGCTGGTGCTGCGTCGGCGTCGGTTGCAGCATCGGTGGGCGTGGACGTTTCGTCGTCAACGACGTCCGCGAACTCCGATCGGACTTGATCAATAATCTGATCAGCTACGGGGCCACCACGCGAACGGAACGTTGTCTCCCACTCGCGATATTCGCGCGCTTCTTCTTCACGCAAGCGCAATTGAGCTTCAAGGACCTCGATGACGCTGAGCGTACCCGTCGATTGATTCGCAGGGTTGTCCGCCCAGGTCAGCAACTCTTCATCCGCCATCGAGCGGCGGGTCGGTGGCGTCGGCGCGTCATCACCGTCGCCAGTAGCGCTCGCATCGGATTCAGCCGAAGCCTCGGTGGGCTCATCCGCTGTCGAAGCCGCAGCTTCTTCGACGGGCGCGCCTGCGACGGGCGAGGCAGTATCCGGAGCGGACGAAGCATCATCCGGAGTGGACGAGTCATCGGCGGCGGGTGCCTCTGTAGTGGCTTCGGTTAGCGGACTCGCGGGCACAATCGGCGCCTGCGGAGCAAAGCTGGAGATGAAGGGTGCGGCCAGCGACGACTCATCAACCGGTGCGACATCCTCTGCTGCGCCGAAGAGATCCTCTAAGTGAGGAGCTGGCTCATCGGCCGACGGGGCAACGAACGACTGCCGCGGGGCGAATGGCGATTCGAAGTCGGAGTGGGAGTGAGAGTCGGTGTCGGCTGTGGCTTCAGCAACGACGTCGGTTTCACTCTCAGACGGCACCTGAGCCGGCTCGTCCGCGGATGAAGCGGTGACATCCGGCAACGGGAAAGATGGCAGTTCAGAGTCGAACTCGGGTGCGGCATCCTGTGCGTCAGGCTTGTCGGCGGACTTGGCGGGCGCAACAGTAAATGGCGCGGCATCAGCCACCGCAGCGGATGGCTCTTCCACGTCCGACGTTGCCGCGATTTCCTCTTCCTGTGGAAGCGAAAGGAAAGCGCTGAAGTCGTCAGCGTCAGCGTCAGCGTCAGCGTCAGTTGATTCATCCGCAAACGGCTCAACAGCCTGCGTCTCAGAATGGTCGAGCTGGGTCGACTCGTCGTGCGCATTCACGACGGGCGCGATTTTGTCATCTAGGTCGATTGCATTCTCAGCGCTCAAAGACCATGGTGCCAGGGGCGGTGCAGCTTCGGCATCACGAGCGGCATCCTCGCCAGCAGCCGTTGGCGCCTCAACACCATCAGCGGTATCCGCATCAGTTGATTCGGATTCTGCAACCGCAGACAGACCGGACTCCGCCGCAGAGCTGGCATCGTCGTGCATTTCGCCTGAAGGCGCAGGAGTCTCGGGTGCAGGGGCGGGAGCGGCGAAGAACTTGACCACGGGATCGATCGAGGCGTCGTCTGTGACCTCGTCAACACTGTCAACACGCAACTCTTCGACCGTGTTGGCCCCTGGCTCGTCAACATCGTTGACGTCTGGCTCCTCGACGCTGTCCGCAGCCTCTGCACTGCCTGCTGATTGATTGGCGTGGTCGACGGGTGCATCTTGTGCGACATCCTTGTTCAGCGCAGCGAAGAAATCGAACGCAGCATCGGCATCCGGGACGCCCAGAGTGGCATCATCGTTCGCGGGGTCAATGGTGTCGGCACCGTCTCCTTCGACGTCGGCGCTCGAGACACCCGCGGGTACGGCTGCAGCGGCTTCTTTGAACGCAGCATCAAGATCGAAGGCCGAAACGCTTTCGACCGGCGGGAGCTCGGCAGCGGCGTTTTCAGTTTCCGCGGTGACATTCGATGAAGCATGAGCGGCGTCAGTGACGTCAGTGACGTCAGTGACGTCAGTGGCGTCTGTGGCCGACTGCTCAGCGCCAGCAGCCGCATCGTCAACGGGCTGGTCGTTATCGAGCGACAGGAACCCGTCGAGGCCAGGGCTCGGAACCTCTGCGGCCGTGGCGGGAGCGTCCTTGCCGTCAAGGTTCCACATCGGGGCGCCTTCAACTACCTCCTCAATGGGAAGAGCGGCGGCGGTGTCCATCGGAAGCTCAGTGCCATCGGTTGGCACGGAAGAACTAGCGGGCACCGGCGTTCCGGCGGCCTCGGGCTCAAGCGGCCCAAGCTTCCAGATGTGATTCGCTGGCGCGTCTGATTCGGCCGCCTCGGCAGCGGGCTCGTCTTCAGCGATCGCAGGCGAAACGTCAGACCACATAGTGTCGTCAAAGTCGTCAGCGGATGCTGAGGGCTCCGGCACGGCGGCGGGTTCCTCAGTAGCGAAAAGGGATTCGAAGCTGAACTCTTTTGCGTCTGCAGAGTCCTCGCTCACATCGAAAGCATCACCGGTTGCAGCTACCCCATCGGCGCCATTGACAGTCGCGTTCGCTTCTTCCTCCAGCGCCGCAAGTTCGGCAGCCGCAGCGGCAGCATTCTCTGCCTCTGCTTCGGCAGGAGTCCGCCGACGAGAAATTCGTGAGGCGAAGAAATCGGGCGTCGTGTAGTCAGCAGGGATTTGGTACGGGTCGTCATCGTCATCATCTGCGGAGGCAGTCGCAGAGTCCGAGACAGCGGGGGTCGGCTCTTCGGCGCTCACCGGAGCATCCGAAATTGAAGCGGACTCGGGGGCGTCAAGCTGCGGAACGGCTTGAGTCGGATCGGGTGCCGGGGCCATGGCCCAGGGCGGCATGCCTTGATTGAGAGCATCCGCAATATCAGAGCGCTGAAATTCTTCGTTCAGGTCGAAGGGTGCGGGGATCGCAGAATCCACGGAAGGCGCGAGAGAGTCATCCCGCGCTGAAACAGGTTCGGGTGCTTCGCCGTTAAGGGCGGCATCGAGATCGATAATGCCGTCGGCTGACGCTTCGCTGAGGTCAATACGACCGTCATCGCTCAGGGATTCAGCCGAATCTGAGCCGGGTTTTTTCGCCGCCGCAGCGTGCGGGAAAGGTAGTTCGAACTCATGCTTTGAAGACGTTTCGTCGTTCGCATCGTTCGCGTCGTCAACGTCGTCGTGGAATGCCATGCACAAATCCTAAGGCGATACCAATGTTTTGCGGGTATGACTAGCCGTTGTTAGCGCAGTTATCGAAACAAATTTGAGAGATAGACCAGTTAACGAAAGTGGAGAAAGCGTCTCCCCTCACCGCCAACAGCGGGTCGTGCAGGGAGCATAACGCCTAATGGGCACGGGAAACGAAGAAAACCCCCGTCAATGACGGGGGTTTTCTGTTGCGGTGGGCCCTACCGGGATCGAACCGATGACATCCACGGTGTAAACGTGGCGCTCTACCAGCTGAGCTAAAGGCCCGCAGCGACGCAATGCGAAGCAGCGCTCGATAATGTTACACGGGATTTTGGTGCCAATTACACACCCGCCCCAAAACGATCAGCGACGTTCCTCAGAAAGTCGCTCAATAGCCCGTTCGTAGTCAATAAACAAGCGGGGTTCACCGAGCGGCGACGTGATTACATCCCGAACAATTCCGTTCATATCGATCAAGAAACTCGTGCGGCCAGCAAAGCCTTTGTCGTCAAGAAATGCCCCAAACGAGTGCGCGACTGCGCCGTGCGGCCAGAAGTCCGAAAGCAAGGACAGCCGGATGCCGTCGGCGTCTGACCAGGCACGCAGAGTCGCGGTGGAATCCACCGACACCACTACGATTTCGACTCCGGCGCTGGCCGCAACATCGTGCCATTCGTTCAACTGAGCAACCTCCCCGGCACACACGGGCGAGAACGCGAGCGGCACAAACACGACGAGCACTGCGCGTCGCGAGAGAAGCTCCTGCGAATCGACGTCTTGACCGTGCTGATTGCGTAACGCAAAGCTCGGCGCACGAGCTCCCGGCGTGATCGGCATACAGAACCTTCCTTGAGAAAACTGAGCGAACGCCCCGTGTTTGCGGCACAAAAAGCCCCGGTTCGAATCTTGCCGCATTCGACAACTAGAATCGATGGGCGTAGTCGATCCCATCACATCCGCAACCCGGTAGTGCCTCGACTCGCACGACTCTGTTCTCTACACGAAAGAGGTCAACGGTGACGGTAAACGACCAGGACCCATACTCGGTAACCAACACCGACAAGGACCCGGAGGAGACCGCCGAGTGGAACGAATCACTCGACTCCCTCGTTGCAGCACAAGGACACGAGCGCGGTCGCGAGATCATGCTCAGCCTTCTCAAGCGCTCCAAAGATTTGCACCTCGGTGTTCCGATGGTTCCGACTACGGACTACATCAACACCATCGCAAAGGATGATGAGCCCGATTTCCCCGGTGACGAAAAGCTCGAACGTCGTTACCGTGCATGGATCCGGTGGAACGCCGCGATCACAGTGCACCGTGCGCAACGCCCCGGCGTTGGCGTCGGCGGCCACATCTCGACGTACGCGTCATCCGCTGCTCTCTATGAAGTAGGGCACAACCACTTCTTCCGTGGCGCAGATCACGAAAGTGGTGGAGACCAGATCTTCTATCAGGGCCATGCCTCCCCCGGTATGTATGCCCGCGCTTTCCTCGAAGGCCGGATGAGCGAGAACCAGCTCCTCGGCTTCCGCCAAGAGAAGTCGCAAGCACCGAACGGTATCTCGAGCTACCCGCACCCGCGCCTCATGCCGGAGTTCTGGCAGTTCCCCACCGTTTCGATGGGTCTCGGACCGATCAACGCGATCTACCAGGCACAAAACAACAAGTACATCAGCAACCGTGGCATCAAGGATGTGTCAGACAAGCAAGTCTGGGCCTTCCTCGGCGACGGTGAGATGGATGAGGTTGAGAGCCGTGGAGCCCTTCAGTGGGCCGCGAACGAAAAGCTCGACAACCTGAACTTCGTCATCAACTGCAACCTGCAGCGTCTCGATGGCCCTGTTCGCGGTAACGGCAAGATCGTTCAGGAGCTCGAGAGCTTCTTCCGCGGTGCCGGTTGGAACGTCATCAAGGTCATCTGGGGCCGCGAGTGGGACGACCTGCTTGCCAACGACCATGAGGGCGCCCTGCGCGACCTCATGAACCGCACTCCCGATGGTGACTACCAGACCTACAAGGCTGAGTCAGGCGCTTACGTTCGTGAGAACTTCTTCGGCCGCGACCCCCGCACCCTCAAGATGGTTGAGCACCTCAGCGATGACGAGGTCTGGAACCTCAAGCGCGGTGGCCACGACTACCGTAAGGTCTACGCGGCGTTCAAGGCTGCGAGTGAACACAAGGGTCAGCCCACGGTCATTCTGGCGAAGACGGTTAAGGGCTACGGCCTCGGCCCCAGCTTCGAGGGCCGCAACGCGACCCACCAGATGAAGAAGATGACGCTTGAGAACCTCAAGCAGTTCCGCGACGAGATGCACATCCCAATTACGGATGCTGCGCTTGAAGCTGATCCCTACCAGCCGCCGTTCTACCACCCAGGTAACGACGACGAGGGCATCCAGTACCTGCAGGAGCGTCGGCGCGAACTCGGAGGCTATGTGCCCGAGCGTCGCAGCAAGTACACACAGATCGAGCTTCCCGAGTCGAAGACTTACGACGTTGTCAAGAAGGGCTCCGGCAAGCAGGAGATCGCCACGACAATGGCGTTCGCTCGTTTGCTCAAGGACCTTCTGCGCGACAAGTCGATCGGTAACCGCATCGTTCCGATCATCCCGGATGAGGCACGCACCTTCGGAATGGACGCGTACTTCCCCAGCGCCAAGATCTACAACCCCGCAGGTCAGCAGTACACCTCGGTAGACCGCGAGCAATTGCTGGCCTACAAGGAGAGCCCGCAGGGTCAGATCGTTCACGTGGGTATCAACGAGGCTGGAGCGTTTGCAGCTTTCACCGCGGTGGGCACCTCGTATGCCACTCACGGCGAGCCGCTGATTCCCGTCTACGTCTTCTACTCGATGTTCGGCTTCCAACGCACTGGTGACGCCATGTGGGCTGCGGGCGACCAGATGGCCCGTGGTTTCATCATGGGCGCTACCGCCGGACGCACGACGCTCACCGGTGAAGGACTGCAGCACGCTGACGGTCACTCACTGTTGTTGGCATCCACCAACCCCGCAGTGATCAGCTACGACGCTGCCTACGGTTACGAGCTCGGCCACATCGTGCGCGATGGTATTGAGCGCATGTACGGCGGGGAGCACGAAGACCCCAACGTCATGTACTACCTGACCTTGTACAACGAGCCTCTCGTTCAGCCCGCTGAGCCAGAGAACTTCGATGTTGAGGGCGCGCTCAAGGGTATTTACCACTTGGCATCGCCGACTATCACCGGGCCGAAGGCTCAGCTGATGGCGTCGGGTGTTGCCGTTCCGTGGGCTCTAGAAGCACAGCAGTTGCTGGCCTCTGACTGGGGCGTAGCCGCTGATGTGTGGTCTGTTACTTCGTGGTCTGAACTGCGTCGCGAAGGTTTGGCGGCCGAGGAGCACAACTTCCTCAACCCCACCGCCGAAGCCAAGGTTCCGTACCTCACGTCGAAGCTTGCGGATGCTCAGGGACCGTTCTTGGCCGTCACCGACTTCATGCACGCTGTACCCGACCAGGTACGCGCGTTCATCCCCGGTGACTTCGCCACTCTCGGTGCCGACGACTTCGGCTTCTCGGACACCCGCGCAGCAGCACGTCGCTACTTCAAGATCGACAGCCACTCGCTGGTTGTTCGCACCTTGCAGTCGCTCGTGAAGCGCGGCGAGATGGACCCGGCAGTACTTCCTCAAGCAATTGAGAAGTACAGCCTCCACGACGTCAACGCTGGTACCACCGGTTCTGCCGGCGGCGAAAGCTAGGCAAAAACAATTCCCCCAGTACAGAAGACCAAGGCGCAAACGCTCGCCTGGTTGCGTGTGATCTCGGGCGAACTATCGACGGCGACGCTCAAGCGTCTCGAGGACACGCTGCCCTGGTACGGAGAAATCCCTCCAGGGCGGCGTTCCGCCGTCGGGCTCGTCGCTCAGGCCGGAATTACCAGCTTCATCAGCTGGTTTGAAGACCCCACCTCCACCCCGTGGATCGCGGCTGACGTTTTTGGTGCGGCTCCCCGCGAGCTTTTGCGGTCGGTGTCACTGCTCCAGACTTTGCAGCTCATCCGTATTGCGGTCGAAGTTGTTGAAGCGCGGGTCAAGGCTGATGACGACGTACTGCGCGAAGCGATTCTGTTGTACTCGCGAGAGGTCGCCTTCGCCGCCGCCGACGTGTACGCCCGTGCCGCTGAAGCACGCGGACTGTGGGATGCGCGCCTTGAGGCTCTCGTAGTTGACTCGATCCTCAGCGGTGAGTACGACAACGAACTGCCGAGTCGCATTGCGGCTCTGGGCTGGAACGGTCATGGCGAAGTGTGCGTACTCGTGGGCACATCCCCGCGGATGCTCGACGTTGACCAATTGCGTCGTACAGCTCGTCATCTCGACGCCGACGTTCTCATCGGAGTGCAAGGTTCGCGCTTGGTACTTGTCATCGGCCGCGCAGCACCCCGCTCGGAGAAAACCGACGACGAGGAGCCGCTGCCGTTCATCACGATCGCCGAGCAGTTGGAACCAGGCTTCGGTAGCGGGCACCTCGTGCTGGGGCCAGAAGTTCCAAGCCTCGTAGATGCCTCGAAGAGCGCGAAGGCAGCTCTGGCTGGCTTTGCTGTAGCTCGATCGTGGCGCAACGCTCCCCGCCCGACGCTGGCAAACGATCTGTTGCCGGAGCGTGCCTTTGCGGGAGATCCACTCGCTCGCTCGACCCTCATCAACAAGATTTACAAGCCACTTCAGGCCCATTCGACCGATCTACTCACGACGCTGTGGTGCTATCTCGATAACGGCAGGTCTCTCGAGGCCACCGCACGCGAGCTTTTTGTGCACCCCAACACCGTTCGTTACCGCTTGAAGCGGGTCAGCGAAGTCATTGGCTGGGATGCCACGGGAGCTCGCGAAGCACTGATCTTGCAAGCAGCCCTCATCGTGGGTTCGATTTCTGAGCCCGAGCCCGGACGCACTCGCTAGCGTTCCGCCGTTTGGTGAGTACACACAACGATCCCGTCGAGCTTTGGTGGGGTCATCCAAGCGATTCCGACGAAAGATTGGCAGACTAGCTAAGTGATTGTTGTAGTAGCGCCCGGTCAGGGCTCCCAGACCCCCGGTTTTCTTGAGCCTTGGCTCGAAGACCCCGCCCTGCGAGAGCAGCTTGGAGCGATCTCTGAGGCTGCCGGGATCGATCTGATCGCGCACGGCACGACTTCGGATGCCGACACGATCCGCGACACCGCGGTGGCTCAGCCGCTCATCGTGGCCGCTGGTCTGCTCACCCTCAGCGCGTTGACTGCCGGAGATCGTCGCAAGCACATCGGTGCTGTCGCGGGCCACTCCGTTGGTGAGATCACTGCGGCCGCCGCTGCAGGCATCCTCTCCGAAGACGACGCGATGCGCTTCGTCGTGCAGCGCGGATCGGCCATGGCCGCCGCTGCAGCACTCGAGACCACGGGAATGTCCGCCGTCATCGGTGGAGACGAAACTGCGCTGCTCGAGCGTCTCGCCGAACTCGGCCTTCAGCCGGCCAACTTCAACGGTGGCGGTCAGATCGTTGTCGCCGGAGCACTCGACGCCCTCGCCAAGCTCGCTGAAGAACCGCTCAAGGGAACCCGTGTTGTGCCGCTGCAGGTCGCCGGCGCCTTCCATACGCGTTACATGCAGCCCGCGGTCGCGCACCTCGAAACCGTGGCTGCCGACCTCACCACGAACGATCCTTCGCTGCCGATCTACACGAACCGCGATGGCTCGCTGATCGAGAGCGGTTCCCACTTCGTTGACCTTCTCGTTGGCCAGGTTTCTTCGCCGGTTCGATGGGACCTCACCATGAGCTCACTGGCGGATGCCGGCGTCACCGGCATCATCGAACTTGCGCCCGCAGGCGCACTGACGGGCCTCGCTAAACGCGGCCTTCGCGGAATTCCTGCTGTGGCAGTGAAGACCCCTGATGATCTATCCGCAGCATTTGACCTGATGGAGGCCAACGCATGACCGCACCCACCCTCACCCAATCCGCCGGGTCACAGTTCACGAAGATCTACAGTTACGGCGCCGCCCGTGGTGACCTCGTCGTTGACAACAACCAGCTCGTCGAAGCGATTGATTCGAGCGATGAGTGGATTCAGCAGCGCACTGGCATGATCACGCGCCGCCGCGCATCCGCCGGCATCCTCGCTGTCGATCTCGCCGTTGACGCGGCTCGCGAAGCGATCGAGAAGTCGGGTATCGACCCCGCAGACATCGACCTCGTGATTATTGCCACGATCAGCAACGTTCTGCAGACCCCCTCGATGTCCGCCGTTGTTGCCGACCGCGTGGGTGCTAACCCCGCTGCGGCGTACGACATCAACGCTGCTTGCGCTGGTTTCAGCTACGCGGTGACTCAAGCTGATGCTCTGATTCGCGCGGGTGCTGCCAAGTACGCCCTCGTCATCGGTGCCGAGAAGCTCTCCGACATCGTTGACCCGACCGACCGCAGTATCTCGTTCCTTCTTGCCGACGGCGCCGGAGCGGTTGTCATCGGCCCGAGCGATACCCCCGGCATCTCCGCCCCAGTGTGGGGTTCGGATGGTTCGAAGGCCGATGCGATCAAGATGAACGCGACTCTTGTCGACTTCCGCGAAGGCGACGCTGCGTGGCCGACTCTGCGCCAGGAGGGCCAGACGGTCTTCCGTTGGGCTGTCTGGGACATGGCCAAGGTCGCGAAGGAAGCTCTGGATGTTGCGGGAATCACCGCAGACGACCTGGCCGCCTTCATCCCCCATCAGGCCAACATGCGCATCATCGACGAGTTCGCGAAGCAGCTCAAGCTGCCTGAGTCGGTGGTGATCGCTCGCGATGTTGCCGAGATGGGCAACTCGTCAGCAGCATCCATCCCGCTGGCGACTCATCGTCTGCTCGGAGAGAACCCCGAACTGAGTGGCGGCCTCGCCCTCCAGATTGGTTTCGGTGCGGGCCTTGTCTTCGGCGCGCAGGTAATCGTTCTGCCGTAGTAACCCTAAGAATCACTGCCGCTGGCCTACACTGGCTAACGGTCAATTTACATCCCAAGGAGAAAAACATGGCACTGTCCACTGAAGAAGTTATGGCCGGATTGGCTGAGCTCATCAACGACGAGACCGGCATTGCGACCGACACTGTTGAGATGGGCAAGTCGTTCACCGATGACCTCGACATCGACTCGATCTCGATGATGACGATCGTTGTCAACGCAGAAGAGAAGTTCGACGTCAAGATCCCCGACGAAGAGGTAAAGAACCTCAAGACCGTCGGTGACGCAGTGAGCTTCATCACCAACGCTCAGGCGTAACACCCGCTCGTCGTGGACGGCCAACCGCACTCGTTGCGGTTGGCCTCCGCGCAGCACTCCAGAAGTCTGCTGTTGGCCGACTTTCTGAGCCATGCACTCTAAAGGAACGTGAAATGACCAAAAAGATCGTTGTCACCGGTATCGGTGCCACTACGCCCATCGGCGGAACCGCGACCGAGTCGTGGAACGCCCTTCTCGCTGGCGAGTCAGGCGCCCGTGCGCTCGAGCACGAATGGGTCGCCAAGCACGAGTTGCCCGTGACCTTCGCTGCTGAGGCCAAGGTTCGCCCCGAGGAAGTTCTTGAGCGCGTTGAATACAAGCGTCTTGACCCCTCTAGCCAGTTCGCCCTCATCTCGGCTCGTGAAGCCTGGGCGGATGCCGGCTCCCCCGATGTAGACCCCGTTCGTATCGGTGTCGACTACTCCACCGGAATCGGTGGACTCTGGACCCTCCTCGACGCCTGGGACACCCTGCGCGAAAAGGGCCCCCGTCGTGTTCTCCCCATGACGATCCCGATGCTCATGCCCAATGCCGCTGCGGCCGCAATCAGCATGGCGATTCCTTCGCGTGCGTACGCTCGCACCGACGTCTCCGCGTGCGCCTCCAGCACCGAGGCTCTCGCCAACGCGTACGCGCACCTGCAGGCTGGACTTGCGGATGTCGTCATCGCCGGTGGAACGGAAGCCGTGGTTCACCCGCTTCCCATCGCCGCCTTCGCGTCGATGCAAGCACTCTCGAAGCGGAATGACGCCCCGGCAACGGCCTCACGCCCCTACGACGTGTCCCGTGATGGTTTCGTACTCGGCGAAGGAGCGGCAACGCTCGTTCTCGAGACCGAAGAACACGCGCTCGCCCGTGGTGCTCGCATCTACGCTGAGCTCGCTGGTGGCGCTGTGACGAGTGACTCGTTCCACATCACTGCTCCCGACCCCGAGGGAACCGCGGCAGCACGCGCTGTCCGCGATGCTCTCGAAGCGGCCGGAGCAACGCCAGAGGAAGTTACTCACATCAACGCTCACGCGACGAGTACACCTGTTGGTGACATCGCCGAGTACAAGGCGCTTCTGCGCATCTTTGGCGACCACCTGCCGAACATTCCCGTCTCGGCCACCAAGGGCGCCACAGGGC
The DNA here is from genome assembly GCF_059767345.1 of Salinibacterium sp. VpJ6. Classification (NCBI taxonomy): domain Bacteria; kingdom Bacillati; phylum Actinomycetota; class Actinomycetes; order Micrococcales; family Microbacteriaceae; genus Salinibacterium; species Salinibacterium sp. VpJ6. The sequence continues at coordinate 403,810 of NZ_JBSOQL010000001.1, forward strand.
ACCTCTTGGGCGGCACAGGAGCACTCGAGGCCATCTTCACGGTCTTGGCTCTCCACCACCGCACGGCTCCCCCGACGATCAACCTCACCAACCAGGACCCGGCGATTCCGCTGGACGTCGTTACGTCGCCTCGCGACCTCGGCTCGGGACCCCAACTGGCGATTAGCAACTCGTTCGGCTTCGGCGGCCACAACGCTGTTGCAGCGTTCCGCTCGGTCTAAGCTCCGCCGCGCTCGTCGGCTGTGCCGGTAATCGCTTAACAACACATCGCCCGCCCGATCATAAGATCGAGGCGGGCGATGTGTCGTTAACGAGTGCGATGAGGCGAGAGACGACTTTTCCGTGCCCACGCCTCACCAGAACGCTAACTGCTGAGGTAATAACTACTGAGGAACTGCGCCCTCGCCGGCGAGCACTCCACCGTCGATGATGAATTCAGAACCGGTCGAGTAGCTCGAGTCTTCGCTGGCGAGGAAGAGCACCATCTTGGTAACTTCCTCTGCTTCGCCCAGGCGAGGAATAGGCGTGCGAGTCTCGTCGATGCCGAGACCGTCAGTCATCGGCGTACGGATGTTCCCGGGGTGTACCGAGTTCACACGAACACCCTGCGGGCCCAGCTCCATCGCAACTGACTTCGTGAGACCACGGAGTCCAAACTTGGATGCCGTGTAGCCGTGCAGCGCCGCAAAGCCCTGCATGCCGGCAGTCGACGAGATGTTGACGATGGCCGAGGTCTCATTCTTGACGAGTTCAGGGGCTGCTGCACGGATGCCGAGGAACGATCCGGTGAGGTTGATGCCGATAATCAACGACCAGTCCTTCTCGGTGTACCCGTCGAGGGTTCCGAAGTTCACGATGCCGGCGTTGTTGATGAGCACGTTGAGGCTGCCGAAGGTATCGACCGCAAGCTTGACCGCGGCGTTCCACTCTTCTTCTTTGGTGACGTCGAGGTGCGCATAGATGGCGTTTTCGCCCAGCTCGTCCGCCAGAGCCTGACCTTCGGCGTCAAGAACGTCAGTAATGACGACCTTGCCGCCCTCCGCGACGACTCCGCGACTGTGCGATTCGCCCATTCCGCGGGCGCCGCCGCTGATGAGAACTACTTTTCCGTCAAAGCGAGACATGGTGTTCCTTCCAAAGACTGAATCGGTTTCAGCCGGAAGGAGATGGCCCGAGGACCCGAGGACGGCCCATTGTGGCAACCGTGCCCGAATACTTCCGGCCACGTTTCAACGCTACTCCGGGAGTCTGCTGCAAGCGACCTGAACGGCACGCTCGCAGCAAACAAACAGCAACACAAATGTGCAGACGGCTTTTCAGCGCAGGAATGAAGGCGCTGCATTCAGAAGATGCAGCGCGTCAGAAGATGCAACGCGTCAAAGGATGGAGCGGCATCCGTCGTGGAGGGTGCACTCGCCATCAAAAGGCGAATCGATCGCGTCGAGCACCACATCGGTGCAGTCCTGCCACTCAATCAGGGGAATCCGTGTGTCAACCGCTACTTCTGGAGTGTGCGTACGTTCGGAAATCATGGTCAACCTACCTTGTGGAGCCACACAACTGCAGAGTCTTGACTGGCGTGACGGAACGACTCAAGCTCGTCGTCCCAGGCCTGGCCGAGTGCCAAGCGGAGTTCACGATGCAGTTCGAACGCATCGGAACCGGCAACTTCCATCGCGTAACGCAGGCGATCCTCGGGGATCACCATGTTGCCGACGCTATCGGTCTGCGCGAAGAAGATTCCGAGATCGGGCGTGTGCATCCATCGTCCGCCGTCGGAGCCGGGGCTCGGGTCTTCGGTCACTTCGAAACGAAGGTGTTCCCAGCCGCGGAGCGCAGCAGCGAGCACCGCACCGGAGCCCTGCGGGCCTTCCCAGTAGAACTCGGCACGCTGAGATCCCTTGAGCACCGGTTGGTTGTCCCAATCGAAGTTCACGGCACGTTCAAGAGCGCGACCAGCAGCCCACTCAATATGTGGGCAGAGCGCGCGAGGAGCAGAGTGCACGTAGAGCACTCCGCGAGCGTTGTGTGCAGTCACGATATCTCCGTTCCGTTTGGGTGCGACTTCCCCATCGACCCACGAACGGTACCTGTGACGGCACTTTTGGCTATTAAGTTGTGCGACGAACCGCTTGGGGACATTATCCCTGACAAATCCGGGAAAATACAAGCGTGTAACTACATTTACGCCAATTAGACGCGGTTCAGAGCCTCAGGCATCGTCAGCCGCCACTCTTCGGGGGCTTCCGCAGCGGGAGCCGCGGGCAGAATGCCCTTGCCGTCTGGCTCGGGAATCGCCGAGATCAGTGCCCGAGTGTAGGGATGTACGGGGTCGTTCCAGATGAGATCGGATACTCCCGATTCGACGATCTTGCCGCGGTACATCACGACCGTGCGGTCGGCGATGAGACGCACGATCGCGAGGTCGTGAGAGATGAAGAGCAACCCGGCGCCGGCATCGAGTGCGAGCTTGCGCATCATGTCAGCGACAGAAGCTTGGCTCGAGGCATCCAGAGCAGAAATCGGTTCGTCAGCCACCAACAGATCGGGGCGTGCGGCAAGAGCTCGCGCGATAGCGACGCGTTGACGCTGACCACCCGATAGCTCGTGGGCGTAACGCGACACCATGGTGGTGGGCAGGCCCACGCGTTCTAGCCATTCTTCGGGCTGCGAGCCTTCGGCACCACGCTCAAGCGCTGCGCGAATGCCCTCGGAGATCTGTTGGCCGACGCGGATGCGCGGATTGAGCGACGAATTGGGGTCTTGAAAAACCATCTGAATCGACGTGAATTGCGCCTTGCGGCGACGCACACCGAGAAGCGGGACTTCGGCGTCACGGTAGGTGACGGCACCAAAACGAGGCTTTTCCATGCCGACGACGGCACGCGCGAGGCTCGATTTGCCACAGCCGCTCTCCCCCACGAGAGCAAGAACTTCGCCGGGGGCGATCGTCAAGGAGACTTCGTCGACAGCGCGCACAACAGTTGCGCCGTGGTACTCGATAACGAGGTCGGATACTTCGAGCAGCTCGCTCATTCGCTTACCTCCTGGAAGCCTTCTGCACCGGGCAGAGACGAGAGCAGTTCACGCGTGTAGGCGTGCTGCGGGTTGGCGAAAATGTTGTGACGAACGTTGGACTCGACGATCTCGCCGTGACGCATCACCGCAATGTCGTCGGCGATAGCGCTCATGACACCGAGATCGTGAGTAACGAGGAGAACCGCCAGTTGACGCTCATCAGCGAGATCGCGCAGCAAGTGCAGGATGCCCGCCTGAACGGTGACGTCGAGCGCCGTAGTCGGTTCATCGGCCAACAGCACGACGGGATCACACGCGAGAGCAATTGCGACGGCGATGCGCTGGCGCTGACCGCCCGAGAACTGGTGCGGGTAGCGACCAAGAGCCTCTGCGGGGTTGGGCACGCGTACGCGGTCGAGTAGCCCGATGGCGTGCTCGCGAGCCTGCTTCTTGGAGAGCTTGAGGTGACGCGTCACGTGATCAGTGAGCTGAACTCCGACGGTGAGCTGCGGGTGCAGGCTCGACGACGGGTCTTGGAAGATCATCGCAATGCGACGCCCACGGATCTCGTTCAACTGGCGGTGCGACATCCCGACAAGCTCGGTGTCGCCACCTTCAGGATCAGTGAGCCGAATCGATCCACCCACGACGGCGTTGCTCGGCAGCAGACCCAACATCGCAAGCGACGTAACGGTCTTGCCCGAGCCCGACTCCCCCGCGAGGCCCTGGACACGTCCGGGGGTGAGCGCGAGGCTGATGCCCTTGACGATGGATTTGACGTTGTTACGGGAGCCGATGCCGATCGTGAGACCGTCGACGGTCAGCACGGGCGTCGAAGCAGCGGATGCGGCATCCGCGGACTGTGGTGTTGGTGCGTCGATCATGACCGGGCCCCCGCTCGCGATACCTGTGAAGTCGGATCGAAGATGTCTCGCAGCGAGTCACCCACGAAGTTGAAGGCCATTACGACGGTAAGGATGGCGAGACCGGGGAACAACCCGATCCACCAGCTGTCGAAGTTCTGGATGGCGGCGGAGATCATCGAGCCCCACTCAGGCGTCGGAGGCTGAGCTCCCAGGCCGAGGAACGACAGTCCGGACAGCAGCAGGATGGCGGTTCCCACGTCGAGGCTCGCAAGAACGAGAATGGGGCCAACCACGTTGGGTGCGATATCGACCCGCAGCGTCTTGAAGGGCGAGAAGCCCATCAGCCGCCCGGCCATCACGTAGTTCTGGGTACGAAGCCCGAGCACAATGCTTCGCGTCATACGGGCGTATTGCGGCCACGAGACCACGAAGGCAGCGATCACCGCATTGAAGAGCGAGGGCCCGAGAGCTGCGGCGACGACCATCGCAAGAATGACTGTCGGGAACGCCATGACGAGGTCAGTCAAGCGCATCAACAGCTCGTCGACCCACTTGCCGAAGTACCCGGCGATTGCGCCGATGAGGGTTCCGACGAGGAGCGACATCACCACGAGCATGAGCGCCAGCGGAATCGTGACGCCCGCACCGGTCATCAGACGCGAGAAGATATCGCGGCCGAGAGCATCCGTGCCCATGAGGGTGTCGATGCCGGGGGCCTGCAGTCGAGGCAGGTCTTGCGCCAGCGGGTCAAACGGAACCCACAGTCGAGCGGTAAAGGCAATGCCCACCCACGCGACAGCGATAACAGCGCCAATGACACCGAGTGGGGTTATCCACGCGGCAGGAATCTTTAGCCAACGCTTTCTCATGCGAGCCTCACCCTCGGGTCGAGTACACCGTAAAGAAGGTCGACGGCGAAATTGATAGTCAGGTAGACAACACCCACCACGAGGCCGACGCCCATGACGCCGGGCAGGTCGAGGCTGGTTGCCGAGTTGTAGGCGTAGCTACCAAGCCCGGGCCACGCGAATACTGCCTCGACGAGCACCGTGCCTGAGAGCAGGGTTCCGAACGCGAGGCCGACGATCGTGAGGATGGGCAGCGATGCTCCGCGTAACACGTAGCCGAAGAGCAGTCGTGGACCGCTGAGACCCTTAGCGCGCCCGGCACGAACGTAGTCGGCATCCAACACTTCGAGCACCGAGGTACGAACGAAGCGCGTGAGTAGACCGATCGTGAAGAGCGAGAGAACAAAGACCGGGAGCATCAGGTGAGCCAGGGCATCCGTGAAGGTGACCCACTGGCCCGCCAGCAGGGCATCGACCGTGTAGAAGCCCGTCACGGTGGGCGGTGGCGCCAGCGCGGGCGAGAGCCGGCCCGAACCGGGCGCGATGCGCAGTTGCAGGAAGAAGAAGTTGAAGCTGACGAGCGCCATCCAGAAGGTCGGGATGCTGAGGCCGATGAGCGAGAACACGCGCACCAGCTGGTCGCTGATCTTGCCGCGGCGGTAGGCCGCGAGGGAGCCGAGAGCCACACCAACACCGAGGCTGACAACGATGGCCAAGAGAGCGATCTCGACCGTGGCCGGCACGGCCTTAGAGAGGTCGGATGCCACGGGCTGTGCTGTACGCAGCGAGATGCCCATGTCGCCCTGAAACAGCCCGCCGATGTAATTGGCGTACTGCACGGGAAGCGGCTGATCGAGCCCGCGTTCCTTGATGTACGCCTCGACCGTGGCGGGGTTGCTCGCCGCCCCTTCACCGAGCGCTGCCGCAATGGGGTCACCTGGCACAAGGTTCGCGAGAGCGAACGTGACGATAGTGACTCCGAAGAGGAGCAGGACTGAGGTTCCGAGGCGACGAAGCAGGTACCCGACCAGAGGTGATCTGGCCGAGTACCTGCGAGTCGCGCGGGGTGTGTTTCCCACGCTAGAGGTTCTTTCTACTTAGCTTGCAGTTCAGCGATGTCCATCGTCCAGGTGGAGTTGTACGCAACTCCATCAATATACGAGGCGGTCGCAATGTTGGAGCCAGGAACGATCAGCGGAACGAACGGTCCGCGCTGCTGCAGAGCCTCGGCGAAGTTGCTGAAGGCAGTCTCACGCTCGTCGAAGTTCGTGGCGTTCTCTGCTGCCGAAGCGAGGTTCACCACGTCGGTGTCCTGCTCAGCGGTCCAACCGGCGCGCAGTCCAACCTTCTGTCCAGCCGAGAACGGCAGGAAGTTAGCGGAGTCGGCGTAGTCGGGGCCCCAGAACCAGATGCTGAAGGCTTCGGTTCCGTTGACGTAGCTGTCGATCTGTGTGGTGAACGGCGCCGGAGCGAGCTCAATGGCGATTCCGGCATCCGCGAGCTGCGACTGAACGCGCTCGGCGAGCGGGGTGAAGCTCACTCCACCAACCGGGTAGTCGTTCGGGTATTCGAGCGTGATGCTCTCACCGTCATAGCCGGATGCTTCGAGCGAAGCAGCGGCAACGTCGAGGTCCTGCTCTACACCGTTCTCGAGCGCGCCGAGGAACGACGGCGGGATAACGCCGGTGGCCTGCTCGGAACCTGCACCAGCAAGCTCGAGAAGCGCCGGGTAGTCGAGAGCGTAACGAACTGCGTTAGCGAACTCGGGGTTCGAGGTAACGCCACCCACTTCTTCGCTCTGGTTGATCAGCAGGAAGATGGTCTGTGCCGACGGAGTCGAGAACACGTTGATGCCATCGCTGAGGCTTGCGACTTGGTCACCGCTGAGGTCGACGGCTACCTGAGAGTCATTGCCCTCGAGGTTGATCTTCTGGGTTGCGGCCTCAGAAACGTTGCGGATGACTACGCGAGTGAAGTCGATGTCTTCGTCACCGTTGTAGTTCTCGTTCTCGGTGAGGACAACCTGCGACTCGAAGTTGACCGTGTCGAGGATGTACGGACCGGAACCAGCCGAGGTCTCGTTCAAGAATGCTTCAGCAGCATCCGAGTCATCCGTCGTTCCGCCGTTTTCGATAACGAGAGCGGAGTTCAGGATGGCCAGCGACGGGTTCGTCATGAGGGCGGGGAGCTTGAGCGACGGGGTCTCTGTGCTGAGCTCGACGGTCATGTCGTCGATCTTGGTGACGGTGATGCCGTTCATCAAGAAGTTTGCCTTGCTCTCGGTCATACCGGCGACGCGGTTGAGCGAGAAGACAACGTCATCGGCGGTGATCGCTGAACCGTCGGAGAAGACGCGGCCGTCCTTGAGCGTGAAAGTGAAGACCGTTGCGTCGTCGTTCGACTCGTAGGAGGCGAGGCCGTCAACCGGAGTCGACTCGTCGGAGCCGGCGAAGTCGAGAAGAGTCTCGTAGAGAGCCTTCGACACCATGTACCCGGTGGGGACGTAGTTGCGACCGGGGTCGCTGGTCTCGAGCGTGAAAGCGGTGTCAATAACGATGCTGTCGCTTGCTTCGGGTGCTGCTGCAGCGCAACCGGCGAGAGCCAGTGATGCAGTCAGTCCGAACGCGGCCGCTACGTAGCGGAACTTGGTGCGCAAAGGGAACTCCTTGGTGGTTATAGAACAGCCTCTGGACGGCTGTGCTTGAGATTGGCACAATTCCCGCTAGTCTGTCCAATCAAAGGCGCGATCATTCAGACCATGAGTTAAACATGAGGGAGATTTCAGACAACATGTCCAGTAAAGGCACTGCCGGCTCACCCAGTACTGGACAATCACCGTCTGAATTGGATGAGATCAACCTGAAGATATTGAGTGAGCTCCGCTATAACGGACGAATATCAATGTCAGCTCTCGCAGAGAAGGTAAATGTCTCTCGCGCCAACGTCTACACGCGCGTCGAACAGCTCATGTCTGACGGTGTGATCACGGGCTTCAGCGCCCAGATCGACCCCGCTAAAGCCGGGCTTGGCATCTGCGCACTCGTGTTTCTTTCCGTGCATCCACAAACCTGGGCAAGCTTTCGCGATCGCATTACGAACATGACAGAAATCGAGTCCTGCCGAATCACGACCGGTGAGCACGACGCGATGCTGCTGATTCGCGGCCACGAGGTGGGCGCCATCCACGACTTCATCGTCGGAGTGCTCTCGGTACTACCCGAAGTGAAGTCGCTCGAGACCGTTCTCGTACTCGACGAAGTCTTTCAGCGCCCGTATCTACTGCCCTCGGACCTGCCCGAGCGCCAGCAAGAACCCGCGCAACTGGGCCTTACCCGGTTCACCCGGGCCGACCCCAACCGCGCGGGGCTCAACAACTAGTTCGCCACGTCGACTCAGGCGCTAGACGACCTGAACGCACACGCTTTTACCGGGAACACCATCGAGCACAAACTGCTCGATGAGTTCAAGACGACCGTCGGAGCGTGAACCGAGCGTCGTGCTGCTGTCGCCCAGCAGGGTCGCATCGCTTGCGATGACGTGGTGCACGAAGAACTCATCGAGCACGCCGTCGCGGTAGCGACCGACGCAGCGGCCTGCCGTAACCGTGTCGCCAAAGTAGAAGCCCCACACGATGCCCGAGTTCTCGTCAAACTCGAACTGAGTGGGCTCAGCGCTGACCGTGCTCGCGGTCGATTCCTCAAGGAGGAACGTGGTGCCGTCGAGCCGAGGAGTGCTGCGCTGCGCCGGGTCGAGCTCGGGCCACGCCCCGCGGCGGTCAGCCTCGACGCAAATGCTCACGTGAGCTTCGCCATTCTTCTCGAACTCTTCGTAGAGCTCGAGCTTGCCATCGGCATTCCATTGGATAGTGCTGGACGCCATACCAAGAACGATTTCCTCGCTCGCAGCCAAGCGGTGGGCGAAGCGAATCGATACGGTGTCGCCATCGCGACGACCGACGAAGCGCCCGAGAGCGACGGTGTCGCCGTAGTACTCACCCCAGACCATCTGGCCGTCTTGGTGATAGCGGAATCGCGTGGGAGTTGCCGTCGACACAGCGCTCCCCGAAGACGAGACCAAGATGAACTCGCGGTCATTGATCGAATCGGGAACAGGCTGGGCCGCTGCGGCGGCTACGGGGGCATCACTCACGCAGATGAGTATGGGGCGCGGAGGCGGTCTGCACGAAATCGACCGCGAAGAGTCCAGTTCATCTAGAGCGACTGCCGTTTGCGTGGACATTTTGTTGCGGGAACGGGGTCTGTGGCCTCCAATGATCCACCCCGACAAAACTGCGACGAGCTGACCAGAGCGGCACCACTCGGGGTCGAAGAACTCGACACACCGAACAGTAGCGGGCGAGCATCCACCCCCTCGCTAGGGTCAACTACTACATACTCAGTATCGACTTACCCGGAAGGTCTGGCATGTCAATCCGCCACAGCTTGCTCTCAATCTTGGCGCAGGCCCCCTGCTACGGGTATCAGTTGCGGTCGGAATTCGACCGGCGCACCGGTTCAACCTGGCCACTCAACGTTGGCCAGATCTACAACACGCTCGATCGACTCGTGCGCGACGGTCTCGTGCTCAAAACCGGCGCACCCGCTGACGACGCGTCAGACGGACAACAGCAGACGTATTACACGATCACGGATGCCGGAGAGCGGGAAGTGGAGCACTGGCTCACGACCCCGGTCGACAGCTATTCCGTCAGCCGCGACGAGCTCGCGATCAAGCTCGCCATCGCCGTTACGCTGCCTGGCGTCGACGCCCACGCCGTGATCGAACACCAACGGCAAGCCACCCGTGGTGCCGTTGACGCCCTCTCCCTCACCGCCGAAGTGCGAGAGGATTCCCGCGACGCCAGCCAGTTCGCGGAGCAACTCGTCACTGATTCCTTGTTCGCGCACGCCGAAGCTGAACTGCAGTGGCTCGATCGCGTCGAGACCGCACTGACCACGGCACAGTCACGGGGGTTCGCTGACGCCTTTCCGTTGAACCCCACGAAGCCCAAGCGCGGACGGCCCGCCACCGGCGCTGCCTCTTCGTCCAACGAATAGTTGAGCCGGCGAGTCTAGTTTGCAGCGCTCAGGCTATTTGGCGTGATCGTAGCGATCGACGATGGCGGTCGTGAGCGGGAACGTGACCGGGATGTCGCCGAAAACGAGTCGCCCGGCATCCGCTGCTGCCGCCGTCACGTGCTCAGCGACGCTGTCCGCGAGCTCTGCGGGAGCGTGCACCACGACCTCGTCATGCAGAAAGAACACGAGGTGGGGCGCTTCCGTGAGCCAGGCGTTATCCGAAAGCTGGCTGAGTCGATTACGGATGCTCGCCATCCAGCAGAGCGCCCACTCTGCAGCGGTTCCCTGCACGATAAAGTTTCGCGTAAAGCGGCCCCACGACCGTCCCCGTTCTTGGGAGGCAGCTCGTTGCGCCGGAGACTGCGAATCGTCGTAGTCCGCCGCGTGGGTGCCCGGAGGCGAACTGCGCCCGAGTTGAGTGCTCACCACTTCGCCACGTTCACCGGCGCGTGCCGCTTTCTCCACGAGAGCAATCGCCTGCGGGTATGCCCGCGCGAGGCGAGGCATGAGTCGGCCGCTCTCCCCCGATGTCGCGCCGTACATAGCGCCGAGCATCGCGAGCTTCGCGTGAGCACGAGTATCAACGGCACCGCTCGCCACGATGCCTTCGTAGAGATCGCCAGACGCTCCGGCCGCGACCATTCCGCGGTCACCGGCCATCGCTGCGAGGATGCGGGGCTCCAGTTGGGAGGCGTCCGCGACAACGAACTTCCAGCCAGGATCGGCCCGAACCGCACCGCGAATCAGGTGCGGAAGCTGCAGAGCACCGCCGCCGCTGGTTGCCCAGCGCCCGGTCACCACCCCACCGGGGACGTAATCGGGACGAAAACGCCCATCGACAACCCAAGCGTCGAGCCACGACCATCCATTCGCCGTCATCAGCCGTTGAAGTTTCTTGAATTCGAGAAGCGGCGCGATAACCGGATGCGTGAGCTGCTTGAGTTCCCACGACCGGGTTGTGGTGGCTTGAATGCCCGCGACGCTCAACGCCCGCAAAAGTTCGGCGGGCGACTCGGGCGCCAATCGCGGAGAGTCGAGCCGCAGCCGGATCTCGTCAACGAGTGCTTGCAGTCGTGCGGGCCTTTCGCCCTCGACGCTCGGGCGCGGCCCCAGCATCTCGGTGAGGATCTCGTCGTGGGCCTGCGCACTCCACGGCAGGCCTGCGAAGCGCATCTCGGCGGCGATGAGCGCGCCGGCGGACTCGGCGGAAAGCAGTCGCTGCAACCGTCCGGCCTTAGACGACGTTGCCACTGCCTCCAGCTGGCGAAGAAATTCAGCCAGAACGTCGAGGTTGCCTTCGGCCGCGGCATCAGCGTCGTCGTCGAAATCGAAGAGGGTCGAGTGCTGCGGCCTAAGGGGATCCACCGGTGCCGCGTGACCGGCTTGAGCGAGCGCGTCCCAGCGACTCGCGCGTGCCTGGGCTAACGCCGACTCTCGAGTGAAGACCGAATTGCGCAGAATCGCGTGGCACAACCGCAGATCGAAGCAGCGGTTGACCCGCACCCGCGCCTCGAGCAACTCCGGGTACCACGCTGCTGTGTCGTGCCAGACCCAACGAACAGCGGGCTCCGCGGCATGCGTTTGCGCAACAAACGCCGCCACGTTCTCGACAGCGAGTTCACCGATAACCGCGCCCGCAGCATCCACTCGTGTGGCGGTGTGGGTGCGGCCGCTAGTCGCGAGCACGAGGTACACGCCCCTAGTCTGCCGTGCTGCGCCGACAGCGGCCGTCTAGCTGCCCGCGCGAGTCACGGGCTAGCCGCGCCTACGTGATCATCGTTGACCACGTGAAGCGTCACCCGGCTAGCCCGTGGAACTGTCAGGCAGCGTTCTCGCGGGGCTGTTCTACGAGGAAGCTGCTGTACGCGCTGAGGGTGAGGAAGGTGGGGAATTCCTCTTCCAGCGTTACTTCACGGAAGACCGCCGCAGCCTCATCGAAGCGATCGCCAGGGGTGCGCTCGATCGTGGCGAACACGTGGGCGAGCTCCTCCTCGATGCTGCGGTGCGTGATCGGTGAGCCCTCCGCCGTCACGACGTGCTGGTGCATCCACTGCCACAGTTGACTGCGACTGATCTCGGCGGTGGCCGCGTCTTCCATGAGGTTGTCGATCGCTGCGGCGCCGACGCCGCGCAGCCAGCTCTCGATGTAGCGCAGCGCGATGGAGACGTTGGAACGCACTCCGGCATCCGTTACCGCCCCATCGATGCGAAGGTCGAGCAGGTCCTCCGCCGTTACGTGAACATCGTCGCGCAGGCGTTCAACCTGGTTGGGGCGCTCCCCCAGTACCGCGTCGAACTCGGCGCGAGCGGTGGGGATCAGATCGGGATGCGCCACCCACGTACCGTCGAAGCCATCGGTGGCTTCGCGACGCTTGTCCCGCGTCACCGCATCGAGGGCGCGAGCGGTCACTTCGGGATCACGACGGTTCGGGATGAACGCGCTCATGCCGCCGATGGCATGCGCTCCCCGCTTGTGGCAGGTCGCAACGAGCAGCTCGGTGTAGGCCCGCATGAACGGCACCGTCATTGTGATGGCGGCGCGGTCGGGAAGCACGAAACTTGCTCCCCGACCACGGAAGTTCTTGATGATCGAGAAGATGTAATCCCAGCGGCCTGCATTGAGCCCAGCACAGTGCTCGCGCAGCTCGTACAGAATCTCTTCCATCTCGAACGCGGCAGGAATCGTCTCGATCAGCACCGTCGCGCGAATCGTGCCGTGCGGAATGTTCAGAGCGTTCTCGGCGAACGTAAACACGTCATCCCACAGCCGCGCTTCGAGGTGGTTCTCGATTTTGGCGATGTAAAAGTACGGGCCGCTGCCGCGCTCGATCAGTTCGTGCGCGTTATGGAATATGTACAACCCGAAGTCGACGAGCGAGCCGGATGCCGGCGTGCGCAACCCTGCCCGGTCGGTGTACCGCAGGTGCTTTTCTACCAGGTGCCACCCGCGCGGCCGCATCACGATCGTGGGTGTCTCTTCGCCGAGAGCGTAGGTCTTTCCCTCCTCGGTAGTGAAGTCGATCTGGCGGCGGATCGCGTCGCGCAGGTTCACCTGGCCGCCAATGACGTTGTGCCACGTTGGGCTCGTCGCGTCCTCTTGGTCAGCCAGCCAGACCTTGGCGCCCGAGTTCATCGCGTTGATCGTCATCTTGCGATCGGTCGGCCCGGTGATCTCGACGCGGCGGTCGTGCAACCCGGGGCCGGCTCCGGCAACGCGCCAGCTGTCGTCCTCGCGAATCGCGGCCGTCTCCGGCAGGAAGCGCAGGTTGCGACCGTTCGTGATGTTCTTGCGCGACTCCATGCGCGCTGCGAGGCGGTCGTGACGACGACCCGCGAACTGGTCGTGGAGCCGAGTCAGAAAGTGCAGAGCTTCAGGGGTGAGGATCTCGCTCGATCGGTCATGCGAATCAGCGAGAGGTTCCATTCTGTGCGTGGTCATGATGGGTCCTTAGAAAGATTGTTCTGACATGAGGTGTCGATGGGGTTGGCGCCCTCGTGTGGGCGAGGGCGCCAGAGGGTTTAGTGAAACTGCGCCGTTTCGGTGCTTCCGACGAGGGCGAGCGTTTCACTGGTGGGGTTGAGGGCGGTCGCGATGCGATCGAAGTACCCCGTGCCGACCTCACGCTGGTGGCGCGTGGCCGTGTAGCCGTCTGCTTCAGACGCGAACTCTGCTTCTTGCAGCTCCACATAGGCGCTCATGTGCCGCTCGCTGTAGCCACGTGCGAGCGTGTACATCGAGTGATTGAGGGCGTGGAACCCTGCAAGGGTGATGAATTGGAAGGCGTAGCCCATCGCGGCAAGTTCCCGCTGGAACGTCGCGATCTGGGCGTCGTCGAGGTGACGCTTCCAGTTGAACGACGGCGAGCAGTTGTAGGCGAGCTTTTTGCCGGGAAATTCCTTGTGGATGCTCTCCGCAAAGGTTCGCGCCAACTCCAGGTCGGGCTTCGCACTTTCGACCCAGAGCAGATCTGCGTAGGGCGCGTACGCGTGGCCGCGACTGAGCACCGTTTCGATACCCGGAGTGGTGCGGTAGAAACCGTCGCTGGTGCGTTCGCCTGTCAAGAAGGGTTTGTCGCGGTCATCCACGTCGTTGGTAATGAGGTCGGCAGCAAGCGAATCGGTGCGCGCAATGATGATGCTCGGCACTCCAGCAACGTCGGCGGCGAGACGCGCAGCGTTGAGCGTGCGAATGTGCTGCGATGTGGGAATCAACACCTTTCCGCCCATGTGGCCGCACTTCTTCTCCGAGGCCAGCTGGTCTTCCCAGTGAACCCCGGCCGCGCCGGCTTCGATCATGGATGACATGAGCTCGTAAGCATTCAGCGGCCCACCAAAGCCGGCTTCCGCATCGGCCACAATCGGCGCCATCCAGTCGGTCTGGGGAGCACCGTTCTCGGCAGTCTCGATCTGATCCGCTCGAAGGAGCGCGTTGTTGATGCGGCGCACTACGGCCGGAACGCTATTGGCCGGGTAGAGGCTCTGGTCGGGGTAGGTCTGCCCAGACAGGTTGGCGTCGGCGGCAACCTGCCAGCCGCTGAGGTAAATCGCTTCGAGCCCGGCGCGCACTTGCTGCACGGCCTGGTTGCCGGTGAGCGCTCCGAGAGCGGCAACCCACTCGGTCTCGTCTCGCTGAATAAGGTTCCAGAGGTTCTCGGCGCCGCGACGAGCGAGCGTGTGGTCTTCCCGAACACTCCCCCGCAGCGCAATGACGTCTTCCGCGCTGAACTCGCGTTCGATTCCATTCCAGCGCGCGTCGGTCTTCCACTCGGTTTCGAGTTCGGCTGCGGTTTGGATTTGATCGCCGGGGCGGTTGTTCAACATTGCTGGCTCCTTCGTCAGGGATGGTCGGTGGTGCGTTTCTTCGACTCTGCTGCCTTGGCACTGGTTCTTCACCGGCTTTTACGGCAGAATTCTCTGCATTCTTCTGTTTTTCCGCAGAAGGCCGTCAAGGAGGACGCCGCAATGACCCCACGCACGCTCGCGCAGGCAGACGATGAGGACATGATCGATTCCCTCACCGTTGGCCGACGCATCCGGCAACTTCGCACGGATCGCGGTTTCACCCTCGACGACCTCGGCGCTGCCCTGAATCGAGCCGCGTCTCAGGTGTCGGTCATCGAGAACGGCAAGCGCGAACTCAAACTCAGCGAGCTGCAGAAGCTTGCGCGCATCTTCGACGTTTCGGTCGACGATCTACTCAACGCCGAACCGCCCTCACGACGCGCAGCTCTCGAGATCGCGCTGGAGCGTGCTCAGCGCGGCCCGCTCTACAACTCGTTAGCGCTACCGGAGCTGCCGATCCGCAAGACGCTGAGCGATGAGGCGATTGAGACAGTGCTCGGCCTGCACGATGAGCTACAGCGACTGCACCGTGAGCGCGCTGCAACCCCGGAAGAGGCTCGCCGCGCGAACACCGAACTGCGGCGCCTGATGCGCAAACGCAACAATTACTTCGGTGAGCTCGAAGCGACAGCCACCGAGCTACTGGATGCCGTGGGCCACACCGGCGGTCCGCTTTCGCAGCGTGTTGCCTCCGACCTTGCCTCGCACCTCGGGTTCTCGCTGCACTACGTGCCCGACCTTCCCGCGTCCACCCGCAGCGTGACGGATCTGCGTAATGGCCGCATCTATTTGCCTGTAGCCCAGGCGGAGAGCACCGACCCGCGGTCGACGTTGCTGCAGGCCCTTGCGGGGCATGTGCTGGGCATCCGCGAGCCCGCCGACTACTCCGAGTTTCTGTATCAGCGCGTGGAAACCAACTACCTCGCTGCCGCGCTCATGATTCCCGAGAAGACGGCCGTGGAGTTCTTGACCGCAGCCAAGGCGCAACGCGAGTTGTCGGTCGAAGATCTGCGCGATGCCTTCGCCGTGCCCTATGAGACCGCCGCCCATCGCTTCACGAACCTCGCTACCGAGCACTTGGGCGTGCCCGTGCATTTCTTGAAGGTGCACGAAGGCGGCACGATTTCTAAGGCCTACGAGAACGACAACGCGGCGTTTCCAACCGATGCTCTCGGAGCAATCGAGGGTCAGATCGTGTGCCGACAGTGGAGTGCGCGCCAGGTCTTCGACGTCGAAGATCGCTTCAGCCCGTACCACCAGTACACCGACAAGCCGGGCGGCACCTGCTGGTGCACGTCGCGCATTCAGTCGGGGCGGCGCGGGGACTTCTCGATCAGTCTGGGAACGCCCTTCGCCTCTGCAAAGTGGTTCCGCGGTCGCGACACGACGAATCGTGCCGTGTCGACCTGCCCGGATGACGGATGCTGCCGCAGCGCGCCCGACAACCTCACGCAGCGCTGGGCCCAGCATTCGATCCCGAGCGCGCGGCTCAATAGTTCCCTGCTCGCCGCGATGCCCACGGGAATGTATCCCGGCGTGGACTCGACCGAAGTATTTGAATTCTTGGAGTCGCACTCGCCCAGGGCTTAGCGACTAGCGCGCTGCTTAGTCGTGCAGCAGCGAGCCATCCTTCTTCAGTACGTTCTTTTCGCCGGCCTCGATAGCGACCGCGAAACGGTTCTGCTTGGGAGGCATCGGGCAGTTGAAGTTGTAGCTAAAGGCGCACGGCGGCAGAATCGCGAGGTTGAAGTCGAGAACGATGGTTCCGTCGGGGTTGGGAGCGACGAACAGGAAGCGACCGACGCTGTAGGTGTCGACACCGCTGGTGGCATCCGCAAATACGAGCTGAAGGGCACGACCCGACTTGAAGGCGGCAAGGCTGTAGTCAACGCCATCCTTGGTGAACGAGATGTCACCGGGAATCGGCTGCTCGCGTTCTTGGCCATTGTCTTTGATGTGCTCGAAGCCGAGCGTGGTGCCCTCGGGGTTGGGCGTGAACTTCGCCGTGATAACCCACTCGGGGTTGTACGGGTAGGCGTCGATAGTGCCGAATTCTTGGATCGCAGGCGAGTTACTGTCCCAGACCCGAAGTGCGTGATTGCCCTCGGGAGCCTTGATCACGAAGCCCGTCACGGCCTCGCCAAAGACGATCGCGCTCGGGTTCTCGTGGCTCTTGCTGCGAACTACGGCGCTGCCCTCCACGAGCGTGCCGTCGACCACGATGTTGTCTTCGGCGGTAGCGGTGACCGTGAGACCATCCTCGTGCGGAGCCCAGGTTCCGGGAACGCCCCAGATGGTCTGCTCAGCGTCAACCCACTGAGTGTTCGTCAGCGCAAGGTTACCGTTCTGCTGCACGACCGCCTGGTCGCGACGTTCGCGAAAGAGCGCGAGCTTGGCTTCGGGCGTGAGTGTGGGAGCGGCAGTGTCAGTCATAAGTCCATCCTTGTTGAAGTCCATCATGCCAACCACCGCCGACACGGGATTATTTCAGGAAAGCCAGATCGATCGAGCTATGCAAGCCACTCCGCCGGGCTGGAGCCCCACTCCACAGCGGGAGCGCCAAAACGCCCAGGACTGCCGGCGTAGGCCGGAGCTGGTACTGCGCTCGTGATGCCGTCGTGCGTCGTCACCGTCGGAGTGAAGTTCGCGGATGCCGTAGGCGCATGGCGCGGACGACGCTGCTGCAGCAACTCAGTTGCCAAGCGCGCGAGCGACACCTCAACGAGCCACGAGTGCCCCGCATCGATGCGACGTCGCACTGCCGTAGTGACCGCGGCCGCCAACAAATAGCCCGCCGCATGGTCGAGAGCTTGAGCGGGCAAGGCGCCCGGCGTTCCCTTACCTTCACCCTCCGTGAGCGCGATTCCCGTCGCGGCCTGAACGATGCTGTCGAAGCCACGGCGTTCTGCCCACGGCCCCACTGTTCCCCACGCCGAAAGACGGCCCACGATGATTCCCGGGCGGCGCTCGGCGAGAGCCGCGGGTGAAAGTCCGAACTTGTCTAAGGTGCCGGGGCGGTAGGCGGTGAGTACGACATCCGCGGTCTCGAGTAGTTTCTCGAACGTGGCGCGGTCGGCGTCGACCTCGAGGTCGAGCAGTGCCGAGCGCTTGCCGGCGCCGGTGTCGAGGTGCTGCCAGCCGATTTCCGGATGTCGCGGGCTATCGATTCGAAGAACGTCGGCTCCCCACAGTCCGAGCGTTCGCGACGCGACGGGGCCGGCGATCACGCGCGTGAGGTCGAGTACGCGAAGGCCCGCGAGCGGCGCGTCGATGGTGGTGTCACCGAGAACAGACTGTTCGGTATCCCCCAGCGACGTCATCTCAATAACGGGAAGATCGGCCAGCGCGCGGGCGTGCGGATGCTCGGCCCATTCCTCAGCGGTACGCACCACGGTCGCGACTCCCCCGGCGGCGACAACGTTCTCTTCAACGTCGTCGGCGTTCATGGTGTGGAGCGCGAGCATGAATCCATCAGCGCCGGTGTCGTCGGGCAAGTCCAACGCCGTGAGCAGCGCCTCGCGGTGATGCGGGTAGTTCGCGTGCGTGCGCACCCAGCCATCACTGCACGGCCAGAATCCCGAGAGCTCGGCCCACGCCGCAACGGGTTCACCATCCTGACGGAAGTGCTTGTCGCTCGTGACGGCGGTGGCCACTTTGAGCGGGCTCAGCTCAACAGCGGGCACCGCACAGCCCACCCGACGGGCCGCTAGCAGCGACGCCGAAAATGATGCGGCAGCAATCGCATCATGAACAAAGCGACCCGTGGGTACCACTCCGGTGAGAGGTACCGCAGTACCGTTTTCGCGCACTAAGGCGAGGGCGGCAGCATCTTCCCCCAGGGAATGCCACGCAGCATCCAGCAAACTCATAACTTGATAGTGCCATGCCCGGTAGATTTAGACCATGGAACCTATTAGCTTCAGCTTCGGCATCGTCGGGTTGATCGTCTTCATTATCACCGTCGTCTCGATCGCCAAGAGCACGAACCATGGAGTCGTCGGCAAGTTCCTCTGGATCTTGGTGGCATTCTTCTTGTCGATCTTCGGTTCCATCCTGTGGCTGATCTTCGGTCGCGGCAAGGTGCGCAAGTAACAACGCGCCCGCTCCGAAGCAATCCTCGGCGGTGATGGTCAGCGCTGTGATGCTCGGCGCGGTGATGTGCGTGGCGGCGCGGGCGCACTGAAGGGACACGGGATTTCCGTGCCTGCGACTGCGCGCCGCCACGCTGAACTCATCGGATCTGAGTGTGGAATCTGATGAGTTCGATTGGTGGGCCGCTATTGGCCCTTACGCGGCTTGATAAAGCCGGTGTCTTCGAGCTTGGCCCGCTTCTGCGCCCGCTTGTCTTTGATCGACAGCTTGGCTTCCTTTTTCGTGCTTCCTCTAGGCGATTTTCCAGCCATGATTACTCCGCTTCCCCTTTTCTCAGTTGGCGTGTTCACCTTGACCATAGCCCATTCCTCAGAGGAAAGCACTTCCGCCCTGACCGGCTTTTTTGTCCACCCAGAGAAGAGCACTGATTCCCGTCGCGGCACGCTCATTTCGTCCCGCCGCGCGCCCGTTCTTAGGCCAGTAATCACCCCCGCTATAGTCAGGCTCATACTTGCTTTAGTTCGAGGGGAACTATGACCTACGCCGCCACCCCCGCTACGCCCGAAACCCGAAGCGGCACCGTGATCGTCGCCGTACTGCGCCTCGCCATTACCGTGCTGGTCACAGCGGCGGTGATTGCGACCGTTGCGGAGGCAGCGGGGCGCACGGTGATCAATCCGTTCAACATGTTCGGGTACTTCACGATTCAGTCGAACATCATCCTCGCGGTCATCTATGCCGTAATCGCCGTGGTCGCCTTGCGTGGCGAAGCAGCGTCACCGGCGCTGAACATCGCACGCGCCTCGGTCACCACGTACATCATCATTGTCGGCGTTGTGTATGCCACTCTGCTCGCTCCGCTGGGGGCTGCCGGCGGCGTTCCCGTGGCGTGGGCGAACACAGCGCTGCATATCATCACCCCGATCTTCGCGCTGGCCGACTGGATCCTTTTCTCTGACCGCGCCCGCATCGCCTTCAACCGACTGTGGATCGTGCTGATCTACCCGATTGTTTGGGTCGTCGTCGTGCTCGTGCGAGGCGCAACCGACGGTTGGGTCCCCTACCCATTCCTGCACCCGGACACCGGCTACGCCAGCGTGTTCTTCTACGTTGGCCTCATCGTCGTTGTCATGCTCGCCTTCGGTTCGCTCGTGTTCTGGATCTCAGGAAAGCGCTCAGCACTGCGCGTACCGTAGATCTCCGCACGTTTAGGGTCCGCCGCTACGGTGCGGAGCCGCACACCGAGTGGGGATGCAATGACGAACACACCAGCGACAATCTTCTTCGACGTCAACGAGACCCTCTCCGATCTCTCACCCGTGGGCGATGCGTTCGAGGCCGTGGATGCGGTGATCGCCGCATTCTCGAACGTGAGCCTGCACAGCGACGTCGCGCCCGGCATCCGCGCCCTGCACGACGCAGGCCACCGACTCTTTACGCTCTCGAACGGGCCAGCGAGCAATGCTGAGCGCATGCTCACCGAGGCCGGAGTTGCGGATGCCATGGCTGGCTTTCTCTCGGTCGAGGACAACTCCCCGTGGAAGCCGGCACGCGCGTCGTACGAGGATGCGCTAACTCGCACCGCTACCAGCGGCGTTGCCCATCTCGTGGCGGTACACCCCTGGGACATTCACGGCGCTGCGGAGGCCGGACTCTCGACCGCGTGGGTGAATCGCCAAGGAGCGAGATATCCCGCCCATTTCACCGCGCCCACGGTGACAGCGGAAACGCTCGAACAGCTGCACACGCACCTGGCTTAGACACAAAAGTAGGGCGGACGGGACTTGAACCCGTGACCGACGGATTATGAGTCCGCTGCTCTAACCAGCTGAGCTACCGCCCCGTGCCCGCACTGGTGCGGGCGCGTACCTACGTTACCGGCAAAACGCGTCAACCCACGCACGCCACTTCGCGCCCAATACGTGATCGATACGATGCCCGTGACGTGCACTCAGCTTCCTCTCAAGCAACGTTGAGCCAGCGTCAAACCAACGCTCGTATGGTTGCGCTATGACTGATTCACAGAAAGCGCAGACCACGAGTCCAGCCAAATCTGGGGCTCGCAAGACCCGCCAGCAGAACGCTGAGCACGGCTTCACGGCATCCAAAGGTTTAGCCGATCGCATGCAGCAGGTACTCGTTGACCTGCTGGAACTCCAGCTTCAGGGCAAGCAAGCGCACTGGAACGTCGTCGGCAAGAACTTCCGCGATACCCACCTCGTGCTCGACGAAATCATTGATGCCGCTCGCGGCTTCAGCGACACGATCGCCGAGCGGATGCGCGCCCTCCATGCCACGCCCGATGGACGCAGCGACACCGTTGCCGAAACCACTACGCTTCCTGCGTTCCCCGCAGGCGAGGTCAGCACCACCGACACCATTGACTTGCTTACCGAACGCCTTGAGGGCACGGTAGCGACGATCCGTGAGGTGCACGACCCGATCGATGAAGAAGACCCCACAAGCGCTGATTTGCTTCACGGCATCATCGAAACGCTTGAACAGTACGCCTGGATGGTGTCGGCCGAGAACCGCACCCCCGCAAAGAAGTAGGCTCCACGCCTACACTCACGAGCTGTGGCTCCCACGAGAGCGTCTCCTGTTAGGAGGCGCTCTCGTTCTTTTTGCCTAAGGCAGCAGGGTCGGTGACCTGCTCCCCGCGGTACATGCTCTCGAAGGTGTCGAGAGTGCGCTGAATGTCGTGAGATGCGACAATCGCGAGACTTTCCTTCTTGAACTTGAGAATTTCCTCCGGCGCCATTGTTAGCACCGTCGTGAGCTTCGCGGCCAGGTCTTCGACGTTGCCGGGCTCGAAGAGAAAACCGTTTTCACCGTCGTGCACGAGATGGGGAAGCGCCATGGCGTCAGCGGCCACGACCGGCAGACCGGAAGCCATCGCTTCCATCGTGGAGATGCTCTGCAACTCAGCGATCGAGGGCATCGCAAAGACAGAACCGCGCTGAAGAGCATCCCGCAGCTGATCCTGTTCAACGAAGCCGGTGAGCGTGACTCGATCTTCGAGACCGAGCGACTGCGCTAGAGCACGAAGTTTGCCCTCGAGCTCTCCCCCGCCCACAATCTCGACCTTCGCATTCAGCGCGGGATCCATGATCGAGAGAGCTTTGATCAGGCGATCGATCTGCTTCTCTTCCGAAAGTCGGCCCAGGAACACAATGAGGTTCTCCGGCTTTGGGTCGAGGTTGCCGTTGTAGCCGTCGGCGTTAATTCCGCAGGAGACGGCGACGACGTTGCGCACCTTCGTGTTGGCCTCAAGATACTCAGCAGCCCGTCGCGTCGGAGTCGTGACGCTTTCGGCGCGAGCGAACGACCGCCCCGCAGCTTCCCATCCCATCCGGATCGCCTTGCGGCGCATGAACTTCGGGATGATGTAGGCGTGGTCAAGCAGGTTTTCGGGCATGAAGTGGTTCGTGCCGACGAGACGAATACCGCGCTTGCCGCCTTCGAGCGTCATTCCGCGGCCGACAATAATGTGCGACTGAAAATGGATGACGTCAGGCTTCACCTGATCAAGAATTCGGGCCGAGTTCTGCTTCACACGCCACGGCATCATGAAGCGCAGCCAAGGGTGGCCGGGCCAACGCCAGGAGTACAGGCGGTGCAGAGTCATTTTCTGACCCTCGTGTTCCTCCACCATCGTTCCCAACGTCTTGTTGGAGTACGACGGCGCCACAATGTGCACGTCATGGCCCCGCTCAGCGAGGCCGGCGGCGAGCCGCGCAATAAACGTCGCGGCACCGTTAATCTGGGGCCAAAAAGTGTCAGCGCCGATCAGGATGCGAAGTCGCGGTTTGCCCTCGTGGGGCGAGCGTTTCACAGCGGAAGTCACAGTCGAAGATTTCCTTAACAGTTGTGCGTTATGAGCCACTCGTTTACGACCCGGTCAGGTCAACGGCATCTAATAACGTACCCCACGACGCCCGTGGGGGCGGGGCGCTGAGCCGCAGATCCCGAAATGCTACGACTTGATTTGCGGATGATGCTTCGAGAGTGAAAACACGCCGAAAATAGCAATCGCGCCCGTGATCACGAATGCAATCACTGCCCAGAGCGGTGCATCCGCCGCTTCACCCAACACGAGGATGCCGACGGCGACCGCCACGAGAGGGTCAACGACCGTGAGCCCAGCAACAACGAGATCGGGCGGGCCCGAGGCGTAGGCCGTCTGCACAAAGTAGGAACCGAGCAACGACGCGACGATGAGACCGACGATGCAGAGGATGGTCAAGAAGTCTGTGCTCTCGAAACCGGAACCTGAGATCACAATCGTTTTGACCCGGTCAATGACGACCTTCGCAAGTGTTGCCACGAAACCGAATAGCATTCCCGCGCCCAAAATGTAGAAGATCGGCGAGGCATTCTTGCGGAAGATGAGGAACAGAACAATCCAGGCGGTCAACACGACTGCCAGAATGATGAGTACGAGCGAGAGTTCACGCTGAGTGACAACCGTCGACTTTGCAAACATTGCAGCGATGCCGACAAAGACGCCCACTCCGACCACGCACATCACAATTGCGCGGATGGAAATCGCATCCAGTCGCACTTTGGCGATGCGCGAGTTCATGATGGCTGTCATCACGAGGGCAACAGCGCCGAGCGGCTGAACCACCATGATCGGTGCGATAGCGAGACTCGAGAGCTGAAACACAATCGCTAGGCCGAGAAACGCAGTGCCGATCACCCACGACGGGCGAGCAAGCAACGCCTTGATTTGAGAAAAATTGAGACCGGTACTGGCTTCACTGCCATGCGTCTCTTCCATGCGTGCGACGCCGCGGTGCTGAAATTGCGCGCCCAGTGACAGCAAGATCGCCCCGATCAGGGCCAGCGGGATTCCGGCAACCTGAAGCGGGGTCAGACTGATCTGATCGGTGAGGTCAAGAATGTCTGGCGGCACACGTCAAATGTACTGGGTTAACTCGGGATATTCTGGGCACATGGCCGTTCTTCCCATCATCATCACCGGCGAACCGGTGCTCCACACTCCCGCGAATCCGGTAACGGCCTTCGACAGTGAACTCGCGACCCTCGTGGCCGACATGTTCGAGACGATGGAAGAGGCGCCCGGCGTCGGCCTTGCCGCCCCGCAGGTAGGCGTAGGGCTGCGCGTCTTCGTCTACGACTGGATCGACGAGAACGACACGCTCTGGCGCGGCGTCGCCATCAACCCCGAGTTGTGGCAGAGCCCGCTCCCCGTGCTCGACGCTGACGAAGCGGATGAAGAGGGTTGCCTCTCTATTCCTGGCGAACGGTTCCCGCTCATCCGTTCCGACCGCGTCATCCTGCGCGCCCTCGATCTCGATCAGAAGCCTTTCGAAATTGAAGCGTCTGGCTGGCTCGCGCGCATTTTCCAGCACGAGTACGACCACCTCGATGGCGTCTTGTATGCCGACCGTTTGCAGGCTCCGGATGCCAAGGCCGCAGCGAAGGCGATCCGCAAGCAGGGCTGGGGCCAGCCTGGCCACTCGTGGTTGCCCACCGAGGAACAGCTCGACGCTTAAGCGCAGCGCAGCCGCGCCACCGCGCCACCGAACAGCGCTCTACGTCTGCAGCGCCCTTACGTCAGCGCCCTTACGTCAGCGCCCGAATGCCGGCCGCCACAAGCGCGGCCGCAATGATCACAACGATAAACGGCACCCTGAGGGCGAAGAGCACGGCGGCCACCGCGACAGCAGGGAGCCGGGCATCCACTTCGAAGCCGCGGGCTGAACCGAACGTCTGCACAACGATCAGCGCCGCCAGCAGAGAAACCGTCAGCAGGTTTGCGAGCCTCGCCACCGTGGGCTTCTCGGCCCACACTGCGGGAATCGTGAAGCCCACGAGTTTCAGGGCGAGCACAGCGATCGAGGCGATCAGAATGATGTGCCAGACAGTCATTGCTCCCCCATCGGATCGGGTTCAGCTTCGGCGAGGTCACTCTCGCGCGTTCCCAGCCAGTTCGTAAGTCCCACAGCAACAGCCACGAGAGCCGCGGCGAGCACGGGCAGTCCCGCGGGCAGAACAGGCATGAGTACCGCGGCGACGATTGCAGCACCAACCGCCACCACGACGGGTTGCAGTTGTTTCAATCTCGGCCACAAGAGACCGAGGAACGCGGCGGCGGCCGCGGCATCCAAACCGTACTGACTCACGTCGCCGAGTTGGTCGCCGATGAGCGCCCCGATCAGGGTCGTAAGGTTCCAGCCGACGTAGATGATGGCGCCGGTCCACCAGAAGCCCGCACGCTGGCTTGCCGGAGTGGGTTGAGCGGTGGAGACGGCGGTGCTCTCATCGATAGTCCAGTGGCCCGCCAGCAGCCGCTTGGCAACGCCGGGGCCGATCATTGGAGCCACTCGCAAGGCGTACAGCGAGTTGCGGGCGCCCAACAGAACAGCACTCGCGATCGCGGCACCGCCGGCTGCCGTGCCACCCGTCGCGAGCACACCGACGAGCGCGAATTGGGAGCCGCCCGAGAACATCAGCAGGCTGAGCACGCAGGCTTGCCAGACATCCAGTCCAGCCGCTACGGCCAGTGCGCCAAAGGAAATTCCGTACGCGGCAACGGCAAGGCCCACCGCAAAGCTTGAACGGATGGCCGCCGACACTTCAGGAGATCGTGCCGGGCGCCCAGTGCGGTGTGTGCAGCCGCCCGTCACACCGCCCGCCCCAGGGACACGAGCCCGGTCTCGTAGGCGATTACGACAAGCTGCACGCGGTCTCGGGCGGCGAGCTTCGACATAATGCGGGAGACGTGAGTTTTCGCCGTGAGGGGGCTCAAGAAGAGCTTGGTGCCGATCTCTGAGTTGGTGAGCCCCTGACCCACGAGAGCCAGCACTTGACGTTCACGGTCGGTGATCGCCGACAGGATGGCATCGTCGACGGCGACTTGCGAGCCGCGTGCGAAACGCTCGAGAAGCCTTTTGGTGACGCCGGGGCTCAAGAGAGCATCGCCCGACGCTACAATGCGAACCGCGCGAATTAGTTCAACAGGTTCGGTGTCTTTCACCAGAAAACCGCTGGCGCCAGCCCGGATAGAGCGAGCGACGTACTCGTCCACCTCGAAAGTCGTCACGACGACGATGCGCGTGTCAGCGAGTTCGGGATAG
Organism: Salinibacterium sp. VpJ6; assembly: GCF_059767345.1. Lineage (NCBI taxonomy): Bacteria > Bacillati > Actinomycetota > Actinomycetes > Micrococcales > Microbacteriaceae > Salinibacterium > Salinibacterium sp. VpJ6. Next base: position 429,660 of record NZ_JBSOQL010000001.1, read on the forward strand.
GTCGCGATCTGTTCCGTCGCCCACAGACCGTCGCCCTCGGGCATCCGGATATCCATCAGTACAACGTCGGGACGCTCACGACGCACGACCTCGATGACCTCGGTGCCGGTGGCCGCTTCGCCCACGACTTCGATGCCCTCTTCGGCATTGAGAAGGCTAGTGAAGCCGGCCCGGATCAGCTGCTGGTCATCGGCAATAACGACCCGGATCATGCGGATGCCGAACGGCGCGGAATTCGAGCCGTCACCACGGCGCCGCGCGCCGCACTCTCGCGTACCGTCAGTGTGCCGCCGAGAAGTTCAGCTCGCTCTCGCATGCCCACCAGCCCTCGTCCCTCCGTGTGACCGTCGGTGTCGATGCCAACACCGTCATCGCCAATAGTAACGTGATAGTCGTCGCCCTCGACCGTCAACGAAACAACAGCGGACGTCGCGGAGGCATGCCGCACCACATTGGTGAGGGACTCCTGCACGATGCGGTACAGCGCCAGCTGAACGGCCGCGGCAGTGTGCTCGGAGATCTCTGACGTGAGATCGACCTCGATGCCTTGGGCGCGCACCGAATCGACGAGGCTCGTGAGGCGGGAAAGATCGGGCTCCGGAACGAGCGGAGCGTCATCCGGGCCGCCGTCGCCCGAATCCGCGTCGTCGCTCCGCAGCATTCCCAAAAGCGATCGCACTTCGTCGAGCGCTTCCCTGCTCGACAGTTTGATGCTCGCGAGTGCTTCCTCCGCCTGTTCCGGCTGCTTGTGCATGAGGTGAAGACCGACGCCGGCCTGCACGTTGATTTGGCTGAGCGAGTGCGCCAACACGTCGTGCAGTTCGCGCGCAATCCTGGTGCGCTCGGCCCGCAACTCTTCTTCTCGACGACTCGCAAAGGCTGTATGGAAATGCTCAAGCTGTTCACGCCGCCGACGGTTAGCTTCGGCGAACCCGAGCACAAAGAGCAGACCGATGGTCGTCGGCACGACACGGTGCGGGTCCAGCTCAATGCCGACGACGAGCGCGGCAAGAAGCGTCGCCTCCCACACCACAATCATCGACACCCAGGTCCACGTGCGCGCACCGTGCGAGATCGCGATGACAATCGCGAACGCGAGGGCGAGGTGGGGCGCCGACAGCACCGAGTAGCCGATGAGAAAATCTGCAGCGGCTAGGGCTGAAATCACAGCGATTAGCGGACCCGGATACCGACGGATCCACAACAGCAGTAGCGGGCCGACGATAGACAGCGCGATGGCGGCGATCGCTCCGGCGCCGATACTGCTCAGCTCAAGCACAGTGCTAAACGGCAATACGGATGCCGCATCACCGAACTCTGCGTAGGCGCCAGTCCAGATGACGCCCATGATCGTGATGGGTACCTGCACCAGTAGCGAGATAACGACGGGAATCCACCGCCGCAAACGACGAGACCGCGGCGATTGCGACGCACTGCCACCCGTGCCGTTCAAGAGAGCGTTGAGCATCGCATTCGATGCGCGCGGTGTTGAGCGACGGGATGACGAAAGCATTCCTTGATGGTAGTTGCGACGGCCAGCAAGCGCGTCGGCCGGGCGGCGCAGGGGGCGCTACTCCCGGCGGAGTAGAGCGCATCGATCGAGGCACGGCCGCAGTCGCCACAGCGCGGAAAACTCGCCGACGATGTCGCCAAAAAGCGCCCTACGGGATGCCGCCTGAAAGCCGTCGGGAAAGCACAAAGTCCCGGCCACCGAAGTGGCCGGGACTAATCTGCTCCTCGACTTGGACTTGAACCAAGAACCTACGCATTAACAGTGCGTTGCTCTGCCAATTGAGCTATCGAGGATCGCTGTGCGACTCGACTACTTTAGCAAATGATTTGGCACTTCGAAAACCATCAGGCGATTCGAGCGAGGTATGTCGGCGATAGAACCCTCGTGGGGGCAGTAATTAACTGAGGAATCCCGTTGTCATCAATTCTAAAACTCGCAATTTCGTTCGAAAATTGATTGCACACATGCAGGATTCCGTCGCTGAGAATCATGTGACGGGGCCAATTTCCCTCGCACGAGACCGCCGTGAGCGGAGCAACGCTGCGACCGTCTTCGGCAATGGCGAGAACGGCGATCAGGTTGCTGTGACGCACGCCGACATACGCGTGGCGGGCGTCATCCGAGATCGCGATTGCTGCCGCGTGATCGCCCTCAACCGCGCCGGGAAGCGCGATGGCACACAGTTTGTGCAGCTGGCGGTCTTTCCACTCGAACACCATGAAGCCGCAGCCGAGCTCTCCCAGCACGTAGAACAGGTTGCCCGGGCGCGCGACAATGTCTCGCGGACCGAAACCGGCCGGTAACGCGATCTCATCGGTCTGCTCGAGCGCAAAGTTGCCGTAGCTGAAGATGCGGATGCGATCGGCGCCCAAATCGAGCGAGAACACGGTGTGGTCATCCACAAACAGCGATGAATGGGCGTGAGGGCCCTCTTGTTGCGGGCGCGGCCCTATGCCGGTGCTCTCAACGACTTGGCGGGTGTCTAGCGTTCCGAAAGCCCCTCCCGCGTCGATGACGCCCAATGTGCCCGTGCCGTAGTTGGCGGCAATCACGGTGCCGCCGTTGACGGTGATGTGGCAGGGGTACTGCCCGCCGCTCGCGGTCAGGCTTGCGTCGCTGAGTGTTTCACCGTCGCGATCGAACGCCGCGACCTGACCCGATCCTTCAAGCGTCGAGTAGACCTTGGCTCCATCGACCACAAGGAAGGATGCCGAAGGAACCGCTGCTGCCAGGTGCGAGAATTCGAGAGAACCATCAGCACGGCTGTGCATGACCGAGATACCTTCTGACTCGCATTCCATATCGGGGCCGAAGCCCCCGACGAGCCACGTCGAGGCGGCAACAGGGGTTACGTCAGGCGTTGTCACGGTGCAGCTCCAGAAGTGAGTCGGCTAGCCCCTTCACGTAGGGGTGCCAGGGGTTGTCAAGAACGGCATCCAGTTCACCGATGCCAACGAGGATGCCGCGGTGCATCACCGCAACATTGGTCGAGACTCGGCGAACAGCTGCGAGGTCAGCGGTGACCAGTAGCGCCGAGAACGAGCGTTGCGCTTGAAGGTCGACAATGAGATCGAGGATGGCGGCGCGCACGTTCACGTCGATGCCCGCCGTCGGGTCATCAGCCACGAGTAGCTGTGGTTCGAGGATCATGGCGCGCGCAATCGCTACGCGCTGACGCTGACCCTTGCTGAGTTCGAATGGGTAGCGATTCATTACCGACAGCGGCAAACGCACGGTGTCGATCAGAGTAGCGACTGCTTCTGCGGCCTCGGTTTGGTTGAACCTACGGTCGCGCACGAAGATCGGCTCGGCGATGTTTTCGCCCACCGTCAATCGACCGTTGAGATGGTTTCCGGCATCCTGCGGCAGATAGCCCACCTTGACGCTGAGACGATCACGCTTGCGGCGACTGACGTTGCGAAGGTCAGTGCCCAACACCGTGAGTTCTCCCCCGCTGAACAGCGGCGATCCGTAGGCACCGGTCTCAGCGTGCAGCGCGACTGCTTTGGCGAGAGTGCTCTTACCCGAGCCACTCTCGCCAACGACAGTCAGCACTTCTCCCGCACCGATCTCAAAACTCAGTCCGTTAACGGCGACCGAACGTGTTTCAGGGTTGCGAGACGGGTAGCGCAGCGAAAGATCGCGGGCGCTCACCGTGGGCTGAGTGGAAGTCACCTCAATAATCTACGGCAGTCAGCGCCCGCAGCGCTTCCCTTCGTTCAGTCTGTTCACGCGGGTCGGGCACCGGCAGCGATGCCAGCAGCCGTTGCGTGTACGGATGTTGCGGATTTCCGAGCACTTCGGAACCCACACCTTCTTCCACCAACTGCCCCTTGTAGAGCACCGCGATGCGATCCGAGAGCATGTCAACGACGGCGAGATCGTGGCTGATGAAGAGGGCCGCGAAGCCGAGGTCTCGTTGCAATTCGGCGAACAACTCGAGCACCTTCGCCTGAACCGACACGTCGAGCGCGCTTGTCGGCTCGTCTGCGATCAGCAATCGTGGCCGCAAGGCAAGGGAGCGTGCGAGGCTTGCGCGCTGACGCTGACCTCCGCTGAGTTCGTGCGGGTAGCGATCTCCAAACGCGCGCGGCAACTGCACCGCTTCGAGGAGTTCGTTAACCCGCCCGCGGGCGTCATTGGCATCTTCGGCCTTGCCATGCACGATCAGTGGTTCGGCCACACACTGCGCGATCGTGAGCAGCGGGTTGAAACTCGATGCCGGGTCTTGAAAGACGAAGCCGATATCGCTGCGCACCGGCCGGAACTTGCGCTCCTTGAATCCCAACATTTCGTGCCCAAGCACCGAGAGCGATCCACCGGTGATCTTGTTCAACCCACCAATAGCGCGACCAATCGTGGTCTTGCCTGATCCGCTCTCCCCCACGAGCCCGAGCACTTCGCCCGGTGAAATGGTGAAGCTCACGCGGTCGACAGCCCGGAACGGAGCTCGACCGAAACGGCCGGGGAACTCGATCTCAAGGTTGTCGGCGATGACAATCGCGTCGGCATCCTTCTCTCCGCCAGCGGCAGCACGGTCAGCCACGCGAGCAGCCGCTCGGGATACCCCCGAACCGATGCGAGGAACGGCGGCCAGAAGCTTCTGCGTGTACGGATGCTGGGCAGCGTCGAACAATTGCTGCGCTGGCGCCTCTTCCACCAGTTTGCCCTGGTACATGACGGCAACGCGGTCAGACAGGTCAGCCACGATTCCCATGTTGTGGGTGATCAGGATGATCGCCGCCCCGAACTCGTCGCGGCAGCGGCGGAGAAGATCGAGGATCTCCGCCTGCACCGTCACGTCGAGCGCGGTCGTGGGCTCATCGGCCACGATCAGCTCTGGCTCGAGCACGAGCGCCATCGCGATGACCACGCGCTGCTTCTGCCCACCCGAGAACTGGTGAGGATAGTAATCGACACGCTTATCCGGCTCAGGAATACCGACCTTGCGCAGAATCTCGATTGCCTTGGTGCGAGCTTCACGCTTGCTCACGTTGCCGTGCGCGCGAAGGCCTTCTGCAATCTGCCAGCCGACGGTGAACACCGGGTTGAGCGCGGTCGAGGGCTCTTGAAAGACCATCGCCACATCTACGCCGCGCAGCTCACGCAGTCGCTTGCCCGACATCCCGATGACCTCTTTGTTGTTGAGCACGATGGCACCGCGAGACACCGCAGTTTCGGGCAACAGCCCGAGAACGGATTTGGCGGTAACGCTCTTGCCACTGCCGCTCTCCCCCACGATGGCGAGCACCTCGCCGGGAGCGAGGCTCAGCGAGACATCATCTACTGCTTTGACATCGCCACCATCGGTCGCGAACGTGACTTCAAGATTCTTGATCTCGACAATGTTGCTCATGAGCGAGCCTCCAGCGGGTCAATCGGATTCGCATCGTCATCGAGGTCGACCGTCGAGAGAGCAGCGGTTTCGAGAACCGGCGCCGACTGGTCGGCACGACGTCGAGTGCGTAGTCGTGGATCAGCGAGGTCGTTGAGTGATTCCCCCACCAGAGTGATTCCGAGCACAACAAGAACTATCGCAAGCCCCGGGAACAGTGAGGTCCACCAGATGCCGCTCGTGACATCCGAAATCGACTTGTTGAGGTCGTAGCCCCACTCAGCGGCAGCGGATGGCTCGATGCCGAAACCGAGGAACCCCAGTCCAGCGAGCGTCAGGATCGCCTCGGAGCTGTTGAGCGTGAAGATCAACGGCAGCGTGCGTGTTGCGTTGCGGAACACGTGACGGAACATGATGCGCGGAGTACTCGAGCCAATGACCTTCGCCGATTCGACGTAGGCCTCCGACTTGATGCGCACGGTTTCGGCCCGGATGACGCGGAAGTACTGCGGGATGTAGACAACCGTGATCGACACGGCCGCCGCGAATACGCCGCCCCAGAAACTCGACTGACCACCGCTAATCGCGATCGCGGCCACAATCGCCAACAGCAGAGTCGGGAACGCGTACACAGCGTCGGAGATAACCACGAGCACGCGGTCGATCCAGCTACCGAGGTAGCCCGACACGAGACCGAGCAGCACGCCGGCAAAGATCGACAGGGCCACCGCAACGACGATCACGAGAACCGCGGTGCGCGATCCCCAGATCACGCGCGAAAGCACGTCGTAGCCGCCCACTGTGGTGCCCAGAATGTGCGCGCCACCGGGAGGTACTTGCGCACCGAAAGCACCGTCGTCGTCGCGCAATTGCGAGAAGCCGTAGGGAGCGAGCAGCGGCGCGAAGAGTGCCGTCAGCAAGAAGATACCGGTCAAAATGAGCCCAGCGACGAGCATGCCGCGCTGGAGTCCGACCGACTGGCGAACCTGTCGAACAATCGGCAGCTTACGCCACACAGCTACAAAACGTGAGGGTGTCGTCGTCATGATTAGTACCTCACCCTCGGGTCGATGATCGCCGCAACTATGTCGACGATGAAGTTGGTGAGGGCCACGATGACGGCGAGCAGCACCACGATGCCCTGCACCGCGACGAAGTCACGAGCACCCAAGTACTCGACGAGCTTGAAGCCGAGACCCTTCCACTCGAAGGTGGTTTCAGTCAGCACCGCGCCTCCCAGCAGGAGCGCGATCTGCAAACCGATCACCGTGATGATCGGGATCAACGCGGGCTTGTAGGCGTGCTTGCGCACGAGGCGGTATTCGCTCACGCCACGGGAGCGGGCGGCATCCACGTAGTCCATCGAGAGCGAACCAATAACGTTCGTGCGTACGAGGCGCAGGAAGATGCCGGCGGTCAGCAATCCGAGAGCCAGTCCAGGAAGCACGGCGTGCGAGAGCACATCGCCAATCGCAGCCGGGCTGCCCAGACGGAATGCATCGATGAGATAAATGCCGGTCTTGTCTTCGAGAGTGCTCAACTGCAGTTCCGTGCGAGTGGATGCGCGGCCCGCGACGGGCAGCACCTTCAGCCACACGGCAAACACGAGCTTGAGCAAGAGCCCCGCGAAGAAGACCGGAGTCGCATACGCGAGGATCGCGGCGACGCGGAGAACCGCATCCGGCCACTTGTCACGGAAATATGCCGCCACCATGCCGAGCGGGATACCCACGATGAGCGCCACGAGAACTGCGTAGAACGCGAGCTCGAGCGTGGCACTGCCGTACGTGACGAGCAGCTCGGAAACGGGGCGACCGTCGGTGATGGCAGTACCGAAGTTACCGGTGAAAACCTGACCCAAGTACTCGAAGTACTGCACCAGAATCGGGCGATCGTAGCCCGCGGAACTAATGCGTTCTGCCAGCTGAGCCGCAGTGAGCCGCCCACCGAGGGCGGCAGTGATGGGGTCACCGATCGAGCGCATCAACACGAACACCATCGTCACAAGGATGAACACGGTCGGAAAAATGAGGAGGAAGCGAACTATAAGAAAACGAGCAAGAGGATTTGTGATCCCCCACGAACGCCGGGTGGGCGGTTCTGACGGTGCCGGATTGATCACGGCGGAATCGGACTGCGACATACCTACCTATCGTGCAGAGAACGAAGACGAGGAGGTGACCCGCATTGTGTGCGGGCCACCCCCGTTCGTCATAACGCTAGGCCGAGGCCTAACTGGAGCGAGTTACTCCTATTTGGCCAAGCTGCCGTAGCGGAACTTGAACGAACCGTCGAGCGTAGCTCCGGTAACGTCCTTGCCCGTCACAGCGATTTGCGCTCCCTGAAGGAACGGAACGGTCGACAGCTCAGCTGCAACCTTCGCCTGAATGTCCTCGATCATTCCCTCGCGCGTGGCGGGGTCGAGTTCGGTAGCCTGAGCCACGATCAGATCGTTGACTTCAGCATCCGCGTAGTGGTTTCCGAGGAAGTTACCGTCACCGAAGAACGGGGTGAGGTAGTTATCAGCGTCGGAGTAGTCCGGGAACCAACCGAGCTGGTAGGCGGGGTAGGCGTCTGCCGTGCGCTCCTTGGCGTACGTTACCCATTCCGTCGACTGCAGGTTGACTTCGAAGATTCCTTCAGCCTCGAGCTGGCTCTTAACCAAGGCGTACTCGTCACCCGAGGACTCACCGTAGTGGTCAGGGTTGTACTGAAGGTTGAGCTTCACAGGCGTCTCAACACCGGCGTCAGCAAGGCGCTGCTGCGCTGCGTCGACACTCGGGCCGCCCTCGCCGTCACCGTACAGGTCCTTGAGAACCTGGGTAGCGCCGGTCAGTCCATCGGGAACGTAGGAGTACAGCGGCAAGTAGGTGCCCTTGTAAACCTGGTCAGAGATTTCCTGACGGTCGAGAAGGTCAGCAACCGCACCGCGAACGGCGAGCGACTTAGCTTCGTCAGCCTCAGGAGTCTTCGCGCCGAACGGCTGTGTGTCGAAGTTGAAGACGATGTAACGGATCTCTCCACCGGGGCCAACGATCACGTTGACGTTGTCGTTGCCCTCGAGGTCAGCAACGTCGGTAGCAGACAGGCTGCGGTGCGCGACGTCAATGTTGCCCTCTTGAACATCGAGCTTCAGGTTCGAAGCGTCGGTGTAGTACTTCAGCGTGATGCTGTCGGTAGCCGCGGCACCAAGAACGCCCTGGTAGTCGGGGTTTGCCTTGAACGAGACGATGTTGTTGAAGTCGTAGCTGTCGATGACGTACTGGCCAGCGAAAGCCATGCCATCCACGATCTCGTCGTCAGGGGTAACCGCGTCAGCCGAGAACACTTCTTCATCAACGATCGGCGCGGCCGGGCTCGACAAGATCTGCGCGAACGTCTGGTCGTTTCCGTTCTTCAGGTTAAAGACCACGGTGGTGTCATCGACAGCGTCGACGCTGTCAATGTTGCCGAGAAGAACCGAAGGGCCATTCTCGTCGTTGATCGCGACCTGACGGTCGAAGCTGAACTTCACGTCAGACGAGGTGAGGTCATTGCCGTTAGCGAACTTGAGACCCGCCTTGAGTACAACCGTGTATTCGTCTTCGCTCGTGTACTCAGCGGACTCGGCGATGTCAGGTTCAACATCGGAGGTGCCCAGCGGCGAGTTGAGCAGGAACGGGAACACTTGGTTCATCAGTGCAAACGAACCGTTGTCGTACGAACCAGCCGGGTCGAGGAACGTGACCTTGTCAGTCGTGCCCACGATAAGCGACTCGGAACTGCCAGCGTCGGAGTCTCCCCCAGCTTGGCAACCAGTCAAAGCGAGCGCGAACGCTGCTGAGCCGGCAACTACAGCAAGGATTCGCTTGCTGTTCTTGGATGCGGATGTCATATCCGTCTACCTCTTCCTGTTGCGTGCAGAAAATGCGACGGCGCGTTTGTCGGCGCCGCGCATCGTAGTTCCTCAGTAGTAACACACGAGGAAGCTTCGACACTAGGTCGCATACCCGCGATTGGGGGATATTTACACGAACGCAACCAAAGCGCAGCGGTTAGGTTTCTTCGCGGAGCGCACGACGATCCGCTTCAATCCTCATCAGATCGCGCTGGGTCTGCACGTAACGTTCCGGGTCGCTCTCGCGGTCCATGCGTTGAAGAACACCGAGAAGCTCCCGCTTTTGGCGCAAGAAATCGCGCTCAATGAGATCAGTCGTGACCTGAACGCAGTACACCGCGATGCGTTCTTCGCGCTCAGGAATCGGTGCAACGCTGAGCTGCTTCACGAAAGTCGAGAACGACGACGGCACTTCGTCGGCCACGGCGGATGCCCAACCGGGTTCGAGCGCGCGATCCACGAGAGAAGCAATGGCGTCGCGCACCACTGCGAGTGACGGCTCGGCGATCGAGATCTGCGTGAGCTTGCCGATGAGCTCGGCGCCCACGACATCCGGATGCTGCAGCACCGCCATGAGGGTGTCTCGCTCGAGGCGCGTGATCGCGTCAACCTTCAAGCCCATGATCGAGGGACCAGCCTGCGCTGGCGCCTCACCGAAGCCCTCTGGCGGGGACTGGGAAGACGACTCGGACTGCGGCTGCTGCGGCGCCTTCGGCGGCCCTGACGGGGCTGCAGCGCGTTTTGCGGCGGTCACAGCGTTCTGCACCTCGGTGGGCTCCATACCGAGCCAACCCGCAACACTGCGCACGTAACCAATACCCAAAGCAGAATCGCGGATACCCGCGACCACCGGGGCCGCAGCACGCAACGCCGCAACGCGGCCCTCGACAGTTTCGAGGTCGTGCACGGCCAACTCGCGGCGAATCTTGAACTCAAACATGGGCTTACGAGTGGTGACAAGACGGCGCACCGCACCATCGCCTTTCTTCAGACGCAAATCGCAGGGGTCGAGGCCGTCGGGCGCCACCGCAACGAAGGTTTGCGCAGCGAAACGGTGCTCTTCGGCAAAGGCGCGGTTGGCGGCCTTCTGGCCCGCTTCATCCGGGTCGAACGTAAAGATGACTTCACCCGTCGCCGTGGTGTCAGCGTTGTCGTAGTCGCCGATCATGCGGCGCACGATCTTGATGTGGTCCACACCGAACGCCGTGCCACACGTGGCGACAGCGGTCGTGACGCCCGCAAGATGGCAGGCCATGACATCCGTGTAGCCCTCGACCACGACGATCTGCTTGCCGCGCGAAATATCTTTCTTGGCAAGATCGAGGCCATAGAGCACTTGGCTCTTGTGGTAGACCGGCGTCTCGGGAGTGTTCAGGTACTTGGGGCCTTTGTCGTCGTCGAGCAAGCGCCGAGCACCGAAGCCCAAGGTCTGACCGGTGACATCGCGGATGGGCCACACCAGGCGGCCGCGGAAACGGTCGTAATAGTCGCCCCGCTCCCCCTTGCCTATGAGGCCAGCAACGACGAGTTCTTCTGAGGAGTAGCCCAGCTTGTTGAGGTGCTTGATGAGCACGCCACCGCGAGGCGCAAAACCGATGCCGAAGCGCTCGGCAGCAGACTGATCGAAACCACGTTCGCCCAAAAAGCTGCGGCCGGGTGCTGCCTCGGGGCTCGCGAGCTGGGCGACGAAAAATTCGGATGCCGCCTGATTGGCCGCCAAAATGCGCGCGCGATTGCCGTGATCGGTGGCCGCGCCGCCATCCTCGTAGTGAAGCTCGTAGCTAATGCGGCCAGCGAGGCGCTCAACAGCCTCGGAGAACGAGACGTGGTCCATGCGCTGCAGGAAGGTGTAGACGTCGCCGCCTTCACCGCATCCGAAGCAGTGATAGAAGCCCACTTGGGGTCGCACGTGGAAGCTGGGGCTGCGCTCCTCATGAAAAGGACACAGGCCCTTCATGGAGCCGGAACCGGCGCTCTTGAGGGTGACGTAGTCGCCGACGATATCGGCGAGGTTGGTGCGCGAACGCACCTCGTCGATATCGCTTCGTTTAATCAGGCCAGCCACAATCGCAATTCTAGGCCGACCGGCCGACGACTCTAGCCAACGAGTCGTGTGTGCCAGGCAATCGCGGACTGATCCGTGAGGCTAGCTACCTGATCTACTACCGCGCGCTTGCGCTGATGATCGTTCTCAGCGGAATTCCAATCCGCCGTGAAACCAGAATCGAGGTTCACGGGAGCAGTCCAGAGCAAGACATCGGCGAGCTCGGTGAGTACATCGCGCTGCTGCTGATAGATCGGGCGACGAGCGTTCGTCGACATAACGAAGGCCGCCACGATGCCCTTGAGCACCGCGATCTCCGCCTGAATCTCCTTGGGCACGACCAAGCTGCCTCCGAAGCGAGCAAGAGCATCCGTCGGGTGAGCTTCGCGCGTGGCCTGAACTGCCGCACCGGCAAAGCGGCCAATCAGTTGGCTAGTGAGGTTCTTGAGGCGACCGTGGGCGGCACGACTGCCATCCCACTGATCGATCCACGGATCGAGCAGGTCAAGGCGGTCGAAGGCCGCGATGAGCTCATCGTGGGTGAACTCGCCTCCGATCCACTCGAACATCGACTTCACGAGATCGTCGTGATTGACGCGGGCTCCCAGCGCCGTGACGTCGATGAAGTCGCCGACAATGGCATCTTCGAAGTCGTGCACGGAATAGGCGATGTCGTCGGAGAGGTCCATGACCTGAGCTTCGATGCAGCGTTGACGATCCGGCGCTCCGGCCCGCAACCACTCGAACGCGGCCGTGTCGTCGTCGAAGAAACCGTACTTGCTGCGACCGCTCGGGTCAGGAATGCCCTGAGCACTAGGCCACGGGTACTTCGTGCTCGCGTCCAAGCTGGCCCGCGTGAGATTGAGGCCGTACGTTTTTCCGTCGGGCCCGAATACCTTCGGCTCGATGCGCGTCAGTAGGCGCAGGGTCTGAGCATTGCCCTCGAAGCCGCCGATGTCATCCGCCCACTCGTTGAGCGCACGTTCGCCGTTGTGACCGAAGGGCGGATGCCCGAGGTCGTGAGAAAGGCAGGCCGTGTCGACGACATCCGGGTCAAGCCCCAGGCTGTCGGCGAGCTCGCGGCCGACCTGAGCGACCTCGAGCGAATGGGTGAGACGGTTGCGGGCAAAGTCGGTGCCCATTGTGGGGCTGAGAACTTGAGTTTTGGCCGCGAGGCGACGCAGCGCGCTCGAGTGCAAAACCCGTGCCCGGTCGCGCGCAAAATCACTACGGCGACTCGAATGCTGCTCGGGAAGCCAACGCTCACCGTCCGCTTCCGTATAGCCCTTAACCGCCACTGGTGCTCAATTCTGCTTGATTCAGCTCGGAACGGTGCGACTCCTGCAGTTCGCGGCTGTCGAGCCACCCCTGCGGAAGCGTCGGCTTCTTCGGGCGGCCCGCACGACCGCGCTGACCCTCGGCGTCGATGCCGGGATACTGCTGCGACCAGTCGAGGTTGCCCAACAATTCATCCATGTGATCGAGCGATTGAACCGCAGCCATACCGGCCCGCAATTCACCACCCACCGAGTAACCCTTGAAATACCAAGCAACATGCTTACGGATGTCGCGGCACGCGCGATCTTCTTCGCCAAAGAATTCGACCAGAAGTTCGGCATGACGCTTGAAGGCCGCAGCGACTTCGCCGAGTGTGGGCTCCGCCTTGAGCGTCTCGCCTCGGAAGGCCGCAGCGAGATCACCGAACAACCACGGACGACCGAGGCAACCGCGGCCGACAACGACCCCGTCGCATCCGGTCTCGTCGACCATGCGGAGAGCATCGGCTGCGCTCCAGATGTCGCCGTTGCCCAGAATGGGTGTATCGGTGATCGTGTTCTTAAGCTTCTCGATCGCCGACCAGTCGGCGTGGCCGGAGTAGAAGTCGGCGGCAGTGCGAGCGTGCAGTGCGATGCTGGCAACCCCAGCACCAGCGCCAACGCGCGCGGCCTCAAGGTACGTCAGGTGATCAGCGTCAATACCCTTACGCATTTTGATCGTCAAGGGAACATCGCCGGCCGCCTTCACAGCGCCCTCCACGATGTCGCGGAACAGATCGATCTTCCACGGAAGCGCCGCTCCCCCACCCTTGCGAGTGACCTTGGGCACCGGGCATCCGAAATTCAAGTCAATGTGGTCGGCACGATCTTCGGCCACCAGCATCGTGACAGCTTCGCGCACCGTCTTCGGGTCGACACCGTAAAGCTGAATGCTGCGGGTCGTCTCCGACTCGTGGTGCGTAATGAGGCGCATGCTCTCAGGCGTGCGCTCCACCAGAGCGCGGCTCGTGATCATTTCGCTGACGTACAGACCAGCGCCATACTCGCGGCACAAGCGGCGGAAAGCGGTGTTGGTGATGCCTGCCATGGGCGCCAAAACGACAGGAACATCGAGGTCGAGGTTCCCGATAGAGAGCTGTGGCGCGACACGCGGGTCGGCAGGGGCAAGAATAGTCACGTACCAATTGTCCCACGGCGAGCCTGAACCTTGCCGCATATCCCGGGAGGCCCCGAATGACGGCAGGAACTGACCGCGTTCGCGACGATGCCGAACGCCGCGGCATCCCCATCGAAATCATCGAACGTGCGCCAGCGACCTCGCTCGAACACGCTGCCGAACTGCTGGGGATTACTCCCGCCGAAATCGTGAAGTCGCTCGTCGTCAAGCGCAGTGATGGCAGCTTCCTCTTCGCACTCTTTCCCGGCGATCGTCAGATTTCGTGGCCCAAACTTCGGGCACTCGTCGGCGTCAATAAGCTCCGGATGCCCGAAGCCGAGGTTGCTCTCGACGCCACCGGCTACGCGCGCGGCACCATCACCCCGCTCGGCAGCACCACCGCCTGGCCCGTCTACGCCGACGAACGCATGGTCGGAAAGCGCGTGTCTATGGGCGCCGGCGACCACGGTCACACCGCGTGGGTGCTGGCGGATGACCTCATCAGCGGCCTCGACGCGATCGTTGCCGACATCACGACCGAAGCAGGAAGCAACTAATGGCCCTTGACGAGCATCCGAATGTCTTCCGTTTTGAAGCACGCCTGTGGGTGAGCCCCGCGCCGCGCGACGAAGCGCTTGAACAGCTGCGGGCCCAACGCGCCTGGGACAAAGAAAATGCCAAGCTGCAGCGCTGGTGGGTATCGTTTTCGATCGGAGCCGCCGTGGGCGTTGCGGGAGTGCTCGCCGTCGGCTCTGCCGCCAACCTCGACCCCACGCTTTACCTCTTGCTATTGCCGGTGGGCTTCGGTGGCGGCGCGATCATCGGCGCACTGATCAACAAACGCTTCAACGCACCGGATGCTCAGCACGCGTCACTGCCCGCACGCCCGACCACTGCGCCACTCACTCTCATACCGTCACGGGTCGCAAAAGCCGCGCCAGAACAGGCCAGCGCCGCCGAACTCATCGAATGGTCGAAGCGCGGTTTCGTCGGTTAGACGAGACCTTCGTCGATCTGGCGGTTGACGAGCGCCTGCGAGTGACGGTCGTCAACGACAACACACGCATCGCCTTCACAGGCCACCGCGTCCGGGTCACCGAGCTGCTGAAGTGCGAAGGTCGGGATTGGCTTCGTTGCGGCATCCATTGCGTTACGCGTCTCTTTCGGTAAGTACTTGTGTGAGTACGTTAGCGAAGGTTTCACTTTCTTGCGCGCCCGAAACTCCATACTTGCCCTCGATCACGAAGAACGGCACACCCTGAATGCCGTATTGCATAGCAACTTCCATGTCGGCCTTCACCGCGGGAAGGTACTCGTTCGACTCAAGAACACGAACGACTTCATCGCGATCGAAGCCGATGGACGCCGCAATATCGGCAAGGTCTTCAACGCGGCCGACGTGCTCAGTCTTGACGAAGTATGCCTCCAGCAGGCGTTCCTTCATCTCGAGTTGACGCCCCTGAGCCTTCGCAAAATGCAGAAGCTCGTGCGCCTTGATCGTGTTCGTCTGGTGAATGTGGTCGTAGTCATAGTCAAGACCGAGGCTCGTGGCGATGTCGGTGACGCGGGTCAGCATCTCCTTCACCTGCGGCATCGGCAAGCCCTTGCGCTCGCTCAAGAACTGAGTGGGAGTTCCCTCGTACTCCACCGGAGTATCGGGAGCCAGCTCGAAGGAGTGGTACTCGATGTCAACGGCGATACCGGAGCTTTCGACGGCCGCTTCGAGGCGACGTTTTCCGATGTAGCACCAAGGGCACTGAACATCGGACCAAATGTCGATTTTGACAGGGGCAATCGGGTTTGCTGAATCATTCACCTCAGCGTTAACGCGCGGTGGCCCCGAGTATTCCCGTTCGTGCGAGTGCGGCCGCTTTCCGGCTCGCGTGAGGCCGACTTTTGGCGGTGGCCGACTTGTTGTCCTGGCCGATTTTTGTCGGTGGCCGACTCGTTGTCCTGGCCGACTCGTTATGGTGGCCGGTTCTTGGCGGTGGCAAATTTGTCGTGCTGGCCGACTTGTTGCAGCGACCGGCTTGATCAGCTGGCCAGCTCTTTCTTGTTGCCGGCTTTTTGTGCTGGCTGGCCTTTAGCGCTAGCCGAGGTTGAGCTCGTAGGGCCTCTACCTTCGGAAATTCAGGAAATCCGCAAGCTCAGCCCTCACAACTCACGTCTTCGTTGGCGTCGTATTTCTGAAAACGTCGAGTTTCCTGAATTTCCGAAGCCAGACTGTGAATGAAAGGCCAGCGCGCAATCCAGGGCCCGCAGAAATAGCTCCCACTGTGTAAAAACCATCCTTGCGCTGATACTCATGGCATGAAAACCCGCAATTGTAATTTCGATCGTCTTGAGATGATCCTCTTCGAAAGTATGCGCGTGAAACTGGCGTCCATCTATTTCAAGGCCAACGATTCCGTTCACCACAAGATCGATCCGCTTGAGGCCTACAGGAATCTGGATCTCAACTCGATGGCCGCGCAGCCTCAGACGGGTGCGCGCAAGACTCTCAGGCAAACTCTCGCAACGCGCATCGATCCACGAGCGGATCGTTCGCTTGCTTAGCGGCAAAGCGAGAATCAGCCGCTCGAAATCGAACCCGTCGATGTGGCCTGTGTGCAGCGCCCAGTCAACGGCAGCGACTGCCGTTTCTAGGCCTTCATCGAGAATCGTGCGCTTGAGCGCCTCGAATACGCTGACGCGCCAATTCGTTCCCTGATTATTGACTTCGGCCGGATCCCAATGTACTTGGACCCCGCTGTGATCGTTGAGCGGGCGACGTCGATTCCGAGGACTCCGCAATCGTGCTGCGTTCTGAACTACGGACACGTGCAACGGATGGTCGCTGAGAACCCAGCCGCCCCAGTCGGCTATTGCCGAAACCCCGGTAAGACGACCGCCCACGCGCACCGCTCTCAACCGCGGTTCTGATTCAGCCGCCGTGGAGTACCACCCTTGGCGAGCTCTAACAACCTCACCTCGCTTGACTGCTTGAGTGAGATCGCAATCGCGGACTCCCCGCGCGACCAATTGCTGTTTTTGCGCAAGCCCACCCAACTCATCGACCAATTCGCGCACGTCCATCATGACGACAGCATCGCCCCGGATTCCCCGGAAGAGTCTGCGAAGGCGGCTTCAGTTGATTAACCGACCGCTGAAGCGATGTGGATGAGCAGTTCGCTGTGGAACTTCAGGAAATCCGCAGGAGCTCTTCAATGGAATGCCGGGATTCCGTGGGACAGGCTTTGACAGGATCGCGTACTAAGGCAGATTTCCTGAATTTCCGAAGGGGTTTGGCGTGGAACGCGAGCGAGTCGTGCGATTAGGCAACGAGGTTCAGCGGGAAGCCGCGAGACGTCGGCTGGGCGCGGCGGAGGCGGAGGTGGCGGCGGCAGTGGAGGTGGCGGCGGCAGTGGAGGTGGCGGCGGCAGTGGAGGTGGCGGCGGCAGTGGAGGTGGAGGTGGCCGGGGCCAGGGCGGGGGCCGCAGCCGCAGCCGCAGACAGAAAAGCGGCCCCGGACAAGTGTCCGGGGCCGCTTTAGTGCAGTGCGGGCTCTCGACGAAGGACGCCGAGAACCTCACCGCGGGGCCTAGCAGCCGATGAGCTCCTGCGCGAGGTAGCCGCGCAGCTCTTCGATCGGCATACGCTTCTGTTCCATCGTGTCGCGCTCACGGATCGTGACCGCGTTGTCGTCGAGCGAATCGAAGTCGATCGTGACGCAGAACGGGGTTCCGATCTCGTCTTGACGACGGTATCGACGACCGATCGCACCGGCGTCGTCGAAGTCGACGTTCCAGTACTTGCGCAGGTCAGCGGCAACGCCGCGCGCCATCGGCGAGAGACGCTCGTTGCGCGACAGCGGCAGCACAGCAACTTTGACTGGCGAGAGACGACGGTCAAGACGCAGAACGGTGCGCTTGTCGACACCGCCCTTAGCATTCGGCGCCTCATCTTCAGCGTAAGCGTCAATGAGGAAGGCCATCAGCGCGCGGGTGAGCCCGAACGCGGGCTCGATCACGTACGGCGTCCAGCGCTCATCCTTGGCCTGGTCGAAGTACGACAGGTCGGCACCGGATGCTTCGGAGTGCGTGCGCAGGTCGAAGTCGGTGCGGTTAGCGATACCCATTAGCTCGCCCCACTCGCTACCGGCGAAGCGGAAACGGTACTCAACATCCACGGTTCGCTTGGAGTAGTGCGACAGCTTCTCTTGAGCGTGCTCGTAGAAGCGCAGGTTCTCGGGGTTGATGCCGAGGTCGGTGTACCACTTCATCGATTCGTCGATCCAGGTCTGGTGCCACTCTTCGTCGGTGCCGGGCTCGACGAAGAATTCCATCTCCATCTGCTCGAATTCACGCGTACGGAAGATGAAGTTTCCGGGCGTGATTTCGTTTCGGAACGACTTTCCGACCTGACCGATGCCGAAGGGCGGCTTCATGCGAGCAGCGCCCATGACGTTGGCGAAGTTGGTGAAGATGCCCTGAGCGGTTTCGGGGCGTAGGTAGTGCATGCCCTCTTCGTTGTCGACGGGGCCGAGGAACGTCTTGAGGAGTCCTGAGAAGTTTTGCGGTTCGGTCCACGATCCGGGCTGACCGGTGTCAGGGTCGCGGATGTCGGCAAGCCCGTTCACGGGAGGGTGACCGTGCTTCTCTTCGTAGGCTTCAAGCAGGTGGTCGGCGCGGTAACGCTTGTGGGTGTGCAGCGATTCGACGAGCGGGTCGGAGAAAACCTCGACGTGACCGGATGCTTCCCACACCTTGCGGGGCAGGATGACGGCCGAGTCGAGCCCGACGACGTCTTCGCGACCTTGAACGAAGGTCTGCCACCACTGCTTTTTGATGTTCTCTTTGAGGGCGGTTCCCAGTGGGCCGTAGTCCCAAGCTGAGCGTGAACCGCCGTAGATCTCTCCCGATTGGAAGACGAAACCTCGGCGCTTGGCGAGGTTGATAACGGCGTCGAGGGGGTTAGGCGTAGCCACAGAAACTCCAATAGTCAGCCGAGCTGGATGCACGGTCGGCGGACGACCAGTTTAGCTAGACACGCAGCGCAGCGATAACCGCCGCGACGTCCTCTTCGGTATTCCAGAGGTGGAATGCGGCGCGAAGACGGCCAGCGCGACCGGAGGCGGTGATGCCCGCCGCCGTGAGCTTGGCCAGATCGGCGCCTGATTCATCCGGCCACGTCACGATGGCCTGATTCTGGCGTTCGATTCCGAGCTCGTCGCAGAGCAGGTTGGCGAGCCCGATGCAGTGTTCCCAGACCTCCGAGATATCCAGGTTGGCAAACATGGCGATCGGATGCTCGGCTCCCACCCAGGCCTGCCACGCGGGTGACACGTCGAACTGGCGAGCGTCCTTCGCAAGGTTCATCTCGGTGCCGTAGACGCTAGCCCAGACGTCATCTCCGGCGTACCAGCCCGCTTGCACGGGCGTGATGTGCTCGGCGAAATCCTCGGAGATCGTGAGGAACGCGACGCCGCGGGGCGAACACAACCACTTATAGGCGTGGCAGACGGTCGCGTCGAATTGGCTGGCATCCACGGGGTGAACGCCGGCGGCTTGGGTTACGTCGCAGAGCGTGCGAGCTCCGTGGCGGTCAGCAGCGGCAAGGATCGCCGGCACATCGGCGACCTTGCCGTTGCACGATTGGATGAGCGAGAACGCGACGAGCGCGGTGGTATCGGTGATGGCATCCGCGAGTTCGGCCAGCGGCACCGAGCGCACCTGAAGGTCGCGGTGCTGCAGGAACGGGAACACGATTGACGTGAAGTCGGATTCGACGACGAGCACTTCGGAACCGGCCGGCAGCGAGCACGCGATCAATGAGGCCATAACCGAGGTTTGCGAACCGATGGCAACGCGGCTGGTGTCTACGCCGACAAGACGGGCGTAGTGGCCGCGCGTGCGCTCGACGATGTCGCCGTAGTTCATGGGGTTGCAGGTGGCGGTGGCCCACTGCCCGAGCTTTTCCTTCATCTCGGTGACGGCGGCGCAGGTCGGGAGTCCCATGGTGGCAGCGGAAAGGTACCCGCGGGTGTTCGCGAAGCTGTCGATGGCGCTGGCCAGAGCTGGGGAGGTCATGCCCCCATGTTCCCGCGCCGCGATACATGCGACAAGAGCATGATTGGGATATCAAAGATCACGTTTAGTTATGCTTGCTCCATGGACACCACGCCAGACCTTCTCTCGCTGCGCATCGTTCGCGCCATCTCCGAGCACGGCACCATCAGCGAAGCCGCCCGCGTGCTCGGCTACAGCCAACCTGCCCTGAGCCAGCACCTCACTCGCGCCCAGTCGCGACTGGGGCTCGCGCTCGTCGTGCGTTCCGGCCGCGGGGTGCGCCTCACCGAAGCTGGTCGCGCCCTCGCAAGCCATGCCGTCACGGTACTCAATGCGGTGGATGCGGCGAGCGCCGAACTCGCAGAACTGGCCGGCCTCTCGAGCGGTACTGTCCGCATCGCGGCTTTCCCGACGGCGTCGTCGACGCTCGTGCCGCGGTTGATTCGTCAGTTGCGGCAGCAGCATCCGAATTTGACGGTGAATTATGTCGAGGCTGAACCACCACAGGCGCTGCAATTGTTGCGGGACGGTTCTGCAGATTTGGCGATTACGTTCTCGTACCCGGAGGACCGCGCCGATCCGCATTTGTCGCGTGATGGCAGCCACACGACGGTCCCGCTGTTCACTGAGCCTGTAGTGCTCGTGCTGCCGGACACTCACCGCCTGGCTAAGGCCGACAGCGTGAGCTTGGCCGATCTTGCCAACGACGCATGGATTGCGGGCTGCGCCCTCTGTCGCGGTCACTTGCTGGCCCTGTGCAATATCGAGGGTTTCGCGCCGGAGATCGGGTTGGAGACGGATAACGCTCTCGCCGTGCTGAGCTTTGTCTCCCGAGGGCTGGGGGTGGCGCTTCTCCCCCAACTGGCGCTGTCGTCGCTGACGCTGCCGGAGGGCGTGAGCATCCATGCCCCGCAGCCCTCGAGTGAGCGCACCATTCAGTACGTGATTCAGCCGGGGGCGACGCGCATCCCGAGCGTGGCGACGACTATTGCTACGTTGACCGCGCTGGGCGGAGACGTCTGGGGTCTGAAGGACTACCCGGCGCAGGGGTAACTACGAAACTGGAGCGTGCGGTACTGCCGAGGAGCTACTGAGAGAGCGAGCGAACCGCGCGGTGGGCCGTCTCGATCTCAGCAGCGACCGTGGCGAGTTGTTCTGCCGTCGTATCCCCACTGAGGCTAAACCGCACCGCCGTTTGGGCGATCGCTTCGTCAATGCCGATCGCGGTCAGCACGTGCGAGACATCATCGCTGCCGACGGCACAGGCCGAACCGGCTGAACAGATGATGCCAGCGCGACCGAGCTCGAGCAGGAGGGATTCTCCACTGGTGCCGGGGAAGCAGAATGAGGCATTGTTGGGGAGACGGGTGGGTGTGGTTGCCGAAACGTCTCCGTCGGCGCGAGCGTGAGAGTGAGCGCCAGCCTGATTGCCCGCCAACGCTGGTCCGGTAAAGATCGCAGCGGGAACCCGCGTCAGCACGTCAGCGACGAAGTCATCCCGCAGCTGCGCGATCCTGACCGCACGCTCAGCCCGGTCGGTTTCGGCGAGCGCGAGGGCATGGGCGAACCCAACAGCACCCGCAACGTTCTCCGTGCCGGAGCGCTTTCCACGCTCTTGACCTCCCCCGTGCAATACGGGCTCAAGGCTGCGACGCCCCTTGACCATCAGCACACCGATCCCCTTGGGCGCGCCGAGCTTGTGTCCGGACAGGCTCAGGGCATCGACGCCCAGCCCGGCAACATCAAGAGGAAGCCAGCCGGCGGCTTGCACGGCATCCGTGTGCAAAGGCACCCCGCGGGCGCGGCAGAGTTCGGCTAGCGCAGCAATGGGCTGCACGGCACCGATCTCGTTGTTGGCGTACATGACCGTGCAGAGCGTGGTGTCGGGGCGCAGGGCATCCCGAGCCTCGTCAAGGTCGATGAGACCGTGAGCGTCCACCGGCAACACCGTGACCTCGAAATCGTGGATGCGCGCGAGATAGTCGACGGACTCCAGCACCGCCTCATGCTCGATCGCACTCGTGACGATGTGGCGTCCGCGTGGTTCGGCCAGCGCAAGGCCCTTGATGGCGAGGTTGTCTGACTCCGTGCCGCCCGACGTGAAGACGACATCGGATGCCCGGCACCCCAGCGAGGCGGCAACACTCGTGCGGGCGGCATCCAGGGCCCGCTTTGCGGACTCCCCCAGCTCGTGATGGCTGGACGGGTTACCGAAGTCTCCCGTCAGCAGCGGCCACATCGCTTCAAGCACCTCACGGCGCACGGGTGTGGTTGCTGCGGAGTCGAGAAAGATCATTAGTGTGCTGCGCTCACCGCAATATCGAGGCCCAGGTCGAGCGAACGAACGCTGTGGGTGAGGGCTCCTACCGAGATGACATCAACGCCGGTGGCAGCAATCGCGGCGATGGTGTCGAGGTTCACGCCCCCGCTGGCCTCCACGATGGCGCGGCCAGCCACGAGCTCGACGCCGACACGCAGGTCGTCTAGGGAGAAGTTGTCGAGCATGATGGTGTCGACTCCCGCCGAGACGACAGTCTCGACCTGATCGAGCCGATCTACCTCGACCTCAAGGTGAGTGGTGTGACCGATCCGGGCACGAGCGAGACGAATGGCCTCGCCGAGTTCGATACCGGCCGCAGCGAGAACCGCTAGGTGGTTGTCTTTGGCCATCACAGCATCCGAGAGGCTGAAACGGTGGTTGTGGCCCCCACCCGAACGCACAGCGTGACGTTCGAGAGCTCGGAGGCCCGGAGTCGTCTTGCGCGTATCGACCACCCGCGCGTGCGTGCCCGCCACTTGCGCGACGTAGGCCGCCGTCTGGGTGGCGATTCCCGACATCCGCTGGCTGAGGTTGAGAGCGATGCGCTCCGCCCGCAGAACAGCGCGGGCGTTGCCGGAGACCGAAGCGAGTTGCTGGCCGGCGGTGAATGAGTCGCCATCACTGGCCTGCAGCGTGACCTCAGCCTGAGCATCCACGAGTTTGAATGTTCGAGCGAAGACATCGAGGCCACTGGCGACCCCCGCCTCCCGCGCGTTGAGCACGGCGGTGGCGGTGGCGTCTGCGGGCACGAAAGCGTCGCTCGTGATGTCCCCCCAGGGCGCGTCTTCGGCGAGGGCCATCAGGATGACGTTGTCAACGAGCTGCTGATTCATCGAGTTGCCGTTTCTGCTTGGTCTTCTGCCGGGATGAAGTCGCCCGCAACGTTGACGGCTGCCCAGCGCGTGGAGAACGCGAGCTCGTCGCGGGTCTCCGGGTAATCGGTACGTTCGTGGGCCCCGCGTGATTCCTTGCGGCGAAGCGCAGCGACAACGACGAGACGTGCAAGGTCGAGCAGGTTCGCGTTCTCCGCGCCCTCGACGGTGTTCGGCTCGGAGCGCCAGCTAGCCAAGATCGCGGATACTTCCTCGAGACGAGTCGCGTCACGCTCGAGTCCGACGTGGCTCCACATGAGTTCGCGCAGCTGATCACGCGTGAATGGCTCTTTGCCCGTGATTTCGAACTGGGGCTCGAGCGCGTCAACCTCGATCGCCCGCTGAGGCAGGTTGAGAGCATCCGCGGCTCGCCAGGCGAAGACGAGCGATTCGAGAAGGGAGTTAGAAGCGAGGCGGTTGGCGCCGTGCACGCCGGTGCAGGATGCCTCCCCCACCGCATAGAGACCACGCACGCTTGTGCGGCCGTCAATGTCGGTGCGGATGCCGCCCATCCAGTAGTGCGCTGCGGGGGTCACCGGGATCGGCTGCGTTCCCCAATCGAAGCCGTGTTCCTCGCACACTTCGGAGATGCCCGGGAAGCGCTTGGCGAGAAACTCAGAGCCCAATGCCGTTGCGTCGAGCATGATGGGTCGCCCGCCCTGCTTTTCCATGGCACGGGCAATGCCGCGAGCGACGACATCGCGTGGGGCGAGTTCACCGTCGGGATGCACGTCGAACATGAAGCGCTTGCCGTTCTCATCGAGCAGCGTGGCACCCTCACCGCGAACGGCTTCGGAGACGAGCGGATTGCCCGGCACGGCAAGAGAAGTCGGGTGAAACTGGAAGAACTCGACGTCGGCGAGAGCAGCACCGGCGCGGTAGGCGGCAGCGACACCGTCGCCCGTCGTGACGAACGGATTCGTCGTGTGCTTGTAGAGCTGGCCGGCACCGCCGCTCGCGAGAACGACGATGTCTCCGTCGATCACCCGGGAGTTGCCGTCGGGAGCAATCACGTCGATGCCGGTGACACGCGGCGTGCCGTCGGCATCCGTCTCGGTCACCAGATCGCGCATGAACGTGTAGGCGTAGGTCTCGACGGCCAGCGCTCGAACCGCCCGCAAAAGGGCGACTTCGATCGCGAGCCCGGTGGCGTCTCCGCCCGCGTGCATGACGCGCCGCGAGGAGTGCGCCGCTTCGTGTCCCCGAGCGAGCTCACCATTGGCAATGCGGTCGAACTCCACCCCGAGAGAGATGAGCTCTTGTACGCGCAAGGGGCCTTCGCTGCACAACACTTCAACGGCATCCCGCTCGCACAGCCCTGCGCCGGCGATCATCGTGTCGGAGACGTGACTGGCCACGGTGTCGTCGGGGAACAGAACAGCGGCGATGCCGCCCTGGGCGTACTTGGTGTTGCTCTCCGCGAGCTCTGACTTGGTCACGAGAACCACTTCGTGGTGAGCACTTGCGCGGTAGGCGGTGATGAGACCGGCAATACCTGTGCCGACAACAATGACCCGTGCCATGGTTACGCCTCTTTCGTCGTTACCGGCGGCTTCGCGGCGAGCATCCGCTCCAAGGCCACGCGAGCCGGTACTGCCACATCGTCAGCAACAGTGATCTGGTTGAGTACTTCACCGCGAACGAGGCCTTCGAGCACCCACGCGAGGTAGCCGGGGTGAATGCGGTACATCGTTGAGCACGGGCACACGACCGGGTCGAGACAGAAGATCGTGTGCTGCGGGTACTCCGCAGCGAGGCGGTTGACCATGTTGATCTCGGTGCCAATCGCGAAGGTTGTCGGTTCGGTCGCCGCAGCAACAGCCTTCTGGATGTAGTCGGTCGACCCCGCCTCGTCCGCGGCATCCACAACGGGCATCGGGCACTCGGGGTGCACGATCACACGAACACCGGGGTGCTCGGCCCGAGCCTGCTCAATCTGGCCAACGTTGAAACGCTTGTGCACGCTGCAGAAGCCGTGCCAGAGCACAACCTTCGCTTCGTTGAGGGTTTCAGCGTCGTTGCCGCCGAGAGGCTTGTTCGGGTTCCACATCGGCATGAGATCGGTCGAAATGCCCATCTTCTTTGCCGTGTTGCGGCCGAGGTGCTGGTCGGGGAAGAACAGCACGCGCTGACCGCGCTCGTACGCCCACTCCAGAACGGTCGTTGCGTTCGAGCTCGTGCAGACGATGCCGCCGTTACGACCGCAAAAGCCCTTGAGCGCGGCAGACGAGTTCATGTACGTCACGGGGATGATCGGCACGCGGCCATCGGCATCCGGCTCGGTTCCGTAGATTTCGGTGAGCTGTTCCCAGCACTCTTCGACCGAATCGATGTCGGCCATGTCAGCCATCGAGCAGCCGGCGGCGAGGTTCGGCAGAATCACCGCTTGGTCCTCGCGAGCCAGGATGTCGGCCGTCTCGGCCATGAAGTGAACGCCACAGAACACGATCGCCTCGGCGTTCGGAACGGTCTGCGCCGCGTTGGCGAGCTGGAACGAATCGCCGAGGAAGTCAGCGTGCTGCACGACCTCGTCGCGCTGGTAAAAGTGCCCGAGCACTACCGCACGGTCTCCCAGCGTGGCCTTGGCGGCGATGATGCGGGCGTGGAGGTCTTCGTTGGAGGCCTGCTGATACTCCAGCGGCAACTGACCCTGGCGAGGTGCGCCAGTGGGAATTACATCGCCCATGGATGCACCGGGGCCGTAGCTCGGTACACCGAGGTCAAAGGTCCAGGGGCCATCGGCCAACTCAGGAGCGCAGGTTTCCCCGTCGCCCGTCTTGGTGATGCGCTGAATAGTCGAATCAATGGATGACACGAGTGCTCCCTGTCTTTAGGTGGCCGAGCGGGCCGTTGTCGACGAGCTCAACGCCCTCGTCATAGCGGTACAGCCTCGGAGGCCGGTGACGCCCTCCCGAGACAACGTGGTCAGTGGGAACCAGTGAACCTGAATTCTCGATCTGACGACGGAAATTGGCGGGATCGAGTCGCTTTTGCAACACGGCCTCATGCACGATGCGCAACTCGCTGAGGGTGAACGTCTCACCCAAGAAGGCGCGAGCAATGCGCGAGTATTCCATCTTGGTGCGCAGCCGCCACAGGGCGTAGTCGATGATCACGTTGTGATCGAAAGCAAGTTCCGGCAGGTCATCTGCAGGGAACCAGCGCACGTTCTCGCCCTCGGTGGCCCGATCGGCCTCTTCTTGACGCACGAGCGCCCAATAAACGACCGACACAGCACGCCCACCGATTGACCGCTCCACGTCACCAAAGGCGTAGAGCTGCTCAAGGTAGGCAGGTTCGAGCGCAGTGGTCTCAAGCAAGTTGCGAGCTGCGGCATCCGCAAGACTTTCGTCGTTTCCGACCCAACCACCGGGCAGCGCCCACTGGCCGGCATACGGCTCGCGGGTGCGTCGCACGAGAGGGATCCACAGCGCGCTCTGACCCGACTCAGGAATGGGACGCAGGGCAAAAATCACGGTTGATACCGCAAGCGAGATTGCTTGTTCACTCTGTTCCATCGCCACTCCCTTCAGTAAGAGTCATGCTGACCTGAACACAGAATACACCTTAAAGTCACTCTGACCAAAAGGGCTACGAGGCTAGGCGGGAGACGGCGCGGGGGCATCGACCGCGCCACCGAAACGGCGCGAGCGGCTCGCATAAACGCGGATCGCCTCCCACAGGTCTTCCCGGGTGAAATCAGGCCACAGCGTGTCGAGGAATACCATCTCGGCATAGGCACTCTGCCAGGGCATGAAGTTACTCATCCGCTGCTCCCCCGACGACCGCACAAACAGGTCGACATCGGGCAATTGCGGTTGATAGAGACGCTTCTGGATGAGCTTCTCCGAGACAGCGGAGGGCTTCAGCTTGCCCGCCGCAACATCATCGGCAATGGAGCGCACGGCATCCGCGATCTCGTTACGGCCGCCATAGTTCACACACATTGTGAGGGTCAGCGTGCTGTTGTTCTCGGTGAGCTTTTCGGCGAACTGCAGCTCTTTGATCACCGAGGTCCACAGGCGCGGGCGTCGCCCAGCCCAGCGCACACGCACGCCCCACTCATTGAGCTGATCGCGGCGACGGTGCAACACATCTCGGTTGAACCCCATGAGAAAGCGAACTTCCTCGGGTGAACGGCTCCAGTTTTCGGTCGAGAACGCATACACGCTGATGTGCTTCACACCGATTTGGATGGCGCCGGCCACGACATCCAACAGGCTCGCCTCCCCCGCTTTGTGGCCCTCAACGCGCGTGAGTCCACGCGCGTTGGCCCAGCGCCCATTGCCGTCCATGACGAGCGCAATGTGCTCAGGAACAGACCCTTTGGGCATCGCGGGAGGATGGATGCCGGTCCAGTCCAGCGGACGAAATTCCTCGGCATCTTTGTGAGTTTTTGCTACGCGGCTCATGCGCTCCGATCCACATGCTGAATGGAGCGAAGACTGCGCTCCAAATGAAACTGGGTGTACGCGGCGACAACGCCGCTGGCTTGCGATCGTGACCGCTCGTCAGCTGCCTCGGCGACATCCCACTGACCGGCGAGCAAGGCGCCGAGTAATTCGAGAGTCGCGGGGCTCAATCGGGGTGAACCAGGGGGCGCAACCTCATCAGCCACCACACCGCCCATCTGCGCCACGAAAACGGAGTGCGGCCCGGGAGCACCGGTCACCGCGCAATCCACAAAACTGGGGGCCCAACCGGCAATCGACAGGCTGCGCAACAGATAGGAGTCCAGCGTCAGGCTCGGGTTGTGCTCGCGCCGCGACAGAGACCGCAACGCGCCCACCAGCAGAAGGTATTGCTGCAACGAGCCATCGTCATCCGTGACCTTATCGGCCGTTTCAACCATCACGCTCGCGGCGGTGTAGCTCGCGTAATCGGCCGTGATGTTCGAGCCGTACGAACCAAGCGACTCCGCTTGCTGGATGATGTCTAGACTGCGACCGATATAACACTGGATGTCAGCGACCATAAAGGGTTCCAGTCGCGACCCGAACTTCGAGGCCGTGCGACGCACCCCCTTGGCCACCGCGCGGATCTTGCCATGCTCACGCGAGAGCATCGTTACGATACGGTCGGCTTCACCCAACTTGTGGGTGCGCAGCACGACGGCTTCATCACGATAGGTAGGCACCCGACAAGTATCCTCCGCTTCTCGCGAGTTTGCTGAGCGACGACCCGCACGCGGCTTCTTTCGCTCAGCGCCTGCCCGCCCCGTTCGGTCCTGAACTGCGGCGCCTCGCACTGCACTGTTTAGCACTGCATTGCTTAGCACTGCACTGTTTTGCACTGCACTGTTTTGCACTGCACTGTTTTGCACTGCACTGTTTTGCACTGCACTGTTTTGCACTGCACTGTTTTGCACTGCACTGTTTTGCACTGCACTGCTTAGCACTGCACTGCTTAGCACTGCACTGTTTTGCACTGCACTGCTTAGCACTGCACCGCCCCACCCCGTCCGTGTCCCGTCCCGTCCGGTACGACTCCGCCCGCAGCGCCTCTCGCGCATTTCCCGGCTTCCCAAAACCTCGTTCTCTCGTGCATTTCCTTCCCTCCTGCCCTAGTTCCTCCCCTCGCCCCTTCGGAACTTCAGGAAATCCGCACGTCGACAGCGCCTTGAGCCGCAGTGACACAGACTTCCCGAACGAGATCACGGCGCTTTTCCTGAAGTTCCGAAGGGTAGGCCCCACCAGGCAGCACGGGACAGGTCAGCAGACGGCGCGGGGCGGTGCTGTGCGGAGCCAGCGGGTTAGCGGGTTAGCAGCAAAGCCGCACTGCGGCACAGGGTCACGGCAGCGCAGGAATCGATGCAGGCGACAGTGCCCGGGGCGGTGCAGCGGCACAGGCGGCACAGGCGGCACAGGCGGCACAGGCGGCACGATTGCAGGCTTGCCCGGAGCACAACCGCGCCGTCCGCCCCGCACGTGGTACGAATGGTGCGTGAACGAGACTTTCGAGATTCCGCTGTGGGCGGGGCTGTTAGCGGTCGGCGTCGGCGCCATGCAGGGGGCGATGTTCGCGGCCCAGTTTCGTGATCGCCGCCTTGACCTTCTCGGAGTCGCCATTATCGGCCTAGCATCGGGCTTTGGTGGCGGAATCGTGCGCGATGTCGTGCTCTCTGAGGTGCCTGCAGTTCTCACCACCAATTGGTATCTCATCGTGGCCACGGGGGCAGCGCTCTTCGGGATGCTGCTGGAACGGCTCATCGCCCGGATGGGCCCGGTCATCACGGTTCTCGACGCGCTGACTATTGGGCTCTTCGGCGCAATCGGCACGACTAAAGCACTCGCGATGGGGCTTCCCGAGGTGCCGGCGATCTTCGTCGGCGCCATTTCGGGCGTCGGCGGCTCGATCCTGCGCGACATGCTGCTCTCAATGCCCATCGCGCTCATGCACGTGGGGTCGCTCTATGCCGTCGCCGCTGTGTCCGGCGCCACAAGTCTCGTCATCATGCGCAGCTTCGATGTTCCCGTTCTTCTGGCCGCATCGATTTGTGTCGCCATCACGGTGGGCGTTCGAGTGCTCGCCGTCCTCTTCAATTGGACTCTGCCCGAGCAGCGAACCATTAGTCGCCTGCCCAAGTTTCGCCGGCCCTAACTCGCGCCCGGCCCGGCCCGCTCCGTCGCCCTCGCCGACACCGCCGTTAACGAGCACATGCCCCGCAGCTCTCGCTGCGGGGCATGTTCGAAATCGAGAACTAGCCAGCGACCAGCTCAGATTCAGGAGCGTTCTGCGAGGCGCGCACCCAGCGGTTGACCGCTGACACGATCGCCTTGAGGGATGCCCGCGAAATGTCACCATCGATGCCGACGCCCCACAGGCGCTGGCCGTTGATGTCGAGCTCGACGTAGGCGGCGGCCTGGGCATTGCTGCCCTCGCTCATCGTGTGCTCAACGTAGTCATAGAGCTTTACGCCGATGCCTTGACCCTGTGCGGACAGCATGCCGAGGAATGCATCGATCGGGCCGTTACCGACGTGCTGGGCTTCCAGTTCGGCGTCGTCTACTCGCAGTCGCGCTTCGAGGCTAACCTCGCCGTCGTTCGCGCTTGTCGTACGAGTAGAGAGCAGCTCGTAGCGGCCCCACTTTTGATCGGCGTGATCGGCGGATGCTGGCAAGTATTCGTCTTGGAAGGCCGTCCAGATCTGCTCGCTCGAAACTTCGCCACCCTCGGCATCCGTCTTCGACTGAACAACACCGCTGAACTCGATCTGCAGCTTGCGCGGCAGGTCGAGGCTGTGGTCGGTCTTGAGCAGGTAGGCGACGCCGCCCTTGCCGGACTGCGAGTTCACACGTACGACTGCTTCGTAGCCGCGGCCAACATCCTTGGGGTCGATCGGCAGGTACGGAACAGCCCAGACCAGATCGTTGACGTGCTTGCCCTCGCGTTCGGCCTGAGCCGCCATGGACTCGAAGCCCTTCTTGATGGCATCTTGGTGCGATCCACTGAAGGCGGTGTAGACGAGGTCGCCTGCCCAAGGGCTGCGCTCGTGAACCTTCAGCTGGTTGCAGTGCTCAGCCGTGCGACGGATCTCGTCTAGGTCGCTGAAATCGATCTGCGGGTCGATGCCCTGCGTGAAGAGGTTGAGGCCCAGAGCAACGAGGTCGACGTTTCCGGTGCGCTCACCGTTTCCGAACAGGCAACCTTCGATGCGGTCGGCACCGGCCATGTAGCCCAGCTCCGCCGCCGCGATTCCGGTTCCCCGGTCATTGTGCGGGTGCAGCGAAATGATGACGTTCTCGCGGTGGTTCACGTTGCGCGACATCCACTCGATCGAGTCGGCATACACGTTGGGGGTAGCCATTTCGACGGTGGCGGGCAGGTTCAGGATGACCTTGCGCTCCGGTGTGGGCTGGAAGACTTCGAGCACCTGGTTGCAGATATCAACCGCAAACTCGAGCTCGGTGCCGGTGTAGCTCTCCGGCGAGTACTCGTAATAGACCTCAGTCTCGGGGACCATTGCCTCGGATGCCTTGCAGATTCGAGCGCCGTTGAGGGCGATATCGATGATGCCCTGCTTGTCTTTGCGGAACACGACATCGCGCTGCAGAACGCTCGTGGAATTGTAGAGGTGAACGATCGCTTGCTTGGCGCCCTTGATCGATTCGTAGGTGCGCACGATGAGTTCTTCACGAGCCTGGGTGAGCGCCTGAATGGTGACGTCATCCGGGATTGCATTCGTCTCGATGAGGGAGCGAACAAAATCGAAGTCAGTTTGGCTTGCCGAGGGAAAGCCAACCTCGATCTCTTTGTAGCCCATCTTCACGAGCAGATCGAACATGATCCGTTTGCGTTCGGGACTCATGGGGTCGATCAGCGCCTGATTGCCGTCACGAAGATCAACGGCACACCAGCGCGGTGCCTGAGTGATGTGCTTCGAGGGCCACGTGCGGTCCGGCAGATCAACAGAGATGATCTCGTGAAACGGACGGTACTTGTGGATCGGCATCGGGGATGCGGACTGATTGTTCTTCATTTGGTGCTCCTGCTGTTCTCAAGGCCTTGTGAGCCACTCGTTACGAATCTGGTCAGCCAATGACAAACTCCGCGACGAGTGAGGCCTGGATTAGGACTCGTCGCGGCAGCTAAGGAGGAGCAGACCGAACAACACCATTTCAGAGTAGCACTGCTGCGAGTCCCCGGGAGGGTCAAATTGGAACGCTCGACCGCACCGGTCGCTGAATCGCAATGATTCAGTCGACGCAGCAGGGTCGAGCGCGTGCTCAGCGATCGCCGGGAAGATAATCGAAAGCTACTCGATCGCGAGGGCCTCTACCGGCGAGATTGTGGTGACACGACGCGACGGTTCCACTGACGCGATTAGCGCGAGCGCCGCTGAGGAAACGATTACCGCCGCCAAGATCCACCACGGCACAACGGGAGGAATGAATCCAGGTTGTCCGGTGACTGATCCCAGTAGCGCTTGCGCGCCGGCCCATCCGTAGAAGATTCCCAGCGTAAGTCCGACGACGTTTGCCGCGATTGTCAACTGAGCACTTTCCGAGCGAATCATTGCTCGCAACTGGGCGCCGGTGAATCCCAGAGCTCGGAGTAGCCCTAGTTCTCGGGTGCGTTGAACGATGCTGAGTGAGAGATTGTTCACTAGCCCGACGCCCGCGATTATTGCGCTAAAGCCGATCAGAATCGAAAATGTGGCAGTGGCAACCGCCAATGCCTGTTCCGCCTCAGCGGGGTTTCCTTCGCCGGGAATCGTTCGCATCATTGACGCAAAACTCTCAGCAGCGACCGCGAACATGGTGACGAGAGTTATCCCGATAACTAGGCCCACGGTGATCCGGGTGCTTCGCTTCGGATATCTCACCGCGTTTTTTGCTGCTAATGCTCCAGCCGCACCTCGACCAATTAGCTGTCCAATAATGCGCAGAACTGCTGGCATAACAAATTGTGCGCCAACGAGGAAACCAGTAAAGGAAATCACGCCGCCGAGGAGAGAAATGCGTACTCCCTCTGGCCCGGCTAAACCCACGATCATTCCCAACACGACAATTCCGATTCCTGCACCGACCATGAGCGTTGAGACGACTGCGCGGGCGACACGAGGTGTTTCCGAGTCCTGCGCCGAATCTATTGATGCCCCCAATGCCTGAAGCGGAGTTACGTCAAGCACCCGACGGGAACCGAGCCACGATGCGGCCCCGGTGGTGAGAACAACCGCGATTATGGGGGCGAATGCAACGGGATCAAGAAAGCTGTAATCGATTATCGGCAATCCATCTGGGGTTTGGGTGAACTGGAATATCGCGAACGCGACGAATACACCAATAACGGCACCGCCTATCGCCCCTAGCGTTCCCACGGCGAATCCCTCTCTGACGACCTGAAGCCTTTGACTTCGTGCGCTCCCACCAATGAGCCGCACAAGCGCGATGCTGCGAGTTCGACCAGCAATTATTGTCGCGAATGTGTTTGCTGTAACCACCGCCCCCACATAGACGGAGATCACGATGAATACAGAGGCAAGGGCGGCGAAAATCGCCGCTTGCGTACCGCCGTCGTCGTACGGAGTAGCTACGGCCACTGCCGTCGCAATATTCGTCGTCAGTTGAAGAAGAGCGACACCGAAAGCGCTACTCAGCACCGCTACAAGGATGCTGGACTTATGTTCTCGTGCATTAAAAGTTCTCACGACGCACTCTCCATCTGAAGCATGAAATCGCTGATTTCAGCAGCAGTCGAGCGTGCGCGGTCAGCCACAACTCGACCGTCGGCGATGAAGATGATGCGATCTGCATAACTGGCAGCGATGGGATCGTGGGTCACCATTGCAATGCTCTGACCGTAGGCCGTCGCGGACGCAGCCAAAAGGGACAACACTTCGCGCCCCGTGCGAGAATCGAGGTTTCCTGTTGGTTCATCCGCGAAGATCAACTCGGGTCGTGATCCAAGCGCGCGGGCAATGGCAACCCGTTGCTGTTGTCCACCAGATAACTCGTGGGGCCGGTGGTGCAGCCGCTCCCCCAGACCCAATGACTGGATAAGCTCGTCTATCCAGCCGCGCTCCGTGGTCGACGGTAGACGTCCATCGAGTTGGAACGGGAGCAGAATATTCTGCTCAACAGTGAGCGTTGGCACGAGGTTGAACGCTTGGAAGACGAAACCGACTCTCCTCCGCCGGACCATCGTGAGGTCTGCATCGCCGAGGTCGGTAATATCCGTATTACGAAGCCATACTTTGCCAGAAGATGCTGTGTCAAGACCAGCCATTATGTGCATGAGCGTGGATTTGCCCGACCCACTCGGCCCCATGATTGCCGTGAATTCGCCAGTTCGTATTCCGACGGTAACATCGCTGAGGGCCGCGACCTTGGTGCTTCCTGAGCCGTATGATTTTGATAGACGGTCGACTCGAGCGACCATACTGGGAGTGTCTGTTGAAGTGTGCATAGTTCAACGATGCCAATGCGGGTGTGCTCCCCGCGTCGGCCCAAGGTAGGCGTCACGTCATCCGGAAGGATGACTCAGGCAAGTCCATTTTCATACGCGAAGACGACCAGCTGCACGCGGTCGCGAAGGCCGAGTTTCGAGAGAATGCGGCTGACATGCGTCTTGACTGTCGCTTCACTCAAGAATTCGTAGCGGGCAATCTCCGCGTTGCTCAGTCCGCGGGCGGCGCGCGAGAATATTTCCCGCTCTCGCGCTGTCAGAGTGTCGAATTCAGGGGGGCGTAGCGAAGGAGCACTGCCAAAGTGTTCGAACAGCTCACGGGTTGCAGACGCCGCAATAACGCTCGTTCCCGCGTGGACGGTCCGAATAGCGGCAAGCAAGAACTCGGGCTCAGCGTCTTTGAGCACGAAGCCGCTCGCTCCTGCTCTAATCGCCCGGGCAGCGGCCTCATCGAGGTCGAAGGTAGTCAACACCACTATTCGAGGTAGTTTCTGATCTCGCCCGCTGAGAATTGACCGAGTGGACTCAATGCCGTCCATCACCGGCATCCGAAGGTCCATCAGCACAACATCAGGGCGCGCCGCCGCCACCATGGTGATGGCCTCGTATCCGTCGCTCGCTTCCCCAACGCATTCGAGATCTGGCTGAGATGAAATCAGCATCCGGATGCCTGCTCTAAAGAGCGCTTGGTCGTCGACTAAACCGACTCTGATGCGGGTCATTGTGTTGTCGGCAGGGCTAAGCGAACCAAAAAATTCTCGCCCTCAGGACCGACATCCAATTGAGCTGCGGTCAGAAGTGCTCGTTCTCGCATTCCAATGAGTCCGTGGCCTGTTCGCTGCTCTGCCAGCGAGTCCTGTTTCGCAATTCGATTCTTCATAGTCACGGTCACGGTTTCACCACTCCATTCGATACTGAGAAGCGCAGGCGCAGCAGGGTCCCCGTGCCTCAGCGCGTTAGTCATGGCCTCCTGCGTTATTCGGTAGAGAGAAATCTGTTTGCCGGCAGGAAGCTCCACTGACGGACCATTCTCGACTACCTCGATCTGGAGTCCAGCTGAGCGCATTTGCTCAACTAGCGCAGAGATGTCAGCCAGTCCGGGCTGCGGCCCCAGACTTTGGCTATGCCGCAGCTGTTCCAGCAATAGCCGCACATCGGTCAGGGCTTCCCTCGCGGTACCAGAGATCGTCGACAGCGCAGAGTCAGCCATGGCGGGATCTGCAGCCGATGCGTACCGCGCTCCGTCTGCTTGGGCGATCACAACCGCGAGTGAGTGGGCAACAACATCGTGCATATCTCGCGCAATCTGATTTCTCTCGAGCTCTACTGCAGCTACGGACTCGGCTACCAGTCTGGCGCTCTTGCTCTCCCGAGCGATCGCCTGTGTTCTCGCGAGCAATCCCGCGGTCCAGCTCAGACCAAGCAACGCAGTCATTCCTACGAATGTGCCCACGAGGCTCATAAACTCGCCGGGGCTTTGCGGCCAGACGAAGGTCGCCCAATCGTCAGGTTGTGTTGGCCCCCAGTAAAAGACGCTGAGGTACATGGCACCGAGCACTGATCCGGCAAAGACCGAGATTAGCCCCGCCCGCCTCACCCACGAGCGCCCGTACCGCGCCGCTGAAAAAAGCACAGCAATGATCGCAAGGTTTGCTCCATCGATGGGAAGCAAGAACACCATCTGTGCGAGGGCGCCTAACCACGCAGCAGCCAGCGCTATGGCAGGGCTTAACCGGCGTAGCGCGAAAGCTACTCCCAATATCGCCACGACAGCCCACAGCGGCGCCTCGTTCACTCCGAGGAGATATCGAAGCGCGACTGCGACGAGTGCGACACTCGCATCGAAAATCAGCGCACCACGCGAAAGATGCCGAATCATGGACTCAGGCTACGCGTCGCCTAGAGTCGACGTGCGCAACTCGTCTTCGTCAGGGCAAAAATCATCCTTGCGATGTATGGCTCGCGATGGAAATCTAAAAACCGAGGCGACCGAGTTGCTTGGAGTCACGTTGCCATTCCTTGGCGACCTTCACGCGAAGCGAGAGGAAGATTTGCTTGCCGACGAGCTTCTCAATCTCAGCGCGGGCGCGAGCCCCGACATCCTGCAGTCGCTCCCCACCCTTACCGATGATGATGCCCTTTTGGCTGTCTCGCTCGACGAAGATATTCGCGAAGACTTCGAGAAGGTTCTTGTCGTCGCGCTCGATCATGTCGTCGATCGTGACAGCGATCGAGTGCGGAAGTTCATCCATGACGCCCTCAAGCGCGGCCTCACGAATGAGTTCTGCTACCCGCGACTCTGTCGACTCATCGGTGACGGCGTCATCCGGGTAAAGCGCATGCGAGACCGGCATGAGCTTCACGAGTTCAGTCGAGAGAATGTCGAGCTGGATGTCGTCGAACGACGAGATCGGAATGATTTCGTCCCAGTCGCGCAGTTCTGCCACGGCCTTGAGCTGCTCTGCGACGCCGGGGCGCGACGAAGCATCGATCTTCGTCACGATGGCGACCTTCTTGGCACGCGTGAAGGCATCCAACTGCTCGTTGATGTAGCGGTCGCCGGGACCGATCTTCTCGTTTGCCGGAATGCAGAGACCGATGACGTCGACTTCGCCGAGGGTGTCTTGCACGATCGAGTTCAGGCGCTCTCCCAGCAGGGTGCGTGGGCGGTGCATACCCGGAGTATCCACGATGATGAGCTGGCCGTCTTTGCGGTGCACGAGACCACGGATGGCGCGGCGAGTGGTTTGAGGCTTCGACGACGTGATCGCGACCTTCTCACCTACGAGCGCGTTAGTCAGCGTGGACTTGCCCACGTTGGGTCGACCTACAAAGGTCACGAATCCTGCTCTGAATTCACTGGTGTCGGTCACTGTGATTCACCGTTCTCTCGTTCATTCGGGCGTGAGTCGTGCTGGTTGGTGAAGGTGGGGTCGACTGACACCAGCACAGTGCTGATGCGTTTGCGACGGCCTTCGGTACGTTCTGCCGTGAGAACGAGGCCTGAGTATTGGGCGACTGCGCCACTTTCGGGCAGTCGTCCCAGGGTCTTCATGATCAAACCACCGACGGAGTCGACCTCGTCATCATCGAGTTCGAGACCGAACAGGTCGCCCAGTTCGTCGATCGGGAGACGGGCGCTCACTCGGAACGATCCATCTTCCAGCTGTTCGAATTCGGCAAGTTCACGGTCGTACTCATCAGAGATATCTCCAACGAGTTCTTCAATGAGGTCTTCTAGCGAGACTAGCCCGGCGATGCCGCCATACTCATCGACAACCATCGCTAAGTGGTTCGATTCGAGCTGCATCTGGCGCAGCAGGCTGTCAGCGCGCTGCGATTCCGGTACGAAGAGTGCGGGGCGAGCGAGCGCCTGAGTGGTGAGCTTGTCTGCTTCGGCCGGCTGCTCGTAGACGACTCGCGCGATGTCGCGCAGGTACAGCACACCCATCACTTGGTCGATGTCGTCGCCAATAACGGGCACCCGGGAGACTCCGCGGCTCAAGAAGAGACCCATCGCGGCGCTGGCCGTGACATCTGCTTCAACCGTCACCATGTCGGTGCGCGGGATCATCACTTCTCGCACCACGGTGCTGTTGAAGTCGAAAATGGAGTGGATGAGGTCGCGGTCGTCTTGATCGAGAACTTCGTGCTCGGTGGCTTCATCCACCATGCTGAGCAACTGTTCTTCGCTCGAGAAGGTTGCCGTGCGCGGGCGCCCTGGGGTGACGCGATTACCGATGGCGACAAGGGCATCCGCAATCGGGCCGAGAATGACACGGATGCCGCGAACGAACCGAGCCGAGAGCTGCAACACCTTGCGAGAGTGGGCACGCCCGACGCTGCGAGGGCTGGAGCCGACGAGCACGAACGAGGCCCCGGTCATGATGAGCGCGCTGAACAGCAGCACAAGCCACCACTGCTCAAAGACGGAGGCGAAGACGAGCGTAACCAGCACGGCCGCGGTCGTTTCTACGACGATTCGCATGAAGTTGAGCGCATTGATGTGTGCGCCCGTGTCTTGCGAAATGGCCAGGATCGACTTGTGGGCACGACTGCGCCCCGCCAATTCGACGAGGTCGCTGCGACTCAACACTGTCAGCGCAGAGTCAGCAGCGGCGAGCAGACCACCGAGCGATACCAGCAGGATCGCTACGGTGATGAAAATACCGATCAGCACAACCGGCTACTAACTTCGTTCTGCCAGGGCGAACCCCAACAGAATTTCGCGCTGGAGGCCGAACATCTCTTTTTCCTCGTCGGGTTCGGCGTGGTCGAAGCCGAGCAAGTGCAGCAGACCGTGAGTGGTCAGCAACAGCATTTCTTCCAGCGGAGTGTGGCCCGCGGTCTCGGCCTGCGAGATTGCGACCTGAGGGCACACGACGATGTCGCCGAGCAAGCCGGCGGGCGTCTGGCGGTCTTCGGTTCCGGGGCGCAGTTCGTCCATGGGAAAGCTCAAGACGTCTGTGGGACCTGGCTCGTCCATCCACTGCACGTGAAGCTGCTCCATGGCGGCCTCGTCGACAAAGACAATGCCCAGTTCGGCGTCCGGATGCACGTGCAGCTGGTCAAGGGCGAAAGTGCAGAGTCGCTGGAAGGCGTGCTCGTCTACCTCGACGGCCGATTCGTTGTTGATTTCGATCGACACGTTAGCGCCCCTCGTGATTGCGGCTGCGCTTGGGCGGCCGGTTGTTGCGGTTGTATTCGTCACGCTGCTTTTCGGCGTCGTAGGTGGTGTACGCATCCACGATTTGACCCACGAGGCTGTGGCGAACGACGTCCGCACTCGACAGCTCTGCGAAGTGGATGTCGTCGATGTCCCGCAGAACATTCGAGACGAGCTTGAGCCCGCTCGCCCCCTCAGGAAGGTCGACCTGCGTGATGTCACCGGTGATGACCATCTGCGAATCGAAGCCGAGACGGGTCAGGAACATCTTCATCTGCTCGGGTGTGGTGTTCTGAGCTTCGTCAAGAACCACGAACGAGTTGTTGAGGGTACGACCGCGCATATAGGCGAGCGGTGCGACCTCGACGGTGCCAGCAGCGAGAAGCTTGGGCACGAGATCGGGATCCATCATGTCGTTGAGGGCGTCGTAGAGCGGGCGCAGGTAAGGGTCGATCTTGTCGGTGAGCGATCCCGGCAAGAATCCGAGACGCTCCCCCGCTTCGATTGCTGGACGGCTCAGAATGATGCGCTCAACCTCTTTGCGCTGCAGAGCCTGCACGGCTTTCGCCATCGCCAGGTAGGTTTTTCCCGTTCCGGCTGGGCCGATGCCGAACACGATGGTGTTGTTGTCCATCGCATCGACGTATTGCGCCTGACCGAGAGTCTTGGCGCGAATTGCTTTACCTCGCGCTGTAAGGATGGTTTGCCCGAGCAACTGTTGAGGGCTGCCCTGGTTGCCGCGCAGAATTTTTGCCGACGCATCGACCTCGATCTCGCCGAGGTCGTGTCCGTCGCGCACCATCGTGACGAGTTCGTCGACGAGTTCTTTGGCAGCAGCGACCGACGGTGCATCGCCCGTCAGGGTGATTTCGTTACCGCGAACGTGCATTTCAACGTTCGGGAATTTGCTTTCGACGACCTTGAGAAGTCGATCGTGAGGGCCAAGAAGTCGCACCATGGCGACACCGTCTACTTCAATCGAGACGCTCTCGCGCTCTGTCGAACCTGCGGACTCGGAGTCACTAGTGACCAAGGGTGCCTTCCTCGAGGTTTCCGCCGAGCACATGAGCGTGCACGTGGAAAACAGTTTGACCAGCGTTTTCGCCAGTGTTAAAGATCAGTCTGTACTGCCCGCCTGCATGTTCGTCGGCAAGCGATTGGGCGACCGAGACAAGTTCAGCCAGTAGCGCCGGGTTGCCTGCGGCAAGCTCCGTAACGTTGGCGAACTCTTCGGTTTTAGGCACAACGAGCAAGTGCACGGGTGCTTGAGGCGCGATGTCGCGAAACGCGATTACCGCGTCTGACTCGAAGACGATATCCGCGGGAATCTCGCGAGCGATGATCTTGGTAAAGATCGATGGGGAATCAGACATGTCTCTAGCCTAAACCTCTAGCTCCAACGGCCAAGCTTGACGTTCAACGCTGCCAAGGCCGCCGGGCCCGCAGTCGACGTGCGCAACACTTCACTGCCCAGTCGAATCGTGGATGCTCCCGCCGCCGTCAAGAGATCGAGCTCGTGATCCGCAACTCCGCCCTCCGGACCCACTACGAGCAGGATGTCGCGGTCGTCGACTTCGAGTTCGGCCAACGTTTCCGTTGCCGTGGGCTCGAGCACGAGCATCCGCGTCGTGGAAGCGAAAGTCGCCAATTGCTTCGTGGTCACGAGATCGAGGACGTCGGGGATCCAGCTGCGCAGCGACTGCTTGCTCGCTTCGCGAACAATTGCTGCCCATCGATCGCGGCCCTTGGCAACTTTCGCGCCGTGCCAGCGCGAAATACTGCGCGCCGCCGACCACGGGATGACGCCGTCGACACCGAGTTCGGTGGCGACCTGAACCGCAAGTTCGTCGCGATCGGCCTTGGCAAGAGCCTGAGCTAGGAAGACGGCCGGGGTTCGCCGCGGCGACTGCTGAACATCCGCTACTTCGATGGTGAGCTCGGTGTGTTCCGCCGTGACGATAGGGCCAGAAACGATCAGGCCAGCACCGTTCCCGATCGCGATCGTCTCGCCCACTTTCAGGCGCGAAACCGTGACAGCGTGGCGCGCTTCGGCGTTGCCCAAGGAAACGGAGGCGCCAATTCCGACGTCGCCGAGTTCTTCATCGATATAGAGATGTGCCATGAGTGCCTACAGGAAACGGTCGCGAAGCTTCGCGAACAGCCCCTGCTGGAACTCGGCAAAATGCGGCTGCTTGCTCTTGCGCACGGCGGCGAGCTGCTTCATGAGGGTCTGTTCTGCACCGCTGAGCTTCGTCGGCGTGACGACCTGGATGCCGAGGCGCAGATCACCGCGGCCGTTGCCACGCAGGCTCGTAATTCCGCGATCGCGAATCGTGAGCACTTCGCCGCTTTGGGTACCGGGCTTGATGACTACTTCGATTTCTCCGTCGAGGCCATCGAGCTTCACTGTTGTGCCCAAGATTGCGTCGATCATTTCGACCTCAACGGTGGCCAGCAGATCGTCATCGGCGCGACTGAAGATGTCGTGGTGGCGCACCTTGATCTCGAGGAACAGGTCGCCATTGGGCCCGCCTGCGGGGCCAACCTCGCCCTGGCCGGGCATCTGCAGACGCAGCCCCGTCTCAACGCCGGCCGGGATGTCGACCGAGAGAGTGCGCTGCGCACGAACGCGACCCTGGCCTGCACACGTAGCGCAGGGGTTCACGATGATGTTGCCGTAACCGCGGCACGTGCCACAGGGGCTCGACGTCATGACGTTGCCGAGGAGGCTTCGCACCTGGCGCTGGATCTGGCCGCTGCCCTGACAAATGTCGCAACGAACGGGCGAGCTGCCGGGGGCAGCACAACTGCCCTCACACGTCTCACAGAGTTCTGCAGTGTTGACCTCGATGTCGCGAGTGACACCGAACATCGTGTCTTTGAGACTCACCTCGATACGCAGCAGCGCATCCTGACCCCGCTCGCGGCGTGACCGCGGACCAGCGGTCTGACCGCCACCCCCACCGCCGAAGAACGTCTCGAAGATGTCGCCGAAACCGAAGTTGGCGCCGCCGCCGAAGCCACCGCTGCCGCCCATGTCGTATTGCTGACGCTGTTGCGGATCGCTCAGCACGTCATAGGCATGAGTGACTGTCTTGAAGCGCTCAGACGCATCCGCGCCGGGATTGACGTCGGGGTGCAACTCGCGTGCGAGCTTGCGGTACGCCTTCTTGATTTCCTCCGGGGTCGCTTCGCGCGCAACGCCGAGGGCTTCGTAGTGATCTGCCAAAGTTCCGATTGCTCCTTACGAGCTCAGTTGTCTTCCAAAAGTCGCGAGAGGTATCGCGCCACTGCGCGAACCGCCGCCATGTTGTTCGAATAGTCCATGCGCGTGGGGCCAAGCACGCCCAAGCGCGAAACACCGCCGCCGGATGAGGAATACCCGCCCGTGACGACCGATGTCTCTTCTAACCCAAATTCTGCGTTCTCTCGCCCGATGCGAGTTGAAACTGATCCATTTGCTACTTCCATCTCCCCAAACAGGCGCAACAACGTTACTTGCTCTTCTATTGCCTCGAGCACAGGAAAGATGCTTCCGGTGAAATCTTGCTCGGTGCGAGCGAGGTTTGCGGTGCCGGCGAGAACGAGCTTGTCGGCACGGTTGGCCAGCACCTGCTCGATCAAACTTGTAGCAATTTGGCCGACGAATGCCTGTCTTTCTGCGGGAAAAATCTGCGCAAAACTTGCGATTCGATCGGCCGCTTCGGGCAGAGACTGCCCAGCAAGAGCAGAATTCAGCTTGGCGCGAACCTCACCCAAGAACGCCTCGTCCACGGGGTCAGAGACGTCGATGAGGCGTTGCTCGACTCGACCAGAGTCGGTAATGAACACCGTCATGATGCGTGTGGCATGCAACGGAACAAGTTCCACATGCCGCACGCGAGCGGTCGCCAGCGAGGGGTACTGCACGAGCGCCACGCTGTTGGTCAGTTGCGACAGCAAGCGAACCGAGCGCGCAAGTACGTCATCCAAGTCGTCGGCCTGGCCGAGGAACGACTCGATGGCTTGACGCTGAGCGCTCGTCAGCGGGCGCAGATCGGCCAACTGGTCTACAAACATGCGGTAGCCCTTGTCGGTCGGCACACGCCCCGATGAGGTGTGTGGCGCCGTGATGAGCTCTTCGTCTTCGAGCAAGACCATGTCGTTGCGAATCGTTGCGGCGGACACCCCGAAGGAATGTCGCTCAACGATTGACTTAGATCCGACAGGCTCGCGCGTAGCAACGTAGTCCTGCACAATGACTCGAAGCACGTCAAGTCCGCGGGCGGAAACCATTCCACCACCCACCTCTCTTGATTGGCACTCAATCCGTTCGACTGCCAATCTTACTCGACACACCACGACACAGCCGTTGCACCGCGCGAGTCATAGCGCTAGCGTGTCTGTGTACTTGAGCGCTACCTTTTTGTGGAAATGCTCAGGTGTGACACCGAGCACTTTGATGAAACCCGGGAAGTTCCCTCGTTCACCTGAAAGGCACGAATACATGACTGACGCAAATCCGCAGCCCGCAGCACCGCAGCCGGCAGCTCAACTGACCGAGGCTGAGGACAAGCAGTGGGCATCATTCGCTCACCTTGGTGGAATCATTGGATTCCTCCCCGCGCTTATTATCTGGTTGGTCTTCAAGGACCGCGGCGCATTCACTAACACCGAAGCGAAGGAAGCCCTGAACTTCCAGATCACCGTGGCAATCGCCTACGTGATCTCGAACATTCTGGTCGCCGTTGTTATCGGCGCTATCTTGCTTCCGATCGTCTTCGTTGTGTCGCTGGTCTTCTCGATCATCGGCTTCACGAAGGCCAAAGACGGCGCGAACTACCGTTACCCCTTCGCACTGCGCCTCATCAAGTAATTCTGCTTATCGGCTAAGCCGATAGCGAGTAGCCTCGGGAGCTTCTGCTCTCGAGGCTACTTTTTTGTCCAAGTAGGGCTTTAATGGAGGCATGTCAGATTCAACGCCTCCCCCCGCCTCGCCGTACGCGCCGATCCAACCGATGAGTCCGAGCGACGAGAAGCTCTGGGCAACACTGATCCACGTCGGTGGAATCTTCTTCAGCTTCATTCCCGCACTCGTGGGATACCTCGTGTTGAAAGACCGTGGACCCTTTGTTCAGGCTCACACGCGCACTGCGTTGAACTTCCAGATCACCATGGCCATCGCCTACGTGATCTCGCTGTTCCTCATGCTGATTCTCATTGGCTACCTCACGATCGTCGCTGTGGGTATTGTCATCTTGGTGTTCAGCATCATGGGTGCCGTCGCCGCCAACAACGGCCAAGCGTTCAAATACCCGCTGACCATCGAGTTCATCAAGTAATTCGACCTATCGCTCTAAATGGGGGCGTCTGCTAGCAA
Source organism: Salinibacterium sp. VpJ6 (assembly GCF_059767345.1). Taxonomy (NCBI): domain Bacteria; kingdom Bacillati; phylum Actinomycetota; class Actinomycetes; order Micrococcales; family Microbacteriaceae; genus Salinibacterium; species Salinibacterium sp. VpJ6. The sequence continues at coordinate 473,534 of NZ_JBSOQL010000001.1, forward strand.
TCGCCGCACGACGGCATCCGCGAGTAGGCGCCCTTTAAGCGTGAGGGTGAGGGTTCCCTTGAACGCCGCGGGAGCATCCACCAGTTCATCGGCGATGAGCCCGGCGACTGCCGTGCGACCTTCAGCATCGAGCGTTGCCGTTTTCAAACCTCCGCGAACACGCGCCCGCAGAAGTACATGCTCAAGATATTTGCTGGAGTCCGCGAGTGTTTCGCGCCCGGCTCCCGGAGAATGACCAGCGGCGATTCGATCAGCGTAGGCGGCCGGATGCTTGACGTTCCACCAGCGAACGCCCCCGACGTGACTGTGAGCCCCCGGGCCAACACCCCACCAGTCGTTGCCTAGCCAGTAGCCAAGATTATGACGGCTTGCGTGGCTGATGGCTGGGTCTTCGTCCCGCTTCGCCCAGTTGCTGACCTCGTACCAGTCGTAGCCCGCCGCTGCGAGCTTCTTATCGGCCAGCTCATACATGTCTGCCTGCAGATCGTCATCCACCGGAGCAACATCGCCGCGTTTAATCTGCGCCGCCAGCTTGGTACCGGTCTCGATAATGAGCGCGTACGCCGAGATATGGTCGGGGTTCTGCGCGATGGCGTGATCGAGCGAGCGCTCCCAATCGGCCAGTGATTCCCCCGGCGTGCCGTAGATCAGGTCGACACTGACGTCGAGCTCGACCTCGCGCGCCCACTTCACCACATGCGGAACCTTCTTGGGGTCGTGCGTGCGCTCCAGCGTGGCGAGAACGTGCGGCACCGCCGATTGCATGCCGAAAGACACGCGAGTAAATCCAGCCTCTTTGAGCGCGAGAAGGTAATCGCGGTCGACAGAATCAGGGTTCGCCTCAGTAGTTACTTCGACGTCATCCGTGAAACCCCACGTGTCTCGCGCTGCAGCGAGCATCCGAGTGAGGTCGGTGACAGGGAGCAGCGTGGGCGTACCGCCGCCGAAGAACACCGTTGATGCCTTGCGGGGCGCGACACCAGCATTCGCGAGCACGGTCGCTGCCTGCTTGATCTCTGCGATGGCCTCGTCAGCGTAATCCGCACGCTTAGCTCCGCGCAGCTCTTCACCCGTGTACGTGTTGAAGTCACAGTAGCCACAGCGCACGCGACAGAACGGAACGTGAATGTACACACTCCAGTCACGGTCGTGGGCGCCCACAGCAACGCTGGCAGGCAAGGCGCCGTCGAGAGGAGCAGGATCAGCAATCGGCAACGCACCTGGCACGAACTAATCCCCTTAACAACCGGTGAAGAAAACGTGCCCATTGTCGTAGCGACGGGCACTGGTCAATTGTCGCACCTCTTGCGTGGGAGCATTGATGGGTGACTATGCACATCCTCTGGGACATCGACGGAACGCTCATCCACAACTCGAAAGACGGCGCTGCTGTCTATCTCGAGGCCTTCACCCACGTGACGGGCACAGAGCCGCAGAAGTTCATCACGAACCCGCACGGGCAGACCGAAGGTCAGATTCTTACCGCCCTGCTCGAGCTCAACGGCCACCCTGCGACCATGCTCGACGACGTGCTGGCCGAGTTGGATGCCCGTACCCAGAAGCTGCTCGAGACGGGCTACGTTCGCACAGCAGTTGTCGGCGGCCCCGACGCCTTGCGAGACGCTGGCGGTCGAGGCTGGACCAACGCGCTGCTCACCGGAAACGGCCCGCAGCATTCGCGCGTAAAGCTGACCGCTGCAGGTTACGCCGAAGACGACTTCAACTGGACCAACTCGTTCTTTGGAGACCGCTCCCCTGACCGTCACCACCTGACATCGCTCGTCGCTCCCATTCTGGGTGAGCAGCCCAGCGTGATCATCGGTGATACCCCGAACGACGGCCTGGCTGCCGATTCGGCCCGCATCCCGTTTATCGCGGTCGCAACCGGCGCCTACTCCGTTGCTGAGCTGCGCGACACGAGCGCTCTCGTCGTTGTCGAAGATTTGGTTGCCGGTCGTGATGATGTACTCGGCACGATCGCAGAGCTCGCTCAGCGCGGTTAGGCGCGGCCGCCAGACGCCATCGCGCTCCGGCGCGGTTAGGCAGCTACTTCTGAGCGGGAATCGCTCCGGCGAGAGCGCGAAGATAGCGCCCGACCACGATGTACTGGAACACGCGCAGCGCGGGAGACACCAGCATCCACTTGAACGATGCTGGGCGCGAGAACGATCGCACGGTCATCCACACTGAATTGTCGTCGCGACGCTCCACCATGAAGGATTCTTCGCCCCGCAGCGGATGACCTTCGAGCGTGCCGTAGGCAAAGCCCGCAACAGTCGGGTCATCAACGACATACACGACGCGCACGGGCTCGTGAGCTGTGAACCGTCCGCTGCCGATGGAGAGCACGATCGTGTCGCCGGGGCGCACGTGCGGATGATCGGCATTGTCGATCGTCAGATCAAGATTCTCGCCGTGAGGATCCCACGGAAGAAGCGTCACGCCGAAACCGCTGCGTCGCTTCACACCCCACGTCAGGATCTGTTCGCGCGCAAAAGCCCATCGTGCTTCACCATGGCCGATTCGTGCGCTGCGTTGAACGCGACGAAACCCGGCAGGCGGCAGCACCGTGAAAGTGTTGCCACGCGTGGCACCAACCGCCCCGTACGTAACGGGAGCATTGGGGTAGGTGCGCGCATCCATTCGTCTACTTCTTGTCTTTCCCGGCTTCGACTTCGCCAGAAAGTGCAGCGATGAAGGCAGCCTGAGGAACCTCGACGCGACCAACCATCTTCATACGCTTCTTGCCCTCCTTCTGCTTCTCGAGGAGCTTGCGCTTACGGCTGATGTCACCGCCGTAGCACTTAGCAAGAACGTCTTTACGCATAGCGCGAATCGACTCGCGCGCAATGATGCGAGAACCAATGGCAGCCTGAATCGGCACTTCGAACTGCTGACGCGGGATGAGGGTCTTGAGACGCTCGGTCATGAGCACGCCGTAGGCATAAGCCTTGTCGCGGTGCACAATCGCGCTGAACGCGTCGACAGCCTCACCCTGCAACAGGATGTCCACCTTGACGAGGTCTGCCTCTTGGTCACCGCTGGGTTCATAGTCGAGGCTCGCATAGCCCTGCGTACGGCTCTTGAGGTGATCGAAGAAGTCGAACACGATCTCACCGAGCGGCATGGTGTAGTGCAGCTCGACGCGGTCAGTACCGACGTATTCCATGCCCTGCATGGTGCCGCGGCGCGATTGGCAGAGCTCCATGACCGTTCCCACGAAGTCTTTCGGGGTCAGAATGGATGCCTTCACCATGGGCTCGGTCACGCTGGCGATCTTGCCGCCGGGGAACTCGCTTGGGTTGGTGACAGTCGTGAGCTTCTTGTCGTCGCCCATGACTTCGTAGATAACCGAGGGGGCGGTGGCGATCATGTCGAGGTTGAATTCGCGCTCGAGTCGCTCGCGCACAATCTCCAAGTGAAGTAGCCCCAAGAAGCCGCAGCGGAAACCGAAGCCAAGAGCCACGGATGTTTCGGGCTCGTAGACCAGGGCGGCATCCGACAGCTTGAGCTTGTCGAGTGCCTCGCGCAGTACCGGATAGTCGGAGCCGTCGATCGGGTACAAGCCCGAGAAGACCATCGGCTTCGGTTCGGAGTAGCCCTTGAGCGCGGTTTCAGCCGGCTTGGCGTGGTTGGTGACCGTGTCGCCGACCTTGCTGAGGCGCACATCCTTCACGCCCGTGATGAGGTAACCCACTTCACCGACGCCAAGGCCCTTAGTCGGGGTCGGCTCGGGAGAGCTCACGCCGATTTCGAGCAGTTCGTGAGCCGACTTAGTCGACATCATCATGACCTTCTCGCGAGGCGAGAGCTGACCGTCGACCATACGCACATAGGTGATAACGCCGCGGTAGGCGTCGTACACCGAGTCAAAAATCATGGCGCGGGCCGGAGCATCCGCGTTACCGACCGGAGCCGGGATGAGGCGCGTAGCCTCGTCAAGAAGTTCGGGAACTCCCATGCCAGTCTTGCCCGAAACGCGCAGCACAGTCGACGGGTCGCAACCGATAAGGCCCGCGATTTCTTCGGCGTACTTGTCGGGGTCTGCCGCCGGCAGGTCAATCTTGTTCAGCACGGGAATGATCGTGAGGTCGTTCTCCATCGCCAAGTACAGGTTGGCGAGAGTTTGAGCCTCGATGCCCTGCGCGGCGTCCACGAGAAGAATTGCGCCCTCGCACGCCGCCAGCGACCGTGAGACCTCATAAGTGAAGTCGACGTGGCCGGGAGTGTCGATCATGTTCAGTGCGTACGACTGTTCCTTACCGTTCTCATCGGTAAGCGACCACGGCATTCGCACTGCCTGGCTCTTGATTGTGATGCCGCGCTCACGCTCGATATCCATACGGTCGAGGTACTGCGCCCGCATATCGCGGTCGCTAACAACCCCCGTGACCGACAGCATGCGGTCAGCGAGGGTGGACTTGCCATGATCGATATGCGCAATGATGCAAAAGTTGCGGATAAACGCAGGATCGGTCGAAGCAGGCTCAAGTGTGTAAGAGGCGCGAGGAGACATCCGCCCAATTCTCCCATGAAGCCGACGTTCCTGCGCGCACCCGCCTAATACGACAGGCCAAAAGCCTAAAAGGGGCGGATGCGCGGCTAGCCCGCGGGGCAGAAAGAGCTACTAGAACGCTGCGGCTAGGAACACGAACGGCAGTACAGCCAACGCTCCAGCGGCAACAACGAGAACCCATCCGAAGGTTGCAACGCAGGCAAGCACGATTCCCCAAATGGAGAAGCCGCGACCCGTTGGCTCGTCGCGCAAGCCGAAGACACCGAGAATCACGGCGGCCAACGGCACCACGATGCTCTGAGCGAAGAAGAATGAAGCGATACCCAAACTGAGCGCGAGAACGCTCATGGTGCGGGTCGACGTACGCCGCGGCGCTGCTGAACCGGAAAAGTCAGAGGCAGCGGCCTCGGGAGCAGATGCGGCTGCGGCGTCTGCGCCGAAGCTGCCCATCGGTGTCGTCGATTCTGCTGCTGGGGCGTCGGCGAACGATGCCCGCTCGTCATCGACGAGCGTGTCCGAGAGAAGCGCAGTCGAAGTCGTGCCGGCAGCGGGCATTTCAACCGACGTCGAAGAGTCGGCTGTCGAAGAATCGACTTTCGAAGAGGGAACGGGAGAGGAAGAAGAGGTTGAGGAGGTCATGTATCCAAGGTAGAAAAAGCGGCGCGGAGCGGGTATCGGGGTAACCCCCGAAAGCGCAGGGGGACGCCCCCTCTGGGCACTAAACGGCCATGTCGTCAGAGACTTTAATGCCCCAGTCAGGCGTGGCGACCAACACACCCAGCCACGGTCACTAGTCTTAACACCGCTGACAGACAGATTCGACAGCTAAGCAAGACCCGAAACCCGCGCAAACCAGTTTGTTCGGCGCTGGGGTCGCCAATTGCTCCGCAATTGATTTAGCTCCACCGGAAAAGCCCGAACGAACACAGTTTGTTCGGCGCTGGGGTCGCCAATTGCTCCGCAATTGATTTAGCTCCACCGGAAAAGCCCGAACAAACACAGTTTGTTCGGCGCTGGGGTCGCCAATTGCTCCGCAATTGATTTAGCTCCACCGCGCTGGTAATGTTGCCTGTTGGCTTATGCATATGGTTCTTTGTCGAACAGTATGCGCATCGCGGCCGGGAATCAGAACACCGATTCTCTTCCACGGCCGCCCACCATCTCTGATCCACAAACAAGAAAGCACACAAACGTGGCAAATATTAAGTCGCAGATCAAGCGCATTGGTACCAACAAGAAGGCTCAAGACCGCAACCGCCAGGTGAAGAGCCAGGTCAAGACCGCGATCCGCGCAACGCGCGAAGCTATCAAGGCTGGCGACAAAGAGACCGCCATCGAGCGCCTCAAGGCAGCATCCAAGTCGCTCGACAAGGCTGCTGGCAAGGGCGTTCTGCACAAGAACCAGGCAGCTAACCGCAAGTCGGCTATGGCCAAGCAGGTTGCAGCTCTCTAAAGCTCTCTGATCGGCACTACGCCGACCACACAAAAGCCCCTACCGTTCGCGGTGAGGGGCTTTTGTTATTGGGTGGCGGCAAGGAGCAACTATCGCCCGCCGGCCCCTTCGAGCTAACGGATGCCGCGAGCTGCAACCACAGAGATCATTCGTTCCAGCGCGAAGACAGGGTCGCGCCCCAAACCTTTTACTTGAGCGTCTGTATCGGCAATGGCCTCGATGGCGGAGCCCAGCCCCGCATCACTCCAGCCGCGCAAATCTTTCATTGCCCGGTCGGCCTGCCACGGCGCCATGCCGAACATTTTGGCGGCTTGCCCCGACGACATTGACCCCCCGGAAAGTTTCGCCATTGTGCGCAGCTTCGCAGCAAACGCTGCGACGATCGGCACCGGGTCGGCACCGGAGGCAAGAGAGTGACGCAAGAGCACCAGCGCCTCGCCTGAGCGCCCGGCAATCGCTGAGTCTGCGACCTTGAAGGCGCTAGTTTCGACTCGACCCGAGTAGTAGCGGGCCACTGTGGCTTCGTTGATCTCATCGGCATCGTCGGCGAGAAGCTGTTGGCAAGCGGCGGCGAGCTCTGCGAGGTCTGCGGAGAAAGCAGACACGAGGGTTCGAAGGGCGCCTGGCGTTACACGGCGGCGTTTGGCGGCGAATTCGGCGGAGGCGAAATCGTACTTCTCAGCATCCTTCTTGAGCTCGAGGCACGTGATCTCTATGCCGCCGCCCTTGCCCGCACGAATCGCGTCAAGCAGTTTTTTGCCGCGCACTCCCCCGGCATGGCGAAGAATGAGATACGTGTCGTCGGCCGGAGCCTCGAGGTACGCGAGGGTTTCGGTGATGAACGCATCGGTGCACTTTTCAACGTTCGTGACGCGAATCATCCGCGGTTCACTAAAGAGCGAGGGGCTCGCGAGGCTGATGAGCTCGCCGGGGCCGTAGTGATCTGCTTCTAAGTCGTTGACTTCAAGGCTGGGGTCTTCGACCTTGAGGGTGTCGCGCAGCATGCGGATAGCGCGGTCCGCAAGAAAGCCTTCCGTGCCGCTGACAAGAACGATGGGCGCGGGGCGCACCTTGTTCCACGCCAATTGCGGGATCGCGACTTTGGACTTCGCCGGCGATCGGGCGGGGGTTCTGGCGGCCACAAGACTCCTCTATTTGAACTGCAAACCCAGCCTAATGCCGGGCGCCCACATCCCTCTCTGACCACACTGAAACGACGCCAGACTTAGCCGTGGGAGATACCAGCACGAGGCCGTTCAGATCGCTCCGCGCCACCGCGGTTCCGGCGTCGTCGAGCATCGCGAGGGCATCAGCGGTCGGATGCCCGTAGCCGTTGTCCGCTCCGACTCCGATGAGCCCGAGGGTGGCCTGCAGCTCGGCATAGAGGGCCGGGTACTGGTCTCCGGAACCGTGATGGCTGACTTTCACGACATCCACTTGCCTGAATGTATTAGCCGCAGCGAGACGAGCTTGAGCACTCTCGCCAAGGTCTCCGAGGAACACCGAGCTGAGACAGTGCCTCAGGCAGTCGGAGCGCGGCAAGAACTCGACGACGACGCTCGCGTCGTTACCGGGGTCGATGCCCGAGAGCTGGGCCGGCGGCCAGAGCACGCGCCATTGCTGCTCGCCGAACTGGCCGCGGTCCCCCGCGCTTGCAGGGTGAACCTGTGCGCCACCCGCCGCAAGGCTGTCCAGTAACGCCTCATCGCTTGGCGAGCCGGTGGGGCGGACCAGAACAGCATCCGCGCGGCCAACGACAGCCTCGGTTCCTCCGACGTGGTCGTGATCGAAGTGCGTCAGGATGAGTAGGTCAATGTGGTCGATCGAGAGTCGATCGAGGCAGGCTTTCAGCAGGTCTGGTTCGGCGCCGGCATCAATGAGTGCAACTTCCTCGCCGTTTCGCATAATCACCGCATCGCCCTGGCCAACATCACACTGCGCAAATTGCCAATCCCTCGGCCACGTCAACGCGGCACTGACCGCAGACCCTGCAACGACTGCCAGCGCGAGCGTGGAAGCGATAGCGAGAGACGTAAGCGCGTGCGCACGCCAGGCACCGCGGGTCACGAGAGCCGCGAGGAGAAGAACCGTGAGCACGCTGAGCGTGAGTACTCCCACCCAGCCTTCCCACCACGGGATGCGCGCCCACGGAACCTCGGCAAAGAAATCAGCAACGGCCGCAACCCAGGCGGACGGCACCCAAGCGACCCACATCAGTGCCAGCCCGAGGACCGGGATCACCGATAGCGCCACGCAGGCCGCCAGACCGACAACGGTCGCAATCGGCGCTGCGGGTGCAGCCAACACGTTGGCGATCACACCATAGGTCGGCAGTGAGGGCTGCAAGAGCAGCAGCACGGGCTGGCAGGCCAGCTGAGCAGCCAACGGCACGGCGATCACCAGCGACAGCGCCCGCGGCATCCAACGCTCCAAAAACTGCGCGAGCGGCTCGGCAAAAAGAAGGAGGCCTGCCGTGGCGAACACCGAGAGCACGAACGCGAAATTGCGCGCTAGCCATGGGTCGAAGACGAGGAGCGCGATCGTCGCGAGTGACAGCACCGCCATTCCTCGGATCGGCCTGCCGCTGCCCAGCGCGATCAGCACGAACGTGGCCATGAGCGCTGCCCGCAACACGCTGGGGTCGGGAGTGACGACGACTACGAACGCGAGCAGCACAAGTATGGAGAGGCCGATCCTCAGAACACGCTGGGCTCCTACCCTGCCGCCGAGAGCCATGATTAGCCCGACGACGATCGCGCAGTTGGCGCCCGACACTGCCGTGAGATGGCTCAGCGAGCTGGTCTTCATTGCAGCATCCAAGTGGTCACTCACGGCGCTGGTATCGCCGATGGCGAGCCCGCCCAGAAGTTCCCCGCCACCACCCGGCAACGACGAGGTTGCGACGGCAAAGTTGCGTCTCAGTTGATTCGCCCAGTCGAATTGCCAGCCGGGATCGGCCCGCCATTCCGGCACGTCAGTAGCGAAGAGCAGCACCGCACGCCCATCGCCCGGGGAAGTGCTCGCCAAGGTGCCCGTGACCGTAAATGTGACGCCAATTCCCCACGGTTCGTCGTCCGTATCCGATGTGCCTAAACCGGGCTTCGATTCATCAGGCTCAGCAGCGACGGCAGCGAAACCGCCACGTTCCGTGAAGATCAGAGCGGGCGATTCGAGTTGGATTGATTCGCCGTCTGCCTCGAGAGTGGTGATGGTTGCCTGAAAGAAGTCGGCGCTGTCCTTGACGGCAGAGGTGGTTGTTGCGATGGCAGTCACTGTCGTGTGCTTCGCAGCCAGTTCTCCCAGCGCTAGGGGTTGACGGGTCTCAGCATGAACAGCGACAGACGTGGAGCACAACGCGGCCAGAGCGCACCCCAAGGCGACACTCGCGAGAAAACGCTGCTGGCTCAGCAGCGCACCCGCGATTAGTGCTCCGGTAGCAAGCCACAATGCGATGGCGACGGCAGATGCCCAGGCTGGCATCCCGATTACGAACACGGTGACGAGCCACGCAGCAGCTACGGGCAGACTGAGACGCAGGTCGAGATTCATACCGTGACCAGGTCGCGCAACCCGTCGAAGGTAGCGTCTCCGATTCCGGCGACGTTACGGAGGTCGTCGATGCTCGTGAAGCGCCCATTTGCCTCACGCCACGCCAGAATGCGAGCGGCCATGGCTGGCCCGATACGAGGCAGAGTATCGAGGGCTGCGGCGTCCGCGGTATTCAGGTTGACTCGACCATCGGATGCCGTGGCCGCGGCATCCTCGTCGCCCACGGCAGGCACGGCGAACTGTTCTCCATCGGTCAGCACACGCGCGAGGTTGAGTTGATCCTGCTTCGCATCTTCGGCGAAGCCCCCAGCGGCAGCGATCGCGTCGATCACGCGTGATCCCTCGGCCAGCTCGAAGAGCCCCGGACGCACCACCGCGCCCGTGACGTGCACAAACAGAGCGGGTGATTCCACCGCGAACGCTCCGTCACCCGAGCCCAGTTCGCCGCGCGCAATCTCTACGGCAGTCGAGCTGCTTGTGAGTGCGGTCGCGAGCACGGCGCAACCGAGCGCCACAAGCACCACCACGATGACAGCGCCGACGCGCACCCGCAGCCGCGCCTTACGGGCCTGCTCAAACTCTTCCACCTCCACAAACTAAACGCGCCCCGATCGCTCGGAGCGCGCTCAGTTATAACGTGTGGAGTGTCTTAGCCTTCGGTGGGCTGTTGACGAGTCGCGATGTTGACGAGCTTGGGGGCGCGCACGATCACCTTGACGATCTCGCGGTCTCCGACGGTGCGCTTGATCGCTTCGGATGCCATGGCAAGAGCTTCGAGGTCGGCGCCATCAATCTTGGGCGAGACTTCGAGGCGGTCACGAACCTTGCCATCCACCTGAACAACGGCCGTCACCGACTCCTCAACGAGGAGCGACGGGTCAGCCTTGCGCCAGCCTGCGAGAGCGACAGTCGGCTCGTAGCCGAGCTTCTCCCACATCTCTTCTGCCGTGTGCGGAGCGAACAGGCTCAGTGCGATCGTGATGACTTCAGCCGCTTCACGGACTGCCGCGTCGCCGCCGCCAGCACCGGTGTCGATGGCTTTACGGGTCACGTTGACGAGATCCATGATGCGAGCAACAAGCACGTTGAACTTCAGCGACTCAGCGAGGCCAGGGCCATCAGCGAGGAAGCGGTGGGTGGCGCGACGCAGCGTGGTGTCGCCCGTCTTCCACTCGATCTCGGGAGCACTCGTGACATCTCGCACTACACGGAACGCACGAGCCAAGAACTTGTGCGACGCCGCAGGCGACACGTCTTCCCAGTTGATGTTCTCCTCGGGCGGGCCAGCGAAGGCCAACGTCAAGCGGAGTGCATCGGCACCGTGCTCGGCAATTTCACCCGAGAACGTGACGGCCTTGCGGCTGCGCTTCGACATCTTCTTGCCCTCAGAGAGAACCATGCCCTGGTTGAGCAGCGCGCTGAAGGGCTCCGTGAAGCTGACGTAACCAAGGTCGAACAGCACCTTGGTGATGAAGCGCGAGTAGAGCAAGTGCAGGATCGCGTGCTCGACGCCACCGACGTACTGGTCGACGGGAGCCCACTTCTCGGCCTCAGCCGGGTCGAAGGCCTTGTCGGGATCGTTCGGTGACAGGAAGCGCAAGAAGTACCAGGAGCTGTCCACGAAGGTGTCCATCGTGTCGGCGTCGCGCAGGGCAGGGCTGCCATCGCGCGGGTCTTCAACGTTGATCCAGTCTTCGGCGGCCGCGAGAGGCGACTTGCCCTTGGGCTTGAGGTCGAGACCCTCAGTCGACGGCAGTTCAACGGGCAGCTGCTCGAAGGGAACCGGAATCAGTTCGCCATCCGAACCGTGAATGATCGGGATGGGGGTTCCCCAGAAGCGCTGACGGCTGATCAGCCAGTCACGCAGTCGATACGTCTTCGCGGCGCGGCCAGTGCCGGCAGCTTCGAGCTGTTCCACGATCTTCTTGATCGCGTTGGACTTGCTGAGCCCGTCGAGCGGACCCGAGTTGATCATGCGGCCATCGCCCTGCAACGACTGACCGGTGTCGCGGGGGTTCAGCGGCGGCAGGTCATCCGGCAGAATCGCCATACCATTTTCGTCGAGTTCCAGAACAGGAATCGCACCGGTGATGGGCGCGTTCGTGTCGAGAACAACGCGCACAGGCAGGTCAAACTTGATCGCGAATTCGAGGTCGCGCTGGTCGTGCGCGGGCACAGCCATGACGGCGCCGTGGCCGTAGTCCGCCAGCACGTAGTCTGCAGTCCAAATCGGGATGCGCTCCCCCGTGACCGGGTTGATCGCAAAACGGTTCAGCGGGATGCCGGTCTTGGTGCGCGTGGCATCCTTGCGCTCGATTTCAGTCTGCTTCTGAGTCTGCTCGAGGTAGCTCGCGAAAGCAGCCTTAGTCTCGTCGTCGGTACCCTCAACGAGTTCAGCGGCGAGGTCTCCGTCTGGGGCGACGACCATGAAGGTGACGCCGTAGAGAGTGTCGGGGCGCGTCGTGAAGACGGTGACCTTCTCGTCACGACCTTCGATCTCGAAGTCGACATCCGCACCAACCGAACGGCCGATCCAGTTGCGCTGCATCGAAAGCACCTTCGACGGCCATGCGCCCTCAAGCTGGTTCAAGTCGTCGAGCAGGCGGTCGGCGTAGTCGGTGATCTTCAAGTACCACTGCGTGAGCTTCTTCTTGAGGACGATCGCGCCCGAACGCTCGGACGTGCCATCGGCCAGAACTTGCTCATTGGCGAGAACGGTCTGATCTACCGGGTCCCAGTTGACCCACGAATCCTTGCGGTACGCGAGGCCCTTTTCGTACATCTTGAGGAACAGCCACTGGTTCCACTTGTAGTACTCGGGGTCGCTCGTGTGCAGAACGCGGTCCCAGTCGAAGGAAACGCCGTAGAGCTTCATGCTCTTCTTCTGCTGGTCGATGTTGTCGTACGTCCAACCGCGAGGGTCAATGCCGCGCTCGATGGCGGCGTTCTCAGCAGGAAGACCGAAGGAGTCCCAGCCAATGGGGTGAAGAACGTTGAAGCCACGCTGACGCCAGTACCGCGCCGCGATGTCACCAAAGGCGTAGGCCTCGGCGTGACCCATGTGCAAGTCGCCCGAGGGGTACGGGAACATGTCGAGAATGTACTTGCGCGGGCGCTTGTCTTCGGGGTCGCTCGTCGCGAACGGCTTAAGCTCTTCCCACTTGGCTTGCCACTTAGCGTGAATGGCGGCTACATCGTAGTCCGAGCCACTCTCGCGGTCGTCGTGTGCACCAGCAAAGTTGGGCTGCTCAGTCACGTAAACACTCTCAATTCGTTACAGGGAAGATCTAAGATTACCCAACTCACGGCCGCGCTCGAGGGGGCCAAAAAGTGTCGGGTTATTCCATTGTCTATGAGTTGACGCATCTCACAGTACACAGCAACACGGTAGACCGGTCGTTCACTACGACCGAGAGTGGATGCGCGACCGCTTAGTCGCCCGAAACACCCAGCACTCGCAGCAGCGCTGCTGCCTTCAACTTGACCTCGGCCAGCTCTTCTTCGGGTACCGAGAGGGCCGTGATTCCGCCGCCGGCGCCGATCGTTGAGCCCCGAGCATCCATGACGATAGAACGGATGACCATGGCGAGGTCAACGGCACCGTCGAGCCCCACGTACCCGAAGACGCCAGAGTAGATGCCGCGCGGGGCACGCTCGAGCGAATCGAGGATGAGAGTCGCGGAGTGTTTGGGGGCGCCGGTCATCGATCCCGCTGGGAATGAAGCCTTGATGGCATCGACGGCGCTCACGTCGGCGCGCAATTGACCCCGGATGGTGCTGACGAGCTGATGCACGGTCGCGTAGCTTTCCACGGCGAACAGTTTCGGTACCGTGACGGAGCCGACCTCGCACACCCGTCCGAGGTCGTTGCGCATGAGATCGACGATCATGAGGTTTTCGGCGCGCTCTTTATCGCTGGCCAGCAGCTCGGCGGCAAGGCGCTGGTCTTCGGCGGGGTCAGCGCTGCGGCGACGCGTGCCCTTGATGGGCTTCGTCTCGATGAGCCCCGAGGGATCCATCGCTAAGAACTGCTCAGGCGTGGAACTGAGCAGCGAGATCTCGCCCACCTGCATGAAGCCGCCGTGATGGCTGGGGTTGGCGTGGCGCAGAGCGAGATACGTAGCGACCGGATCAGCGGGCCTGTCGCCGTGGTCGACGTGCACGCTCGTCGTGAGGCACAACTGGTAGGCGTCGGCTTCGACGATCGACCTCTGGCACGCCGCGATCATCTCGAGGTAGTCGGCGTCGGAGTCGCGCCAGACCGCGGTGGGGGCGGGCTGGGGCGCGGTGGGGGCGGGCTGGGAGGTCGTCGGTGCGGTTGTTGCGGTTGCGGTGCGGGTTGAGGTTGAGGTTGGGGTTGGGGTGCGGGTTGCCGCTGCCGCCACGAGAGCCGCGATACTGTCGCGCCACTGCGCGAGCTCGCCCGTCCAACTCTCGCCGAGCGCGAGCACGCTGAGCGAGCGAGACCCGTGGTCGACCACGATCACACGATCTACCCACAGCCAGGCGGCATCCGGGGTCACTGCAGGCGTTGTCACCTCGACTCCGAGCGATTCGCGGCGGAGCTCGTACCCGAGCCACCCGACCCAGCCCAGCCGAAAGCCTGCGGGTGCAGCAGAGTGATCGATGTCCGTCGCTGCGAACTCGCGGCGCATCCACTCGAAGACCGGTTCGTTGAGCTCCGTGCTCAGCACAGCCCGAGTCGAAACGGCGAGGTAGCTGCGCCCCGAATTAGCCGCCGCTCCGCTGTCGAGCCAGACGGCACCAGCGGCATCCGATGCCTGCTGCGCCATGAGTTCGCTAAACACCGCCGCGGGGTCAACCCAGCGCGGCAAGGCAGCAGTCAAGACGCGAGAGCGCATAACCTAAGCCTATGAGTGCGGACGCAATTTATCGGTGGCAGAACGACAAACTTCTCGAGATCTCCCTCGACGAGGTGCCGACAACCCCGATGACCGTCGCCGATTCTTGGCTCGTGAACTCGGGCTCAGTGCTCGCCCTCAATCTGCATCGCCAACGGTTTCTGGATGCCGTACCCGCCGCCCAGCAAGAAACTGCCGAGCAGTTCTTCACAGCTGCGATCGCCGCTCTCCCCCGGGCCGGCACGTGGTTTCCGCGTGTCGAGCTGCGCGGAGCCGAGTTCTTTCTGCGCTTGCGCGCGAACCCCGAATTGAAGCGCTCGGCCACGGCCGTAAGTTTTCGGGGTGCCGACCCGCGCACCGTGCCTGCGGTCAAAGGCCCCGATATCGACGCGATGGGCGCGCTGCAGTCGGGAGCGCGTGCCCACGGTGCCGACGAGGCGATTCTGCTCACCGACGAAGGATTCGTCATCGAAGGCGCGTACAGCGCTGTGCTGTGGTGGCGTGGAGAGATTCTCTGCGGTCCGCCGGCAGAGCTCGAACGTGTTGATAGCGTTACCGCCCGCAGCGTGCTGACGTTGGCCCGCGCGCTCGGGCTCGATACCCACGAAGAAGCGGTCACCCCGGCGGAGCTCGCGGGCACCGAAGTCTGGGTCGTGAATGCGCTGCACGGCATCCGCATTGTCTCGAAGTGGGTCGATGGCCCGGAGCTTGCCGAGAAGCCTGGTCGTCTCGAACAGTGGCGCACTCGACTCGGCGCTTTGGCGCGCCCCATTTAGCCAGTGAGCTTTCGGTTTTGCTCGCTAGGCTCGTTCCGTGGATCCCGTAGACCTCATTCTGAGCGCTGAACCGAGTGCTGCCGGTGGCGGCTTTGGTCAGTGGGTCAACGATGCGCTGAGCTACATTCTTGACACCGTGCAGTCGGTCGATCCGGTGCTCCGCACTATTCTCGCGGGCGTCGCGATCATGCTGGAGACGTCGATATTGGTCGGCCTTCTCGTGCCCGGCGACACCGTGGTGTTGGTGGCAAGCACAGCCGTGGGGAGCGTCTTCGAGGCGGCCATCCTCATCGCGGTCGTGATCGTGGGAGCCTTGATCGGTGAGAGCGTGGGGTTCGCCCTTGGCCGCTACTTTGGTCCCAAGATTCGGCACTCGAGACTTGGCAAGCGCATTGGCGAACAGCACTGGGTCCAGGCCGAACGCTATCTGGGGCGCCGAGGTGGAATTGCCGTATTCATCTCACGCTTTTTGCCCTTGCTGCACTCGCTCATCCCGGTGACCGTGGGCATGAGCACGATGCGATACCGCACTTTTATGGCGTGGACCGTTCCCGCCACCAGCATTTGGTCAATCGCGTACGTCTCTGTCGGGGCCCTCACGGCAGGCAGTTTTCGGGAGCTGCTCGATCAGCTGCACTACGCGGGCTATATTTTCGTCGCCATCGTCGCCGTCATTGCGATCGTCACGGTGATCGCTAAGAAGCTGCTGCATCGCTCGCAACAGCGTCACATGGAACACCACGACGCAGAATAACTCTTAACGACCGAGGGGCGGATGCACGTGCATCCGCCCCTCGGTGCTGGACTAGCCAGCAGCGTGTTCTGTTGTAGCCAGCGTTAGCTGAGGCCGTTGGCGCTCAACCATGCGGTGGCCATGTCGTCGGACGACATCTTGTCAACGGTGCTTTCCACGTTGAGAGCAACGAGGCCCTCAGGGGTGAGCTTGGCGTTGACGGCGTTGATGACATCGGCGATCGAGTCAGCGATGTCTGCGTTCACCAGAGGCACGACGTTCGAGGCCAAGAACAGGCCCTCAGGGTCGGTCAGGGTAACGAGGCCTTCGGTCTGGATGCGCGGGTCGGCGCTGTAGACGTTAGCCATGTTGATGGTTCCCTCGACGAGTGCGGCAACGGTGGTGTCACCGGTCGCGGTGAAGCCGACCGTGGCGCCGTAGACGTCCTTGAGCCCGGCAGGACCATAAGGGCGCTCTTCGAGTTCAGCGTTTCCACCGAGCTTGAGGTCCGCGACATCGGCGAGGTCCGCGAGGCTCGTCAACGAGTTAGCTGCCGCGAAGTCAGCGGTCACGTTGTAGGAGTCTTGGTCGGTAGCCGACGACTGTTCGAGAACCGTGAGGCCCTCGGGCAGAGCATCAGCGAGTTCAGCGTAGACATCCTCTGAGGCCGTTGCCGTGGTGTCAGCGCTGTAGAACTGGAGGAGGTTTCCCGTGTATTCGGGGATGATGTCTACTTCGCCGCTCTCGAGAGCGGGCAGGTAAGCATCGCGCTGGCCGATCTGGAATTGACGCTCGACCTCGAAGCCAGCGTTCTCCAGTGCCTGCGAGTAGATCTCGGCAATGATTTCGTTCGAGTAGTAAGCCTGCGAGCCGACAACGATGGTGTCGCTGTTGGTGTTCTCGTCACTCGATCCGGAGTCCAGGGGATTACCAGTTGCACACCCTGACAGGGCAATTGCAACCCCGACCGCGGCGGCGCCAAGCGCGAGCCGGCCTTTGTTCTTAGCTGTGAACATTTCTATCCTCTTCTTTCTTGGGCAGGTTTTGCTGCCACCGCACGTCGTCGAGTTGATGACGTGCGGACATCTTTAGCACGCCCAGCCGAAACTCCGCGGGGAACCGCAAATTGTTGGATGAGCGCAAATATTCCATCGAGAACCAGAGCGAGCGCTGCAATCAGCAACGCACTGCCTAACATCTCGTCATAACGCTGGAGAGGGAGGCCGCGGAAAATGTAAATTCCTAGGCCGCCAAGCCCCACGTAGGCCGCGAGTGTCGCGGTAGCGACGACCTGCAGCGTTGCCGCGCGAAGGCCGCCAATGAGCAGCGGAAGCCCCAGCGGAACTTCTACCTTCCACAGGATTTGCCACTCCGTCATACCGACCGCTCGCGCAGCATCAATAACGCGGCGGTCTACCGCTTCTATTCCCGCATACGCTCCCGCCAGAATCGACGGAATGGCCAAAAGTACGAACGCTGTGATCGCTGCGAGCTGGAGTTGAACCTGAGTTACCCCAATCAACAGCACGAGAAGCAGGATGAGACCAAACGAAGGCAGGGCGCGTGCAGCTCCCGACAACCCGACGGCGAAGTCGCGCCCCTTACCCGTGTGCCCGATGTAGAAACCGAGGGGAATCGCAATGAGCGCCGCAACGATCACCGAAAAGAAGGTGTAGAAAAGGTGCTCTTCGAGCCTGAGCGGAATCGGATTGCTGCCCTCGAGTCGCTCCGGAGAGAAGAGCCATTGCACTGCTTCTATGAGGAAGTTCACGCGGGCGCTCCTTCCAGTGCGGGAGCGGGCGCCTTTTGCTTGGCGACCGTCGTCCAGGGCATGAGCATCCGGCCCAGCAGTACCAGAGCGCGGTCGATCAACAACGCGACAATCACTGTCATCACGACCCCGGCAAAGATCTCTTCCAAGATTCGGCGCTGAAAGCCGTTAGTGAAGAGGTAGCCGAGGCTCTGCACTCCAATGAGAATTCCGACAGTCACGAGGCTCACCGTCGACACAGCAGCGACACGGAGACCCGCGAGCACCACGGGGCCCGCGAGCGGGAAGTCGACGGTCCAGAATCGACGCCAGCCGCCAAACCCTACAGCGGTGGCCGATTGACGGATCGCCGGATCAACTGAGGCCAGAGCATCCGCTACCGAACGAGCCATGATGGCCACGGCATAGAGCGTGAGCGCAATGGTGATGTTGAGCTCGCTGAGGAAGCTGATGCCTAACAGCGGCGGCAGGATCACGAACAGTGCGAGCGACGGAATCGTGTACAGCAAACCGGCAAGGGTCAGCAGGATGCCGCGAGTGAGCTTGAAGCGATACGCCAGCCAACCCAACGGGATAGAAATGAGGAAGCCGATAACAATCGGCGGGATGCTCAGCCGAATGTGTTCAAGCGTGAGGCCCCAGATCAGATCAAGATTATTGATGATCCACGTCACGCCGACTCCGATCCCCCGACAAGAACGCCAGCGCCGCGGCCTTCACTGTCTACCAGGATCGTTCCCGCCGCTGTTTTCTTGAGCGTGAGAGCCCGCTTGCCGCGGTCGGTGCCGATGAAATTCGCTACGAAGTCGCTCGCGGGAGCCGCCATGATCTCGTTGGGGCTGCCGACCTGAGAAATCTTGGCGCCCTTTTCGAGGATGACGACCTGATCGCCCAACAGAAATGCTTCGTCAATATCGTGGGTGACAAAGACGATCGTCTTGTCGAGCTCATGCTGCAAACGGATTGTCTCCTGCTGCAGCTCCGCGCGCACGATCGGGTCAACCGCACCGAACGGCTCATCCATCAGCAGGATGTTGGGGTTAGCGGCGAGGCCGCGTGCCACACCAACGCGCTGCTGTTGGCCGCCCGACAGTTGACTCGGGTACCGGTCGGCAATGCTGCGGCTGAGGCCCACGGTATCGAGCAGCTCGAGAGCTTGTTCACGAGCCTGCTTTTTAGGCACGCCATTGAGCATCGGCACTGTAGTGACGTTGTCGATCACTTTGAAGTGCGGAAGAAGCCCGGAGTTCTGCATGACGTAGCCGATGCTGCGTCGCAGAGCCACCGGCTCTTTGCTCATGATGCTGTCGCCATCGATCTCGATATCGCCATCCGTGGGATCGACCATTCGGTTGATCATTCGGAGCAGAGTGGTTTTACCACTGCCCGATGACCCGACGAAGACTGTGATCTTTCGCGACGGAATCACGAGATTAAAGTCTTCGACGGCCACGGTCCCGTCGGGGAAACGCTTGGTTACTGCACGAAATTCAATCATGATTTCGGCTCATTCCTCGCGCCCATGCGCGGATCGACACTTGCCAGCATTAATAGCTAAACAGTATTCGACGCCGCTGTCATTCCCGATTGGGTATAACTCAGGCAAATTCGCATAGAGCGAAATCAGCTACCAGCCGATGTTCTCCATAATGAAGCCGCGAACGTACGAGGTGCTCACCGAAATGAATTCCTCGTCACCCTGCGGGTTCATCAAGAACGCACGAGCGACAAGTGCATCGCTCATTTCAAGGCTGGCTTCGAGCGTGAAGCGCGTTGCTGCCGAGTTCTCAACGCCGAATCGCGCCGAAAGGGCTTCGACGATTCGCTCAGCGACCAACGACTTGAACGTGCGGCCATTAGGCAGCGGGCGCAAGTCGAGCTGGTCACCAACGCGAAGACCACGGAAGCCGGGTTCGGTGCGGTACGTGTCGATCACAGTGGCGAACGCGTTGCTCAGCGCAGCTCGCCAGTCAGCGTGTGCTGGATCGTTGATGGCCTCGGTAATACGAGCCATCACGCGCTCAAAGTTGCGCGATCCCAAAGCCTGCAACAAAACGATGCGGTCAGGGAAATAACGGTAAACGGTGCCGATCGACGCTCCCGCGCGTTCGGCGACCATAGCGGTGGTTAGTCGCTCAATGCCGACCTCGTCGACGATGGATGCTGCTGCATCAAGTAGTGCGGTTAAACGAGCGGTGCTACGTGCTTGCACCGGCTCGTTGCGAAGCGAGACTGCTGGTTCAGCCGCGATTTCAATGGTTGTTGTTTGTGCGGACACAATGGCCCCCTTCTCGGTTTCTGATCAATCCTAACCTTTAGAACGATTGTTCTACGCTGGGTAGAAGCTCACTTTTTCTGAAATAAGACCGTAAAGTTCATATATGTGCGGTCGATTTGCGATGGACGACACGGTGAACCAGATGATCACCGAATTTGTGACGGCGACCGGGCGGCCGCCCGAAGAGTGGCAGGCAGACTGGCTCGCCACACCGATTGTGCGACCCACCGATCAGGTGCCAATCCTGCTCAAGACGTTGACAGACCGCGACGATCCTTCGTCTGAATTGGTACCACGCGCGGCCCTCGCGCAGTGGTGGTTGACTCCTCCCTTCTCCCCTGTACTGCGCGGCAAATACCCCACCTTCAATGCGCGCAGTGAGACCGTTACCGAGAAGCCCACGTTTCGTTCGGCCATCGTCAGTCAGCGCGCGGTGCTTCCCGCCATCGGATACTTCGAAACCCAGAAGTCGGGGCCTACGCCGGTTCCCCACTACATCGCACCACCAGAAGGCCTCCTCTACTTCGCCGGGCTCTACTCCTGGTGGAAGGATCCCGCCGCTGACCCCGACGATCCAGCGCGCTGGCATCTCACCACGACCATGCTGACCCAGCAGGCAACCGGGGCTCTTGCTGACATCCACGACCGGATGCCGGTCATCCTCGATCACGATTCGATCGACGAATGGGTCGATCCCCGCACGCGCGGCGACCGTCTGCTCGTTGACGCGACGGTAGCCGCATCCGCAACTCTGAGTGAACAGTTGCACGCCGAACCCCAGAGTTGAGCGCTCGTCGACAGTTGTCGTGAACACACGAGGGGCGCGCTGGAGCCTAGGCTGGAGTAATGGCTCGAACCGGCAAGTCCCACTCCCCTAGCCAAACAGCGGGTGAGATTCTTCATCGAGCCGCTCGAATCGAGGATGCCTTCCATCGCTGGCGTGAACGCCGCGGCCGCAAGCGCGGGCTCACCACCACGATCATTCCGTACAGCAGCTATGCGACAGAGGGATGGGCTCGAGTTCTCTGTCGCGTCGTTCTGACGCGCGGTACCGAAGCCTCCAAGAAGCGCGCTGAGAAGGTACGCGGCTGGCGCAGCTTCTTCAGCATCCCCGTGAACTCTGAAGTGGTCACCGTCACCATCGGTGGAATTCAGGTGCAATTAACGCCCGGGCGTGGCGGAGTGATCGACGAACAGGTTAAGGTCGCTCAGTCTCCGGGCTGGCAGACTGCCACCCTCGACTCGGCCGGCTCTGACCCCACCACGGCTCATATTTTCGTTGTTGATCCCACCACAGAGTTTGGCGTGATCTCCGATGTCGACGACACCGTCATGGTGACCGCACTCCCCCGCCCGCTGCTCGCCGCATGGAATACCTTCGTGCTCGACGAGCACGCACGACGTCCGGTCGCCGGCATGGCCGTGCTGTACGACCGCATCACTCGGGCAAATCCCCGCTCTCCCGTGATCTACCTCTCTACTGGCGCGTGGAACGTTGCCCCGACGCTGACACGTTTTCTACGCCGCAACCTGTACCCGCGCGGCGCAATGCTGCTGACCGACTGGGGTCCCACTCACGATCGTTGGTTCCGCAGTGGCGCTGAGCACAAGCGCGCCAACCTTCGGCGCCTCGCTTCAGAGTTTCCGCACGTGAAGTGGCTACTGGTCGGCGATGACGGCCAGCACGATGAAGAAATCTATGGCGAGTTCGTCGCCAGCCACCCCGAGAACGTCGCCGCCGTCGCCATCCGCCAGCTCTCGACCGGTGAAGCTGTACTCGCGGGTGGCCGCAGCAAGATTGCGGAACGCGAGCGTGAGTCATCCGTTCCGTGGCGGTATGCCCCCGATGGCGCCCGTTTGGCGATCGAACTTCGCGAGCTGGGCCTGATCAACGACTAAAGCAGAATTGCTTTGTTAAATTTGGCGCACGAATGCCGCGATGTACAGGAACACGAGCCGCGACGCTGCAATGATTGACTAATGGCGTTACCAATCGAAGACTATGCCCTCATCGGCGACTGTCAGACTGCTGCCCTCATCGGAAAAGACGGGAGCATCGACTGGCTCTGCTTCCCGCGTTTCGACTCCGCCTCAATGTTTGGAGCGTTGCTCGGCAACGAAGACCATGGCCGCTGGCTCGTGGCTCCGCGAGCGAGTGTGGATGCTCCCGCCACCGTCACGGTGACACGCAAGTACCAACCCAATACCTTCATCCTCGTCACCAATTGGGTGACCGAAACCGGCGAAGCCGAAGTCACTGACTTCATGCCTCACGGCAACCGTCGAGCCGATGTCATCCGTCGCGTCCGCGGCATCAGTGGCTCTGTCGAGATGTACGCCGAGATGCTGATCCGCTTTGGCTATGCCACTGCCCTGCCGTGGTTGCACCAGGCGCCCGAATCAGGCGGCCACGCCATCATCGGCGTTGCCGGCCCCGATGCCATCGTTGCGCGCGGTGTGGAAATGCACGCCTCCGAGCACACTCACCGCGGCGAGTTCACGGTGAGCGCGGGCGAGGTTCGCGACTTGACCATGACCTGGTACCCCGCGCACCGCAATCCTCCGCCCCAGGTCAACGTAGATGCTGTGCTCGAGACCACGAGCCAGTGGTGGCTCAACTGGTCGGCGCACTGCGAACCGACCGAACAGTACCGCGAGATCGTCAAGCGATCACTGCTCGTACTTCGAGTACTCACTCATGAAGACACTGGCGGAATTGTTGCCGCGGCAACGACGAGCCTCCCCGAGTGGTTCGGTGGCACACGCAACTGGGATTACCGCTACGTCTGGCTGCGCGACGCTGCTCTCACTCTCCACGTTCTTCTCGACCACGGCTACGTTGCCGAGGCTGAAGCGTGGCGCCGCTGGCTTCTGCGCGCGATCGCGGGCGACCCCGCCGACGTGCAGATCATGTACGGCCTCTCGGGCGAACGCTGGCTTGAAGAGCGTGAGCTCACTTCGCTGCCGGGCTACGAAGGCGCTTCCCCCGTTCGCGTGGGCAACGGAGCTTTCGATCAGTTCCAAGGCGACGTCTTTGGCGAAGTCATGATCGCGCTGCAGGCCGCACGACGTTCCGGCGTTCACGAGAATGACTTCTCCTGGCCGCTTCAGCGCGCCCTGATGTCTCACGTCGAAGACAACTGGAACCGTCCCGACAACGGCATCTGGGAAATTCGTGGTCCCGAGCGCCACTTCACGCACTCCCGAGTGATGCTCTGGGCTGCGATGGACTGTGCAATCACGGCCGTGGAAGAGTTCGGACTCGAAGGCCCCGTCGACAAGTGGATCGGCATCCGCGAAGAAATTCGTCAAGAGATCGAGCGCGATGGTTGGGATGCCGAACGTGGCACGTACACGCAGTACTACGGCGGCACCGGCGTAGACGCATCGCTGTTGCAACTGCCTCAGGTCGGCTACCTCAAAGCTGACGACCCGCGGATGCTCGGCACTGTTGCTGCCATCGAAGAAGAATTGCTGCACGATGGCCTCGTGTTGCGGTACCGCACCGAGAGTGGCGTCGACGGCTTGCCCGACGGCGAGAACCCGTTCTTGACGTGTTCGTTCTGGTTGGTAGAGCAGTACGCGTCCTCGGGCCGCGTCGATGACGCGACCGTGCTCATGGATCGCCTCGTTGGTTTCGCCAATGATGTCGGGCTCATTAGTGAGGAATACGACACCACCAACAATCGCCAGGCCGGAAACACTCCGCAAGCGCTCAGCCATTTGGCCCTCGTGCGCGCCGCCGACGCGATCTCGGAAGCAAAGACACCGCAGTGAAGTTCGTAACGACGCTGGTAATTGCGCGTCGTTCACCGCTGCTTCAGGTGCTCAAAACATCTGTCGCCGCGGTAATTGCGTGGGTCGTTGCCGGTTTCGTCGTGCAGCAACCGCTACCGATCTTTGCCGCGATCGCTGCGCTGCTCGTCGTGCAGCCGAGCGTGACGCAGTCGATCGAGAAGGGCCTCGAGCGCAGTATCGGTGTCGTGGCGGGCGTGGTCATTGCGCTCGGCGCCGGTCAGATCTTCGGCACCTCCAGCTGGGTCATCTTGATGGTGATCGTTCTCGCAGTGGTGGTGGCGTGGGCTCTCAAACTCAGCGCTGGATCTGCCAACCAGATTCCCATCAGTGCGATGCTCGTGATCGCTCTCGGCGGGCAGAATGCCGAATATGCCGTTGATCGCATCATAGAAACGATCATTGGCGCCATGATCGGTTTGATCGTGAATCTCGCCATCGTTGCGCCCGTCATCGTGAGCCCCGCGCACACCGCAGTGTTACTTCTCACCAAGCACACGGCGGCCGCGCTCGAGTCGCTAGCGTCAGCCCTGCGCGTACCCAAAACGGATGCCGAACTCGACGTTCTGCTCGCCGACTCTCGCCACCTCAAAGAGCTGCGCGACGCGGCCTCCGCCGCCCTGCGCAAGGGCGCCGACAGCCTCACTCTGAATCCGCGACGCAGCAAGCACCACCGAATTCTGCACCGCGACCGCGAACTCTTCGCGATGCTCACCGTATTGGTCACACGCACCCTCGGAATGGCGCGCGCTATTCACGACCGCTACGACTCCGACCTTGCGACCGACCCCGTGGCGTTGTCAATCGCGCAAGAACTGGAAAGGGCCGCTCACGACCTGCGGCTGCGCGGGCGTTCCCCCAGCGAACGAGAAGCCGCGCCGCCGACGCGGGAACTGCTGACGCTCACCGCTCCGCTGACGGTATTGACCCCGCATCCGCAGCACTGGATTCTGATCGGCTCACTGCTTGAAGACGTCCGCCGAGTTCATGAAGAAATTGTGGGCGACGACGGCACGAGCTAGTTAGCCGACGAGCGCGCTGCACTGCGCGAGACAGGCAACGAAGCGCCCGGTCTCACCGGAGAGTTCGCGCCGCAACTCAAGCAATCGCCCCGCGGCATCGTCAATGAGCGCCTCATCGAGTTCGCCCTCGTCAACGGCCTGGGTAACGGCGGCGACAATTCCTTCCGTATCGACCGCTCCGACATAGAGCAGCATCGTATTTCCGGCTTCAATCGCCCGCACTGCGTTGCTGATCTGGTTGGAGTATTCGGCGACGCCGGAGCGCTCCAACATGCCCATGTCATCCGTGATCGCGATGCCGTCGAAACCGAGATCGTCACGCAGAATCTCATGCCAGCGGGTCGAGAACGTCGCCGGTTCCTCATCCACCGCTGTGAATTTCAGATGGCCGAACATCACCAGGGGCGCGCCCGCTTCGATGCCGTCCTCAAAAGGAACAGCATGCGTCTTCTCCCAGTCGGCAAAGGACAGCGACGTCGTCGGGATGCTTGAGTGCGAGTCTCCCGCGGCAGCTCCGTGGCCCGGGAAGTGTTTGAGAGTGGAGAGCACCATCGACTCCCCCTGCACGGCCTCCGCAACGCGCGCCCCGGCATCCGCGCCCGTTGCTCCGAACGATCGCTCGTAAATGAAGCTGGACGAGTCGCTGGCGATATCGGCGACGATGCCAAAGTTCACCGAGACGCCGACAGATTCGAGCAAGGCACCGCGCTGGGCGAAGGCCTCGAAGGCTGCGTCGGGGGCTTGAGAGCGAAGTTGTAACGCCGATGCCGCATCGTCGGTAGGAACTCGGCGAACGATGCCGCCCTCTTGGTCAGTGGCGACCAGCACAGGCAAGCCCGCCTCTGAGCTCAGCGCGGCCGTATCGGCTTTCAATTCGCCCAAGCTGCCCGGGATGTTATCCCCCATCAGAATGAAACCGCCGACGCCGTCGAGAGCGCTACTCACTCGCGCGGCCGGTGATTCGCCGGGAACGTGCACCATGAGCATGCTGAGCACCTTCTGGCGGAGCGACATGGTGGAGAGTCGGTCAGTCGCGTACTGAGCGATCGGATCTACCGGTTGCGCCTCAGGTCGCGGCGCAAAGGTCGGAGCAGGAACGACGTCGGGGTGAGCAGCGGCGGTACACCCGGCGAGTACGAGCGTCGCGGCTACAGCGGCGGCGATCGCAGGGATTCGTCGCGCGATCATCATGCAGCGATCGTACCCGGCTTCGACGCGAGCGGGTCAGGAGAGCCAGGTCAACGAAGCGAAATCTTCTGCGGTGAGACCAAACTGATCGGTGGCGTGAGCGACGGTTGTTCGTACGACAGGTACCTCCACGCCCTTGCGCGTGAGAACGTCGATACCGGCGGGCGTGAGGCGCGATCGTGAGAACCGCAGCACGATGGTGTCAAAGGCATCGTCAGCCCCGACAACTTGCCAGCGACTCGTGAGCACCTTCAACCAGCCTTGCCCGCGCCAGACGAATTCATCGCCCCGCAAACGGTCGGTGCCGACGATGGTCTTCTGCTCGCCACCGCGAGTTGTGTAGCTCACGGTGTCAGCGAAAGTGAGCTCGTCACCCTCGGCGGTCTCGTAGCTAAACTCCGGGTTATGGCGCGTTCCATCGAGCCACATCGGAAAATTGGTCGCCTCAACGCACCAGGTGCCGGGCAGCTTGGCGGCTAGCACCGAAGCATCAAAAACTTCACTCACGAGTTCAACATAGAACACCGCGGCTGAGAGTCCGCATCACGACTCGAGTCTGCGACTACTCTTGGCGCATGATGCGCGCTCTCCTCCGGTCGTCTCACCCCGGCCCCACCGCCGCGGTGACCGTGATCGTGTTGGCACTCGCGTGGGGTTACGGCCTCGAGGGGTGGCGAATCGCCATCCTGACCGCCGCGATTCTGGCGAATCAGTTGTCGGTAGGACTCTCGAATGACTGGCTTGACGCTGAGCGCGACCGTTCCTCCGGCCGGACCGATAAACCCGTCGTGTCCGGCGAAGTCTCCGCCACGCAGGTTGCGGGCATCGCCCTGGGGCTTG
Organism: Salinibacterium sp. VpJ6; assembly: GCF_059767345.1. Taxonomy (NCBI): domain Bacteria; kingdom Bacillati; phylum Actinomycetota; class Actinomycetes; order Micrococcales; family Microbacteriaceae; genus Salinibacterium; species Salinibacterium sp. VpJ6. The sequence continues at coordinate 500,317 of NZ_JBSOQL010000001.1, forward strand.
CCGCGACATCCATTGTTCTTTCGTTGCTCCTCGGGCCGCTTGCGGCCCTTGGCCATGCAGTGTTTCTTGCCAGCGGCTGGCTGTACAACCTGGGGCTCAAGGCGACACTCTTCTCCGTTGTGCCGTACATCGCAGGATTCGGATCGCTGCCCGCCATCGTGACCCTTGCTGCCGGCACTGCGCAGCTTGCTGCACCGTGGGCGATTGCGGCGGGAGCGCTCTTGGGAGTTGCGGCCCACTTCAGCAACGTACTGCCCGACCTAGACGACGATTCGAGCACCGGGGTGCGCGGGTTGCCGCACGCTCTGGGCACCCGGCTTTCCGCCACTGCGATCGCCGTCGGGCTGATCGGCTCGAGCATCGCGGTGGTGTTCGGGCCCGGCACCGCTCCGAGCGCTCTTGCCCTCACCGGCTTCGTCGCCATCGTCGCTATTGCGGGAGTGAGCGTGGTTCTGATCGCGCGGGGAACCCTTCAGCGTTTGCTCTTCCGCTTGACGATTGTCGCCGCCGCCATCACTGCAGCTCTTCTGGTGCTGTCGGCACCGCAACTTAGCTAGCGCGCTACGCCAACGGCGGGGCGATGTCGCTCGGTTCGTCTGCAGCGACAGCCGGATTACGGATGCCCAGCAGCGAAGTGAGAGCGCCGGCGAACAGCAGGGCCGCCGTCACGATCACGACGCGGTGAAAGTTGTCGGGCGAAAGGGAACCGACCGTGAGCACTCCGATGAGCGCGACTGTGACGAGCCCGGCAATCCGTGACACCGCGTTGTTGACGGCTGAGCCGATCCCCGCTTGCTCGGCCGAAATCGCTCCCAAGATGGCAGAAGTGAGCGGGGCGACTGTCATCGAGAGCCCGACGGAGAACAACAGCACACCGGGCAGCACTTCGGTCACGTAGTTGACTGACTCCCCCAGCCCTAAGAACGTCACATAGCCGACTCCGCCGAGGAACGGACCGAGCGTCATGAACAAGCGCGGGCCGTACTTGCCGCTCAAACGACCAAAGAACGAGGAGAGCAGAATGATTCCGAGCGACGAGGGCAAGAACGCGAAGCCCGCGAAGGTGGCCGAGTATCCAGCCACCTCTTGCAGGTACACGACCGTAATGAATCCGCCGAGACCGAGCGCGCCATAGATAAAGAACGTCGCGATATTCCCCATGCTGAAATTGCGGTGGCGGAACAACTCGAGCGGCAGCATCGGCTGCGTCGCGCGGCGCTGCCACACGATAAAAGCAATGAAGCTCAGGATGCCGACCACGAGTGGTACGTAGACGGCGGGGCTATCCCAGCCCAAGTTTCCCTGCTCGATGAGCGCAAAGACCGGGCCGCCAAGCCCGACGATTCCGAGGGCGGCGCCGAGGAAGTCGATGCGCGTGTGGGCTTTGCGTTCATCCCGGTGACCAAGCTTCACGAGCAGCCACAGCGTGATTGCGATCGGGACGACGTTGATGGCGAAGACGAGGCGCCAGCTGAGCAGGTCGACAAAGGCACCGCCGAGCACGGGGCCCACGATAAACGCGGCACTCGTCCAGGCCGTCCACTGCCCGATGGCATGAGCCTGCGCTGTGCCGCGGAACGTTGACATGATCAAGGCAAGAGAGCTCGGCACGAGGAGCGCGCCGGCGATGCCTTGAACGCCGCGCAACACAATGAGCAATTCGGCGTTGGGCGCAAGAGCGATGAGCAGCGATGCAATGCCAAAGCCGATGAGACCGATCCGCAGAATAACGAGCCGACCGAACACGTCGGAGAGGGAACCTGCGAGCAGAATGAGTGAGCCCAGCGTGATCAGGTAGGCGTCGACAACCCACTGCTGGGTGCTCAGCCCACCGCCCAATTCAGAGCTAATCGCGGGAAGCGCAACATTGATGACGGAGCCATCGAGGAAGGCAACAAACGACGCCAGAATCGCGATGGTCAGCACAAAACGTTGATCGCGGGTCATGGTTCTATTCAACACCCGTGAGCGTCACGTTATGCCCTGCTCGAAGCACTGCTGACGTTACTGCTGTCGTCGGCGCCAACTAATCGAGGCGGCTAAAGCCTGTCACGCGCACGACAGCGATGCCCTCGGCAGCAGACTCAGCGAGATCCACGGTCGCGTTGATCGACCAGTCGTGGTTGCCCTCCGGGTCTTCAATGATTTGCCGCACGTGCCACTGCCCGGGCTCCTCGGTGATGGTGATCATCGCGGGGCCCCGCGCGTCACCCGCCGTGGAGAGAGAGTCGTGCTCGTCAAAGTAGCGGTCGAGCGCCTCGCCCCATGCTTCTTCGTCGTAGCCGGCTGCGGCATCCAGCTCGCCGAGAGCGACCGCGTCGTCGCGAGCCGCGAGTTGCACGCGACGGAACATTTCGTTGCGCACGAGAACGCGAAACGCGCGAGCATTCGTGACAACGGATGCCGGAGCAGGCGGCAAGACCGGCTCACCACTAGTGGCGGAGTCGACCCCGTTCGTCATGGCCTCCCACTCGTCGATGAGGCTCGAGTCGACCTGGCGAACAAGTTCGCCGAGCCACTCGATGAGGTCGAGGAGTTCGTCGGTCTTGGCGTCATCAGGAATGGTCTGACGGGTGGCACGGTAGGCGTCGGAGAGGTAGCGCAGCACGAGGCCTTCGCTGCGAGCCAGGCCATAGAAGCCGACAAAGTCGGCAAAGGTCATCGCGCGTTCGTAGAGGTCACGCACGACGCTCTTGGGGCTGAGGGCGAAGTCGCCGATCCACGGCTGGCTCGCCCGATACAGGTCGAAGGCGGCATCCAACAGCTCTTCGAGCGGCTTGGGCCAGGTGACTTCTTCGAGCAGTTCCATGCGCTGGTCGTACTCGATGCCCTCGGCTTTCATCGCCGCGACGGCCTCGCCACGAGCCATGAACTGTTGCTGGGAGAGAATCGGGCGCGGGTCATCGAGTGTCGCTTCGAGCACGGAGATCATGTCGAGGGCGTAGGTCGGCGACTCGCGATCGAGCAAATCGAACGACGCCACAGCAAACGGCGAGAGCGGTTGATTGAGCGCAAAGTTGGCTTGCAGATCGACCGTGAGGCGAATCTCAATGCGTTCGTCGAAGCTCTCAACTTCTTCGCCATCCACGATCATCGTGTCGGCAACGCGGTGCTCTTCGACGATCTCAGCGGTGCGCAAGGTGCGGTAGATCGCGAGCGCCTGTTTCGCGAGTTCACGTTGCTTGTGACGGGGCTCGTGGTTGTCTTCGACAAGGGTGCGCACGTTGGAGAACACGTCCCCGCCGCGAGCGATCACGTTGAGGATCATCGCGTGGTTCATGCGCATGTTGCTTGTGAGCTGTTCGGGCTCTGCGGCGATCATCCGCTCGAAGCTGGTCTCGCTCCACGTGACAAACCCTTCGGGAGGCTTCTTGCGCACAATTTTGCGTAGCTTCTTGGTGTCGTCACCGGCTTTGGCGACAAGCTTGGCGTTTTCCGACTCGTGCTCGGGGGCTTGAGCGACGACGGTTCCTGCCGTGTCGAAACCAGCGCGACCGGCCCGACCCGCGATCTGGTGGAACTCACGGGCGGTCAGCTGACGCATTCGGGTGCCGTCGTACTTGGTGAGCTGCGTCAGCAGCACGGTACGGATGGGCACGTTGATGCCGACGCCGAGAGTGTCGGTTCCGCAGATCACGCGCAGCAACCCGCGCTGAGCAAGTTGCTCGACGAGGCGGCGGTACTTGGGCAGCATGCCCGCGTGGTGCACGCCGATGCCGGAGCGGATGAGGCGCGAGAGCGTCTTGCCGAATACGGTCGTGAAGCGGAAATCACCGATCGCGTCAGCAATCTGGTCACGCTGTTCGCGGGAGACAACCTTGATGCTGGTCATCGCTTGCGCGCGCTCGAGAGCGGCGGCTTGCGAGAAGTGCACGATGTAGATTGGTGCTTGCCCGGTGGAGAGCAGCTCTTCCACCGTCTCGTGGATAGGTGTGAGGGCCCACGAGTAGTGCAGGGGCACGGGGCGTTCGACACCCGTGATGAGGCTTGTTTCGCGGCCAGTGCGGCGGCTCAGGTCATCCGCCAGCGGTTGCATGTCACCGAGCGTCGCCGACATCAGCACAAACTGCACCTTGGGCAGGATCAGCAGCGGTACCTGCCAGGCCCAGCCGCGATCGGGATCGGCGTAGAAGTGGAACTCATCCATCACAACCTGATCGACACGAGCATCCGCCCCCTCGCGCAGCGCTAGATTGGCCAAGATTTCCGCGGTGCAGCAGATAATGGGCGCATCGGCGTTCACGGAGGAATCCCCCGTGACCATGCCGACGTTCTCGGCGCCGAAGACCTCAACAAGCGCGAAGAACTTCTCGCTCACGAGAGCCTTGATGGGCGCGGTGTAGAACGTGCGCTGCCCTTGGGCGAGCGCAATCGCGTGGGCGGCAATCGCTACGAGCGACTTTCCCGTGCCCGTTGGCGTGGAGAGTATGACGTTGGCACCCGAGACGAGCTCGATGACCGCTTCATCCTGAGCAGGGTAAAGATCGAGGCCTCGGCCGGATGCCCAGCCGACGAAAGCGTCATAGGTTGCGTCTGCGTCAAAGGGCGTCGGAAGCGCATCCAAGAGTGAGGGCATTGTTCCACCGTAGCCGGGTCACAGGACATCGGAGCACGGCGAGCACGCAACGCGCAGGTACCGAGCGCGCAACCAGCACGTCACTAGCTCAGAGCAAGCATCACCGAGGCGATCAGAGCGAGCGCCATTCCGAGCAATTGCACCCGGCTCACTTTCTCGTGCAGCGTGACGCGCGCCAACACAATGGTCGCCAGCGGGTACAGGCTCACGAGAACTGAGACGACGGCGAGGCTTCCGGCCTGCAGCGCGAACAGCACGAAGGCGTTGGATGCTCCGACGAGAAAACCACCGGCGGCAGCGAGCATCCGGGCCCGATTCACACTCACGACGGCACCGCCCTCGGGCTGGTGATCGAACTGCGCAAAGAAGCGGCGGATGGGCGTGCTGAGGCGAGTGAGCGCGAGCAGGACCAGCATGGCGGCGAGGCCGACCGCGATCTCGACGACAGCGGTCGCGAGACCTGCAGATTCCGGGGCCTGGTCGAGCGCAATGAGAGCTGCACCGAGACCGATGCCCGAGACAACGCCCACCACGACGGTTCGCGGGCGAACGCGCGCAGCGGCATCCGAACGGGTGACCGACACGAGTAAAGCGCTGACGATGGCCAACACGATGGCGACCCACGCGAGCACGGGCAGGCGTTCGCCCGAAACCACGGCAAAGGCGACCGGCACGACGGCTCCGACGACCGCGATGAGTGGAGCAACGAGGCTCATCGGCCCATCGGCGAGCGCCGCGTAGAACGTCAGCAGCCCGACGATGGCGGCTACTCCGGCAATGCCACCCCACAGGATGGCGCCCGGCTCGAAGCTCACGGTGACGAACAGCATCGCGATGAGCAGGGACACGGTGGCGAAGACGTGGATGATCGTGGTCGCCGGCACCACCTGCAGGCGTCGTGTGCTCAGGCCGCCGAAGAAGTCGGAGACGCCGTAAAACACGGAGCCAGCGAGAGCGAGAACGACGCTGAGGATCATCTCGTCAGCATAGAGCCAGCGGAGACCGCCGAGAGCACGGTGCGCCCGGACGCGCGGGTAGAATCGGGTGTGCCTAATTCTTCATCCGCCCCCGACCACGGCCCCAGCGGTCTTGACCCCGCCGAGCTTGAGGTTGCCCTCAAGGTGCTCAATCAGATGGTGGGCATGGATGAAGAACACCCCGACTTTGTGACCGTGCGCCGGGCGACCGCCGCCATGTTCAAGGCGGTCAAGAAAGAGCGCCGCCTCGAGAAGCGTGCTGCCATCGCTGACGCCGACCGCGAAGTGATTGCAGCAACCGCTACGGGTGCGGCTGACCGTATTGATGACGAGACTCGCGGCATCCCCATCTCCACCAGCACGACGACGCCGACCGCCGGCGAACTGATCAAGGCGCGCCCCTGCTATATCTGCAAGCAGCCGTACACCACCGTCGATGCGTTTTACCATCAGCTCTGCCCGAGCTGTGCGGCCTTCAATCACGCTAAGCGTGACGCCCGCACCGACCTCACGGGCAAGCGTGCACTGCTCACCGGTGGCCGTGCCAAGATCGGCATGTACATCGCGCTGCGTTTGCTGCGGGATGGCGCGCACACGACCATCACGACGCGCTTTCCGCGGGATGCCGTTCGTCGCTTCTCGAGCCTGCCCGACTCGGCAGACTGGCTGCACCGCCTTCGCGTGGTCGGAATCGACCTGCGCGACCCCGCTCAAGTAATCGGCCTGGCCGAGTCTGTCGCTGAGCAGGGCCCACTCGACATCCTGATCAATAATGCGACGCAGACAGTGCGTCGCTCCCCCGGGGCGTACCAGCCGCTCGTCGATGGTGAGCTTGCTCCCTTGCCCGACGGCCCGCTGCCCGAGCTCGTGACCTTCGGGCACACGAATGACCCGCACCCCCAGGCCCTCGCGCAGTCAGTATCGGCGCATCCGATCCTGGCCGCCGCGGCTACGCGTGCCGAAGAGCTAACAGAGCAAGCCATGACCGCTGGCTCGAGCTCACTGGAGCGCCTCGCTGCCGGAACCGCGATCGACGCCGGTGGCCTCGTGCCCGACCTCGACTCGATCAACTCGTGGACGCAGCACGTCGATCAGGTCGACCCGCTCGAAATGCTCGAAGTTCAGCTGGCGAACACCACGGCACCGTTCGTGCTGATCTCCAAGTTGCGCCCCTCGATGGCAGCCTCCGCATCCCGTCGCAAATACATCGTGAATGTGTCGGCGATGGAGGGCGTGTTCAGTCGCGGTTACAAGGGCCCCGGGCATCCACACACCAACATGGCCAAAGCCGCCGTGAACATGCTCACCCGCACGAGTGCCCGCGAGATGTTTGAGAGCGACGGCATTCTCATGACGAGCGTCGACACCGGCTGGATTACGGATGAGCGCCCCCACCCCACCAAGGTGCGGTTGGCAGAAGAGGGCTTTCATGCACCGCTCGACCTCGTCGATGGTGCGGCCCGCGTCTATGACCCCATCGTGCGTGGCGAGGATGGCGAAGATCTGTTCGGCATCTTCCTCAAGGACTACGACAAAAGTTCATGGTAACCCCGATGACTACCCCGGCAGAGTTTTTGAAAGCCACCACGAGCGGAACCCGTGTTGTGGTGCGTCACCTCATCGAGGATGGCCGGGCGACCGACTCTCTCGGCTACTTTCACCTCGCCGATGACACCCACTGTGTCGTCGCGACCAAGCGTGGCCTCGAGACCATCGAGCTTGAAAAAGTGATCGCCGCAAAAGAAGTACCACCGCCGCCAGCGCCGCGCCCCCGAACCGCGACTGCGGAATAGTAGGGGATGCGCCTCAACAGGCGTAGAGTTCTCGTTGGACTATTGGCCACAACCGAATAGGTAAGTTGAAACCGTGGGCGTAAGAATCGAACGAATTGACCTTCCCGGGTTTGGCGTGCGCAACGACGTCATCACGAACTCAGGATGCCGCGTCAGCGTGGTCTCGCTGCGTTCGGGTGAACGTGATCTTGCTTTCTTCAATGCGGACGACCCCGACTCGAATGCTGCGTCTATCTCGTTGACCGACGATGAGGCTTCTGCCATTGCCGAGGTTCTCGGTTCGTCGCTCACCCTCAGCCGTTTGTCGGCTCTCGGGGAGAGGGCCGAGGGGCTCTTCAACGAAGAGATCTCGCTGCCCAACGGCTCTGGATTCGTCGGCCACCCCATGGGCGATATGAAAGCCCGCACCCTCACGAGTGCTTCCATCGTTGCCATCGTTCGCGGTAACGATGTTGTTGCGTCGCCCGGTCCCGAGGTTGTTTTCGAATCTGGCGACGTGATCGTTGCGGTCGGTACCCGTCAGGGTCTCGACGCTCTGGGCAAGCTCATCAATAACGGTCCCAGCTAAGAGTCGCGTATGCATGAGACGACGCAGCTACTAATTGAGGTTGGCGCTCTCCTGCTCGTTCTGAGTGTGCTCGGCAGAGTTGCCGCACGCTTCGGGTTCTCGGCGATCCCGCTCTATCTTCTTGCCGGCCTTGCCGTTGGTGAGGGCGGCCTTCTGCCTCTTCAGGCCAGTGAAGAATTCTTCGAAGTCGGATCGCAAATCGGCGTGATCCTGCTGCTGGCGATGCTCGGTCTCGAGTATTCCGCTGACGAACTCATGGCGAACCTGAAGACTTCACGGATGTCGGGGATTCTGGATGGCGTGTTCAATGCGCTCCCTGGCGCACTGTTTGCCATTCTGCTCGGGTGGGAACCCGCCGCAGTGGTGGCTCTCGCTGGAGTGACGTGGGTGTCGTCATCCGGCGTTATTGCCAAGGTCATTCGGGACCTTGGGCGACTCGGTAACCGCGAGACGCCGGTAATTTTGTCGATCCTGGTGATGGAAGACCTCGCCATGGCCTTCTACCTGCCGGTCTTGTCTGCGCTCGTGATCGGCGCCGGGTTATTGCAGGGGTCTATCACTGTGGCGATCGCTGTTGCCGTGGTCGTGACCATCCTCTATGTAGCGCTTCGCCATGGGCGGTTCTTGTCACGCTTGCTCCCCCAGAAGAACGCTGAAGCGCTGCTCCTCGGAGTTGTGGGGCTCACGATGCTTGTTGCGGGTCTCGCTGAGGCGGTGAACGTCTCCGCAGCGGTTGGTGCGTTCCTCGTGGGTATTGCCATCTCAGGGCCTGTGGCGCACCAGTCCGCTCAGCTCATCACTCCCCTGCGTGACCTCTTCGCTGCCGTCTTCTTCGTCTTCTTCGGTATCTCGACCTCGCCCGCCGACATCATTCCGGTACTGCTGCCTGCCTTCGCTCTCGCCGTGCTGACCATCGGCACCAAAACGTTCTCCGGATACCGAGCCGCAAAACGAGCCGGTATCGCCGCGCCTGGCCGTTGGCGTACCGGGTTGGCTCTGACCCCGCGTGGAGAGTTCTCCATCGTCATCGCCGGCCTCGCCGTCGGCGCCGGCATCGAACCGATGCTCGCCCCGCTCGCCACCGCCTATGTACTCATGACGATTATCGCCGGCCCGCTGTTGGCGCGTGTGCCGGATACCGCGTGGTTCAAGGCGCGCGTGCGCAAGACTCCGGTCTCGCCGCCTACAACGCCCGTAGCGACCGTTTAGCGGCCTTCGCGGCGGCGTGGGGCGTTAGCCTTCGCCCTTGTTGAGGTCGGAGAACTTCTCGGCCATCGTCGGGTTGCCCCTAGTCAGCTTCTTGATCGTCACGTCTTGGGCCTTGTCGTTGGCCAGACGCAGGTTTCGGTTCGTGCCGAGCAGCGCGTCCTTGGTTTTCTGCAGGTGATCGATCGACTTGTCGATCTCGTCGATCGCGGTCTGAAACTTGCGGGATGCCAAGTCGAAGTTACGAGCGAAGCCTGTTTTGAAGGAGTCCAACTCTTCCTCAAAGTTCGTCACATCAATGCTCTGCGCCTTCACCAGCGCGAGCTCGTTCTTGTACCTGAGTGAGTTGAGGGCCGCGTTACGAAGCACCGTGATGATGGGAATGAAGAACTGGGGGCGCACCACGTACATCTTCGGGTAGCGGTGGGAGACATCCACGATGCCGGAGTTGTACAGCTCGCTGTCGGGCTCCAGCAATGACACCAGCACTGCGTACTCGCAGCCTTTTTCGTTGCGATCTTTGTCGAGCTCTTTCAAGAAGTCTTCGTTGCGCTTCTTCGTGGCCGTGGTGTCGGCCTCGTTCTTCATTTCGAACATGATCGACACGATCTCGGTGCCCGACTCATCCGCCTCTTTGAAGATGTAGTCGCCTTTGCTGCCGCTGCGCGCGTCATTGTCTTTCTCAAAGTAGGCGCGAGGGAAGGCTGTGGCGCGAATCTGGTTGAACGTCGTCTCACAGTGGATCTCGAGCGTCTCACCGATCATCTTGGTCGAGAGCCGCGCCTTCATGTCGCGCAGCCGCTCAATGGCATCGTCGCGATCTTTGATCTGAGTTTCATACTTGTCTTTCAGCGACGTCTCGGCGAGCTTCTTCTCCAGCTCCACGCGCTCAAGAGTGCTCTTGAGCCCATCCCGTTCTTTCTCGACGGCGCCTACCGCCGCGGAGAGCGCCAGTTGCTGCTCGGAACCTGCCGCCTGAAGCTTCGACTTCAGAGCCTGGATCTCAGCTTCTTTATCCGCCGTAGCCTTCTGCAGTTCATTGACCCGCTTGGCCTCGGCAAGATCGGCTGCGGCCTGACGCTCCCGCTGAGTCTTCTCGAGCTCATTCGCCAGCGCGTCACGCTCGGCCTGAACGGCACTCAGCGCCTCGGCCACCGCGAGCTTCTGGGAGACAGCGCCCGCATCCAGTTGGGCCTTCAGCTCCTGAATGGCGGCATCCTTCTTTGAGGCCTCCGCCTGCAACTCGCGCGCGATCTTCGCCTCGGCGAGTTCGATCTCGGCCTTCTTCGTGGCCTCGGCCGCGTCGAGCCGTTCGTGCAGCTCACTCTCGAACTCACGGTCACGAATCTGCTTCACGATGTCGGCATAGCCGGCCTCATCGATAGTGAACGCTTTGCCGCAGTGAGGGCAGGTAACTTCGTGCATCGGCGCGTATTCCATTCAGCTCTGCTGTGAGGTGGATGCCCGCCGGCTACGGTTACTCGCGCGGCGCACTCCACATCGTTTTCGCTCAGGCTAGCGGCTGCACTGAGCGCGTGGGGGTTGCCGCACGGCGTTGGTGCACGGCGCTAGCTACCAGCTGGAATGAAACCCGAGACGCGCGAGAGGGAAACAGTGATTGGCGGGAACGAAAAAGCCCCGCAATCTTTACGATTGCGGGGCTAGATGGTGGATCCAAGGGGATTCGAACCCCTGACCCCCTGCATGCCATGCAGGTGCGCTACCGGGCTGCGCCATGGACCCATGTGTTTTGTTTCCGTGTAGAAAACGCAACTTGACAAGATTACTACACGCTCAGCGCATCCAAAACCATCTGAGCGATTCCCGGCCAAAAGTGTGCGAAATATTTAGGGAAAACTAAAGGGCGGCCAGCATCCGTGAAGATGGTGACCGCCCTTCATGCGCCTGAGCGAGCGGTGGTGTTGCCCGCTTAGCCGCTTAGGAAACGGGGATGACGAGTCCGTTGTAGAAGTCGTTGATGTACGCCTTCGTCTCGTCGGAGGTCAACAGCTCGTAAAGCTTCGTTACGCGCGGGTCGCTCTTGAGTTCGTCGCGAGTGACGAGCGTGTTGTAATACACGCTGGAGGTACCTTCGGTCACGAGCTGCAGGTCACCCGAGAGGCCAGCAGCACCGGCGTAGTTGAAGTTCACGATCGCCGCGTCCTGGTCATCGAGCGCCGACGGCAGGCTTGCTGCGTCGATCTCGATGAAGTTGTAGTCGTTCGGGTTAGCGGTGATGTCCGACACAGTCGACGGGGCATCCGTGGTTTCAATGATTCCGGCATCCGCGAGGAGCAGCAGCGCACGGCCCTCGTTGCTCGCATCGTTCGGCAGAGCGATGTTGGCGCCCTTCGGGAGGTCAGCGAGGTCGTCTACGGTCTTCGAGTAGAGCGCCAGTGGCGGCAGGTACACCTGGCCGACAACGAAGAGGTTGTCGCCCGTGTTCTCGTTGTACAGGTCGAGGAACGGCGCGTGCTGGAAGAGGTTGACGTCGAGGCTCCTTTCGCTCAACGCGGGGTTCGGGGTCGTGTAGTCGGTGAACTCAACGATGTCGAGCTCGAGACCGGCAGCCCCGGCCTGGCCACTGTCGATGACGAACTGAACGATCTCGCCAGCCGGTGTTGCCGTAGCGCCGACGGTCAGCGAACCGAGGGTGCCATCAGCCGGTGCGGAATCTTCGGCGGGAGCCGAGCATCCGGCCAGAGTAAGCGCGAGCACGCCAGCGGCGGCCACGGTGGAGAGGGAGAAGAACTTTGAGCGTGACATAACTATTCCTTTGGTGAAGGGTGAAACGAAGAGAGAAAGAGAACTACGTGAGGGTCAGCCGCCGACAAAGTCAGCGGTGAGACATTCGGTTGGCCAAGCGAGCGCCGACCACTTGAACGATCTGCACAATCGCAACCAGCACGATGATCACCGCGACAATGTGGATGACGCTGTAGCGCTGGTGACCGTAGCGAATAGCAACATCGCCCAGACCTCCACCACCGATCGCACCCACGATTGCCGAGTAGTTCACAATCGACACCACTGTCGTTGTAAAGCCACGGATGAGGCCCGGTACCGCCTCAGGAATAATTACTTTCGACACCAACTGCCACCGCGTCGCGCCGAGCGAGTGACCCGCTTCAACGAGCCCCTCGTTCACTTCGCGCAACGAGATCTCGACGATGCGAGCGTAAAACGGGATGGCCGCCACCGTCAGCGGCACTATGGCCGCCGTCACGCCGAACGCCGAGCCAAGAATGAGGCGCGTGAACGGGATGAGCGCGATCATCAAAATGATGAACGGGATCGAGCGACCAAGGTTTACGACGGTTTGTGTGACCACGTTGATGACGCGGCCAGCGACGAGGCTGCCGAACGGACGCTCGAGGATGCCACCGCGGTCGGTGACCACGAGCAGAGTGCCGAGAGCGAGCCCCAGCACGAGAGTGATGAACATCGTGACGCCGACCTGGTACAGGGTCTCCCCTGTGGCCTTCAGAAGCGTTTCGAACAGCTGCGGCCAGAAGCCGGGAGCAGTGGAATCAATCATCGTCCGCTCCTCACAATCTCAACCACGAGCCCCTGGGCACGCAGGTCGTTGATCGCTGCCGCGTTAGCGTCAGCGGTTCCCGGCAGCTCAAGCCGCGTGCGACCCGACTGGGCACCGGCAATCGTCTCGATGGCGGCACCCACGAGACCAACATCAATCTGGTGGGTACGCGCCAACTGAGACACCACGGGGCGACCCGACGACAACCCAACAAAGGTGACGTCAATGACGGTGGAATTACCCTCCGGTAGCTCCCCCAGCGGGAAAAGTCCGCGCGCAAGCTGCGATCCAGGCTGCGAGAGCAAGTCCACCAGACGGCCCTGCTCGAGAATGCGGCCGCCGCTCATGAGCGCTGCGGAATCGCAGATGCTCTTGACGACATCCATCTCGTGGGTGATGAGCAAGATCGTGAGCCCAAGTTCTTTGTTGATGCTGCGCAGGAGCTGCAGAATCGACTCCGTTGTCTCGGGGTCAAGCGCGCTGGTTGCTTCGTCGCTGAGCAACACCCGCGGGCGTGATGCGAGAGCACGGGCGATGCCCACGCGCTGCTTCTGCCCGCCCGAGAGCTGAGCGGGATACTGCTGAGCTTTGTGCTCAAGACCCACTAGTTCAAGAATCTCGTTCGTGCGCTTAGTGCGCTCCCGGCGATCAACACCGACGACTTCGAGAGCAAGTTCAACGTTGCCGCGCACCGTTCGGCTGTCAAGCAGGTTGAACTGCTGAAAGACCATACCTATTTCGCGACGTGCCTGAAGCAGTTCGCGATCGTTGAGCGCGGTGAGTTCACGGTCGCCGACCGTCACGGTGCCAGCATCCGGTCGTTCCAGCAGATTGACGGTGCGGATGAGCGTGCTCTTGCCGGCACCGCTCTGGCCAATGACGCCGAAGATCTCCCCGCTCGCTACCGACAGACTGACGTCGTCGAGAGCGCGAACAGGGTTCGCGGCATCACCAAAAGTCTTGGTGACGGAATTGAGCGTAATCATGAAACCCCAGTGTGAGAAGGTAACTCGGTGAGAGTCACCCCGGGGTCTAACTGCCCGGATACCTCAAGCACACCAGTACAACGCCACCCAGCAAAATTGGGTTACGTAGTGTGAAGTTTGTTACTCCGCGTCGTTCTCGGCGTCGTCGCGAACCGGCTGCTCGATCGTGATCGGGATCACGGGGCAGTCGCTCCACAGTCGCTCGAGCGAGTAGTACAGGCGGTCTTCTTCGTGGAAGATGTGCGCAACAACGTGACCGAAGTCGAGAAGAATCCAGCGACCTTCTGCACGCCCTTCGCGGCGCAGCGGCTTGGCGCCGGCTGCGATCATCTTCTCTTCAATCTCGGAGGCGATCGACTGAACGTTACGTTCGTTGCGACCGGTCGCGAGGAAGAAAATATCGGCGTAAGGCATGGGCCCGGTGACGTCCAGAGCAACCATGTCGGTCGCCTGCTTGGCGTCAGCGGCGTGCGCGACGATGGAAAGTAGCTCGTTGGCACGAGGAGAAGCAGTCACAGGATCCTTAATCGGAAATTAGCTGATGGCAAAGAGTTAAAGCTACAACATGTTGAAGGCAAAGGCTGCCACGAGAAGACCAGCAACTACAACCGCCATCGACGCTGCCGAGATCAGCAGAACCGTGAGCGCACGGGTGCCCTTCGGTTTCTGCGTCTGCGTAACTGATTGGTTAGAGAACGTGCTGACGGCTTTAACCGCACGCACAGGTGCTGAATCTGTTGACACCATGTCGCTGTCGTTGAGATCCAGGAGCGAGTCAATGTCGCCCTTATCGAAGCGGTCAGAAACCCCGCTTGCCGAAAGTGTGCTCGGCAGGTCGATCGATCCGGTGAGCATAGTTTCGCCGCTGGAGTTCAGCGGCCCGCGAATGTCAGTCGCGAACGGGATCGCCGGCAGCACTAACGCGTTGGTCGCTGTGCTTCCGCTACCAATCGTGCGCGCAACAACAGCGTCGTTCGAATCGTCGACAACGTTGGCCTGCTTGGACCAGTGTCCCGCCGACAGAGTGGATGTCGAGGTGCCGGAGGATGCTGGCGCCGCGGCGTTCGGTTCAGCTTTCGCCGGAGCAAAAACGTCGCCGTCGAGACGCTTACGAGCAAGTTCGTCGAATTCCGCACGAGCGTTGCTCAACGTGGTTTGGCTGGGCGCGGCAGTCTCAGCCTTCGTGGATTCAACAGGAGGCTCGAGGCCGAGGAGACCCTCGATCGTGGGACGCTCGGGCTTGGCGGATGCCGGAGTCGAGGTCGGAGCAGGCAGGTTTGCCGCGTACGACGGGGCCGATGAACTCGGTGCAGGCAAGTCAGCGAGGGGTGAGCGCGGTGCGGCCGCTTCAGGCGCCGCTGCCGCAGAGCCGTTGGAGTTGCCGAGCAATGATTCAAACGCGCTCAAAGCGTCGACCGAAGCAGAGTCAGACGCGGCTTCGGGCACAACAGCGAGCGGATCGACGAGAGCCGGCGGCTCAACATAGAACTGAGCATCGGGTGCAAACGAAAGCTCGTCGACCGACTTGGCAGGCTTAGACGGTGCTGCCGCCGCTGCTGAGGCTGCGGCAGCCAAGTCAGCCAGGCTTGGACGTGCCGGCGCTGACGAGCGTGCAGGAACCTCAGGGGCGGATGCCGCTGGCGTAGCTGCGGTGGAAGTTGAGGAAGAGGGCGCAGCTGCAGGCGCCGCTGCCGCCGTGGGGCGTGCAACCGGAACGACAGGCGGAGCCTGAACGGGAGCTGCAGGAGTCGCCGCACTTTCGGTGGGCGCGGACTGTGTCGGAGCCACGGGGGCCGCCGGACTAGCCGTGGGAGCCGTAGGAGCAGCCGTGGAAGCGGTAGGAGCAGATGCAGCAGCGGCTACTTCAGCCGGAGCAGCAGGAGCTGCCGGAGTTGACGCTACGCTGCGGGGCTCTGGGGCTGCCTCAGCGGAGTTCTGATTCGCAGCGTTCGCAGCTTCTTCGCGCGCTCGCATCTCGCGAAGCTCTCGACGAGTCAGCGTACGTTCGCGAGTAGGTTCTGCATCGCCGCTGGCGCTGGATGCGGTTGCCGGTGTGTTTGCGGCTGGTGCGGCTTCTGCAGGAGCAGGGTTGTGCGCTGCTGCCGCATTAGTGGTCGCTGGCTGGGCCGAGGCGGCGTCTGTCGAGGTGACCTCGAAAGAGGAAGAGTCGTGGTTTTCGGCAGCCGAAGGCTGCTCGTTCTGTGCTTGCGCCGGGAAGGTGGTGAATCCTTCGACCGTGGGCTGCCCGTCTGACGTGTGCTCGCGCTCACTCTGACGCGCCGCACGGCGCGACTGCGGCGGCGGATCGTGAAAAGTGGTCATTAAGTACTCCGATATAAATGGTGCTTGGCGATGTACTGCACGACACCATCCGGAACCAGATACCAGACGGGATAACCCCGACTGACCCTGTTTCGGCAATCGGTGGATGAGATCGCAAGCGCCGGCACTTCAAGCGAGCTTACGCCTTGCTCAGGCAATCCGCTAATGGTTAAGGCGTGTCCTGGCCGTGAAACTGCTATGAAATGGGCGAGAGTCCAGACCTCTGCGACGTCCTTCCATTCCATGATTTGCGCGACCGCATCCGCACCAGTAATGAAGAACAGGTCAGCATCCGGATAGGCCTTGCGCATGTCACGAAGAGTGTCGATCGTGTACGTCGCGCCCTCGCGCTCGAGGTCGACGCGGCTCACGTTGAAGCCGGGGTTGGCGGCGGTCGCGATCACGGTCATGAGGTAGCGATGCTCCCCCGGCGTGACGGTGTCTTTCATCCACGGTTTACCGGTGGGCACGAAGACAACCTCATCGAGGTTGAATTGAATCTGCGCTTCGCTCGCCGCTACAAGGTGACCGTTGTGAATGGGATCGAACGTGCCACCCATAATGCCGATGCGTGCGCGCCGCGGCGCCGTTTCGGCGGTCATGAAAAGCCTTAGTGGCCTGCGCCGTGGGCGTCGCCAGCCTTCGCGGCCTTACGGTCTTGACGGTTAGCGACGTCGCGGAAGCTCCACGTGACGAAGCCCAGAGTCGTGAAGACGACAGCCGCAATGAGCGGGAAAGCGAGCGCAGGCAGCACGAGAGGTGCAAGCTCTTCGCTCGACGCAAGAACGTTCAGAAAAATCGGCATCAGATCTCCATTCACAAAACCGTTAACAGTCTACCCGCGCACTTGGCCACTGCCGCGCACAACCCACTTGGTGCTCGTAAGTTCTGGTAGGCCCATGGGGCCGCGAGCGTGCAACTTCTGGGTGGAAATGCCCACTTCGGCACCAAAACCGAACTCTGCCCCGTCGGTGAACCGAGTGGAGGCGTTCACCATGACTACCGCAGAATCCACCTCAGCGAGGAAGCGATCAGCATTCGCCAGATCGTTAGTGATGATCGACTCGGTGTGCTTGGTCGAGTAGGTGTCGATGTGCTGGATGGCGGCGTCGAGGTCAGCTACGACCCGCACCGCGACATCCAGACTCAAGTTTTCAGTAGACCAAGACTCATCGGTGGCCGCCTCAGCAGAGGGGAAAAGTTCGCGAGTACGCGCGTCGGTGTGGATAGTCACGCCCGAGTCAGCAAGGCGAGCAAGCACGGCCGGAATCAACCGCTCGGCAGCGCTTTCGTGCACCAGCAGAGTTTCAAGGGCGTTGCAGACGCTGGGGCGCTGCACCTTGGCATTGTGCACAATCTCCACTGCGGTGGTTTCGTCGGCGGACTCATCCAAGAAGATGTGCACGATACCGGCGCCGGTCTCGATCACGGGAACTGTCGACTCGTTCACGACGGTCTGGATGAGCTGAGCGCTGCCTCGGGGAATGAGCACGTCAACAAAACCACGGGCTTGCATGAGCGCTTTCGCCCCATCGCGGCCAAACTCATCAACCGTCTGCACAGATGCCGGGTCGATGCTCACGCTGGATAGCGCCGACTGAATAACGTCAACGAGCACGCGGTTGGAGTCTTCGGCCGCAGAGCCTCCGCGCAGCATCACCGCGTTGCCGCTCTTGAGGGCAAGCGCAGCAATATCGATCGTGACGTTGGGGCGTGCTTCATAGATAGCGCCGATCACGCCGAAGGGAACACGGATCTGCGCTACCGACAACCCATTGGGCAGCACCGAACCCCGCACGACAGTGCCCACAGGGTCAGCGAGCTCCACGATTTCGAGCACTGCAGCTGACAACTGGTCGATTCGTTCCGCAGTGAGGCGCAACCGATCTTGAAGTCCGACCGTCATACCGTTTTCTTGCCCCCGCTTGAGGTCAAGCGCGTTAGCTTCAACGATGCGGTCGGCATTAGCAACGACTCCAGCGGCGATAGCTTCCAGCGCCGCATTCTTCTGCACCGTTGTGGCCGTTGCCAGCGTGCGCGAAGCTGCGCGCGCTGCACGAAGCTTGTCGTCAATAGAGAGAGCGGTAACTGCCGAATCAACCATAGTCAGAGTGTAGCGGCGCGAACCCGAGGCCGAAGAACGTTACAACGAGAGGGTGTCTGCCTCGAACCAGGTGCCAATTTCTTCCCCGGCGAGAGCCGCTGCGACACTGCCCGTTTCGGCAAGGAGCACGGGAATTCCAGCCGCAGCTGCGTGCTTAGCGGCGGCAACTTTCGTGCCTGCTCCCCCGGTACCGACGCCAGCCGCCCCGATGTCACCAAAAGTAACGTCGCTGAGGTCGTTGCTGAACGGGACGAAACTGATGCGCTCGGCACCCGGATCAGACGGAGGTTTCGTGTACAGCGCATCAATGTCCGAGAGCAACACAAGCACATCCGCCCGCACCAGAACGGAAACCAACGCCGCGAGGCGGTCGTTGTCGCCGAAACGGATCTCGTGGGTCGCAACCGTGTCGTTCTCGTTCACAATGGGCAAGATCTTGAGCCCGAGAAGTCGTTCGAGCGCACGCTGAGCGTTGCTGTGGTGGGTGGGGTTTTCCATGTCCCCGGCCGTGAGCAAGATTTGCGCGGCGACAACGCCGTAGCGGTCGAAGCTCTCCTGGTAACGGTAGATCAGCACGTTCTGGCCAACTGCCGCGGCAGCCTGCTGAGTCGCGAGGTCAGTCGGGCGACTATCGAGCTTGAGGAACGGAATACCAGTGGCGATAGCACCGGACGAAACAAGAATGACTTCAGATCCCGCTGCATGTGCTGACACAAGAGCGTCAACCAGAGCGCCGATCTGACCCACGTTGGCACCGCTCACCGACGACGAGCCGACTTTGACAACGATGCGGCGCGCACGAGGAATCTCGGCACGCACGGTGGGCTTGTTAGTCACGATCCTCTGTCTCATCGTCGCGCTGAATAGCGAAGCCCTCATCGTCACGCCAGACGCCTGCCTCGCGCTCAGAATCGAGCTCTGCACGCGCTGCAGCCTTGGCATCCATACGCTCAAGGTAGTTGCGACGACGGCTGCGGTTCGTTTCACGAGGGTTATCGTCGAGGCGTGGGTCGGTACCACGCGGCGCAACGATCAATTCGGCAGCGGATGACAGTGTGGGCTCCCAGTCGAAGACAACACCTCCGCCAGCGCCGATGATGACGGTGGAGCCAGGAACAGCACCGGACTTGAAGAGCTGGTCTTCAACACCGAGGCGCGCGAGACGATCAGCCAGGTAACCAACGGCTTCTTCGTTCACGAAGTCTGTTTGAGCGACCCAACGCTCGGGCTTCTCTCCCACAACGCGATACACGTTGCCGTACGTGCCACCCTCGACCTTGACAACAAAGTCCTTGGCGTTGACGGCGCGCGGACGAAGAACGATGCGTTCCTTGACCGGCTCAGCGATCTGGGCTTCACGCTCAGCGACCACGAGGGCTGCGAGGGCGAACGAAAGTTCGCGAAGACCGTGACGCGACACAGCGGAAACTTCGAACACGCGGTAACCGCGCTCTTCGAGCTCAGCCTTGACGAGGTTGGCGAGGTCGTTTCCGTCAGGAACATCGACCTTGTTGAGAGCAATGATTTGCTCACGCTCGAGAAGCGGCTTCTGGCCCTCAGGCACAGGGTACGCAGCGAGTTCACCGAGAATGATGTCAAGGTCGCTGATCGGGTCGCGACCAGGCTCGAGGGTTGCACAGTCGAGAACGTGAAGCAGAGCGGTACAACGCTCAACGTGACGCAGGAACTCTAGCCCGAGTCCCTTACCCTCGCTCGCACCCTCGATGAGGCCGGGAACGTCGGCGATCGTATAACGGATCTCGCCCGACTCAACAACACCCAAGTTCGGGTGAAGGGTCGTGAACGGGTAGTCCGCGATCTTCGGCTTTGCCGCGCTCATCGCAGCGATGAGGCTGGACTTACCCGCTGAGGGGTAACCCACCAGAGCGACATCGGCCACAGTCTTGAGCTCGAGGTGAATATCACCCTCAAAGCCGGGAGTACCGAGCAGCGCGAAGCCGGGAGCCTTGCGCTTCGTGGATGACAGTGCAGCGTTACCGAGCCCACCCTGGCCACCAGGAGCTACGACAAGTCGCATTCCCGGAGCATCCATATCGAGGAGCACTTCGCCGTCGCCATCGCGCACCACAGTGCCCACAGGAACGGGAAGAACCATCTCTGCACCGGCGGTACCCGCCTTGAGGTCGCCCTGACCGGGCTGACCGTGCTGAGACTTGCGGTGCGGTGAGCGGTGGTAGTTGAGAAGGGTCGTTACCTGCGGGTCACTGACGAGAACGATGTCTCCACCGTCACCGCCCTTGCCACCGTCAGGGCCGGCGAGAGGCTTGAACTTCTCGCGCTTAACGGACACACAACCGCTACCACCGTGGCCTGCCACGAGGTGAAGAGTTACCTGATCGACGAACGATGCCACGATGGTTCCTCCTGTTCTCGTGAGCTACTGAAAATATTCTGCTGTCATTTTAGACAGCAGACGCCTGCCATCTTAAATGGCGAGAGCGAGCCGAAGCTCGCTCTTCGCTTTTACGCCCCCTGCACGCAGGTGACGCGGAGTTTATGCCGCGGAAAGTTACGCGGAAACGATGTTGACGACCTTGCGGCCGCCCTTTGCACCGAACTGAACCGCGCCCGCTGCGAGAGCGAACAGGGTGTCGTCGCCGCCACGACCGACGTTAACGCCGGGGTGGAAGTGGGTGCCACGCTGGCGAACGATGATCTCGCCGGCGAGAACCTCTTGGCCGCCGAAGCGCTTTACGCCGAGGCGCTGCGCGTTGGAGTCACGACCGTTACGGGTGGAGCTTGCGCCCTTTTTATGTGCCATCTGTCTAGAAGTCCTTTACGTCCGTCAGCAGTTACTTGATGCTGGTGATCTTGATGCGGGTCAGTTCTTGACGGTGACCCTGGCGAACCTTGTAGCCGGTCTTGTTCTTGAACTTCTGGATAACGATCTTGGGACCGCGCTCGTCGTTCAATACCTCGGCAACGACCTTGATCTTCTCAAGCGCCTTAGCGTCGTGAGTGATCTTGTCGCCGTCAACGAACAGAACTGGAGCGAGCTCAACATTGCCGTTCTTGTCGGCTGCGATGCGGTCGAGAACGACAATCGTGCCGACCTCTACCTTCTCCTGCCGCCCACCGGCGCGCACAACTGCGTAAACCACTTTTGACCCTTACTTAACGATTGAATAGCTAGAACTACTGAAGCTTGTGGCGATCTCTGCGGGCTTTGCCCAGCACACGCCAAGGATCAACGATACTCGACGTGGGCACTCCCGGTCAAACGACACGCTGCGGTAGCTTTCGACTGAATCAATCAAAACTTGACTCGGCGAAAACGAGAACGTGTATACCAACATTGGTCACGATCTCGGAGATCGAAACCACAACTCGGGTGCAGCGGGTTCAATAGTACGCCGCTAACGGGCACTGGGTCAAAACCTCCGCCTGCAGGTTGGCCGTCAATTAGGCTCAACCTATGACCGTGTTGATTGACCAGCCCATTTGGCCAGCCCACGATACGGTCTGGGCGCACATTGTGAGCGACACCTCGCTCGAAGAACTGCACGAGTTTGCCGAACGCGCCGGTATCCCCCGCCGTGGCTTCGACCTCGATCACTACGACGTTCCCGCCCGCATGTGGAGCGATCTCGTGGCACTCGGCGCCGAGCCCGTAGGCGTGCGAGAGTTCGTGCATCGCCTCCAAGCCAGCGGCCTGCGGGTAGCGCAAAAGGATCGCCCGGCGCACTAACGGCCGGCGCGAGCGAAAGTTAGTTCGCGGTCGACTGCAGCGACCGCAGGGCCGTGAGGGCGGCATCCGTTGACTCCACAGGCACAAACAAGTGATCGTGATGACGCCCGGCAATCACGTTGCAGCTGATCTGCACGTCACCGAGAGCCTGCGCGAACGCTGCCGTAAGCCCCACTGCCTCTAACGCCGAGGTGACCGTGAGAGTGATCCACGATGAACGGAACTCGTGCGGGATACCCTGGCGCACGGCATCCGCCTCGGACATTACGACTGACATGCCCTCTGTCTCGCGCATGACCGCCACGATCGACTCCGCCTCGACGTCGGCGAGAGACTTCACCGTGGCGAAGACGTAAACGCCCTCGTTGAGGTGAGGCTCCATGGTCGAGAGCAATTCGTTGAGATCAGAAACAGCGGTCATACAGCGAATCTAGCGCCAGACGGTACCAAAGCCCTCAACACTGCGCGTTACGGCTCCCGTGGCAATCTCCACGAGATAGGTTGTGGTGCTTTGCGGTCGCGGATTCATCACGTATTGGTCTGAATCGAGAGTCGCCACGTTGGGCTGAACTTCGACAGCAACGAACTGGTTGTTAGGCGAAACCTCAAAATCGAGAATGGCGCCCTTGTCTCCAACTGTTTGGTAGAGGATGCGCGACTCCTCGCCGTTGTCAAACGCGAGAACGCTGCTGAACGTCGCCCCGGTCTCCCCCACCAACACCATCTTGGCGACAAGATTGCCGTCTGCATCGGCATCAGTTTGACCGATAAAGGGTTGTTCGCCGTCGATACGTGAAGGATGCAGCCTCACCTCGGTACCGTCAGCGAGCGTTACGGCCGCGCTGCCTGTCGTGTCGTTCACGATCGCCGTAGAACCGTCTGCTGAGACGCGATCGAAGTCGAAGTAGCCGCCGAGCGGAATGATGAGACCCGTCGTGGTGTCGACGCGCACCAACGTGCTCTCGGTGGTCACCGCCACGATTTCTGCCGTGCCAGGCACAAACTGCCACCCCGTGACACGCATCGGCTCACCGTCTAAGTCGTTGACGGCAACCACATCGCGGCCTCGATCGAGGTCAACCGTATACAGCGTGTGCGAGATCGTGGGGATAGGGCCAGGATCTTCACTCGAAATAGTGAAGCCCAACAGCGAGCCCGAACGTGTGGCATCCAAATCGGCAACTTCACCGGCCTCGGGCAACAGCACTTGCTCCGTCACCCCGGTATCGGGGTTCGCCAGCGTCAGGGTGCCTGTGCGATCTGCCGCGGCGGTCGTGAACGCTACGACATCGCCCACCGGCACAAATTCTTGGATGCCCACGCCAGCGAACACCACCGTGCGGTCTTGAGACGTGAGCCCCGTGCGAATGATCTCGTCGTTGGGCTCGCCACGGTCGAGGTAGTAGAGCTCCGGCTCCCCCGTCGTGAACGAGTACGTCAGCGTCGACTCGGGGCCTCCCGACAGAGTCGTGACGCCCTCCACGCTCACGGTGTACTCCGTGTTGTAGTCGAGCGCTTGACCGAACTGCACCGAAATGAGGTCTCCCTCGCTCGATGCGGTGGCGTCGATCGCCGGCTCGACCGTGACCGCAGCCGGATCGACGGCAGCGATGGCCTGATTGGCAAACAAACGCAAGGTTTGATCGGACGACGTGACTACGGCATCCGCGTCGACCTGGGCACTAGAGAGTTTGGGGCCCTGAAGGTAGCCCAAAGCCAGGAAGATGCCACACAGCACTACAAGAATGACCGAGGTCAACACAAAAGTGCGGCGGAACGATTGCATGCTGTTGGCCGCTTCGGGAGGCGGTGCGCTAATAGAGATATGGCTCACTGGGCCGCTCCACTGCAGTCATTGTCTCCGGAACCAG
This sequence comes from Salinibacterium sp. VpJ6, assembly GCF_059767345.1. Classification (NCBI taxonomy): domain Bacteria; kingdom Bacillati; phylum Actinomycetota; class Actinomycetes; order Micrococcales; family Microbacteriaceae; genus Salinibacterium; species Salinibacterium sp. VpJ6. The sequence goes on from NZ_JBSOQL010000001.1 coordinate 523,967, forward strand.
CACGAGGGGCAGATCACTGCGGGAACTGGGATTGGTCTCGAACGAACCCGTAACCTCAATCCACCCATCGACCTCGAACTCGTTCTGCCACTCTGGTGCGTACACCGCAACTCCGGTGGGCTGGGCGTCAACGGCACAGCAGGTCACGGTGAACCGCGACAGGTAGAAGATGTTGCTCGGGTCGTCCTCGCTCGCTGTGATGAACCCGACGAGATCCGCTGTCTTGTTCGCGTAGAAGCTCGGGTCACTCGTCTGACGAAGCAGCGAGGCCCAGTCCACGACGGTAAAACTCGCGAGCAGTTCGTCGTCGGCGTTCTCTACCTCATCCACATTTTGGCTGTCGCTGCCCACCGTGGAGCCCACGATGTCACGCTGACTCGCGGTTGCGCTCGAGAGCGTTGTCGGCGGAATGAGAACGAGCGTGAGGGCGACGGCACCAGAGAGCAGCAGTGCTAATCCCCCCACGACACGCGACCATCCGCGTCGTGGTGCGGAGCCTTCGGTGTCCGCAGGGCGCACTGCGATGCTGAGAACGCCAAGAACCAGCGCGATGCCCGCCATCACGACGGTAAAGACCACGTAGCGGGGGTGAATATAGAGAACGAGCTGCTGGGTCACGCCAAGCCAGACAGTGGCGCACACTGACACCAGGATCAGGATGACGCCCCACCAGCGTTGAAGACTAGGCCACATAGTTGATCACCAACCCGATCAGGGCGCTCATGAGCGCGACGACGAGAGACAGCTGCAGAAGGACCTTGCCCGGGAACGTCGTGCGCATGATCGCGAGCATCTTGATGTCGATGATCGGGCCGAATACGAGGAACGTCACGATTGAACCGGGCATGAAGGTGCTCGCAAACGGAAGAATAAAGAAGGCGTCAACGCTCGAACACACCGAAATGACAAAGGCGAGAAGCATCATCGCCAGAATCGACCACAGCGGGTTGCTACCGAGTGAGACAAGAACGTCTCGGGGAACAGCCACTTGAATGGCGCCGGCGATGAGCGAGCCAATGAAGACGGCGGGCATCAGCACACTCGACTCCCGCATGAAGATATCGAGACTCTTCTCTGAGCGCGACTGGCGGTGTTCATGCGAGCCCGCTGCGCACTGAGCGGCGAACCTGTCCGTGAGCAACGAATTGGGCTGCGGGTGAAGACTGAAGAGCCAACCGACGATGTTGGCGATAGCGAGCCCGCCGAGAATACGGCCGACCAGAATGCCGTCGTCAAAACCGAACGCCTGATGAGTGGTGACGATGGTTATTGGGTTGATGATGGGTGCCGCGAGCAAGAATGTCATTGACTCGGGAACAGTGAAGCCCTTCATCACGAGCCCGCGGGCGAGAGGAACGTTTCCGCACTCGCACACGGGCAAGGCAATTCCGAACATCGAGATCGCGGCGCGACGAAGCACGGGGCTGTTCGGCAAATATCGCATGAGTAGATCATCCGGAAGCCACGCCTGAACGACGATCGACAGCGCAATACCGAGCACCACAAAGGGCAACGACTCGATAATGACGCTCGTCGCGAGCGTCAGTAGGTCTGCAGTGAGCCCCGGAACGCCGAACGACTCTTGAACGCCGGTGAACGCGCGAAGGCCGAGGATACCCGCGACCCCCAGCGTGCCGATCGCCAACCACAACCAGCGATTGCGAGAGCGGCGAGGTCGATGATCATGCTGATGATGATCATCGACGCTCGCAGGCACAGTGGTGGTCACGGAATAACCTTACAAACTCGAAACTGTCACGGAGCCGAGAAGCGACGAGCTAGTTGTCGTCGCTGGGAGTTGCGTTGACGATCTTGCCCTGGCTGCTGGCACGACGTGACCCGCGAGCTCGGCCGTGGCCGGGCTGCTTGGGCTCGGGGAGAGCCTCAAGAACCGATCCCAGAATCTGCTCCGCGTCTTGCGTGCTGATTGTGGGAGCAGCCTTCTCAGTCTTCGTGATCGGGATGTCGAGAATCGCGACTGCAGGCTCGTCAACGGGAGCCGCAGCAGCTGCTGGCTCCGCTGCATCCTGCGATGACGATGCCGACGTGCTCGTCTGCTTGCCGCTCTTGCTGCGGCGCGACTTCTTCGGCTCAGGAGCCGAGGTGGTCGCGGCTTCTGCTGCCGGTGCGGCGCTCTTCGCGGCGGAATCGGCGGCCGGAGCATCCGTGCCGTTCTCCACTACGGGAACGACCGTGCTGGCAGCAACCCGCGCGAGGGCGTTACGAACGTCTTCGGTGATGGCGTGGGTACCGTTGCTGGCACCCGTTGTCGGAGCCGCAGCCGCCTTCGCGGAGCCGGTCGACTGCTGAGCGTTCGAACCGCCGTTGCCGTTGCCGTTGCCGCCACCGTTGGAGCCGGAGTTGCCAGAGTTGCCGGAACCGTTGTTGTTCGAGCCACCGGAGTTATTGTTACCACCACGGTTGCGACCACGGCGACCGCTGCCGGACTGTTCGTTTTGGGTCGGCTGCGAACGGTGCTTCGACACGGGGTCGTGGTGAACGATGACACCACGGCCAGCGCACACTTCACAGTTCTCGCTGAACGTTTCGAGCAGGCCGAGGCCGAGCTTCTTACGCGTCATCTGAACCAGACCGAGCGACGTAACTTCGGCAACCTGGTGCTTCGTACGGTCACGGCTCAAGCACTCAACGAGGCGACGCAACACGAGGTCACGGTTAGATTCCAAAACCATGTCGATGAAGTCGACAACGATGATTCCACCGATGTCGCGCAGACGCAGCTGGCGAACGATCTCTTCCGCGGCCTCCACGTTGTTCTTCGTGACAGTCTCTTCGAGGTTTCCGCCGGAGCCGACGAACTTGCCCGTGTTGACGTCAACGACCGTCATCGCTTCGGTGCGGTCGATCACGAGCGAACCACCCGAGGGCAGCCAAACCTTGCGGTCAAGCGCCTTCTCGATCTGCTCCGAGACGCGGTACTCCTCGAAGGAGTCGACCGAGCTCTCGTGCGCCTGAAGGCGGTCAACGAGGTCGGGCGCAACGGAACGAACGTAGCTTTCGATCGTCTTACGAGCGTCGGCACCTTCGATGACGAGCTTGTGGAAATCTTCGTTGAAGACATCGCGGATGATCTTGATGAGCAGATCGGGCTCGGAGTGCAGCAGCGCCGGAGCCTGTGCCTTCTCGACCTGAGTGCTGATGTCGGACCACTGCTCGGTGAGGCGGCTGACATCGAGCGTGAGCTGCTCCTCAGTCGCGCCCTCAGCTGCCGTACGCACAATGACGCCGACGTTTTCGGGCAGAACACCCTTCAGGATCTTCTTGAGACGCGAACGCTCGGTGTCGGGCAGCTTGCGGCTAATGCCACTCATCGAACCATTCGGCACGTAGACGAGGTAGCGGCCGGGCAAGGAAACCTGGCTCGTGAGTCGAGCACCCTTGTGACCTACGGGGTCTTTAGTGACCTGAACAAGCACGCGGTCGCCGGGCTTGAGCGCGAGCTCAATGCGACGAGCCTGCGGCTTGCCATCAGCGGAGTTCTCCGCCGCGGCATCCCAGTCAACTTCACCGGAGTAGAGCACAGCGTTGCGGCCGCGCCCGATGTCAACGAACGCTGCTTCCATGCTGGGCAGAACGTTCTGAACACGACCGAGGTACACGTTGCCGATGAGGCTGGCATCCTGCGCCTTAGCGACGTAGTGCTCCACGAGAACGCCGTCTTCAAGAACGGCAATCTGGATGCGGTCAAACTTCGAGCGGACCACCATGACACGGTCAACGCTTTCACGGCGCGCGAGGAACTCGCTCTCGGTGACAACGGGACGACGACGACCAGCATCGCGACCATCACGGCGGCGCTGCTTCTTAGCCTCGAGGCGCGTTGACCCCTTGACTCGAGTGGGCTCGTTGCTGGGCTCAGCCTGCTTGCGCGGCTGGCGCACCCGAACCACTGTGTTGGGCGACTCGTCGCCGGGACGAGCATCTTCGCCGGAACGACGACGCGAACGACGACGCACGTTGCCGGCCTCATCGTTGTTGCCGTTGTCGTTGTCACGGTTGTCGCGGCTGTCGCTATTGCGGTTATCGCCGTTGGAACCGTTGTCGTTGCGCGAACGAGGTGCGCGCTCCGGAAGATCGGGAAGGTCAGGGGCCTGGAAGAGCAGCGACGTGGTCGACGTCGGAGTCAAGGCAGCGGCCGGGGCCTTCGTGGCCTTGGCAGCCTTAGCGTCATCCGCCGACTTCTTGGGCGCGGTGCTCTTACGCGAACGCGAGCGAGCAGGTGCTTCAGAATCAGGCTTCTTGTCGGCCTTCGCTGCGGAAGCAGCGGAAGAGTCGGATACCGCAGCATCCGCCTTCATGCCCGTAACGGCATCCGGAACTTCAAGACCGAGGTGCTGGCTCGCAGTCTTCGCGGCGGGACGCTGCGTCGACTTGGCTGCGCGAGGTTCGCGCGCCGCAGCGGGAGCCTCTGCAGCTGCTGGCGTGGCGGCCGGAGCCTCCACAACCGCGGGAGTCTCAACCTGAGGCGTCTGCGCCACAGGCTTCTCTACCGCTGCCTTGGATGAGGGAAGAATACGGCCAAACAGGCCCTTCTTCTTCGGAACTTCTTTCGACTTATCGCTTTCATTCACCATTGCTGGTGTACTCCTAGCCCTCGTAGGCGACCGCGCCACCTACCGGGTACTCTCTCGTGCGCTATTCCCCCACCAAACCTATGGTTCAGGAACCGCTACTAATTCTTCAGGTCCTGCAACGGGCCCGTGGCTCGCGTTGCAGTTGTGCTCTCTCACAGCACTTCGAAACTGGCTATTCGACTCACGCAACTAGCGTTGCGCAACTGGTCCGGTCGCTATGCCCGGGAAGACTTCTTGGTGTCGTTCCGAGCGCGGCTCGGAATAACTACGGTTCATTATCGCACGCATTCTCAGAAAGTGAGCTGGGCGCGCGTGCGATAATCCCTCCATGACTGCTTCCGGGGTTCGCAACAGGCCCATCGCCCTCGCCATTTTCATGATTTTTGCCGGGCTGATTGGTCTCTGGGCGTCTTTCGAACTAATGATCGAGAAGATTCATACGCTCGAAAATCCCGGCGTCGATCTCAGTTGCGACTTCAGCCTCGTAGTGCAGTGCGCCGCGAACCTGGGATCTCAGCAAGGCGCCGTTCTCGGCTTTCCCAACCCCATCATCGGGCTCATCGCTTTCATGGCCCCCGTCGTCGTCGGCGCAGCGATTCTTGCCGGTGCCCGCTTCAATAGCTGGTTCTGGGTGGTCTTCAACCTCGGGATTGCAGGAGCTTTCGCCTTTATTCTCTGGCTGGCATATCAGAGCATTTTCAACCTCGGCACGCTGTGCGTCTGGTGTATGACCGTGTGGTCGGTGACCATTCCGCTGTTCTGGGCAGTGACCCTGCGTAACCTCAAGGTCGGTGCGATCCCGGCGCCGAAGCGCATTCGAAAGGCCGCGGGTGCAGCGTACAGCTGGGTTCCCGTCATCGCGATCGTCGGCTACATCATCATCGCTGTTGTCGCCCAAGTGCGACTCGACGTGCTGGCCTACCTCTAGAACGTATTCCCTGGCGGGAACGCAGCGTTCGAATAGAACGCCACGGTCAACGCGACTACTGGCGCCGAGCCGGAAACAAACCGCTTTAACGCGCCAACGGCGAGAGTCTGACCGAAGTCAGGCTCTCGCCGTTGTTCTGCGGGGAGCGGTTGAGTCGCTCACTCACGGAATGGTTTTAGGCGAACCAGAGCGCGAGTTCACGAGCGGCCGACTCGGGCGAGTCGCTGCCGTGAACGAGGTTTTGCTGAACAGCGAGGCCCCAGTCGCGGCCAAGGTCGCCACGGATGGTTCCCGGAGCTGCCGTGGTGGGGTCGGTGGTGCCGGCGAGCGAGCGGAATCCCTCGATGGCACGGTTGCCAGCGATGCGCAGCGCGACCGTCGGGCCCGACTGCATGAAGTCGAGCAGCGGCTCGTAGAAGGGCTTGCCTTCGTGCTCGGCGTAGTGCTGCGACAGGAGGTCGACATCCGCCTGCACGAGTCGAACGTCAACGAGCTGGTAGCCCTTTGCTTCGATGCGGCGAAGGATTTCACCGGTCAGGTTGCGAGCAACGCCGTCAGGCTTGATCAGTACAAGGGTCTCTTCGATGTTCATTGTCTCTCCTCAGAAGGGGTGGTCATGGACTGGGTACTAAGAATTTCGGCTTTCGCACGGTCGATTTGCTGCCCCTTGATGAAGCAGAACACCCAAATGGCGGCGAAACCGGCACCCACCACGAACATGGGGGTGAGGATGAAGCCGAGCGCAATGAGCCCAACCTGCAGCGCCCAACCGACAGCCATCGCTCCGGGACGGTGCAGCATGCGAGCCAAGGCTACGAACACAAGGATGAGAAGTGCTCCCCCGATAAAGGCGGGAGCGGGCTGCAATGCTTTGAGCCCGAAAGCGGTGAGCGCGACGAAGAAAATCAACGTGGCGTCGAGCACCAACACAATGCTCAGCAGCAGCTCGGTTACTGACCGCTTGCGGCGAACCTTGGGCTCCGCGGTCATGGCTTCCAGCCTTCCGCCTTCGCCAAGGCGAGAGCCTCGCCGACGAGCGTGATTGAGCCGGTCACGACAACCGCGCGGCGTTCGTTCTCTCCTGCCCAACTGCGAGCAAGCTCGATAGCCTCCGCGAAGGTGTCGAAGTCCGTGGTCTCATCGGTAAAGGTGCGTACGGTCTCGACGAGTTCTTCGGGAGCAATTGCTCGCTCCGACTCCGAAGTAGTGACGTAGAAGCGGTTGGCGATCGGGGCAAGGGCGCCGACTATTCCGGCAGCATCTTTGTCGTCGAGTACCGCGATCACGAAGGCGATGTCTTCGAAGGTGAAGTATTCCTTGAGCGCGGCGGCGAGAGCAGCAGCACCGTGAGGGTTGTGAGCGGCATCCACGATGACCGTCGGCTCAGCACCGATCACCTGGAGGCGACCGGGCGACGTGACGGTCGCCAGCCCTTCGGCAAGAACATCGTGAACGAGAGCCTGCGTGCCCGCGCCCAGGAACGACTCGACGGCGGCGATGGCGAGGGCGGCGTTGTGGCCTTGGAACTCACCAAACAGCGGCATGAAGAGATCGGAGTAGGTACCAGCGATTCCGCGAACGGTGATGAGCTGGCCGCCGACGGCAACATCGCTACTGACGAGCTCGAAGGCATCGCCTTCCACACCCATCGTGGATTCAGTGAGGTCAGCAGCCCGCTCAAGTTCGATCTGAGCATCCGCGGTCTGCAGCGCAGACACGATCGCCGCAGCTGGCTTGATAATGCCCGCCTTCGTGCGAGCGATCTCGGAGATCGTCAAACCCAAGCGGTGCGTGTGGTCGAGGGCAATCGGGCTGAACACCGCGACCTGGCCATCGGCGACGTTCGTGGAATCCCACTCGCCGCCCATACCGACCTCAAGAATGGCGACGTCGACGGGCGCCTCGGCGAAGCTCGCAAACGCGAGCACCGTGAGCGCCTCGAAGTACGTCAAAGCCTCTTCGCCCTTAGCGAGCAACTCGGCATCGACCATCAGCAGGAACGGGCGGATGTCAGCCCAGTTCTCGGCCAAAGCCCGGTTAGAAATGGGGCGGCCATCAATCACGATGCGCTCGTTGACGCGCACAAGGTGCGGACTCGTCATGAGGCCCGTGCGCAGCCCGTAGGCGCGCAAGATGCTCTCGGTGATGCGGCTTGTGCTCGTCTTGCCGTTCGTACCGGTGATGTGAATCACCGGATAGGTGCGCTGCGGGTCGCCGATGAGTTCCACGGCACGACGAGTGGCTTCGAGCCGCGGCTGAGGCGCCTGCTCCCCCACTCGCGCGAGAAGTTCTTCGAAGACGTTCTCTGCATCCGACTGATACTCGGAGTCTTCGAGTTCGAAGTCCGAGTCGTCGTCGATGTTGGTGCCCTCGAAGCCGTCGGCGAAAGGGCTCAGATCGGCGAGAGGGTGATCCGGGCCGAGCTCGGCGCGTTCTTCGTCCGTCAACTCCACCTCAATGGGGTCGCCGTTTTCGTCGAATTGGCCGTCGTTGCCGAGTTCATCATCGCGGTCAGACATTGGTCGTTCCCATCTTGGTGATATCGATCACCAGCGCGCCAGTATTGGCGTACTTTCCTGCCGCCAGTTGCGTGCGGTGCACTTCTAGTGTGCCCTCTTCGAGTTCGTTCGCGAAGGCCTGAACGACGGATTCCGCTGCAAGCGTTTCTGACGCAATCATCGCGCTGTGGAACGCGATTGCTTCGTGATCGGCGGCATCGAGCGCACCGATGGTGAGCGCGATACGGTCGCTGACGTCGAAGCCGGCAGCCTTGCGAGCATCCTGAATGGCACGGATGACGTCGCGAGCGAGCCCTTCAGCCGACAGTTCCGGCGTGAGCTGGGTGTCGATGATCACGAAACCACCATCAGAGAGGAACGCGATCGCGCTTGCCTCATCGGCGGCTTCCATCTGGAGTTCGTACTCCCCAGCTTCAAGCGGCATGCCGTCAACAGAGACGCCCTCGGCGGTGGTTTCCCAGTTGCCGGCCTTGGCCTCCTTGATAACCTGCTGCACTTGCTTGCCTACGCGCGGGCCGAGAGCACGAGCGTTGACCGTGAGCTTCTTGGTGATGCCGAAGCTGTCAAGCGATCCCTCTTCGAGAAGTTCGAACTTGACCGCCTTGACGTTGAGTTCGTCACGCAGGATGTCGCTGAAGGGCGCGAGAGCCGACGGCACGGCACTGACGACGGTGAGCGATGCCAGCGGCAGACGCACGCGCAGGCTGCGGGCCTTGCGCAGAGCGAGCCCACTGGAGGCAATTTCGCGAACGCGGTCCATGGAAGCTACGAGGTCGTGATCGGCGGGGAACGCCGAAGCATCGGGCCAGTCGGTGAGGTGAACGCTGCGCTCACCCGTAAGGCCGCGCCACATCTCTTCCGAGACGAGCGGGAGCAGCGGGGCAGCAACGCGCGCCACCGTCTCGAGCACCGTGAAGAGGGTGTCGAAGGCATCCGTGTCGTCGCCGCTCCAGAAGCGGTCGCGGCTGCGACGCACGTACCAGTTGGTCAGAACGTCGGCGAAGTCGCGGAGCTTGGCCGCGGCCATCGGGCTGTCGAGCGCATCAAGTTCAGCGGTGACATCCTCGATCAGTTCACGCGTCTTAGCCAGCAAGTAGCGGTCAAGAACGTTGTCGGAATCTGTGCGCCACTGAGCCTCGTAGTTGTCTGCCGCGTTGGCATACAGGGTGAAGAAGTAGTACGTGCTCCACAGCGGAAGAAGAACCTGGCGAACACCATCGCGGATGCCCTCTTCGGTAACCATGAGATTTCCGCCACGGATTACCGAGCTCGACATCAGGAACCAGCGCATCGCGTCAGCGCCGTCTCGCTCGAACACTTCAGAGACGTCCGGGTAGTTACGCAGGCTCTTCGACATCTTCTGGCCGTCGTTGCCGAGCACGATGCCGTGGCTGATGACGTTCGAGAATGCCGGGCGATCGAACAGCGCCGTAGAGAGCGTGTGCAAGGTGTAGAACCAGCCACGGGTCTGACCGATGTACTCCACGATGAAGTCGGCCGGGCTGTGGCTGTCGAACCACTCCTGGTTCTCGAAGGGGTAGTGGACCTGAGCGAAGGGCATCGAGCCCGAATCGAACCAGACGTCGAGCACGTCTTCGATGCGGCGCATCGTCGACTGACCGCTCGGGTCGTCGGGGTTGGGGCGTGTCAGCTCATCGATAAACGGGCGGTGCAGGTCGGGCTCGCCATCGTGATTGAGAGGCAAGCGACCGAAGTCTGCTTCGATCTCGGCAAGCGAGCCGTAAACATCCACGCGGGGGAAGTCGGGGTTGTCGCTCTTCCAGATCGGGATCGGCGAACCCCAGTAACGGTTGCGGCTGATCGACCAGTCGCGGGCGTTGCCCACCCACTTGCCAAACTGGCCCTCCTTGACGTTCTCGGGAACCCAGTTGATCTCCTGGTTGAGCTCGCTCATGCGGTCGCGGAACTCGGGAACCTTCACGAACCAGCTCGAAACAGCCTTGTAGATCAGGGGGTTGCGGCAACGCCAGCAGTGCGGGTACGAGTGCTCGTAGCTGGCGGCCTTGAGCAGGCGGCCCTCTTCGCGCAGCAGCTTCGTCAGCGGCTTGTTGGCGTCGAAGACCTGCATACCGGCGACCGGTGCGACCGACGACAAGAACTTGCCGCCGTCGTCGACCGAGATGACAACGGGGATACCCGCTGCGGCACAGACATTTTGGTCATCTTCACCGTAGGCGGGCGCCTGATGCACGATGCCGGTACCTTCACCCGTGGCGACATAGTCGGCGACCAGGAACTGCCACGCATTTTCGGTGCCGTACGTTTCGGCATCCGCGTAGAAGTCCCAGAGACGGTCGTAGCGAACGCCCTCGAGTTCGGCACCCTTGAGCGTGCGCGAGATGGCGGCAACGGCTTCTTCCGCTGTCTCGTAGCCGAGTTCTTTTGCGTAGGCCGCGATGGTGTCGGCGGCGAGCAAAAATTGCGCCGCTCCTTCTTCGGATCCGTCGCCAGCACCGAGGGGGCCAGACGGCAGCACTGCGTAATCGATGTCGGGGCCGACAGCGAGCGCAAGGTTGGTGGGCAGAGTCCACGGAGTGGTCGTCCAGGCGAGAGCCTTCACGCCGGTAAGGCCGATGCTTTCGGCCTTCACGCCGTCGAGCGGGAAGGTGACCGTGACGGTCTGGTCTTGACGCATCTTGTAGACGTCGTCATCCATGCGCAGTTCGTGGTTGGAGAGCGGAGTCTCGTCGTTCCAGCAGTACGGCAGCACCCTGAAGCCTTCGTACGCGAGGTTCTTCTGGTGCAGTTGCTTGAACGCCCAGATGACGCTCTCCATGAAGCCCACGTCAAGCGTCTTGTAGTCGTTCTCGAAGTCGACCCAACGTGCCATGCGCGTCACATACTCTTGCCATTCACCGGTGTACTTGAGCACCGATTCGCGAGCAGCGGCATTGAACGTGTCGATGCCCATCTCTTCGATCTGGCTCTTCTCGGTGATGCCGAGCTGGCGCATTGCCTCGAGCTCAGCGGGCAATCCGTGAGTGTCCCAGCCGAAGCGGCGGTGCACTTGCTTGCCTCGCATGGTTTGGAAGCGCGGAAAGAGGTCTTTGGCGTAGCCGGTCAGCAGGTGACCGTAGTGCGGGAGGCCGTTGGCGAAAGGAGGGCCGTCGTAGAAGACCCACTCATCGGCGCCTTCACGCTGGTCAATGGATGCCTGAAAAGTGTCGTCGGATTTCCAGTATGAGAGCACCTGCTCTTCGATCGCCGGAAACTTCGGTGACGGCGCGACGGAATCGTCTGAGCTGTGGCGGGGATACGACATGGGGCTCCAGTGGTACGTGGGTGCGAATAATCTGCACGAGGACGACCTCACGGCCGCGGTACCACCCCGCTTGTGCACCCGGAGGCACACCACTCGTATCGCTGTAACGGGCTTACCCGTTCGGTTCTACCGCCGCCCGCTCCCCCGCCGAAGCTGAAGTTGAGACGATTTCTTCCGAACGCTCCCCGGTGATAGCCGGTTCATAGCGTGTGCGTCAATGATACGCGAGTTAGCTGACCGTGGAGCGCTATTTCTTGGCGACCGTGGCGAGCGCTTCGGCGGCGAGTTGAGCATCGTGCATCGTGACGATGAACCGCTTGCCGTTGGTGCGCGTTACCTCGAGGGCTTCGCCTTGGGAAAGCACGATGCCGCTGCGGCCATCGGGGGCCCAACGCCAGCCGTAGCCGCCGAATTCGCCGATCGGGTTCACCTCGACGGTCGCGACCGAGGTGATCTGGTCTGGAGCGATCGTGGCGCGGGGAAAGCCGAAGGCGGAGCGAACCTTCAGCCCACGCTGATCGATGGTCACGCGCCACGACAGTGTGCTCACGGCGAGCGCCATCACGACGAGTCCGATGACTGCGGGGAGCAAGAGCTCGGCGGGGTTGCTCACCGCCTGCACGCCCAAGGCAATTCCGAGCGCTAGGAGCGTAACAGCGACGACAACAAGCACACCGGCCCCCACGCGAGTAGTGCTGGAGAAGTGAACGCGCTGCGTTGTGGTGCCCGCGATCGGCTTCGCCGCGACAGATGTCGACTGGATGCGTTCGGACGCTGGCAGCATGAGCCAGGCGAACACCGCCACTACAAATGCGATGGGGAACGCGGCGAGCGCGATTCCGCCGATTGCCGGAGCGTTCTCGGCATTGTCGAGCCCACGCTGAACGGCGAGTGAGCCGGCCGCGGTCACGCTCAGAGAGATGGAAAGGAACACGGATGCCGCCACCATGATTTTGTGCGCCCAGAGCATGCCGCCGTTGGGGCCGCCCTTCCAACTCCCGAACGCGGCGAGCGCGGCGAAGACGAGAGTCAGCAAGAGCGGGAGCGCGATGACGCTTCCCACTGTGGAGTAGCCATCGGGCCCGGAGGTTCCCCAGTGCGATGCGACGGGGTTCGGAAGCTCGGGGACCCACAGCGCCATGACGAAGGCCGCGGCCATAGTGATGAGCAGTGGGATCACCACGCCGATCACGATGATGAGGCGACGGTTGCGCGTGAGTTGGGGCGCAACGTTCTCGGCAGGAAGGGTCATTTGTATTCCTCTCGGATGAGGGCGGTCAGTGCAGCTAGGGAAACGTTCTGGGTGCGGGCTTCGGCCACGATCGCGGTGATGCCGTCGGCCAGGGTGTCGTAACTGTGGGCGGTGGCCGCGACGATCGCTCCCCTACCCCGGCGAAGTTCGATGAAGCCTTCGTCACGCAGCTCTTGATAGGCGCGCAACACGGTGTGCATGTTGACGCCGAGCGAGCTGGCCAGCTCACGTGCACTAGGGAGCCTCTCCCCTGCCGTGACCGACTTGTCGATGACTGATTGGCGGATGCTCGCCGCGAGTTGCTCGAACAGTGGCGTCTCTGACGCGGGATCGACTCGAACTAGCATGGCTCCACTTTAGTTGTTCTAGTTAGACTAGCACAAGTGCACTTTGCTTTTCCGTCGAAAATCATCGGAACCGACGACGTGCGGGCATCTCCTGCACATGCTTCAACTCAGCAGCGGATGCCGGCGCCGAGCTCAGTCGGCGTGCCAAGCGGGCAGTCCACGGGCTGGCCGTCGCGCCGTGCGCAAAGACGCTGACGAGGATCGTCCACACCGCCACGGAGAAGACGGTGTCGGCCACGGATCCACTCAGCTCATCGAACACGAGCAGCGCGAACAAAATCGAGGCGAGCCCTCGCGGCCCAAACCAACCGATGAAGAGCCGTGTCTCAAAGCGGGTTCCGGACCAGGCCAGCGCCAAGAGAACAGGCACCATGCGCACCACCGTCAGCGACAGCACCACGTAGAGCGCGATCTGCCACGTGAGCGAGGTCAGGATCGGTGCTACAAGTACCGCACCGAACACCAAGAAGGTGATTGAGCTGAGCAGCTCTCCCTCATCTTCCGTGAAGTCTTGAACATCCTCACAGTGGTCGCGGGCCACCGCGCTAAAGGCAAGACCGGCGACGAACGCAGCGATGAAGCCGTTGCCCCCTACTGCTCCGGCACTCGCATACGCCGTGACCGCGATCGCGATGGTAGCCAACTGGCGGTAAATGCCATCGACCCAGCCTGCCCGTGCAGCGCGGGTCAGCAACCACCCGCCGACAACACCAACGAGCCCGCCGAACAGAATTCCGAAGCCAATCTGCTGCGCCGCGAAGAGGCCCCAGCTTTCGCCCGCAGCGGCTCCGGTTTCCGTGGCGGCAATAGCCAGAAAGACCGTCACAACCGGAACCATGATCCCGTCGTTAAGGCCACTCTCCACGTTGAGGGCCTGTCGAATGCGAACCGGCAACCGCTTATCACTGACAACCGCTTGGCCGAGCGCGGCATCCGTCGGCGCCAAGATCGCGGCAATGAGGGCAGCCTCCATGAAGGTGAGCTCACCAAAGAGAGCCCACGCGGCAACCGCTCCGAGCACGATCGTCAGCGGCAGGCCGATACCCAACAAGCGCAGCGGAAGAAAGACCTGCGTGCGCAACGGAAGAAAGACCTGCGTGCGCAACGCCCGCAAATCGATGCGTACGGCATCCGTAAAGAGAACTAAGACGAGAGTGGCCTCAACAAGGATCGAAACGACCTCGCTCTTGAGATCAAGCTGAAACCACTGCGCGCCCACAATGCCCAACAGGATGCCCGCCGCGGTGAACACCATCGGCGCGGTCACGGAAGACAGCGCAAGCTTGCGCGACACCATCGCGAAGGCGAACACCACGAGGGCAACGATCACGAGTTCGGTCATGAATCCTCCACTACACGACGAGGCGCGGCACACCCCGTAGTCGCACACAACTGCCGCGCAGCACCGGGGGGCTCAAGGTTACGGGAATGCGGCACCAATACCTGCGGTTGCACCGGTGGGCCGAACCCGTCGCGCCGGCAGCGTGAGAATCGCAATTGTTACGCATCCCACAAATCTGAGCAGGTTTGTTAGCACGAGGCGCACACCCATGTCCTCGAACTATGACTAGGGTTATTCAGGCACCCGCCTATTCAGGCAGGGCTCTTCACAGTTCGCAGACAAAGGAAAGGAGCGTCGCGTGTCGACTCTCACTTTGACCCTCGGCCGGCCCACGCTCGCCGACACCGTCTTTTCTCGTAGCCTCGCCACTGACATCACGCTCGTTGCCGCCGGCGCCGCCCTGACTGCTGTGATGGCCCAAGTTGTTGTGCCGCTGTACCCCGTGCCGATCACCGGCCAGACGCTCGCTGTACTGCTCGTAGGTGCCTCGCTTGGCGCAACTCGTGGAGCGATCTCGATGGCGCTGTACGCGCTGCTCGGTGTGGTTGGGCTCCCCGTCTTCAGCGAAGCTTCTTCTGGCATCAGCGTTCTTGCTGGCACCACCGGCGGCTACATCATCGGCTTCATCGTCGCTGCTGCCTTTACCGGATGGCTCGCCCAGCGCGATTGGGACAAGAAGTTCCTCGGTGCTGCGCTGTCGTTCCTCGGCGGCACCGTCGTCACCTTCGCCTTCGGTCTCACGTGGCTCGCCATTGTGACCGGCGGAACGCTCGAGCAGGTTCTGGCGTGGGGCCTCTACCCCTTCATCATCGGTGGCCTCATCAAGGCCGGTATCG
The DNA here is from genome assembly GCF_059767345.1 of Salinibacterium sp. VpJ6. Lineage (NCBI taxonomy): Bacteria > Bacillati > Actinomycetota > Actinomycetes > Micrococcales > Microbacteriaceae > Salinibacterium > Salinibacterium sp. VpJ6. The sequence goes on from NZ_JBSOQL010000001.1 coordinate 539,069, forward strand.
CCGCCGCCGTGATCCCCACCACGTGGAAGATCGCCAACAAGTACTCGCGCAAGCAGGACTAACGCTCGCGCTTTTAGCTTCACCAACCGGGTCGGTTTTGCTCAGGCAAACCGGCCCGGTTTTTTGCTCAGTTGGACTTAATGTACTCAGTTCAACAATAATTGAGTGTCTCGCACCCGAGCAGCATTCCTCCCCCACAAAAGGATCCCCGTGAACGCGCCCCGCATCCTGTTACTCCCCCTTTCGATTGCGGCCAGCGCCGCGCTGCTTGCCGGCTGCACGGCAACAACCGAACCTGCTGCTGAGCCCGTAGACGGCGGCACGCTCGTCTACGCAACGGGTGACGCTGAGCCCGGCTGCCTCGACCCGCACGTCGGCGGCAATTACCCGCAGGGACTCATCAGCACCCAGTACCTCGAATCGCTCGTCTCAAAGAACAGCGACGGCGAGATCATCCCGTGGCTGGCTACAGACTGGACCGAGAGCGAAGACGGACTCACGTGGGACTTCACGTTGCGTGACGGCGTGAACTTCACCGACGGCACCCCCTTTGATGCTGAGTCCGTCAAGGCGAACATCGAGCACCTGAAAGACCCCGAAACCGCCTCCTCCACCGGCTACCTCGCCGTCGGCAAGATCGAGGGCATCGAAGCCGTCGCCGCCGACCAGGTACGTTTCACCCTGTCGGCGCCCGACAGCGCACTGCTCGAGTCATTTTCGCAGCCGTGGGTGAGCATCCAGTCCCCCACCGCACTCGAGCGCGACCAAGCCACCAACTGCGAGAGCCCCGTGGGCACCGGCCCCTTCATCGTCACCGACTGGGTCAAGCAGCAATCAGTCACGCTCGAACGCAATGAGGACTACAACTCAGCTCCCGCTGATGCTGAGCACACCGGTGCGGCTCGCCTCGACGCTATTGAGTGGCGCTTCATTCCGGATGCCGCCACCCGCTACGCCGCCCTGCAGTCGGGCGACGTTGACATGATCGATAACGCGCAGCCCAATAACATCTCGTCCGCCGCCGACGTGGCCACCATCGAGGAGCTCGATGCGCCGCGCCCTGGCGCCGCCAACCGTGTCGAACTGAACTCGGGCAAGGCACCGTTTGACGACATCAAGGTGCGCGAAGCCTTCATCCGATCGGTTGATGTCAACCCCGGAATCGACAGCCTGTTCTTTGGCACGGCCGAGCGTTCCTACTCGGTGCTCTCGAGCGTCGAAGCGGCTGGCATCTCGACCCCTGAAGTGTTCACCACCGACCCGGAGGCAGCGAAGACCCTGCTCGACGAAGCCGGCTGGGACACGATTGACACCGACGGCTACCGCACGAAAGACGGCGAGCGCTTGAGCCTCACGTTCCCGATCAGCACGAACCAGTCGATCCCCGCTGAGCAGTCACTGTTTGAGCAGATTCAGGCTTCCGCAAAGGACGTCGGCTTCGAGGTCATCTTGCAGCCGACCGATTTGTCGTCCTGGTACGGCGCTCTGTTCACGAACGAGTACAACCTCGTGAGCGCTCCGTACACGAAGGTCGGCGCTGACGTGCTGCGCATCCTGTACCACTCGGACTCGATCATCCCGGCTCCGAGCGGCTACTACGCGAACCTGGCCCAGCTGAGCGACCCTGCCCTTGATGAGATTTTGACGACAGCGAGCGAGACTTCGGATGCCGCCGAGCGCCAAGAGCTCTACGCCGAGGCTCAGTCGATCATTGTTGACGGTTTCTACGTTCTGCCCCTGTACGACCAGCAGAACCACTACCTCTACAGCACAAGCGTTGAGGGATTCCGGGCGTTGCCTCCCGTGGCAGCACCAACGTTCTACGATGCGTGGTTGAGTAACTAACACAACGAAGTATCCGGTCGTCGACAAACTCCCTCAGCCCACCATCAAGGAACGCCCTCTGTGACGGTTTCGACTGACGCTCCTGCAGTAGCGAGTGTCTCCACCCCAGCGACGCGATTGCGGTCGCTGGGGTGGATCGCGCGCCGGGTGGGCGGCGGTGTGTTTGTTTTGTGGGCTGTCGCAACCGTCATTTTCTTTGCGCTGCGATTGATTCCCGGCGATCCGGTGGATGCAATTCTGGGCGGCCCCGGTTCTCAAGCGTCCGCCGAAGCCGTGGCCCAGATTCGCGCCGATTATGGGCTCGACCAGCCGCTGATCATTCAGTATTTTCTGGCCATGGGCAAGCTCGCGGTCGCCGACTTCGGCACGTCGTATGCGCTCAAGGTAGCGGTGGCTCCTTATGTACTGACACAACTCTGGTCGACACTCGTGCTCACGATTGCGTCGCTTGTAGTGGCCTGGCTCGGCGCTCTTGTCCTCACGCTGGCGACGAGCGGTCGCGGTCGAGTTGCGCGCGCGTTGGGGTCCGGGCTCGAACTCTTGGCGGCCGCCGTTCCCCACTTCTGGTTGGCGTCGCTGCTCATCATTCTGCTGAGCAATACGTTGCACTGGCTTCCCCCGATAAGCGTCCCCGGCCCCCTCGGTCTTGTTCTGCCCGTGCTCACCCTTGCTCTGCCCCTCACCGGCTTCCTCGGCCAAGTGATGCGCGAGTCGTTGACCAACGCCTACGAGCAGCCCTTCGTGCTTTCCGCGCGGGCTCGCGGCGAAAGCGAATGGGGTGTGCGCCTGCGTCATGTGCTGCGCCACGCGGCTCTTCCCGGTATCTCCCTCTCCGGTTGGGCCTTCGGCTCGCTCCTGAGCGGTGCTGTAGTGGTCGAGACGATCTTTGCGCGGCCGGGCCTCGGCAGAACCCTCCTGAGCGCCGTGACCATCCGCGACATTCCCGTCGTCACCGCCGTCGCCCTACTCTCTGCGTTGACCTTCATCATCGTCACGATCGCAACGGATGTCGTCGACCGCATCGTGGACCCGCGCGTTACGGAGGTGGCAGCACGATGACCGAAATCTTGGCTGGCCGTCTCTCGCAGCCCTCGGGACGCGCTCTCGGCATCCCGGGCCGCGGTGGATGGCTTCGCAACACGGGCGTCATCATCGCGCTGGCCGTGCTTGCGCTGATTCTCATTGCTGCTCTCGCGCCGCAGATCATCACGACCGCTGACCCGGACGCCGTTGCCCCCGCCGAAGCGTTTCAGTCACCATCAGCTGCCCACTTCTTCGGCACCGACGAGTCCGGTCGCGACGTGTACACCCGCGTCGTTTTCGGAGCCGGAAACTCCCTGCTCATCGGAATCGCCGCTACCGCGGTCGGGCTAGGGCTCGCGCTCATTCTCGGCCTGCTCGGCGGTCTCGGCAGCAAACTCGGCGACTTTGTGAGCACCCGCATCGTTGAGGTCATGTTTGCGCTTCCCGGCCTGCTGCTCGCACTCGTCTTCATCGCGATCGCCGGGCCCGGAGTGGTCACCTCGACTGTGGCGGTGGGTCTCTCGACCGCGCCCGGCTACGCCCGCATCATCCGCAGCCAATTGCGCAGCGTTCGTAGCGCCAGTTATGTCGAGGCTGCAACAGTGCTCGGCCATTCGCGGGCGCGAATCGTGTGGCAACACATTCTGCCCGGCGCACTCTCGCCGATCTTTGTGCTCGGCACTCTCGGTGTTGGTCAAGCCATTGTCTGGGCGTCGTCGCTCGGCTTCCTCGGCCTCGGCGTCGCCCCGCCCGCCGCCGAATGGGGCGCGATGCTCTCCAGCGGCCGCACCTACATCGACGTCGCCTGGTGGCTCACCGTCTTCCCGGGTCTGGCTATCGTCGCCACCGCCGCATCGTTCACCGTGCTCGGGCGCGCCCTCAACGCCCGCACCCGCCAGGAGGCCCGCGGATGACCGCCAACCCACTCCTGCGCGTGAGCAACCTCAGCGTGCACTTCGACCGTGCCACCCGCCCGGCCGTTGACGAGGTCAGCTTCGAGGTCGCCGCTGGCGAATGCCTCGCCATCGTCGGAGAGTCGGGTTCGGGCAAGAGCGTCACGGCCCGTTCCCTGCTCGGGCTTGCACCCGCCGGAGCCCACGTGAGCTTCAGCGAGTTGAGTCTGGCGGGAGAAAGCCTTCCGGCACCCGGTGCTCGACGGTGGCGAACGATCCGCGGAGCATCCATTGGGCTGGTGTTGCAGGATGCGCTCGTGTCGCTCGACCCATTGCGACCCGTCGGGCGTGAGATCGATGATGTGCTGCGGCTACACACCACGCTCAGCCAACGCGAGCGGCAGGCCCGTGTGCTGGAACTGCTGGATGCCGTGGGCATTCCCGATCCGGCACTGCGAGCACGCCAACGTTCGGGCGAGCTCTCGGGCGGACTGCGCCAACGCGCCCTTATCGCTGCCGGAATCGCGGCAGGCCCTGCCCTCATCATCGCCGACGAGCCCACGACCGCTCTCGATGTCACGGTGCAAGCGCGCGTGCTCGAGCTGCTGTCGTCGTTGCGCAACAACGGCACCGCCATGATCCTCATCACCCACGATCTGGCAGTGGTGTCACGCGTTGCTGATCGCGTTGCCGTCATGAGCGAAGGCCGCATCGTGGAGACGGGTGAGACAAACGCCCTGCTGCGAGCGCCGACAGCACTGCCGACACAACAGTTGCTCGCCGCGATCCCCGTGGATGTTCCGCGCGGCGTTCCGCTGACATTGCCGGAGGACACCAAGCCCGATCTCAGAACTGTCGTTGAGGCTTCCCCAGAACCTGTCGCGGTCGCAGCCCCGGTCGCCGGCACAGTTTCCGCCGTGGCCACGTCAAATCACGCCACGACCACGGCGAGCGCCGATTCCACAGCACCTCCCGCCCTCGAACTCCGGTCCGTCTCTCGCCGCTACCCATCACCCCACGGCGACCCCATTCAGGCTCTCGACGCGGCCTCCCTCTCCCTCGCTGCCGGAACGACGCTCGGCTTGGTCGGCCAGTCCGGCTCGGGCAAGACCACGATCGCGCGCATCGCGCTGGGGCTCGAGACCGCAGACAGCGGCGAAGTGCTGCTGGCCGGCCACGAGTGGGGTTCGCTGAGTGCTCGCGAGCGCCGCCCGCTTCGTCCCGCCCTGGGCGCGATTTACCAGGATGCCTTGAGCTCGTTCGATCCACGGCTGAGCGTCGAGCGCATCCTGAACGATGCTCTCAGCGCGCGAGCATCCGACACTCGCCGTTCATTGACGACAACGGCCGAACTTCTCGACGCGGTGGGCTTGCCGCAGGCGCTCAAGAACCGTCGTCCGCTGCATTTGTCGGGCGGCCAACGCCAGCGGGTAGCCATTGCGCGTGCCCTCGCCCCGGGCCCGCAGACGATTCTGTGCGACGAGCCGGTGTCGTCTCTGGATGTTTCGACTCAGGCCCGCGTGCTGAATCTGCTCGACGAACTGCAGCGCCACCTTCACCTCAGCTATCTCTTCATCTCGCACGACCTCGGAGTGATTCGCCACATGAGCGATCGCGTAGCCGTGATCACCGAGGGCCGCATTGTGGAGACCGGCGAGACAGATGAAATCTTCACCAACCCTCGGCATCCCTACACGCAGTCTCTTCTGTCTGCCCTGCCGCGAGTGAGAGGATGATCGCGTGACACCTTCCCGCTCTGCCACCCGTGGTCGCCCGCCCGCTGCCTCTCGCGAACTGCTCCAAGAGTCTGCCTTCGAGCTGTTTATCGAGAACGGTTACACCGGCACCACGGTCGACCAGATCGCCACCCGTGCGGGAGTCAGCCGCAACACGTTCTTCAACTATTTCGACGCTAAGGGCGAAGTCTTCTGGGTCGCGCTGGATGCCGCTACCGAGCGACTGAAGGCAGCGTTGGCTGAGCAGCCGGCGCCGCCTGCCGACGCGAGCCACGCCATCCGTGCAGCCATGCTTGCCGCTGTCGCACCGTTGGAGTCGCAGCATGTTCCGTTCATCCTCACGCAGTACGACTTGATCGGTAGTGCGGCGGAATTGCAGGCGTCGGCCATGAGCCGTTTCGCGACGCAGGCCCGACTATTGACGGGGTTCGCTCAGCGTCACGGTGCTGAGCCGGCCACGGCTCGCGCGCAGGCCTATGCCTTGATCGCGTGTGTTGTCGCGGCCGCGCAAGAATGGGCGCAGGCGGGACCACAACGGGGTCGCCTCGAGCCGTTCGTCGAACGCGCCTTCGCCTCAGCACTCACCGCCCGCTAGCGCGGTCTTCGCGGAAGGCACCTCGGCGCTCCCCCACCCCCGCGCTTGTTGAGTAGCTCTCGACATGGGCAGGCTACGGGTTTAGGCTTCTGCCACGCTGGACTGCTTGCATGATCCCCCCATCTTGGAGCGATGCCATGAGTAACGACCAACCGACCGAACGTTTCGATGCTCAGAGCGGCGATGCTCCCACCAAACGCTTCGAGGCGCAGAGCGGTGACACTCCCACGGAGCGCTTCGAGCCTGCTGGAGGCGGTACTGCCGGCGGCGGCGCTGCCGGCGGCGGTGCTGCCGGCGGAACAACGCCGCCCGGGTCAGGTGAGTCTCCCACGCCCTTTTCGGAGCCGGAGGGTAAGTCACGCACCCTGCTGATTATTCTGACGATTGTGGGCGGGTTGCTTCTCATTGCTCTCGTCATTGCCTTGACGCTGATGGCGACACGAGGCTCAGGCGACTCCGTACCGGTGGCGACGTCGCCGACTCCGACGGTCAGCGAAAGTGAGAGCCCTTCTCCCGAGCCGAGTGAGAGCGAGACTGAAGAGCCAGCCCCGGAGGCCGAGCCGACCACTGCTCCGCCGCCCTCAGCCGCGAGCCCGTCATTCGCCACGTTCAGTGCCCCGGAAAGCGCGATGTGTACGTCGGCAAACCCCACGAGCCAGCTCACCTTCTCCTGGAGCAGCGCGGATGCCGTACGCGCGTGGATCGGTGTACGAACCACGAATGCGAAGGCTGAGCCCTTCGAAGAGGTGCCCACGACGGCGACCTACACGATCGATTATCAGTGCAGCAATGACTCCGAGGTGTACACCGTCACCCTCGAGGATTCTGCGGGCACACTCACCCATAAGTCGGTGACGGTCACCAAGAATTAGTTCCCGCGGCAGTCTCCGTTCCAGCTCGCCGCAGCGTTCTCGTTCGGCCTGTCCTCTTCAGTTACGATGGGGAGCACCACTCACACTCAGGCACCTCTTCTTTGACTCGGTGCCGCACATATCGAACCGGAGAAATAATGTCGTCGAGCGTTCCCGAAAAGCCCGCCCTAGAAGGCCTCGAAGGCAAATGGGCTCCCGTCTGGGAGAACGAAGGTACGTACCGGTTCGATCGCCAGAAGGCGCTCACCGATGGTTCTGACTGCGTATTCTCGGTCGACACTCCCCCGCCAACGGCATCCGGAAGCCTGCACATTGGCCACGTCTTCAGCTACACCCACATGGACCTGGTCACTCGCTTCCAGCGCATGCGTGGCAAGGAGATCTTCTACCCGATGGGGTGGGATGACAATGGTCTGCCCACCGAACGTCGGGTTCAGAACTATTACGGCGTACGCTGCGACCCCACGCTCCCCTACGACGAGGGTTTTGAGCCTCCGCAGCAGGGTGGCGAAGGCAAGTCGACGAAGGCTGCAGCCCAGCTACCGATCTCGCGTCGCAACTTCGTTGAGCTGTGCGAGACGTTGACGGCCGAAGACGAAAAGCAGTTCGAAGACCTCTGGCGTCAACTCGGATTGAGCGTTGACTGGAACCTCACCTATCGCACCATTGGCGACGACGCTCAGCGTGCCGCCCAGCGTGCGTTCCTGCGCAACCTTGAGCGCGGCGAGGCTTACCAGGCGGATGCTCCCACCCTGTGGGACATCACGTTCCGCACTGCCGTTGCGCAGGCCGAGCTCGAAGACAAAGAGCAGCCTGCCGCGTACCACCGCTTGGCTTTCCATAAGGCGGATGGCGAGGACATCCACATTGAAACGACGCGCCCCGAGCTTCTGCCGGCCTGTGTTGCGCTCGTGGCTCACCCCGACGATGAGCGTTACAAGCACCTCTTCGGCACGATGGTCACGACGCCGATCTTCGGTGTTGAGGTTCCGATCCTGGCCCACCACCTTGCTCAGCAAGACAAGGGTTCCGGAATCGCGATGATTTGTACGTTCGGCGACGTTACTGACGTTGTCTGGTGGCGCGAGCTTGACCTGCCGAACCGCACCATCATCGGTGCCGACGGCCGCATCATCGCTGACGCCCCCGATGTCATCGTGGGCGACGCCGCTCAGGCTGCCTACGCGGAGCTCGCGGGCAAGACGGTCTTCAGCGCGAAGGCCGCCATGGTCGAGCTCTTGAAGGCCTCCGGTGAGATGATCGGTGACGCTAAGCCGATCCAGCACCAGGTCAAGTTCTTTGAAAAGGGCGACAAGCCCCTCGAGATCATTTCCACGCGCCAGTGGTACATCAGCAATGGTGCGCGCGACGAGAAGCTCCGCAGCCGCCTTCTTGACGCTGGCCAGCAGATCAACTTCACCCCCGACCACATGCGCGTTCGCTACGACAACTGGGTTGGTGGCCTCACGGGCGACTGGCTCATTTCGCGCCAGCGCTTCTTCGGCGTTCCGATTCCCGTCTGGTACGAGCTCGACGCCGATGGCGAAAAGGGTTCGCCAATCGTTCCGAGTGAAGACTCGTTGCCGATCGATCCTTCATCGGATACCGCTCCCGGCTATACGGAAGACCAGCGTGGTGTTCCCGGTGGCTTCGAGGGCGAACTCGACATCATGGACACGTGGGCAACCTCGTCGTTGACCCCGCAGATTGCCGGTGGTTGGGAGACCGACCCCGAGCTGTTCAATGTGGTCTTCCCCTACTCGCTGCGCAGCCAGGGCCAAGACATCATTCGCACGTGGCTGTTCTCAACCGCTCTGCGTTCGGAACTCGAGCACGGAACGGTGCCGTGGAAGAACGCCGGCATCTCCGGCTTCATCGTCGACCCCGACCGTAAGAAGATGTCGAAGTCCAAGGGCAACGTCGTAACCCCCAAGGGCATGCTCGATGACCACGGTTCGGATGCCGTTCGCTACTGGGCAGCATCCAGCCGCCTCGGAACTGACGCGGCCTTTGACCCGCAGAACCCGAAGCAGATCAAGATCGGTCGCCGACTCGCGATCAAGGTTTTGAACGCGTCGAAGTTCGTTTACTCGTTCCCGGCTCCCGCTGCGGCGGCAACGGATTCCGGTGCAGTCGTTACCGAGGCTCTCGACTTGGAGATGTTGGCTGAGCTCGCGTCGGTTGTCGACCAGGCCACCACGGCGCTGGAGAACTTCGATCACGCCAAGGCGCTCGAAGTCACCGAGAAGTTCTTCTGGACCTTCTGCGACGACTACCTCGAACTCGTCAAGGAGCGCGCCTACGGCGCCGGAACCCCCGGAGCCCAAGCGAGCGCGAACCGTGCCCTGCACACTGCGATTGACGTGTTCCTGCGCCTCTTCGCACCGTACCTGCCGTTCGCTACCGAAGAGGTCTGGCGTTGGACGCACGACACCTCGGTTCACTCGGCATCGTGGCCCACCGCCGACGAACTCGGCGTCACCGCTGAGCCGAGCGGTCTGTTCCACGCGGTCAGCCAGGCACTCATCACGATCCGTCGCGCCAAGACCGACGCGAAGGCATCGCAAAAGACGGAAGTAACCTCGGCCACCCTCGCAGGGCCAGCCCTGATTGCTGCCGCTATTGACGACCTGAAGGCTGTTGGCCGCATCCACGATCTGAGGATTGTGGAAGCCGATGACATCGAGGTTCGCGACATCGTTCTGGTTGAAGGTGCACCTGAGGCTTCTGCCTAAAGGTCTGCTGAGGGTTCGGCGCCGGCGCGGCGTCGAACCCCAAAACCGCGTATTGTTGAATAAATGACGAATTCAGAGAAGCCTTCGTACACAGTTCGCGACATTCAGCAGGACGATTTTGACCAGTGGAAAGCACACTTCGTAAAGTACGGAGTGTTCTACGACACTGAGTTCACCGATGAAATCGTTCAGGGCGTTTGGGAATGGCTCATGGATGACTCGGCACAGCTCAACGCTGTTGTTGCCGTGGCCCCCGAAGGCCGCCCCACTCCTGGCGCAGTAGCCGCCTTTGGCCTGTACCGCCGCCTGCCCGACACCTTTACCGCCTCGTGGGGCTGGTTCATGGATGACCTTTACGTTGACCCCGATCACCGCGGTGCTGGAGTTGCCGGAACGATCATCGACGACATCGCCGCCCGTGCGGCAGAAGATGGCGGCGGAAAGCTCCGCTGGATCACCAACAAAGAAAACGACAGCGCCAAGCGCCTCTACGACAAGGTCGCAGACCGCACGTCGTGGATCCTTTACGAAAAGAACGTTTAATGCAGCTCGGCACTCGCTGGTCGGTCGGCGGTGACGTACCCGAACGCCTCGGCGCAGCAATGCGCGAGGCGATCGCTGGTGTTGAAGCGGATGTCGCCCACCTCGATACAAGCGCGTGGCGTTGGACGCTCACGTGGCTTGAATCGCGTCCTGTCGCCGAACTCGACGACGGCACCATCGTGCGCCAAGCCGCCGATGGCACCGTCACCGTCGAAGAAGCTGCTTCCTAGTCAGCACCCACCGTTGCACGCTCCGCGTTAGTGCGCTCGCACTTTCCAGCGCGGAGCGGGCAACCACACCTCCCAGCGCCACTACCCGCTTCTCACTGTGGATAGTTAAGCGCCTCGTATCCGGGTGACGCTTAGCGTCGATATATGCGGCTACCGAACCTCGTCATCCTCTCGATCGGTGCGCTCCTCGTTGCGTCACTCAGCGGATGCGTGTCGTCCGATCCGGCACTGCCCAAGCCGGCTTCGACCTTCGTCGCGCCCTACGCAACCGACGAAGAAGCGCTGGCCGCGGCTGAAGAGGCTTACGCCGAATACACGCGGGTGTCACTCGAGACCTATCGAGAAGGCGTGACTGACCCCGCTGCTTTGTCCAGCGTTGCTAGCGGAGAGCACTTGGTTGAGCTGTTTGAGGAGTTTGAGGAGCGGGTAGCCGATGGTCGCTACCTAGTGGGCGACGAATCCTTCGATCAAGTCGTTCTCCAGCGCTATTCGCGCGATTCTTCTCCAAATGAGGTGATCGCGGTGTACCTCTGCGACGACTTATCAAAGTTGTCAATTTACCGTGACGGCGAAAAAATTGGGCCGGAAGCCCCGGTGTCGGCGATGACAATGCAAGTCGTCTTCGACCTCAGCCCTGACTCGAATACGCTACTTGTCTCTGCTCGCGACGTATGGAGCACCGACGCATGTTGAACCCTCGCAGGGCGCTATTGCTAGTAATTGGCGGCGCCTTGCTCGGCAGTTGCTTTCTAATCGGCGACGCAGCGAGTCCCGTGCCCGCTATGGCTTGCAGTTTCGAGGCGAATGTCGCCGGTCAATGTGCGACGGCGGAGTCCGACACGGGCGCTGTAGAGATTGAAGGCTCCGCTGTTCTGCCAGGCTCAGGCGGCGGAAACTACGACTCTGGCTACGAGACCGACGGCGTCGCCTACGTTCCCGTTGACGACGCTCTCGACAGCGTCGAGGAAGCGTGGTGCGACATCCAACGCATCGAGTGTGTGCCGTGGACGCCACCCGCCGAGGACACCGACGGCGAGACCGGCCCCATAACTATCTCTGACATCGCCAGCTTTCGCCCACAACCCCCTACCGCTGGCATGCAACCCAACCAGTGGATGATCGTTGGCCTCGACACCAACTTCTACGCCAACGCAGCCGCCCACACGGTTGACGGCACCCTCTTTGGCGGCACAGCGCAAGTGCGCTTTACGCCCATCGGGTACAGCTGGGACTACGGCGACGGCTCCACCGCCAACCTTGGCACCGCAGGCACAACCTGGGCCAAAAACAAGATCGCCGAATTCGATCCGACACCCACTAGCCACGTGTTCCAAGAACCCGGCGACTACACCATCACCCTCGCCGTCACCTATGCCGCCGAATACCGTATCGCCGGCAGCGGTTGGCAAAACGTCGTCGGAACCCTCACCATCGTCGCGCCACCCCTCACCGCGACCGCCGGGCACGCCACCACGGTCCTCGTCGACCAAGACTGCATCGCCAACCCCACCGGCATCGGCTGCTAAACGCGCGCCAGAATCTCACCGTGCGGCATCGCCATCCACCCCTCGGGCGAATCCGCCCACTCACGCCACGCGCTGCTGATCTGCTGCAGTACCTCTTGCGTGGCCAGCGACTTGCTCAGGGCGTCCGCGGCGAAGGCCGATTCCAGCACGCGCGCCTCCCACATGCTGCCCCACCACTCGCGGTCAGTGTCGTCAGAGAAGTTCCAGATCGATGCTGACGTGGCGACGTCGCTCAAGCCCGCCTGCATCGCCCACGCCTTCAGACGACGGCCCGCATTGGGCTCTCCCCCATTACTGCGATGCACCGCGTCGTACACATCAGCCCAGACCTTCAACCCCGGCAGCTCCGGGAAGCAAATGGTGCCCGCATAATCAACATCGCGCACGGCGATCAGACCACCCGGCTTGGCCACGCGCTTCATTTCCGCGAGAGCCGCGACCGGATCGCCCAAATGCTGCAGGGTCTGGTGCGAATGCACGAGATCGAAACTGTTGTCATCGAACGGCAGCGCATAGGCATCACCCACGATGAAACTCAGGTTGGCGGCGGTGAACGCCGAGGCTTTTTCTATCGCTGCGGGAGCGGCATCCAGCCCGACAACGCGGCCGGGGGCCAGTCGGTCGGCAAACTCCGCCGTAATCGTGCCCGGCCCGCAGCCGATATCGAGCAACGAAAGCCCCGGCTCCAGGTCCGGCTCGAAGTACGCCGCCGAATTGGTGATCGTGCGCCACGTGTGTGACTTCAACACACTTTCATGATGGCCGTGGGTATATCGCTCGCTCGTCATCTTCCGAGAATAGGGTAGATGAATGACCAATCCTTTCTTTGAGCCCAGCACGCTGCCCTTCGGCATGCCACCCTTTGCCGACATCGAAGACGAGCACTACGCTCCCGCGTTCGAGAAGGGTATGGCTGAGCAACTCGCCGAGATCGACGCGATCACAGCGCAGGCTGAAGCCCCCAGCTTTGAGAACACCATGATCCCGCTCGAAAAGAGCGGCCAGTTGCTGAGCCGGGTCGCGATCGTCTTCTTCAACAAGACTTCCGCCGATGGCGATGCAGCCTCGGATGCTCTCGAAGAGGTCATCGCTCCCCAGCTTGCCGCGCACAACGACGCCATCAGCCTCAACAGTGCCCTCTACGAACGCATTCGCAGCATTCGTGATGGTCTCGACTCCACCGACCTGGATGCCGAAGCCAGCTACCTCGTCGAGCGCTACTTCACCGAATTCACGCTTGCCGGCGCTGGCCTCTCCGACGAAGCCAAAGCAACCCTTCGCGACTACAACTCGCGCCTCTCGACCCTCACGACCAAGTTCGAGAAGAACCTGCTCGCCGACACCAACGACCTCGCCGTCGTGGTGGATAGCATCGACGAGCTCGACGGCCTTGACGCGTCCGAGATCTCGGCGGCTGCCAGCGCCGCGCATGATCGCGGGCTCACCGGCAAGTACCTCATCACGCTCATTCTGCCCACGAACCAGCCGCACCTCTCGGTGCTGAAGAATGCGGATGTTCGCGGCCGGGTCATGGCAGCGTCGCGCACCCGTGGCATCCGCGGCGGAAAGTTCGACAACCGTGAACTTGTGCTTGAGATCGCAAAGGTTCGTTCGCAGCGTGCGGCTCTCCTAGGCTTCGAGAGCCACGCCGCCTGGGTCACGGCCGATGAGACGGCGCAGAACCCGCAGCGGGTCGCTGACATGCTTGGCAAGCTTGCTCCTGCCGCAGCGCGCAACGCTCGCGACGAGCACGCGGCACTAGAGGAGCTCGCGGGCACCGAGGTGACCGGCGCCGATTGGGCGTACTACGCCGAAAAGGTGCGCGCCGAGCAGTACAACGTCGACACCACCCAGATGCGTCCGTACTTCGAGGCGGAGCGCGTGCTGCGCGACGGAGTGTTCTTCGCCGCCACCAAGCTCTACGGCGTCACTTTCAGCGAGCGCCGCGATCTGCCCGCCTACCACCCTGATGTGCGGGTCTTCGAGGTGACCAACGAAGACGGCACTGAAGTCGGGCTTTACACCCTCGACCTCTACACCCGGGATTCCAAGCGCGGCGGAGCTTGGATGAACTCGCTCATCTCGCAGTCAGACCTACTCGGGCATCCGGTGATTGTCACCAACAACCTCAACGTGCCGAAGCCGGCCGCCGGCGAGAGAACGTTGCTGACCTACGACGAGGTCAACACGCTGTTCCACGAGTTCGGGCATGCGCTGCACGGGCTCTTTGCTCGCGTCACGTACCCCAAGTTCGCGGGCACCAACACCTACCGCGACTTCGTCGAGTTCCCCAGCCAAGTAAACGAAATGTGGATGCTCTGGCCCAAGGTTCTCGACAACTACGCCAAGCACTACGAGACCGGCGAGCCCATGCCCCGCGAGATCGTGGAGCGCATTCAGGCCAGCGCCGCCTTCAACGAAGGCTTCCTCACGAGCGAGTACTTGGCTGCCGCCCTGATCGACCAGGCGTGGCACCGCATCGGTGTTGCCGACGATGTCACAGATGTCGCCGCTTTCGAAGCGCAGGCTCTGGCCGAGGTAGGCCTCGACAACCCCGCCGTGCCTCCCCGCTACTCCAGCACTTACTTTCAGCACATCTTTGCGAACTCTGCCTATGACGCTGGCTACTACTCCTACATTTGGAGTGAAGTGTTGGATGCCGACACTGTCGAGTGGTTCACCGAAAACGGCGGACTCACCCGCGAAAACGGCGACCGCTTCCGTTCGCGGCTGCTCGGCGTCGGCGGGTCAAAAAACCCGCTCGAAGCCTTCCGCGACTTCCGTGGACGTGACGCCGAGCTACAGCCGCTACTGACGCGTCGCGGGCTCAGCTAACAACCAACACACGAGTGCGGGCATCGATTTCACCGAAATCGATGCCCGCACTGTAGTTAAAGCCACGCGAGAAGTGAACGCATTGCCTGAAGCTCCTAGGAAAAGCACAGCAGTTGGTGGATTGTTGTGCTCGACCCACAAAAATTGGTGAAAACCTTTCGTTAATGCCCTCCGGTCGGGCACAATAGTGCCGGTCGCGTTTGTCGCGCCCCTTCACACTTAGACGTCACCTAGCACGATGTCCTGAGGGCGATCCCATCTCAGCCTCACCCGAATTTGGCTGCACTGTGTTTGCCCGGCGCGATCGCCCTCAGGAACATCACTTCTCGGCCACCCTGCCACCCCGCCACCCGACGACTCTTCTTGCGCCCGTATCTGCCCGCCATCGAGCGCCTACATCGCGTGCCGAGCGCTCTCGGGCGCTAAAAAAGCGCAGACGCCCGGAGGCATCTGCGCTTTCTAGAAGCGTGGGCGAGAAGAAAGGTGCCGTTAGGCGGACTTCTCCGCACGCACCGGCTTACGAGGAACGATTGTGGGGGCCGCGTTCTCCAGAACGGCAGCCTTAGTCACGATGACGCGACCGACGGTCTCGTCGGAGGGAACGTCGAACATGATCGGCCCGAGAACTTCTTCGAGGATGGCGCGCAGTCCGCGAGCACCCGTCTGGCGAAGCACGGCAAGGTCGGCAATCGCTTCGAGTGCATCGCGCTCGAACTCCAGCTCGACACCGTCGATCTCGAACATGCGCTGGTACTGGCGCACGAGAGCGTTCTTAGGCGTGGTGAGAATATCCATGAGAGCAACCTGGTCGAGCTGGGTGACCGTGGTCACGACAGGAAGGCGACCGATGAACTCAGGAATGAGGCCAAACTTGTGGAGGTCTTCGGGCAGAACCTCACCGAAGAGGTTCACATCGTCACCCTTGCTGTGCAGCGGAGCACCGAAACCGATGCCCTTCTTGCCAGCGCGGTTAGAGATGATTTCTTCGAGACCCGAGAAAGCTCCCGCAACGATGAAGAGCACGTTGGTGGTGTCCACCTGAATGAACTCTTGATGCGGATGCTTGCGCCCACCCTGCGGCGGAACGGAAGCGACGGTGCCCTCAAGAATCTTGAGCAGCGCCTGCTGAACGCCCTCACCAGACACGTCGCGCGTGATGGACGGGTTCTCAGCCTTGCGAGCGATCTTGTCGATCTCGTCGATGTAGATGATGCCGGTCTCGGCACGCTTGACGTCGTAGTCGGCAGCCTGCAAGAGCTTGAGGAGGATGTTCTCGACATCCTCACCCACGTAGCCGGCTTCGGTCAGTGCTGTGGCATCCGCAACAGCAAAGGGAACGTTGAGGCGCTTGGCCAGCGTCTGAGCGAGGTAGGTCTTACCGCAACCGGTGGGACCGATGAGCAGAATGTTCGACTTAGCAATCTCAACATCGTCAATGACCGCATCGGCGGAGGTGATGGTGCTGCGAGCACGAACCCGCTTGTAGTGGTTGTAGACGGCAACGGAGAGCGAGCGCTTGGCTGCCTCTTGGCCGATGACGTATTCCTCAAGGAAGTCGTAGATTTCGCGTGGCTTAGGCAGGTCGAATTCACTCGAGGGCTCTTCGCCCGCTTCAGCAAGACGCTCTTCGATGATCTCGTTGCACAGATCTACGCACTCGTCGCAGATATAGACACCCGGACCGGCAATCAATTGCTGTACCTGCTTTTGGCTTTTGCCGCAGAAGGAACACTTGAGCAGGTCCGCGCTTTCCCCAATTCGGGCCATGCCGGTTCCTCTCCTTGAGTAAATACCTTGACAACGAGCCTAACCCGATATTCGTTCAGTCTCGTCACCATCACCGGCGGCGTTTCGGCGAGTCGGTCGCACTGCAGCATCCCCGCTTCGTGGCGGATTACGAGACCTCGAACACGAACTAGGCTTGGAGGGTTAGCGCCGACCTCGAAGGAGCCCTATGCATACCCGTGCCATGCGTGTGCTTCGAGGCAGCATCGCCGCTTTCTTCGCCACTTTCACGGCGGCGTTCTCCCATCAATTCGCTGGCGGCATTTCGCCATCGCTTTTCGGCATGGGCGTCTCCCTCGTGATTTCGATCGCGATCTGCACCCTCCTTGCCGGGCGCACGATCTCACTCGCCCGTTTGAGTATTGCGATTGTGGCGAGCCAAGCGATGTATCACGCACTTTTCAGCTCAATGCTGGCCCCTACAGGCATCGCTGAGCACAACATGGCCGCGATGACGTTTGACTTCAGCTCGGTAGCGCAGTCCGCCGATTCGGCGATGTCCCTCTCCCACGTCGTCGCTGCCGTAGTGACCATCGTGGCTTTCCGCTACGCCGAAGTCGCGTTCTGGGGGCTCTTCGATACAGCGCGGATGTTCGTCTCGCGCCTCTTCGCCACGCTCACTCTCGGCTCAACTCCGGTTCTCGAGTTCCGCGTAGTGCCGCGCAGCGCGCCCGCCGTTGACCTTGTTCCTCGCTTTCTCTCCAGCACGCGCTATCGGGGCCCACCGGCCACTCTCGCCGCGGCCTAACGACGCCGCACAGCATCCCCGATATTTGTCGCTCATTTGCGACCCTTTTTGAGAAAGAACACAATGAAGAATTTCACTAAAGCTGCTCTCGCCCTTTCCGCTGGTGCTGCACTCGCAGTAGCGGCTCCGCTCGCAGCGATGGCTCACGTCACTATTGACCCGGGCCAGTCAGACGCCGGAAGCTACGCCCTCATCACGGTCAAGGTTCCCAACGAATCAGACACCGAGAAGACCAACCGCGTGCAACTGAACTTGCCCACCGACACCCCGTTCACGAGCGTGCGCTTCGTGCCGGTTCCCGGCTGGGACGCTGAGTTGGTGCGTAGCGAGCTGCCCGAGCCCGTCATGATCGGCGAAAGCGAAATCACCGAAGCTGTGACGTCGATTGTGTGGACCGCTCAAGCGGGTTCCGAAATCGGCGACGGTGCACTGCTCTTGCTCCCGATCTCACTCGGACCGGTTCCGGATGTCGGAAGCGTTGTACTGACCGCCGACCAGACGTACACCGATGGTTCCGTTGTGAGTTGGAATGGCACGGAAGAGGGAGCAGAGAAGCCTGCTCCTATCCTCTACGTGAACGATGCTCCGGTGGATCACCACGGTGACACCGCCACCGACGACGATGCTCACGGCGACAGCGACGACCACGCCAGTGAAGACGAGCACAGTGACGACGCTGCAGCATCGAGCGGCGACCCGGTAGCCCGCGGACTGGGAATCGCCGGTCTCGTTGCCGGTCTCGGCGCGCTCGTAGCAGCGTTCGCTTTCCGACGCCCCGCCACGAAGTAGTTCGAGTCATGCGTCGAGTTCTTCGCGTCGGCGCCGCGTTCAGCGCGGCCACGCTTGCAGCGTTTCTGCTGCTCGTGGCCGCGCCCGCGTCTGCCCATAACTATCTCGTCGACAGCACTCCGCTCGAGGGCGAAACCCTCACCGTGCTGCCCGACGAGTTCTCCGTCAGCACGAACGACGTTCTGCTCGACCTTGCCGGCGACGGCGGAGGTTTCGCGATTCAGATTCTGGATGCCGACGGCGGCTACTATGGCGACGGTTGCGTCAGCATCCGCGACGAGTCGCTCTCCACTGTGGCTGCTCTCGGTGAGCCTGGTGAGTACCGGATGCTCTGGCAGCTGGTGTCAGCCGACGGCCACACCATCTCTGACGAGATCAACTTCACGTGGCAACCGGATGCCGATCAGGTGCTCTCCGAAGCCTTGGATGCCCCGCCAGCCTGCGGCGGTGGTTCGCTCGAGGAGAGCACTCCCCCGGCGGCATCCGAAGACTCCGACGGCAGCAGCGATAGTGACGGCTCCACTGCGGGCACGAGCGTCGATGCTGAAACGATCGTGTTGATCGGCGCCGCAATCGCGCTCGTGCTGATTGCTGGCGTGGCGATCTTCTTGATCTCCGTCAAACGCAAGAAAGACGAGTCCCCGTAAGGAAGGTGAGCCAGCGCGTCAGCTGGCTCACCCTCTCTCACCACACGTATTAACGAATTGAGGCGGTCACCCCATCCGGGTGACCGCCTCAATTGCGTACAAGCGAGTGTTAGCTCGTGATCGCCGGCAGCGTCTTGCGGCTCGTGAGCACTTGGTCGATGAGACCGTACTCCATTGCCTCAGCCGCGCTCAGGATCTTGTCGCGCTCGATGTCCTTGTTGATCTGCTCAGGAGTGCGGTTCGAGTGGAACGACAGGGTCTCTTCGAGCCATCCACGCATACGAAGAATTTCGCGTGCCTGAATCTCGATGTCCGACGCCTGGCTCGAACCTTCCGAGCCACCACTGGGCTGGTGGATGAGGATGCGGGCGTTGGGCAGAGCCAGACGCTTTCCCTTGGTTCCACCGGCGGTGATCACGGCGGCAGCCGAAGCAGCCTGGCCGAGAACGACGGTCTGAATCTGCGGACGAATGTACTGCATCGTGTCGTAGATTGCCGTCATCGCGGTGAACGAGCCACCGGGTGAGTTGATGTACATCACGATGTCGCGGTCAGGGTCTTGGCTCTCGAGAACGAGAAGCTGAGCCATCACGTCGTCAGCGGATGCGTCGTCGATCTGCACACCCAGGAAGATGATGCGGTCTTCGAACAGCTTGGCGTACGGGTCTTGGCGCTTGTAGCCATATGCCGTGCGCTCTTCGAACGTCGGCAAGATGTAGCGAGCGTCAGCATCCGGACGGCCAATGCCTGCGGGTGCCTGAGCACCGAGGTTAAAGTTCTCCATGATTAGTCCTTCTTGCCGGTTGCGTTGTCGTCGGACGCGTTGTCTTCGGTTCCGCCACCGCCCACAACGTCGGATGCGAATTCGCGGAGGTGATCAACGAAGCCGTATTCGAGTGCTTCTTTAGCCGTGAACCAGTTGTCGCGGTCGTTGTCGATGAGAACCTGTTCGACGCTCTTGCCAGTCTGCTCAGCGGTGAGCTCTGCCATGCGCTTCTTCATGTCGAGGATGACGCCAGCCTGAGTCTGAATGTCTGCGGCGGTTCCACCGAATCCACCCGACGGCTGGTGCAGGAGCACGCGTGCGTTGGGGGTGATGTAGCGCTTGCCCTTGGTACCCGAGGAGAGCAAGAATTGCCCCATCGAGGCGGCAAGGCCAATACCGACGGTCACGATGTCGTTCGGCACGAACTTCATCGTGTCGTAGATCGCCATGCCGGCGGTGATCGAGCCACCGGGCGAGTTGATGTAAAGGTAGATGTCGCGCTTGGGATCCTCTGCTGCGAGCAGCAAGATCTTTGCGCAGATCTCGTTCGCGTTTGCGTCGCGCACCTCTGAGCCGAGCCAGATGATGCGGTCCTTGAGGAGTTGGTCGAAGATGCTCGAGACCAATGCCGGTTGGGCCATTGTTGCGCTCCATTTCAGTTATCGCGTAGTAAGAATCTATCCGAGTACGGCCCGCGATTCTGGCGTGTTCGCCCTAGGCAAAGTACCGCGTCGCCAGAGGCTGCTTGTAGGCTCACCGAATGCAGCAGAACTGGCGCGATCGAATCGCAGATATTTGGGCCCACGCAGCCACCATGGCGGAGCACGATGTTGTCTCGGCGATCGATGAGCTTGTCGCCGAACGCGACCCTGACGATGCCGAAGCGCTCTTCGAGGCAGCGGGGGCGCGGGACTATGCCGGGTTAGAGACCGAGGCTGAACCGCTCTACCGCCGAGCTATCGAGAATGGCTTGGATGCGGCCCTGATGCCGCGTGCGACCATCCAGTTGGCCAGCACGCTACGCAACCTCGATCGCATCGAGGAGTCAATTGCTTTACTCGAGCAGCAGCTCCACGAGCATACAGACGATGAGTGGACGGGGCCTACCGCAGCATTTCTCGCTCTTGCCCTCACGAGTCGCGGCGATCCGACGCAGGGTGCCGCCGTTGCCCTGATGGCCCTGGCGAGCTATCTCCCTATCTATCAACGCTCGGTGCGGGGGTACGCTGCCGAGTTGCTCGCTGAATAGTTCGCACCGTGGGTGACGGCATCCGTCACGGTGAGTGCTGCGGCGGCAATAGCATTGCCGCATGCAGCAAATGATTCTCGACGTTGACACTGGAATTGACGATGCGCTCGCGCTGATGCTGGCGGTGCGACACCCCGGTGTCAATCTGCGAGCGGTTACGTGCGTGGCGGGCAACGCAAGCCTTGAGCAGGTCGTGCGTAATACTTTGACCGTTCTGGATGCTGCGGGAGCCGGCGATGTTCCGGTAGCCGCGGGTGCCAACCGCCCGTTACTCGCCGACGCGCATCCGGCTGCTCACGTTCATGGCGTGGATGGACTCGCCGATCTCGACCTGCCCGCATCCACTCGTCAGGTCGTTCCGGTTCATGCGGTTGAGCTGTTGCGTCGCGAGATTCTCGCGAGCCCCACTCCGGTTACGCTCGTTCCGCTCGCCCCGATGACGAATATTGCCCTCTTGGTGCGCACCTACCCCGAGGTGCTCGCCAACGTTGAACGCATCGTGTTCATGGGCGGCTCGGCCTCTGTCGGCAACGCGACGGCCGTCGCAGAGTTCAACACGTGGCACGATCCCGAGGCTGCGGAGATCGTGCTCACCGCGGGTGTTCCGATCACGATGTATGGCTTGGATGTTTTCTATGCCGTCACCATTGCGCCCGCCGAGATTGCCACTCTCGCTGCGTCGGCAGAGGCCGGAGCTCAACTCACTGGCCGCTTGCTCCAGCATCTTGTCACGGTGAAGGGTGGCGAGGTTCGCGTTGCCGGTGATGGACACGGCGATATTGGGGATGCTGGTGCGGTCTGCGCTGCCATCGATCCGGACGGGCTCACCACGGTGCATGTGCCGGTGCGCGTCAGTCTGGCCGATCCGCTCACTCGCGGACAAACCGTGGTCGACCACCGCACCGCAGGACACGAACAAGACGGCGCTGCTGACAACAGCTCTCGCCGCATCGATGTCGCGCTCGGCGTCGACGGCGCTCGCTATGCGCGCCTCTTTGTCGAGACAATCACACGCTGACGTTTTCGCCCTTAACGACCTCACGGCCGACTAGATAACTAGTCGGCCGTGAGGGGGTAAAACTGTCTTGCTTAGGACTCGTCGCTTGCGTCGTCTGCTGCAACAACTTCTTCAGCAGAGTCTGAGTTGGCGAGAGCGGTGAAAGCCGAGACGTCGACGGCCTTGCCCTTAGTGTCAACAACCTTGGCCTTGCTGAGCACGACTGCGAGAGCCTTGCTGCGAGCAACCTCAGCCACCATGGCGGGGATCTGGCCGTTCTTGTCCAGGATCTGGATGAACTCGCCGGGCTCCATGCCGTACTGCTGAGCGCCCTGCACGAGGTACGAGGTGAGCTCTTCCTGGCTGACCTTGATCTCTTCCTTCTCAACGATCGAGTCGAGGAGGATCTGCGAGCGGAAGGTCTTCTCGCTGGCGAC
The DNA here is from genome assembly GCF_059767345.1 of Salinibacterium sp. VpJ6. Taxonomy (NCBI): domain Bacteria; kingdom Bacillati; phylum Actinomycetota; class Actinomycetes; order Micrococcales; family Microbacteriaceae; genus Salinibacterium; species Salinibacterium sp. VpJ6. The sequence continues at coordinate 561,320 of NZ_JBSOQL010000001.1, forward strand.
GACTACCTCTGCGCGGTGCTCGTCGTCTTCGAGGCGGTTCTCGTTCTCGAGGTGGCGGTGAACTTCGTCTTCAACGAGCTTCTCGGGAACGGGGATCTCAACGCTCTTGAGCAGTTCGTCAACGATCTGGTCGCGAGCTTCAGAAGCCTGACCGAACGACTTGGAGCGCTTTACCTGCTCCTTGAGGTCGGCCTTGAGCTCCTTGATGGTGTCGAACTCGCTCGCCATCTGAGCGAAGTCGTCGTCAGCCTCAGGAAGCTCGCGCTCCTTGACGGTGAGCAGCGAAACGCTGATGACGGCGGTTTCGCCCTCGTGGTCTCCGCCGAGCAGTACTGACTCGAAGGTGGTGGATTCGCCGGCGCTGAGCGAGTCAAGGGCTTCGTCGATGCCCTCGATCAGTTCACCCGAGCCGAGCTCGTAGGAAATGCTCGTTGCGGAGTCAACCTCGGTGTCACCGATCTTGGCGACGAGGTCGAGCTGAGCGAAGTCGCCGGTCTTGGCCGGACGGTCAACGGTGACGAGCGTGCCGAAACGAGCACGCAGGGTGTCGAGTTCAGTCTTGACGTCGTCGGCGGATGCTTCAACAGCGTCAACCGTGAGGGTGAGCTTGTCGTAGGCAGGCATGTCGAACTCGGGGCGAACGTCAACCTCGATAGCGAGAACGAGGTCTCCGCTGAAGTCCTTGACCTCGGGCCAGGTGACGATGTCAGCCTCGGGACGACCGAGAACGCGAATCTCTTCTTCGGTAACAGCCTGGCGGTAGAAGCCATCGAGTCCATCGCTCACAGCGTGGTTCAAGATCTCTTCGCGGCCAACGCGCTGGTCAACCAGCTGCGGCGGCACCTTTCCCTTGCGGAAGCCGGGGATGTTGATCTGCGAGGCGATGTGGCCATACGCGTGATCGATGCTCGGCTTGAGTTCTTCGGGGGTGACCGAGATGTTGAGCTTGACGCGGGTCGGGCTCAGCTTCTCAACGGTTGTCTTCACGTCGTGGATCTCCTGTAATTCGATGGTGTATTTCGTCGGGGCGACAGGATTCGAACCTGCGACCTCTCGGTCCCAAACCGAGCGCTCTACCAAGCTGAGCTACGCCCCGGGGCGCCGTGCTGTTTCATGGCCGCGGCATCACAGTGCAATGCCGATACAAAATTGGCCTCGGCAAGTCTAGCCTGAGCGCGCAGAGAATGTTGACGAGATCCAAAGATCGATCTCTTTTGCATCCCCTTCACCGTGTTTATCGGGCTCTCGTCCAGCAATTCGCTGGGAAGTTTCGCCTTGAGCGATCTCGACTTCGCACTTTGCGAGGTTTCAGGTACAGTATTCCTCGGTACACAGCACGAACGGGTACCAAATGGGGATGTAGCTTAATGGTAAAGCCTCAGTCTTCCAAACTGATGACCGGAGTTCGATTCTCCGTATCCCCTCCGCTAATAAACGAAGGCCGCCTCGCTGAGGCGGCCTTCGTTCGTTAAAGCCTTGCGGGCCGCGGCGACAATCCCCGGCGACCCGCAGAGCCATCATCCACCCGCGCTACCCCGGCGTATTCACCCATCGCTGGCGCTTTCGCAGGATGAAACCCGCACTGATAAGAATCATCGACAACAACGCCAGCGGCACCAGATCCGAGCCAGTGAACGCTAATGGGCCAAAGGATGGTCCTCCAGCAGGCGCCGTTGCACCGGGCACGATGCCAGGGGCGGAGGCCCCGTCGACCACGGCATCAAACGACAATCGTGTGAGCGCGATATCTCCCGATCCATTACTGGCGGCTCCGTCGACGGAACCGTAGGTCAGGGCCTGGACCCAGGTCGATCCGCCCCCGGCGATGTAGAGATTCGCTTCATCCCATTCATCAGCGCCGTCCCTCGCCACGGAACCGAACTGCGCTCGTTCTCCAACAGTGCCCGTCGGCGACACCTCCATCGAGAACACATCAACTCCACCGCTGGGCGTCCCGATAGCGCCTGAGGTGTGTCCGACCACGAGCAGGTTTCCTGACGCGTCGAGAGTTATCGCTGCGCCGCGATCATCACCACTCGACCCGTCGTGCGTCAGCCACTGCACTGTTCCCGCCGCATCGAGCGCCGCGATGAACACATCGTTGTCACCGAGTGACTCGCCTCCAAGATCGCCGCCGGTGAACCCGCTCGCAGCAACGCCGGTGGCGGTCGCGATGAGCGCAGAAACCTGATCAGTGGATGAGCTCCCGAGTTGACTGAGCCATTCGCGGGTTCCGTCTGCGGTGAACTTCGCCACCCAGCCGTCATAGCCGCCCGCGGACGAACTCCCAGGCATCGAGCCACCAGCAAGACCGCCCACGTACACCCCACCGTCGGCACTTCGCGCTACGGCGAGCCCCTTGTCTTCCCCGCTGCTCCCGAACTGTTGGGTCCACGCGACGGATCCATCGGCATCGATTTTGGCGATGAAGGCGTCTTTATCGCCGGCGGAGCTGCCTCCGGGAAGAGCCCCCGAGGTGTACCCGGTGACAAATGCTCCGCCCTCACCATCAGAGGCCACACCATAGGCGCGATCGGCGGCCGCTTCTGAGCCGAACGTCGTTCTCCACAGCTCTGTGCCGTCCACATCCACCTTGACGGCGAGCACGTCGTCGTTCGATGCACCGGCATGATCACGGCGTTGGAAGCCCGCTGTAATTACCGCACCGTCCCCACCGTCGACGACGCCGTAGGCGCGGTCATTGAGTTCAGTCGCAATCGGTGTCAGCCACTCTTGAGTGCCATCTGAGGCCAGCTTTTGAAGCAGGATGTCATAACCGCCCTGTGAAGTATGGCCGAGCATGTCGCCGTCGGCATTCAGTGCCTGCACCAGAGAACCGTCGGTGCGCCCCAGCACGCCACCCGACCGGTCATCGCCGACAGAACCAAACTGGCGCCCTTCAAACGGTTGAGCGGGCGCAGTGCGCAGGTAGCTGCTGATGTTGAGAATGCCCTCACGAAACCCGGTGTCCCAGACATCCCAGTCGTGACCACCGTCGTAGACGCGCAGTTCCGACGTCATCCCGGGAACTCGTTTGGCGTGGTTGTAAAGCGTCGCGGCTTCGTAATCGAGGTCGTGTATCGCGTCCTCAGGCAGAGGATTCGCCCACTCGTCATCTCCGACTGCGATGAAGAGGTGAACGGGTAGTTGCGGGTCAAACGACGCGAAGGTGGAAGGATAATTGAGTTCTTGATATCTCGTGTCGTCATACAGAGCTGAGCCGCTGCCGTAAGCGCCAAACTCACGAGTCGATGAATCCACTGGCGGCGATGGCACATACACTGCCGGGCTCAACACGATCGCGGAGCCGAACAGGTCCTGATGCGCGGTGACGTATCGCAGCGCTCCCGCCCCGCCCATTGAGTAGCCGCCGATGGCCCGCGACTCACGATCGTCGATGGTCGCGTAATTCTCATCAATATGAGCGATGAGGTCAGTCGTGAACGCCGTCTCTACGGCCATGCCGGGCGAGGCACTACCGCCGGTGTAGAACGAATCAACGTAATAGTTGCCGCGCGAACTCCACGGAGCGTCCGGCATGATCACGACCATAGCGGGGATGCTTCCCGCCTCGATAAGTTCGTCAAGAACGCTCGACTGATGCTGCCACGCGGCCTGAGTGTCACCTCGACCGTGCAAAAGATAGAGCGTCGGATAGCGCGTAGCCGCGCTCTCGTCGTATCCCGCCGGCAGATACACCGTGTAATCGATCGCGCCGTCGACGGCTGCGCTCGCAACGGATCCGGCTATCAATTGACTCGTTGGCGCCGCAAACGCGGGAGCCATCGCTCCGGGGATCGATGCCGCGGCGAGGCCGGCCGTGAGGGTAAATCCGAGCAGGTGTTTCCACTTCATTGTGGTTCTCGTCTTTCTCGTGTGAGTGGTTTATTGCATAGATCTGTGAAGAATGCTGCGCGCGCGGCCGATCATCGCCTGGTCGACCATGTCGCCGTTCGCGAGCGTGGAGACTCCCCCGCTAGACGTCGCGGCGAGCACCTCGTTCGCCCACGCGATCGATTCTGCGGCGGGGCGAAAGACATCGGCGATAACGGCGAGCTGTGTCGGGTGGATCGCAGTACGCCCCACCCAGCCGAGGTCGCGACCGCGCTCAGTGTCGCGGCGCAATCCGTCGAGATCGCGGATGCCCGCAAAAGCCGACAGCATGGGAGCTTCTAACCCTGCAGCCCGCGCCGCGTACAGCACGCGCACTCTGGCGTAGTCCATTGCTACCGGCTCGTTTGTGCCGAGGTCGCTTGCGAGGTCTGCTTCGCCCAGCGCGAGGCGCGTCACGGCAGGGTGTGCCGCGAGGGTGAGAGCATTCTCGACTCCACGTGCTGTCTCGAGCAGGGCTGTGAGGCTGCGACCCGGTAGAACCTCAGCGACCCGATCGAGGTCATCAAGCGACTCCACTTTGGGCACTCGAACCTCGAACGATGTCGTGACCTTCGCTAGTGCGGAAAGATCTAGGGGTTCGTCGTGGTTGATACGAATCTGGACGACCGGCACGGCCGAGCGCGGTGCCATGAGCCAGTCAACGACGACCTCGCGGGCGTGCGCTTTCTCGGCCGGCGGAACGGCATCCTCCCAGTCCACGATGACCATGTCGGCGCCGGAATCGACGGCTTTACCAAACCGGTCGGGGCGATTACCGGGAACGTACAGTGCCGTGATCACACGATCCCGCTTTCTCGCAATTGAGCCAACTGCTCGGGCGTGACACCGATCTCGTCGAGCACCTCGCTGGTGTCATGCCCATGGGGGCGACCGCTCCACCGGATCGAGCCTGGTGTCTCCGATAGCCGAAAGAGTACGTTCTGCATTTTCATCAGCCCCAGTTCCTCGTCGTCGACTGTGGCGATCGTGCCGATTGCCTCGTATTGAGGATCAGCAAAGACGCCACGCACATCGTTGACCTTCGCCACCGCTGCCTGCGCGGTTTCAAACGACGACAGCACTTCGGACGTCGTGCGGTCAGCAATCCAGCTACCAACGGCGTCGTCGAGTTCGTCGGCGTGCTGAGCTCGGCTGTGGCCAGACGCGAACCACGCTTCATCCACCAGTTCGGGGCGACCAACTAGGCGCAGTACACGTTCAGCGATTGATTGCGAGCTCGTTGACACGGCGACCCAATCGCCATCACCGGTGCGGTACACATTGCGTGGAGCATTATTGACCGAGCGATTGCCGCTGCGCGCTTGCACTGTGCCGAGCTGGTCGTAGGCGGTGATTTGGCCTCCGAGCAGCATCAGAATGGGTTCGATGATGGCCATGTCGATCACCTGACCAGTGCCTGAGCTTTCAGCTGACCTGAGCGCCACCATCACGGCATAGCTCGTGGCGAGAGCCGCAACCCCATCGGCGAGGCCAAAAGGTGGCAGAGTCGGCGGGCCATCGGGCTCCCCGGTGAGCGCGGCGAAACCGCTCATGGCCTCGGCGAGTGATCCGAAACCAGGTCGCGACGAGTATGGACCCGTTTGGCCGAATGCGGTCACGCGCGCAATCACAAGTTTCGGGTTCGCTTCGTGAAGCTGCTCGGGCCCCAGCCCCCAACGCTCAAGGGTGCCGGGGCGAAAGTTCTCGATCAGAACGTCGGCATCGGCCACCAAACGCAACAACAGAGCTGCGCCGTCGGGCGATCCGAGGTTGATCGTCACGGTTCGCTTGTTGCGGCCGAGCGTTTTCCACCACAGGTTAACCCCCGCTTTCGCTGGCCCGTGCCCTCGGGCAGCATCCGGCTTAGTCGGGTGCTCGACCTTGACCACATCCGCACCAAAGTCACCAAGGAAGGTCGCCGCAAGAGGTCCCGCGAACAGGGTGGACACATCGAGAACGCGAACCCCACTGAGCGGTGCGGCGCTCATGACAGGTCCCAAGCTAGTCGGAATCCGATAGAGGGCGACGCCTCGAGGCCGAGACCCGCTAGCAGGTACTTCAGGCTGAACTCGGGCGGACGAACACCGCCATCGGTGTACCAGTCGGAGCCAATTGACTCATGGTCGCTGCCGCCTTTGAGCATTACGAACCGGGTGATTCCGTCGCTGTGCTCGCTCTCCGTCCAGTTCCATACCGCGGGGGTGCTGCGTTCAAAGCGATCGGATGCTGCGGCCAATTGCCATTCAAATTCTGTGGGCAGGCGCGCTCCGACGGACTGCGCATAGGCGCGTGCCTCGGCCAGGGTCAGTCCGATCGCCGGGCCATCGTGATCGCTCGGAGCACCGGCGAATTCTGCATATTCGCTGGCCGTCACTTCAAGAATTGCCACGGCAACGTTGCCGATCACGACATCCACGAACTCGGCCCGGTCATCGTGCAGGCGCGGCGGAAGCGGCTTCCACTCTTCGACGTAGGGCGCGCCATGGTAGCTGCCAGTTTCGCGGCGGCGGAAGGTCACCGGCAGGGTGTGCTCGCCTGCGGGAACGATCACGTGCTCGGTCGCGGGGTCGGAGCTCTCGGAGGGCGCTACTGAGACACGCTGATTGGCTCGTGCGGGGAACTCCGAATCTGACTCGTGAGGGTCTGCCGCTGCTTCAGCCGCTAGCTCACGCAACCATGCAGGCTCCTCACCATTGAGTCGAAGTACCGCCCCGATCCCTCGCGCCGGGATGGTCACGCTTGAAACATCCGGGTGACCAGCTGCGAGATCGAAGCCGTCGACCTCCCACGTCGCGTCAGTCGCACCTCGATTGACAGCAGTGAACAGCGTGAGGCCGTCGTGCTGCCAAGTAGAGACGTACACGTCGGGTGCGGGAGCAGACGTCAGGGGCGTCCACTCGCCGTCGACAAAAATGTCATTGAGCGCGCGCTGAATTCGCAGCATGGTTCGCAGTGTCGAAGCGTCTCGCTTGTTCCAGCCTACCCAGACGCCAAAAACGTCATCCCAGACGAGGATGCCGGTGCCGTTCATGAACGCAGACTGCAGCTCACTGCTGTGGTCGCGGTTCCACCGCCGGGTGGAGTGCATCATGTGCCGGCGCTCGTACCAGTGGGCGCGCATGATTCCTGGCGCCTCACTGTCCGCGAACCATTGCGCCCAACTGAGCAGGTGGTCTTCGATGCGTTGGTTGGGCACTCGTGATTCACCTTCGAGCACGGGCAATGCTGACGTGAGTTCGGGGTTCGCTTCCTTCATGGTGTCGAGAAAGACGCCATCAGCGCCTAGCTCGCGCACAAGAGCGGTAAGTTCTGTGCTGTGGTCCACGGGACGCGTGCCGGTGTCCCACGGGTTGTAATCGACGAAGATGCGGATGCCGCGGCTGTGGAAGTCGGCGATCAAATTCTGCAGCCCCGGCACGTCCCGGTAGAAGTCGAACTGGTTGCGGTCGTCGATGCCAATTATCGGGTAGGCGTGCCAAAGCACAATTCCGTCGAATCCGCCCAGGTGGGCGGTTTCCTCGAGGAAGCGGTCGATGGTGAACTGCTGCTGTTCGTGGTCGAAGAGCCGTTCATCCCACAACCAAATTTGGGCGACCGAGTAGGCCGAGCGCGTCCAGGGTGAGCGATCGTAGGCTGATCCGTCGTAGTTCAACCGCGCCCGCGCCTCGTCACGCCAGGCGGTGAGCGCCTGACGCCAGACCGGCCAGTCGGCTGGGTCGGAAGGTGCCGCGAAAATTTTCGCGATGTCCCCGACCTCCAGGTCGAGAGCACCGTCGATGGGCATCTCGGTTGGCAAGTCAATGGCTCGGGGTACGAGCGGGTTCAGGGTGTTTGTTGCGGCCTCATCAATGTCAATCACGCGGCGACCTCCCGGGTTCGGCGGGCAAGTTCATCGAATCCGATGCCATCGAAACCGGGAACGCTTGATGCGAGCCGGTTGTGCAGCGGTGCGATGAAAGCAGGCGGTAGAGCGGATGCGCCGCTCAGCGCTCCACAGAGGGCTCCCGCGGTGGCTCCGGTCGAGTCGGTGTCCCATCCTCCGGATACTGCGAGCGTGATGGCTCGGGTGAAGTCGCCCCGACTGCGCGTGACGGCGAACGCTAGCAGCGTCGCATTGTTGAGCACGTGCACCCAGTGCAGGTGACCGTAGTCGGCGTAGATGGCGTCGATCGCCGCTTCGTCGTCGAGGTCACTTGCGCCGAGTTCCATTCCCCGCGTGATCGCCGCTGCGTAGCGGCTGTTGGCGGGCACTACGGATAGTCCTGCCCTCAGCACGTCATCGACAGAGTCGGCGGTAATTGCCGCCGCCGAGGCTGCGGCAGCGAAACAGGCTCCGTAGATGCCGTTGCGTGAGTGACTGAGTCGCGCGTCGGTGTGCGCAAGTCGAGCGGCGGTCTCCGGGCGACCCGGGGAAACCCAGCCGTAGACGTCGGTGCGAATCTGCGCGCCAATCCAGTCTTGGAATGGGTTTCCGACCGTTGCTGCTTCCTCGGGTTCATACCCGTCGAGCAGATTGCGGTAGGCGATGCGCTCGGCGGTGAACACTCGACCGCCGGGAAGGTTCGCTAACCAGGACTGAGCAACGTCGTCCGTGGTGAAACTGGTTCCCACTCGTTCCAGGAGATCCAGAGCAATGAGCGGAAAGTTGAGGTCGTCGTCTTCGGGCATCCCGTCGATGTTCTCGACGAGGCTGGTGGGGCGGCTGCGACGATTCCACGGATACTGTTCAGCGACGGCAGGCTCGAGACCAATTTCGGTGAAATATCCGCTGATGGGCCAGTTGCCCGTCGACTCGGAGATCGCCCGGATTCCTTCGCGTGCGATCTTTTCCACCGGCTTTCCGAGAAGGCAGCCAGCGGCGCGACCCAACCATGCTCCAAGAACCCGGTCATCGGTGGTGTTCTCGCTCCCCTGCCATCCGCCAGGAGCTGCCGCCAGCATTGCGTCCACGTCGCTGGGCTCGTTCGTGGCGAGTTCAGCAGACACCGGCGCTGCGTCGACAGCGGCAATCAGTTCGCGGGCGAGTTGACGCAGCGCCGCGCTGGCGCGGTCGGGCGTCGCGCCGCTCACCGCGGCTTTCGGCGACCCACCCGCCTCGACCCAGCGCTCTCGAAGAGCGGAAACGTCGTGCCCGTCGAGTTCTGCGGCGACCAACGCATGCGGCACGAGGTCTTCGGGTTGGGTCCAACTCAGTCGCAACATTATTCGGATGCCACCGAAGCGTTCAGTGCGTCCATGACGGAGCCGCGGCTCGCCATGCTGGCCTGATCGGCTGCCCAAATATCGCGCGCAACCGAAGCCATGACGGGCCCGGTCGAGGTGATGTCCATCCGGCTGCCTTCGGAGACAGCGCTGATCCACTCTTCAGGGATGGCGGACCGGCCGGCGATCGCCCCGGCGATGGAGCCGGCCATGACGGCGATGGAATCGGAGTCGCGTCCATAGTTGATGGAGCCAAGAACAGCCTCGGAGTAGGCGCCGCGGGCGGCAACGAGCATGCCGAGCGCGATCGGAAGTTCCTCGATGGCCTTGGTGCGACTGGGGATGCGGGCATCCCGCGCCGGTTGGCGGTAGTTCGGGCCGACCGTGTCGAACGGTTCCACCGCGGAACGCAGTGTCGCCAGTCCGCTTCGCCAATCGGTCACCGACGACGCTGCCGAGACGACAGCCTCGATCGCGTCGCGAGTACCGTCTTTTGCCAGACGCAGCGTTGTCTCGATGACATCGTCGACCGTTGACCCTGGTGCCATCGCGCGCGCAATTGCGGCGGCATACACGCCGGCGGCTTCGCGGCCGTAGCTAGATTGGTGTGCGCCTGCCACATCGATTGCTTCGGCATAGGCCGTATCCGGGGAACCAGCATTCGCAATTCCAATGGGAGCCACGTACATGGTTGCCCCACAGTTCACGACGTTCCCGACGCCCGCTTCACGCGGATCGATGTGACCGTAGTGCAGCCGGGTGACGAGCCATTTTTCGGCGAGGAACACCCGGTGCAGCAGGAGGGCTTCACCTTCGAGTTCTGGGATCCAGCGTCGGTCACCGATCATGATCGGAACGAGATAGTTCGCAACCGAATACGCATCTAGATGACTACGAACCTCGTCGTACACCTCGACAAGCGCATTAGTCATCAGGGTGTCATCTGTGATGTGCCCGTCGCCCTTGTGGTACGGGGCAATGGGCCGGGCGTTCCGCCAGTCCGAGAGGAATGGCGGAACGATCCCGGTGATGAACCCGTTATAACGCTCCTGGATCGCTTCTGGGGTGTTGCCCTCGGCCGCGCCGCCTAGCGCGTCACCGACAGCCGCGCCCGCGAGCGCTGCAGTCGCCTTATCTTGTAACAGGTCCATCCGTGTTTCTCCTTGCTTGTGGTGAAAAATGACAGCCGGCAACTAGCCGATTGACGTCCAGCCGTCAGTCAGTTGCTTCTTCAACTCGTCAATCGAAATCGAGTTGCCGAAGTACTGCTGAAGGCTCGGTGTTGCGTACTGGTCTTTCCACTGGGGGTAGTTCGCAGCTTTCTGGAACGGTGCGCCGCTGAGGTTTTCGCCAGTCTTGAGCAGCTCAGCCCATCCATTGATGTCGGCGGTCTGGTCTGCAACCACCTGACGAGCCTCGCTCGAAGCGGGGATCAGCCAGTCGCCCTGAGCGAGCTTTGCCTGGTTCTCGGCCCCCATGAAGAAGTCGATGAACATCGCCGACTGCTCAATGTGCTGGCTCTCTGCAGCAACGGACATCGTTTGAGGATTAGCCGCCTGCGCGGGTCCCGCGGATCCTGCGAGCGGAGGCAGCACTGTCCAGATGAAGTCATCCGGCGCGGCTTCCGTGATCTGCTGTGCAAGGAAGTTTCCGCCGATGTACATCGCATACTTGCCACCGAGGAATCCGGGCAGCACGTCTGATCCGCTCTGGGTCAGCGATACAGGGTCCAATGAACCATCGGTGTAAGCCATGGAGTGAACTTGTTCAGCGACGGAAAGTTCTGCGTCACCCACAGAAATAGAGACGTCTGCGCCTTCACCTTCGAAAAAGGTTCCGTCGAACCCGAGCGCCGTGTTCATGATGGCTGCCGTGGGCTGCTTCAGACCCCAGCCAACCCCGTAGCTACCGTCGCGAGTGAGCGACTTGGAAATCTCAGCGAGGTCATCCCAGGTGAGTTCGTCGCCGGTGGGCAGGTCGACCCCGGCTGCTTCGAAGGCGTCGCGGTTGGCGTAAACGACGTAGGTCTGTAGAAGTGTTGGCGCCGCAACGATCTTGCCGTCGGTCGTCACCGTCTCCCACACATCATCGGATACTGCGTCTTTGACGTCATCGCTCAAATACTCAGAAAGGTCAGCGAGGTAACCCTGTGCTGCAAAGCCCAGAATGTCGCTTGATTCATCGTGGATGACATCGGGAGCGGTGCCGCCCTGGAACTGTGTCACGAGCTGGTCGTGAACGTTGTCCCAGCTGCCCTGTGTGAGCTTGACAGTGATGTCGGGGTTTTCGTCGTTCCATTGCGCGACGATCTCTTCCGTCGCCGCGATGGTCGAATCTTGGTAGGCGAGGCTCTGGAAAGTGATCTCTACCGGGCCATCCGACTGACCATCATTACTAGAGCCACCGCCAAAGGCGCAACCGCTCAGCATGACACTTGCCGCAACGGCGAATACGCCGGCTGTGGCTAGATTCGATTTTTTCATGTTCTGCACTCCTTTGTGAGATGTAGGGATTGAGCTGCTGTGGTGCATTAGCCCTTGACCGCTCCGCTGAGCAGCCCCGAGGTGAGTCGGCGCTGAATAACCGCGAAGAAGACAAGACTGGGGATGGTCGCTAGCAGCGAGGCCGCTGCTAGCTGACCGAGCTGTACTTGACCTTCAGCCCCGACAAACCGCGCCAACGTCAGCGGCAGGGTTTGCAGAGCGGGGTCTTGGATGATGACGAGCGCAAAGAAGAACTCGTTCCAGCCGGAAATGAAAGTGAAGAGGCTTGTGGCGACGAGTCCAGGGGCGAGCAGCGGGAGAATAATCACGCGGAGAATTCGGATGCGCGACGCTCCATCCATGGCTCCAGCTTCTTCAAGCTCAACCGGGATACCGGCGATGTATCCCTGGAGCATCCAGAGCGCGAACGGCAGTGACCATACCGTGTAGACGAGCACGAGGCCGAGCAGGTTGTCTATCAGACCGATCTGCTTGAGCACCAGAAACAGCGGGATGATGATCAGAATGAACGGGAACACTTGACTGAGCAGAATCCAGCCGGTGGCGAGCCCACGGAGTTTGGTTTTGAATCGAGCGAGCGCGTAAGCAGCCGGAAGTGAGATCAGTGTGACTATGACGGTGGTGGACACCGCGACGATCAAGCTATTTCCTGCCGCTGGGATGAGGTTCGCTTTTTCAATCGCCTGAGCGAAATTGTCGAAGTTCAGCTCTGCTGGCCAGAACGAGGGATTCGGCGAGATGAGCTCTTGAGGCGTCTTGAAGGCAGTGAGAATCAGAAACAGCAGCGGGAAGCCGAGAAAAATCACGTACCCCAGGAGTGCGAGGTATTGAAGCGGACGCGTGATGCGTTGCGTTCGAGAATTGAGCGTTGTAGCTAGCGTCATGAGAGACGGCTCCTTGCTTGACCGCGAAGGTAGACGAAAAGGAAAACGGCGATAACCACGACCATGACGTTGCCCATGGCAGCCGCGTAGCCGAAGTTTCCATAGCGGAATGCTTCGTTGTAGGCAAAGAGCATGGGGAGCATTGTCTGGCCACCTGGTCCACCCGCAGTGAGCACGTAAATAAGCGCAAACGAGTTGAAGTTCCAGATGAGGTCGAGCGTCGTGATGGCGACGATGATGGGACGTAGGGCTGGCAATGTGACGTGCCAGAAGCGTTGCCATACGCCCGCGCCGTCAAGGGCGGCAGCTTCGTGCAGATCGTTCGGAACATTCTGCAATCCCGCCAACAGCGTGATTGTTGTCTGCGGCATTCCGGCCCAAACGCCGACCACGATAATCGCGGGGAGTGCTGTCGAAAAATCGCCAAGCCAGTTGATATCGCCAGGTAACCCGACGGCCCGCATTCCACCGTTGATTGGCCCATAGGTCGGATTCAGCATGAGGCGCCACATGATCGCGATGACGACCGGCGGCATCGCCCACGGCACGAGGGCAAGCGTGCGCGCAATCCATCGGAATCGAAGGTCGAGATTGAGCAGCAGCGCGAGACCGAGCGATGCAAGGAATTGAAGGATCGTGACGCCGAACGCCCAGATCAGTCCGATGCGGAAAGAGTTCCAGAACAGCTCGTTAGTCAGGAGCTTGGTGTAGTTGTCTACTCCGTTGAAGTTTGTAGCGACATCCAGTCCAGCTTTGGCATCGGTGAAGCCTAAGAGAACTCCTTGCGCCAGCGGATACACACTGAACAGCACGATCGGCAGAAAAGCAGGAAGCACAAGCAGCCACGCGTCGCGGTTGCCGCGAGAACGTCGCGCCCGAACTATCGGCCGCTTTCGGGATTCTTGTGGAGGCGACCCCTTCGTGGGGGTCTCAATTACAGTCATTTAGCATCGTCTCTGATGGTGATGGGCAGAAAAAAGAACGCTAGGCCGGGGCGACCGACGATTCGCGAATGGTCAAAGTAGGGTCGATCGTCACTCGGGCGACCGGAGCATCCGGGTCTTTCAGGCGCCCGATGAGCAGAGATGCCGCTTCTTTCGCGCGTCGCACTGACCCAAGATTCACGCTCGTAATGGAGGGCGTTGACAGCTCAGCGAGTTCGGTATCGTCCATGCCGATAAGCAGCACATCCTGGGGAACACGGATGCCTCTTTTGGCGAGGGTCTTCATCGTCGCGATGGCGAGAAGGTCGTTGGCGCAGACGATCGCGTCTGGCGTCGACTGATCGAGCAACGCTTGTGCCGCGACGAGCCCCGCTTCGAAGGTGAAGTCGTCAGCGTTGACCTGAACGTCTGCATTGATCGACATACCTTGTTCTTCGAGTGCGGCTAGGTAGCCTCGGAGCCGCGCCGCACCGGGAACCGTGTCAATAGGGCCGTTGACGAAGGCAACCCGCTTAGCCCCCTGATCAGCGAGGTGTTGAACCGCCAGTGCCATGCCCGCAACAGAATCGGCCCGCACACTGTCAATCTGTACGTTGTCGGGCAGCGAACCGATGACAACGATGGGCAGTCTGCTGGCCTGCAGAGCGTTAATGAGCGATTCCGTGACACGCAGTGGGCTCAGGATGACGCCGTCGGCGTAGCCCCGGTTCAAGCTATCGAGCAGCGCGATCTGGTCATCAGGATCATTTCCTGTTGAACTCGTGACGAGCCGGTAGCCCGCGTCAGTCACTGCCCGCGAGATTTGGTTCATCATCGCTACGTAGACAGGGTTTCCCACATCGGCGACGGCAAGGGCAATCTGTTCAGTCTTGCCTGCCTTCAACGAACGCGCCGTGGCATCGGGAACATAACCGAGCTCGCTCGCCGCGGCACGAACCGCATCCGCAGTCTTTTGAGACGCCGGCAGGCCGTTGAGAACGCGGGACACCGTCGCGATCGACACGCCCGCATGTTCGGCGACGAGCACGAGCGTGGACTTTCTGCCTTCAGCCATGGTGACCTCTTCGTTGAAGTTTCGTAAACGTTTACAAGAACGTTTACAGAAGACTAGCCACGAAAGATCAATCGAGCAAGTGGATCGCTATTTTTGAGCAGATCGCGAAGGGAGACTGGTGCCTCCGGCCGCGCCAGAAATAGCCGCCACGATTACAGACCGCGCTTCGGCGGCTTCAGGGATAGGCAGGAGCGGGTAGTCATGAATCATGCCCTCCCCTACGCGAAAGTCGAGGGCGATGCCCTCTTTCTGTGCACGGTCACGAAGGCGCAATGCGTCCGCATGCACGAGGTCTCGGGTTCCCGTAAAGACCGTGATGGGCGCGAGTCCGGTGAGGTCGCCATGGATGGGGCTCACACGCCAGTCATTTTCTTCGAGTTCCGCCCGGTAGAGGGCGCCGGCCGCATGAGTGCCAGGCACAGCGAGCCACGGATCCCGAGGCGCAATGACAGCAAGCATCGGATCCGTGCCGCTGATATCAAGCCAGGGCGCGATCAGCACTATCGAGCGCAACGGCGGAAGCTTGCGATCACGCAGTTCCATAGACACAGCCAGCGCCATCCCCCCGCCCGAGGAATCCCCCATGACGCTCACGCAGTCAGGACCGATTTTAGCGACGACTGATTGAACGATTGTCGCCGCACGGTCGACAACCACGGATGCTCGGCCATCGGGAGCAAGAGGCATGATCGGAACGGTGAACGTCACTCCGGTGGCACGGACGAGGCGCGCCATCAATTTCCAGTGCAGAGGATTGATCTGAAAGACATAACTTCCGCCGTGTAAATAGACCACGTGGCCGGAATCAGATGGAGTCTTCGGCGCGATGGTGAACACTGGCCAGCCTGAGACATCCTCTGACGACACCGCAACGTGACGAGAAATCGACGCCGGTGGCTCGAATGAAACAGGTTTCTTATGAAGCTCAGCGATCCGCGCGAGAGTTCGCTGGGGATCGCTGAACATGCGTTTAGACCCACGCAGGGTCAACGCAAGGGGCGCGAGCCGACTCAGAAGGCTCGCCATATCGTGCTAGCTATCTACGCGCTTCATGACGTGGATCGGGATAAAGACTCCCGCAGTCGTAACGAGAAGACCACCGATGAACACGACGGACTCAAGACCCTCAACGTAGAAGGCTTCGCCCATCATGTAAATGCCGCCTACGAAGAGCACGAAGGAAATTACAAAACCAAGAATGTTCACTCCTCCATCTTACCCACGAGAGCTCTCACATCGAAGTCACCCTCGCCGAGGGACGTCCCCCCTTGTGGGGCCGGAAATGTGCCCCCTATACTGGGGCTAGCCGTTCCCCCGAACTGATCCTCGGCGGCTGGATCACTCGCCACACCCGTATCGCCCCCCGTGGCAGGGCACCTTGGACGCCCCCGATGTCTAACACTGCAACCCAACTCCCTCCCTTCGGCTGGTACCCGGACCCTGCTGGTAGCCACCTGCTTCGCTGGTGGGATGGCAAGGTCTGGACGAACCGTCTCGAAAAGCCGCGCCCCGAACTTCAGGCGGCAAAGGGCTACGCCCAGCAGCAGTCCACACTTTCGCGCCTCATCGCCTCTTAGGCTTTCTGCACCGCTACTCTGAGACTTCGTCCCGAAAGGAAGTCAGAGTAGATGGTCGGTTCAGCGCGTATCTTCATTGAGCATGTAGGCCATGTTCTCTTCCCCCGTGGACCGCTAGATCTTACGGATGTTTCGCGCTGTCCCGCGTGCTTCGTGGCCCTGGCTCCTTCGGGCGTGTGCAGCAATTGCAATTTAGACCTCAACCACCCAGACGCTGGGCTATTGCGTGAGGAATCTCTCGATGTAGCCAGCCTGCTCGAATCACGGCTAGAGCTCATCGGTAAGATCCGCTTCGAAACCGCTGCCGAACGGGAACGGCAACAGGCTCTCGCGAACGGGACCGCTGCCGCTGCAGCTCACACTTCGACTCCTGCACGTTCAGAGGCTCATATTCCTCAACCGCCCATCTCTGAGCCGCTCACGACCCAGTCACTCATGCCCGAGCCAATTAGATTGAGCTCAGCCGCTTCAGCGCCGCAACCCGCATCCCCGGCCAGACCTGCCGCACCTGCGGCACCTGCCGCACCTGCCAGCGACACGCCCACTCGATCCCACTCGGGAATTCAGGTTCTGTTGCTCGTGGTCGGCGTTTCGCTGCTCTCCATCGGCGCGATCTTCTTCCTCGTCTACGCCTTCCTGACATTCGGGCTGATTTGGCGGTCAGCGATCATCGCGAGCATCACGATCGCGAGCATCGTGGCAGCATCCGCTATGCGTCGGCGCCGACTAGCGGCAACAGGAGAAGCCCTCTCCGCTCTTGCCGTCGTGCTCGTCGTGCTCGATATTTATGCGATCAGAGCCAATGATCTGCTCGTGATTGGCGACGAAGCCGGCCGCCTCTATTGGGGCAGCGCACTGCTCCTCGCAGCGCTGGGTTTCATGCTGTGGCACCGCACAAGCGGTCTGATCCTCCCCAATGTGGTCGGATTCGTGCTATTCCCACCGGCGGCTGCGCTCATCGCTGCGGGCATCACCTACGACGCCGAATTCGATATCGCAGCGCTCGCAGCACTGGTCGCGCTTGCCGCAGCATCGCTCATCTATGTGGTTGCGCCTCATGGCTCCTACACGGGGTACGCCGAGCGCATCGTGTGCGTTGTCTACGCGCTTTTCGCGTTCATCGGCGCAGTGATCTTTGCCGCCTTCACCCACACGGCGGACACAAACGACGAAACGGTGGTCTGGCTCTTCGCACTCGCCGCTCTCGCTGCCCTGCACGGTATCGCCGCGTGGGGACGAGGGAACGCGCTGATTCCTGGCTTACAGAATGTTTTCGCTACCGCGACCGGCGTGCTCGTGGGGACGGCCCTCTGGATCAGCATCACTCCGCGAGCAGGAGCCCTCGAGGCTGACGATTCTGAACCGCCGAATTTGCTGTTTGTGGTAGCGGCGCTGACCGCAGCCGCGCTGGCCAGCGAGACAGTGGGGCTCCGCTTCCCGAGCGCCGGTCGACTGGCGAGTTACTGGGCATCGGTCGGCGTCTGGGCTGTCGCTGGCGTTGCCACGATCATCCCTTTCTTTCAATCCCTCTTCGTCGCCACGTCCTTCACCATGCAGCAAGATCTGCGACGTGTCACCCCCGCCACCGCACCCTTCGATGTGTGGCAGAACAGTTGGCCACAACTCGCGTTATTGATCGTTCCCGCGGCCATGTTGATCGTGTGGGGACTCACCCGCCAGCTCCGCACTCGCCTGCACGTCGCCCTCGGCAGCGCAGGCCTCGCCCTCGCCCTCGCCGCGCCCCTCACCGGCACCCTGCTTACGGCAGTAGTCGCATGGCTCCTGCTCGCGACTGCAGCACTCGTAGCGATTGCGGTAGACAAACGGCGACACGGAGCACGCCGCATCCATTTCACGGTCGCCGCTGGCGGGCTTCTTCCGTTGGTGCTTGCCTATAGTTCCGGATGGTCCAGCCACCACACGTGGGTGCTCGCAAGTGTGGGCACCGCGGCACTCCTTGTCGCAGCGCGCCAACTGCTCACGGGCGTAAGCGACCGCGCCGCCCTCATTGGCAGCGCGAGCATCGTGCTGCTCTTGGCGGCGGCTGGGGCCGGTGAGCACTTGCAATTTGTTCTCACCGCTGGCGAGCCCAACCAACTCGAGTCCTGGCTTCTGGTCGGGGCCGCGGCGGTACTCGTAATCGCCCTTTCCTTCTGGAAAAAGGCACCTACGCTTCAGCACGCCGACCGTCAGACCCTGTGGTGGATCGGGCTCGTTGCCGCCACCATTTCCGCAGCAGTGCTCTGGATCGCATCGATCAATGGTGCGCCCCGCGACTCTGCCCCGCTCGTGCTCGACCTTCCGCTCATTAGCCTCGTCATTGCGGTTGCCGCGGTCGCACTGCTCGCTCTCACCATGAGCGGCCGCGCCGAGATCAACCGCATCGAAGCACGTTATGTTGCTGCCGCGCTGCTCGCACCGGCAACCGTATGGGCGCTCGATAGCGCGAGCCGTACGCTCGGACTATCAGACATCGCGATCCAACTGGCCCCTGCCACAGCATCCGTCATGGTCGGGGCGGCCAGCATGGCATTACGCGTTCGCGGTATTCAGCCACGGATGCGTCGCGTCAGCGAGATCAGCGCGCTCGCAGTCGCCGGCATCACCGCCACCAACGCCGTTCTAGAGCCGCGGGCGAGCCACTGGCTCATCGTGTTGCTGGTATCAATCACGCTGCTGCTGGCATCCATCGGCCGAGACGGCATCTTCGGTTCTGCTTCTCCTCGTCGACACCTGGTGTGGGCATCCATTGCTTTCGCAACCTGGTCGCTCTGGCTTCGGCTCGACCAAGCACGCGTTGAAGCGCTAGAAGCCTACGTGCTCCCCCTCGCTGCAGTAGTGCTGCTCGTTGGAGCCTTCACTGCACGTGCAGAGTTGCGTCATTCTCGCTTGATCTCTGCCCCCGCGATGACGCTCGCGGCGCTCCTCATTGCGGTGCTACCGCTCGGACTCAATGCTGCGTCAGGCGATGGACTTCGCACTCTCGTCGTGGCAGGGCTGAGTGGAGCGCTGCTTCTCATCGCGTGCTTTGTTGAACCGCACGACCGCCTTGACGATTTCTGGGGCGTAGCGATTGTCGCCGCTGGAGTAGGGCTTGTGGCCACCACCGGCAGTCGGGCGCTCGTGCTCGCGAACCAGAACACCAGCGCCCTGCCCGAACTCGATTCGTGGCTTCTCGGCGCAGTCGCCATTCTGGCGCTCGGTAGCTTCGGGGTTGCAGCCACGCGCCTGAGCACAGAGCCACACAACTCCCGCTGGATGCCCACAAGTGAGATTCTGCTTGGCACCGCGCTGGTACTGCTCTTCGCGGTAGAAACGCTGGTTCTGCTGAATTCGGGCAGCGCGGATCGCGCTCTCGACGGCATCCGGATTGTCGCCCTTGTTGTGATTGGCAGCGCACTCTTCCTCGTGAGCTCATGGCGATCCGCACGCCCCCTCACCCGTCGCATTGGTTATCTGGCTGTCGCACTGGCAAGCCTCGTGGGCATCATCGCGACCTTCGGTGGGCTCATTACTCCGGTGGAGTGGGTCACGGGGCCCCTCGGTGCTGCACTGCTCATTCACGGCGCGATCCGCATGGCGCGCAGCCCTGAACTCCGCAGCTTTCGAGCACTCTCCGCGGGACTACTCGTCATTCTGTTGCCCAGTTTGATCGCGACCTTCGTCGCAACTGACAGCCTCAATACCGTCTGGCGGATCTTGGCCCTCGGTGTTGCTGCGGTCGCAGCAATTGTCGCGGGATCGTGGCTAAAGCTGCAGGCGCCTCTCGTCATCGGTTCTGTGGTCGCTCTCCTCCACGCGGCGCACACTTTCGCTCCGGCAATCGTGACGCTCTACCAACTCACCGACTGGTGGATTTGGGCCGTCATCGGCGGCGCCATTGTGTTGTTCCTTGGCATCACGCTCGAGCGGCGCATCCGGGACTTCACAGTATTGAACGCGCGGTTCAGCTCGTTGCGTTAGGCCGGCCACGCGAGGCCGGCCGCGCTAGCGCTGCAACCAGGTCAGCACGGCAAGTACTCGACGGTGGTCGCTGCCCGAGTCTTCAAGGTTGAGCTTCTGAAAGATTGAGGTCACGTTCTTTTCGACCGCGCCGATTCCGATCACGAGTTGCTTAGCGATAGCGGCATTGGTGCGGCCCTCGACGACGAGCGTCATGACCTCGTGCTCGCGCGGCGTGAGCGACATGAGCGGATCTTGACGACGCCCGACAAGCTGCGCGACGACCTCGGGGTCAAGCACCGTGCTGCCCGCCGAGATTCGCTCCACGGCATCCTGCAGTTCAGAAAGCGATGCCACGCGATCCTTCAGCAAATAACCGACGCCACCACGGCCCGACGACAAGAGCTCTTGCGCGTAGACAACCTCGACATACTGCGAGAGCAAGAGGATGCCGATCTGCGGGCGGAGTTCACGCAAGCGAATCGCGGCTCGCACTCCCTCATCCCGAAACGTCGGCGGCATGCGCACATCGAGCACGACGAGCTCGGGGGCGCAGTCATCGAGGTTCGCGAGCAGTTCATCCGCGTCGCCGAACGAGCCGACGACGTCGAAACCCGCTTCGATGAGAACACGCACGAGCCCTTCGCGCAGCAGTACCGAATCATCAGCAACAGCAACTCGCAAAGGGCTCATGCGCTTAAGACTAGAGGTCAACGGGCGCCCGATCTGCACTCGACTTGGGCAGCGGCAGTCGCGCCGTGACCGCAGTCGGCCCGCCCGCAGGACTCGTGATCTCAAGACGTCCGCCCACACCGCGCACACGCTCTTCGATGCCGGCAAGACCGTGGTCGGCAAGCACTGCAGCACCACCCTGGCCGTCATCCGTCACCTGTACAAGCAGCCACGGGCGATCGTCGCTGAGTTCCGTGCCGAGGTGCACTCCGGCGTGACTGGCCTTCGAATGCTTCGCAACATTCGTGAGCAGTTCGGCAACGACGAAGTACGACGCCCGTTCAACTTCACCGGGCAGCACCAACGGCGTGGGCAGCTCAGCGGTGAGGGTGGTCGGCACAGCAGCACGCGTCACTACGGACTCGAGGGCTGCGACAAGGCCGCGATCGAGCAAGAGCGGCGGCGCGAAGCCACGAGAGAGCGCACGCAATTCTTCTAAGGCCTCGGCTGATTGTGCTCGCGCTTCGGAGAGCAACTGGCGCGCCTGCTCGGGGTTGGCGTCGAGCTGACGTTCCGCTGCCGCGAGATCCATCTGCAGGCGAACGAGACGCTGCTGCGGTCCATCATGGATGTCGCGCTCAAGGCGACGAAGCGAGTGGCCTTCTGCCGAGAGAGCGGCACCGCGTGACTCCTCAAGGGACTGCACCTCGCGACGCAGCCCATCCGACTTGAACGCGGAGAGCAGAGCGCGGGCCAGCCACCAATGGGTCAGAACGAGACCGCGAGTGACGAAGGGAAGTGTTGCGATGAAGATGAGGCCCACGACGAAGACAACGATGTTGTCGGCAACTTCGAGATTCCAACTTGCGGTGTTGACCCCAAACAGGCCGAAGAACCACTCACCGAGAGACCAGTCGGGGTCGCCCGTCTGCACTTCGCCATCGAGCAACCACGCGAAGATTCCGGTGAGACCGACGCTGAGCCAGACCACCGAGATTATCCAGGTCACGAGGGTGAGAACGAAGTTCAAGATGACCGTGTGGAGGAGGTACAGCCAGTAATGGGCGTTTCCCAGAGTTGCTGCTAGCCAACCGCCGAATCCGGTAGCGGCTCGATCGTCTTGCCAATCCGGGCGCGCAATCTTTTCGCGACCGGCCCACTCCAAGAGATTGATCTCCGCAAGCCCGAAACCACGGCCAACGTACAAAGCCAAGATCATGACGAAGAACCCGATCAAAAATACGGCGAGCGTGCCGACACCGCTGGCGACGAGGGAGATGGCCACGCCAAATCCGGTCATCGCGAGCGGGAAGCTCAGCATCAGATAGAGCACCTCTTTTGGCGTGGTTCGCCAGAGCTGCCAATACGGGTTTCGGGGTTTCGTCACAGTGTCTGTAGTCATTGTTCTCTCGCTTCAGTCTCGCGCATTAGCGGGCCGGATGTTCGTTGAATACAGATTCTCGAAAACGGCGACCGCGCCCCAGCGTGGATGCACACCAACTGTCAGTGGGGATATCCCCCGTGCTCGTGGTCCGGACGACAAGGGGGCACATCTCCGGAGCACTGCTCGGAGCGCGTACGGGCGGGTTAGCGTTGCCTCAGCTTGCTTGTGAAATTTTTGTGGCTGCGTAGCGTTGTATCTGAAGAACAATGAAGGAGCACACAATGACCGAAATTCAAGCAGTTCCGCAGACCTCAGCAGACCCTGATGTCACCTCGGGTGTTGCCCAGTTCCTCGGCCCGGTCGTCACCGACCTCACGGCCCTGTCGATCGACGGCAAGCAGGCTCACTGGCATGTTCGCGGTGTCAACTTTCAGGCAGTACACGAACTTCTCGACGTCATCGTCGACCACGCCCGCGAATGGGCTGACACGGCCGCAGAGCGCGTTGTTGCTCTCGGACTCCCGATCGACGCTCGCACGCAGACGGTTGGCGCTAAGGCAACGACTCCGAGCATGACCGCTGGCTTCCAGCAGTCCGACGAGGTCATCGCGCAGGTTATCGCCGCGATCGACGCCACGCTCGTGACCGTTCGCACCGCCGTTGACGAGCTCGGGGAGCTCGACAAGGTCAGCGAAGACGTTGCGATTGAGATCGCCCGTGGGCTGGAGAAGGACCGCTGGTTCCTCTTCGCTCACCTCGCCACGAAGTAACTTTTCGGGCGGTCGCTTCGCTGGCGACTGGCTGTGTCTGCGACTTGTCGCAGCTACAGCTCGTTGTGAGTGAAGCGGCCATCCAGAATCGTCGCGTCAACCCGCATCGATCGCAGCTCATCACCGCTGCAGTCGAGCGGGTTTTTGCGTGTCACGACAATGTCAGCAACTTCGCCGACCGCGATGCTCGATTGCACTGAGGCCTGCAGCGCTTCGGCAACCGTGATGCACTGTTCTGGATGCCACGGCTCGCGCCCGTCGCGGCTACGACTCACGGCCGACGCGATCGCTGCCCACGGGTCGAGCGGTGCCACCGGAGCATCCGAGCCCATCAGCAGCTCAGCACCCGCATCGAGCAGAGCCCGCAGGGCGATGGTGCGGTCGTTTCGCCCGGGCCACAGTGCGTCCGCTACGTCTCGGTCATCCATGGCGTGTTCGGGCTGCACGCTCGCACCGATACCGAGAGCCGCGAAGCGAGGGAGGTCCGTTGCGGAAAGCAACTGGGCGTGCTCGATGCGGCCACGGCATCCGACAGCTTCGAAAGCGTCGAGGGCGAGAGTGTTGGCGTCGTCACCGATGGCGTGAACGGCGGGTGAGAGGCCGGCGTCGCTGGCGGTGCGAATCCATTCGACGAGTTCATCGGTGGGGATGTTGAGCACTCCCCTGTTCTCGGCTTCGCCCGGGTACGACTCGACGCAGTACGCCGTGCGGGTGTTGAGCGAACCGTCGGTGATGATCTTGAACGGACCGACTTCGAGCAGCGGCGCGAGGCGTTGCCCGGTCGCGAGACCTTCGGAAATGGCGCGCTCCAAGAAGCGCGGGTACACGCCAACGCGCACGCGGAACAGGTCGAAGCCGTGCAGCATGCGGCGCTGCCAGTTCTCAAACTCCCACGTCATCTCGAGGTCGACGATGCCGACCACACCGCGGGATGCCGCTTCGCGGGCGCCGTTGTGGATCCACTCGTCGAGAACCTCGGGTTCCACCCGGCTGAGCGCACTGCCGACCGCGAAGGCTTCCTCTTCGCGCAGGAAGCCGGTGGGGTGATCGTAGAACCCGAAGCGTTCGAGGGCGAGGCTATTGAGCCAGCAGGAGTGCAGGTCGCCGCTGACAAGAACGACGGCAATGTCAGAGACGGCCGAGTCGAGCAGGGCGCGGGTGGGCTGGTCGGGCCACAGGGCATCGCGGAAACCCTGGCCGACAATGATGCCCTCGGACTGCGGCAATACCGAAGTAGCGAGAGTGACGGCGACTTCGGTGGCCGAGGTCGTGTGACTGAGGTCGATGCGCTGCGATTGCTGCGCCCACATGCTCGAGTGCACGTGCTGATCCCAGAGGCCGGGCATGATCCAGCGGCCGTCGAGATCGACAGTCTCGCCGTTGGCAGAGGCGTGGTCGGCAAAGTCGCGCTCAGCAGCGGTGTCGCCCGCGGCATCCGCAGCATGCCGGTGGGGCTCGATAGCGGAGATGCGGCCCTCGGTGAGGGTGACATCGACCAGGGCGGAGGCATCGTCGCCGACGATGCGCGCGTTAGTCAGTTTCACTCGGTAGAGCCCTTGTCATTTCTGCGGCCAGTTCTGGGCTACTGTACGCGCCGTTCGCACTGAGTTCATTCACAATTCGCTGCTGCACGGCAGGTTTCTTGTTCTGACTCATTTTCATTCGGGCGTCGAAACGATCGATCACGATTCGCAGTCCGACGGTGCCCTTGGCAGCACGGCGAGCGCCCGCTTCGTCTTCGCTCAGGCTGACCGGATGCTCGACGTGGTGTTCGAAGTGATCAACGAGTTCACTCAGCACGCGAAAGTTCTCGTCGTCGCTCAGAATCTCGGGGGTGCCGTAGAGGTGGGCGGTGGCGTGATTCCACGTGGGGATGTTCTCCCCTTCGGGATACCAACTCGACGAGATGTAACCGTGCGGTCCCTGAATGATCACGAGAACTTCGTGCTGGCTCAGTTCGTGCAGTTCGTCATCTGGGCGCCCAAAGTGGGTGACGAGGCTGAGCTGGTCGTCCCGGTTTTCGAGCATCACCGGGTAGTGCGATGCGACCATGCCGTTCGAGGTTGGCGACACGATGGTGGCCCACGGATGTTCCTGAATCAGGCGGCGCACTTCTGACGGGTCCGTGATGACGAAGGTCGGGGTGTGCCTCATGTCAGGCTCCTAGTGGTGCTTGGCAGCTCGGGCACCAGTACAACTTGCGGGCCGAGGCGAGTTCCATCGCGATGTTCGTGCCACAGACGCGGCACGGCAGTCCTTCGCGGTGATAGACCCAGTGACGGTCATCCCTGCTCGCGAGCGCGGCCGTGTAGTCGTCGCCGGTGAGCCCATCCATAGTCATCATCTGGCCGGTACGCACACCAATTTCGAGCAGGTGAGCCCAATCGCGCCAGAGTTCGCGCAGCAACTCTTCGGGGATGAGCTTGCCCGGAGTGTGCGGGTCGAGGCGAGCGCGGAACAAAATCTCGGCGCGGTACACGTTGCCGATGCCGCTGACGACCGACTGATCCATGAGCAGGATTCCGATAGCCGTCTGCTTCTTGCGAACGGTAGCAACGAAGCGCTCTTCGGCCTCGCCGTTGTCGTCGACGAGCGGGTCGGGCCCGAGCTTGTTGAGCGCGACCTGCACCTCATCGGGAGTGAGCACTTCGCACGCGGTGGGCCCGCGCAGGTCGGCACACGTCGTGTCGGTAAGGAGACGAACCCGCACGGCGCCGATGGGCTCCGGCGGGAACTCAGACGGCGCATCGCTGGCTTTCTCCTGCTCCGACATCCGCAGACGGGTGCGTCGTGGGGCGCCGATGCTCGCAAGCGAGTCTTCGTGCTCCCCCACGACCGTGCCGTGCTGGTTGGTCTGCCCCATACGACCGGCGGCGGATGCCGTGGTCGCGTCGGCGGTGAAGTTGCCGGCGAAATCCCACGCTCCGTAGAGCCCGAGGTGCACGCGCAGCCAACGGTCGTGCTCGAACTCGAGAAACATCTGCTTGCCCACAGCTTTGGCGCTGAGCATCCGAAGTCCATCGATGCGTTCGGCTCCCGCAGCAAAGCGGCCTTGCGGAGACGACACTGCGACGGTTTTGCCGACGAAGTGCAGCGCGAACTGGCGCGCAATGCGATGTACGGAATGCCCCTCAGGCATTAGTTGTCGAAGGGGTGCGCGGCGATGGCGCCAGTCGTTTCGTACTCGGCAAGCTGAGCGATGCGGCGGGCGTGACGCTCGTCGCCCGAGAAGGGCTCGGCGATGAAGAGGTCGATGAAGCGGGTGGCTTCGTCGACGGTGTGCTGACGGGCGCCAATAGAGATGACGTTGGCGTCGTTGTGCTGGCGTGCCAGGGCTGCGGTCGAGTCGTTCCACACGAGGGCGGCGCGGATGCCCACGACCTTGTTAGCGGCGATCTGCTCGCCGTTACCCGAACCACCGAAGACGACACCGAGGGCGTCGACACCGGCAGCCTGGTCGGCGGCAACACCACGGGCTGCGGCGATGCAGAACCCGGGGTAATCGTCGAGAGCGTCGTACTGAACAGGTCCGTGATCGATCACTTCGTGGCCCGCCGCGGTGAGGTGTTCCTGCAGCGTGGCACTGAACTCGAGGCCGGCGTGATCGGTGGCGATATGGATGCGCATTCGTCCAGTCTACGGTCGCATCCGAGCGGTAGTGCTGACATTGAGGAGGTGCGGCATAAGGTAGATAGGTGCGGCCACAAACCGCCCCAACACGAAGGAGTTGTACGTGCCCGGAGAGAACCTCACCCGAGTTGAAGCGCAAGAACGCAAAGCGATTGTCAACGTTGACAGCTATGAGATTGCGCTTGACCTCACTACGGGGCCTGAGACGTTTAAGAGCAGCACGACTGTTCGCTTTACTGCCACTGCTGGCGCATCCACTTTCATTGATTCGATCACCCGCACGGTGCACTCGGTCACGCTCAATGGCACCGCTCTTGATGTTGCTGCCGTAAACGATGGTGTACGCATCCAGCTCGACAACCTTGCTGAGAACAACGTTCTTGAGGTTGTAGCGGATGCGGAATACACCAACACCGGTGAGGGCTTGCACCGCTTCGTTGATCCTGTCGATGACGAGGTGTATCTCTACTCGCAGTTCGAGGTGCCCGACTCGCGTCGCGTGTTCGCTGTGTTCGAGCAGCCTGATCTCAAGGCGACGTTCCAGTTCACCGTGACCGCACCGGCACGCTGGGCTGTCATCAGCAACTCCCCCACGCCTGAGCCTGTGGTGGATGGCGAGAACGCCACGTGGGAATTCCCACCCACTCAGATCATGTCCAGCTACATCACCGCGATCGTGGCTGGCCCCTATGCCGAGGTTCGCGACGAGCTCACCTCAAGCGATGGCCGCGTCATCCCCCTCGGTATCTTCACGCGTGCGTCGCTGAGCGAGCACCTTGATGCTGACTACATTTTCGAGAAGACCAAGCAGGGTTTCGAGTTCTTCGAGAAGCACTTCCAGTACCCGTACCCCTTCGAGAAGTACGACCAGATGTTCGTGCCCGAGTTCAACGCGGGTGCCATGGAGAACGCTGGCGCTGTCACGTTCACCGAGACCTACGTGTTCCGTTCGAAGGTGACCGACGCCATCAAGGAACGTCGCGTCGTCACGATCTTGCACGAGCTGGCTCACATGTGGTTCGGCGACCTCGTCACCATGAAGTGGTGGAATGACCTCTGGCTGAACGAGTCGTTCGCTGAGTGGGCATCGACCATCGCGACCGCTGAAGCCACCGAGTGGACCGAAGCATGGACCACGTTCCAGGCCATGGAGAAGAGCTGGGCTTACAAGCAGGACCAGCTTCCTTCGACTCACCCCGTCTACGCCTCGATCAATGACCTCGATGACGTTCTCGTCAACTTCGACGGCATCACCTACGCCAAGGGTGGCTCGATTCTCAAGCAGCTCGTGGCCTGGGTTGGTCTCGAAGCGTTCATGGCCGGCGTTGCCGCGTACTTCAAGAAGCATGCCTTCGGCAACACTGAGCTCAAGGACCTGCTGGTTGAGCTGGAGAAGACCAGTGGCCGCGAGCTCATGGAGTGGAGCAAACTGTGGCTTGAGACCGCTGGTGTGAACACGCTGCGTCCGGATGTTGTGACCGCTGAAGACGGAACCGTCGAAAGCTTCGCGATCGTTCAGACCGCCGCCGAGGACTACCCCACGATTCGCCCGCACCGTCTGGCTATCGGTTACTACTCGCTGCAGGACGGCAAGCTTGTTCGTCACCACCGCATCGAGATCGATGTTGAAGGCGAGCGCACCGAGGTTCCTGAGCTCGTGGGCACGAAGCGCCCCGACCTCATCCTGATCAACGATGACGACCTCGCGTACGCGAAGATTCGTCTTGACGACTCCTCGCTTGCTGTGGCGATGAAGCACCTCTCGGACATCACTGACCCGCTGGCTCGCGCCATCGTGTGGGGTGCCGCGTGGGATGCTGCTCGCGATGCTGAAACTCCGGCCAGCGATTATGTTGCCCTGGTTCTCGGCAACATTGCGTCGGAGACCGAGTCGACCACCATCCGCACCACGCTCGCGCAGCTGGTTCTGGTTGCTAAGCAGTACGTTGCTCCTGAGCGTCGTGCGGCCACGATCGAGAAGATCGGCGACACCCTCTGGGGCCTCGCTCAGAGTGCTGAAGCTGGATCGGATGCTCAGTTCCAGTTCGTGAAGTACTTCGCGAATGTGGCATCCACTGAACAGCACGTCACCGTGCTTCGCGCTCTGCTCAGCGGTTCGACCACGCTGGAGGGTCTCGAGATTGACACTGACCTGAGCTGGGAGCTTCTGGAGGGCCTCGTGCTCAACGGTGCTGCCGGTGATGCTGAAGTGGATGAGGCTCTCGCCAAGGACAAGACAGCGAACGGCCAGCAGGCTGCGGCCCGCGCCCGCGCCACGATCACCACTCAGGCGGGCAAGCAGGCCGCATTCAACTCGCTCGTAAAGAGTGACAAGGCGCCGAACGCGATCGTGCGCAACGTGACCATGGGCTACACCCACGTGAACGACCCCGCTGTGCTGGAAGCTTTCGTGGCTCCGTACTTTGAGGCGATCAACGATGTGTGGAACAACCGCAGCTATGCGATTGCCGAGACGGTTCTTCGTGGCCTCTACCCGGCACCGCTGGCAAACCAGGGACTCGTGGATGCCACGAACGCCTGGCTTGAGGCGAACCCCGATGTGCCGGCCCTGCGCCGCATCATCGTGGAGAACCTTGCAGGGGTTGAGCGCGCGCTGGTAGTTCAAGCTCGCGACAACTCCTAACCCCTTTCAGCCGCCTCTCGGCGGTCGTGCGGGAGCCTAGCGGCGACTATTCAGCAGTCGCTCGCTAGGCTCCCAAGCATGGAAGATTTCACGATAGGTGGCCTGTGGGCCGCGGTGCGAGCGTTTTATGAGAGCTCGACGCTTCTTCAAGGTGCAGTGATCATTGCCGGCGCTTGGGTTCTTCGCTTCATTCTGCTGTTCGTCATCAAGCGCGTCGTCGACCGCGTGGTGAACGGCGTTAAACACAAAGAGAACATTCACGACACTCAAGTTCTGCTGACTTCCCCTCTTGCCGCGGTGCGCGTTGTTCAACGCACTCGCACTCTCGGCGGCGTTCTCTCCAGCCTCGTCACCGTTGCGATCGTGATCGTCGTGCTGCTGCTGCTCTTCGATCTCTTCGCGCCGAACGCCACCGGCGCCTTTGCCCTCATCACTGCTGCCACCGGTGCTGGTCTCGGTTTCGGCGCCCAAAACGTGGTCAAAGACGTGCTGAACGGTCTCTTTATGGTGGCCGAGGATCAGTTGGGCGTTGGCGACATTGTTGACCTCGGGCCCGCTGTTGGTGTGGTCGAGTCTGTCGATATTCGCACCACACAGGTTCGCGATGTGAACGGAACCCTGTGGTTTGTGCGCAACGGTGAGATCACCCGGGTGGGCAATATGTCGCAGGGTTGGGCGCGCGTGATCATTGATCTTGCTGTGCCGTACTACTCCGATGTGGATGCCGTGCAGGAGCGCATCCTGAAGACCGCCGTTGATCTCTACAAGACGCCCAAGTGGACGACTCGCATCTTGGAGATTCCCGAGATTTGGGGCATTGAATCTATTTCGGATGAGGCCGTGGTCGTTCGTCTCGTAGTGAAGACGGCATCCGCCACAAAGGATGATGTTGCTCGCGAGCTGCGGGCACGTTTGAAGAAGGATTTGGATGAGGCGGGTGTCAAACTTCCCGCATTGAACTCGATCGTGTTGAGTGGCTTTGAGGGTGCTGCGAGTGTGCGCGGTGCACGACCGCCCCGCACGCGCCCGGTGCCCGTGAACTTTGGCGAGGAGAAGCCCAAGAAATGACCGACCCTGAGAACGTGGCTGACACTGCGGGCGTGACTGAGCCCGAGAACGTGGCCGAGACTGCGGCTGCGGCTGCGCCTCGCAATGCGGCTGACCCCGTGAAGCGCCCGAAGATTCGCATCATTGCGAAACCGGCGGTGACTCCGGATGCTCCGGCCGATTCGATGTGGGAACTCATCGGCGGTCGCGACACCTTCGAGAAGCTCGTGCGCGAGTTCTATGTGGGCGTAGCCACCGATGAGGTGCTGCTGCCGATGTACCCGGAGCAGCCCGACCTCGAGGGTGCGATCCAGCGCCTGACGGGCTTCTTGGAACAGTATTGGGGCGGCCCAAACACGTACAGCCAGGAACGCGGACACCCCCGCCTACGCATGCGTCACATGCCCTTCAAAGTGAACCCGGATGCTCGCGACCGCTGGTTACATCACATGCGCAACGCCCTCGACACTCTCGAACTGCCGCCGCTCTACGATGCCGAAATCTGGGCGTACCTCGACCGTGCCGCGCACGCTATGGTCAACACGTTTGAAGAGTAAGCGCGCGGCTACCCGCCCGGTTTACTCGTCTTCGAAGAAATCGAATTCGTCTTCGCGCGCGAGCTTCGCGTCGAGCGATGATGCGAGCGTTTGCAGCGCGGCCATGACCTCTTGCCACTGAGCCTTTGTCGGGTTGATCGAGTCGACGTGAACGGCCCGCAGTTTGCCGCCGTACGCAGCGGTAGCGAACACGGCAACGTCATGATCCGAGCGCATGAACTCAGCCATCTCCTCAGCGAGGATGACCGCCGCCGTGATCGGTTCTCCTTCGCTAGTGACGAATCCCAAACGCGCCAACGTCTCGGCGACTGGCTCAGCATCCAGCGCACGAGCGTTCTCCAAGTTCTCTACATCGGCATCTGGCGCCGCCAGAATAAGCTCATCACCGACTAGCTCGTCGTCCTCGGGTTCAGCAGTGTCCGACGCCGAGTGTGCGGCAGCGGGCACGAACGTCAGCGGTGGTCGACGCGGCCCGGGCTCGCCCAAACCTTCGAGAATCGAGACTCCTGAGCGCGGAGCATTACGGATGCGCTCATTCGTAATCCAACCGAAGTTCAATACCGATGAAAGGGCCTCAGTCATGAGGAAGTCTGGGACTGCGACTGCCGGGTTGCCGCCGACGAGTGCGAGAGCTACCGCTTCGCACCACTTATCGAGCTTCGGCATGACTTGGCTGCCTTTGCCGATTACGAATTGCGCGCGCGTCTCGTGGGTGCTCATCAAGTTTTTCCGCGTCTCTACCGCCCAACGTGCATGGACGAGGTGGGCCCGAGCCACCTCCAACAGATAGTGCATGAGAAGCTCCGAGGCGTACCGCGCCCTTGAGGTGCTGGGAGCCTTCTCCTCGATCGCTTGCAACCGCGACCGAGCGTCGTCGGGGATGCCCGGGAAATCTGCTGCCGCGAAGTCAATAAACCAAGTCCACAGCGGCACAAGGCTTTCGATTGAGCCATCGAACTGGCCGAGGTCGTGACCATCTGCGCAGAGCAACTGCGCGAGTTCGGCCAGCCGAATCGGGCCGTCCTCTTCAATTACCGCCCGATACAGCTCCGCATCGGCGGCACTCAAATCACTGAACTTCACGTTCACTCCCCAAATACCCACAACAAACCATAAATAGAGTTTCAGTCAGATATTACTCGCCAACTTCAAATTCGTCCTCGCGCGCAAGCTTTGCGTCGAGCGATGATGCGAGTTTTTGCAGCGCGGTTATGACTTCTTGCCACTGAGCTTTTGTGGGGTTAATCGAGTCGACGTGAAGAGCCCGCAGTTGGCCGCCGTACGCAGCGGTAGCGAACACGGCAATCTCATGATCCGAGCGCATGAACTCAGCCATTTCTTCAGCGAGGATGACCGCCGCGGTAATCTGCTCCCCCTCACTGGTGACGAATCCCAAACCGGTTAGCGTCTGCGCGACTGCTTCTGCATCAAGCGGACGAGCGTTTTCCAAGTTCTCTACATCAGTATCCGGCGCCGCCAGGATGAGCTCATCACCGACCGGCTCGTTGTCCTCGAGTTCAGCAGTGTCCCGTGCCGAGGGTTCGGCAGCGGGCACGAACGTCAGCGGTGGTCGACGCGGCCCCGGCTCGCCCAGACCTTCCAGGATCGAGACGCCAGAGCGTGGCATTGTGAGAGCATCCGCGACTGCGGTTTGTGGCAAGTTGAGCATCGACTGCAGGGTGCGATGAAACAAGTTGTCAGGCGCCTCTGCTCCTCCCTTAGCGGACATCAAGAGATGCACGAGCCCCCAGCAGAACGAGTCCAGCGAATAGGGGATCTGAGTTCCACGATCGTTAACACTTTGCATCACAGTTCGTTGAAAGCTCACGCCCGGCTTCCAAGTATCCAAGGCCCAAATGACATCACGCAGTTCGCGCTTAGCGACCTCGAATAGATAGTGCACGAGAAATTCAGAGGCATAATCTTGCCTCGATGATCCAGGGATGATCTCTTCAACAGCCTCACGCCGTGACCGTGCATCCGGTGGCACTCCGGGAAAGTCAGCGCGCGCGAATGAAATGAACCACGTCCACAGCGGCACAAGACTGTCGACTGACCCATCGAACTGAACGAGGTCCTGGCCATCCCTCTGGAGCAACTGCGCAAGTTCGGCCAGCCGAATCGGGCCATCCTCTTCGATGACCGCCCGATACAGCTCCGCATCGGCGGCACTCAAATCACTAAACTCCACGTTCACTCCCTCTTACAAGCATCCGGAACTCGCCGCAGACATCGTGAAGAGTTGCCCTTCCCACAGCAGTTCGTTCACGATGATCCCGAACCCACTCGCGGCCACAACGACCACGACGGCGAGCACGACACCGCTAGTTCGTTTCGAGTAGTACATCGCGCCGATCACCAGCATCGGCACCAGCATCAGAACATGGATGATGACGAGCGGGATTCCGCCGAAGGCTAGTCCGAACCCGGCCATGGATGAGTTCGCAGCCACCGACTTGCACTGCTCGGTCATCTCTTCAGAGAACGACAACCCGTACCAGAACCACGCGACACAGAGCACGATCGTTCCGATAGCGGCGATAAGCCAGAACGCCAGTTGCCCGGCGCCTGAGCGCCAGCCACCGCTGGGTGCGAGCACGCTGGGTTTGGCAATGCCGGCCCCAGCGGTGTTCTTAGCGGGAGAACTCATGTGCTCATCGAGTCGCCGAGTATCCGCGCGAACCTATAGCGCTCACTCGCTTCCGTGCAGATTTGTGCTGGAAGGCCCCGGTTGCGCAAGGTACTTCCGCAGCGCTTTGATCGACAGGAACAGAGCCCAAACAACCAAGACAAAGAGGACAATCACCGCGGCGGCAAAGAGCAGATTGAGAAGCATTGCGAACGCGCCGATTGAACTCATCATGTGCCCAACCCTACGAAAAAAGTAAGCGAAACTCCACTAATTTCGGGCGGCCTTGGTCAACACATTTGGGGATTAGCGGGAGTCGCGAGAGCGAACAGCCCCGGCCCGCAGCGCCTCCCCTTCGACCTCTCAGCACTGTCGGTGACCGGTCTCGTCATCATGTGCGAACTCGATGAGCCTGTTCCAGAGAACACCGGGCCACACATGAGCATGAAGATGACCCAGTATTTACGTCTCTCCGACGATTCGATGATCCGCCTCGATATGGATCGTGGGGTGACCATTTCCAGACGTGGGGGTGGTGAAGTTCCTTCGTGGAAACAATCCGCCGCCGACGTGATCTCGGACGTTCTCGTTTTCGTGCGAAATGATGACTACGAGAATCCCGACTCTTTCCCATGGGAAACGTATGCCGAGGCCGCACAGCTGAGAGGCATCTCGGTAGACGCCGACGATCTGCGCGATCTTCCGCACACGGTGCTGCTGTCGGGTGAGCTCACTGAGATTTACGAGTTCTGAGCGGCTTCAGCCGTCAGCGCGCCAACACTCGTAGTCGTGAAATGAGACCCGAAGGAGCGTTGGTCACTCGCGCAAAAAGCGTTGATGACCGCATAATGAACCTAAGCGAAACTTGCAGGTGCTGATCCCCAAGAGAGGGAAGTCCATGGAAAGCAAAAGTAAGTCCAGACGTGACTCTTTGCCGCAGTGGGCGCTCGTCTTATGGTTTGCACTCGCTGTCATGTGGTTCATGTTCTTCGTCGTGCTGCACTTCAACGGCTATGCGATGAGCGAATGGCAGGGAATAGTCTCGAACATCCCCATATTCGCATTCGTCGTTTATAAAACTCGCAAAGACTTAGGTCACCGCCGCCAGAAAACATCGCTACACAACGCTAAGTAACGTTCAGACCCCGCATGAGCTAAACCTCTTGTAGTCGCTCAGGCCATCGCCGCTCTCTAGGTGCGCGGGATGATCGTGCAGATCTCAGCCTCGGTGCAATTTGCCGGGTCGAGAGCTTGCGCCTCGTGGATGAGTTGCTTCAGCTCCGCTTCGAGCGCCGCCAGGTCTTTCAGCCGCTCCTGCACGCCTTCTAGTTTGTGTTCGAGCAAGCTTGAGACGTGGGTGCAGGGTGCTTCGCCGGCATCCCGCAGCGAGAGGATGCTCATGATTTCCGACAGCGTGAGCCCCGCGGCTTGGCTGTTGCGGATGAACGTGACTCGGTCGACAACGGCGGGATCGTAGTCGCGATACCCGTTGCCTTGCCGCTGAGGCTCGGGCAAAAGCCCCTGCTTTTCGTAATAACGGATCGTGTGGCGCGGAACATCCAGGCGATCGGCGACTTCTCCAATAAGCATGGGGCAAGACTAACGCTTGACCTTCAAGTGCACTTCAAGGTTTACGGTGAAGGTATGGAAATCACGCTGCAATACTTCGACGGCTGCCCCAACTGGAAGGTTGCCGATCAGCACATCACCGAACTCGTCCAAGAGTTCCCGCAGATCACGGTGTCGCGACACCTGGTCGACACGGTCGAGGAAGCTGAGCGCGTGGGGTTCCGCGGGTCTCCGAGCATCCTCTTCGATGGTGTGGATCCCTTTGCCCAGCCGGATGCCCCGGTCGGGCGTGCCTGCCGCCGCTACATCACCCCGGCTGGCTTTGCCGGCGCACCCACCGTTGACCAGCTAAGAGAGAAGTTGCGTAGTTGGTGACCCGAGCATCGGCGGCGGAAGTGAGGCAACACTTTCCACAGTATTGCTGCACGACTTAGTTTTGTGAGTGCCGATGAGCCACCGGCGGATGGACCGCAATAAGCTCGCGACATGCTGCCTCGCTCCAAACGCGAGGAACGTGATCACTCCGACGTTGCCGGGGCACATTTGTTCGTGCCCTACCTGATGGCGTGCGATCCAACGAACTTGCTATGAACCGGATTTTCATCGCGTGCAGCCCAAACAAAATGCGAAAAGATGACGCGAAGCCCACCTGCCCGACAACGGCGGAAGCCACGAATATTTGTAGCGTTAGCTTGGTTTACGACGCCCCATGCGTAATTTTGTGCAAGAACAACAAAATTGCCTGCAATGGAGCCAGGACACCGCCGTGCATATTTTGAGCCGCAGAACACCGTAGCCCGCAGACTCAATGACAGAATCAGTCTTGTGAACGAATACATTGGCGCCCCTCGCCCACGGGTACTCACGATCGGCTTGACTGACTCTGAAGTTGAGTTGCTTCGCCCCTTAGCCGGAAGTCTGGTTGTAACTGAGTCAATGCAGTCAGTTCACACAGAGGAGCACGATGTTCTCATCCACGCAGGCGCAGATTTCTCCACTGGCTCCGGCTTATTCGCACGGCGAATTGCATTCGCGCGTGCGGTCGAGCTGGAAGCGTACTCGACAGTTTTTGCCCACGGCGAAGGCAATATTTTTACACGTTCGTCAACGAGTTCAGAAACCCAGCGCTACCCAGCCCACTCCTTCGAGATCACCCCGTTCGCAAGAGAAAATGCTCTCGAATCTTTAGTGCGACGGAGCTGCTGGCCGGTCGAAGGACAGCCCTACACCGGTTTCAAGACGCCCGTTTACCCGGAACGGGTTGAGCACACGCTTATTCATGAACGATTGAAAAACCCCTACGTGATTGCCGCAATCCTGGAAAAAATCGACGACGATGAAGGTAACGTCCAAGACTCGGCATTCTGGTTGCCAGACATCGCACGAACAGCACTCGAAGATTGGGTACGCACCGCTTTCAGCCGCTGGAGACTTGCCTCACCTGAGGTGTTTCCACAAACGGCGGAATGGCACCAAGCGGACGAATGGTCGGCACCCGCTGAGCACGCCGCACGACGGAGTCTTGCGGAATTCGAATCGGCTGAAGCTGAGCGCAAATCTGTGGCAGATGCCGCTCGACGCGAGCTAACCAGCGCAATCAAGGCCAGCGAAGCGGAAGGCGAAGCGTGGCGTGAACTCGTGTCCGCTTCCGGAGATGAGCTGGTTCGCGCAGTGCAACAGTCATTAGAGTCGTTTGGGTTTGAAGTGATCAACTCCGATAAGCTCCCCGAGCACAAAGGACGAAAGCGCGAAGATCTCCGCGTGACTCACGAAGGCTGGACTGCCCTCGTCGAAGTCAAGGGGTACGCAGGTTCCGCAAAATCGAACGACCTTTTACAGCTAACCTCCGCGTCGTCAGCGTTCGCCGCGACTGAGCAAACGACTCCCGATGCCCTGTGGTACGTCGTAAACGTATATCGCTCTATTGATCCGGCTCAACGAGAGATCGCCCTGCCCGGGCGAGACGATGATCTGGCAGTTTTCGCAGCCTCTCATTCCGGGTTGCTGCTTGACACGCGCGAGCTTTTTACATTGAGACAACTCGTCGTGAACGGGCTGCTGACCCCCGCCGATGCTCGAGGTGCGCTCAAGAATTCCGCACCACGGTTCCGCTCTGCCGAAGTAATGCCCCGAAAAATCTCGGACGTTAGTCCCCAGCATGGAAACTGATATCGTCCCGCTCGGAGAGCGCGCATTGCGGAGCATCCTCGAGCATGTCGTCGCGGTTGGAGATGAGGCGGAGACGACCTATCTGGAAATCAAGAGCAGTCTGGATCTCACCAAACCAGTCAGCGTGGCTAAGATTGCAAAATTCCTGTTGGGCGCAGCCAACCGGAGCCCCGAGAGCGCCGCTCGTTACTTTCGGGGCTATGCGGTGTTAGTAATTGGGGCACAAAAGCGCGAAGCACAGGGTGTCCCTCGCGGCGCTGAGGCTCACGAGCTCGAAGACAGACTTCGGCCCTACCTCGGGCCGATATTTCCTTCGTTTGAGTTTGGAAGGATCAGCATCTCCGACGACCGGGAAGTGCTTTTCATCATCGCGCAACCGCCGATGGGCGGGCAGAACATATTCCCCTGCCACAAGAGCTTTCAAGGAACTGACCGTCGTGACAACCTAGATGATGGAGCGGTCTACGTGCGCGGGGCCAGCAATACGCGCCCGGCCCGAGCGGGCGAACTCTTAGGCCTTGTCGAGCGAGCTCGCAGTAATAATAAGTCGCCAATAACCCTGGAAATCAATCTCATCGGATCCGTTGGTCGTGTCATCGGAATCAGCGAAGTTCTGGAAACTCTGTATGAGTTAGAAGAGAACTCGTTCGTTGAAAAGTGGAAATCTGATGGAGTCGGGTCTATCTCAACGATAGTGCCACCGACCGTAGTCGACGGATTGAACTTCTCGTCACCCGCGCCCCCAGCAACACAACTAAAGACATGGCATCGGGAGAAGGACACTTATATCGCGAGAGGTCGCGACCATTTTCTTGGCGTCAGTCTTCCTGGCGCAGGTATACAAGTCGTTAGCCTGAATCGTTTTATTGCGAAACCACATCTAATTGTGACCTTTCATCGCTGCGAAGCATTCGGGTATCGGGACGTCGACTCTGCTGACTACAACAGCGTGGTGGAGCCCGTTTTTCGACCGCGACTGCCTTTCGGAAGCCAAATCTTTCCCAAGGATTTCCGCATCGCAGACAGAGATTACCCCGTCGATTGGAGCAACCTCGACGACAACGTCGAGATCCAACTTACGCCCGAATCATTTCGCCCGAATCTGCCTTGGGTGAGCGACTGCGACGACTATGTGATCCTTTCACGTGACCCAAAAGCACAGACCGTGACTGCAACGTGGACCCTCACCGAAGACGGCAGCGACTCAGTTGTTCATGGGAAATTCGAGGTTCCCACCAACGACCCTGTAGACGCCTCACAACTCTTTACTTCCCGATTCCTGACGCAGTCGCCGTAGCGGAACTGTATCGGCTGCGCGGAAGGAGGGCCCGCTTGCTAAGTTCAATACTTGTGAAACACAGGGAGGTCAATCCAGCTCGATTTTCAACCCCAGCCTTCGATGATGAACGCGAGATCTTATTCACACGAACTGAAATGCAAGCTTTATAGCTCTAACCATCTCAATGCCTTCGTTCGACCTCTCGCACGTCCTTCTCTGCGAGATTTCTTAACCTTCGCGCAACCCCGCCCGCGCGACCACGCACTCCGCGTGCCGCAGGATGGGCCCGTCGACCATGCGACCCTCGAAGCTGAAGACTCCGGGCTGCGATTCCGCGGCGGCGAGAAGTGC
Source organism: Salinibacterium sp. VpJ6 (assembly GCF_059767345.1). Lineage (NCBI taxonomy): Bacteria > Bacillati > Actinomycetota > Actinomycetes > Micrococcales > Microbacteriaceae > Salinibacterium > Salinibacterium sp. VpJ6. The sequence continues at coordinate 600,001 of NZ_JBSOQL010000001.1, forward strand.
CCGTGCTGACGCGATTTGCTCGACCGTGGGCGCATAACTTTCGCGCACGATAGCGACCTGAGAGGGATGAATGCAGGCCGTTGCCGTGAACCCGAGAGCCGCGGCATCCCGAGCCTCAGCACCGAGACCCTCCAGGTCTGCGATGTCGAGATGCACCGCATCAATCACAGCCTTCGAATAGGCTCCCGCAGCCAACAACACCGACGACCGCGCATGCAGCGCGACACCGCGGTACGGGCCGGAATCTTCGCGCGACGACGAACCGCCGAGCGATGCCACCAAATCTTCGGCACCCCACATGAGAGCAACCACGCAATCCAGCGCCGCCAAACTTGTGGCCGCCAGCACACCCCGCGCCGTCTCGCACAGGGCAATCACGTCGAGCTCGGTGAGCGCATCGAAGTCAGCAACCGACTCCGACTTCGAGAGCATCACCGTGCGGTACTCCGTCTGCTCCAACGCCTCGAGGTCACTGTCGTGATCCTCGGTGCCCGCCGGATTCAGTCGCACAATCGTGCGGGCCGGATCCATCGGGTTCGCGATGAGAGCAGCGCGGGCCGCAGCCTTATCGACACTGGCGACGGCATCCTCAAGGTCAATGATGATGGCATCCGCGCGTTCAAGCGCCTTCGCATAGCGGTCGGGGCGATCGCCCGGAACAAACAGAATCGACGGCCCTAAAGTGAAAATCACGGTGCGCCCTCCTCGGTCCAGACCATCACCGAACGGGTCGCCACAGCCACCACAACGCCGTCCTGGTTCTTGGCCGTGTGACGCAACGAAATGATTCCCTGGCCGGGGCGCGACTTCGAGAGCCGCTTTTCCAGCACTTCACTCTCGGAATACATCGTGTCGCCGTGATAAAGCGGATGCGGAAAGTTGACTTCCGTGAAGCCCAAGTTCGCCACAATCGTGCCCTGCGTCAGCTGAGCCACGGATGCTCCCACCATCGTCGAGAGCGTGAACATCGAGTTCACCAAGCGCTGACCAAACGGCTGCTGCTCAGACCACGCAGCATCCAAATGCAGCGACTGCGTGTTCATCGTCATCGTCGTGAAGAGAACATTGTCGGCCTCGGTGACGGTGCGGCCGGGCGCGTGCAGATAGACCGCGCCCTCCTCGAACTCATCGAACCAGAGACCGCGCTGCTGAATACGTTTGCCGGTCATAGGGTCGCGAACCCCAGCTCACGAGCAATGACCATCATCTGCACCTCAGTGGTGCCCTCACCAAGCTCCAGCACCTTCGAGTCACGGTAGTGGCGGGCGACAGGGTTCTCGTTCATGAAGCCATAGCCACCAAAGATTTGGGTGGCATCCCGAGCGTTATCCATGGCCGCCTCGCTGCTGATCATTTTCGCCAAGCTCGCCTCCATCTTGAAAGGAACTCCGGCAACCAGTTTGCGGGCTGCGTCGTAGGTTGCCAAGCGTGCCGAATGAACTCGGGCCTGCATCCGCGCAATCTTGAACGCAATGTGCTGGTTCGAACCGATCGAACGACCGAACACATGGCGCTCGTTGGCGTACCGGATCGACTCCTCCAGGCAGCCCTGAGCCGCACCGGTGCAGAGTGCCGAGAACGCAACGCGACCCTCATCCAGCGCCTCGATGAAGTTTGCGAAGCCACGGCCGCGCTCCCCCATCAGGTTCTCCTCGGGAACCCGCACGTTGTCGAACGACAGCGGGTGCGTGTCTGAGGTGTGCCAACCGACCTTGTCGTAGGGCGGGTGCACCGTGAAGCCCTGCGTACCGTTCGGAACGAGGATGGCGCTCAGCTCAGGCTTGCCATTCTCCCGACGACCCGTGACGGCAGTCACCGTCACGACCTTCGTGATCTCGCTACCCGAGTTAGTGATGAACTGCTTCGTGCCGTTGATGACCCATTCGCCATCGACGAGCTCGGCAGTGGTCTTGGTTCCCGCAGCATCGGAGCCGGCATCCGCTTCGGTCAGCCCGAAACCGGCGAGAGCTTCACCGCGCGCGAGCATCGGAACCCACTGCTGCTTCTGCTCTTCACTACCGTGCTTGAAAATCGGCATAGCGCCAAGACCGATGCCGGCCTCGAGCGTCACCGCGATCGACTGGTCGACGCGAGCAAGCTGCTCAATGGCGAGACACAGCGACACGTAGTCTTTGCCCTGCCCGCCGTACTCCTTGGGGAACGGCAAACCGAAGAGACCCATTTCACCCATTTGAGCGATGATGCCGTAGGGCAGTTCACGCTTCGTGTCGTACTCATACGCTGCCGGAGCAACAACCTTGTCAGCGAAATCGCGCACGTCAGCGCTCAACTTCAACTGCTCATCGGTGAGGCCGAGGTGGGTGATTTCGCCGCGGGTAGCGTCGTGACTCATGAGGTTTCTCCTTCAGTGCTCGCTTGTGGCGATTCGATTCGGGCAACGATCTGATCGCGTGTGACCAGATCGCCAGGCTTCAAGCTGATGTCGACAACCCCATCGAGGGTTGCGACAACGGGGTGTTCCATCTTCATGGCTTCAATCGTGAGCACCGTCTGACCGGCAGTCACAGAATCTCCGTTCGCCACAGCGACTGCGACAACCGTGCCGGGCATGGGCGAACGCAACTCGGGATCGACCACACCGGCGACTCTCGCGAGCGTCGCGCGGTGGGCCGCGAGTGACTCGGCCCGAGACTGCGCAGTGAGAGCCCAGGAAGTGCCCTCCTGCCCAATCCACACCGTGGCGTCGACTGTTTCGATAGCGAGACGGATGCTCTGGGTTCCCCACTCGACACCGGTGCTCGTCAAGCGCGCCGGGGTGGTGCTGCCGTCGATCGTGACCTCCGCTGCGCTGGGCGGGCCGGCAACCAGAACCTCGTGCACCTGCCCCGCACTCGTGAGACGGTAGCGGGCCGGGCGATGCTGGCCCACACGCCAACCGCTGGGCTGCTGCCAGGGTGAGCCCGGCATCCAGCGTTCAGAATGGATGCTCAGGGCCGCCGCTGCGAGCACCGCCGGGGTTGGCGCGGCGAACTCGATCTCGGCAAGTGCCCGCTCGATGAGGCCGGTGTCTAGTGCGCCGGCGCGGACGTCGTCGCGGTTGAGGAGGGCTCGGAGAAATTCGATGTTGGTGGTGACGCCCAGGATGACGGTGTCGGCGAGGGCGCGGTCGAGGGCGTGGAGGGCGTCGGCGCGGGTGGCGCCGTGGGCGATGACCTTGGCGAGCATCGGGTCGTAGTTGGCCGAGACGGTGCCGCCCTGGATGAGCGAGCTGTCGACGCGGACGCTGGGTGTGGCTGTGCTCGTTGTGGCTGTGCTCGTTGTGGCTGTGCTCGTTGTGGCTGTGCTCGTTGCGCTGGCACTGATCGTGCCAGCGCTGGCCGCACTGCCGTCGCCTGCTTCGTGCAGGTGCACGATCTGACCGGCGGAGGGTAAGAAGTCGTTGGCGGGATCTTCGGAGTAAATGCGCGCCTCGACCGAGTGCCCGGTGAGCGTTGGCGTCTCCACCGTGAGCTTCTCGCCAGCAGCAATGCGCACTTGCCACTCCACGAGGTCGATGCCCGTGACCATTTCGGTGACCGGATGCTCCACTTGCAGTCGCGTGTTCATCTCCATGAAGAAGAATTCGTCTGGCGCATTATCGGAGACGAGGAACTCGACGGTTCCCGCACCGATGTAGCTCACGCTGCGCGCGACCTCGCACGCTGCTTCACCGATGCGCTGCCGCGTTGCCTCATCGAGCAGCGGTGATGGTGCTTCTTCGATGATCTTCTGGTGGCGACGCTGCAGCGAACATTCGCGTTCGCCCAAGTGGATGATCGTGCCGTGGCTATCGGCCAGAACCTGCACCTCGATGTGCCGCGGCTTCTCGACGAGGCGCTCAAGAAAGAGGGTGTCGTCGCCGAACGCGGCACTGGCCACGCGACGAGCAGAGTCGAGCGCACCGGCAACGGCTTCGGGCTCGCGCACGATCGTCATGCCCTTGCCACCGCCACCGGCCGATGGCTTGATCAACAGCGGGAAGCCGACCTCGGCAGCAGCAGCCACGAGATCGTCGTTTGTCATGCCCGGCTCAGCCATTCCGGGGATCACGGCGACGCCGCGCTCGGTCACGTGCTTTTTCGACGCAATCTTGTCGCCCATGATCTCGAGCGCTTCAACGCCGGGGCCGATAAAGGTGATTCCGGCAGCGGCGCAGGCCTCGGCCAAGGACGCGTTTTCGGAGAGGAAGCCATAGCCCGGGTGAACCGCGTCAGCATGCATGCCGTCTACGGCATGGGCGGCAGCAGCGATCGATTCGACCGAGAGGTAGCTGTCGATCAGCACCGCGGCGTCCGCCACTTGAACGTGCTTCGCGTCACGATCGTGCTCGGTGTAGACCGCGATCGAACGGATGCCCATCGAGTGCAGGGTGCGCGTGATGCGACAGGAAATTTCGCCACGATTGGCGACCAGAACGGCAGAGAACATGGCAATCACATCCGGAAGAGGCCGAAGCCCGGTTCAGGCAGCGGGGTCGCCGCGGCGATATCGAGGGCCATGCCGAGCACGTCTCTGGTGTCTTTGGGGTCAATGATTCCGTCATCCCACAGGCGAGCTGTCGAATAGTAGGGGCTGCCCTGGCGTTCGTACTGTTCGCGGATGGGCTTCTCGAACGCGACCTTGTCGTCGTCAGTGAAGTCGTCTTCACCGAGCTGATCGCGGCGCACCGTGGAGAGCACCGCAGCAGCCTGCGGGCCGCCCATGACCGAGATGCGGGCGTTGGGCCACATCCACAAGAAGCGCGGTGAATACGAGCGACCGCACATCGAGTAGTTACCGGCACCGAACGAGCCGCCGATCACGACCGTGAACTTGGGAACGCGCGTCGTAGCGACAGCGGTCACCATCTTGGCGCCGTTCTTGGCGATACCGCCGGCCTCATATTCCTTGCCGACCATGAAGCCAGAAATGTTCTGCAGGAACAGCAGCGGGATGCCGCGCTGGTCGCACAGTTCGATGAAGTGAGCGCCCTTGAGCGCCGATTCGCTGAACAGCACACCCGCGTTGGCGACGATGCCGATCGGATGCCCGTGCAGCGTCGCGAACCCGGTGATAAGGGTTGTGCCGTATTCCTTCTTGAACTCGTGGAACTCGCTGCCGTCAACGAGCCGCGCGATCACTTCGCGCACTTCGTAGGGGCTCTGCACGTCGGTGGGTACAACCCCGTAGAGCTCGTCAGGGTTCACGGCGGGCGGGCGCGAGGCAACAACATCCCACGCGGGAGCAGCAGGCTTGGGGATGGTCTTGATGATGTCCCGCACAATTTCGAGCGCGTGGCGGTCGTCGTCGGCAAGGTGGTCGGTGACGCCCGAGGTGCGCGCGTGCACATCTCCCCCGCCGAGTTCTTCGGCCGTGACAATCTCACCAATAGCGGCCTTCACGAGCGGTGGGCCACCCAAGAAGATCGTGCCCTGATTGCGCACGATGATCGTCTCGTCGCTCATCGCCGGCACGTAAGCGCCACCCGCGGTGCACGAGCCCATGACCGAGGCGATCTGCGGGATGCCGGCCGCCGACAGCCGCGCTTGGTTATAGAAGATGCGCCCAAAGTGGTCGCGGTCGGGAAAGACTTCGTCTTGCATCGGGAGAAAAGCGCCACCCGAGTCAACGAGGTACACGCACGGCAGCTTGTTCTCGAGCGCAATCTCTTGCGCCCGCAAGTGCTTCTTCACCGTGAGCGGAAAGTAGGTGCCGCCCTTGACCGTCGCGTCGTTCGAGATGACGAGCACGGGGCGAGAGTGGATGAGGCCGATACCGGCAATCACGCCAGCGCCGGGAGCCTGGTCGTCGTAGATTCCATTCGCAGCGAGCGGGGCGATCTCGATGAAGGGGCTGCCCTCATCGAGCAGTTCATCGACGCGATCGCGAGGCAGCAGCTTGCCGCGGGAGACGTGGCGTTCACGAGATTTCTCAGAACCACCGAGGGCCGTCGTCGCGAGTCGTTCGCGCAATTGCTCGACAAGGCCGCGCATTGACTCTTCGTTAGCCGCAAACGTCGGGTGGGACGGTTGAGCGGCCGTGGAAATCTTCTCCATCGAACACCTTCGTTCTGCGTAGCTTGTGGCCACTTGGGTTAGTCATTACTAACTGAATTTAGGTTAGCGAGCATTAACCGAACTGTCTAGACTCAGAACATGAACGAGACCCCAACTCCGCGCAGCCAAGCGAAGGCCGACCGACGCGAGGCCCTCCTCGACGCGGCCGCCAGTCTCTTCGCCGAGCGCGGCTTCACACGCGTCTCGCTCGAAGAACTCGGCTCCGCCGCCGGCGTGAGCGGCCCCGCCGTGTACCGCCACTTCGACGGCAAACAAGACGTGCTCGCCGCGATACTGGTCGACGCCAGCTCCAACCTGTGCCGCGGAGCGCAGACCGTGATCGAGCACGCCGCCACACCGCGAGCCGCGCTCGAAAGACTCGTTCAGTTTCACGTGGAGTTCGCGCTCGGCAATGCCGACGTCATCCGGGTTCAAGATCGCGACCTCGACAGCCTGACTGCCAGCGACCAACACGAGGTGCGTGCCCTGCAGCGCAGCTACGTTGAGCTGTGGGTCGGGGTGCTCTCTCAGTTGCATCCGGATGCCGCGACCACCGAGCTACGCACCCGTGCCCACGCCACCTTCGGGCTCATCAACTCCACTCCCCACAGCGGGCGCGCTGGCGCCACCAGTGCCGTGCTCGAGCGGATGGCGTTGGCCGCCCTCGACGCCTAACCATTCCGCTGGTTCGCGGCTTCATCGCGCTGCCCGTGCACGCGCACCCGACGCCTCGCCCGCTCCCTTTCGCTTCGCTGGCTCTGAGTAGGTAGACTGACCTACCTATTCAAGGGATGGCACATGAGCGAGGATTCGGTCCGGGACCGCCCAGCACGAACACGACTGCTCGACGCGGCAGCAGAGCTGTTCTATGCGCACGGAGTCACAGCCACCGGCATCGACACCATCACGCAGAGCGCTGGAGTGGCTCGCAAGAGTCTGTACAACAACTTCGCCTCGAAGGATGCGCTCGTTCTCGCCTACATCGAGCAACGTCACGACGAATGGCTAGAACTGCATCGAGTGCGGGCAGCCGACGCCCACACCACGAAAGATGAAGTATTGGCTGTGTTCGATGCGTACATCGACCATGCCAACACCGCCTACGTTCACGGCTTCCGCGGCTGCGGACTGCTCAATGCCGCCGCCGAACTCCCGACAGACTCGCCAGGAAGAGCCGCCGTGCGCGACCACAAAGAGGAAGTCGAGGCGATGCTTGCCGCCGCGCTGGCCAAGCGGGATGCGGATGACGCCGATGTTCTCGCCGAACAACTTTCGTTTCTACTCGAAGGTGCGGTCGCCCGCGCCGGCCTCGACGGTTCCGACCATCGTTTGGTGCGGGCCCGCGCGATTGCTGCGTCTCTGCTTGAGAACGCATGAACCGTCAGCGTTCGCTGGCCTTTGCCGCAATCACAACAACCTCGATCCTCTGGGGCACCACCGGCACCGTGGCAACTTTTGCCGCCGACGTCGGCCCCCTCGCGATCGGTGCCGCCGCGCTCGGACTTGGCGGGCTCCTGCAAGCCCTGATCGCCATCCCCGCGTTACGCCGAGCGCTCCCCCAGCTGAAAGCCAACCGCACCTCGCTCATTGTCGGAGCGATCGCCGTCGCGATCTATCCCCTCGCTTTTTATAGCTCGATGCACCTCGCCGGCGTCGCGCTCGGCTCGGTGGTCTCCTTGGCTTCGGCACCGCTCGCATCCGGGCTCCTCGAACGCATCATTCAGCGCACCCCGCTGAGCAAGTGGTGGCTATTCGCCGCAGGTCTCGGAATCACCGGCAGCGTCGTGCTCTGCCTCGCGAAAATGAGCAACGAACCCAGCGAAACCGTGCAGACCGTGCTGGGCATCCTGTTGGGACTCGTCGCCGGCGGCACCTACGCCACCTACTCGTGGTCCGCACAACGACTGATGAGTCGCGGCGTTAGCCGTGCCGCATCCATGGGCGCAATCTTCGGCGTGGGTGGAGCCCTGCTGATGCCCGTGCTCGCGGTCACCGGGGCCCCGCTCCTCGCGAATGCGCAGAACTTCAGCGTCGCCGCCTACATGGTCATCGTTCCGATGTTCCTCGGCTACCTGCTCTTTGGGTACGGACTTGCGCGCGTGCCCGCCAGCACCGCAACCGCCATCACCCTGAGCGAACCGGCGGTCGCCGCAATTCTCGCGGTGCTAGTCGTTGGTGAGCGTTTGAGCAGCCTGGGCTGGATCGGCCTCAGCGTTATCGGGCTCTCACTGGTCGTTCTCGCCTTCGCGCCGACAAACAAGCCCGTTCACTCTTCAGAGCCGAACGCTTGATAGCCGCACGCGTCATAGCCGAACTCTTGATAGCCACACACTTCATGGCTACACCGCAGTAGTTGCCCATCACCCTCGCGGCGTCCCCATAGGGTTTTGATAGAACTGGCGCGCACTGTTCATCACGTACACCGGAGATTCCGGATAGGACGAAAAGGATCAACCATGAACAAGAAACTGATCACAGGAGCAGCCGGCGTAGTTTTGGCCTCCTGTGTCGGACTGGGCATTGCTTTGCCCGCCCAGGCTGACACCATCGAGACTGCCAGCACGGCAGTTGCCTCCGACACCACCACCGACAAGACGACCAGCGGCGAGCACGCCGGGCGCGGTTACGCTCGAGGCCTCGACGCAGCCGGCCTCGCGACCAAGCTCGACCTCACCGAGACCGAAGTATCGGAGGCTCTTGCAGCGTTGCGCGACAGCTCTGAGCGCCCCGAGCGGCTCGATACCGACGCCGCCGAAGAAGAACGAACGGCAGCGAAGGATGAGCGCCGAGCAGCCCTCGTGACCGCCCTCGCCGCCGAACTCAACGTGGACGAAGACACCCTCACCGCTGCCCTTACCGAACTTCGCGCCGAGCATGAAGCCGAGCGCGAAGCCAACCCCGACGCCGGCAGCGGCGAGCGCGGAGACCGTGGAGACCGCGCCGATCGTGATGAGCGCGGAGATCGCGGCCAGATGGGTGACCGCAGCGGCTCCGCTGACGACAGCACCGACACCGAAAGCGACACCGAGGAGTAAGCCTCACCCCGCACACCTCCCCCAGGACGAAGGGCCTGCGACTGATCGGTCGCAGGCCCTTTCGTGTGCGTGGCTACGCGCCGCCGTCGAGGCTGCCGAGTCGACGCAGCACGGCGTTGAGCAAGGTGCCCTCGGCATCCGGAATCACGTGGTGGTTGAGGTAAATTCCTTCGAGCCACGGCAGCACTTCTTCGGCCGCAAGACCGATGGTGTTCCAGTCGACGCCGGGTACCGCTTTCGAGCGCGGTTCTCCCGTGCGCGGGTCAGTCCAGGCTTCAGCGATGGGCTGGTCGGGCTCTGACTCCCCCGCGCCCCACAGCAGGGCGATTGGATGATTCTCGCCCTCGATGTGGTCATGGCTCACGGTGCCCGCACCGAGCCACGGCAGCGTCAGCAGCTCGCCTTCTACCTCGATCTCAAGCAGATCGAGCTGAACCGGTTCCGCTACTTCACAGATGTAGAGATCGAAACCGGCATCGTGCCAGGCCGCAGCCTGCGTGATGTCGTCGAGCAGAGTCGGCAGCAGCGCATGAAAGTCGCTGGCTAGTCGCGTTGCCCACAGCACAAGAACACGAGTGTCGTTTGCCGACCATGGGCTCGACTCGCGAGGTTCGCCCTGCGGAGTATGAAAGTGGTGGCTGACGCCCTCTGCGGTGGTTTCGCAGTGCAGTTGCCCATCCGGATACTCAACGTGCAGATCACTTAACTGGGCTTCGTCATCCCAGCCAGCAAAGAGTTCCGGCGCCGCGAGCGTCGGCGGCAAATCGATCGGCGGAGTGCGCCGCGTGCCCAAGTTGAGTACTGCCCGCAGCCGCGTATTGGGCATGCGGAGGCTGAGATCGGTCATCCCGTTGTGGTGGGAGTGGCCGCGGCATCCGCGTCACTGGTCGTTGCAGGTTCAGGCTTGGCGGAAATGCCCATGATGGAAATGATGACGATCATGATCGCGCCGCCAACGAGAGCAATGTCGGCGATGTTGCCAATGAAGTAGCCGTTGTAGTTGATGAAGTCGACAACGTGGCCGCGGGCAAACCCGGGGTCACGGAACAGGCGGTCACCAAGGTGAGTGATGGCTCCACCGAGAAGCATGCCGAGGGCGACGGCCCACGCCCGCGACTGAACGGTCCACGCGTACCAAGTGATGGCGACGACGGCGATCGCCGCGATGATCGTGAGCACCCACGTGAATTCCTCCGCGAGAGAGAAGGCAGCGCCGGGGTTGTAGACGAGTTGGAACGACAGCAGATCACCGATGATCGGGATGTTCTCGCCACCGCTGAGGTTAGCTTCAGCCCACCACTTGCTGAGCTGGTCAGCAGCGATCACGAATGCGGCGAGCGCAAAGAGGCCCACGAGCAAACGGCGGGGTGCGCGCGTGGCAGTAGGAGCCGGAGCAGGGGTGGCCGCAGCAGGGTCGAGATTCTCGGTCATAAGACCATTCTTACCTGTTGCGGCCACTACCGCTGTCACACCATTGTCAGAACGGTGCCGGGGTCGTTCAGAATCGAGCCAACATCGGTCAAGAATCGGGCGCCCTGCTCGCCGTCGACGAGTCGGTGATCGAACGACAGACTCAAGGTCATCACGTCGCGCAGCGCGACTTCTCCGTGGTGTTCCCACGGCATCCTGCGTACGGCACCCATCGCCAGAATCGCGGCTTCCCCCGGATTCAGGATGGGAGTGCCCGCGTCGATGCCGAAGACGCCCACGTTGGTGATCGAAATGGTTCCACCATTGAGCGATGCCGGAGTTGCCTTGCTCGCTCGCGCATTGCGAGCCAAGTCACCGATTGCCTCGGTGAGTTCGGCCAGATTCATGGCATCAGCATCCTTGAGGTTCGGCACCATGAGCCCTCGCGGCGTCGCGACGGCGATACCGAGGTTGATGTAACCGAACTCCACGATTTCGTTGGCGTCAGCATCCCATCGCGAATTGAGCGAAGGGTTGCGAGCCACCCCAATGCACAGCGCCTTCGCCACCACAGCGAGCACCGACGCTGCGGTGCCCTTGGCCTTGAGCTTGGCGACCAGTTCTACCGTGCGCGTGACATCGATCGTCAAGAACTCAGTAACGTGCGGTGCCGTGAACGCGCTCGCGACCATCGCCGCCGCGGTTGCCTTGCGCACCGACTTGATCGGCGTGCGGGTTTCGCGCGGTCGCGAGCTCGCCAGCACTCCCCTGCTGGTCGGGGCGGATGCTCCCGCTCTCGTGGCATCGTCAGCCAGCGCTCCGGTGGCGGAGGTTTCCGCCGCGCTCAGCACGTCATCCCGAGTGATGATGCCCTCGGGCCCCGTGCCGGTCACCTGCGTGAGGTCGACGGCACGATCGGCGGCAAGCTTGCGCACCGGTGGCGTTGTCTTGGTGCGAGCGTCTGCCTGCGAGACTGCGGGCTCTGAGGCTGCGGCTGTAGACGCGTCGGAAGTGGATGTCGCAGGCTCTGCCACGGGGCCGGATGCGGCATCCGCAGCTGGCGATGACACTGCCGCTGGATCCGCCACCGCTGGTGCGCCGCCGCCCTTGCGCGGCTTGCGCGTGGGGCGCTTGCCGCTCTCCACGGCGGGGCCGTAGCCGACGAGCACCGAGTTTCGTTCGGGGGCGGCCTCTGCCGCAGCCGCGGTGTCTGCGCCGTTCGCCTGTGTCGCATCATCCGCAGCGCCGCTTGAATCGGTGGCACTGCTCGAACCGCTGTCGCCCGCGGGCACACCACCCTCAAGCTCGAACGTCACGATGCGCGTGCCGACCTGCACGGTCGAGCCAGGCTCAGCGTGCAGCGCCGAAATCTTGCCGGCGACCGGCGAAGGCAGGGAGACGATCGCCTTGGCGGTCTCCACCTCAGCAATGGGCTGGTTGAGCGTCACGAGGTCACCGACAGCAACGTGCCATTCGACGATCTCAGACTCGGTCAAGCCCTCACCTAAATCGGGCAGAGCAAACTCTTTGACGGCCATTACGCGCTCCAACCGGTGAGAGAGTTCACGCGACCCAGCGCACGGTCAACACCGTCGAGGATGCGGTCGAGGTCAGGCAAGAAGTGGTCCTCCAACTTCGCGGCCGGGTACGGCACATCGAAGCCCGTAATGCGCACGGGCGCTGCCTCCAAGTAGTAGAAGCAACGATCGGTGAGCGTCGCGGCGATTTCAGCGCCGAGGCCGCCCGATTCCGCAGCCTCGTGGGTGATCACGAGCCGCCCTGTCTTGCGCACGCTCGCCGAAACTGTGTCGAAGTCGACCGGGGAGAGCGAGCGAAGATCAACCACCTCGATAGAAATTCCATCATCGGCGGCGGCGACTGCGGCATCCAGAGCGGTGGCAACGAGCGGGCCGTACGTCACGAGCGTGACGTCGGTTCCCTCGGTGACGACGCGGGCTTTGCCCATGGGCAGAGCGGTGGCATCTTCGTCGACCTCGCCCTTGGTCCAGTAGCGGCGCTTGGGCTCGAAGAACAGCACCGGGTCGTCGCTGGCAATCGCTTCGCGCAGCATGCTGTGGGCATCCTGCGGCGTCGAGCACGTGACAACGCGCAGTCCCGCGGTGTGCGCGAAGTACGCCTCCGGCGACTCGGAGTGGTGCTCGACAGCGCCGATACCTCCGCCATAGGGCACACGAATTGTCAGCGGCATCCGCACCTTTCCGGCAGTGCGGTAGTGCAGCTTGGCGACCTGGGCAACGATCTGATCGAAACCCGGGTAGATAAAGCCATCGAACTGGATCTCGCAGACCGGGCGGTAGCCCCGGAACGCGAGGCCAACGGCCATACCGATGATGCCGGCTTCCGCGAGCGGCGTGTCGATCACGCGGTCTTTGCCGAAGTCGCGCTGCAGCCCGTCGGTGACGCGGAAAACGCCACCGAGAGTTCCGATGTCTTCACCGAGCAAGACAACCTTGTCGTCGTCGCTGAGAGCGCGACGCAGTCCAGAGCCGAGAGCTTTCGCGAGAGTGAGTTCTGTCATTTGTCGAATCCCTCGAGGTAGGCCTTGTACTGGCTCTTTTGACGCGCGAGCCCCGAGTGCTCGGTCGCATAGACGTTGTCGAACACACTGAGCGGTTCGGGGTTCTCGAGCGCCAAGCATCCGGCGCGGAACTCTGCCGCTACCTCGTCTGCTCGAGCCTGAATGGATGCCGCCAGTTCGTCAGTCAGCACCCCTTCACTGCGCAAAAACGCTTCCACGCGCGCGATCGGGTCGCGGGCTTCCCACTCTTTCGCGACAAGCGGGTCAACATAGCGGCTCGGATCGTCAGAGGTAGTGTGCGGTCCTCGGCGGTAGGTCACCGCTTCGATGAAGGTCGGGCCGCCACCGGTGCGGGCACGATCGAGAGCACTGCGGGTCGCCGCCATGACAGCCAACACGTCGTTGCCATCGACTCGAACGCTCGGAATCCCGAACCCCGGAGCCCGATCGGCAATCGGCCGCTGAGCTTGAAGCCCCACGGGCTCAGAAATCGCCCACTGGTTGTTTTGGCAGAAGAAAATTACGGGAGCGTTGAAGGAGGCGGCAAAGACCATCGCTTCGTTGACATCCCCCTCGCTCGTAGCACCGTCGCCAAAGTAGGCGACCGAGACGCTGTCGACGCCGTCGAATGTGCACCCGACTGCATAGCCGGTGGCGTGCAACGTCTGAGCGCCAATGATCACGGCGGGCGTTGCCATGCCGACCTCGAAGGGATCCCAGCCCGACGATGCCGTGCCGCGCCAGACGCGCAGAAGGTCAGGCAGCTTGACGCCGCGGCAGTAAGCGACAGCGTTCTCGCGATAGCTGGAGAAGACGAAGTCGTCGGGGCGCAGCGTGCGGGCAGAGCCGACCTGCGCAGCTTCTTGCCCAAAGAGTGGTGGCCAGAGGCCGAGTTCGCCTTGACGTTGCAGGGCGGTTGCTTCCGTATCGATACGGCGCACGATGATGAGGTCTTCGTAGAGGCTCGCGAGCTGATCACCGGTGACGTCAGAAACCCAGGGGTCGTAGAGTTCGTCGCTCAGCCGTTTTCCATCAGGGTCGAGAAGTTGTACAAACTCAGGAGTTTGCTTCTTCGCCCCAGACATCTGAGCTTTCACGGGCACGGTGGTACTCATCGTTTCTCCGATCCGCCTTTGCGCCTGCAGGTAAGCCGCGCTCTAGCGATCCTCACAACCGCGATTGGTAAATCGCAGGTTGACCCGAGCCTCGTCGCTCGGAGTTAATCTGACGGTACCTACACACTGGGCGGTTCACAAGATGCCGCACGAAAGTCGCCGCAGATTGAGAGGATGCCCAGCTCACGTTCAGTCCTGAAAACACGGGGCCTCGCCCGCGAGCAAGTGTCAGCTTCGCCCGCCCAGACGGTTAGAATCGCAGAGTGACTGACGCATCAAACCCCCTCCCCGCTGCTGGCTGGTACCGCGACCCCGCCGGAGGAGCTGCTCCTCGCTGGTGGAACGGAACAGCGTGGGCTGCCGCCAACACGGTTCCCGCGGATGCCACGCCGTTGCCGACCCCAGCTCCGGCGCCTGTTACGCCGCCCGCGGCATCCGCGAACCCGGTCGCCCCGGTTGCACCTGCCGCCCCCGTTGCCCCCGTTGCCCCGGCAATGTCGCCAACACCCGCCGCGACGACTCCCGGCGTGGGATCAGCCCCCAGCTACAGCTACGCAGCACCGAGCAATGTCAGCGACGCTGGCACCAACACGTGGCAAATCTGGCTCATCGTTCTGTTGCCGCTGCTGCAGATTCCCGGACTCTTGGCGATCGATGCCAGCGCCTTCATTCCCCGCCCAACCGATGGCCCTGCAGACGCGCAGCTTCGACTCATGCTCGACCCGGGCTACCTGTGGGTGTCGCTCTCCGGCTGGCTAGTCTTCCTTGCTGCGATCCCGCTCGCGATCTTTGACCGCCGCGCTCTTGACCGCCGCGGCGTCGACCGTCCCTTCCACTGGGCGTTCGTTTTCATTGGTTGGTTCGTCTACGCCATCGGACGTTCAGTGGTGGTGCGCCGCCGAACCGGTCAGGGACTCGCTCCGTTGTGGGGTTCAGTTGGCGTTGTGCTCTTGGGCTTCATCGCAAACATAATCTTCTTCGTGTCGCTCGTCGCCCAAATCTCAGAGTCGTTCTAACGCGCTACCGACCAGGCCCGTCGCTTCACGAGAACGTGACCGCGCTTGGTCGTAAGCCGCGTCCACGCTCCTGACTCGTAGATGGATGCCGCTTCGTCATCCCCCAAGAAACCAAGGCTCACCGCCGCGAACCCTGCACCCGCAGGAATGTAGTCGGGTTCGTCGAGCGGACGCCCCCAAACTTCCGTGCGCACCTTGTGCACGAGCGCTTCGCCGGTGCCGGTGGGAATCGCTTCGGCAACTTCGTCGATTCCGGCGCGGGCGGCTTCTTCGAGCACGGCACTCGGCACAGAATCGATCGCAACCCATCCCCCGCGTGGCGGTGTGATGGCCGCCCACGTGACGGTGGTGACGCTCATCGGCAAACGGACCGCGACTGGCTCGCCCACGGTATCCGCTGATTCCTCGGCAGCACTCTCAATGCGCGCCAGCAGAGAACGAACGGGAACCACTGCATCGAACTCGTCTTTCGAGGCGAGAGCAAAGGTGCGTAGGCCCAGAACCGTGGGGCTCTGATCGAGCAGTCCGGCGGGGTGCAGCACAGAGACATAGACGGCGAGAACGCCGGCGCCACCGATGAGACGAACGGAGCCCTCATCCACTCGGGCAGCTCGGCCCAAGAAAACCTGCAGGTCGCCCAGCGCAAGGGAATCAACCAAAGTAAACGTTGCAGTCATAGGCCTCTAAACTACAGGCATGAGCCACCCTATGTCTGGGCTTCTGACTGCCCTCGATCTGACCGACACCGGCGCACGAACAAGCGAAGACATTTTCACTGGTCCCAGCCAGTGGATGCCCCAAGGCCGGGTGTTCGGAGGGCAGGTGCTAGCGCAGGCCCTCGTTGCCGCGCAGCGCACCATTGCCGAAGATCGCTCGGTGCACTCAATGCACGGATACTTCCTCCGCCCGGGTGACGTGAACCTTCCGATCACCTTCTCAGTTGATCGCATTCACGACGGCCGTTCGTTCTCTACTCGCCGCACGCAGGCGTATCAGGATGGCGTGCCGATTCTCTCGGCGATCGCGTCGTTTCAAGATGACGATCAGGGGCTCGACCACCAGATCGATATGCCCACTGACTTGCCGGACCCCGAATCGCTGCCGACGACGGCGGAGGTTCTCGCGGCCTTCGATCATCCAGTCGCTCGCTATTGGGCCACCGAGCGCCCGTTCGACATGCGTTACGTCACGTCGCCGATCTTCCTCGGCGTCGAGGGCGGAAAGGTTGCGCATCAGGCGGTCTGGCTCAAATCGGTAGGTCCGATGCCCGACGACATGAACTTGCACCGCGCCGCGCTCGCCTACGCAAGCGATTACTCGATCTTGGAGTCGATCATGCGCCGCCACGGCTTGGCCTGGGTCACGCCCGGCATCAAGGTCGCGAGCCTCGACCACGCCATGTGGTGGCACCGTGATGCCCGCGTGGATGAGTGGCTGCTCTATGTGCAGGAGTCGCCGAACGCAATTGGCGGGCGCGGCCTCTCGCAGGGACGCATCTACGACCGCGCGGGGCGCCTGATCGCCAGCGTGGCGCAAGAGGGAATGGTCCGACCGCCGCGCTAGCGCACGCCCGTTTCGTCAAATTGGGCGGTTAATTCGACACCGTTGGGTAACAAAAGAATAACGAAGGCGACCCCGCTCGATCCCTACTGTGCCGCGGATCGGCGACTACGCCTGGCGCGAGATGTCCCCAATTTGGTGGACTCCACCCTGCAAGAACCATCAAAAAACGTTACCGTTGATATCGGCCTTGCCCCCGGTGTGCCCGTTTTTGGGTCCTGTCGGCAAGGTGCTACGAATCAGGCCGCGCGCGCCACCCCAGCAATGGGATGTCGCTCGTATGGTTGTTTCGCAGTGGAGTTGCTCCGAAAGCGCTCCCCTATCGTTTCCCACCAGAATCACCCAAGGATTCGACAGAGCCCTGCGTTCAACCCGGACCGTAATCGAGAGAAGCGAAGCCCTCAAGGTGCCGAGTAATCAGGAGAACGTGACCGAGAAATTTGCTGTCAGCGCCAAAAACATCTACAAGGTTTTTGGGCGTCGTCCCAATGAAGCAGTAGAGAGGCTCCAGCACGGCGCCTCCCGTGATGAGATCACAGAACTGGGCACCGCAGCCGTTATCGATGCGAGCTTCGATGTTCTGCCCGGCGAGATCTTCGTCGTTATGGGTCTTTCCGGTTCCGGAAAATCCACCCTCATTCGCATGTTGAACGGCCTCTGGGGCACGACATCCGGCACCGTCACCGTCGGTGGCGACCTCATCACCGGAATCTCAGCTCCCAAGCTGCGCGACGTTCGTCGTCGCCGCATCTCGATGGTGTTCCAGCACTTCGCCCTCTTCCCGCACCGCAGCGTTCTCGAAAACGCCGCGTACGCGCTCGAAGTTCAGGGCATCGCCCGCGAAGAGCGACTCGCTCGCGCCCAGAAGACGATTGACCTCGTTGGCCTCAAGGGCTGGGGCCACAAGATGCCCTCCGAACTTTCCGGTGGAATGCAGCAGCGCGTAGGCCTCGCCCGCGCCCTGACCGCCGACACTGACGTTCTCCTTATGGACGAAGCTTTCAGTGCGCTCGACCCGCTGATCCGTCGCGAAATGCAAGAGCAGCTGCTCGAGCTTCAGACCGAACTCGGCAAGACCATCATCTTCATTACTCACGACCTCAACGAGGCCATGTTCCTGGGTGACCGCATTGCGGTTATGCGCGACGGCCGCATCGTTCAGATCGGTACACCAGAAGACATCCTCACCGACCCGGCCAACGACTACGTTGCTCAGTTCGTTCAGGATGTCGACCGCTCGCGTGTTCTCACGGCCGCCAGCGTTATGGAGCCAGTCCGCGCAACGGTATTCGCCAGTGGCGGACCGCGCGCAGCGTTGAAGGTCATGCGCGATCTTCAGACCTCAACCGCATTCGTGATCAGCCGCGACCGCACCCTTCAGGGTGTCGTTCGCGACGCCGATGTCATGAAGCTGGTTCGCAAGGGCGTGACCGACATGACAACGATCTTGAGCGACGAGTACAACGCTGTCGACGAGAACACCTACCTCTCAGAACTCTTTGTTCCGTCGGTCGAAAGCCCTCTTCCCTTGGCTGTTGTCGACGAGCGTGGTCGCCTCAAGGGCGTTGTTCCGCGAGTCACGCTGCTTGCTGCGCTCGGCAACGTCACTACCGACACCGGTGAACTGCAGGTCATGGAACCACCACTAACCGTCTCGACGGACGTCATCACTGATGCCCTCGATGCCAGCGATACGAGCTCCGACGCGAAGGAGGACGCACGATGAACGACTTCCTCAGAATTCCCCTCGGCCAGTGGGTCGAAAATGGCATCGATTTCATCACCGACACCTTCGGTTTTGTTTTTGACTTCATCAAGCTGATCATTTCCTCGGTTGCCGACGGAATGAACTTCGTGTTCACGTCGCCGCCGTTCTGGATCATGCTGATCATCTTCGCCGTGCTTGCCTTCGTGGCTCGCGGTTGGTTGTTCTCGCTCGGAACCACCCTCGGCTTCCTTTTGATCCTCAGCCTGGATCAGTGGGAAAACGCCATGGACACCCTCTCGCTCGTGCTCGTGGCCGCGGCGATCGCCGTGCTCATCAGCGTTCCGCTGGGAATCCTTGCGGCGAAGTATCGAACGGTTTCCACCATCGTGAAGCCGATTCTCGACTTCCTGCAGACAATGCCGGCCTTCGTTTACCTCATCCCTGCTCTCATCCTGTTCCGTATCGGTGATGTTCCCGGAATCGTTGCAACCGTGCTCTTCGCGCTTGCTCCCGGTGTACGCCTCACCGAACTCGGAATCCGCGGTGTGGACAGCGAAGTTGTTGAAGCCGGCCAGGCCTTCGGTTCATCGCCGGGCCGCATCCTGCGTCAAATTCAGCTTCCTCTGGCGCTGCCGTCCATCATGGCCGGTATCAACCAGGTGATCATGCTGTCGCTCTCCATGGTCGTTATCGCGTCCATGGTTGGTGCTGGCGGCCTCGGTCAGCCCGTTATCCAGAGCCTGAGCCGTGCGGATGTCGCACTCGGCTTCGAAGCTGGACTTTCGGTAGTGATCTTGGCCATCTTCCTTGACCGCCTCACCGCATCCTTCGGTTCGGGCAAGGGTTACTTCCGGTTCATTATCGAATCATTCAACGTTCGCGGCCGTCGCGCAGAATCTGCTGCAGTGGATGCTGCCG
The DNA here is from genome assembly GCF_059767345.1 of Salinibacterium sp. VpJ6. Classification (NCBI taxonomy): domain Bacteria; kingdom Bacillati; phylum Actinomycetota; class Actinomycetes; order Micrococcales; family Microbacteriaceae; genus Salinibacterium; species Salinibacterium sp. VpJ6. The sequence goes on from NZ_JBSOQL010000001.1 coordinate 619,337, forward strand.
CAAACAGCGACGCTGCAACTACCGAACCTGCGGAACTCACTCCTCCCGTTCGCTAATTTTCGGGCGCCCACCCGCGCTCGTTTCCCCGCATGCAGAGAACCCTGTGTGCATCGACGTCAACATCGTCGCGCTTTAGCGTTGACAGAAAAGGACGACACAATGAAGAAGCAGACACGCGCTGCAATTGCAATCGGAGCCGCTGCGCTCCTCGGTCTCTCAGCTTGCGCTGCAGGCGGAGACGACACGGCAAGCGGAGACGCTGCTGAGAACAAGGATCTCAGCATTGCCGTATTCAACGGATGGCCCGAGGGCGAAGCAGTTTCGTACCTCTGGAAGGCAATCCTTGAAGAAAAGGGCTACAACGTTGAGCTCGAATACGCTGACGTAACCCCGATCTTCTCGGGTCTCAGCACCGGAGACTACGACGTCGCGCTTGACGGATGGCTCCCCATCACTCACGCAAGCCTGATGGAAGAATACGGCGACACGATCGAGGACCTCGGCGCTTGGAACAGCGAAGCGGGACTGACCGTTGCTGTAAACGCTGACGCACCGATCGACTCGCTCGAAGAGCTCGCAGCAAACGCTGACGCTTTCGGCGACCGCATCGTTGGAATCGAGCCCGGTGCAGGCCTCACCGAGGCAGTACTGAACAACACCATGCCGACCTACGGCCTCGAGGACATGGAACTGTTGACCTCGTCGACTCCCGCCATGCTTGCTGAACTGCAGGCTGCACTCGACAACGGCGAGAACATTGCCGTTACGCTCTGGCGTCCGCACTGGGCCTACGATGCATTCGACATCAAGGACCTTGCTGACCCCGAGGGCACGCTCGGAGAAGTTGAAGAAATTCACTCCTTCGCACGCGACACCTTGAGCGACGACATGCCTGAGGTCACCGAGTGGATCTCGAACTTCAAGATGGACTCCGAGCTGCTCTACTCGCTCGAGAACGTCATGTACAACGAGTACGACGGAACCGACTTCGAGCCCATCGTTGCTGACTGGATCGCAGCGAACCAGGACTACGTAGACGGCCTCACCAGCTAATACTGTTTTAGCTTTCAGCACCTCGGTGCTGTAACTCACGAAAAGGGGTCGCCTTCGGGCGGCCCCTTTTTGCGCGCGCACGGGTTTGCGCGCGCTAGGGTCGAAGGGTGTCAGCTATCGAGAATCCCGTCGTCATCATTGCCCCCGATTCGTTCAAAGGCAGCCTGAGCGCTGCGGATGCCGCAGCAGCCCTTGAGCGCGGTGCACGCGAGATGCTTCCCGACACCGCAACAGTGCTCACGTTTCCCATGGCCGACGGCGGAGAAGGCTCGCTCGACGCCGTTCTCGCCGCCTGGCTTCAGCCCGCGCTCACGATGTCGACCGTCGACGCTCTCGGGCGCGACCGCGACGCGCGCTTCGGCCTCGACCTTGATGGCCGCCGCGCTGCCATCGAAGCCGCTCAAGCCAACGGACTCCCCCACGTTCTCGACGTCACCGCAGAGCCGCTGCGCGCCGACAGCTATGGCGTTGGGGTCATCGCCGCGAGCGTCATCGAACGCGGCGCCCGCGACGTGACCCTCTTTCTCGGAGGCTCCGCCAGCACCGACGGCGGCACTGGCCTGTTGCGCGCCCTCGGTGCGCGAATGCTCGACGCCAACGGCACCGAGTTGGCACCCGGAGGTGGCGCGCTAGCCTCCCTCGAAACGATTGACCTCAGCGGGCTGGTGCCTGGCGCACTGGAGACGAAGTGGCGTATCGCCGTTGATGTGACCAACCCGCTGACAGGAAGCCACGGCGCAGCCCACGTTTTTGGACCTCAGAAAGGGGCAACGGCATCCGACATCGCTGTGTTGGATGCGGGGCTCGCCCGCTTGGCAGAAGTGCTCGCAGAGACGCCGTTGGCCGCCCAACGCGGGTTCTCGGCCGCGGGAATCGCCGCCCTGCCCGGAATCGGAGCCGCCGGTGGAACGGCAGCCCCGCTCGTGACACTGTTTGGCGCCGAGCTTGTGCGTGGCGCCCAGTTGGTCGCCGACACAATCGGGCTGAGCGAAGTAATTGGCACCGCAGACGTGATCATCAGCGGCGAGGGCCGGCTCGACGCTCAATCGCTCGATGGCAAGGTCGTCGACTACTTGCGCGGGGCCAAGGGGCCCACGACATTTTTCGTCGTCGTAGCCGCGGGCATTGATCTCACCCCTGACCAGTCAGCGGCCGCAGGAATTGATGTGACGTTGCCGCTGGGCTCCGGTGTTGAGAACCGCAAAGAACTGTTCGAGTTCGTGGTTCCTCTACTCGAAGCGCGCGGCGCGCACGCGATTGCTGAGTGGCTCGAGCCGACCGATCTTGACGAAGAGTTTCGCGACGATGAGGGCGACGGCCTCGGAGTTCTTGACGACTAGGCGCTAACGCCGTTTGCCGAACTGCAGAGGCTCTTCGGCATACTGCGCGAAGACCTCGCGTTGCTCAGCGCTGATCCGCAGTGGCCGCGAGTTGGCAGCGTCGACGAGCACCAGAGTCGTGGATGCTCGCACATACAACTCGCGCGGTGCAACGTTCACCGGGGTATAGATCTCGTAGCAGACCTCGAGGCTCGCTCCCCCGACTCGACCGATCCACATCTCGATGTCGACCGGTTCGCGCAGGTACGGGATCGGCAGCAGGTACTCGATCTCTTGACGCGCGATGAGCGTCATCGTCGGGCCGCCCGGGCGACCGTCGAGAACGGCGGTGAGGGGCGCATCCTCTCCCGCTGCTGGCCAGAACGCGTGAATGCGCGCCTCTTCGAGGAGGCGAAACACTTCGGCGTTGTTGACGTGTTGGTACGCGTCAACGTCTGACCAACGCAGCGGGAGAGGTACGTGAAGCCTCATTGTTAGTCGCGGGTCAACTTGCGGTAGGCGCTGCGGTGCGGCTTAGCGGCGTCAGGACCGAGACGCTCGATCTTGTTCTCTTCGTAAGCCTCGAAGTTTCCCTCGAACCAGTGCCAGTAGCCGGGCGTCTCTTCGCTGCCTTCGTAGGCAAGGATGTGAGTCGCGATGCGGTCGAGGAACCACCTATCGTGAGTGATGACCACAGCACAGCCGGGGAATTCGAGCAGTGCATTCTCGAGGCTTCCGAGGGTTTCAACATCGAGGTCGTTAGTCGGTTCGTCGAGCAGCAAGAGGTTTCCACCCTGCTTGAGCGTGAGCGCGAGGTTCAAACGGTTGCGCTCACCACCGGAAAGCACGCCGGCCTTCTTCTGCTGGTCGGGACCCTTGAAGCCGAACTGCGATACGTAACCGCGCGACGGGATCTCGGTCTTGCCGACCTGGATGTAGTCCTGGCCGTCGGAGACAACTTCCCACAGCGTCTTGTTGGGGTCGATTCCACCGCGGCTCTGGTCAACGTACGAGATGTCTACGGTCTCGCCGACCTTGAGCGTTCCCTCGTCGAGGGGCTCAAGACCAACGATGGTCTTGAAGAGGGTGGTCTTTCCGACACCGTTGGGGCCGATGACGCCGACGATTCCGTTTCGGGGAAGTGTGAAGCTCAGGCCGTCGATGAGAATGCGCTCGTCGAAGCCCTTCTTCAGGTTCTTGGCGTCGATGACCTGTGATCCCAGGCGCGGGCCCATGGGGATGACGATTTCTTCGAAGTCCAACTTTCTGGTCTTCTCTGCCTCGTTCGCCATTTCTTCGTAGCGTGCGAGTCGAGCCTTCGACTTGGTCTGGCGGCCCTTGGAGTTTGAGCGCACCCATTCGAGTTCGCTTGAGAGACGCTTCGCGAGCTTGGCGTCTTTCTTGCCCTGCACCTGAAGTCGCTCTTGCTTCTTCTCGAGGTAGGTCGAGTAGTTGCCCTCGTAGGGGTAAAGGTGACCGCGGTCGACTTCGGCAATCCATTCGGCGACGTGGTCGAGGAAGTACCTATCGTGAGTGACGGCCAGTACGGCGCCCGGGTACTTGGAGAGGTGCTGCTCGAGCCAGAGAACGCTCTCGGCGTCGAGGTGGTTAGTGGGCTCATCGAGAAGCAGCAGGTCGGGCTTCTGAAGGAGCAGTTTAGTGAGCGCTACGCGGCGCTTTTCTCCACCGGAGAGCTTATTGACGGGCCAGTCTCCGGGAGGGGTGCGCAGAGCATCCATTGCCTGTTCGAGCTGGGAGTCGAGGTCCCACGCGTCGGCGGCGTCGATGTCTTCTTGCAGCGAGCCCATTTCGGCCATGAGGGCGTCGAAGTCAGCGTCGGGCTCAGCCATTTCGAGGCCGATAGCAGCGTGACGGTCAACCTTGGCTTTGATCTCGCCAACACCTTCTTGCACGTTTTCGAGAACGGTCTTGGTCTCATCGAGCTCGGGCTCCTGCATGAGGATGCCCACGCTGTAGCCGGGGCTCAGTCGAGCTTCACCGTTGCTGGGGGTGTCGAGACCGGCCATGATCTTGAGGATCGTGGACTTACCGGCACCGTTGGGGCCAACCACACCGATCTTCGCGCCGGGGTAGAACGACATTGTGACGTCGTCAAGAATGAGCTTGTCGCCGACCGCTTTTCGCGCGCGCACCATGGAATAAATGAATTCGGCCATGTGACCATTCTACGGAGCGTTCGGGCTCAGTCGAACCCGTTGAGGAGTTACCAGTCGATCGGTCGGGTCTTTCCGACGAGACAGCTTCCGGTTCCGAGCAAGGGCTCGATGGATGACGAGTAGTTGTCGGCAGTGAACTGCCCAATAAGGCACTCCCCCTTGATGCGCACTGAAACGACGATCGAATCTGCTGCAAGGCCAATGGCGGTCGCGTCGGGCGTGACTTCCATGTCTTGTTTCTCAAAGCCGTTTTCTACGAGCTTGTCGACGATGCTGCGGCCGTCTCCGCGTCCATTCGCGTCGAAAGACTCGTTGTTGAGCATGTCGAAGAACTGGCGGTTACCCGCGGCAGCTTCTCCGGGGCGAAGAATCGGGCCTGTGGGCGTGGCACCTGATTCGGGTGTGTTGCTGGCTTCTGCGGTCGGCGTTGCGGTCGGTTCGGGCTCTTGCGCAACACAACCGCTCAGGGCAATGACTGCCGCGATGGTGAGGGCGAGAGCAGCACCGAGTCGGCCGGTAGGTCGTACGCGCATTGCATTCCCTTCGTCGGCCACGATTCTTCCGGGCCGCGTCAAGTCTAGATTGCTTGCGCGCACGATCTACTCAGAAGGGTTTAGCCTCTCCGCTTGCGACGCCAACGAGTTCGCCTTCTTCTGCGTTGTCTTCGGCGTCTGCGTCATCCGCATCGTCCGCAGCAGGGAACTTGTCATCGTTGTCGCTGTGGCTGTTCGACTGGTTCCCGCTCGAAATAGTGCGCGAGAACTGGGCCGTTCCCCACATAAGGTCGTGACCAAGAGAGTCAGCCTCAATCTCGATGTTGATTCCGCTGCGATCGGCGTTCTCCCATTCACGGATCTTCAGTCGGCCCGTAAGCACAACTCGATCGCCTTTACCGATCGATGTCGCGCTGTTGATCGCGAGCTGACGGAACGAAGTGATCGTGTACCAATTGGTCTCGCCGTCAATCCAGCGCTGGTTGCTGCGATCGAAACGTCGCTGCGTAGACGCAAGCCGGAATGACGTGATGGGCAAGCCTTCCCCTGTCACGATGTGACGCGGTGCGGTAGCGACGAGCCCGGAAACGGTAATGGTGTCTGACATAGCTACTCCTAGTTCTGGGCCGCACAACGAATAGTGCGACCGAATGGGAGACAGATGCGGGTCGACACTCGTGCCGGGAAGCCGACCCGGCATCCGTCTGACACCAGTGTTCTTTGGGCGCACAGGCCAGAGCGTCCGATGCCACCTTCTGTGGACGGCACCGGCTTTCAACACTCAGCGCAGGAGTAGTCAGCGCATGTTCGCCAGCGCACGTTGAGCAGCGCAGGAGTAGTCAGCTCGGGCGAGGCCCGCGCGCGACCTAGTGTTCGCGGAACTCAGGCCACGCCGTGCCGGGCAACAGGCTTGCGTGCAGGGCAGACTTCGCGGCATCCAGTGTGGGATACACCCCTCGATAGTCTTCGTCTTTCAATAACTTGAAGGTGAACCCGTCGGTTACCCGGTGAACCGAGCCAACTGCTCCTGCCTGAGTGAACGCCACCCAGGTCTGTCCGGTCAGAGTGTGGTTTGTCATTTCCGAACCTCCTTCGAATTAGTGAAACGACGCCAGTGTCGCTCGTTAACGACCGTACGCCGCCTCGCGACGAAGATAAAGACCTTCGTGCCAGACGGCGCACAGACAGTGCCGCTGCGGGAGCTACTTGATGTAGCTCGAGAACGACGAACGGATTTTGTTGACCTTCGGCAATGCCACTGCCATGCAGTAGCCCTGACCGGGGTTCTTCGCGAAGAAGTCCTGGTGGTATTCCTCGGCGTTGTAGTAGGTGTCGAGTGGCTCGATCGTGGTCACAATGCCACCATCCCAATATTCGGATGCGCGATCGCGGGCTGCTTCGAACAGCGCCTTCTGCTCGTCCCCGACATAGAACATTGCCGAACGGTACGACGAACCGATGTCGTTGCCCTGTCGGTTGAGCTGGCGCGGGTCGTGCAGCGTGAAGTAGACGTCGAGGATGACCTCGTCGGGGATGACCTCGGGGTCGAACGTCACCGCAACCGCTTCAGCGTGACCCGTGGTCTCCGTGCACACCAGTTCGTAGCTGGGGTTGGGCACGGTTCCGCCGGTATAGCCGGAAACTACGTCGGTAACGCCGTTGAGGGTGCGGTAGACCGCATCGAGGCACCAGAAACAGCCGCCTGCGAGATGAAATGTGTGCATAAGTTGAGCCTACTTTCTTGGGCTGGATGTCTCATACAACGCACACCTCGCACGCTGTGTTCCCTCAGTCGCTGGGCATATGCTGAGCGAATGCCTTATGACGCTTCTCCCCTCCGTTATGACTCCACCGAGTACCACCGCGTAGGCCACAGCGGCCTCAAACTTCCCGCGATCTCACTGGGATTGTGGAACAACTTCGGCGACGATCGCCCGCGCGCCACCCAGCGCGCGATCCTGCGCCGCGCTTTCGATCTCGGAATCACCCACTTCGACCTCGCCAACAACTACGGCCCCGAAATCGGCGCCGCCGAACGCAACATCGGTGAGATCTTCGCCGACGATTTTGTGCCGTACCGCGACGAAATGATCGTCTCGACCAAGGCCGGCTACACGATGGGTGAGGGCCCTTACCAAGACTTTGGTTCGCGCAAGTACCTGATCTCCTCACTCGACGCGAGCCTCGACCGGATGGGCCTCGAGTACGTCGATATCTACTACCACCACCGCCCCGATCCTGAGACTCCGATTGAGGAGACCATGGGCGCGCTTGCGACCGCGGTGAACTCAGGCAAGGCACTCTACGTCGGTGTCTCCAACTACAACCCCGAGCAAACGCTCGCCGCCCAAGAGGCGCTTGCCGAATACGGCATCCCGCTCACGATTCATCAACCCCGCTACAACATGTTCGATCGCCACATCGAAGACGGGCTCTTCCCCGTGCTCGAACAGATCGGCGCTGGCAGCATCGTCTTCTCGCCGCTGGCGCAGGGGCTGCTGACTGATCGTTACATGGACGGCACGATCCCCGAGGGTTCGCGTGCTTCTGAGGGCCGCTGGCTTCAGCCCGGTCCGCTCAGCGACACGTATTTGCAGCGCGTTCGCGCCCTCAACGAGATTGCGCAGAACCGCGGCCAGAGTCTGGCGCAGCTCGCCCTCACCTGGGTGCTGCGTCATCCGCAGGTCACTTCTGCTCTTGTCGGCGCGAGCAGCGTCGCCCAATTGGAGAACAACTTTGCGGCTCTTGAAGGAGCACCGCTGTCGGATGATGAGCTCGCCGCGATCGAGCCGCTTGCGGTCGACGGTACGGCTCTTCGCTAGCCACTCCCGCACCTCAACAAGGGCCGGATTTCGCACGCTCGTGCGGAATCCGGCCTTTGTCATGTCAGCTGTTTCCGCGCTGCCGCAGCCGAATGTCAGTGTTCGAACATATATTCGAACTACTCGATACTCGTGCCCAGCAGCTGAAGGAGCTTTCAATGACCACTCTCGACTTCGCCGGCCCCGCGCAATCGATCCGCTCGGGCATCGTAACGGTGCAACTCAACGACGATCTCTGGCGCATCACTCGTCCCGACGGCGAAGTGCTGGGCTATGTTCACCGCTGGATGTCAGCGGCCGGAGCACGCTACCAAGCGAAGCGAATGCTGCAACGCCAGCGCCGCTTTTTACCGTTGGGAGATTTTTGGACGATCGACGACGCTTTGGATATCTTCCGGTTTTGATGTGACGCGCCTGTCGCTCTGCGTTAGCGGCCGTTAGCGGGGTTACAGTGCCAACATGATTCTTGAGTGGTGGAACGATCTCGTCGACTGGTTCAACTCCGATCAGGGGTGGACGTTCATTACGAGCGCTCTCGTGCCCTTCCTCGCGATTGTTGTCGGAGGAATCATCGTGGGCATGATCGCGCGCTCGTCGCTGCGTCGCCTGATTGCGCAACAGGACCGCCAGGCAAAGGCAGCTGCCGTTGCAGCGCTCATCGCTTCCGGGCGTCGCGCTGCTGTGTGGAGCACGCTCTCGGCCGGCGAAAAGGAACACGTCGACCACCAGGCCAGCGAGGCCGAGGTGCGCGTACGCCTGCTCCCCCTCAAGGGTGCGAACATCGCCGCCGACTGGGCAGCCCACAAGCTTGCCGCCATGAAGAAGAACTCGGTCAACTACAGCTTCCAAGCCGAGCAGGACTTGGCTGAACTGCAGGACGGCCTTATTGACTGGCAGGCCCGTCCCGGACGCGCTAAGAAGCTTTTCGCGCAAGACCTCGCGAGCTGGAAGTACGAAACGGGCGAAGCTGAAGACGAACTTGTCGTGAAGCAGCAAGAGTGGGCTTCACGTCAGGCCGCTGAAGGTTCGACGACGACACCGTCCACCACTGCGGGAACGTCGACCACGTCGAGCTCCACGTCAGAAGCCACGCCCACGGTCGTCGTCACTCCCGACCGCAACTAGCGGACGGAAGGCTTTCCGCTTAAGCGTCAGGGCCCTCAACAGCAACCACGCGGGCTGACCACGGGCAAAAACGTTCGAACGCCGAGATGTCGTCTTCGACGTGTTGTGGACTGCCGTCGCACGACTCGACCGTCACGTTGGTGAACTCGAACGTTGCCGGATCGATGTGCCACGACCAGGGCTCATTGACGCTGGACTTTCCGGACACCACTTCGCCGCTGGGCACCGTTGCGAGGTTCTCGCCTGCCAGCAACCCCTGAGCGTGTTCCACCAGCTCCGGCGTGGCCAGCTCGATCGTGAATTGCTCGCCACCCGACACTTCGAAGACCGCGACCGTCGGCTTCGGGCCGGTACACCCCACCGCAGTCAGCGTGAGCGCCGTCACCGCGAGAATTGCCAGCGATCGGGATGTCCGCACAGTTCGGGATATTGGCAGAGCTAGCCCCCACCGCGGAGCCACCGCCACAGGCTAGTTACCCTCTGCTCGCGCGTCGTAATCGAAACGAGCCACTTCGTAGCTGCGCGTCAGCAGTTCTTCGAGAACCGCAAGATCGACATCCTCGAGCTTCTTAATGTAAAGACACCCCACCGCAAGCTCGTGCTTGCCCAGGCGCTCCAATAGTCCGGGAAACTCGCGAAAGTTGCGTGCGGTGTACAGCGAAATCTTAGACTTACGAGGAGAGAACCCGATCGTGGCGGTGTCACCTTCGCGACCGGTCGCGTAGCGATAATGCGTTGAGCCGAAGCCGATGATCGTTGGCCCCCACATCGCTGCGGGTTGGCCCGATGCTCGAGAGAAGATCGCGAGGAGAGTCTCTGCTTCAGTGCGGCGACGGTCAGTGGGAACCTCAGCGATGAACTGCTGAACACTCTCTGCTGTCTCGGCAGTCTTATTCGGCTTGCTCGACACGTGACCGTCCCCTTCATTGCGGGTGCCCTCGGCAGGATTCGAACCTGCGACCAAGAGATTAGAAGGCTCCTGCTCTATCCCCTGAGCTACGAGGGCGGGGTATACGGCTTAAACGATAGCGTGTCAGCCGCACTGGAATGTCTCAGCCTCTAAACGGCTTTCGCGAGCGCCACCAGCATCTGATTCACCGTGGGAGCGCCTTGGGCGCGAAAAACTTCTTCTCCCGCCGAAGACACGATGACGATCGTGGGCGTAGAGGTAATTCCGGCTTGTTCGGCACGATCAGATTCGCGCGCGACATCCAGCTCGGCGTATGTCACCGCGGGCACGAGGCGCGCCACCTCATCGAGAGTGCGGCGCGCCGCGGCACACGGGTCACAAAAAGCAGACGAAAAGAACAGCACAGTGGGCTGTTCAGTAGGAGTGCTGTTAGAGGTCGTTTCGTTCGTCAAGGTCTTCCAGAGGTTCGCTATCGGCTTGATCCCACGTGTACGTCACGTGGACTTTGTCACCGACCTGCTTCGCTACTGGAGATTCGTAACGCAATTGCGTCTCGGAACCGACAGCATCTGCAGCGATCAGGGTCACATAATCATCCCATCCTGCTTCGGTTGCAATACGCGTATCGTTCTGGCCGTTGTACGGACCTCCGACAAAAAACACGATGTACTCGTCGCCGTGCGCGAGTGTGGGAGTTGTTTCGCTCATACCTCAGGTTTAGCAGACCAGAATGAGCGAACGCTGGCGACTTTTGTTCGACGGTAGAATCGACTCATGGCATCACACGCTGATTATCTGGTTTGGATCGACTGCGAGATGACGGGGTTGGATGTCGAAATCGACGAACTCGTCGAAGTTGCGGTGGTGATCACCGACTACGACCTCGTTCCCGTTGACGAAGGCATGACCATCGTCATCAAGCCCAGCGAGGCAGCTCTCGCCAACATGGGCGAGTTTGTCACCGCGATGCACACCTCGAGCGGCCTCATCGAAGAGATGCCGCTTGGTGTCTCGCTTGCTGAAGCCGAGACCGCCGTGAGCGACTACATCCTGCAGTACGTGCCGAACGCGCGCACCGCTCCGATGGCCGGCAACACTATCGGCACCGACCGCACGTTCTTGGCGAAATACATGCCGAACGTTGACACTCACCTGCATTACCGCAGCGTTGATGTCTCGTCGATCAAAGAACTTTCTAAGCGCTGGTTCCCCCGCGTGTACTTCAACGCCCCCGACAAAAACGGTGGTCACCGCGCTCTGGCCGATATTTTGGAATCGATCCGCGAGCTCGATTACTACCGAAAAGCAGTGTTTGTCGGCGAGCCAGGGCCCACTACAGAGCAGGTTCAAGCAATTTCTGCTGACGTAGTGGACGGATTCGCCTCGCGACTGTAATACACTTATAGAGTTGCTTATCGCCGCAAGGCGAAAAACGACCTTGGTGGGCGTAGCTCAGTTGGTAGAGCGCTGGCTTGTGGAGCCGGATGTCGCGGGTTCGAGCCCCGTCGTTCACCCCAAGAAAACAGTGGTTTGGCACGCGTGATTTCACGCACAGCCAAACCACTGTTTTATTTAAGCCCCAACTCATCAGTTCTCTGACTTTCGGGCCTCGGCCCGCTGTTACGGCTGGCAAGGTGTACTCATGGAGAATCTGGACGAGCAACAGTTCGAAGCGCTCGTGGTCGAAGGCTTGGATGCGCTTTCTGACGAGATTGTTGACGGTCTCGACAACGTGGTGTTCGTGACCGAGGATCGCCCCGAAGACGGCTCGCTTTCGGTGCTGGGACTCTATGACGGCGTCGCTCTCACCGAGCGCGGGCAGTACGGCTTCGGCGAACTGCCCGACCGCATCATCCTCTTTCGCGAACCGCTCCTTGCCGTGAGTGAGTCGCTCGACGAACTAAAAGAGCAGATTCACATCACTCTCGTGCACGAAATCGCCCACTATTACGGCATCGACGACGAGCAATTGCACGAACTCGGCTGGGCGTAGCTGTCGTTGAGCAGTCTTGCGGCCGCAACCGCGTAGGATTTCGTGAGTGTCAAGAACCTCAGGAGGATTGATGATTTCGAGCAAGCGCGCGAGTGCGTTGTTGATGGCCCCCGCCGCACTGCTGGTGCTGTCTGGTTGCGCACTGATCGAACCCGCCGATACCCGCGAGCCGCCAACGGCTATGGAATTGTGCGCGATGGGTCACACGTGGTCGCTCGACACCGCCGATCTCTCTGAGAAGCTGCTTGCAGAACTCCCCTCCGAAGACGTTCCCGCTAAGGCCGTTGAGCCCAGCGGCGGCCAGACCCTCACGTGGGGCAGCGACGGCGCCGTCACGATTGACTCCGACCTCGTGTTCACGATTACCGCAGAGCCCAAAAAGGACCAGGTCATGACGATCACGCAGTCCTACACCGGCACGGTAAAGGGCAAGGCTCTGATCAATGTGGATGTCGCGATCCCCCGCGATTGGGATGTTTCGGACTACACCGTTGAGACGTCAGCCACGATCGCTGACGAGCCCGTTGAAGAACTCGCGTACACGATCCCGCGCAGCGACTTCGATGATGTCGTTGGCCTCATCATCACGTGTGAGGCTGACGTGATGACGGTCAACCCGCGCGGAACAGACCTTGTTCAGGTCTGGGCCAAGACCAGCTAGCTCAGTTCGAACTAGCTCAGCTCGAACCAGCGCGAGATGTCGGTTCCATCGACGATTTCGGCGGCCAACTCTCGCGGGTTCTCGCGCGCCATGAAGCGCTCTTCTTGGCGAGCCCACCGCTCCCAGTGTGGAGCGTAGGTGTCCCCGTCGCGATCGAGGGCGCGCTTCTTGCGGGAGGCATCGTCGAGATCGACCCAGATGCTGTGATCGACCAACGGCTGGGAGGCGCGGCTGAGCGCACCGATTCCCTCGATCACAATGGGGCGATTGCCGTCGAGCTCGAGCCAGCCTCCGGGCGAATCGGTAGCCCAGTTCCATTCTTGCCACTGCAATTGGGTGAGGATGCGGGGAACAAGGGCGCTAGCGGCATCCAGACCATCCCAACCCGGGTAAAAGTCATCGAGCTTGATGAGTTGAATCTCTGGCCACTCGGCCGCCATCGCTCGGCCCAACTCGGTCTTGCCCGAGCCGGAGCGGCCGTCGATCAGACAGCGCCACTGCGGCGATGGCAGTGGCAGTAACGGCTTCGGCGCTGAGGGCTTAGGCGCTGAGGGCTTAGTTGACAATGAGGTTCCAACTTCCCGTGAGCACAGCAACCACGGTAGCGGTGATGCCCACCAGAAGCCCGACGAGCAGAGTGAGCCACTCCGCCGCCCCCCAGCGTGATTCCCGCGCCCAAGTGCGCTGCTGAGAGCCGCCGAAGCCTCGAGCTTCCATCGCTATCGAGAGCTTGCTGCCGCGCCGAATCGACAGCACGAGCAGGGCGAAGGCCTGCCCCGCGAGCCGGCGGAGCCTTCCGCGATCGGCGACGCCGCGAGCGCGACGGGCCAGCTCGAGGGAGCGCCAGTCCTCAAGGAAGAGGCCGACCATCCGTACCGCTGCGAGCGCGCCGAGAACGAAACGATCGGGAAAGCGCAACCGCTGAGCAAGACCGTCAGCGAAGTCGGTGGGGTCAATCGAGATGAAGAGCACCACCGCGGGTAGACCGATCGCGAGCACCCGCAGGAACGTCGCGAGAGCGAGCTCGATCGAACCGTCGCTAATGCTGATCAGCAGGAACTCGAAGTACACCTCGCCCTCGTAGCGCCCGTAGAGCAGGATCGTGAGCGCCGTCAGGGGCGCTGCGATCCAGACCGGCAGCGTTCGCAGCCAGAAACGCTTCGGTTCGATGCCCATGAACGCGATAATCACGAGCTCGAGCACGAGAGCCGTCGTCGCTGAGACCCAGTCGATCGTGACGATGAGAAAGAGGCTCACAATGAGCCCTGCTCCGAGCTTGGCCACGGGATTCACGGCCGCGATGGGGATCATTCGAGCACCACCGTAGAGTCTGCGAGCGCATCAACGAATTCAAGGTCGTGACTGACCGCGATAACGCTGCTGCCGTCATCCACGAGGCGGGCCAGCAGCGCCAGCAGTTCGCTCCACGTGCGCGAGTCTTGGCCGAACGTGGGTTCGTCGAGCACGAGCACTTGGGGGCGCGTAGCGAGCGCTGTGGCGACGCTGAGGCGACGTTTCTCACCGCCCGAGAGTGTGAAGGGGTTGGCTTCGGCAAGCTTGTCGAGGCGCAATCGCGTGAGCAGTTCATCCACTCGGTCGCTCATCTCTGCGGTCGAAAGCTTGAGCGCCCGCGGGCCGACTTCGAGCTCTGCGCGCACCGTGCTCGTCAAGAACTGATGTTCCGGGTCTTGAAATACGGTGCCAATGCGGGTGAGTAGCTCACGGGATTTCCAGCGAATCGGATGCTCGCCCGCGCCGGCCGCGAGTGCAGGGCTCGCGACCACAGCACCGTCCACCGGCGTGAGTAACCCGCCGAGTGTGAGCGCGAGCGTGGACTTGCCTGCCCCGTTGGCGCCGGTGATTGCGAGCGCCTGACTGCTCAGAATTTCGCGATCAAACGGCGCTCCGAGCGCCGTCTTCGCCCTCCCGAAGGCGAGGCGTTCTGCGGTCAGCAGGGTGTGCTGCTCGCCGCGAGTGCGCCGTTCGGGGTGCGGCGGCGGAAACTCCGGTATCCACACTCCGCGAGCTGCCAGTTCTTTGCCCTGGCGTGACAGGACGTCGGCGGGTGCTCCGTCGGCGATGACTCCCCCACCCGCCGCGAGTACAACGACGCGGTCGACGACATCGCTCCACACCGACACGCGATGCTCGACGACCACAATCGTGGCGCCGGTCGCTTCGGCAACCCGGATCACGGCATCCCGAACCTCGGTAACACCGGCGGGGTCGAGGTTAGCGGTGGGCTCGTCGAGCACGATGAGCCCCGGTTGCATCGCTAGCACGCCGGCGAGCGCCAGTCGCTGCTTTTGCCCGCCCGACAGCGCACTCGTCGAGCGATCAAGGGCAACGTCGAGCCCGACCTGGTCGAGGCTGTGACGCACCCGCTGCCAGATCTCGTCGCGCGGCACTCCAAGGTTTTCGCACCCGAACGCGACGTCGTCACCGACGCGCTCCAGAATTACTTGGCTATCCGGATCTTGAATGACGAGCCCGGTACGACCGCGCATAGCAGCCGGATGCTGGCCGTCCACGAGCAGTGAGCCTTCGGATTCCCCTTCGTCGTCACCGACAACCCCGGCGAGGGCGTGCAGGAACGTTGATTTTCCGGCACCGGATTCGCCGAGGAGAAGTACGCGTTCGCCCGGTTCGATGCGCAGGTCGAGCCCACGCACCGCCCACGCGAGCCTGCTGGAGTGGCGCCACCCCCATCCTTCGACGGTGACGCCAGCAGGCGTAGTGGGGGTCAGACCCGCTTCGCAATCTCGCGACCGGCACCGAAGCGGTTGAGCGCGCCCGTGGCCGCAAGGCCGCGAGTGGCGAGCCACGAGAGCAGCCCGGCGATGATCATTCCGCCGACAACAGCAGCGATCGTGTAGATGATGATGAACGGCAGCGCTGATCCGGGGTACCAGAGCAGCAGTTCAGTGATGGCCATCGCTAGGCCAGCGCCGGCTCCCGCGAGAATCGCACCGCTCGCGCGCCAGTTGGCGTAGAGGAAGGCGGCAAAGACAATCTCGGCGCCCACTCCCTGAGTGATGCCACTGACGAGGGTCAGAATGCCCCACTGGTTACCAATGAGGGCCGAGACCGACGCCGCGACGACTTCACCGTAGATGGCGGCACCGGGCTTGCGAATGACGAGAGCCGTGAGAACTCCGGCAAACAGCCAGAAGCCGCCTCCGATGGCTTGCAGTCCCGGCAGTAGCGCCGCAAACGGAGCCATTGCAGGAGAGGATGCGACGTTCCAAACGACGAAGATCAATCCGCTCGCGACACCGATAACGCTGGCCACGACGATGTCGATGACGCGCCACTGAAAACGCGATCCGAGCGTCGACGTGGAGGAAGTGGACGAAGATGGTGCTGTTGTGGTCACTTTCGTGCCTTTCACTAGTGAATGGCACGGGTTTCAAGAGTGTCTGCTCCCTGCGCTGGCATGATCCAGATCAGGTTCGACGGTCGAAGCTTGGAGAAGCTCCCTCTCAGCCCGGCTCACCGGACTCCCGTGTTCGCCACCCAGTCTAATCATCAATAGGCTCGGGGTATGGACTTCCGCATCTTTACCGAACCTCAGAATGGCGCCAGCTACACCGATCAGCTTGCGTTGGCCCAAGCTGCGGAGAAGCTCGGCTTCGAGGGCTACTTCCGTTCTGACCACTATCTGACGATGGATGACCGCAACGGCGGGATGCCCGGTCCGACCGACTCCTGGACCACACTCGCCGGTCTCGCCCGCGAGACCTCCACCATTCGCCTCGGCACCCTCGTGTCGTCGGCGACCTTCCGGCATCCGGGCATTCTGGCCATTCAGGTGGCTCAAGTCGACGACATGTCGGGCGGGCGCATCGAACTCGGTCTCGGCACCGGGTGGTTCGAAAAAGAGCACACCGCCTACGGCATCCCGTTTCCGGCGAAAAGGTTCGGGATGCTCGAAGAGCAGCTCGACGTGATTACGGGCATTTGGGGCACCGACCCCGGAAAAACCTTCTCGTACGAGGGCAAGCACTACCAGCTGAGCCAGTCGCCCGCGCTGCCGAAGCCGGTGCAAAATCCGCTGCCGATCATCATCGGCGGCAGTGGACCGAGCCGCACGCCGGCGCTCACCGCCAAGTTTGCGGCCGAGTACAACGCTGGCTTCGCCACCATCGCACCACTCAAAGAACGCATCGACCGTGTTCGCGCCGCGTGCGAACACTTCGACCGCGACCCCGCGACTCTTGTGCTCTCGATCGCCGGAACGACAGCCGTCGGCGCTACGGAGGCTCAGATCGACACTCGCGCTACCGCCGCCAACAGCACCCCCGATGCGTTACGTCACGGTGGCTTTGCCGGAACAGCAAGCGAAGTCGTCGACAAGATCTCCGAGCTGAAAGCCCTCGGCTTTACCCGCGTCTACTTCCAAGTCATGGATTTCCACGACCTCGACCAGCTCGACTTCCTCGCGCGCGAAGTGATTCCGCAGCTCGACTAGAGCCGCCGCGCGCTAGCTAAGACTCTTGGTCGACCGTCACGAAGTCGATCAAGTGCTCGACTCGACCCAATAGTTCCGGTTCGAGATCGCCAAAGTTCTTCACCTTCGAAAGGATGAACTGCCAGGCGCGCGCAATATCCGCTTGATCCTCGTGGGGCCAGCCAAAGGCTTCGCAGATGCCGTGCTTCCACTCAATCGTGCGGGGCACTGTTGGCCACTCGGCGATACCGAGGCTCTGCGGTTTGACCGCTTGCCAGACATCCACGAATGGATGCCCGACCACAAGCGCGTACTTGCCGTACTTGCCGCGCCCCACCGCCTCTGCAATGCGGCTCTCCTTCGACCCCGGAACAAGGTGATCGACCAAGATCCCCAGCTTGCGTTCGGAGGTGGGCGCGAAGTCTGCGACGATCTTCTCGAGGTCATCGATGCCACCGAGGAACTCGACGACGACGCCCTCGGCGCGCAGGTCATCGCCCCACACTTTCTCGACGAGTTCGGCGTCGTGGCGACCCTCGACGTAGATGCGGCTTGCGAGAGCGGTGCGAGCGCGCTGTTCTGGCGCCGCAAAGGAGCCCGATGCGGTCTTGCGAGCGGCTGTGGCACCGGCCTTCGGTAGGGGCTTCACCAGCTCGACAGGTACGCCATCGATCAGATAGCCGCTCCCCAGCGGAAAGGCGCGGGAACGGCCGCTGCGGTCTTCAAGTTCCATCAGGCCATCGGTGAAACGGACGAGCGCTCCCACGTAGCCGTCGGCAATAACCTCAACGACCATGTCGCGTTCGATCGAGACCTTCGGGAGAACCTTCGGGCCGCGTTGAATACTGAAGTCGGCGAGAACGTCGTGGGAATAGCGGTCGTCAGTCACCGATCGAGGTTAAGCGGTGCCGCCGAGTTGCTGGCGGAGGCGCGACGAGAGGTCGCGAGGTTGGGGGCGGCGTGCGCGGTGCGCGCTGCTGGCCGCTCCGAGTGCTCACGCCACACAGCCACCGCAACAGCAACAGAAACTCCGATGGCGGCACCTATGCTCGCCAGAAGGATGTCGACGACGGCGGCGTAGCCCGCGGGCATCCACACCGTCTGTGCTGCTTCGAGCCACGCTGCGGCAACAATGCTGAAAGCGAGAGCGGCCCACCACCGACGGCGACCGAACATGCCCACGAGAAAGACTCCGACCGGGATGAATGCCACGGTGGTCCAGAGCCAGAAACGACCGTCGCTGCCCGGCGCGATGACGAATGCGAGACTCGCCAGAGCGGCGAAGTACAGCGCTGCTGCGGCAGCCACTGCGAATCTCGATCGGAACATACGAATATTGTCACAAGCGCATCTTCGTGCAAGTTGTGAGAATGGTGCGTGCAGGGTGTGAACGGCTCGTTTTATCGCAACGATTCGATAACTGACGTCGCTACTGTGCCGCCAGCCGTTCGATTTCGCGAGCGATGGGCGGCAACACACGGCGCATGTAGCGCCCCCACCACAGCCGCACGATGAGCCACACGATTCCGCGTCGAGCCGGCTTAGCAAAGAAGGTGTAGCTCCACGAAAAGCGCGCACCGTTGGTGCTGTCATCGAAACGCCATTCCGCACGAGCACCCGAGACGAGCATCCCGAACAGTCGTTGAAAATCAGTGAGTTCGTAGGCGAAAAGCCCCGGAACTTCAGTGTCGGTGATCGTCTCTATGACATGACCGCTGTCGGAGAGAACAAGGCGACGGGTGCGGCCAATCGTGTCCCACTCTCCCGATTGATCCAGCACCGCCACGACGGCGGGCAGCGGCCCGAACCGCGGGTAAAACTCTGTCGGATCGAGCGGACCAGAAAGCTCGTACGCTTGCCTGGCGCTCGCTCGAGTACGCGCAGTGGCCCGGGCGGTAACGCCGCGAACGGAGGCACTCACGCGGAGCCCCAGCTCGCGGGGCCATTGGAGCCTGCCGGGTACTCTTCCAACGGGACCTGATCGGCACGAAAGGCCTCAAGCACTGGAGCCACGATGCGCCAGCATTGTTCGGCAACATCGCCCCGAACCGAGAGCACGGGGTCGCCATCGATCAACGATGCGATTACCTCGCCGTACGCGCTCATCGCGGCGTCGCCGAGGGTGGTATTCAGCTGGGTGCGATCGAGGGTGAAGGGATCTCCCTCGCCGTTGACGATGAGGTCGAGGGAGAGCGTCGCCGGTTTGATCGAAATCGTGAGTTGAGCGGGGTCAGCGCTGCCCGTCAGGCCACGGGGCAGGTGAGGCACTGGCGCGAAAGTGATCACGATATCTTGCCGCGAATCGCCCAAGGCCTTGCCCGAACGCAACACGAAGGGAACTCCAGCCCACCGCCAGTTGTCGATCTCGAACGTGACTTCGGCCAAAGTTTCGGTACCTCGCTCGGAATCAACGCCGTCTTCATCCGCATAGGCCGGAAGGCTGCGATCGCCGATTGTTCCCGCCGTATAACGGGCGCGGCGGGCGCACGTGCCATCCACCGACTGCACACGAGTGGCGCGCAACACTTGGGCCATCGAGCCACGGAGATCCTCGGAACTCACGCTCGCGGGCGGCTCCATCGCCGTCAGCGCCATCACGAGCAACAAGTGGCTCTGAATCATGTCAACGACCGCGCCAGCACGGTCGTAGTACCCCGCACGCCCTTCAAGAGCGAGCGCCTCGTCGAAGATCAACTCGACCTTCGCCACGTTAGGGGCAGCGAGCAGCGGCTCGAAGATTCGGTTGGCGAAGCGCAACCCCAACAGGTTCAGCACCGTTGACTTTCCGAGAAAATGATCCACCCTAAAAACTTGTTCTTCGGGCACGATCGTCTGCAGGATGCGGTTGAGGTCGCGTGCGCTGGTTTCGTCAGTGCCGAATGGCTTCTCGAGCGCGAGCACGATGCCCTCGGGGAGCTCGAGCGTCACCAGCACCGCCACAACCTTCTGAGCGATCGCGGGAGGCAGAGCGAAATACAGCGCCACCCGGCCGGAGCCCGACGCGATCAATTCACGCAGTTGCTCGGCATCGGTAACGTCGGCCTGAACGTAGTGCGCTGCGTTGGCCACGGCGGTGGCTGCGGGCGAAGCGATGGCCTCGAATGACTGCGTCACTCGGTTGCGCCAGGCTGCGTCATCCATTTCTTGGCGGTCTGCCCCGATAAGGGTCAGCGGCTGGCTCTGGTCGCTCGCCAAGAACGATGCCAGGCCGGGCAGCAGAAGTCGCGACGTGAGGTCGCCGCCCGCTCCCAAGATGATCAGGGTGTCAATGCGTGCCGTCATCATGCGCTCTCTGCTCGGTTTCGCCCGCTGCGGGGTGTCGCTCGCTGGCGTATTACTTCGACGTGGTGGTGCCAGTATCTCCAGCGGCGCTCGACGATTGCTGAGGAGCAACGGCGGTTGCGGATGCCGTGGCGGTGACTCCGGCAAACTTCGACGCTGATCCACGGCGCGACCACGCCATCCACCACCACACGAGTGCTCCCACGACGGCGGAACCGATGATGCCGATGACAGGGCCGAGCAGCACAGTGCCACCCACGGCGGAATCAGTAGCGTTCGCCGCGATCGTCAGGTACGCCACGAAGAGCGGAATGTCGAGCAGGGCGACGATACCGAGCGACTGGAATGTCACCTGCCACGGCTTGCGCACGGCCCCTCGCTTGAGAAGAAAAACACTCGCGAAGGCCGCAAGAGCAATAAGCAACAGGGCTACCACTGCGACCACGATGATGACGGTGCCAATGACGCTGCCTGCGCTGCCGATGAAGTCGGCCACAACCGGAACATCACCGAAAAGCCCACTGACGCCGTTTGCCGTGCCGCCGAGAAGCAGCGTGATGCCTCCGCCGAGAGCAACGAACCCGAGCATGAGCCAGCCGACCGAAAAGAGGGCGTGTGCGACCGCGCCGGCGACGAGGGAATGGCCACGTTGGGCACTGCTGAGCTGCGCTTTTTGCATGCTTCGACGTTAGCGCAGCACGCCGACAGTCGGCGAAAAACGCGGGAATCGACCTCAACACGTGAGAAAGAGTCTTGACACCAAAACGCGGGTGATTTGGGCGCTTCGCAGGACAAGGAGCCATGTGACTCGCTACGGTTTGGATATGAAATCGTGGAGGGACGCGCTCAACGCCGAGCAGCAGGCTGACGTTGATCGAATTCTCGACTCGTCACTTAACGTGGCGCGCAACCATTTGAGCCATGCCAGCGAGTTCATGACGTTCGCGTTGATGACCGATGCCACAGGCCGAGTGCTGGAAATGTCGGCAGACGAAGCGTTGAAGAAGAAGCATCTGGATGCCCAAGCGTTGATCGCGCAGACCGTGACGCAATTGCGTCAAATGGCTGCGATCTCGCGGTGCAGCGCTATCGTCTCAAACACGCGAATCGCGTCGCTCAAGTCGGACGCGATCGAGGTGCGGATCGAGCACAAAGCGGGCGCAGCATTGATGGTTTTGCTCCCGTATACGCGAGCCAGATTCACAGGTGCGCTAACTTTCGGCGATCTCAAGCTGTATTCGCACACTGCTGAAGTCTGGGTATAGTCCCAGAAATTTCTCGCGAGGCGGAAGATTTCGTCGGCCGCGTACGTTACTAGTCGGCATGAACAAGCGAATTCTCGCGGTCATTGTCGCTCTTGCCGTCATTGTTATTGCAGCAGTTTCGATCGTCGCAGTCCAAAACTCGGACGACCCCGCTGACACCGCGGCATCCACCGGCGGCTCTCAAGTCTTCGAAAACTCGAGTGATGCCGACTCGAACGTTGAGCCCAATGCCGACGAGAGCGCTGCGATCGCTAACGATGGCGGCGGCGACTACGTCGACTACAGCCCGAGTGCCATTGCGGATGCCGATGGCCGCGTCATCCTGTTCTTCCACGCCACCTGGTGCCCGCAGTGCGTTTCTGCAGACGGAGACATCAAGGCCTCGGGCGTTCCTTCGGGAATCACGATCGTGAAGGTCGACTACGACACCAACCAAGATCTGCGAGCCGAGTACGGCGTGACGCAACAAACGACATTCGTTGAGGTTGATTCCAGCGGTGCAAAGGTTCAAGACAACTTCGTGGCCTACGCCGACGCCACGCTGAACGCCGTTCTCACCGCGCTCAACTAAGCCGCGATGCTCAGTCTTATCCTGCTCTCGTTTGTTGCGGGAATTCTCACTGTCGCGGCACCCTGCGTTTTGCCGTTGCTGCCCGTGATCGTGGGCGGTTCCATCGTGCGCACGAGCAGTGACGCGAAGGTCGCCGAACGCCAGTGGTTCCGCCCGGTCGTGATCGCGGTCAGCCTCGCCGGCTCGGTCATCCTCTTCACACTGCTGCTCAAGGCAACCACAGCGTTGCTGGGCATTCCCCAGCTCGTGTGGCAAGTCATCGCCGGCGGCATCCTCATCATCTTCGGCCTCACCCTCGTGTTTCCCGCACTCTGGGAACGCTTCATGATGGCCACGGGCATCCAGAACCGCACTAACGCCGTGATGAACCGCTCGTATTCGCGCGGCGGACTTGGCGGCGATGTCATGCTGGGCGCCGCGCTCGGCCCCACGTTCAGCAGCTGCTCCCCCACCTACGCGCTGATTTTGGCGACGGTGCTTCCCGTGTCGTTTGGCGAAGGCCTGCTCTACATCGTTGTCTACGCCCTCGGCCTCGCCATTGCGCTGCTGATGATCGCGTTCCTCGGGCAAGCATTCGCTCGCAAACTGGGCTGGCTTGCCAACCCCAACGGGGTGTTCAAGCGCGTGGTCGGCATCATTCTGTTGATCGTCGGTCTCGCCGTGATCCTGGGACTCGACAAGCAATTCCAGAGCTACGTTCTGGAACAGGGCTGGTACGACCCCATTCAGCGCTTCGAAGAAAGCATCACCGGCTAACGGCGGCGAGAGTAGGATTCGGGCACCGAATATCAGCCGGAGGTTGTCATGGTTCCCGAAATTAACTACATCGCCGTAATACTCGCGACTCTCTCCAGCATGATCGTGGGCACCATCTGGTACTCCCCTCGCATCTTCGGCAACTACTGGATGAAAGCGGCAGGAGTGACGCCCAGCGGCAACTCAGCGGATGCCATCCGCCCGATCGTCGTCACGGTCATCGTGAGCTTCATCACGGCCTGGGTACTCGCGGGAGCAGCGTTCATCGCCTTCGACTTCTACGGCGGCAGTTTCTTTGTGAACACACTGCTGACGAGCATCGTGCTGTGGGGCGGATTCACGGCCGCTCGTTTCATCACCCATGACCAGTTTGATGGGCGCCCCAACGGCCTCACGGTACTCAACGTGAGCCATGAGTTCGTCACGATCGTTGTGATGGCGCTGATCATCGGAGCCTGGCCCGCCTAAACGCCGGGATGCCCGGCCGTCGCCGTTGCGCGCTGGCGCCACAGCGGACCGCGCGGGGCCTCAGATCAGCTGAATCGTAACCTCGGCCGTGTCGCCGGCCTCTAAGCCTTCAGCGCGCCGCACAGCGATCTTGACGGGCAAGAAGTAACTATCTTCAACACTGCTGTCGGGAAAGATCGACGTCGTCCACGTGGTGGCACCGATCGTGACTTCGACCGCGATGGCGC
The DNA here is from genome assembly GCF_059767345.1 of Salinibacterium sp. VpJ6. Classification (NCBI taxonomy): domain Bacteria; kingdom Bacillati; phylum Actinomycetota; class Actinomycetes; order Micrococcales; family Microbacteriaceae; genus Salinibacterium; species Salinibacterium sp. VpJ6. Next base: position 642,910 of record NZ_JBSOQL010000001.1, read on the forward strand.
CGAAGCCCCGCGGCGGCGATGGAATCTCCTTGATATCGACCCCAACATCCGGCGGCACGTGAAGAAAGTGCACACTCGGCTTCGACGCCCACGGCGTGAGCTCTGACGTGAATTCGAAGGCGGGCTTCATAGCCTCGAGGTTACTCGTCGATGCTGCCGTTAACAGAAAATCGACCGGTAGCCCGAGCTACCGGTCGATCATGTCTGAGGGCATCATCCTGGGGTTCCCCTAGCCCTTGATCACCTGCGTGGTGATGGGGGTGGGGTTCGCGAAGAGGTCGAGAACGGGGCAATGGGCGTCGACGGCTTCGCGAAGCTCGTCGTAGCGCTCTTGCGACTCCGGACCCGTGATGGTGATGTTGAGACGGATTGCTCCGAAGCCGTTACGTACGGTGTCGTCGATTCCGAAGAGGCCCCGCACATCGAGGTCTCCCTCGGCTTTGACCGAGATGTCATCGAACGGGATGCTGAGCGCTTGAGCGTACAGGCGGAAAACAACAACCTGGCACGCGATGAGCGCGCCGAGGGCAATTTCCACCGGGCTTGCTGCGAGGTCATCTCCGGCGAGCCCCTCAGGCTCGTCGATGTGGAACACGTGCTTTCCGGCCTTGAGCACCGTGCCGACGGACCCTTCGCCCTTGCCGGTAACGGCGTAAGTGAGTTCGGCAGCGGCGGGTTTCGCGGCGATGCGTGAGTTCCACGCAGCGCCCGCAGCGGTAAGGCGTGCGGCTCGGTCGGCGGCGAGATCGGTGGACGTTGATTCGTTAGTGAGAAGTGTCATGCGGCGACGGTAATCGCAATTGCCCGCGACCGCGCGGCAGAGTCGTAACACCCCGAAACACTGCTTAACACAGTGCAACGCTGGCCGCTGTGTTGCCGCTTTCTCGGCGGTGGTGTGCGCGCTACGAGCCACGACAGCCCGACTGTGCCCCGCTGGGTTAGCGCGTGCGCACGCGCAGGGCCACAGGAATGGATGCCACAGCCAGCACCGCCGCAAGGCCGAGAGCCGCCACGAATCCCGCACCGTTCACGAGCCCGCCGACGGCAGCGAAGACGAGACCGCCGAAAGCAATCGCTACGGCGCCGCCCGCGGCATCCGAAATGGAAAGCGCAGCGCTGTTGAAGCCCTGGTCGCGCGAGCTCGAATGGCTGAGCACGAGAGTCGAAAGTCGAGGGAATGTGATTCCCATGCCCGCGCCAGCGATAAGCCAACCCGCCGCAGCGATCCACAGCGAGAGCATGAAGTAGGCCGTCACGAACTGGGTCGCGATGCCCACGCTCAGCAGCAAGGATCCGACGACCACGACGTGGCTGTGCGAGACAGACTCCGGCAGTCGCCCTTGCAGCGCAGAACCGGTGGCCCACGACACCGCACCGACGGTGAGGATGAGGCCCGCGGCCCAGGCGGGCAAACCGTAGCGCTCGTTCAGGAGATACGGCAGATACACCTCGGTCGAGAAGAACGCAGCGGCGAAGACACCACGTAACACGATCGTGGTGGGCAAACCACGACGCAGAGTGAGAGAGCCCGCTGGCAGCAACGGGCGCAGAGCGATGATGGCAATCACGAGGGCTGCAATCGCGAGCGGCCAGGCGAAGGCTCCCTCGCTCTCTCCGCCGAGGCTGATCGCGACGATCGCCACAGCAGCCAAGACTGCCCACACGACGGCTCGCTTACCGGACGACTTCTCCCCCACGGTGACCGGCTGGTCGAGCAAAACGCGCACCGCAGGCAAAATCGCAGCACCGGCCGCGATCACGAGAAAGACCACACCGAAAAAGACCCAGTGCCAACTAATCTGCTCGGCCACTACACCGGCAAGCGGCGGGCCAATCAGTGAGGGCAACACCCAAGCTGAAGCGAACAATCCAAAGATCTTCGGATGCAGCACCGCCGGGTACAGCCGGGCCACGACCACATAGAGCGCCACGATAAGTGCGCCGGAACCGAGCCCCTGCAGGAAGCGCCCGATGATGAAGACACCCATCGTGCCCGCAAAACCCGCCACGAGGAGCCCAACAGTGAAGACCGCCATGGAGGCGATCAGGGGTTTGGCTGGCCCCGTGCGGTCGGACCACTGCCCGGCTAGGACCATACCGATCACGCTCGCAGCAAGGGTGCTCGAGAAGGCTACGGAGTAAAGCGATTCACCATCAAGGTCGCGACTAATCGTGGGCATGATCGTCGTGACCGCGAGGGTCTCGAACGCTCCCAAGAAGATCAGCGAGAACGCGCCGATCGTGGTCCACATCACCTGCGGCGAAAAGATGGTGGAGGGAATCGGAATGGGGCTCGTGGGCGTACCCACCGGGGTGCTGCTTGTCATGGTGTTGTGCTCTTCAGTAGTACGAAGCTACTGCAGACGGGGCGGATCGTCCCTCGTCAGGGCGGTGACTCAATCACGCGCGTGTACTGGCGGCTGCGGTGCTTTCTCAGTGTACGCCGCAGCCAACGCAAAACAAACAAATTTGACTAAGTTTGGCCGCGCTTCTCGCTAGGAGATTTCGACGACGGTACCCTGACCGAGTTCGTCAGCATCGGCATCCGTTTGTACGGCGAAAACGCCTGTCGGAATGCCCGGCAGGTTCGCTACGCGGTTGGCGACACCCATGAGCGTCGACTCATCAGCGCCCGTGATCACAATCACGTAGGCCTCGTTGAAGACGTCGCCCTCTTCGACAACGAAAATTTCGCCACCCTCGTCGAGCTCGCTCGTGAACTCCACGAGCGATTCAATCCACGGGAAGCGGCTCTCGCCCTCGGCTACCTCGGTGTCGGGAGTGAGGGGAACATGGATTTCGACGACAAGATCGGCAGTTTCAGACATGACCTCAACGGTACTGCCTACAACTGACGTTCGAACTACGCCAAGCCCACACCACCTCGGGCACCCTATTCGGCGGCGGCGCGCTCCAAGACCAGTTCACGAACGCGAGCAGCGTCGGCCTGACCCTTCATCGCCTTCATCACAGCACCGATAACAGCACCAGCAGCCTGCACCTTGCCCTCGCGAATCTTCGCCAGAACATCGGGCTGGGCCGCAAGGGCCTCATCGATAGCAGCAATCAGCGGGCCGTCGTCAGACACGAGCTTGAGCCCGCGGCTCTCAACAACCTCGGCGGGAGTTCCTTCGCCGCCGATAACACCCTCGAGAACCTGGCGGGCCAGACTGTCGTTGAGTACACCGTCGTTCATAAGCGCAACGAGAGCCGCAACATCCGCGGGGCTAATCAACGAACTGGCGTCAGCACCCTGCATGTTGGCGAGGCGAGCAATTTCGCCCGTCCACCACTTGCGCGCTTGAGCTGGCGTCGTTCCGGCCTCAACGGTGGCTTCGATCTCGCTGAAGAGTCCGGCGTTGTTGACGTCACGGAATTCAAGGTCAGTGAAGCCCCATGCCGCCTGCAGGCGCTTGCGACGCTGCGCGGGAGGCTCCGGAAGAGCTGCACGCAATTCGGCAATCAGTTCAGCCGAAGGCTCGACGGGAAGCAGGTCAGGCTCGGGGAAGTAACGGTAGTCATCGGCGTCGCTCTTGGGGCGACCAGCGCTCGTGACACCGGTGTCTTCGTGCCAGTGACGGGTCTCCTGGGTGATCGTGCCACCCTTCTGAAGAATGGCCGCCTGGCGCTGAATCTCGTAACGAACCGCACGCTCAACGCTGCGCATCGAGTTCACGTTCTTCGTTTCGGTGCGCGTACCCAACTTGCCCGAACCACGCGGGCTCAGCGAAATGTTGGCGTCGCAGCGCAGGTTGCCACGCTCCATGCGTGCTTCAGAGATGCCCAGCGAGCGAACGATGTCGCGAATAGCCGAGACGTACGCCTTGCCGACCTCGGGAGCATCCGCTTCAGCACCCGTGATCATGTGCGTGACGATCTCCACGAGAGGAACACCCGCGCGGTTGTAGTCAACCAGCGAATACTCGGCACCCTGGATGCGACCGGTCGAGCCACCCACGTGGGTGAGCTTGCCGGCATCTTCTTCCATGTGCGCGCGCTCGATCGGCACGGTGATTGTGCGGCCGCTCTCGAGCTCAATCTCGACCGAGCCCTCAAACGCGATCGGCTCATCGAACTGGCTGATCTGGTAGTTCTTCGCGAGGTCAGGGTAGAAGTAGTTCTTGCGGGCGAAGCGTGAACTCGGCGCGATCTCGCACCCGAGCGCGAGCCCCAAAGAGATCGAATACTTGATCGCCTCTTCGTTGACGACAGGCAAGCTGCCGGGCAAACCGAGATCAACCGGAGTGATCATGGTGTTCGGTTCGCCATGCTCAGCACCCGCCGCGGCAGGGTTCGGAGCATCCGAGAACATCTTGGTCTGGGTATTCAACTCGACGTGCACCTCGAAACCGAGCGTCGGCTCAAATAGTTCGAGTGCTTTGTCGTAGTCCATCAATTCAGCTTTAGCCACCAGACGATTGTACGTGGCGCAGCGGCACCGTATCGGTACCCGGTTCGAGCGGCGCGGATGCCGGGGCCAAAATTGGTTCATCTTCGTCGCTCGGGAAGGCCTCGGCCTCGATCGTGAAGTCACCAATATGCTCCGACTTCTCGGAACGAACGAAGGCGATCCCCGCCAGAATCAGCGCTCCCCCGATGAACTGCGTGATCGACAAGTTTTCGCCGATCAAGAGCCAGGCGTAAATCGCTGCCGTGACGACCTCGAGCAATCCGACGAACGACGCGAGTCGGGAACCGAGCATTTCGCTCGCCATGATGCTCGTGGAGTAGGCGATACCGGTCGCGACGATACCCACGATGAGCAGCGGAACCCACCAGGGAGCCACAAAACCCAGCACCGAGACATCCACCATCGGCATATCGAACGGCACAATACCCACGAGACCGATAAGCCCCAGGATGATGCCACCGATCAGCAGACCTGCTGCGGCTAGGGCGACGGCCGGCAAGCCCTCGCTCGAGCGCGCAGCAACCACGTAGTAGACGGCCGCCCCGACCGCCGCGCAGGCGCCGAAGATGATGCCGATCGGGTCGAGAGCGCCTGATCCTTCGGGAGAGACAACGAGGATAAGGCCGCCGAGCGCCACCACCGAGCCGATCAGCACAACCGCTTTGGGTATGCGACGGGTCGTTGCCCACGCGAAGCCGACGAGAAGAAGTGGCGCCATGTACTCGAGCAGGATGGCGATGCCCACGGGGATACGTTCGACGGCCGCGAAGTAGACAAGTTGCGTACCAGCAACGCCAATGATGGCCATGAGCAGGATGCGGCTACGCGCGTACCAGAGCGCGATCCAACGCCCCTTGAGGGCCAGGATCGCGAACGGCGCGAGCACGGTGCCACCAATGAGAACGCGAACGGTCACCGCCGCCGCAGGGCTCCACCCGGCTTCCAGTACCGGTTTAATCAGCGCGCCCGATAACCCGAAGCTGGCCGCAGCGATCACAGCTATGAGTAGGCCGAGGGTGGTGGACGAGCGATTCATGGGCAACTACTTTGAACGAGATTGACGAGTATTTCTGCTGACGCTAGTCTCGAAACAAATAAGGAGTCAAATTGCAATTTGCCCCTGACACAGTGGAGAGTCTCGAGTTCGCCGTTTTACTCGGAAACACGCATGAACTCGCAAGCAGATCAGGCGACGACGAACTCATGACGGTCGCGCAAGTGCACGAGCTCGTCATGCAGTTTCGGTTTAGCGGCCGCATCGACCGCGACGACGCTGAAGTGACCGAAGTGAGGGCCGTGCGCGACCGCATCCGCGGGGTTTGGAAGCTCACGCGGGACGACGCCGCGATCGAGATCAACGCAATGCTCGCTGAAGCGAAAGCCTTGCCATTCTTGGCGCGCCACGGCGACTTCGACTGGCACCTGCACGCCAACGACCCCGAAGCACCGCTCGCCGAGCGCATTCAGGCCGAAGTGGGGTTGGCACTCGTCGACGTTGTACGGTCCGACGCGATGTGGCGGTTGCGGCGCTGCGAAGCTCCCGACTGCGAAGGCCTCATGGCCGACCTCTCGCGCAACGGCTCACGACGGTTTTGCAGCATCCGCTGTGGAAACCGGATGAACCAAATCGCCTACCGCGAACGGCAAACGAGTGACAACGCCTAGCCTGCCCTCCGCCACCACGATCGCGTTAACGCAGTCGACCCGCGCTCCTGATGAACACGGGTCGACTGACAGAAACGGAACTAGCTAGCCGAGGGCCGGAATCTGGCTCGGCAGGGTGTGACCCCACTGAGCTTCGAGCAAACGCTCGAGCGTGGCGCCGACCTCGTACAGGCGAGCGTCGCCGCGAGCCGGAGCCATAATCTGGAAACCAGTCGGTAGTCCATCTTCAGGAGCGAGCCCCATCGGAAGACCCATGCCGGGGATGCCCGCAAGGTTGGCCGGAATCGTGGTGACGTCGTTGAGGTACATCGCCATCGGATCTTCGAGCTTCTCGCCGAGCTTGAACGCGGTGGTGGGCGCCGAGGGCGAGACGAGAACGTCAGCCTTCTCGAACGCTGCAGCGAAGTCGCGCTGAATGAGCGTGCGCACCTTCTGAGCGCTGCCGTAGTACGCGTCGTAGTAGCCGGCGCTCAAGGCGTAGGTACCGAGGATGATGCGGCGCTTGACCTCGTCGCCGAAACCAGCCTCACGGGTCGCTGCCATCACGTCTTCAACGGTTCCACCGCCTTCGGGCGTGACGCGGAGGCCGAAACGCACCGAGTCAAACTTGGCGAGGTTGCTCGACGCCTCGGCGGGGAGGATGAGGTAGTACGCCTCAACCGCGTACTCGAAGTGCGGAGCATCCACTTCAACAATTTCGGCACCGAAGTCGGTGAGCAACTGCAGAGCTTCGTGGAAACGCTGCGAGACACCGGCTTGGAAGCCGGGGCTGTCGAGCTGCTTGATGACACCCACGCGAAGGCCCTTGAGGCTTTCGGCGGCGGCACCGGCACGAGCTGCGGCAGCAAACGACGGCCACTGCTCGTTGAGCGAGGTGGAGTCACGCGGGTCGTGCCCGCCGATCACATCGTGCAGCAATGCGGAGTCAAGGACGGTACGCGAGACGGGGCCAACCTGGTCGAGCGACGACGCAAGAGCGATCGCGCCGTAGCGCGAGACGCCGCCGTAAGTGGGCTTGACGCCAACGGAACCCGTGACGGATGCCGGCTGGCGGATCGATCCGCCGGTGTCAGAACCGAGAGCAAGCGGAGCTTCAAACGCGGAGACGGCCGCAGCAGAGCCACCACCGGAGCCGCCGGGGATGCGGTCGAGATCCCACGGGTTACGCGTCGGACCGTACGCCGAGTGCTCGGTTGACGAGCCCATGGCGAATTCGTCCATGTTGGTCTTACCGAGCGGGATGAGGCCAGCGGCACGCAACTTCGCCACGGGCGTTGCGTCATAGGGCGGAACCCAGCCTTCAAGAATCTTGGAGCCCGCGGTAGTGGGCATGTCGATCGTGCAGAGCACGTCTTTGACGGCGACGGGCACACCGGCGAGCTCGCCGAGCGACTCCCCTGCCGCGCGACGCTCATCGATGCGCTTGGCGTTGGCGAGAGCATCCGCCGACACGTGCAAGAACGCGTGAACCCGGTCGTCGACGGCAGCGATGCGGTCGAGGTGTGCCTGGGTTGCTTCGACAGACGAGACTTCGCCCGAGCTCAGCTTGCCGGCCAAATCTGCTGCCGACATCGTGGTGAGGTCGTTCAAAGCTGCCATTACTGTTCTTCTCCCAGAATCGCGCTCACGGCAAAGCGTGAACCGTCGTGCTCAGGGGCGCCGGCGAGCGCCTGTTCGGTGGTGAGGGTGACGCCGGGAACATCCGCACGGAAGACGTTGCTCAGAGGAATCGGGTGGCTCGTTGCCGGAACCTCATCGGTTGCGACCTCGCTGACCTTGGCCACGGAATCAACAATCGCACCAAGCTCACCAGTGAGCTTCTCGATTTCGTCGTGGGTAAGGGCGATGCGGGCAAGCGATGCGAGGTGCGTAACGACCTCAGTAGTGATCGCACCCGGATTGGTGTCAGTCATGGAGCTCCGAAGATGGGAAACAGACAGGGAACCCTTCCAGTGTATTCGGCTTAGCGGTCGGCGATGAGCGACAGGGCAAGAGCGTCAACACTCACGGCCGTATTGCTGAGCACGACGACAGCTCAGCGAGATGCAGTCGTCGTGTGGGGCGAGGAGCCATTAGCTCTGCGTGTTATCCACGGAGGCGACCGCGCGTTGAACGGTGGGTGCGTCCTCGGGGATGACGAGGTCACTGCGCCCGATGCACAGCAGCGCAAAGTTGCGCATCGATTCAGTGCCCGGAGTGAAGTAATCGTTGTGACCGACGGAACCGGCGAGCGGCTGCTTCATCACAACATCGTACGCACCGCCGACGCCGAGCGACTTTGCTCCGAAAGCTTGGGTTCCGGGGTCGGCGCCAAAGTATGAACTATTGGGAATGGGATCCCACGCAGCTTCTCCCACGAAAACGTTGCCGCCACGAACATGGAGATCGTCCACGGATCGTGCTGGGCTGCCGGGCGACCCAACCATGGCGAGGGCGTCGATTTCGAAGTCGTATTCCGATAGCGCCATCATGGCCGCGGTCGTTCCATAGGAGTGGGCAACGACCGAGATATAGGGCTGGTCGGCCCCGCGCAGGGCCTGCAATCCGAGAATCGCATCAGCGAGAGTGTCGCGGCCTTGGTTCGCGTTATCGATCGCGCCCACGTTGGTGAGGTTGGGGGTGTCGTAGCCAATCCACGCGACCGTCGCGACGGTCTCATTTCGCGTGAACACTGATTGGGATTCGAAATGGTCTAGCCACTGCTGCTGCTCGCAGTACAGCGTGTAGGCGGCATCCGCCCAGTACGACATTTGGCCTTCGATGGTGAAGAACATGCCCGGCACCAAGAAGCTGACGTAGTCGGCTTCACTCACGTCGCCGAGCACGATGGCGGCCTTACCCTGGCCAGTGACGTCGAGGGTGATGAGGGTTCGCTCGGGAGCCGCCCGATCGAACGCGAGAGACTCCGAGATCGACGAGAGCATGTTGAGTTGCTGGCGCGCGCTCTGCTGCACAGCACGACCCGCATCCGAGTTAACGACCGCGGTAAGGTCAACGATGGTTTCGTTAAGAACAGTGCGGTTGCTGACGTCGCGAATTCTGTAGGGAACGCCTTCGAGGTTGCCCAACAGTTGTGGGCTAGCGATCTCTAGAGCTGCCTGGCTGTCAGTCGCCAAGTCGCCCCACCAGAGCGCAACTTCTTGGGCGGGAGGTTGCGAGGCGAGAATCTGTTCGATCGCGCCCGGTCGCGCTGCGAAGAACTCAGGGATGCTGTCGGCGGGGATACTCGCGAGTGAGGTGAGGGTACGAGTGCTGAACGTTGCGGTGCCGAGAGAACCGGTGGTGTCGACAACGGGGCCGACAAAGGGAGCCGGTGCATCACTCGTGACGATGGAGCGGAATTCGATTGAGGGCACGCCAGAGGCCTCGGCGGCGGGTAAGCCTACAACCGAGGTAGCCAAAGCGAGTGCAATTTCTATCAGCAACGTCGGGTGATCCCCTCAGGACCGTGAACTGTGCGCCATCCCCGCGCACGATCACGTTCAGCTAATCCTAAGGGGAAACAACCCCATTCGGGGGTGAGTCGAAGGCATTACCAACGTTTTACTAGGTTTTAGAGGGAGTCGGGCCCCTCTTTGAGCAGTCGAGCGAACTGTGCAGCGTCAATAACTGGGATTCCCAGCTGTTCCGCCTTCGTCAACTTTGAGCCCGCGCCCGGGCCAGCGGCCACGAAGTCGGTCTTTTTGCTCACGCTCGACGCCGCTTTTGCCCCTGCGGCAATGATCGCTTCTTGGGCACCTTCGCGCGTGAATCCTTCCAGACTGCCGGTCGCGACAATCGTGAGACCGGCGAGAGGGCCGTCGTTAGACTGCGCTGCCCCGGGGCCCGGATGGCCGGGAGTGGACCATTGCACTCCCGCATCCGTCCAACGTTGAACAATCTCTTGATGCCAGTCGACCTCGAACCAATCGGCTACCGAGTCAGCGATGATCTGGCCAACACCATCAACAGCAGCCAGCTCTTCACGCGTAGCTTCACGGATGGCCGTGAGCGAACCGAAGTAGTCAGCCAGTGCACGAGCCGCGACGGGACCGACGTGGCGGATGCTCAAGCTCACGAGCAGTCGCCAGAGCGGCTTCGTCTTGGCTTCCTGCAAGTTGGCGATGAGCTTGATCGCATTGCTCGAGGGAACCCAATCGGGAGTGCCGGCAAATTCGGCGGCGTTGGCGTCGAACTCGGGGTCAGCGTCCTTGCCGGTTGATTTACGCGCACGCCGGAACGGAGTGACGAGCCGTTCGGTGCCGTCGTCGTTAGTGAGCACTTCGCCGGTCTCGGAATCCCGTACCGCGACCACAATCGGGAAAATATCTTTGACCGTCAGATCGAATAGTCCCGCTTCGTTGATGAGCGGGGGCACTTCGGGCTCTCGCGGTTGAGCAAGCGCCCGCGCAATAACCTCGCCGAGCACCTCGATATCGAGCCCACCCCGGCTGCCGGTGTGCTCGATGCGGCCTCGAACCTGCGCCGGGCAACTGCGAGCGTTCGGGCACCGCAAATCAATGTCGCCCTCTTTCATGGCGCGCAAGGGCGTGCCACATTCCGGGCAGTTCGCGGGCATGACGAAGGCGTACTCCGTGCCATCACGCAGCTCTTCAACCGGGCCAAGGATCTCGGGAATGACGTCTCCCGCTTTGCGCAGCACAACAGTGTCGCCAATCAGCACGCCCTTGCGTTTGACGACATCCTGATTGTGAAGCGTGGCCTGGCGCACGACCGAACCAGCAACCAGCGCTGGCTCCATGACGGCATACGGGGTTGCGCGACCTGTGCGCCCGACGCCAACCACGATGTCGAGCAGCTTCGTATTCACTTGCTCGGGAGGATACTTGTACGCGATTGCCCAACGCGGAGCACGGGACGTTGCGCCGAGTTCTTCGTGCAGCGCAAGCTCATCGACCTTGATGACGATGCCGTCAATCTCGTGCACGACGCTGTCGCGGTGCTCGCCGTAGTACCGAATGAACTCGTCGACCTCGGTCGCCGTGGGCACAACCTTGTAATAGCGGCTTGTCGGCAAACCCCACTCCGCCAGAACGCCGTACACCTCACTCTGCGTGCGGATCGGTTCGCTGCCTTCGCGTTCACCGTTCCAGGCCCCGATACCGTGCACGAGCATCCGCAGCGACGACAATCGACGACGCATGGCAGCCAACTTTTCGTCGTTCTTACCCTCAGATTTTTGGCGCAGCGAACCGGCTGCAGCATTGCGTGGGTTGGCAAAGACCTTCTCGCCGATGCGTGCCTGTTCTGCGTTGAGCTCGCGGAAGAGCTCCAAAGGAATAAAGACTTCCCCGCGCACTTCAACGATGGGCGGATGCCCCGAGCCAGCTAAGCGCTGAGGGATGCCTTCAACCCGAAGAATGTTCTCGGTCACGTCTTCGCCGACGCGACCGTCGCCCCGCGTTGCGGCACTGACGAGAACGCCGTCGATGTAGCGGAGGTTGAGAGCGAGTCCATCAATCTTGAGCTCACACAGGAAATCGATGTGGCGAGCGGAGTCGCGCTGAACCTTGGCGGCCCATTCGCCGAACTCTTCGAGCGAGAAGACATTGTCGAGGCTCAACATGCGTTCGGCATGTTCGACGGGATCGAACAGGGTCGCTACGCGGCCACCGACGCGCAAGGTTGGGCTGTCTTGCCCTTGGAGCTCGGGATGCGCTTTTTCCAGCTCTTCAAGCCTGCGGATCAGGCCGTCGTACTCGGCATCGTCGACGAGCGTTTCGTCGCGAACGTAATAAGCGTCGCGAAGTTCAAGAATGCGCGTCGTGAGTGTTTGCGCCTCATCCCGTGCTTCAGCGAGTTCGGGATCGACAGTCTCGGGAACGTGCTCGTCTGAGGAGTGAGAAGAACCCGAATTCACAGTGCTATTGGCCACAGCACAAGTGTAAACAGCGGCACTGACTTCTCCGTGTGAAACGAGAGCGCCGTCGAGCGTGGCTCACGCTAGTGCGAGAGAGCGTACGTGCGTTCGTGCGTTCGTACGTTCGTGCGTGCCTGCGACGGGCTAGACGCCAGCAGGAACCGCAGAGACGGTGCGCGCGATTGTGCACTGCCCCAAAACGCGGGTTCCGACGTAAACCACGGCGGTCTGGCCGGGTGAGACACCATTGAGCGGTTCGTGGGGTGTGATAATCAGCTCAGGCCCGGTGGCGTCGCCGACGTCGTCAGCGCCCTCTGTCGACGGGGCGATGCGCGCAACCGCAGGCATCGGGTCAGAGTGAGCGCGCACCTGTACGTGGCATTCGAAGCTCTCCCCCGGTTCGGAGATGAGACCGGATGCTTGCGGGTCGAGCCCCGCCCACGAGAACTTAGTGCCAGCGACCTGCGAGAGCGCGAGAGCTTCGCGCGGTCCGACTACAACCTGATTGGTCTTGGGGCGGATCTCGAGTACGAAACGGGGCTTGCCGTCATCCGTGGGGTAGCCGACGTTGAGGCCCTTACGCTGGCCGATTGTGAAGGCCAAAGCACCCTCGTGCTTACCGAGAACATCACCGTTGCGGTCGAGGATTTCGCCCTGCTCCGCGCCAACCTTGTCGGCGAGCCAGCCGCGAGTGTTGCCGTCGGGGATGAAGCAAATGTCGTGGGAGTCAGGCTTGTTCGCTACCGAGAAGCCGCGCTCAGCCGCTTCCGCGCGAATCTCTGCCTTGGACGGCGTAGCGCCGAGCGGGAACATGCTGTGGGCCAGCTGTTCGGTAGTGAGTACACCGAGAACGTAGGACTGGTCCTTGGCCCAGGCCGCAGCGCGATGCAGCTCGCGGTTGCCGTTCTCATCTTCGATGATGTTGGCGTAGTGACCGGTTGCCACGGCATCGAATCCGAGCGCCACGGCCTTCTCGAGAAGGGCAGCGAACTTGATGCGCTCGTTGCAGCGCATGCAGGGGTTCGGGGTGCGACCGGCGGAATACTCGGCGATGAAATCGTCGACGACATCGAGCTTGAAGCGCTCGGAAAAGTCCCACACGTAGTACGGGATCCCGATGATGTTGGCGGCCCGCTGGGCATCCATCGAATCTTCAATCGTGCAGCAACCGCGAGCGCCCGTGCGCAGGGTTCCGGGTTGCCGGCTCAGCGCCAAATGCACCCCAACAACCTCGTGCCCAGCCTCTACGGCGCGCGCGGCAGCTACGGCGGAGTCCACTCCGCCACTCATTGCCGCTAAAACCTTCATGAGTCCAGTGTACGAGACGTGCTACTGGGCAAGTTCCGGGTGGGCACGTTCAGCCGCCGGGCGCAGCCGAGACCTACTGCGGGATGTCGGTGAGAGTTTTCTCGATGCTCGCGAGTCGCTGCTCCACAACATCCAATCGCTGAAGCAGCGCGCGGTTGGCTTCGAGGCTCTGATCGGCGAGCGCACGATAGTCACCACCGGCTTGAGCATCCGCAACGTACTTCGCTGTTTCAGCTTTCTTATTGGTGGAGTTGTGAATGACGCCGGCAATGATGCCCACAACGGCGACGATACCTACCCAAAACCAGAGGCTATACAAGACTTCCATTATTTTCCTTTGTGAGAGTTGCTACTAAACGATTCCTGAGGATGCCGTGGCCAGGTTCACGAGCCGTCATCCGCTTGTGCCGCGGCGCCGTCATTCGCACCCACGCTGTCGCTTGCGGCCGCCTCGTCTTTGGCCGACTGCGCCACTGCGCGAGCGAGCAGTGCCGGGGTAACGGTCACGCGAAACGGAACGACTTCGAAGAGCTTGAGGGCTTTACCGTCATCGCTGAGTTCGTGATGCCCGGCGACGAACCCAGCTTCTTCGAGTTTGGCGAGGTGCATGTAGAGAAGGGCGCGAGACATTCCGACGCGGCGGGCGAGCTCGCTCACGTGCTGTTGGCCGCTCGACAACTCGGCGAGAATACGCATGCGCTGCGGGTTCGCCACGGCGGCCAACCACGCTCCGAGCTCTTCTGAATTCACCGCCATCCCTTTCACCTGTTATAAAAAACTTACAGGTACGGATGTGCTGAGTCAATCCTCCGGCGCGGCTGCGGCTTAGCCGCGCCCCAGCACCGTCATCCGGTCGGAGTAGCCAGCGCTGCGCGCCTGGTCTACAGCGCGGGGAAGCGCCGCAACGAACTGCTCCACCTCGTCGGTGGTGGTGGACTCCCCCAGCGAGATGCGCAGCGCTCCGCGCGCCGTAGGTTCGTCGAGACCCATCGCGAGCAACACGTGGCTCGCTTCGGGCACGCCCGCCTGACAAGCCGAGCCGGTCGAAACGCTGAAGCCCGCAACATCCAATAAGAAGAGCAGCGAGTCACCTTCACAACCAGAGAATGTGAAGTGGGCATTTCCCGGCAAGCGATCGTTCGGGTCGCCGCGCAAAACGGCTTCAGGAACAGCAGCCCGCACCCCCGCAATGAGCGAATCGCGCAAGACAGTGAGTCGTGCCGCTTGCTCAGCCAAGTCGGCAGTGGCTTCACGGGCGGCCGCCGCGAAGGCAACAGCGCCAGGCGCATCCATCGTTCCGGAGCGGGCACGCTGCTGGCTACCGCCGTGAATCAGCGGAGTGACGGATGCGGAGCGCGCGATTACGAGAGCGCCAACACCGACAGGGCCGCCGATCTTGTGTGCCGAAACGCTGAGCGCGGCGACACCGGCCGCATGAAAATCAATGGGAACGTAGCCGAGGGCAGACACGGCATCCACATGAACCGGTACTCCGTGAGCGGCCGCGAGGGCAGCAATTTCGGTCACCGGCTGCAGGGTGCCGACTTCGTTATTGGCCCAAAGCATCGAGACCAGCGCAACATCGTCGGCGAGCGCAGCGCGCACATAGTCGACATCGATGCGGCCGAAAGCGTCGACGGGAATCCAGTCGAGTTCGGCGCCTTCGTGGGCCTGCATCCAGTCGACCGCGTCAATCGTGGCGTGATGTTCTGCCTGAGCCACAAGCACTCGCCGACGTTCGACGGGGCCCGAGTTTCGCGCCCAGTACAGGCCCTTGAGCGCGAGGTTGATAGCCTCGGTGCCGCCCGAGGTAAAAGTGACTTCGACGGAGTCTGCACCCACACTCGCAGCGACAATCTCGCGGGCTTCCTCCAGCATTCGCTTGGCCGCTTGGCCCTGAGAGTGAATCGACGAGGGGTTACCGACAACCGGCAGCGCCGCCGCGAAGGCTTGCACGACGGCAGGGCGCATCGGCGTTGTTGCCGCATGATCGAGATAAATGGTCACCGTAACTCCGCTACTCCCCCACAACATCCGCATGGATGACTGTGTGTCATTACTCTAGATCGCATGCACTGCTGCTTCGACCCGGCCCTCACTCGCTACCGCACGGACTACCGCTGATGGCGCTCGGAACCCCCGCGACCGTCGCACTCGATTCGCTGGGCATCACATTCACCGCGCACCCTTACGAGCACGACGCCAGCAACCAGGATTACGGCGTCGAGGCCGCAACGGTGCTGGGAATTGCTCCTGAACAGGTCTTCAAGACTCTGATGACGATGGTGGATGACGACATGGTCGTCGCCGTCGTTCCCGTGTCAGGAAAGCTCGACCTCAAAGCACTGGCGTCCGCCCTCGGCGGCAAGAAAGCGACAATGGCTGACCCTGCGCTCGCCCAGCGCCGTACCGGCTATGTGCTGGGCGGCATCAGTCCGATCGGACAAAAACTTGCCCACAAAACCGTGATCGATGAGACCGTCGAACTCTTCGACACCGTGTTCGTCAGCGGCGGAAAACGCGGGTTCGACATCGAGCTTTCACCCGCAGATCTTCTTCGCGCCACCGACGCTCACGTCGGCGCGATTGCGCGCGACTAGTAGAGCAGCAGCGTCAGTCGGCGACGAGCATCGGCCACGCGAGGGTCTTCGGCTCCTGCAATCTCGAAGTAGTCGAGCAAGCGAGTGCGAATCGCGCTCTTGCCATCGGAGTCTGCCGTCGGGAAAAGTTCGAGAAGACGATCGAAAGCGTCACCTAGGTGACCACCGGAAACATCAAGGTCAGCAACAGCAAGCTGCGCCTCAACATCAGTCGGCGCCTGCGCTGCAGCACTGCGTACCGAGTCAGCGGTGTGGCCTTCAAGCCGAGCCAACAGCGAGACCTGAGCAAGGCCGGCGACGGCTTGCTGGTCGCGAGGATTCTGAGTAATCGCGGTCTTGTAGGCCTCGATCGCTTTCGCGAAGTCGCCCGCAGAAATTGCATCGAAAGCTTCTTGGTGCAGGGGCGGAAGCGGCTCTTCAACCGGTTCCGAGGCCTCGCCCTCGGCTGCCTCATCAGCAGCCGGCAGCGTGCCCGTTACCTTGTTTTCGGCAGCGAGCTGCAACACCTGTTCGAGAACTTCCTTGAGGTCGTTCTCGGGCATGATGCCGCTGAACAACTGCACGGGGCGCCCGCCAATAACGGCAGCAACAGTCGGAACCTCTTGCACTTGGAACGCCTGCACGAGCTGGGGGTTGCTCGTGGCATCCACGACAACCAGAGCGAAGCGCCCTTTGTACTGGGCAATTGTCGGTTCGAGCGACGCTTCGATCCCCTGGCCGAAGAACTCAACGATGACCGGCACCGTGTTGGAGAGTTCAAGCACTTGAGCGAACGACGCATCATTCGCACTCGTGGCGTATCCGCTCGGCGCAGGCGTCTCGCCCGCAGGCGGGGCACCAGCCGCGCCAGGAGCGCCAGCCGCGGGAGCGGGCGTGTTGTGCTGTCGAACGAGCGATGAAAGGTCGACCGCTCCGCGAAGACTAGCGGCGTTCAGGGGGGCGTTTGTCATTTCAACTCCGATGCTGCAACGAGTCCTTGGGTGTAGCCGAGCAGAACGATTTTCTCGCCACTGCCCGCTGCGGGGACATAAAAGAGTAGCTGATCGCCGTAGGTGGATTTAATGCCCTCTTCGGTAATCGAGATTCCCGACAGAGCCTTTGTCTGCCCACTGAAGGTGACGGCAGAGCCTTCCTCCTTCGGCGCTGCGACCTTGGTCTCGTAGAGATGCACCGCCACAATCGCGCCAGCGTCAATCGTGGCCATCGCGATAGGGTCGGCAGACCCGAGTTCGTGACCGTAAGTCAGAGTGGCGGTGCTGGAGAGCTCCGCCTTCTCTTTGTTCTTGACGGCTAGGCCAACGCTCACGCGCAAGCTGTCGCCTTCCGCCTCGAAGTCGAGGTAGGAGTCGCTGTCGACATCCTGTTCGAGGATTTCGGCGTAGTCGAGGGCAACTTCGGTCGGCGACGAACGCAGAAGTCCGCTGTCGGCGGGCAGACGCGAGGTTCCGACGCTCGCTGCGGCGACATCCGGGAACACCACGGAGGGCTCCAAGTTCATGGCATAGCTGACCTTGTAGTTATCGCGCGGGGTCTCTTGCTCAAGGAACAGAGCGATCGGCGCGACGGTGGAGTCGGTCTCATCGAGGATGATCGTGAACACCGTTCGCGGCCACGTCTCGGTCTGCTGCGGCAACGTCAGTTGCACCGGACCATCGGGGATCGCAACCGGCAGAGCGATCGAGTCGTCGGCCTTGCGCATCTTGTAGTTCGCGAGACGGTACTCGAGCGCCGCGTCAGAGAACCGAGTCTCAAGCAAGTCTGAGTCGCGCTCCTCATCAGCTTCTTGAGAAACGGCACTGATCTGAGCGACGATCTTCTCGATTTGGCGAACCGCGACCGCGGGGGCTGTGACCGTGCTGCCCTCTGACGTTGAGGTTGGGGTCGGCGTGGGATCACTCTGATCTGTGGCGGAGTTCGGAGCGGTGGATGCGGTGCAGCCGCTCAAAATGAGCGCGCTGACCAGAACGGTCGGCACTGCAACGCGAACGCTCGTGCGGAGCGAGGGTGCGTCGCTTGCCTTAGCGCAGCGCTTCGAAGGCTTGTAGCGAGGCTTCTTAG
This sequence comes from Salinibacterium sp. VpJ6, assembly GCF_059767345.1. NCBI lineage: Bacteria > Bacillati > Actinomycetota > Actinomycetes > Micrococcales > Microbacteriaceae > Salinibacterium > Salinibacterium sp. VpJ6. Next base: position 660,812 of record NZ_JBSOQL010000001.1, read on the forward strand.
GAACCTTGGGCATCTTTTGCGGCTTGCGGCGAGGTCCGCCGGCACGACGCATGTGGTGCACAGCCCACATCAAGAAGATGAGCCCGATCAGCAGCACGGCAGCACCACCAAGAATGAGCGTTCCGGCCCACGGCGTGCTGTTATCGAGTGGCCACGACAGTGAGACGGCGTTGGGTGCCGGGTCGACTCCATCCGATGCCAAGATGAACGACACATCACGTGGAATCTTCACAGTGAGAGCAAGTTCGCCTTCGGCTTCGTAGTTCTCAAGCCAGAGGTCGGAGTTATAGGGGTCGGGAACCTCTTGTTCGGTGCCCGTGATGGTCTCGGAGACGAGATCGCCCGTTTCCGGGTCGACCGTGACCATGTTGTAGCTGGCGTCGCCGACCCAGGCGATCACGTCGGTCGAGCGGCCGTAGGCGGCCACGATCCGGCGCGGGCCCTCGATACGGATGGTCTGGTTGCCCGAGTACGTGTTAAACGCCTCGCCGCTGATCACGGTGAGGGGCGCAGTGCCGTCAGTCTCCGTTGAGACTGAAACCTCATCCGGGGTCGCGAGTATTGTTTGCTGTGCAATGCCGTAGCCGATCATGACGGCTGCGAGCATGAAACTCACTATGGCGAGAACGAATCTCACTATCTCTCCTTTCGTGTTGCCCAAGATGACTCACGGAAAGACAACCCTTGCCACGCTGGCAAAACCTCCGCTGGTCTGGAGGTAAGGGCCCCATCCATTCGGGTAGGCAACAACAAAGACGTTCAAGAATAGCCGATCGCCTTGGCGCCACCTAGTTACTCTTCTGGGAAATTTCTGGGAGAACGTTGAATGCCCACTTTTGGGGATGAGACCAAAATGACAGGAGGCCTCTTTGCCCCACTAAACTCAGAGGGTTCATTCCGCTGACATCGAGGAGAAATCTTGGCCGCGAACGATACCGATTTCGGCACAGAGATGCGCGGTTACAAGAAGGACGAAGTCGACAAGCTCATCGGCGAGCTTCGTCGTGAACTTGTTGCCGCCAAAGCAGACCGCACCGCTTCCACGAAGGAAGTAAAGCGACTCCTCGCCGTTAACGAAGATCTTCAGGCTGAGCTTGATGAATCAGGCAGCCCCACGTACAGCGGGCTCGGCTCCAAGCTCGAGAGCATGCTTCGCGTTGCCGAAGAGCACTCGACTCAGCTCATCAGCCAGGCAGACATCGACGCTGAGAAGATGCGCAAGGCGGTTCAGGCCGAGACCACCGCGCTGCGCAACGAGACCGCGAGTGAAGCCGAACGCATTCTCAACGATGCCCAGAGCGACGCCGCAGCACTCGCCAAGTCGTCGCGCGCCGAAGCAGACTCGCTGGTGGCACGTGCCAAGGACGAGGCGTCACAGCTCGTCGGCGATGCCTCACGAGAAGCAGCAACGATCCGTGGCGCCGTCGCCACCGAAGCTGCGGATGCCCGCACCTCCGCTAAGCGAGAAGCCGCAGCCCTGCGTGCCGAAACCGAACGAGCAATGGCCGAGCTGCGCGCCAGCACCGCAGCCGAAGTAGCCGAAGCACGCGAGGCAGCAGAATCCCTCGCTCGGGACGCCGAACTCGGTCGCGCCACGTTCGAGGCAGAGAACACCAAGCAGCGCGAAAACCTTGAGCGCGACATTGAGCAGGCCCGCACCGATCTCGCTCGCGAGATTGAGACGGCGCGCGCTGAACTCGAAGCCGAGACAACGACGGCTCGGGAGAAGCTCGCCAACGAGACGAAGGCAGCGCACACGAAGCTCGCCAACGAAACCGCAGCCGGTCACGCGAAGCTCGCCAACGAGACCAAAGCTGCCCAGGCCAAGCTCAAGGCAGATCTGGATGCCGGCTACGCCGCGCTCGAAGCGGAAGCCGAAGCCACCCGCAACGCCGCCGCGACCGAAGCCGCAAACACTCTCGCTGAACTCGAGAAGACCGTCACGACAACCCGGGCCGCCCTCGATTCCGAGCTTTCTGAAGCCCGCGAGATCTGGGAGGCCGAAGAACGTGAAGCGCGTCAGGCGCTCGAACATGACGTGACGAGCACGCGTGCTGAGCTCGAGGACGAAGTTGCCACGACGAAGGCTGCTCTCGAGCATGAAGTTACGAGCACTCAGGCTGCCCTCGAGCAGGAAGTGACGACGACCAAGACTGCCCTAGAACAAGAGGTCAAGGTCACGAAGGCTTCGTTGGAGCAAGAGGTTACGACCACACGCTCCGAGCTTGAGAATGAGGTTGCCACGGCCAAGGCCGCGCTCAACGACGAAGTAACGACCACTCGTGCCGAGCTCGAAGCGCACGTCAAGGACACGCGAAGCGAACTCGCGGCAGATGTTGCCGCGCAGAAGAAGGCGCTTGACCGCGAGGTCAGTTCCACCAAGAAGGCGTTGGCGAAAGAGGTCTCAAGCACGCGCGCAGCGCTCGAGAGTGACGTGGAGACGACTCAGGCCGGCCTCGAAGAGGAAATCAACACCGCCCGCGCCGCATTCGAGCACGAGAGCACGACAGCCCGTGCCGAGTTCGAAGCCGAAATGAGCACGCGTCGCAACGAGCTCGAGGCCGAGATTGCATCCGCCACAGCCGCGCTCGAAGAAGAGATGGCACGCCGTCACGCCGATCTGGATGCCGATATCGACAGCAAGCGCACCGAACTCGATAGCTACGTTAGCGAGACTCGCGCGACGCTCGCCCACGATGTGGAAAAGCAAACCGCTGATCTCGAGCGCGACATTGCGCGTCAGCGTGCTGAGCTAGCGAACGAAGTTGAATCAACGAGGGCAACGATCAAGCACCAGCTTGAAGAAACCCGCACCACGATCGAGCGGGAAGCAGAAGAAGCTCGCATTTCCCTCGAGCAAGAGCTCGCCGTGCGTCGCGATGATGCCGAGAAAGAATTCTTGGCGCAGCACAAGGAAGCGACCGCTCAAACGCACAACTACCTCGAGGAAGCTCAGGCCCAGCTGGCCGAAGCCGTGCGCGAAGCAAATGCGAAGCGCCACGAAGCCGAAGAGCTCACCAAGTCGTCGCAGGCCGAGGCGAAAGCAGTACTCGCGGATGCTTCCGCTCGTGCTGCCGAAGAACTCTCCGATGCCGAACAGCGTGCCAAGGCTACTGTCGACGAGGCCGAGAAGCGCTCGCGCGAACTGGTCAGCGACGCTGAAGACCGTCTCACGAAGATCAAGGCTGAGCGCGAAACCGTTGCGGGATACTTCGAAAACCTTCGTGGAGTTCTCAACCAAGCCGAGGAAGTTAACTAGCAACTGCCTGCGCGACCTCTAGAATTGCGCTCAGCCTGACACTTGTTGGTCAGGCTGAATGGAGCCACGCAATGAAGATCCTCAATCCGTTCCGCCTTGGTTTGCTTGGCGGCCTGGGGGTTCTCGTCGCGGTCGGAATCGGTCAGACCGTCATTTCGCTCGCCACGATTCTCACGTATGTGGGAGCAGCGCTGTTCCTTGCTCTCGGACTGGATCCCGTGGTCACGTGGCTCGAAACCAAGAAGTTTCCGCGGTGGACAGCAATCCTCACGGTACTCGCGGGCGTTCTCGGAGTCTTTACGGGCTTGATCTTTGCCATCGTGCCCGTCATCGCTGAACAGGTACGAAACGCCGTTCAAGCCACGCCTCGACTCGTCACGGCGTTCTTTGACGGCACCGTGCGCGAAAACGTCGAGACCGCACTACCGTGGCTTGGCGTTCAAGACCTGCTCGATGGCTTCAACGAGTGGGCCGCCGATCTCGACGTCACAACCATCGGTGGCGGAGTATTCGCCGTGGGCATTGGAATCGCCACCGGGATCACCGGCGCGATCATCGTGCTGATTCTCACGATCTACTTTGTGTCATCACTCAACGGGATCAAGTCGGGCATCTACCAGCTCGTCCCCGCCACCAAGCGGGCCAAGTTCATAGACCTTGCTGAACAAGTCAGCGCTGCTGTCGGCCGCTATGTCATTGGTCAGGGCTCGCTGGCCTTGGTGAACGGCGTGCTCTCGTTTATTGTTCTCGCCCTGATTTTCCCGGCCTTCGGCTTACCCGTGAAGTACTCTGCACTACTGGCCTTCATCGCCTTCATGGGATCGCTGATTCCGCTCGTCGGAACCCTCAGCGGTTCCATCGTGATCACGCTGCTCGTGCTTCTCTTCAACGGTTCACCGAGCGTTATAGCCGTGGGAATCTACTACCTCGTCTACATGCAGCTCGAGGCGTACGTTCTCAACCCTCGAATCATGAACAAGGCCGTCAAGATTCCCGGCGCCCTCGTTGTGATCGCGGCACTCGCCGGCGGAACGCTGCTCGGCATTCTGGGCGCACTCATCGCCATCCCTGTTGCCGCCGCGATTCTCATCGTCGTGCAACAGGTGATCATTCCGCGACAGGCGGACCTCTAAACGACTGAGGGCGACTCCGGTGGCCACGTGCGGGGCAACGGCAGTACAACAGGGTTAAGTCGCTCCACGACTTCAGTGAGCACTCGATAGGTCTGGGCCTCCCCCACCCACAAGTGCTTTCCGCCCTCAACAGCAACAAACTCGAGTTCAGGCACCGAAGAGAATCTTTCGGCGGCTTCGGCAGGGCGCAGGTAGTCATCGAGTTCGGGGATTACCGCAACGAGCCGACGATCATTGCCGGCCCAGGCAGCAACATCATCCGCCGTCGCACGATGAAGCGGCGGTGACAGCAAAATCGCCCCCGTGATCGGATGCTGCAGACCGTACTTGAGGGTGACCTCCGTGCCGAACGACCACCCCAGAAGCCACACGTTGGGCAACTCGCGCTCGCGCACGAAATCCATGGCGGCTGCGAGATCGAGTTCCTCAAGTGTGCCCTCGCCGAATGAGCCCTCAGAGGTACCGCGCGGTGAGGTGACTCCGCGAAAGTTGAACCGGAGTACAGCGACATCCGCTAGCGCCGGCAGTCGTGCTGCAGCCTTGCGAATGATGTGGGAGTCCATAAAGCCGCCAGCGGTCGGCAGCGGGTGCAGAGTGACCAACGTCGCGGCAATGTGGCCAGATTCGGGAAGCGATAGCTCTCCCACCAGGGTGAGACCGTCATCCGTGTGCAGTTCGATGTTCTCCCGAACCGCGGGCAACTCTGTAGCGCCACGAATGGGCTCGGCTTCCGGCTGCATGGCTGTCTCGTCGTTGGAGGAAATGTCGCTCATCGGGTGTCACTCACAATCTGATCTTCCAGCAGTGCTGGTGCCAATGGCGGCGCGCTGCCAAGTCGTCGGCTTCGCCCATGATTCCGTCAGCTCGCCACGTCACCGTGTGGGCAGTGCCCTGAGAGATGGTCTGCGAGCATCCGGGACACGCGTAGTTCTTGACGGCGTTCGTGGGCGAAACCGGTTGAACGTTCCACGCACCGTCTCGTTTGATCTCAGTGCGGCGCGAACCAAAGAGCACATGGCTCAGGTCATTGCTCTCATCATCATCGGGGCGACGTCGCCCGCGGGGACGATTGGAACGAGGCATAGCTCAAGCTTATGCGGTGACGCGAAGCGGTCTAGTACCAGCCGTTGGACTCTGAGTGAGCCCACGCACCGCAGGGAGTGCCGTAGCGGCCTTCAATGTAGCTGAGGCCCCACGAGATCTGAGTGGCAGGGTTGGTGGCCCAGTCGGCGCCAGCCGTGGCCATCTTGCTGCCCGGCAAGGACTGCGGGATGCCGTAAGCACCACTCGATGGGTTCTGCGCGTAGACGTTCCAGCCCGATTCGCGGTTCCACAGGCTCACGAGGCAACTGTATTCCCCGGCGCCGAGGCCGCGAGCAGTAAGCATCGACTGAGCGATCGCCTGCGCAGTGCCCGGGTCAGGGGTTCCTGCTGCAGGAGCAACAGGTGCAGCCGGAAGAACCGGTTCAACGACAATTTCTTTGATGGCGAGCTTGTCGCGCGATACTTCATTGACGAATCCCTCAGCCACGGTGAGCGATTGCACTTCAGCGCGCTCGATCGAGCTGACCGGTGCAGGAGCCGCGGAAACGACGCTCGCGGGTGTGGGAGCAGCCATCATGAGGGTGGCAACGAAACCCAAGCTCACAACGGAAGCGAAGACCGGAAGGCTCCACGACACACGTTTGTGGCGCCCAGAAAGATCCGCACCCTGGCTTTTAGCCTGAGCGCGGATGATTGCCGTTCGCGAATTAATAAACAAAGTATGAGCGATGTTAGCCGACAGACCTGAAAAAACAGAGAGAACTAGCGAACAGCCAGCATGACGTCGATCACCGAGTCGAGCAGGTAGTCAACTTGGGCCTCGCGGTAACCGCCCTTGGCGCTGCGGAAAGCGACGGTACGAACGCGGTCAATCGTGAGTGGCGCACCGTGCTGAAAGTAGTTGGCTAGTTCTTGAGCGAAGGCATCCACGTCCTTGACCGAGTACCCCATCGTGAACGAGCTCACCTTAGAGAACTTTTTGCCGTCGTGACGGGCGAGGCGGTTCAGAATCTCCTGCGCTTCCGCACGGGCATTGGCGTACCACGCGGTCTCGCCGAGCTCTGCAATCGCACGATCGCGTTCGCGAGCGGCAAAGGCATCCTCGAGGCGTTCCAGCGCTGAGTCGACGTGAAGGGGCGAATAGCCGCCCTTTTGCATGGCAAACGCCAGCTTGCGGATGCTGCGCGACGACACTACAGAAGAGTCGCTTCGATCGGCGGTGTAGGCACGACGCGCCTCTTCGAGGAAATCCTCGACCTGGTCGACGTTGTACCCCAACTTTGACTTACGGCTGCGGGGAAATGTGGTGCTCACGGTTCTATTCTGCCTTACGCAAAGATGAGAAACAGCGCGTAGCCGGCTGCGGCCGACAAAAGTGACGAATCTACGCGGTCGAGGAAGCCTCCGTGGCCGGGCAGCCACGTGCTGATGTCCTTGATGCCGAGGTCTCGTTTGATGAGCGATTCAGCGAGATCACCCATCGTTGCGGTGCCGAGAATAACAAGGCCGAAGATAAGCCCCACCCACCACGGCTGGTCGATCATAAAGAGCGCGAGCAGCACACCGGCAGTAACGGCAGCAGCAGCAGCACCAGCGAATCCCTCCCACGTCTTGTTCGGGCTGATGGTGGGAGCCATCGGATGCTTACCGAACGACAATCCGCTGGCGTATGCACCAATATCGCTGACCACCACGACGATCAACATGGCGAGAGTCCACCACTGGCCGCCGTCTTCCGACGTGAGTATCACAGTGAAACTCGCCAGGAACGCCACGTACAGCATCACGAAGACGCCGGCGCCCAGGTCGCGCATGATCGAACGCACTGAACCGCGATGGCTCGGCAGGATGACCACTTCGACCAGTCGCCAGACCCACATGAAGGCGATGCCAGCCAGCGTGATGTACCACTGACCTTCCGCATGCCAGTAGAACGATGCGGGCACCACCGCGACGGCAGCGATTACCGCTCCGAGACGGGGAATCTTGAGTCCAGAGAAACGAAGCGCACTCGCCAGCTCGAACGCGGTGAACGCGACGAGCACTCCGGCAAAGAGCATGAAGAGCTCTTTGACGAAGATCAGGCTGAACAACAACGACAGACCCAAAGCCAATCCAACGATGATTGCCATCGCCAAAGGACGCCCAGTGCGGGCGTTGATCTTGTCGTTTGTTGCTCGAACCTGAGCTTCGAATTCAGAAACCATTAGACCTCGAGCAACTCAGCTTCTTTGCGCTTGAGTGCGTCGTCGATCGCGTCGACGTGAGCCTTCGTGCTCGCTTCGAGTTCTTTTTCTGCGCGAGCAATCTCGTCTTCGCCGACCTCGGTCAGCGCGTCGAGGTCGTCTTTTGCCTTGCGGCGCACGTTGCGGAGCGAGACACGAGCCTGCTCAGCCTTCTCGCGAACAACCTTGACGAAGTCCTTACGACGCTCTTCGGTGAGTTCCGGCAGCGTGGCACGGATGACGTTTCCGTCGTTGCCGACGCTGGCACCAATGTGGTGGGCTGCAGCAATCGCCTTTTCAATGTCTTTGAGAGCTGACTTGTCGAACGGCGTGATGATCAGAGTACGAGCCTCTTGGTTCACCATCGAAGCCAACTGCTGCAACGGGGTCGGTGTTCCGTAATAGTCCACGAGGACCTTCTGGAACAGCGCCGGGTTAGCGCGGCCGGTACGCACCGTGCTGAAGTCTTCTTTGGCAGCATCCACTGCCTTGTTCATCTTTTCGCTAGCCTCGGCTAGAACATCACTGATCACGGGGGCACTCCTCTAGGTCTTACCCGAGTTTAGCGTGAGGTCGTTACTATAACCGTTGCGCGGCACTCGGAAATCGTTTAGCTTGGTGGGTTTTCGAATAGCAGAGCGCTATCCGTGCACGCGAGTGCCGATCTGTTCACCGACAATGGCGCGCGTGAGGTTTCCGGCCGGCTCCATGCCGAACACGAGCATGGGCATCGAGTTATCCATGCACAGGCTGAACGCGGTCGAGTCAACAACCTTCAAGCCCTGAACGAGCGCGTCTTGGAAACTGATTGACTCGAGCTTGCGGGCATCGGGGTTGTTGCGGGGGTCAGCGTCGTAGACGCCATCCACACCATTCTTAGCAACGAGCACTTCTTCGGCACCGATTTCGAGGGCACGCTGGGCGGCCACTGTGTCGGTCGAGAAGTAAGGCAGGCCAGCGCCCGCACCGAAGATCACAACGCGACCCTTTTCGAGGTGACGCTCTGCACGCAACGGAATGTAAGGTTCAGCGACCTGAGTCATGGCAATGGCAGACTGCACGCGCGTTGCTACGCCGGCCTGCTCCAAGAAGTCTTGCAGGGCGAGGGCGTTCATGACGGTGCCCAACATGCCCATGTAGTCAGCACGGCCACGGTCCATACCGCGCTGGCTCAGTTCGGCTCCACGGAAGAAGTTACCTCCACCAACGACAATCGCGATTTCTACCTGGGCGGATGCCGCAGCGATTTCCTTGGCGAGTGCCGAGACAACATCCGGGTTCACACCCAGCTGACCACCACCGAACGCTTCTCCCGATAGTTTCAGTAGCACTCGGCGTTTGCGTTGAGTTGTCATCGTCTTCTTTCCGTGTTGATGTTCATATACAGGCTATTGCGTTGTGGTGCCTTCAGCACGAGCGCACAGCAGATTCGCCGCAAGCCGCGCTGGGCCGCCACCGGTGGTGCGCGCACAATAAAGGCCCGAGGCAATAGAGCCTCGGGCCTTCATCACACTGAGTGTTAGGCGCCTACCTTGAAGCGATCAAAACCGGTAACGGTGATGCCTGCAGCTTCGGCGACCTTAGCGATCGAGAGCTTGTTGTCACGAGCGTAATCCTGGTCAAGCAGCGAAACCTGCTTGAAGAATGCGCCGAGACGGCCTTCTACGATCTTGGGAAGAGCAGCGTCAGGCTTGCCCTCTCCGCGGCTGATTTCCTCAACGATGCGACGCTCGTTCTCGACATCTTCTGCCGGAACGTCTTCGCGCGAGAGGTAAGAAGGAGCAGCGAACGAGATGTGCTGAGCGATTCCGCGAGCGGTCTCTGCATCGTCACCCGTGTACGCGACAACAACGCCAACCTGCGGAGGCAGGTCCTTGTTGGTGCGGTGCATGTAGATCTCGAACGAGTCGCCCTCGAGCTTGGCCAAGCGGCGCAGCTCGATCTTCTCACCGAGGATTGCTGCTTCGTCGCTGATCAGGTCTGCAACCGTAGCCGAGCCCGCAGTTGCTGCGAGGCCCTCTTCTACAGTCGAAGCACCAGCGGCCGATACGGCTGCAACAACGGCTTCGCCGAGAGCAACAAACTTGTCGCCCTTTGCTACGAAGTCGGTCTCGCAGGCGAGCTCGATGATGGTCGTTGCTGATCCAGCGGACTGTGCGGCGATGAGGCCTTCGCTGGTAGAACGGTCGGAACGCTTGGCGTTGCTCTTGGCACCGCGCAGACGAAGAAGCTCAGTGGCCTTCTCGAGGTCACCGCCTGCCTCAACGAGAGCGTTCTTCGTTTCGACCATGCCGGTGCCGAGGCGCTCGCGCAGGGTCTTGAGGTCTTCGAGGCTAAAGTCTGCCATTGTTCGAATCCTTACTTCTTGTCGTCAGCTGCATCTGCAGCCTTCGCGGGGGTCTTCTTTGCTGCGGGCTTAGCAGCAGCGTCATCAGCCTTTGCCTCGTCCTTGTCAGCCTTGGGCTCTTCAGCCTTTGCTTCGTCAGCCTTGGGCTCTTCGGTCTTTACTGCAGCAGCATCTGCGTCAGCCTGGCCAAGAAGTTCAGCTTCCCATGCAGCCATGGGCTCTACTTCTTTGCCCTCTTCTGGCTTCTGGTGACGCTGGATGAGGCCCTCAGCAGCAGCGTCAGCGACGATGCGCGTGAGGAGACCAACCGAGCGGATGGCGTCGTCGTTACCCGGGATCGGGTACGCAACGTCGTCGGGGTCGCAGTTGGTGTCGAGGATGGCGATAACCGGGATACCAAGCTTGTGAGCCTCGTCAATGGCGAGGTGCTCCTTCTTGGTGTCGACGATCCAGATGGCCGAAGGGGTCTTCGTGAGGTTACGGATACCACCGAGGCTCTTCTGCAGCTTCACAAGCTCGCGCTTCTGAATGAGGAGTTCCTTCTTGGTGAAACCACGAGTGGTGTCGTCGAAGTCGACCTCTTCGAGTTCCTTCATGCGCGCAAGACGCTTGGAAACCGTCTGGAAGTTGGTGAGGAGTCCACCGAGCCAGCGCTGGTTGACGTAGGGCTGGCCCACGCGCAGTGCCTGCTCAGCGATGGAACCCTGTGCCTGCTTCTTGGTACCAACGAAGAGGATGGTTCCGCCGTGTGCGACGGTCTCCTTGACGTAGTCGTAAACTGCGTCGATGTGACCCAGCGACTGCTGAAGGTCAATGATGTGGCTGCCCGAGCGCTCGGTCAGAATAAAGCGCTTCATTTTCGGGTTCCAACGACGAGTCTGGTGTCCGAAGTGTACGCCGCTGTCGAGCAGCTCGCGGATGGTTACGACGGCCATGGCCGTTCTCCTTTTCTGGCTCACTGGCGCGCATGGCGGCAATGGCCTTCTCAGTTAATACTCGCTACCGGTTGGCGCGAATCCTAGTGCCCGGGCATACCTCCGCCCCGATCGCAGTGCTGCACGAAAGGGGACTGAGTGGAGATAGCGGCCGTGTGTTGAAGTAGTTGTACTGCAACGGGGCACGCGTAGTCACCGCGAATACACGCGGTGCTGCCAAAATCATACCATCGCTCCCCCACAACAACGTCACCGATTTTCGTTTTCCCCGGAAGCGATTTTCTCGCGACGAGCCCCGCGTAAATTCTCGACACTGAGTGGATGATTCGAGCCCCGTTGTGCATGATTCTTGCCCTTCTCATCGCCGTGGTGACCGGCGCGAGCGCACCCGTGAGCGCTGAAGCCGGGTGGAGCTGGCCGGTGGAGGCACCGCATCCGATCATCCGGCCCTATATCGCGCCCGAAACCCCCTACTCGGCTGGACATCGCGGGATCGACATCGGCGCCGGTGCGTCAACCGAGGTGCGGGCGCCAGCCGCGGGCGTGGTGCACTTCGCCGGCACCGTTGTCGATCGCCCGGTGTTGTCGATTCGGCATTCGGGTGGACTCATCACGAGCTACGAGCCTGTAACGAGCGCGCTGGCTCGAGGCGACCCCGTGGCGCAGGGTGAGATTGTGGGCGAACTGCAGCCAGGGCACTGCTCCGTCTCGTGCCTCCATTTTGGCGTGCGCCTCGATGGCGAGTACGTGTCGCCACTGAACTACCTCGGAGCGATTCCGCGCGCGATCCTCTTGCCCACGAGAAAGCCCTAGCCGGGTTCGAGCGCGAGGCGCAGGAACCCGACTAGGGCCAGTTTTCCGTGATCCGAACGGAGACTTAGTGGTCGATCTTGTGCTTGGGAGCAGCGTCGCCCTCGGCGTGCTTCGGAGCGTGCTCGGTCGAGTGCGCCGGAGCGTGGGTACGAACGTGATCGCCCGATCCCTTCGGAGTGCGCACTTCAGCACCTACCGAGATCACCTGAGTCGGCCACCAGAACTTCTCCCCCAGCATGAACGCGAGCGAAGGAACAATCACGGTTCGCACGAGGAGGGTGTCGAGCAGTACACCGATACAGACGATGATTCCGATTTGTGTGAGCGTGATGAGCGGCAGCACTCCGAGCACCGCGAAGACCGCGGCGAGCAGAACACCGGCACTCGTGATCACACCGCCAGTCGACGAGAGTGCCCGAATCATGCCCTGGCGAGTGCCGTATTCGACAGCTTCTTCTCGAGCTCGAGTGACCAAGAAAATGTTGTAATCGACACCCAGTGCCACCAAGAACAGGAAGCTAAACAGCACCACGTTCGTATCGATCGCCGGGAAGTCGAACACCGTCTGGAAGAGCAACCAGCTAGCACCGAGGCTCGCGAAGAACGACGCAACAACCGTGAGCAGCAGCAGGATCGGAGCAACCAGCGAACGGAGCAACAACACCAACACGATGAATACGAGGCCGAGGATGAGCGGGATGACCAAGTCTTGATCGGACTGCTGAGCGCGCTCAACGTCGAGAGCCTGCGCATCCAGCCCACCGACGAGCGCGTCAGCACCGTCAATCGTGGAGAGTTCAGCTCGGAGCGCCTCAATAGCGGCGAACGACCCTTCAGTCTCGGCCGCGTCATCCAACACCACACTGATCTGCGTGATCGTGGAGGCGCTTTCGCCAATACGAACAGCATCAACGCCGTCGACACCTTCGGCAGCCTGGGCTGCTTCTTCGGCGTAGTCAGAGTTCACGATGACCGACGCCGGCGAACCGCTGCCGGCGGGGAAGGCATCCGCAATGAGCTCTTGGCCCTGCACTGCTTCGGGAACCTGCGTGAAGCTCTCAGTCTGCGAGAGGCCGATCTTGATCTGCGGCACGCCCAAGGAGAGCGCTCCAAGCACGACTGCGCCAAGAATGGCGACGACCACAGGCTTCTTGGAAACGAGAACACCGAGCTTGTGCCAGACGCCGCGCTCAGCGCTGCCCTCGGTGCCGAACTTGGGAATGTAGGGCCAGAAGAGGCCACGCCCGAAGAGCACGAGAGCGGCAGGCAGAACAACGAGTGCAAAGATCATGGCAATAACTACACCCGTGGCACACGCGATACCGAGGGCACGGTTGCCCTGAAGCTCGGCAAACACGAGCGTAAGGAGGGCGAGTACCACGGTGCTACCGCTCGCGATGATGGCGGGGCCCGCACCGCGCAGGGCACGAGACATGGCTTCACGGCGATCCTCGACCAGGCGCAATTCGTCGCGGTATCGCGCAATCAACAGGAGCGCGTAGTTAGTACCAGCACCGAAAACGAGTACGGAGAGGATGCCAGTGACGGAAGCATCCAACTGGATGCCGGCAAGAGTGGCAACGCGAGCGGCAACGATGCCCGCGAGACCGTCAGCAGTACCCACCACGATGAGCGGCACGAGCCACAACCACGGGCTGCGGTAAGTGACGAGCAGCAGCACGGCGACCACGATGACGGTCGTGAGGAGAAGAGTGAAGTCAGCGCCCTCGAAGACGGCAGCGATGTCGACAGCGAATCCTTCCGGGCCACTCAATAGAGCGGAGAGACCATCGGGGAGGTCTGCGTTTGCTTCGGTGCGAATCTCGTCAGCACGCTCCGCCTGTTCGCCCGCTTCAGTGAGCTTGTCGAGCGGAACTGTGACGAGGGCTGTCGTGCCATCGTCGGAGAACGAGGGCGGCGGAACGAATCCTTCAGCGGAGAGTTCGCTCAGCGAACCCGTTGCTTCAGTGATCGCGGCGATGTCGTCGTCGGTGAGGTCCCCACCGTCACGGGTGTAGACGAGCAGCGCGACTGTGGAATCGGCGCCCGGCAGGTCTTCTGCGGCAGCGGCAGCCTGGGCTGATTCGGCGGAATCCGGAAGACCAACGCCGGGAAGTGCGCCCTCTTCATTGCCGGAACCGGCAGCGAAGATCGCGCCAGCGGCGAGGAATGCGGTGACCAACACGATCCACGAAGTCTTTCGGGCTGTGATGAACGTCCTGAGGCGAGACATCGCTCTCCTTCTGAAGCAAAGTACTTCGATTAACTAGATATTAGACAAGTTAGAAACATACAGGTAAAGTATTCACCATGCAACAGACCGAACCCGCCATGGAGCGCCCCCAAGCACGCCGCCCCACCCAACTGCTGCGGGACATCCTCGACATCAGTGAAGAGTTCGAGGAGCACGTCGGGCGCACTCTCTCCGTCAACGCCACTGACCTCGAAGCGATGGAACACCTGATCATGAGTGGGCCGCTGCCCCCGACTGAACTTTCGCGCCGCCTCAATATTTCAACTCCGGCGGTGACCGCTTCGATTGACCGCCTGATAGGCGTCGGTCACGTCACTCGCGAACAGCATCCGACCGACCGTCGCAGCGTCGTCGTCGTACCCAATCCGCGTTCTGTTGAAACCGCTATGGCAACTTTGATGCCGATGATTATGGGCATCGACCGCGTACTCGACAACTTCGATGACACCGAGAAAGAGGTCATCGAGCGATACCTCAACCAGGTCGTCACGATTTATCGTGAGCAACTTCCCGACCCCGCCGACATTCCGGCGCCGAAGCCGGCCGTGGCCCCGCCCAAGATTGATCCGCCCGGACCGCGGCGCTCGTCGTGGAAGCCTGAGACCCAGGTCGGGCCGGCAATTTTCGGCGGCTAGATCGCGTTAGCCGCACACATCAGGCCCTGCCGGCGAGCTCGGCCCCCCGAGGTCTCGCTACCCAGCCCGGTCACGCTCGCGGATGCGCGGTCACGCTCGTGGATGCGCGGTCACGCTCGTGGATGCGCGGTTCGGTAGCTTTCACGCAAGCGCTCGGTGGAAACGTGCGTGTACAGCTGAGTCGTGCCCAAACTCGCGTGCCCGAGGAGTTCTTGCACGGCGCGCAAGTCGGCGCCACCATCGAGCAAATGAGTGGCCGCCGTGTGCCGCAAGGTGTGCGGCCCTGAACTACCCGACCCCGGAACATCGGCCAGCAAGTGCGCAATCACTTCGTACACCGTGCGCGCACTGACCCGCTTTCCCCGGGCGCCAACGAACAGCGGAGCTGCTCCCCCGCTTTCCGTCGTCAGTTGACTCCGGCCGCGCTCGCGATAATCGCTGAGCGCCCGCTGGGCCGGGATACCGAACGGAACAACACGTTCCTTCGAGCCCTTACCCATCACGCGCACGGTGAGTCGCGAATCGTCGACATCGTTGGCACTTAAACCCACGAGTTCGCTCACCCGCAGTGCCGAAGCGTACAAGAGCTCGACAATAGCTCTGTCCCGCAGCGCAATCGGGTCGGACGAGGAGGCGCGCGCCTCAACACTCTGCAACATCTCGGCCATTTGGTCGCGATTGAGAACCCGGGGCAAATGACGCTCGGCCTTGGGCGCTTTGAGCCGCGCCGCGGCATCCACTTCGGTGTGGTGGTTAGCAGTCAGCCAGGCGCTGAAAGCTCGGGCTGCTGCTGCGCGGCGAGCGAGCGTCGCCTTAGCGAGGCCGTCTTGCGACGACTGCCAGAGCCACTCGCGCAGCAACTCGAGATCGAGGTCAGCCGGAGCCGTCGCGGAGC
Source organism: Salinibacterium sp. VpJ6 (assembly GCF_059767345.1). Lineage (NCBI taxonomy): Bacteria > Bacillati > Actinomycetota > Actinomycetes > Micrococcales > Microbacteriaceae > Salinibacterium > Salinibacterium sp. VpJ6. The sequence goes on from NZ_JBSOQL010000001.1 coordinate 676,352, forward strand.
GCTCAGTCGCGAAATCGACAAGCGTGGTGAGATCGGAACGATACGAGCGGATCGTATGCACGCTAAAGCCGCGGTCTGCCGAAAGGTACTCGACAAACACATCCACGAGCCGGTGCAGGTTCACGTGTCTATCGTGCGGCATGCTGCAGACATTCGTGTACGACGCGATAGCGTTTCGGGATGACCACTCCATCTTCAGCGCAGCACGTCGGCACCGCTCTCGTGACGGGAGCGACCTCAGGGCTGGGCGCAGAGTTCGCCCGCCAGCTCGCCTCAGCCCGCCACAACCTGATTCTGGTGGCGCGCGACCGCGCTCGCCTCGAGAGTGTGGCGGAGTCGCTGCGCTCGGCTTTCGGCGTGGACGTTGAGGTGCTCGGCGCCGACCTCACTAACCCGGAGCAGCGGGCAACGGTTGAAGAGCGGCTGGCTTCGACGGAGAATCCGGTCAGCTATCTCGTGAATAACGCCGGCTACGGCATTGCGCAGGAGTTCGAAAAGAACGCCGTCGACGACGAAGAGCGGATGCTCGAGATCTTGGCGACGGTGCCCATGCGCCTCAGCCATGCTGCGCTAGGCGGGATGCTCTCCCGAGGCTCAGGCACCATCCTGACGGTCGCGAGTATTGCGGGAGGGGCGCCGCTCGGAATGTATGCAGCTGCCAAGACCTGGCCGCTGAGCTTCAGCCGCTGGGCCAATGCGCACTACCGCCACCGCGGCGTGACCTTCAGTGCGGTTGCACCCGGTTTCGTGCGCACCGAATTTCATGCCCGCCTCGGCATCGAACGCTCCGACATGGCTCCGAAGTGGATGTGGCTCAACGCAGACTTCGTGGTTCGCTCGGCTCTGCACTCGGCAGCGCGCGGTCGCGGACTCTCGGTTCCGAGCATCCGCTACAAATTGGTCTGGGCGCTCATGAAGGTGGCTCAGCCGCTCATTCTTGTTGCGGTGGCACGAGCGAGCCGCGCCGAGTCCGCGAAGGTTGCCGGCTAGCGAATCGGAAAGCAGCGCGCCTCAACTTCGGCCTTGAGATGATCGCGCAGGGCAGCGGAAGGCCCGGTCACCCCGTCGGGCTTGCTCGTGCGGCGAGCAGTGTGCTCAGCCCAGCCGTATTCGGCATCTGGAATCTGGGCAGCGCCGCCCGCGACTTGACGCCCCGCATAGAGGCCGTTGGCGATCATGACGTCGTCGTACTCCCGCACGTGCTCTTCGACATCCGCACTGGAGTACTGCTCGCGATGCACGACGGCCTCGCTGGACAGGCGCGGCTTCGTGCCCCGCCGAACGCCCTCTTTCGGATACCCGATCGTGAGCCCCGCCACCGCAAAGACGCCCTGCGGCAGCCCCAGCTCTTCGGCGATCGCGCTCGGGCTATTGCGCACCGATCCGATGGGCACGGCGCCGAGCCCCAAGGACTCGGCGGCGACGAGCGCGTTCTGAAGCGCAAGCGTGGCATCGACGGATGCCGTTAAGAACATCTCGAGATTGTCTGCCCCGAAAGCGCGCCCCTGACGCTCGGCCAAGTAGTGGAACCGCGACACGTCGGCACAGAAGATGAGCATGACGGGAGCCTCGACGACCTAGCGCTGATCGCCGACGAGGTGGGCCAGGCGGGCACGACGCTCAGCATCCTCGACGACGATAATGCTGAAAGCTTGGAGGTTCGAGGATGTCGGGGCGCTGCGAGCCTAGACCAGAATGGCCTCAAGAACTTCCGCCGCAAGCGGCGTCTCTTCGAAGCTACGAATCGACTCGTGACTCGTGAGCACCTTGACGGTGTCGGTGACAAACTCGGGCGAAATCTCGCGCTGCTCTTGTTCGATGCGTGTGGTCGGTGCAGTGTGTGCCGGTGCGGTGTGTGTCGAACCCAAAGTTATACCGCAATGATTTCACGCTCAACTGGGTACGTAATGCACGAGATTCCCCGCGACGACAGCTGCCGCGCACGCACCAGCGCCAGCGCTCTAGTCGGAAGCAGCGACCTCAGCAGCATTGAAGGTGGAGTTCTTGGCCGAGAATGTTTCGAGCCGCTGCTCGGGAGTCATCGCCTCGATCTGTGCCCACGCCTCTGCTGAGTGACCCGTGATCTCCGCGGTGTCGCCCACCGGAATGATCGAGTGGACGGTTTGCTTCTCGTACACGTGCACCACGTTTACGGCCTGACCGTAGTCGACGCCCGAAAGCAGTCGATCTTCGGCACTCAAGTCAAGCGTGTAACACGTCGCCGAAGCGACCGAGACGGGAATACCCGCGAACGTCGAGTGGGTGGAGTAGTGCAAATGCCCTGCCAGAATCGCGCGTACGTCGCTGCCCTGCAGCACCTCCGCCAGGCGCTCTTGGCGCTGCAATTCGAGCATGCCCATTGCTTCGAGCATGGGGGTGGGGATCGGCGGATGATGCACAGCGAGCAGCGTGCCGTGCGGTGCGGGGGTTGACAGTTCGGCTCGCAGCCACTCCAACTGCTCGTCGCTAATGTCGCCGTGGTGGTAACCCGGCACCGTGGTGTCGAAGGAGATGATGCGCAACCCGTCGATCATGTAGACCCGGTCTTGCGGAGCATCCGATTCGTCATCGAAAAGGAGCTTGGAGTACTGGTCGCGCTCGTCGTGATTGCCCATGACCCAGATGATTTCGGCGTTCATGCGCTTTGCGGCGGGCTCCACAATTTCGCGAAGACGTACGTAGGCGTCGGGCTCCCCCAGATCGGCAAGGTCCCCGGTGAAGACGATCGCTTGCGGGTTAGCGGTCGATCGCTCGAGCTGGGCAAGAGCTTGCTCGAGGTGCTCGATCGTGTTGACCGCGCCGTAGAGCGGTCGGCCGCCCGCAAGCAAATGGGTGTCACTCACGTGAGCGATGACGTGGCTGGGGGCAGGGTACTGTCCTAGTTGAATCACACGCCCAGCCTAGGCCTGCCGGGTGTCATTCAATAGGGCATTCGCGAGGCGGTATGAATGCCCGCGTGCTCAAATCGTGCCAGTTAACGCAGGATGCCCGCCGCCACAACTGTGGTCGACGGGCATCCTGTACTGACTACGCCCGGTGGGGCGCGTTCGATCGTGTGACGCTAGTCCTTCTTGTCGAAGACCGGCAACGTGACCGTTCCGGTGCGAACACCTTCAACGGCGGAGTCAAACTCGGTGACGATGTTGTCGCTGTGCTTGAAGGTGAACAAGCTCACGACGATCGCGACAACGATGTTGAGGATGAAGCCGGGCACGATTTCGTACATGACACCGGAGAGCGCATCGCTGTTGCCCCAGATGACGACGGTGACGGCACCGGCGATCATTCCGGCAATAGCGCCGGGCGCGGTGAGTTTGCGCCAGAAGAGTGACAGTAAGACGATCGGTCCGAACGCGGCACCGAAGCCAGCCCAGGCGTAACCAACAAGATCGAGCACTGACGCCTGCGGGTCAAGTGCGATGATGATCGCGACAACCGAGACGACGAGAACGCCGATGCGACCAAGGACAACCTGTGCCTTCGGAGTTGCTTCCTTCTTCGCGATGATCTTGAAGAGGTCTTCGACGAGAGCCGACGACGACACGATCAGCTGCGAGGAAATCGTGCTCATCACAGCGGCGAGCACTGCGGCGAGTACGAAACCGGCGATGAGCGGGTGGAAGAAGATCTGCGACAGCTCGAGGAAGACCTTCTCGGGGTCGTCCAGCGTGAGGTCGGGGTTCTGCTGGAAGTACGCGATACCAATGAGGGCCGATGCCAGCGCACCGAGAACCGAGATGATCATCCAGCTGATGCCGATGCGGCGACCGGCTACGGCATCCCCAGGCGAACGCAGTGCCATGAAGCGAACCAGGATGTGCGGCTGACCGAAGTAGCCAAGACCCCACGCTGCTGCGGAGATTGCCGCGATTGCGGACCCGCCGAAGAGGTTGAGCATGTCGACTTCTTCGGTGCTGACTGCGCGGATTGACTCAATTGCGCCGTCGACGCCACCCACCTGAGTGATTCCGATGATCGGTACAGCGATGAGGGCGAGGAAGATCATGATGCCCTGAACGACGTCCGTGTACGTCGCACCGATGAAGCCACCGAAGAGGGTGTAGAGGACGGTGACGCCACCGACAAGGAGCATTCCGAGAAGGTACTCAGAGTTGAATGCGCTCTCGAAGAACTTTCCGCCAGCAACCATTCCGGAGGAGACGTAGAACGTGAAGAAGACGAGGATGATGATGCCGGCGGTGATGCGCAGGATGTGCGTCTTATCGCGCAGGCGGTTCTCGAAGAAGCTCGGTACCGTGATCGAGTTCTTCGATACTTCGGTGTAGGCACGCAGTCGCGGGGCTACGAACTTCCAGTTGAGCCAGGCACCGATGGTCAGACCGATTGCGATCCAACCCTCTACGAGGCCTCCCACGTAGAAGGCACCGGGGAGTCCGAGGAGCAGCCAGCCGGACATGTCAGATGCGCCAGCGCTGAGCGCAGCAACGCCGGGGCTGAGCTTGCGGCCGGCGAGCATGTAGTCATCGAGGTCGGTTGTCCTCTTGTACGCCCACCACCCGATACCGAGCATTGCGGCCATATAAATGACCATCGCAATAATTTGGAAGGTTAGATCGTTCACAGTGTTGCCTTTCGTCTGCGCGGCGGTGGGCTTGGCTGTCTACCTTTGCAGAGATAAGGATTAGTAACAATCTCAATCGGCGCACATAAAAGGTAAGCGTTTCTAATGGTTACCGCGCAGAGTGCGGCGATTTCGCAAGATTTTGGCGTAGACACAGGAGTTTTGCGCGCGTCGACGGTGGCGTGCAACTTTCCGCGGTGCGCTCCGGTGCTCTCTTGAGCAACAATCTCTTCAGTCGCGATCAGCTCGATTACCCTTCAACGCCCACGAGCGGGTCAGCCGGCAAGACGCTTCCAACCGCGCTCGGTCTCAGTGACGCGGCCGTCGAGTTCGAGCAGCCCGAGCTGGGCGCGAACCGTAGAGATCGCGAGGCCGCTGCGCGCGGCAACGTCATCGGCAGTGCGGGCGCTGCGAGCGCTCAGAGCATCGAGAAGACGAATCGTTTCAGTGTTGCGGGGGCTGCCGACATCCGGTTTCTCGAGTGCCCCCGCCACGTCAGCGGCGGTGAGCAAGGCGTGCTCGATCGGCGCGAGCTCGGCCATCTGATCGGGATTCGTGACGCACACCGCATCAAAGTCACGAATGAGTCGGTGACACCCAGCGGAGGCTGCACTGGTGACGGGCCCGGGAACAGCCCCGAGTGGCCGCCCCAGCGTCGCTGCGTGGCCTGCAGTGTTGAGAGAGCCAGAACGCCAGCCCGCTTCAAGAACCACCGTGGCCATGCTTGCTGCTGCAATTAACCTGTTGCGCTGCAAAAACCGCCACTTTGTCGGGGGCGATCCGCAGGGAAGCTCAGAGATGACGATGCCGCTCTCAACGATGCGACCGAGGAGCGCGTCGTGGCCGCTCGGGTAGAAGCGGTCCACTCCCCCGGCGAGGAACGCGACGGTGAGTCCCTGACTCGCTAGAGCAGCCCGATGGGCCATGCCGTCGATTCCGTAGGCCGCCCCGGACACAATTGTGTAGCCGCGATCGACGAGCCCGGCGGACGCTTCCATTGTGATGTGTTCGCCGTAGCCTGTGGCCGCTCTTGCGCCCACGAGGGCAATGCCGCGCTCAATTCCCGCAAGAGCTTCGTCGGTTCCGCGAGCCCAGAGCACTGAGGGCGAGTGCCAATCGAGGTCGTTGAGCCGCGACGGCCACAGAGTGTCGTGAGGCGTGAGCAGTCGCGCGCCAAAGCGTGCAGCCTGGCGGAGAGCGATGAGGGCGGTGTTGGACTTGAGCCGCGGCATCCACCGGTCGATTGCTTGAGCCATATCGTCTTCAGCAACAGTGTCACCGTCGACCGAAAGAGCGGCCGCACAACGTTCTGCCTCCCAGCGCTCGACAACGCACGTGAGCGCGCGCACAGCACCAAGCTGCTGGATAGCGCGACCGGCGAGGCGATCGCCAGGTTCAGCAAGCCCGCTCCAGGTGGCTCGCGCAAAGCGTTCTTCGATTGCATCGCGGTCGAGGTAATCGCCCCCTCCGACGCTGACCGCCTCTACTAGGGTGGCAACTTCTGATTCTTTGAGTCCAAACATGCTCACTGTGACATGGCCTTTCTGAGGTAGAGCGCTTGCCCAACGTGGGTATCGTCAGGTCGGGAGTCATCGGCGAGGTCGGCAAGAGACCACGCGACACGGAGCACACGGTCATAGCCCCGCATCGTGATGCCGCCGCGTTCGAGAGCGCGATCGAGCCCGGCCGTGACCTTGGGCGAGAGCCGCAGTTCGCGACCACGCAGATGCGAGCCCGGCACTTGAGAGTTGAGCCGCCATGGCGTTGCCTCGAGGCGAGCAGCTGCCCGTTGGCGGGCCGCCGTGACCCGCGCTCGGGCATCCGCTGTGGAGAGAGACGGTTGCTCTCCCGCTAACCGCAATTGCGCACTCGTGATTCGCTCGACCCGAAACTGAATGTCGATGCGATCCAGTAGCGGCCCCGACAGGCGAGCAAGGTAGCGACGGCGGCTGTTGGGTGGGCAGGTGCATTCGCTGTCACGAGCACCCCATTGACCGCAGGGGCAGGGATTGGCGGCCATCACGAGTTGAAAGCGGCCAGGAAAGTGAGCAATGGCGTTAGCGCGATGGATGCTGATGACCCCTGATTCCAGCGGTTGCCGAAGCGCGTCCAAAGCTGCGGGCGCAAACTCGGGTGCCTCGTCGAGAAAGAGCACTCCGTCGGAGGCACGAGCGGCAGCACCCGGACGAATCTGCGAGCTACCTCCTCCCACGAGCGCCGCGGCTGTAGCCGTGTGATGGGGCGCCTCAAGCGGTGGTCTGGTGGTGAGGCTGCTGCCGACGGGAAGCCCGGCGAGCGAGCGAATGGACGAGACTTCGAGGGCCGCCTGCGGATCAAGATCTGGCAAGAGCCCGGGTAGTCGAGCCGCGAGCATCGTTTTGCCCGCACCGGGAGGGCCGAGCAAGAACACGTGATGGCCGCCTGCTGCCGCGACGAGCATTGCGTCGATCGCATCGCTGCCGCCAATCATGTCGGCGAGATCACCTGAGATCTCAGGCGTCGCTTCGGGAGCAGGGCGAGTGATTACTTCGACCGGTTCTGGCTCGAACTCCCCGCCGTGCCAGATGGCGGCATCCCTCAGCGAGGGCACGGCGATCACTCGCATGTCAGGAACCAGTGATGCTTCGTCGGCATTACCACTCGGCACCATGACGGTCGTGAATCCTGCGCGCGAAGCTGCGAGTACGGCGGGCAGCACGCCATTGACGGGACGTAGCCGACCATCGAGCCCCAACTCGCCTATATGGAGTACCCGATCGATCGATTCTGCAGAGATCGTTCCGGAGGCGGCGAGCGCCGCGAGCGCGATGCCGAGGTCGAAGCCTGAGCCGTGTTTGGGGAGGGCAGCAGGAGACAGGTTGACGGTGATTTTGCGGTTGGGCAGCCCACATCCGGAGTTCGTCGCGGCTGCCCGAACACGGTCTTTCGCCTCGCCGAGCGCGGTATCGGGCAAACCAATGAGCACGAACCCAGGGAGGTTGTTGGAGAGATCTGCCTCAATCTCTACAATCGCGCCTTCGAGTCCAAGCAGCGACACAGCGTAGGTTCTGCCGATCACGAGATGCGCTTCAGATGCTCGATCTCAACAGCACCCCGCGAGGGCACAATCACCGCAATCGCATCGACGCGCACCGTTGAACCTGACCCAGGATGATCGTCGCACCACGCCGCAGCGAGTCGCCGTAACCGGGCGAGCTTCGATGCCGTTATCGACTCGAACGGATGCCCGAACAGAATGCTCGAGCGCGTCTTGACCTCGACAAAAACCACCTCGTCGCGGTCTCGCGCGATGATGTCAAGTTCTCCCTGTGAGCACCGCCAATTGCGGTCGAGAATCTCAAGCCCCGCGCTGACTAAGTGGTCGGCGGCGAGGCTCTCACCCCGCCTACCCAGTTCGTCTTTTGCTGCCATGGCTCAAGGTTCGCCGTTCAGCACAACCCAGAACGCGAGAAAGCACCAATGGGACAAGACTCCCCCCGCACGAGTGCATGGGGAGGACTAGTTAGCTAGCTGCTCGATCTAACCTTTCGAGCTACCGGCTTCAAATACCGACACGCTGAACCCGACGCCATCATCAACTGCAACTCTCAGCGTCAGGGTCGATAGGTCGACATCGAGAGGCGAGGTGATGCTCGTAGACGCTGGGGTTCCACGCTCGCTGACGCAATCACTAGCTTCCATCCCGTCAATCACTTCGCCGCCGGAGAGAATGACGACCTCGAACTCGGAACTTCGGTCGCATCCGATCGCAAGAAACAACTGATCGACGGAGTCGCTGACAGCGGGCAAAGAGTACTCGTGTGGACCAACATCCACCTGCTCGAAGAGTATTGAGTCTTTAAAGCTTGAGCGCTGAAAACCGGAGCCCTCACTCAAGAACGGCATTCTCATGCTGTCCGCCTCACCCTGCTGGCCCGCAGGCGCGCATCCGCTGACTGCACAGGCAAGAACGATTGTTGTTCCGAACAGCCCAACTCTTCGCATGGTTGATTTCTAGCATGCCACCACCACGTTCGTCGATAAAAACTAAGAGATTTTCACTAAAACTTCTCTAAAGCCCCACAGCTCACGCGGTATCGTGCCGGTATGACGCGCAGTGACGACGGGCGAGTATGGCTTGAGCCGTGGCAGGTTGACGACCTGCCCGTTCTTGAGCGCAGCAATACACCCGAGATGACGGTGTTTTTAGGCGGCCCCGAAAGTGATCAACAGATCGTGACACGGCACGCCAAGTTTCTTCATCTCTGGGAGACGGGCGATGCACGGATGTTCCGCATCCGCTCCGCGTCAGCAACAGAACCGGTCGGGTCAGTGGGCTATTGGAAAAAGAGGTGGCGCGACAACGATGTCTATGAAACTGGCTGGAGCGTTCACACCGCCCACCAAGGTCACGGTATCGCCGCTCGCGCCCTCGCTGAGTGCCTCCAGCATGCGGCAGACACAGGCGACAGACATCAGGTGTTTGCGTTCCCGCGCACCGACAACTCGGCATCGAATGCGCTGAGTCGGCGCACCGGTTTTGATCTCGCAGGCGAAGCTGACTTCGAATACCCGAAAGGCCACCCCATCCGGGTCAATGAATGGATGTTCGACCTCAGAGCCCTGCGATCAAGCTCGCGGCCAGCACAACCATGATTACCGCAATAACGATGTCGAGCACTCGCCAAGCGATCGGTTTAGCAAAGAGCGGCCTCAAGAATCGACTGCCATAGCCGATCGCCGAAAACCATACGACGCTGCCAATGCACGCACCGAGCGCGAACCACCAGCGATTGTCGCCGTAGGTTCCGCCGATTGAGCCGAGCAACAGCACCGTGTCGATGTAGACGTGCGGGTTGAGCCAGGTAAGCGCGAGCGCTGTCGAGAGGGCCGCGGCGAGCGTCATCCGGGTTCCAGCCGCCGTTGTGGTGAGCGCTTGAGGTCGGGCTGCCCGACGAATGGAGAGAAAAGCGTAGACCAGCAAGAAGAGTGCGCCGCCGATGCGGGCCACCACGAGCAACCAACCGGCCTGCTCAATGAGCGCACCGAGGCCCGCGACTCCCGCGACTCCCGCGACGATCAGGACAATGTCCGATAGAGCACAGACCAGCACCACGGCCGTGACGTGCTCTCGGCGTAGGCCCTGTCGAAGCACAAACGCGTTTTGGGCTCCAATCGCGATGATCAGGGAAAGCCCAAAGCCGAAACCGGCAAGCACGATGGTGGCAATCAGAGGCATGAGTTGACTCTAGAGGCACGCACGAGTCTAGGCAGACAGCCCCAAAATGTTGATCGCTACGGTGAAGTAGACGAGGAGGCCTGTTGCGTCACAAAAGGTGGCGATAAAGGGCGTGGAGAATACGGCAGGGTCTACGCGAATCGCTCGTGCCACCAAGGGGATGACGCCACCCACCGTGGCGGCAATCGGGCAGTTCACGAGCAACGTGACCCCGATGACGGCACCGATGTCGAACCCGTAGCCCCATGATGCGATCGCGAAACCCAGAATCGCCAAGAAGAAACCGAGAAGCAGACCTGTTCTGACCTCTTTGAACGCGACTCTTCCCACATCGCGCGGGGTGACATCCCCGACGGCGAGTGCGCGGGTGACCGTGGTTGCTGCTTGCGAACCGGTGTTTCCGCCAATTCCGATCAAGAGCGGCACGAAGAGCGCGAGCGCGACCCGCTGATTGAGCGTTGTCTCAAACATCTCCAGCACGCTCACGGTAAGAACCGCAGACACCGCGAGCACCAAAAGCCAGACGATTCGCGAGTTCACAACCTTCCGAATGGGAGTGAGCAGGTAGGGTCGGCGAAGGGGCTCGGCGGCGCCCGCTCGCGCTTGGTCTTCTGCGACAGCGTCGCGGTCGACTCGAGCGGCATCCACGATAGGAAATACGCCGACGAGTCTGTCTTCACGATCGACGATAGGCAACACGAGGATTCCGCCATCGAGAGCTCGGCGAGCGACCTGCTCGGAATCGTCCTCGGTGCGGGCCGAAACGGCGGGCATCATGACGGACTCCACGAGAACGCTGCCCTCACTGCGGGCCAGCACGAGCAAGTCCACAACTCCCACAAGCGTGCGATCGGGCGCGATAACAGCGATAGCGCCGAGGACATCCAGCTCAGCATCACTGCGGCGCACGGACTCACGAGCTTCGGCGACCGTCGCTGTCGGCGCAATCGTGGCGGGCACCGGCGACATACGGCGCCCCACCGACTCGTAGGGGTACCCCAAGAGCGTCATTGCCGCGCTGAACTCTGCCTGATTGAGGGAGGCCATCAATCGCTTAGCGACCTTAGCGGGCAATTCGTCGAGGAGCCACGCTTGCTCTTCAGGATCGAGCGCCGTGAAGACGGCAGCGATCTGTCCATCGCCGAGTTCAGCGATGAGGTCTGCTTGGGCACCAGAATCGAGCGAATCGAACACGCTGATCGATTCGTCTTTGCCCAGCAGCCGGAAGACAATCGCCGCATCATCGCTGGGAAGCGCTTCGAGAACGGGAACTATCTCATCGATCGGCGTCGATCGCACGTTTCTGGCGAGTTCTGACAGAGCACGAGCACGGATAAGGCGAACGAACTCTGCCGGATCGACCGTGGCGGACATCCCACTCTCCCCCTCGGAGCGCTCGTGCAAGACAACGCTCGCCGCGCTCTCCCCTAGTTGTTACTCGTCGAGTGCGAGTTCCTTCGGCAACTCAAGGTCTTTCGCGCTGAGCTCTTCAATGTTGACGTCCTTGAACGTCAACACGCGCACACTCTTCACAAACCGGTCGGAACGGTAAACATCCCACACCCACACGTCGGTCATCGAGAGCTCAAAGTAGAAGTCGTGCTCGGTATCGCGGCGCACCAAATCGACCTCGTTGGCCAGGTAAAACCGCCGTTCCGTCTCGATCACAAAACGGAACTGGCTCACTACATCGCGGTATTCGCGGTACAGCGCAAGCTCGACCTCGCGGTCGTAGTCTTCAAACTCGTCTTCATCCATGCTGCCCTTATTGTAGGCCGCGCTAGCGCAACCATGTGTGCCGATGAAGCTCGGTGGCACCAAGACTGCGCACCGCTTCAAAGTGCGCTGCGGAACCGTAGCCCTTGTTACTCGGCCAGCCATAGCCGGGGTACTCCTCGTCGGCCTCGATCATGAGGCGATCCCGGTGCACCTTTGCCACGACGGATGCCGCAGCAACCGAGACACAGTCACGGTCAGCTTTCACCCTGGTCTGCACTCGCGGCGCAACGGTCAGGGCGCCACTGAGCCAGTCGGTGCTGCCGTCCAGCAGCACCACGCTCGACATGACGTCAAGGCCTGCTTCATGCAATTGGATGAGCGCGCGCTTGCCGGCCAGCCCCAAGGCGGCCGTGATGCCGATCGCATCGATTTCTTTGGCATCCGCGTAGCCAACGGCAGAAAGTGGTGCCCACTCGAGCGTGAGCGGCTCAAGAAGTTCGCGCCGTTTTTGGCTGAGCATCTTGGAGTCACGCAGTCCCACCGGCCAGACGCCGTGGGCAGGAGTCATCGCGGTCATGCCAACGCCAACGGGGCCGGCGATCGCGCCACGACCGACCTCGTCGCAACCGATTACCGCTCGCGCACCTGTATTAAAGAGTTCACTCTCGACCTCGCTGTGCGGGTCTGACACTGCCACGATCTACTCGGCGTTCTGCGTGACCCGCTGGAACGTCGTGGAGTAGTTGTCTAGCATGGTCCACCGCTCGGTGGGCCAGCTGATCAAGAAGGCACGCCCCACGACAGAGTCAATTTTCACGAAACCGCCCGTGGGGTCGTCTTTATGGAACGCGGAGTCTGCAGAGTTGTAGCGGTTGTCACCCATGACCCAGATGGAGTCGTCGGGCACCGTAACCGAGAAGTCTTCTTGAGTCGCTTTGGTAACAGCATCCGGCAGCAGAATGTAGGGCTCTTCAAGCGGGATGCCGTTGACGATTATCTGGCCAAATTCGTTGCAGCATTCCACGGTGTCGCCGGGCAGCCCAATGACTCGCTTGATGAGGTGATTGCTGCTGTCAGGGGCGCTCAGACCCACGAACGCGAGAACACCATCGACAGCGCCGACGAACCAGTTCTCAGGCTCACTCGAAACTGCGGGAAGCCAGCCGCCCGGATCGGTGAAGACGACGACGTCGCCATGCTCGACCGGGAAGAGAGCGGGCTCAAGCTGGTTGACCAGAATGCGGTCATCAATTTGGAGGGTGTTTTCCATCGACGACGACGGAATGTAGAACGACCGCACGAGGTACGTCTTGATCAAGAAAGAAATCACGATCGCAGCCACGAAGATGATCAGAAGATCACGAAGAAACAGCTTCCAGCCGCCCGTCTTCTTGGCGGCACGGTGGCGCTCGCTGTTGCTGCTGGGCAGCGCGTCGTCAACAGTATTGTTTGTCATTAAACCCCAAAGCTCCCAGCAAGCATATGCCGCTGGGAGCCATTGGTTTGTGAATTACGCGAGTGTTAGTTGTCGCGCTTCTCTTTGATCTTCGCCTTCTTACCGCGCAGGTCGCGCAGGTAGTACAGCTTGGCGCGGCGAACGAGTCCACGCGAAACGACCTCAATGTGGTCGATTACGGGCGAGTGAACCGGGAAGGTACGCTCTACGCCGACCTGGAAGCTGATCTTGCGAACAGTGAAGGTCTCGCGAACGCCGTGGCCTGAACGACCGATTACAACGCCCTGGAACACCTGAATACGCGAGCGCGTACCTTCGATGATGTTTACGTGAACCTTGACGTTATCGCCGGCACGGAAGTCAGGAATGTTGTCTTTGAGAGACGCCTTGTCGACGCCATCGAGGATATGCATGAGTAATCGCTCTCTGCGCCCGCCATGAGTCGAACGCACTTAGTTAGATAAGAAAATTTGTGCTTCAAGCGGTTACGACGCCCTCATGGCAGAGTCGTGCGCGAGCACAATCGATAATTCTGCCACACATTCAGTCGAAAGTGCGATTCTCCTCGGCTTCGAGGATGATGACGCGACCGTTGTCGAGGTTCTCTCCCGGCCGTGAGGGTCGTTGCGCGTCGCGCTCGAAGCCCTCGACGAGGCTTGTGAAGCGATTGCGGGTCTCGGTGACGAGCTGCCAGAGCGCGATCCAGAACGCCGCGATGGCAACAATCACGATGAGCGCGGCCGGGAACGGAGCATCCACAAAGCCGTAGATAATGATTGCCGCGTGCCAGGCGGCAAGAACTCCGGCATCAATCCACGACACCTGCTTCGAATCGCGCACACTCTTACGGGCGACCGTGAGCCCCGCGATGGCCAGCAGAGCGAACGCCAGAATCGGGCACAGGATGAGGAACAGTACGAAATCCCAGCCAACGCTCGAACCGTAGATGCCGCGGGCGATCAATACCCACAGCGGCAACACGATTACAGCGATGAACTGCCAGTAGTAGAACGCGCGCCTAATCATCATGGTTCTCAGGGTATCTTCGTTGTGATCAGGAATGCTGAGAAGCATCAGACCGAAAGACTAGGTATCCCCCGTGCCCAACCCCGCGAACGTTCGCACCGAACCAGTGCAGCAGCGGAGTGCAGAACGAATCAACGTGCTCCTCGATGCGGCCGCGGTACTGCTCGATGAAGTCGGAATCGACGCGCTCACCACGAGCGATGTATCGAAGCGAGCGCAGTCCTCTGTTGGCGTTATCTACCGCTACTTCCCCAACATCCAGTCGCTGCTTCGGGGTTTGGCGTCGCGCAACTTCGACAAGTACCGCGCCGGACTCTCAGCAACTCTCAATAAGCGCGCAACCAACGCTCTCGACGCCCTCAACGTTGCGATCGACGTTTACATTGAACTCTGCCGCACCGAGCCGGGCTTTCGAGTGCTGTCGTTCGGCAACATCATCGACCGCCGTTTCAACGTCGATCGCAAGAGCAACAACACGGCGCTGGCCGAAATTCTGACTGACCTTCTGGTCACCACGTACGAAGTTCCGGCCTCGGATGCCCTCGCTTTCGATATCGAAGTGACGGTAGAAATCGCCGATTCACTCCTCGAGCGTGCATTCTTGTATGACCCGCGCGGTGAAGAACCGTTTATCGACAAGCTCCGAGAGTTCATTGCGCAACTCTTGGCACCGCACACGAAAGAGGCAGCTACCGCATGATCGAGTTGAGAACCCCCGCCGAAATCAACGAGATGAAGGCAGCCGGCGAGTTCGTGGCCAGCGTTCTGACCGCAACGGAAGCGGCCACCAAGGTGGGCACCAACCTGCTCGAGATCGATGCCCTCGCGCACAGCATGATCCGCGAACGTGGCGCCGAGAGCTGCTACATCGACTACCACCCCTCGTTCGGAGCTTCGCCCTTCGGCAAGGTTATTTGCACGTCTGTCAACGACGCCGCCCTGCACGGACTCCCCCACGACTACACGCTAAAAGATGGCGACCTCCTGAGCCTCGACTTCGCTGTCGCGGTCGATGGCTGGGTTGCCGACTCTGCGATCACGTTCGCCGTGGGTACTCCCCGCGACGAAGACCTCAAGCTGATGGATGCCACCTCGCGTGCCCTTGACGCCGGCATCGCCGCCGCCATCGTTGGCAACCGCATCGGCGCCATCTCGGCCGCCATCGGAGACGTCGCCTACGGCGCAGGCTACGAAGTGAACCTCGACTTCGGTGGTCACGGCGTTGGCCGCGAAATGCACGGCGACCCGCACATCCCCAACGACGGCAAGGCACGCCGCGGCATGCCGCTGAAGCCCGGCCTCGTCCTTGCGATCGAACCATGGCTCATGATCGGCACCGACGACATCTACACGGATGACGACGGCTGGACACTGCGGAGCATCGACGGCTCTCGCGCCGCCCACTTCGAGCACACGGTTGCGGTTACCCCCGACGGCCCGCTCGTTCTCACTGCGCGCAAGTAAGCGCCTAAACTCCTGAGCTGAAGCGCTTACTACTCGCCGTCAGGCAGAAGATCGGGGCGCACTCGACGCGTGCGTTCGAGCTGCTGCTCGTAACGCCAATCGGCAATCGCCTTGTGGTTTCCGCTCAACAGCACCGGCGGCACGGAGCGTTCACGCCACGTCGACGGTTTCGTGTAGCTGGGGTACTCAAGCAAGCCGTTTTCGTGGCTTTCCTCGGTGAGGCTTTCGGGGTTTCCGACCACGCCCGGCACCAGACGGCCAATCGCTTCAATCATGGCCATCGTGGCGACTTCGCCACCGTTGAGCACATAATCGCCCAGGCTGATCTCGCGAACACGAACCGTGTCGGCGGCATAGTCGATGACGCGCTGGTCGATGCCTTCGTAGCGGCCGCACGTAAAGACGAGATGCTTCTCTTGAGCCAACTCGCGGGCTGCTGCCTGCGTGAAAGGAACACCGGCAGGGCTCGGAACGATGACCACCGTTTCGGGCGTGAGCGTGGCATCCAGCGCTTCGCCCCACGGCTCGGGGCGCATGACCATGCCAGCGCCACCGCCGTAAGGAGTGTCGTCGACAGTGCGGTGACGATCGTGCGTGTAGTCACGCAGATCGTGCACGCCCAACTCGATGATTCCACGCTCGCGCGCTTTACCAAGCAGAGAAATGTCTAGCACCCCGAAGAAATCCGGGAAGATCGTCAGAATGTCGATGCGCACTCGTCGACCCTTACTGTTAGTCGGATTCGGTGGAGTTGCCTGCGTCGTCGGCAGCCGTCTCAGTGGCGTCCGTCTCAGTGCCGTCTGCCTCAGCAACATCTGCTTCAGCAGCCGCAGCCTCGTCAGCGATCTCTTCGAAGAGTCCTGGCGGAGGCGTAACAACCATCTCGCCCGCTTCGATGTCGACGCTCGCCACGATCGATTTCACAAACGGAACCAGCACATCGCCGTTATCCGTCGTCACAGTCAGCAGATCTTGCGCGGGGAAATGATCAACCTGCGCGAGAGTACCGACCTGTTTGCCGTCACGGATGACCTTGAGGCCGACGAGCTGGTGGTTGAACCACGCATCCTCTTCTGGCGCCTCGTTGGGGTCGTGATCGATCCAGAGAATAGCTTTTACAAGCTTTTCTGCAGCGCTGCGGTCAGGAACGCCCTTGAAGAACGCGACCGGCTGTGCGTTGAACCACTTGAGCTCTACGAGCTCGAGTGTCTTTCCGTGCCACGAAGAACTCGTGGGCACTTGGAGAGAAAACACGGCGCCCGGAACGAAACGACGTTCCGGGGCATCCGTGTACATCTCAACTTTGATCGCTCCCTTAAGCCCGTGAGCTTTCGTCAAGCGCCCCACTCGCAGCTGTGTGCGACCTTCGCGGGGAATCTTTGTTTCGCTCACTGGCTAGAAGTCAGTGTCGACAACGTCGACACGCACCTTGCGACCATCGGCCAGAGCCGTGATCAGCGTGCGCAGAGCTTTCGCGGTGCGACCAGAGCGACCGATGACACGGCCGAGATCCTCTGGGTGCACGCGAACCTCGAGGAGGTCACCGCGCTGCGTGTTTTTCGCAACGACTTGGACCTCGTCGGGGTGGTCAACGATTCCCTTGACGAGATGTTCTAAAGCGGGAGCGAGCAATTGCTAAGCCTTGTCTGCGTCAGCGGCAGGAGCTTCAGCGGGAGCCTCGTCAGCGACGGGAGCCTCTGCAGCAGGTGCCTCTTCAGCCTTAGGCTCAGCCTTTTCAGTCTTGGGCTTGAGAACAGGCTTCTTCTTCTCGTCAGCCTGGAACTCAGCCTTAGCTTCCTTGACCTTGACGGTGCTGACAGCGTTCTTGTCACCCTTGAACTTGCCCCAGTCGCCGGTCAGCTTGAGGATAGCCTCAACCTGCGGGCTGGGCTGGGCGCCAACGCTCAACCAGTACTGCGCACGCTCGGACTCGACCTCGATGAACGAGGGCTCCTCGGTGGGGTGGTACTTTCCGATTTCTTCGATGACACGACCATCGCGCTTCTTGCGCGAGTCGGCAACGACGATGCGGTAGAACGGTGCACGGATCTTGCCCATGCGCTTCAAACGAATCTTTACAGCCACAATTCTCCTGATTTAAATGTTTATTGGTGGCGAACCGCTAGCCGTGAGCGTGGGGGCACACTCGGCAGAAAAGCTCTAGTGGATTCCATCCGGGCCTGATTAGAGGGTCGGGCTACGGAGGACTCAACCGCCTATTCTGCCAGAGTTTTGCGCGCTTCGGGAACCGATCGCCAATAAAGCCCCAAAGAGGTGCCGTTAACCGTTCTGAGAGTCACGCCACGCGAGCCACTGCTTGGCCGCCGTGAGGTCGTACTCGGGGCCAGTAATGCCCAACGTGAAGAGCGTGATGCCCTGCTCGCGCATGCTGTCGGCGTCTTCAACGCTCTTGTCGCGCAGCTCGTTCGAGATTTCAATTTCGTTGATATCGCGGCCGACAGCCTCGCAATGGCCGGCGAGAACGCTCAGCTTGTGAACGAGCTCGTCACCGGTAGCGAAGCTGTGCCAGATGTCGGCGTGCTTGGCTACGAGCTTGAGAGTCTTCTTCTCTCCCCCACCGCCAATAAGTACGGGGATTTTGCGCGTCGGCGCCGGGTTCAACTTGCCCCAGCGCGACTCGATACGAGGCAATGCCTCAGCGAGAGCATCCAACCGCGAACCGGCAGTGCCGAACTCGTAGCCGTACTCCTGGTAGTCACGCTCGAACCAACCCGAGCCCGTGCCGAAGATGAAGCGGCCACCACTGATGTGGTCAAGCGTACGAGCCATATCGGCCTGCAGGTCGGGGTTGCGGTAGCTGTTGCAGTTCACGAGCGTGCCGAATTCAACACGACTCGTCATCTCAGCCCACGAGGCAAGTTCGGTCCACGCTTCAAAATGAAGGCCGTCTGGTTCGCCGTAAAGCGGGAAGAAGTGATCCCAGTTGAAGAGAACGTCAACTCCGAGCTGTTCAAGCTCTTTTACTCGGTCACGAATGACCGAGTATTCGGCGTGCTGGGGTTGAAGTTGAACGGCAATACGAACGGGACGGCTCTGTGTCATAGCTCCACAGTATCCCGAGCGGGCGACACAACGAAGAGCAAATCCGCGCGCTCTGCGGGCAGCACAATCGTGCAGACGCCGTAGGGCTAATTAGCGGCCTAGGAACTTTTGCAGGCTCTCGAGCTCTTCTGGCGACGGACCGCCGGCAGGAGCCTTGGAGCCGCCGAGACCGAAGCCTGAACCGGAGGGAGCCGAAGGAGCAACAACGCCCTGAGCGCGAGCAGCATCTTCCGCTGCGCGCTTGGCGGGGTTACCTGACTTCGAGCCCTTCTTCTTCTGGTTCTTCTTCGACGACTTGCCACCGTGGCCACCGGGGATCGGGCCCATGCCCGGAATCTGCGGCACGCCACCCTTCGCAACGGTCTTCATCATCTTGGCCGCCTGCTCGAAGCGGTTGACGAGAGCGTTCACCTCGGTAACGGTCGTTCCCGAACCGCGCGCAATACGCACGCGACGAGAGCCGTTGAGGAGCTTCGGGGTGGTGCGCTCCTGCTTGGTCATCGATTGGATGATGGCCTCAGTGCGCGTGATCTCCGACTCATCGAAGTTGTCGAGCTGCTCGCGCATACCCTTGGCGCCGGGAAGCATGCCGAGCATGCCCTTGATCGAGCCCATGTTCTTGAGTTGCTGCATCTGCTGCAGAAAGTCATCGAGCGTGAAGGTGTCAGTCGCGAATTTCTCGGCGACCTTGCGCGACTCTTCTTCGTCGAAAGTCTTTTGAGCCTGCTCGATAAGGGTGAGGATGTCACCCAGGTCGAGGATGCGGCTCGCCATGCGGTCGGGGTGGAACGGCTCGAAGTCGTCAAGACCTTCACCCGTCGAGGCGAACATGATCGGGCGCCCGGTGATGGAGGCAACAGACAGCGCTGCACCACCGCGAGCATCACCATCAAGCTTCGACAGCACGACACCCGTGAAGTCAACGCCCTCTTGGAAGGCGCGAGCAGTGGTGACAGCGTCTTGACCGATCATCGCGTCAATAACGAAAAGAACTTCGTCAGGGTCAACAGCCTTGCGAATGTTAGCGGCCTGCTTCATCAGCTCGGCATCCACACCCAAACGACCAGCGGTGTCGATGATGACCACATCGTGCTGCTTGTCTTTGGCAAACTTCATGGCCTGCTTAGAAACCTTGACCGGGTCACCCTTGCCGTTACCCGGCTCAGGCGCGAAGACGGCAACGCCCGCCTGCTCAGCAACTACCTGCAGCTGCGTGACGGCGTTGGGGCGCTGAAGGTCGGCAGCGACCAGCAGCGGCGTATGGCCGTCAGCCGCAAGCCACTTGGAGAGCTTTCCGGCGAGCGTCGTCTTACCGGCACCCTGCAGACCCGCGAGCATGATGACGGTCGGCGGGTTCTTAGCGAACTGGATGCGGCGGGCTTCGCCACCGAGAATCGTGACGAGCTCGTCGTTGACGATCTGCACCACCTGCTGCGCGGGGTTCAGCGCAGCAGAAACTTCGTGGCCGAGAGCACGTTCGCGAACGCGACCCGTGAACTGCTTAACAACCTCGAGCGCAACGTCAGCTTCGAGCAGGGCACGGCGAATCTCGCGAACGGTGCCATCGACATCCGCTTCGCTGAGCTTGCCCTTGCCGCGCAGGTTCTTGAAGGTATCCGCGAGGCGGTCGGTGAGATTTCCAAAAGTGGCCATGATGCCACCAGTTTAAGGTGTCTTTTGCTGTGCTGCGACTCCACAACGCCGACAGGGGCTCGGAGTAGGGTGAGAACGTGAGACACGGAATCGTCATACTGCCCCAACAGCCGTGGGCTGACGCCCAACATCGCTGGATTCAGGCCGAAGAAATGGGCTTCGATCACGCGTGGATTTACGACCACCTGTCGTGGCGATCTCTCGCCGATGAACAGTGGTACGCCACCATTCCCACGCTCACGGCAGCCGCGAGTGTGACGAGCCGCATCGGGCTCGGCACTTTTGTCGCCTCGCCCAACTACCGGCATCCGGTTCCCTTTGCCAAAGAGCTCGCAACCCTCGACGATGTGAGCGCTGGCCGCTTTCTGCTCGGCGTCGGCTCGGGCGGCACAGGTTTCGACGCGACGGTGCTCGGCCAAGATGAGCTCACTCCGCGCCAACGTCATGCCCGCTTCGAAGAGTTTGTGCGCGGACTCGACGAGCTACTGCGCTTCGAAGACCCCGGCAGCGGCGGCATCAGCTTCAGCGGTGACTGGTTCACTGCCGTCAATGCTCGGATGGTCGGGGCGCCTGCCCAACGACCACGCATGCCCTTCGTGGTCGCCGCCGAAGGCCCCCGCGGCCTGCGCTTGACCGCCGAACTGGCCGATGGCTGGCTCACTCTCGGCCGCACCGCCGACACCCTCGACGAGTGGTGGCAGATTGTCGCCGACACCGCCGCGCGCATGGATGACGGACTCGAGAAGGCCGGCCGAGCATCCGCGACCCTCGATCGCTATCTGAATTTGGATGGCGCACCCCAGTTCAGTCTGGAAAGCGTGGACACGTGGGAAGACGCCGTCGGCCGCGCTGACGCGCTCGGCTTCACCGATGTGATTGGCCACTGGCCCCGCGCCGACGGCATCTACGTCGGTAAGGAAAGCGTGCTCATCGAAATCGCCTCCCGCTTCTCCCGCTGAGCGTCCACAGTGACGCAAATCCCGCACGCAGCACGCGATAGCTTAGAGACATGACAGCTCTCATCGTGACCCTCGCCGGACAAACCCCCTCCGTCGCCGACAGCGCTTTCGTCGCGCCCAACGCAACCCTTATCGGGCAGGTCACCCTCGCTGAGCGCGCGAGCATCTTCTACGGCGCCGTGCTGCGCGGCGACACCGACTCCATCACGATCGGCGAAGGCTCGAACCTGCAAGACAACGTCACGGTGCACTGCGACGAGGGCATCCCCACGTCAGTCGGTTCCGGCGTGAGCGTTGGCCACGGCGCTGTGCTGCACGGCTGCACCGTCGAAGACGACTGCCTCATCGGCATGAGCGCGACCGTGCTCAACGGTGCCGTTATCGGAACCGGGTCGCTCGTCGCGGCGGGGGCCGTTGTTCTGGAAGGCACCATCATCCCGCCCGGATCGCTCGTGGCCGGAGTGCCCGCCAAGGTTCGCCGCGAACTCAGCGACGAAGAGAAGGCTGGCGTTCGCGAAAACGCCGCGCACTACCTCGAGCTGTCTGCCGCGCACAAAGCAGTCAGCAACTAGCTCGCGGCCTACTGGCGGGTAGGCACGGGCTCGCAGCGTCTGGCCCGCAGCATCTGGCTCGCAGGCATCTGCCCCGAACTAACCGACGAGGCCCTGCACGTAGACGTGCGGGGTGAAACCGGTGAGGTCGTTGATACCCTCGCCTTGCCCGACGAGTTTGATGGGGATGCCCGTGCGCTCCTGAACGGCAAGCACGAAACCACCCTTCGCTGAACCATCGAGCTTCGTGATGACCAATCCGGTCACTCCCGCGTGCTGAATGAACGCTTCTGCCTGAGCCACACCGTTCTGGCCTGTCGTCGCGTCGAGCACGAGCAATACCTCGGCGATTTCAGTCTGCTTTTCGACAACGCGACGAATCTTGCCGAGCTCATCCATCAGACCGCTCTTGGTCTGCAAACGACCAGCGG
Source organism: Salinibacterium sp. VpJ6 (assembly GCF_059767345.1). Lineage (NCBI taxonomy): Bacteria > Bacillati > Actinomycetota > Actinomycetes > Micrococcales > Microbacteriaceae > Salinibacterium > Salinibacterium sp. VpJ6. Next base: position 698,474 of record NZ_JBSOQL010000001.1, read on the forward strand.
TGTCGATGATGGCGATGTCGATGCCGTCGCGTTGAGCGCGCTCCACGGTTTGGAAGGCGACGGATGCCGGATCCTGGCCCTGCTGCTGCGGGCGCACGATCGATGCTCCCCCGCGCTCGGCCCACGTCGCCAACTGCTCAACGGCAGCGGCGCGGAACGTGTCTGCTGCACCCACAACCACCGAGCGGCCATGGCCGACGAGAAACTTCGTGAACTTGCCGATCGTGGTGGTCTTTCCGACGCCATTGACGCCCACGACCAGTACGACCGCGGGGCGGGCGCTGAGAGTGAGGGTCGGGTCGAGACGAGCGAGACGCTCCTCGAGAGTTTCGCGCAGCATCCGCTTCAAGTCTGCGGGGTCGTCGGTGCGGAACTTCGCCACACTTGCTCGCAACTCATCGATGACCGACTCGGTGATGTCGGGGCCGAAGTCGGCCGAGATCATCGCGTCTTCGAGATCGTTCCACGTATCAGCGTCGATCGTGTCGCGCGCGAACATAGATTTGAGTGCGCCCGAGAGCGACCAGGATGCTGCCATGACTACAGGTTAAGGCAGGTGCATGCCGCTTCCCTAACCGCGCTAGGGTTTTTGAATGCTCTCATTGATTCGCCATGGCCAAACCGACTGGAACGCTGCCGGACGCATGCAAGGTTCCAGCGACATCCCGCTCAACGACACCGGTCGCCAGCAGGCGCGACAGGCCGTTGAAGTTCTGCGCGATTCCGAGTGGGACGTCATTGTCAGCTCTCCCCTGCAGCGTGCCCGCGAAACTGCGCAGATCATCGCCGACGGCTTAGGCCTCGAACTCGGTCGCAGCTACGACTTGCTCATCGAGCGCGACTACGGAGAAGGCGAAGGCCTCACCAAGGTGGAAATCGACGATCGTTGGCCGAACAGCACCGTGTACCCCGGGCTTGAGTCGCTGCACGATGTTGTCGAACGTGGTATCGCTGCGCTGAACGAGGTCACCCAGGACTACCCCGGGAAAAAGGTCATCGTTGTCTGTCACGGCACGATCATCCGGTACACGTTGAGCGAACTCGCGGGACGCGATTTCGACCACATTCTCAACGGCTCAGTATCAACAATCGAGAAGTTACACAGCGGCTGGTGCGTGCACACCGTCAACGGCGAACCGCTCAAGCGAGTCGACTAGCTCGCGTCAGCCGAGGCGGTCTCCTTGGCGACGCGCTGGCCAACCACGGCGCTGATACCGTCGGCGCGCATGCTGACACCGTAGAGCGCATCCGCAATCTCCATCGTGCGCTTTTGGTGCGTGATGACGATGAGCTGGCTCGTTTGACGCAAGTCTTCGAAGATCGCTAGCAGACGGCCCAGGTTGGCGTCGTCGAGCGCAGCCTCGACCTCGTCCATGATGTAGAACGGGCTGGGGCGCGCCTTGAAGATCGCGATCAGGAGCGCGACGGCAGCGAGCGAACGCTCACCACCGCTCAGCAGAGACAGTCGTTCGATCTTCTTACCGGCGGGCTTCACGGTGACCTCGATACCCGTCGTCAGAAGGTCATCCGGGTTAGTCAAGAAGATGCTGCCGGTGCCACCCGGGAACAGCACGGGGAACACGTCGTTGAAGGCGTTCTTGGTGTCTTCGAAAGCGCTCGCGAAAATCGACTGCATCTTGTCATCGAGTTCGTCGATGATCGTCAGCAGGTCCTTGCGGGTGTTTGTAAGGTCAGTGAGCTGCTCGGTCAAGAACTTGTGACGCTGCTCAAGAGCGTCGAACTCCTCGAGCGCGAGCGGGTTCACCCGGCCCAAGCGAGCAAGCTTGCGCTCGGCTTTCTGCAGTCGAGCTTCCTGCTCGGCACGCACAAAGGGGCGACCGGATGCCACGGGCTCGGCAGCCTCGTCCGAGTCACCATCGGTGGCGCCGTCGTTGCGGTCAGCGACGCTGTCGTCACTGCGGACGTTGCTGTCGCTGTCGTTGGATTCTTCGCTACTGGAGCCGCCAGCCGCCGTCTTAGGCTCGTCGCTCGGGTCGCTCTCGCGATCGTCGGGAACCGGCACCGCGGGGCCATATTCCGCCACGAGTACATCTTCGACGAGACCGAGTTCTTCGCCCGATCGTTCGAGCAGGCTCGAGAGATGCAGCTTCTTCTCGTAGATCTGCATTTCGAGGCCGTGCACGCTTTCGCTGACGGCCGAGAGACGCTCACGCAGCGCAGACTCTTCACGGCGCAATGCCGAAAGCTCTTCGTTCTGCACTGAGCGCTTTGCTTCTTTCGAGGCGAGCGAAACGCGTGCCTCCGATAGCGAACGATCAACAGAATCGAGCACCGCGGGCAACATCTCGACGACCTTCGTGGCGGATGCCATCTGTCGTTGACGAATAACGGCCAATCGGGCCTGCTCTTGCGCTGCTTCGCGCTCGCGCACGAGCTGGGCGGCGAGTTGTTCGGCGCGCGCACGCTCAGCGCGAACCCGCTCGCGGATGGTCTCCATCTGAATGCGCAGCTCGACTTCACGAGCCCGGGCGGCATCCACTTCGGCCAGCATGGGTTCGCGTTCGGAGACGTCGAGCATGGGGCGCGGAGCAGCCTGGTACTTGTCGGCCGCGGTTTGTGCGCGAGCCACTTCGGTAGTCGCGTCGGCTACCGCTTCTTCGGCGACGTCGACGGCGCGGGCTAGGCGGTCACACTCGGCCTGGGCTGCTTCGGCCTGGATGCGGTGGCGGCCAAGCAATTCGGATTGCGCGGCAAGCTGGGCGTCATACTCGCGCAGGGCCACAAGAGCGGCTTCGGCATCGGCCTTGGCGGAGGTGAGTTCACGGCGCTTTTCGTCGAGCTCGAAGCTCGTGCGCTCGATCTGGGTCGTGACGACACCGAGTTTGTCGGCGGCGGCATCCCGCTCGGCGACGAGTTCGAGGCGTGAACGCTTGGCGCCAGAGCCTCCGCGCAGCACGAACTGAGTGAGTACGTCGCCGTCGCGGGTCACGAAGGTCAGGTCGGCGGCGTTCGACAGCGAGCCATAGGCCGCGCGAGCAGCCTCGAGATCGTCGGCAATGAGCACGTGAGTGAGGAGACCGTGAACGCCATCAGGCGCGGTGACGACGTCGGTGGCGGGCACGGTGCCGGCCGCCGTTCCGAGCGAGACGGTCTGCTTCGCGGCGTTGGCCACGACCACTTCAACGCGACCGAAATCGCGCGAGGCAGACTCGGCCAGCGCATCAATGGCCGAATCGCGGTCATCGGCGAGTACGGCATCCGCAAGCGTGCCGAGAGCGGCAGCGATGGCCGCTTCGTAGCCGGGCGTGATCTTCACGTGTTCAGCAACGAGACCGCGGATGCCCGCGAGCTGAGCCGCGACGAGAGCGCTGGAGCCGTCTTTCTGATCAACGGCGAGCGACAGCGCTGAGTTGCGGGCGGCGAGCGCATCACGCTCACGCTCGGACGTGTGGAGTGCTTCGCGCAGGGCTTCGATCTCTGCCTGAACGCTCGACACTTTCGCTTCGGCGGCTTCGTACGCGGTGTCGAGCGAGCCATCGGTTTCGATCGTGGAGTTGCCGGCCTCAGCTTCGAGGGCTTCGAACTCGGCCTGAGCGGCCTCGCGGCGAGCCTGCGCTTCGGCGAGCGCCTGCTGCTGACGCACGAGTTCACCCTGGGCTGCGGTCAGAGTGGAGGTGGCGACTTCAACGCGAGCGGTCAACCCGGCGCTCTCCAACTCGTGACGCGACACGAGCGCACTCTGCGCGGCAATTTCTTCGTCGAGCGAGTCGAGCGCAGCCTTCGCCGTGGCGGTTGCGGCAGCAGCAGCGGCGACGGCCTTCTCGGCATCCGCGACACCGGCGGCAAGTTCATCAGCGCCGGCCTTAACTTCGTCGACAAGAGTTTGACTGACGCTATTACTGGAGACAGGAGCATCACTCTGCTGGCCGAGCAGCGAGAGACGCTGGTTGGCGAGCGTGTACAGACTGCGCAGGCGCTCTTGCACCGATTCGAGACCAAAGGCTACGCGGCGGGCTTCATCTACTTCGCCACCGACCTGCGCCTGTTCGAGACGGGCTTCGCGCAACTTGTTCTGGTCGAGCTGCTCTTGCAGCACGATGCGCTGCGTTTTGCGTTCGCTCTCGCTGCGGCTGAAGTCGTTGATGCTGGAGCGCAGTTCGACGACTTCGTCGGCGAGGAGGCGAGCGCGCGCATCCCGAACGATCGAAGCAATCGAGGCTGCTTCTTTGGCGATCTCGGCCTGCTGGCCGAGGGGCTTGAGCTGGCGACGGATCTCCCCCGCCAAGTCTGAGAGGCGCGTGAGGTTCGCCTGCATCGCATCGAGCTTGCGCAGCGTCTTCTCTTTGCGACGACGGTGCTTGAGGATGCCGGCGGCTTCTTCGATGAAGCCGCGACGGTCTTCGGGGCTCGCGTGCAGCACCGCATCCAGCTGGCCTTGGCCAACGATGACGTGCATTTCGCGCCCCAGACCGGAGTCGCTGAGGAGTTCTTGAACGTCGAGCAGTCGGCATGAGGTGCCGTTGATCGCGTATTCGCTGCCGCCATTGCGGAACAGGGTGCGGCTGATGGTGACTTCGCTGTACTCAATCGGCAGCGCGCCATCCGCATTATCGATCGTGAGGATGACCTCGGCGCGACCCAGCGGCCCTTTGGTAGCGGTGCCGGCAAAGATGACGTCTTCCATCTTGCCGCCGCGCAAAGTTTTGGCACCCTGCTCGCCCATGACCCAGGCGAGAGCATCCACCACATTCGACTTGCCCGAACCGTTAGGGCCGACGACACACGTCACGCCCTGTTCGAACGCAAAAGTGGTCGGTTGAGCGAACGACTTGAACCCTTTGAGGGTCAAACTCTTGAGGTACACGTCACCGCCCGGTCGTTGCTGGTCTCAGCGTTGGTCAAATTTCTGACCAAGTTGCTGGTCAGAACCTTGCTATACGGTACCGGATGCGCGGGGTTGCACCGTTCTGCCGCGCAGAGTGAGCCGCTGCGACCTGTAGCGCGCGGCAGCGCCGTCGGACCTAAGGTGCTGCGACTGCAGCGCCTTCGCGGATGCGGTGCAGGCTGTGCTGGTAACGCTCCTTGTGGATGCGGGCGTGCAGCCAGGTCTCCAGCGACGTCACTCCAGCGAGTCCGCGCAGCGCTGCCACGAAGTCGTTGAACTCGCCCAGCGTGGGGAACGAGATGGTCGAAACGAAATCGAAGCGACCTATTGTGCGTGCCATAAACTCAACCCCGGCCTGCTCGTCGATGAGTCGCACAAGAGGGTCCAAGTCGCCCTGGGTGATAAAGCCGAAGCCGAAGGTGAGGTGCGATGTCATGTCGGTGCGCTGGCGCATCAGCCCGATGCGCATCGCCCCCGTCTCGGTCAGACGGTTGATGCGGGTGCGGCATCCGCTAATTGAGAGGTCGACGGCTTCGGCCAGCTCGGCATAGCCTATTCTTCCGTCGTGCTGCAGCAACTCCATGAGCTTGAGGTCGGTCGCGTCGATGGGCAGGTCAGCCAAAGCTGGCTCTTCACCCAAGAAGAAGCTCTTGAGAGTGCGTTCGTAGACGAGCACTTGAACGTCAATGACTCCCTCGCAAGCACGAATCGCCCGAATCTCATCGTGGAGCTCCGCCATAGTCGTGGTGTGGAGCTCCGAGATCAGTTGGTACTTTCCCGTGCGCTCAGAAACGAACACGGGCGAGTTCAACTGACAGATGCGCTCGGCCAGCTGGCCGGCATCCCCTTCGGTCTGAATCGACAAGTGCGCGAGCACATGAAGCCCTAAGAGTCGCGGATGCACGGCAGCAATGATGCGGATGTCGCCGGACTGCAACAACGGGTTGATGCGCTTAGCGATGCTGGCCCGGTTGGTGTCGAGCTGGCGGGCGATATCGCTAAACGACGTTCTGCCGTCGTGGCGCAAGATTGCGAAAGATTGCTCGGTTAACTGGTCCACGCGGCCAGACTATCTCAGCAGCACCGCGAAACGTAGCGTTTTGTCACTTTATTGGGCGAATAGCCCAGATTTATCGCTTTCTTGGCATCCGTTTGTTACAAGTTTGCGTCACAGTGGTTACCGGAGTGCAAAAATGCATTGACAACACCCACAGGTATGAACACAATGGTCAGAACCAAGTCACCCTCCCAGCACCTCCACCGGGTGAATCGCTCTGCAGCCACAGGAGAAACAATGAAGAAATCGATCATCGGCATCGCCGCCGGCATCTCGGTAGCAGCCTTGTTGACGGGGTGTGCCGCCGGCACCGACTCCGCGACAGACACCGGCGCCGCCGTTTCATCCAACGCACCCGACGGCCTCGTTAACGCGAACGCTTTCACCGCGTGCATCGACCCGGAATACGCTCCCCTCGAGTACTACGCCGACTCCACCGGTGGAGACATCATCGGCTTCGATGCCGACGGCATCCGCGCTGTAGCGGACTACTGGGGCGTTGAAACCAAGTTTGAAGTGACCTCGTTCGACGGCCTCATGCCCGGACTTCAGACTGGCAAGTGCGACGTCATCTTTGGCGGTCTCTACATGAGCGAGGAGCGCCTGCAGATTGCCGACGCCGCCGCCGTCATGAACGCTGGTCCCGCCGTCTTGGCAGCCCCCGACGTCGCAGCGAAGCTGACAGAGGGCAGCGACCTCTGCGGGCTCAATGTGGCAACCCAAGCAGCATCCAGCAATTCCGTGAGCGTTCAGAAGCTCAGCGACGAGTGTGTTGCCGACGGCAAGGAAGCCATCACCAACACCGAGTACCCCAAGACTGCAGAAACCGTGCTCGCCGTCATCAACGGCAAGTCAGACGCTCTCGTGGAAACCAACGTTGCAGCCGCCTACATGGCAACTCAGAACGACGGCCTTCTCGCCGTAGCCAACAGCGTGTTTGACCCCGACACCACTTTCGGAGTCTTCACCCCCAAGGACGGCGAACTTAGCCCCGCCATCGCTGAAGCGCTCCGTGCGCTCTACGACGACGGAACTCTCGCGAAGATCGCCGCCGACTACAACCTCGACGCGTCGATCGTCGACGTTTACTAAGAACACTCGACTGTGGGTGGTCACCTCGCGTGACCACCCACAACCAGGGAGTCACACCACATGATCTTTAATCCAGAAATCTTCTTCGAGCAGCTCGTCAACCCGGCATACTTCTGGGGCGCACTGACCTCGATCGGTGTCGCCGCGTTCTCGCTCGTCATCGCGACCGTTCTCGGCTTCTTCCTCGCCGTCGGCCGCACCTCCAAGAAGTCCTACTTGCGAGGCCCCTCCCACCTCTACGTGTGGTTCTTTCGCGCACTGCCCGCACTGCTCGTTCTGCTCATCATGTGGAACGCACTGCCCCAGATCATCCCGGCCCTGCGCTCAGACTGGTACACCCCGTTCATCGCAGCATCCATCGGTCTTGGCCTCGTTGAAGCGGCATTCATGGCCGAAATCATCCGCTCAGCCCTCAGCAGCGTGGATGACGGTCAAGAGTTGGCCGGCCGCGCGCTGGGCATGAAGCCCGGCTCCGTGATGCGCAAGGTTGTGCTGCCGCAAGCGATCCGAACGGCACTGCCGCCGACCGGTAACGAGTTCATCGGCCTGATCAAGTACTCCTCACTGGCATCCGTCATCTCTCTGAAAGAGTTGCTCACGACCGCGCAGGTTGGCGTGAACATCACCTTCCGCTACGCCGAGTACTACGCCGTCGCGATCATTTACTACCTCGTGATCGTCTCGATCATCACGATCATTCAAAGCCGCATCGAGAAGCGCTTCTTGTGGACCTCGCGAGGCCTTAAGAAGAACAACGCTCCGCTCTCGCTGAGCACCCGCGCGCTCGCTACCGTTCCCAAGGAGAAGCAACCATGAGCAACGAGACAGCGGCCACCGTGCCCACCCTCCAGGTGTCCAACCTCCACAAGGCGTACAACGGCAATGAAGTGCTCAAGGGTGTTGAGTTCGCCGTGAACAAGGGCCAAGTCAAGGCAGTTCTCGGGCCATCCGGTTCGGGAAAATCGACGATGCTTCGCCTCATGGCACTGCTCGAGCCCGCCGATGCTGGCGAGATCCTGCTCGACGGAAAGCGCATCGGGGCGTCTGACAACAACGGTCGCATCGCCCACCACTCCGAGCGCAAGCTCGCCGTGCAGCGCCGCGACATCGGGATGGTCTTCCAAAAGTTCAACCTGTTCCCCCACCTCACCGCACTCAACAACGTTGCGCTCGCCCTGAGCGATGTGCAAGGTGTTGGCAAGGTCGAAGCTCGCGAGCGTGCCTTCGAGATTCTCGACAAGGTCGGGCTTGCTGAGCGCGACGGGCACTTTCCCTCCGAACTCTCCGGTGGCCAGCAGCAACGCGTCGCGATTGCTCGCGCTCTCGTTCTCAACCCGCACGTCATGCTCTTTGATGAGCCGACATCCGCCCTCGACCCCGAACTGGTCGGCGAAGTTCTCGAGGTAATGGAGAACCTGGCTGCCGCCGGAATGACGATGATTGTTGTCACCCACGAGGTGCGCTTTGCCCGTCGGGCCGCTGACGAGGTCACGCTGTTCGACGGCGGAGTGATCGTGGAGCAGGCCGAGCCGGCTGAGTTCTTCGAGAACCCGCAGCACGAGCGCACGAAGCAGTTCTTGAGCCATGTCCACTAGCAGCGGCGACGTGCTTCGCGCCGTCTACACCGACCTCGATGGCACCGACTTCTCGGCCGGACGCGATCTTCTCAGCGCTGCCGGTTTCGAAGTCAGCTACCTCGATTCTTTGGATGCTGAAGCAATCGTCGCTGGCGCAGCAGGCGCGAGCGCACTGCTCGTTGGTTACGCCCAGATCACTCGCTCAATGATGGAGCGGATGCCCTCGGTCAAGGTCATCGCCCTCATGTCGATGGGCTTCGACAACGTCGATGTGGATGCTGCTACCGAATACGGAATCTGGGTGACGACCATCGTCGGCGCCGCAACCGAAGAGGTCGCAACGCACGCCTTGGCGATGGCACTCCACTTGACTCGTGGCATCACGTTCTCGCAGCAGGCGGTCGTTTTCGATCGCTGGAACGAGCGGGATACTCTCGTGCAACCACGACTGAGCGAGCTCACACTCGGCCTCATGGGCCTGGGCCGGATCGGCATGAAGTTTGCCGAACTTGCACGCCCCCTGTTCGGCGAGATCATCGGCTACGACCCGTTCATCCCCGACACCGAGGAGACTCGCGAGCGCTTCGCCGCAGCGGGGTTTCGCCGCGTTGATGCTGACGCTGTGCGTTCGCAGTCCGACGTTCTGTCGCTGCACCTGCCGCTCACGAACGACACCGCGAACATGGTCGATGCCGACTTCCTCACCTCGATGAAGCCGCTCTCGTACCTCATCAACGTGAGCCGTGGCGGACTCGTCGACAGCGCTGCCCTTCGCGCCTCCCTCGATAGCGGCCACCTCGCCGGCGCTGGCCTCGACGTGCTGGATGTCGAACCCCCGACCGCCGAGCATCCGCTTCTCGGTCATCCTCGGGCTCTGATCACGCCGCACATCGCCTACTTCTCTGGTCGCAGCGAAGCAGAGTATGTGCGCCTGCAGGCCCAGAACGTTGTCTCGTGGGCCTCAACCGGCACCCCCGACACGCCTCTCGTGTCGCTACCGGCACCCTCAACCTCCACTCACTAAAAACCTCACCGGAGTACTCATGCGCAAGCTTTCGGCCTTTGACGTGCCACTTTCCGATTTCACCCCCACGGTGGTGACCGCCCGAGCCATCCACACTCTGGATGCCGAGAACACTGTCGTGAGCGCCATTCTTATGCTCGCCGGCAAGGTCGCCGCCGCCGGAACCGTTGACCAGTGTCTCGCCGCCGCAGCGACGTTGTCACCAGCGGAGCCAGCACGGGTCGACTTTGGAACCCAGGTGATTGTGCCCGGCTTCATCGACGCGCACGCTCATCCGCTCATGCTCGGTCAGATGATGAGCTGGGTCGACTGCGGGCCCGACAAGGCCTCGAGCATCCCGGAGATTGTGGCGCTGTTGAAAGCCGCGGCCGACACCGTTCCCGAGGGGCAACCGATTCGGGGTTACGGCTACGAGCAGCGCAATCTCGCCGAACAGCGCCATCCGCACCGCACTGAACTCGACGAAGTAGCCCTCGACCGCGAGGTGTACCTCATGAATGCTTCCGGCCATGGCGGGGTCGTCAACAGCTACACCTTCGAACTCTTTGGCATCACTCGCGAGACTGAAAACCCACAGGGCGGCGAGTTCTTCCGCGACGCCGATGGGGACCTCACCGGTGAGCTTTCGGATGCCGCCTGCAACATTCTTACCGGCCTCGGTGGAGTGAAGATCGGCCACCACGGCCCCAACTTCCACCTCGCCGACACCCCCGCGGAGCATGTGCGTCAGCTCGCCGTGGCGCAGAACGCCTTTCTCGAGGGCGGCGTGACGACTATTGGTGACGCGCAGGTTTCCCGTCGCGAGTTCGACACCTACCTGCGTCTCGCTGAGCAAAACCAGCTCAAGACCCGCATCTCGATGTACCTGCTCTCGCACTTGCTCGACGAAGCGATCGAAACCGGGATGCACGGAGCCTTCGGCAACGCCCACTTGAGCTTCTCGGGCATCAAGTTCTACGCCGACGGCACTCTCGGCGGTTGGACCGCGTACTTCCCTGACGGCTACGTCGGAGATCCGTGCCGCACCGGCCAGCTCTACCACGAGCCCGCCGACTACAAGGCGCTCATCAGCCGCGCTCACGCCGTCGGTCTCCAGACCGCAACCCACGCCCAGTCCCCCACCGCCATCGAAATGGTCGTTGACGCGATCGAAGCGGCGCAGGCAGAAAACCCCACGAGTGACGCCCGGCACCGCATCGAACACTGCGGCCTGCCCACCGCCGGCCAGATTGAGCGGATGGCGGCAGCCGGCATCCGGCCCGTCAACCAGCCTCAGCACCACTTCAACTGGGGCGAAGGCGTAGAACAGGCCATTGGCACCCCCGGCGAGCGCTTCAACCCGCTCGGTGAATTCGCTGCGGCTGGCGTACCCATCACGATCAGCTCGGATGCCCCGGTTGCAGACCCGCGTCCGCTGGAAGCCATTCAGGCGGCCACCACGCGCATCACTCGCCGCGGTACTCAGCTCGGCCCCGACTCCCTCGCGATTACCCGTGAGCAAGCGCTGCGGGCACACACGATCAACGCGGCCCACTCGCTGGGGCGCGAAGATGACTTGGGCAGCCTCGAGGTCGGCAAGCGCGCTGACTTTGCCGTGCTGACCGCCGACATTTTCGAAACCGAATGTGCTCAGATCGGTGCGATTACCGTCGCCGAGACGTGGGTTGATGGCGTTCGCCAGTACAACACCGACGAGAAGTGAGCACGGCAATGACTACAACCAGCAACGACAACTACAGCGCTGACGCTGCCGCAACCGCCTCCGCCGTGGGAGTACACGTGAACAATGCGGGACTAGCGCTGATGACCGTGTTGCGCAACTACGGCATCGACACCATCTTCGGCATCCCCGGCACCCACAACCTTGAGCTGTACCGCCCCCTCAGCGCGCTCGGCATTCACCCCGTGACCACTCGTCACGAACAGGGAGCGAGCTACGGATCGGATGGCTGGTCGCAGCAGACCGGCCTGCCCGGTGTCGTAATTACCACCTCCGGCCCCGGCCTGCTCAACGCTCTGTCGGGCGCGGGCACCGCGTACTGCGAATCCCGCCCGATGATCCTCATCTCCCCCGGCGTCGCCGAGGGCAGCGAGTTTGCCGACAACGGCGCCCTCCACGAAACGAAAGATTCCACGGGTGCCGCTGGCGCCATCGTGGAGTGGAGCCGTCGAGTCACGAGCGCGACGGATGCCGTCACCGCCGTTCACGACGCCTTCGAGCTGTTCCGCTATGGTCGCCCGCGCCCCGTGCACATCGAGATTCCGCTCAACGTGCTCGAGTCGGCGAGCGATTGCCCGGAAGAACTGCTGCAGGCCCGACCTGAGCGTGCCCGTGCCGCCGCTGATGCCGATGCCGTCGAACGCGCCGCCGAGATCTTGGCCGCTGCCGCCCATCCCGTCATCATCGCGGGTGGCGGTGCGAGCCGTATCGGCAGCGAGCTCACCGCTCTCGCCGAGTCGCTGAATGCGCCCGTCGTGACAACGCTCAACGGCAAGGCGTCGATCCCCGAGACACACCCGCTGTCGCTGGCCTCCGAGATTCGTCTGCCGGTCATCCACGAACTGATCAACCAGTCGGATGCCGTACTCATCATCGGTTCAAAGCTGGGCGAAGCGGAGCTGTGGGGCGGCGTCATCGCGCCGGCCGGCACGGTCATCCGCATCGATGTCTTGGAATCGCAACTCAACAAGAACGTCGCGAGCGATCTCGGTCTGGTCGGAGACAGCACGGTCATCGTTGGCCAGCTGCGCGACGCTCTGGCTACCCGCACCATCACGGGCAACGCGACAACAGCTGCAGAGCTCGACACGGTGCGCGCTACCGCAGTTCGTGAGGCTCAAGAAGTCTCGCCGACCCTGCACCGAGTGGCGACCATGATCAACGAGGCGATCCCCGAGAACGCGATCGTCGCGGGTGACTCCTCGCAGATCACCTACTTCGGAATGGCGAGCGTCGTTCGCCAGGAGATCTCGCACTCGTTCCTCTACACGCCTGCCTACGCGACCCTCGGCTACGGCCTCCCGGCAACGCTGGGCGCCAAGGTAGCGTCGCCCGATCGGCCCGTGGTCTGCGTTCTGGGCGATGGTGCGCTGATGTTCGCTGTTCAAGAGTTCATCACTGCCATCGAGCAGGGCCTCGATGTCACGATCGTGTGCGTTGACAACGGCGGTTATGCCGAAATCAACCAGAACGAACGCGACCGCGGCATCACTCCTGTGGGAGTTGTGCTGGCGCAACCGAACTGGTCGGTGCTCTCAGCGGCCTTTGGCGGTCACGGTTTCTCCGTCACTCAACCAGAGCAACTCACGGAGACCGTCGCTCAAGCGATTGCTACGCCGGGATTCGCGCTCGTTCACGTGCCGCTCAGCATCTTCGAAGCCGCCGACAGCTAGCACTGCGGCCCGCGGGCCGGCCGGGCAGCAACACTGCCTTACCACTTCACCTCTTCTCTTCAGCTCAAGGATCACGACATGACAGAACTCGCTCTCGCCGCCGACGCTAAGGCCACCGCCCGTACGTGGGTGGACGACAACATGCCTCGCCTCTCGGAGTGGCACAGCCACATCTGGCAGCTCGCCGAGCCGGCCTGGCGCGAGTTCCGTTCGGCCCAGTGGTATGTCGAGTTGCTGCGCACCGAGGGCTTCACGGTTGAAGAAGGTTCTGCCGGGATGCCGACCGCCTTCAGCGCGGAATGGACCAACGGCACGGGCGGGCCCACGATGTTGAGCTACGCCGAATACGACGCCGTGCCCGGCAACAACCAGTCGGCATCCGTCACCGAAGACAGCCGCGAGGGGATGAGCCGCTTCGCTCCCGGTCACACCGACCCGCACTCAGCGCTCGGCATTTCGACTCTTGCGGGACTGCTCGCCACCAAGCACGCCATGGAGAAGCACGACATCCCCGGCACCCTCAAATACACGGGCGAGCCAGCCGAAAAGATGCACGGCTCGAAGGTCGTTCACGGCCTGCGCGGCTACTACGACAACGTGGATGCCATCGTGAGCTTCCACCCCTTCTACATGCTGCCGCTGTGCAACACCGCTCGCTGGGACACCCAGTGCGGTGCGTATTACAGCAAGGTTTATACCTTCATTTGCGATGAGCCGGAGTCGTGGCAGCTCAACGCCAACCCCAACTCCCCCATCCCTGCTTCGCATTCCGCAGCGCGCGCTCCCGGCGCCAACGTTGCCCTGATGTCGATGTACACCTCGTCGCGCATCATGCAGGATGCCATGCTCCCGAGCTTTGGAGGGTGGAGTCTCAGCGACGCCATCTTGCTCGACGGCCAAGCGACCGCCGACAACCTGCCGGCGCGCGTCGCCCGCATCCAGTATTCGTGGCGCACCCCGAACATTGAGATGGCGGAGCACGTGCTCGCGGTGCTCGACCGTAACGCTGAGCACGCCGGCGCTATGGCTCACTGCGATGTTGAGACCACCTGGGTGGCGCGCAGCCGTCCGGGTCGCACCAACCATGCGATGTCGACCGTTCTGTACAACAACCTCGAAGCGGTGGGCGCTCCGAGCTACGGCGCTGACGCAATCGCTGTGGCGCAGGAGATTCAGCGCAACCTTGGCCTCGACGCCATGGAGAAGCCGTTCCTCGACGAATGCGAACAGCTCATCACCCCACAGGATGCCGAAAAGGCACTGCGCGAACACCTCGCTCCGTGGCAGCAGAACTGGACGAGTGACGACTACGTCGAGATGACGCACTACGCGCCGACCGTGCGCTTCTATGTCTCACGCCCCGCGCTCAAGCCTGCGCCGGGCAAGGGCGCCTACCCCGGTTGGGTAATGAACGCTCTCGGCGGTATCCCCGAGACAATCGACCCCACCATCGAGACCGCGGGCAAGACCGTTGCCGGAACGTTCATCGACCTCCTAGTCGACCCGGCACTCCTCGCCGAAGCCAAGAGCGAGTTCGACAAGCGTGTCGCTGACGAACCGATGCCCGCCCTGCTGCCGGTGGACTTCCAGCCACCGATCGATCTCCCCTGGCCCGACTACCGCCAGAACGGCGACGCGCGCACCTGGGGCTAATACGCGCTCGCTAGATTGCCGGCATTGGCGATCTAGCGAGCTGCACTCACGCGAATGCGCTGGCAGAACTTACAGAAGTGCGAGCCGCGGTTCATGAAGCTCTCGCGAACGACTTCGCGACCGCAGCGCGGACACGCCCGCCCCTGCTGGCCGTAGACATTGAGTGAGTGCGCGAAGTAGCCCGACTCACCGTTCACGTTGAGGTATTGGGTGTCGAAACTTGTGCCGCCTTCGGCGAGAGCTTTGGAGAACACCGCCCGCACTTCCGCGAGCAACTGCACCGCTTTTGCGCGACAGAGTGTTTCGGTGGGCTGGTTGTAGTGCACGCGCGCGGCCCAGAGCGCTTCGTCGGCGTAAATATTGCCGACCCCGCTGATGAGGGTTTGATCGAGCAGCGCCCGCTTCACCGTCGTGCGCTTGGCCTTGAGCGATCGCAAGAACTTTGCATCGTCGAAGAAGGGGTCGAGCGGATCACGCGCGATGTGCGCAACTTGGCTCGGCACCGCGAAAGCGGGCTGATCAACGGTGGGCAGCATGCTGTCGATCGCCATCGAGCCGAAAATACGTTGGTCGACAAAGTTGAGGCGCAGTGCGCCGTGGTCAGGATGATCAAGTTCAATACGGATGCGCGTGAGCCGGTCATCCGTACTCCGATCGCGGAGAAGCACCTGCCCGCTCATGCCGAGATGCGTGACGAGTGCTTCGCCGTGAGCCTCGGCCTTACTAACCTCGGCGCTGTCGGCGAGCGGAAGCCACATGAACTTGCCGCGGCGTTGAGGGGTGAGGAACGTGCGACCGGTCAGACGGTCGATGAAGTCTTCACTCGGCCCCTCATGGCGACGCAGAGAGCGCTCGTCGAAGACGGTGACGGATGCCGCCGTCGCGCCAGTAACCGCCGGTTCGAGCCCTGCACGCACAACCTCAACCTCGGGAAGTTCGGGCACGCCGGTTACTTCGCTGCGGCTTGGAGGATGGTCCAGGCTTCGAGCGCTGCGGCCATTTCGGCTTGCTTCTTGCTGGAGCCGATACCTGTCGCAATTACTTCGTCGTCGAGGCAGACACTCGCGTGAAAACGCTTGGAGTGATCGGGGCCGCTATCTTCGATGCGATAGTCGGGAGCCCCACGCCCGATCTGGGCGGCGAGCTCTTGAAGGCTCGTCTTGGGATCCATCGCCGCGCCGAACCGTGCAGGATCGGCCAGCAGAGGGGCGACGAGGCGGAGGACGAGCGCTGTGGCTTCGTCACCGCCGAGGTCGAGATAGGCGGCACCGATGATCGCCTCAACGGTGTCTGCCAAAATGGACGGCTTTTCACGGCCGCCCGTTTGCTCTTCTCCCTTGCCGAGGCGAATGAACGCGCCAAGACCAATGAGGCGCGCGATTTCGGCAAGAGCTACAGAAGAAACGAGACTAGCCCGGCGCTTGGCAAGGTCTCCCTCGTCAAGCTCCGGGTTATCGCGATACAGCTTGACCGTTACTGCCTGGCCAAGAATTGAGTCACCAAGAAATTCGAGTCGCTCGTTATGCGCGATGCCGCCGTTTTCGTACGCGAAAGAACGGTGCGTCAACGCAAGCGTGAGCAACTCGGGATCAATACTGACCCCGAGCACAGCGGAGAGCTCAGCAGGTGAGCTGGAGCCCGTCATCGCTATTTTCGACCCGAGTAAGTGGAGACTAGTTAAACGTCAGCGACCTTGCGGCCCTTGTACTCCATGTACAGGGGGGTGCCGGCGGAGTCTTCGACTACCTTGGCGCGGTGCGGGAGGCTGTAAACGGTCTTGCCGTTCTCAACGGTCTTAACGAGAGCGGTAGGGGTTGCCTTCCACTGGGCGCGGCGCATGCGGGTGCTGGCCCGCGACATTTTGCGCTTCGGTACTGCCATGACTAACTCTTTTCTTCTTGGGTCTCAGGGAAATCGTTCGTGTCGTTCAAGTCGTGGTCGTGCGAGTCTTGCGTGAAGTCTTGGAGGCCGGCCAACGCTGCCCAGCGGGCATCGATGGGCGCTTCGTGTTCGTGTCCTGGATTATCGAGCAACCGAACCCCACACTCAGGGCACAGGCCGAGACAATCTTTTTGACAGACCGGTTGGAACGGAAGTGACAACACTACCGAATCCCGCACTACAGGTTCTAAATCGACATGCTCGTCAATAACCGTGTAGTCGAAAGCTTCGTCCTCAGAATACGCGAAAAGTTCCTGAAACTCGACCCGGACAGTCATCGTGACGTCAATGAGGCATCGAACGCATTCTGCTTGAGCTTGTCCCGAGACAACAGCGTCGACTAAAACTCCGTCATGAAGCGATTCGAAACGGCCATTGATCGTCAGCTGAGACCCCGCCGGCACCGCAATAACGGCATTGCCAAAGGCTTCGGGTACGACGACAGTGATGGAGTGCTCTCTCATCTCACCGGGACGGTGAATGAGGTCGCGCACCATCACGGCGTACGGGTTCTCGTTGATTCTAGACACGATCGACAATTCTACCCCCGGGAAGGCCCTGCTGTCGCCCCCGGTCAGCGATCGCTCAGTCTCTCGACCCACGGATGAGCGGCCACGGGTGTGCGGGTCGGTGTAGGCACGAGCATCCGCGTCTCTCTAGACTGGTGCGACAGACCCGTGCGCTTGGTATGGCGTGGTTGGTTTGCCCAGGATTGGGCTTCCGGTCTTCTTGAAACACTTTTTCGTTTTCGTGGCGCATTCTCGCGCCCACTTCGCCGTTTCTCGAAAGGCCCCATGTCTGCTCTTACCCGTTCCCTTTTCGCTGCTCGCCCCGACATTCACCGCAGCAGCACCCGTCGCACCGTTGTTCGCAGCGCTGCGCTTCTCGCAGTGTCAGCTCTTGCCCTGAGCGGCTGTGCCACCGCAACACCCGAAACCGCCGCCTCCCCCGATGCCAGCGCGCAGAGCGTCGACCTCAGCAACTGCGGCTTTGACGTGAGTTTCGATGCAGCCCCGGAGCGCGTCATCACGATCAAGTCATCGACCACCGAAATGCTGCTGGCGCTCGGTTTGGGCGATCGCATCATCGGCACCGCGTTTCAGGACGGCCCCGTGCCCGAGCAGTGGGCATCCGACGCTGCCGGCCTCACCTCGATCGCCGAGCGCGTACCGAGCGAAGAAGCCGTGCTCGATCTCGAACCCGACCTCGTCTTTGCCGGGTGGGAATCAACCTTCAGCGCAGACGGCGCCGGCGAGCGCGCCGATCTGACCGCTCTGGGCATCAACACCTTCGTAGCGCCCTCGGCGTGCCAGAGTGCCGAGCAGCCCGCTCAGCTGAGCTTCGACGATGTCTTCAGCGACATCGAAACAGTGGCGTCGATCTTCCGTGTGGATGCCAGCGTTCTTCTCGCCGAACAGGCCGCTCAGCTTGCTGCCGTCGACGCGAATGGCGACTCCCGCACCGCGCTGTGGTTCTCGTCAGGTTCCGACACCCCGTATGTGGGCGCCGGCATCGGAGCACCGCAGTTGTTACTCGACACCGTTGGGCTGACCAACATCGCTGCCGACATCGACTCCACGTGGGCTCCCTTCAACTGGGAAGCCGTCGTTGACGCCGACCCCGACTTCATTGTGCTCGTGGATGCCGCCTGGAACTCTGCAGACAAGAAGATCGAAGTTCTCGAGACCAACCCTGCAACCGCTAACCTCAGTGCTGTGAAAGCTGGCCGTTACCTCGAGGTGCCGTTCGCGGCGAGCGAGGCTGGCGTGCGCAGTGTTGAAGCTGCCGCCAGCTTGTCGGCCCAGATTGCGGAGCTTGATGGCTAAAGTTTTTCCGCTCGCTCTCGGCACCGCCCTCGCGATCGCACTGCTGGTGTCGTTCACGGTGGCGGTGACGATCGGCCCTGCCGACATCCGCTTCGATGAAGTGTGGCGGTCGATCGGGAGTCATCTCGGTATCGGGGTGAGCCCGCTGAGCGAGCTTCGGGATGGCATTGTGTGGCAGTTGCGGCTGCCCCGAGTGCTGACCGCTGCGGCGGTGGGCGCGGGGCTGGCGTTGAGCGGTGCCGTGATGCAGGCGATTACGCGTAACCCGCTCGCCGATCCGTACCTCTTGGGGCTGTCGTCGGGCGCTGCGCTCGGCGCGGTCTCGGTGTTGCTCTTGGGCGCCGCCGTGCTGCTGCCGCTCGCGGCCTTTGTGGGAGCGTTGCTCGCTCTCACCCTGACGTTGTTGCTCGCAGGGTCGCTGGGGGCGATCACGCCCTCGCGCACCGTCTTGGCGGGTATCGCCGTCTCGGCACTCGCCTCGGCCATCACGAGCTTTGTCATCTTCTGGAGCGTCACGGGCGACTCGTATCGCGAAGTGCTCTCGTGGTTGCTGGGTTCGCTCAGCGGAGCGCGCTGGCCAGCCGTCGGCATCACGATGGTCGCCATCATCGTGATCGGCATCCCCGTGATGCTCACGGGACGCCTGCTCGACTCCTTTGCTTTTGGCGACGTGCAGGCAGCGTCGCTCGGCGTGAACGTTAGCGCCACCCGCTGGGGACTGCTGGCGGCATCCGCTCTCGTCACGGGTGCCATGGTGTCGGTGAGCGGCTCGATCGGCTTTGTGGGGCTGATACTGCCGCATGCCGTGCGGCTGCTCGTGGGGCCAGGCCATCGCGCTCTACTCCCCCTCAGCGCCCTCCTCGGTGCTGTCTTTCTCGTCTGGGCAGACACTCTTGCCCGCACCCTCTTTGATCCTCGCGAGATTCCCGTGGGCATCGTCACCGCGATGATCGGCGCCCCCATCTTTGCGTTCCTCCTCACGCGACGAAAGAGCTCCACATGAGCGACAACAACGTGGGCGACAGCATGGGCGTCGCCAGGCTCCATAACCGCAGCAGCCCCAGCGACGACAGCGGCCACAGCGGCCTTGTCGCCGAGCGCATCCGCGTCACCACCGACGGCACCCTGCTCATCGACGACGTCGACTGCACGGTCGCTCGCGGCTCCCTCAGTGCGCTCGTCGGGCCGAACGGTGCCGGCAAATCGACGTTGCTTCGTGCCCTCACCGCCGTGCAGACTCCCGCCGCGGGTAGCGTCACGTTCGGCAGCCACGATCTGCTCGGGATGCCGCGCCGCCAACGCGCCCGCCTCGCCGCGTTCGTGGAGCAAGACGCCACCACCGACACCTCCCTCACCGTGGGAATGGTGGTCGCGCTCGGCCGCCTGCCGCACCAGTCACTGTGGGAGGCCGACTCCCCCGAATCTGCCGCCATCATCGCAGCGAGCCTCGAGACGGTCGACATGACTGCGTTCCGCGAGCGCGAGTTTCAAAGCCTCTCCGGCGGCGAAAAGCAGCGCGTGATGCTGGCGCGGGCGCTCGCCCAACAGCCGCAACTCCTCACCCTTGACGAACCCACCAACCACCTCGACATCGCCGCCCAGCTGGCGGTGCTCGAACTGCTGTCGAGCCTGCGCAGCACCGGCGTGACCGTGCTGGCTGCCCTCCACGACCTTTCCCTCGCGGCGAGCTACTGCGACCACATCATCGTGCTGTCCCACGGTCGCGTGGTGGCGGCGGGCGCGACTGAAACCGTGCTGACCGAACAACTGATCGCCGAGGTGTATGGCGTTACGGCTTCCATCCTGCGCAATCCCGTTACGGGCAAGCCCGTTATTGGCTTCAGCCCGGCGTAGTCTTTCGCCGGTGCGGCGCTCGAGCTCGCTAGCGGTCGAATGCCGTGCGAGGCGCGAGAGTCGCCGCGATCCGGGCCTTCCAGCCGGCGGATGACCGCAGCGAAGCCAGCACGCTGGTCACGGCTTCTCGGCGCACGGGTTGCGGGTGCGGACTGAATGCGGATGCCTCCACGGCGGCCAGCACGGCGGCCAGAGCAGAAGGCGCCGAGCTCGACGAGCTCGACGAATCGGCGCCGGAGGTGACGAGGCCGAGCTGAGCTGCGAGCTGCTCGTGCTGTTGGCGCGGAGTGGCGTTGCGGGAGACGGCCACCCCGAGGTCGGCGGCACTGTCGCAGATCTCTCGCCACGCCAGAGCCACGTTTCCGCGACCCACCGCACGTAGTCGCAGACCGCGACGAACGGCCCGCACGAGAGCGGGAATCGCCAGCAAGAGCGGAATGGCCAGCAGCAGCAACCACCACGGTGAAATCTGAGTCTCGCCCGGGGTCGAGTTGTCGGGGATGTCGTCACGCGGCACGTCGGGGCGAGCTCCCGGTGTTGCGTTCGCGGTGGGAGTGGCGGTGGGTTCAGGCTTCGACTCGTCGACATCTGGAGTGCTCGGATCGTCGTTCACGCTTTGCGCGAACCGCGGCGTACTGCCGACTGAGGTTGTCGGCTCGAAACGCACCCAACCGACGGTCGGGAAGTAAAGCTCCGGCCACGAATGCAGGTTGTCGGTCGTGACGGCGTAGCGCACCTCATCCGTCTCTGAGTTCACCTGACGCTGACCCGGAGTGAAGCCGACCACCACGCGGGCGGGAATGTCGAGGCTGCGCGCCATGGCCGCCATTGCCGAGGCGAAGTGCACGCAGTAGCCGCTCTGGGCGGAGAGGAATTCGCCGAGTACTTCGGCGCCCGAGCCGTCGTAGTCGTCGGTGACGGGTGCCTCTTCGGAGTACGTGAAATCGCCGTTGCGGAAGAATTTTTGAAGGGCTAAGACCTGGTCGAAGCGCGTCGCTTCGGCCCCCGCCACTTGTTGAGCAGTTTCGGCCACGACAGCGGGCAACGACTCCGGCAGCGCCAGATACTTTTCAAATCCCGCCGGCAATTCGGTCGGTGCCGCTTCCAACTGCTCGATCGTAGGCGCTGGCGTGATGTACGACACTTCGTAGTTCGCGTCTTTGGAGTTCGCGAACGAACTGGCCACCGTTAGGCCCTCGGGCTCCCACAGCCACCCGCGTCCGGCATCCGTAATGCTGGTGGCGGCGTACGGTACCGGCAGCAGCTTTCCCCGCAGCCGCTGGATCTGAATCTGCATGACGTTCTCGGTTCGAGGCACCTCATCAGAGAGCCCCTGGGCGGGAGCGAACTCGTCAACGGTGTTTGCGTCGTCGAGCTCACGTTCGGAGGGACTCCACGTTTCGTCGCTGAACTCATCGAGCGCAGCCACTCTGAGGTACTCGTCACCCTCGTCAGAGAAGTAGGTCAGTGCGAGCAGCGCAGAGTCACGCCGAAGATCATTGCTCAGGTTGAGGATCGGGTTGACACCGGTAGAGATCAGGCCCGTCGCACTCGACGATGACTCTCCCGGTTCAACGCTCGGCAAGAGCACGGGAACAATCAGCGCCAGCACGAGCGCGCTTGCCACTACCGGCCATGCGGCACGCACCGTCGTTCGCTCCCCCGCGACGAGCAGGATGCCGGCGTAGGCGAGAGCCGTCACCGCGAAGCCGAACGCGTCGTGCAGCTCGCTGCGCACAAAAGCGGGAACTGCGAGCATGATGAGCAGGGGAAGCGCCGTCAGCGCTGGTCTCCGCAGCACGAAGGCAATGGCATCCATCGCGACGGCGAGCCCCACCGCACCGAGGCAAATCAGGAAGACGATGCCGGTGTCGGCATCCGCAGGAAACCGCTGACTTTCCATTGACGACTGACCTTGCGCAATCAGCGCGCTAAAGCGATCGAACGTGTCGAGGGTGGGGATGATGCCCACGATTGCGGTAGCGGGCGCAAAGAGCAGGGTGAGGGTCGCGAGGCCAGCCGCGGCCCCCACGAGCGATCCGATCCAGGCGCGCGCAATGAGCGTGTGAGCCACGGCAGCGACGACAAGCACCACGATTACGACGCCGATGTACGGGAACCACCACGCGCCCTCGGTGAGCACTTCGCCCAGACTGCTCGCCGCAACACCGAGCGCCAGAGCGAGAGTGCCGCTCAACGACCAGATGCGCACGCGTCGTTCGTGAGCGCGCAAACTACGAGTGCGGCTCGCCTCAGTTGTTGTCACGGTGTGCCCTCGACTCCGCAACGAACAGCGTCCACGCCTCGGCAACATCATCGAACGACTGCACCGCAATGACCTTCCACCCGGCATCGCGCAGTTCATCAGCAACAGGCTGCCGCGCCGGGTCACCCGTGCGCGCGAAATCTCCGAAGCTCGACGACGACTCCACCACAAACGCCACAGCAAGGACGCTGGCAAGCGCCTGACGTTGCAAGTACGCCACCGTTTCAGGCTCAGGATGCGCGACGAGCGCCAGCACGGGGCCTCCCGCACTCGTGCTCGGCACCGGTTCACCCCACCAGCCCGGCGCGCTTTCGACTGGTCCGAACGTAGCAAGACGGGTCAAGAACTCTTGTTCCTCAGCAGCCCTTCGGTGCACGATCGACGCCTCCGCCAACTGGGAGGGACCCGTTTCGATGACCTCGACGAGAAAGCCTTCGCGCTTGAGTTGAACGGCGGCAGAGGCGAGCATACTGACGATCCATTCGAAACGCGGGCTGCGAGCGGCAGCGGTGATCGCACCGCTCGAGAGGCGCACGGATTCGCTGCGGCCAGCATCCGGGTATCCCGCCAGGCGGGTATCCACGATGATGCGGGCCTCGGGGTAACTGTGCTGCTCCTCTTGGCGCACCATGAGGCTGCCGTGGCGGGCGGATGCTCGCCAGTGCACCCGGCGCATCGCATCGCCGCGGCGGTACTCCCGCGTCATCGCGTCGTCGTCGTCACCGGCCGACCGTCGCTGAAGCACCCGAGCATCACCGTCGCCCGACTGAGCGAGCAATGCCGACTGGGCCAACGTGACGACTCGCGGCGTGACGGTCAGTTCAGTGACACCACCGACACTCCAGGTGCCATTAGCCAACGCCAGCGGGTCAATGCTCTGCAGCAAGAGCGGGCCGATCTCAAAGATGCCACGATCGCGCGGAGTAAGAGAGTAAGTGAGTTGTGCGGCACTGCGCTGGTTGAGCCCGCCCACTCGAGCTGACAGCGGCGGCAACCAGCCGCTTGCTGTCGCCCACGGCTGCCACGGCAGACCATCAGCCCAGTGCACCCCGCGAAGACCCGTGCGCGCATAATTATCGACTCGCAGCGTGACCCGACTAGTGATGCCTGCCTCCACGACAGGGAACGCGAATTGACGCGCGACGGCCAGAGAGGATTCTCGAGAACGCACGAGCACCCCCGCCATCAGCGGCAAGGCCAGGGCGAAGCATCCGGCATATAACAGAATCGGCATACCCGCCGTGTAGCCTGCTACAAGCCCCACCCCGCCGAGCACCATGAAGGCGCTGCCGCGGTTGGTGAGCCGCACCACGCGCAGCGCAACGGACAGAGCTCGGAACGGACGCAGGCGAGGCATCAGGGTCGACTAGGACGCCGCAGCGGTCACCGGAACCGGTGTTTCCGCGACGATGCGCTCGATCACATCGGCGATCGAATGCCTTGTGAGAACAGTGGATGCCTGAGCCGAATGCCGCGCCGGAATCATCCGGTGTGCCAGCACCGTCACAGCAAGCGCGTCGATGTCATCGGGCAAGACGAAGTCTCGGCCATCGATCGCAGCGCGTGCCTTCGCGGCCCGGACCAGGTGAAGCGTGGCTCGCGGACTCGCTCCCAACCGCACTTCGGGGTCACGCCGCGTCGCCTGCGCAATCGCCACCGCATACTCTTCAACCGCCGTGCTCACGAAGACACGGCGCACCGTCGCGATGAGCTCGCGCAACTGCTCGACGGAGACGACGGGAGTGAGCGCATCGAGCGGACTCGACAGCTCACGCGAACGCAGCATCTCGAGCTCGGCGGCGGCATCCGGGTAGCCCATCGAAATGCGCGCCATAAAACGGTCGCGCTGGGCTTCGGGCAGCGGGTAGGTGCCTTCCATCTCGATGGGGTTCTGCGTCGCGACCACGATGAACGGTGTCTCGAGCTCGTAGGTGGTGCCGTCGACGGTCACACTTGACTCAGCCATGCACTCGAGAAGCGCCGACTGGGTCTTAGGGCTCGCACGGTTGATCTCATCGCCGATGAGGATGTTCGCGAAAACGGGGCCCTTCTTGAACTCGAACTCGCGGGTGTTCTGGTTGTAGACCGAGACACCAGTGATGTCGGCGGGCAGCAAATCGGGAGTGAATTGCACGCGAGAGACCGTGCTGTCGACCGTGCGGGCCAGTGCACGCGCCAACATCGTCTTGCCGACGCCCGGGACGTCTTCGATGAGCAAATGCCCCTCGGCAAGAAGCACCGTGAGCGCCAGTCGCACTGCCTCAGTTTTGCCGTCGATCACCGTTGAAACACTGCGAATAATCGCATCACAGCGGTCGTGGAACACATCATCGGGCAGAGACCCGGAGCTAGGGACATCCATGGAGTGAGTCTTACACCCGTCTTGCACTACGGCAATTGTTTGCGGTCGCGGAGGCGTTCTTCGAGAGCCCGAATCTTCTGTTGGCGCTCAAAATATTCGATCTCGGCGTCGAGCTTGGCGATCTCGGCTTCTGTCGAGCTGATGTTGGTCGTCGCGAGGTCTGCACGGCGCTCGGGTGCGCCAAACGACGAGAAAGTCGGTGCAGCCGAGTTGTACTCGCGACCAACCGCGAACCACAAAATACTGCCGATAAACGGCATGATGATCACGATAAACAACCACGTGATCTTGCCCAAATTCTTGATCCGAGACTCATCGATCAGGATGACGTCGATCAGTACAGAAATCAGTAGCGCGAAATACGCGAACGAAACGAGGAGCCCCATCCGAATATCGTAAGCGTAAATTCACCGGCAGTCGAGCATTATTCCTCTTTGAGCGCGCTCTCGTCATGAGCTTCATCGAAGCCTGCCATCCACGCCTCTTTCGTGCCCAAGCTGAACATGTCTTCGGGGCCGCTGCGCACAAGGGACCGGGCGCCGGGAGCATCGAGGTCAGCGACGTGGCGGCCGAGTCCGCGCAGCACCGCAACGGGCAATCCCCCAGCCTTGCCCTTGACCAAATCGGTCGCGGCAGCAACCTCGTCGGCGAGTGCCGTAACGCTCACGGCGAGCGGGCGGCCCGACGCATCCGCGGTTCCTCGCAGGTCATCAAGCACGTGGATGCCGGCGGCGCCGATTGCGATGTCGGCCTGCCCCTTGCGCCACGGCCGCCCCACGGTGTCGGTAATCACGAGGCCGATAGTCACGCCGAACCGCTGCCGCAGGCCAGCACACAGCGTGCGCGCGGTCGCGTCGGGGTCGAGCGGCAAGAGCAGAACGATGCCGTCGGGAGTATTGCTGGAATCAACACCGGCCGCTGCCATCACGAGACCGAGTCGGTTCTCAACGATGCGCGTCACGCCATTGGGGTGCTCACGCGACGCGACGATGCGCACGGTTTCGTCGGTGATCGCTTGTTCGCGATCTGCCGCTTCGACCGAGCGGCCCTCGGCCTTGCTCACAATCTTGGAGGTCACGGTGAGGATGTCACCATCGAGCAGTCCGCCCGCATTAACATCGCCAGACTCTGCCACTAGAGCGCCCGCGATCACCTCAACGAGATCGTCTCCGGACACAATTTCGGGGATGCCGGGCACGGCCCATGCGCTCATTCTCACGCTTCTAGTGTGAGGCATTATTCGCGCGCGCTCTTACTTGCGCAGCACGGGAAGCACGTCGCGGCCGAAGACATCTAAGAATTCCCGCTGATTGCGACCGACGTTGTGCAGGTAGATGCGATCGAACCCGGCGTCGAGGTAGCTCTGGATGTAGGCACGGTGCACGTCGGGATCGGCGCTCACGGGCATCCGCCCCTCGAAGTCTTCTGGTCGCACCATGCGGGCAAGCTGTTCAAGCTCGAACGGCGAGCGGATGTCGTTTTTAGCGAACCGCAGTCCACCGTTCGGCCATTCGGTGAGCGCGTTGCGCATGGCCTGCTCATCTGTTTCGGCCCAACTCAAGTGCAGCCGCAGCACGCGACTCTGGCTTTCCCTGCTGCGCCCTGCCTCGCGGGCACCTTCGGCGAAGCGCCCCAGCAACATGTCGATCTTCTCGAGCGGTGCCGCTTCGGTGATGAGGCCGTCGACGGTCTTTCCGGCGCGCTTCGCAGCGACCGGGCCGGCTGTCGCGACCAAGATTTCGGGGGCGACTTCGGGCATCGTCCAGAGTCGCGTCGATTCGAGGCGGTAGAACTGGCCTTCGTGGCGAACGTCTTTATTCGCGAGCCCCGAGGCGAAGAGCTTTTTGATGATCTCGACGGCTTCGAACATCCGGTTGATGCGTTCTGGGGCTTCGGGCCAATACTGACCAACGATATGTTCATTGATCGCTTCGCCACTGCCGAGCCCTAACCAGTGACGGCCCGGGTTCATGGCGGCAAGGGTGGCGGAGGCCTGGGCGACCATTGCGGGATGCCACCGGAACGTCGGCGCCGTGACTCCCGTACCGAGATCGCCCATTGTGGTTTCGCCGAGACCGCTCAGCACGTTCCACACGAACGATGCTTGCCCCTGCTGTGGCACCCACGGCTGATAGTGATCGGCGGCCATGACCCCGCGAAAGCCCCGCGTTTCTGCATGCTGCGCAAAGCCCATCACCTCGCGCGGATGAAACCGTTCGAGCATGGCGGCATAGCCGATATGGGGTGCAGCAACAGTCACGGGCATCCGTCTATTGTGGCGGTTATGGTGCCCCAAGTGGGCTCATCATTCGCGCAACCGTTGAGTTGGCACGCTCGCGGGCGGATAATGGCGGTCTACTCAATGAGGAGTCAGCATGAAGCTCGGCGCGTTTTCTGTCAGTCTCACCGTGAAATACCGTGCTGCGTCTTTCGAGCTCCACAAGCAACGAAGCCTCGAGCGCCCGATCGACCACGTCCTGATCGACCAGCTACGCTAGCCCGCCGATGCACGTCATTCTCATCCCCGGATTCTGGCTCGACGGAGACTCCTGGGCTCCGGTAACCCGCGCACTACGAGATGCTGGCCACACCGCGCATCCGCTCACCCTTCCTGGCCTGCGACGCCGTGACACCAACCGCGCGACGGTAACGCTGGCTGACCACATCGCGGCGGTGGTCGCGGTGGTTGACGCCCTCACTCATGTCGAGGCTGATGGCAGCGAGAACGGAGGGGAAGACGAAGACGAACGACCGACGCCCCGCATTGCCCTCGTTGCCCACAGCGGCGGAGGCCCCATTGCCCACGCGGTCGCGGATGCCCGGCCCACGTGCTTGGCCAGAATCGTGCACGTCGACACCGTGCCGTTGCCGAACGGCATGCCAATCAACGCTGAACTACCGACCGTTGACGGTGAGATCCCACTGCCTGACTGGAGCCTCTTCGATGATGAAGACCTCGTTGACCTGACCGACGAACTGCGCACGTGGTTTCAAGAAATTGCGGTCCCCCAGCCGGCACTGATCGCAACCACCCCGCAATCGCTCTCTACCCCGGCGCGCTTCAGCGTGCCCGCCACCGTGATCTGTTGCGAGTTTCCCGCCGACCAGGTGCGAGAGTGGATGAGCGAGGGTGCATCCTTCGCGACCGAACTCGCTCAGCTCACCGACCTCGAACTCGTGGACCTCCCCACCGGGCACTGGCCGCAGTTCACGAAACCGACTGAGCTCTCGAACGCCATCATCACGGCTTTGCATCGCACCTAAATTAGGTCTTGTCGTCAGCGACTGCCCGCCCTACACTAAGCAAACGCCAACTATTGAAAGGAGCCTTGCGTGTTTATTTTCACTTTTACGAAGAACCCCACGACCGCCGGCTCCGTCGGCACCCTCACCGCCTAACCGGTTAGCGTTCTCCGCTCACCGGTTCTGACGGTGGCGGCGCTCACGGAGCACTCGACCCAACTCGATCATCGCGAGACTGCGACGGCTGACGAGTCTGCACCCCTTTCGCGGGTGCTTTCGCCTCTTGATGATCTTCCCTTCTTCAGCGACTCGCGATCACTGTGGGATGCCGTTGGGTCGCCACCTGAAACAGCGCATTTTTGCGCGCCTTCCGCATCCACTTTTCTCACGAAAGACACCTCATGAACGCAACTCTGGCGGCTCCGAAAGACCGCCGTGACCATCCGCCCGAACCTCGTCCCGTCGACGAGCCGCGCCCCGCGGCAGTACGTCGCGTGGGAGTCATCGACCGTCTTGCTCTGCATCTCGGCGTCGCTCTCATCACGTGGAGCCGCCGGCCGCGCCGCGCTCGACTGCTCGCGTCGGCTGAACTACGGGCTCAACACCAGCTCCGCCGCGAGCGTGTGGCTCTGGCCCGTGCTCGCACTGAACAGAACTATCCGCGGCTCATCATCCGATGAGAACCACGCATTCGACCGTCGCCGGAGCTCTCCGGCGGCGGTCGTTTCGTTGTCAGCGAACTTTGAGAAAAATGACTTGGCACTCTCGGGGTGAGAGTGCTAATTTTTGATTGTTGAGTCACGGTGACTCAACTTTGAGAAAGGGGTTTCCCATGACACTGTCATTTGATCCTTTTGCCGAACTCGACAGGCTCTCCGCAGCTGCCCAGTCCCGCGTCGGCACCCAGCCCATGCCCGTGGATCTCTACCGCCAGGCTGACGAGTACGTTCTCACCGCCGACCTTCCGGGCGTCGATCCCGGCTCTGTTGACGTTGACGTTGACGGTCAGCTCCTCACGATTCGCGCCGAGCGCACCGCTGGCGAGCGCGAAGGAGCCAAATGGCTCTCGCAGGAGCGCCGCTACGGATCCTACCTTCGCCAGTTCAGCATCGGTGCGGGCATCGACCGCGACAACATCAGCGCCAGCTACGACAACGGTGTGCTCAGCGTGATCATCCCGGTGTCGGAGAAGGCAAAACCTCGCAAAATTGAGGTCAGCACCAACTCCATGAACCAGGCTCGATCGACCGAGAAGGTCGCTGTCACGAGCTAGACGGCATGCAGTAGTCGGCGTTGATCGCCGACACAGCAACGATGGGCGGATGCTTCACGCATCCGCCCATCGTCAGTTAACCCGTGTGCGCGTCTCGCGCTCTAGGCCTACAGTGCCCGCAATCGAGGAGCAATGTCGCGCTCGAAGAGTTCGAGGAAGCGGCGCTGGTCTCCGCCGGGCGCGTGGAATACGAGGTGGTTGAGGCCGGCATCCACATAGGGACGGATCTCTTCGACGATCTTGTCGGGGTCGTTGCCCACGATCCACCGCGACGCAATTTGTTCGATCGGTAGAGCGTCAGCGGCACGTTCCATTTCGATCGGGTCGGTGATGTCGTGCTTTTGCTCCTTGGAGAGCGCGAGCGGCGCCCAGAAACGGGTGTTCTCGAGAGCAACGTCAGCGTCGGTGTCGTACGAGAGTTTGATCTCGATCATCCGGTCGATGTCTTCGAATTTGCGGTCAACCTTCGCTGCGCCCTCTTTCACGCCGGGGATCAGCGCGTCGTTGTAGAGCTCCATGCCCTTGCCCGACGTGCAGATGAAGCCATCACCGGCACGGCCGGCGTAGCGTGCCACCATGGGGCCACCGGCGGCGATGTAGATCGGGATGGGCTGGTCGGGGCGGTCATAGATGCTCGCGCCGTGAGTGGAGTAGTACTCCCCCTCGAACGACACGCGGTCTGAGGTCCACAGTTCGCGCATGAGGCGAACCGATTCACGCAAGCGAGCGAAGCGCTCCTTGAATTCGGGCCAATCTTGCTCACCGGCACCGCGGAATCCGGTGGCGATCTCGTTGAGTGCCTCGCCGGTTCCCACCCCGAGCATGATGCGCCCCGGGTACAGGCACCCCATCGTGGCGAAGGCCTGAGCGAGCACGGCGGGGTTGTAACGGAAGGTCGGAGTCATCACGCTCGTGCCGATACGGATCGTGCTCGTGCGCTCACCGACCGCTGCCATCCAGCTCAGCGAGAACGGCGCATGACCACCCTCGTGACGCCACGGCTGGAAGTGGTCGCTGACCGCAACACTCTCCATGCCGTGAGCTTCGGCCGCCACCGCAATCTCTACGAGTTCACGCGGGGCAAATTGTTCGGCTGACGCTTTGTATCCGAGAGTGAGAGTCATAGACCCATTGTGCCGGTGTTAGTCGCGCGGCGCTTGCAAAAACTCAGAAACCACCCGAGGAACATACGGCGCAACATCTCCGCCGAGCGCCGCAACCTGGCGAACGAGCGAGCTGGAGACGTGCGCGTGCGCAGGATTCGGCAGCATGAAGATGGTCTCGACAGCCGCGAGGTCTCGGTTGACGATCGCCATAGGTGTTTCGTAGGCGACATCCACTTGAGACCGGATGCCCTTCACGATGACACTTGCACCAACCTCGGTGCAGTAGTCCACGAGCAAGCCCATACTCCAGCTGGTGACGCGGATGTTGCCGGCGAACCGAGCATCCGCCACGGCCTGCTCCAGCAGCGAAACGCGCTGCGCAATCGGCAAGAGCGCCGTCTTGCCGGGGTTGTGCACGACAAGAACGTGCACTTCGTCAAAGGTTTTTGCTGCCCGCTCAATCACGTCCAGGTGGCCCAGGGTGACAGGGTCAAAGGACCCGGGAACGACAGCGATCCGACTCATGCTTCAACGATAGTGGCTGAGCCCGTTCGCCTACGTGGGAGTTCGCTGTGCGGGGAACTTGTTTTACCGGAGTTCGCTTTCGGTGAGCTAGTTCTTACCCAAGAAGGCTTCGGCACTCTCATCAAGGCGACGCTTCAATGCATCGGCGAGCGCCGGATGCTCGGCAAGACTCGGGTCGGCAACGAGAACGCTCTGCGCCGCCTCGCGAGCCTCCGTGATGAGTTGCCCGTCGTTGGCCACGCGCAGCAGCTTGAGGCTCGAACGCCCGCCCGACTGCACTCCGCCGAGCACATCGCCTTCACGACGCAGTTCCAAGTCTTTGTTCGCGAGTTCGAAACCATCGAGAGTGGATGCCACAGCCTCGACCCGCTCGCGAGCCAACGACTCCCCCTCGGCTGCTGTCACGAACAGGCACAGTCCGGGGACGCCGCCACGGCCGACACGACCGCGAAGCTGGTGCAATTGAGAAACCCCGAAACGGTCAGCATCGAGCACGACCATGACTGAAGCGTTGGGCACGTCGACGCCTACCTCGATCACGGTCGTCGCGACCAGAACGTCGATATCGCCGGCAGCAAACGAGCGCATGAGCTCGTCTTTCTCGTCGCTCGAGAGCTTGCCGTGCAGCGCCTCGATCCGCTTACCCGCGAGAACCTCGTTGCTGCGCAGCGACGCCAGCACCTCAGTGACATTGGCGATGGGTCGCGGCGGTCCGGCATCCGGATCGTCGGTTGTTTTCGGGGCGGGCTCACTGCCGGGTTCTTCTGTCTTGGCATCAATCGCGGGGCACACGACGAAGCCCTGCCGGCCGATGGCCAGTTCTTCGGCCAGCCGCTGCCACACACGCGATACCCAGCCGGGCTTCTCGGCCAGCGGCACAACGTGACTGCTGATCGGTTGGCGACCGGCGGGCAACTCGGCGATGGATGAAATGTCGAGGTCGCCGAAGACCGTCATTGCGACGGTGCGCGGAATCGGCGTTGCGGTGAGGACAAGAACGTGGGGCGGCTTGGCGCCTTTGAGCCGCAGAGCCTCGCGCTGGTCGACACCGAAGCGGTGCTGCTCATCGACGACGACGAGACCGAGATCGACGAAGCTGACCGCATCGCCCAAGAGTGCGTGCGTACCGATGACGATGCGCGAAGCACCCGAAACGGTCGCCAGCAGGGCCTTCTTGCGCTCTGCCGTGGGCAATTGGCCGGTGATGAGGGTCGGGCGCAATTCGGCCGCGAGATCGGGACCCAGCGTTCGCACGATCGACCGAAAGTGTTGATGAGCGAGCACTTCGGTGGGCGCCAGCAACGCCGACTGGCCACCGGATTGCGCAACAGCCAACATCGCACGCAGCGCGACGAGCGTCTTACCGGAACCCACTTCACCCTGCACCAGGCGATTCATCGGCACAGGCTCGGCAAGGTCATGGAAGATCTGCTCGCCGACGGACTGCTGGTCGCCCGTGAGCGTAAACGGCAACGCAGCATCGAAACCCTCGAGCAGGGAGCCAGCCGTGCGCGCAATCGCCTCAGACTCACGCTGCTTCTGGCGCTGCTGCAAGAGAGCGGACTGCAGCACGAAAGCTTCTTGAAAGCGCAAGGCATCGCGAGCGCTGCGCCAATCGGAGTCGACCTTGGGGCGGTGCACGAGCTCAAGCGCCTGCGAATATCGCAGTAGTTCGCGTTCGCGGCGCACGGCATCCGGAACCGGGTCTTCGAGCGGGCCAAGCGTATCGAGCACAACCTCGACCGCTTTCTGAATCTGCCAACTCGCGACAGTGGAAGTCGCGGGGTAAATAGGGATCGGCTGCTCCGCCCACCCCTTAGCCTGCTCGGGCTTCTTCAGCTCAAGAGCATCGCGGTCGAAAAGTTCGTAATCGGGGTGCGCCAGTTGACGCGTGCCACGGTATTGGCCGACCTTGCCGGCAAAGATTCCGCGAACGCCCGGAAGGAGCTCGTTGGCCCGCCACGCCTGATTGAAGAACGTGAGGGTCAGGATGCCCGTGCCATCGCTGATCGACACCTCAAGAATCGAACCGCGCTTGTTGCGCATGGGGCGATTACGCACCTCGCGCACTTCTGCCACGATCGTGACCGCCTCATCCAGTGGCAATTCGGCCAGAGCGGTGAGCTCACCGCGCCGCGCATACCGTCGCGGATAGTGCGTCATGAGGTCGCCAACCGTGAGCAAACCAAGGCCACGCTGCATGGAAGTAGCAGTGCGCCCGCCCAGCACAGCGCTGAGCTTTTGGTCAAGGGGCGAGGTCACTCTAGAAGAGTACCCGCGACCACTGGCGTTCTTCAGACGGCTAGGCTCGAAAGGCCATGACACGCATAATCGCCGGATACGCCGGCTCCCTTACGATTGCCGTTCCCAGCGCGGGCACGCGCCCCACGAGCGACCGCCTGCGCGAAGCGATCTTCTCCGCGCTTGAGGCTCGCGACGCCATCGACGGCGCCCGCGTGCTCGACCTCTATGCCGGTTCGGGAGCCCTGGGTCTCGAATCCGCCTCCCGCGGAGCACCGCACGTGACCCTGGTGGAGAAGAATCCGCGCGCCGCCGACACGTGCCGCAAGAACGCCACGCTCATCGCCGCGAAGGCTCCGCGCGGTTCAAAGCCAATCATTCTCACCGCCGCCCGCGCCGTGCACACCTTTTTGGACACATCCGGCGATCAGTGGGATCTCGTCTTTATCGACCCGCCGTACGAACTCGGCAATGCCGAACTCGACGTTGCTCTCGCATTGCTCGCACCGCAACTGAGCCCTGACGCCCTCGTGATCGTCGAACGCAGTTCACGCGACCCCGAACCAGAGTGGCCCGCCGGTCTCGAACTCGACCGCCGCAAAGACTACGGCGACACCACGCTGTACTGGGTTCAGCCCAGCGAGGCCTAATTCGAACGAGCGCTACCCCGCCGCGCCATCCCACCCGGCATACGGGTCCCAGCCACCACGCTCGGTGTACGCGACACCATCGACGAGAAGCCCTTCCCCCTCGACCACGCGGCCGATCGCCCGAAAACCTGCCGGCAACGTTGCCCCCTCGGGGAACGTCGCCAACAGCGAGTGATCTTCGCCACCATCGAGTTGCACTCGACCACCCACCGCTTCGGATGACAGGTCGAGACCCACTCCGCTAGCCGTCGCAATGCGGCGCGCATCAATCGCGAGCCCATCACTGAGGTCGAGCATCGAAGTGGCTCCCCCGAGCGCGGCGGCTTTGCCGTCCGCGATGGGAGGCGCTGGCCTGAGTTGGGCGGCCATGGCGTCGGGATGCTGGGTCGCGAGTGCGGCGGCGGCGGCAGCATCCGGTTCCCCGTCGACGACACCCTCGGTGAACAGCAATCGCAGTCCTTCAGCCGCGAGACCCAGCGTGCCGGAAACAGCGATCACATCGCCGACGCGGGCCCCCGAGCGCAGCACGGGAGCGCGTCCCTCAAGGTCGCCGAAAGCGGTGATGACAATCGTGAGCACGGTCGACACCGAAAGGTCGCCACCAATGACTCCGCTGCCGGGTGCGAGCGACTCGCAGCCTTCGCGCAGTCCGTCGGCAATCGCTTCAAGCGACGAGACGGGGGTGTCGTTCGGGGCAGCAATCGCAACGACCAGACCGGTGGGCACCGCCCCCATCGCAGCGACATCTGAGAGGTTCGTGGCCGCGGCTTTCCAGCCGAGGTCGTACGGGCTCGACCACGCCATCCGAAAATCGGGGCCATGGATCATCATGTCCGTTGTAATCACGACGCGCTTGTCAGGCGTCGCCAACACGGCAGAATCGTCGCCGGGGCCAATGAGCTCGGCTGCGGCAGAAGGCAGGCGGGGAAAAATGCGCTTCAGGGCAGCAAGTTCACCAACGCCACCGAGAGTGTCAGGGGTCTCGCTCTCGCGGTCAATCGTCATGAACTCACGGTAGCCTGAAGGCGATGAGAACGACGACCCGCACCCCCCTGATCGCCCTGCTCGCGATGGTTCCTTTGCTGGCGACGCTGGGCGGATGCGCGGCGATCGTGCCGCTCGAGCCCGGCGATGACGCGGGTAACCCGTCGTGCGCCGACGTCATTGTGCGGTTGCCCGACACTGTCGCGGGGCTCGACAAGCGCGAGACCAACGCTCAGGGCACCGGCGCGTGGGGCGAGCCGGCCACCATCCTGCTGCGCTGCGGTGTCGCGGTTCCCGATCCCACTGCGGAGCTTGCGTGCGTCACCGCCCCCGAAGACGGCATCGATTGGCTGCGCGACGATAGCGACGCCCCCAACTATGTCTTCACGTCGTACGGTCGCGATCCCGCGGTTCAAGTGATCGTCGACAGCGATGGCGACCCCGATATTGACGGCGACGAGGTCTCTGGTTTCGAGGCGCTCAGTGAAGTCGCGGGAGCGGTAAGCCAGATTCCCGCCGACCGGTTCTGCGTCGCTCTCTCAGACACTCCTGCGCCGAGCGAGACACAGTCGCCCGAGTAGCCCGTTAGACACGACAGCCGCGACGTGGCGCGCAGCCTGCGGGGATCGAACATCTCCGCTAACGCGAGTTAGCGAACGGTTTCGAGCCCAAGTTCTATGAGTTCGTTGATCAGCTCGGGGTAACTCATTCCGCTCGCTGCCCAACACTTGGGGAACATAGAAATCGGCGTGAAGCCCGGCAGGGTGTTGATCTCGTTCACCACAAACTCAGAGCCGTCGAAGAAGAAATCAACGCGGGCAAGCCCTGCCCCGCCGATCGATTCGAAAGCGCGGGCAGCGGTGCGCTGCATCTGCCAGAGTTCGCCATCGCGCAACGGCGCG
Organism: Salinibacterium sp. VpJ6; assembly: GCF_059767345.1. NCBI lineage: Bacteria > Bacillati > Actinomycetota > Actinomycetes > Micrococcales > Microbacteriaceae > Salinibacterium > Salinibacterium sp. VpJ6. The sequence continues at coordinate 734,289 of NZ_JBSOQL010000001.1, forward strand.
GGGCAAATAAGTTCTGCGGCGGCCACATCGAGATACTTCGCTTCAAAGTCATAAAAGTCGCGGCCGGTGACCACGATCTCGCCCGCGAGGCTCACCCGTGTCTCACCGCCATCGCGGCCCGAAAGCACTCCGCACTCGATCTCGCGACCGGTCATCGCTTGTTCGACGAGGGCGGTGGAGTCTTCCGCAAAGGCGGCAACGAAGGCAGCATCGAGTTCTTCGGGGCTGGAAACCTTAGTCACGCCCACTGAGGAACCAGCGCGCGCGGGCTTCACGAAGACAGGGAACCCGAGGCTGGATGCGCGCTTGCGCCACACATTCGGAGTGCGCTGCCAGTCGAGCGCCGACACGGTCACCCACGGCGCAACGGCAACACCGGCGGCCTCGAGCGCGAGCTTCGTGAAGTGTTTGTTCATGCCCATGGCAGAGGCGAGTACGCCGTTGCCAACGTAGGGCAGTCCCGACAGCTCGATGAGCCCCTGAACTGTGCCGTCTTCGCCGAAGGGTCCGTGCAAGATGGGGAACACGATGCCGACGTCACCGAGGCTGCGAACGCTGCCGTCGGCCTCCATCACGGTCATTTCGCGGGAAGCAGCCGAGTCGGGCCAGCGTACGCGCGTGCCGTTGTCGACGACCTCGGGCATCGCCTCGGGGTTGAGCATGAAAGTCTCGGCGTGATCGGGCTGAAGCGTAAATGCGCCGTCCCGAGTGATGCCGACGGGGATGACGGTGTACTTGTCACGATCAATCGCGGAGAGAACTCCCCCGGCGGTCGCGCAGCTGATGCTGTGTTCCGAAGAACGACCGCCAAACAGCAGCACCACTGTCACAGGACCACTCGCGGTTGGTGTGGGCTGAGTCGTCATCGTTTACTCCCCTTGAGGAAGGTCGTCAGTGGTGAGGTGCGGCGCTATATCCCGCGGGGCGAGCGTGCCTGCCAAGACTTCGGCCACCTGGCTAGCGATCGGCATGTCTACGCCCTTCGAGAGCGCGAGCTCGAGAATCGGCGCTACCGAGGAGAGGCCTTCCGCTGTCTGGTTCATCTGCTTGATGACTTCAGAGAAGCTGTAGCCCTGACCCAGCAGGCGGCCGGCGGTGTTGTTACGCGAGAGCGATGACTCGCACGTCGCGATGAGGTCGCCGAGACCGGCCAAGCCAGCCAGAGTCTCGGCGCGAGCGCCAAAGGCGACCGAGAAGTCTGTCATTTCGGCAAGGCCGCGCGTGATGATCGAGGCCTTGGTGTTCTCGCCATAGCCGACACCATCCACGATTCCGATGGCGACAGCGATGAGGTTCTTGAGCACTCCGCCGAACTCGGTACCGATGACATCGGTGTTCACGAAGGAACGGAAGTAGCGGTTGCGTGCGGTGACGGCAACGGCGGTTGCTGTTTCGAGGCTCGCACTGCTCATGACGGCAGCGGTCGGCTGCTCCTTAGCGATTTCGAGAGCCAAGTTGGGGCCGGATGCCACGGCAACCCGGTTGGGATCGACGCCCAGTTCCTGCAGAATCACTTCACTCATTCGCGCTCCGGTGCCCTTTTCGACACCCTTCATTAGCGAGACGATAATCGCGTCTTCTGGAATGAGCTCGCGAACGATGCGCAGGTTCTCGCGGAGCGACTGAGCCGGCACAGAGAGGTAGACCTGCTCGGCGCCATCCAAAACTTCATGCAGCTTGTCGCTGGCCCAGAGCGAGCGTGGCAGGTTGATGCCGGGGAGGTAGTCGCTGTTGCGTTTGGACTGCGAGATTTCGCGAGCCAGTTCGGGGCGACGTGCCCACAGCGCAACGTCGTTGCCGCCGTCAGCGAGAATCTTGGAGAACGTGGTTCCCCAGGAGCCGGCGCCGAGAACGGCGACGCGGCGGGGAGTTTCGGGCGTTTCGGCGTTGTCGTTGATCACGTTACTTACTCTCGAATCGGCCGGTCTCGCTTTGACCATGCTCGGCGGGGTTGTAGCGCACGGCGGGGGCGCTCTCTTGTCGCAATTCTTCGAGCAGCGACGTGATGGCAGTCATGAGTTTCTCCGTTGCCTCAGCGAGCACACGCGAATCCACATGCTTACCCGCGTACTCGGAGAGGTCGACGGGTTCACCAAAACGGATGTGAATTGTCTTGCGGGGAAAAACACTAATACGTTTGGAATATCGGGGCAGAATTTCGTGCGCACCCCAGCTTGCCGCGGGGATCAGCGGAATACCCGCTTCAAGCGCAGTACGCACCGCGCCATATTTGCCGCGCATCGGCCACATGTCGGGCTCCCGCGTGAGCGATCCCTCTGGGTAAATGATCACGGCGAGGCCTTGGTCTGCGATTTGGCGAGCAGCCTTCATAGGGTCGCCGCTCTGGCGACCTCGAGACACACGCTCGACGGGCACCTGCCCCGATTTAGTGAGTAGCCAGCCGACCACGGGCACCTTGAACAACGACGCCTTGGCCATGTAGCGAGGCATCCGCCCAATTTTCCACATGCCGACACCGATTACCACGGGATCGATGTTGCTGTAGTGGTTGGGTGACATGACGAACGCTCCCTCGGCAGGAACGTGGTGTGTGTCGTGAAGTTTGTACCTGGCCAAGAGAGTCATGACCGGGAGGAGGAGAAACGCGAGCACCCGAAAGGCAATCGTTTTCTCCGATTTTGCACGCTTCGGCCGTGGTGAGCTCGACGTCACCGGCGGCTATCCCTCGTAGACGAAGTCAGCGCCCAGCGACTCGAGCTTGTCAATGAAGTGTTCGTAGCCGCGCGCAATGATCCCGATGTTGCTGACTGTCGACTGACCATCAGCGGTCAACGCTGCAATGAGGTGGCTGAAGCCACCGCGCAGGTCGGGGATCTCAACATCCGCACCGTGCAACGCTGTCGGGCCGATGATGACCGCTGCCTGCTCGAGAGGACGGCGAGGAACGCGGCGGCTAACCGACTCGATTCCCTCTTCGAATACCTCGATATTCGCGCCCATCTCGACGAGCGCCTCTGTGAAGCCCAAACGGTTCTCGTACACCGTCTCGTGTACGACGGAACGCCCTTCAGCCTGAGTGAGCGCAACGATAAGCGGCTGCTGCCAGTCCGTCATGAAGCCAGGATGTACGTCGGTCTCAATAACGACGGGCTTGAGTGCTCCACCGGGGTGCCAGAAGCGGATGCCGTCTTCAGCAATATCAAAGGCGCCGCCCACCTTGCGGAAGATGTTCAAGAAGGTCATGAGCTCTTGCTGCATGGCGCCCTCAACGAAGATGTCTCCGCCGGTGGCCAGAGCAGCGGATGCCCAGCTCGCGGCCTCGTTGCGGTCGAAGAGTGCGCGGTGGTTGTAACCGCTGAGCTTTTCGACGCCCTCGATGAAGATGACGCGGCTGGGCTCGACGTTGATGATCGCACCCATCTTTTGCAAGATAGCGATGAGATCCATGATCTCGGGCTCGATTGCTGCACCCTTGAGCTCGGTAACGCCCTGGGCGAGAACCGCCGTGAGCAGTACTTGCTCGGTCGCGCCCACACTCGGGTACGGCAGGTCGATGTTCGCGCCGTGGAGGCCGCCGGGAGCCGTGAGGCGAATGCCCTCATAGCTCTTGTCGACGACAGCGCCGAAGGCACGCAAAGCATCCAAGTGGAAGTCGATGGGGCGGTCGCCGATGCGGCAACCACCGAGGTCGGGGATCAGCGCTTCGCCGAGGCGGTGCAACAGCGGTCCACAGAAAAGGATCGGGATGCGGCTCGAGCCAGCAAGGGCATCGATCTTGGCGAAGTGCGCCTTGAGTACGTTCTTGGGGTCGAGGGTGAGTTCGCCGTCGCCGGTCGCGGTGACCGTAACGCCGTAGGCCTCAAGCATCCCGGTAACGACGCCGACGTCGCTAATGGCCGGAACGTCTCGCAGAACGCTGGGGGTGTCAGCGAGAAGCGCCGCCACCATTGCTTTCGTAGCAAGGTTCTTTGCACCGCGAACGTTGATGCGTCCACGAAGAGGCTTTCCACCATTAATGACGATTTGGTTGGAATGCAGACCGGATCGCTTGGCCGCCGCTGTTGCGTCTTGAGCCAATGGATTCATCGTTACCTCTACTTCGCTGGCAAAGTCTTGGGTCGCCATGATTCGCGGCGGCTTTCAAACTCCGTGATGTCTGTTTCGTTTCTCAGGGTGAGGCCGATGTCATCGAGGCCTTCGAGCAAACGCCACCTAGTGTAATCATCAATCTCGAATGTGAACTGTGCGGACCCCGCTGTTACAGTGCGGGATTCAAGGTCAACGCTCACTTCAAGTTCAGGGTCAGCCTCGACGAGGGCCCAGAGCGACTCGATGTCTGCCTCAGAGAGCTGCGCGGCCAACAACCCTTGCTTTCCCGAGTTGCCTCGGAAGATGTCGCCGAAGCGTGAACTCAGCACGGCTTGGAAGCCAAAGTCGCGAAGTGCCCAGACGGCGTGCTCACGGCTGGAGCCCGTGCCGAAGTCAGAGCCAGCGATCAGGATCTTGCCGTGGCTGTAGGGCTCGCGGTTCAGGATGAAGTCGGGGTCTTGACGCCAACCGAAGAAGAGCGCGTCGTCGAACCCGGTCTTCGTGACCCGCTTGAGAAACTCGGCGGGGATGATCTGGTCGGTGTCGACGTTGCTGCGCTTGAGCGGAACAGCGATTCCGCTGATGGTCGTGATCTTGTCCATTAGCGTGACTCCTCAGCGGTCGTAGCGGCGAGCGCCATCTGCTCGGGCAGTGGGCTGTTTTCGAGATCCCACGGGCTTGAGAGCGTTCCGCGGATGGCGGTGGCTGCGGCAACGAGCGGCGACACCAGATGGGTGCGCCCTCCCTTGCCTTGGCGACCTTCGAAGTTGCGGTTACTGGTGGAGGCGCAACGCTCCCCCGGAGCGAGCTGGTCGGGGTTCATGCCGAGGCACATCGAGCAACCCGCGAATCGCCATTCGGCACCGAACTCTTCGACGATCTTGTCGAGGCCTTCGGCTTCTGCCTCAAGGCGAACGCGCGCGGAGCCGGGTACAACCATGACGCGCACGTTCTCGGCCTTCTTGCGGCCCTGGATGATGGAAGTGAAGGCCCGGAGGTCTTCGATACGGCTGTTGGTGCACGATCCCATGAAGACGGCATCTACTTGGATGTCCTTCATCGGCATTCCGGCATCGAGTGCCATGTACTCCAGCGCTCGCTCCGCGGAGGCGCGCTCGGTGGGATCAGCGATCTCGGCGGGAACGGGAACGTTGTCGCTGAGCGAAACGCCCTGGCCGGGGTTGGTGCCCCAGGTTACGAAAGGCTCGAGCGTGTTGGCGTCGAGGAAGACTTCGGCATCGAAGACGGCATCATCGTCGGTCGCGAGGGTGTTCCAGTACTCGACGGCGGCATCCCAGTCAGCACCCTCGGGGGCGTGCGGGCGGCCCTTGAGATAGTCGTAGGTGATCTGGTCGGGCGCGATCATGCCGGCGCGAGCGCCTGCTTCGATCGACATGTTGCAGATCGTCATGCGACCCTCCATAGAGAGGGAGCGGATGGCGCTGCCGCGGAATTCGAGAACGTAGCCTTGGCCTCCGCCGGTTCCGATCTGCGCGATGACCGCGAGGATGATGTCTTTCGCGGTGACACCGGGGCGCAGTTCGCCCTCGACGGTGATCGCCATCGTCTTGAAGGCCTTGAGCGGCAGAGTTTGAGTGGCGAGAACGTGCTCGACTTCACTCGTGCCAATTCCGAAGGCCATGGCGCCGAAAGCGCCGTGGGTGCTGGTGTGTGAGTCGCCACAGACCACGGTGATTCCGGGCATGGTCAGCCCGAGCTGCGGCCCGACTACGTGCACGATGCCCTGCTCGATGTCGCCGAGCGAGTGCAGGCGCACGCCAAATTCTTCGGCATTGTTACGCAGCGTCTGAATTTGGGTGCGGCTCGTGAGGTCGGCAATCGGCTTGTGGATGGCCAGCGTAGGGGTGTTGTGGTCTTCGGTCGCGATCGTCAGATCGGGGCGGCGAACCGGGCGGCCGGCCATCCGCAGTCCGTCGAAGGCTTGAGGGCTCGTGACTTCGTGCACAAGGTGAAGGTCAATGTAGATAAGGTCGGGCGTGCCATCGGCACCCTTGACGACCAGATGGTCATCCCAGACTTTCTCTGCCAGGGTCTTGCCCATAGCGCACCTCTTTCGAATCAACGATCGCACCGCAAAGAGCGCGGCTCAATCTCTCTAGTCTACTTCTGCTGGCAAACCGTGTCGGCTCGCTTCGCCGTGGGGTTGAGTCAGGGATAATCGATCGGCGAGGGAGCACGCAGCGCTAGCGCACCCAACTCAATGCCCCGCACATGCCGTGATTGTGCCGGAGTTATAAGACCGCGTCGCTCGAGATCGTCAAATGATGCCGTGAGGTCATGGCGAATACGCCGCTGCTGCTCTTCGGAGAGTGCAGCGACTCGCTTACGACGCTTTCGCTGCTGCATCACGTCGCGCAGGCTGAGGCTGTTCTCGATAACGCTCTCAGAGCCCTCAAGGGCTTGAGTTTTCCTCTCTCGAGAAGCAAGCAGGTGAAGGATGAGAAAGAGAGCACCGAGCCCTGCGGCGACGATGACCGGGATGATCCACAGCTGCCAGTCTGTGACGTTTTCGCGAATCCCGTTTGAGAACACGGCGAACCCGGCCGCTGCGCCGAGGACAAGGGCGAGGCCGGCTTGAATCTGATAGAAGCCATTGCGTCGCCTGCCAGTAACAAGCCAATGGATCGTGCTGACAACAAGTAGGACAGCAGCGATCATAAAGAAAATACCGGTGACGGGCACTGCTGTTTCGTAGTCAGGAGGGGCCGCCGCGCTGGCAATCATTCCATCGTAGACGGCAGCATAACCCCAGATCGGGGCGGTATAGCAGGCGAGATAAATGAGCGCGAGCGGGATTCCGGCGATGATTGTGAGGACAAAACCGAGCTTGCTCTCGTTTCTCGCCCGGCCACCCGACTCCTCAACTATCGTCGGATGCTCGGCAAAAGCAGCGCGTTCAAGTCGCGCCCAGTCCACCTCTGAACTGGACTTCAACTCGGCCACCATTATTCGCGCACTCATCGTGCTCCTTCCCGTCGTTCATCGCGCCACACACGCACCTAATCGCGTCGAATAGCGATCGAAAACTCACCGAAGCCGAGCAGTGTTCCTGGCTCGACCAACTCGGGATGACCCGGCTCAACAACGATCTCAGCGGATCCCGGGTGCTGCACAAAGACACCATTTGTCGAATTTAGATCGTGCACGACAAGTTGCCCGCCTGCGGTCAGTTCGAGAGCAGCATGAGTCTTGGACACAGACTTTGCGACGTCATCAACAGCGAGAAGTGTGGCTTCTGGCCACGCTGCCGCAGGGGCGGGATCACGGCCTAGGAGAATCGTGTTGTGTGCAGAGACTTCTTGGCCGTCGGGAAGAGTAAGTCGCCATTGCGGTGTCCCCCGGCGGCCACTGGAGACTCGGGTCGCGTCATCAACGGCCTCAGGGGCAGCAGAAACGGTCGGCGTCGGCTCAGTGATGGGAGCGGCACCCGCAACGTCTGGTGTTTCTGGATCTGCCACCCGTTGTTCGTCGGTTGGGGCTTGGGGCGGGAGTCCTGGAGCTGCAACAGGGAAGAAACGTGGAGCGTCGTCCACGCCTTCGGGTTTCGGACTACGCGGTGTCGCGATGCGATACGTGCCCGAGTCGACGATGCCCGGTGGCAAGTCGATGAGATTCTCAGTCGCTATTGGCGCGGCCGTGGGCTTTTCATTGCCCGCGACGGGCGGGGTAATTCCGGGCGGAGGCGCAATGAAATGCTCCTCGTTGTCAACGGTCATACGCAGTTCCTCCCCCGGGTTACTCTGAGCGGCAATGCTAACTCAGCAACCGCAACGTTGCCCAAAGAGATGACGTGCTTATGCTCACTGCGCGGCGTGGGCCGACAGTTCGGGCTCACGCCCAGCGTCTAGGTTCCACTCTTCTCCGCGATGAGGCAGTGTCGATTCGTCCACGCTTGCGCGCTGCCAGTTGCCCTCGGCGTCATCGATGATCTGGATGCCGCGGACAACTTCTCTGAGTGGCTCGAGCAGAATCCCTACGAGAGACGGCAGCGTGGGTTCTACCCCGACCGCGACGTATCCGAATTCGTTCTGGAAGAGGTAATTTACGCCAGCAACGCGCAGCGGCGGTTGTTCACCGATTGTCGTCAGGTAACGGGCCTCAACACCATCGCCCAGATGTGCGGTATCGAACATTTCCACGACAGGCTGGGTGACGAAAGGCATATCCGCAAGGGGAACTACCTGCCGCGGCTCGTCGGGCGCGAATGGGGCTGCAGACACGTGCACGATTGCGTTGACGATCGAAGCATCTGGCCAATACTGCAGCGTGACGGAGTCGTCGTCAGAAACCCGTCGAAGCCCATTGCGTAATGCTTCTCTCACAAACGGCTCACTTGACGCGTCGAGCGCGCCACGCCAAGCCACCTTCATATCAGCGAGAACGGCCTCTTCCCACTGTCGCGCTTCCTCGGAACCGTCGACGAGTCGCGGGAGTTCTAACCATCGACTCGTGTCGACGTTCAACGAAATCTTCATTCGGCGCTCCAAGCGAAGGTGGACAGATGAGCGTCGAACAAATCGCCAAGCCCTTTCACGAACTCGTCGTCTCCCGATTCGTCCGGATTATGGGTAATGACGAGCGTGAACTGAAGCGCACGCTTTCTTCCGGTATCGGGCACAGGTGTGAGATAGACGACGGTAGTAGTCGCCACACGAGTTCCTTCAAGATTCTCGACCGAGTCCTGTTGCCAGCGCAAAAAACGCTTGTCGCCGGCGAGAGCTGTGGCGCCTTCGCGACGAATGAGACCCGCAATGGTGTTGTCGAGTGACTCACCGTTCTGCCCGCGACGTACAGATGCCGTCAGCGTTGCAGGGAGCCGCGCGCCATCGGGTGCGTTCTCGCCCGGTGCAAAAAAAGCCACTGTTTCGACTCGACGCATTTCGGAGAAAAGCTTCCTAACGAGGGCATTCGTCTGACCGTAAAGATCGGGGCGGTGCGCCTGCATGAGCCGCTTCTTTGCCGCGGCAAGCATTTCGTCTCGCACTCGGTCAGTCGGCTCATTCCGCACCCACCCCGCCGGAAGCACCATGGTGAATTCCGGAAGAGTCTCTCCTCGGAGTTCAGCTGCAAGACTCGCCATTATTGGAACCTTTCCCATCGTTCATCACATCGACGCTATCAGTCACGGGTGTGATCATCGTGTCGGAGTTCCCCACAGAGGCTCGCTCAGTGAGGGACTATCAATCATTCCGGATATCCCCGTAATCTGATCGATCCGACCCAGGTGTGTGACGAGGGTTCCGCTGAAAATGCTCAAGCCGTCCATGCCGTCGATCGCCGAACCAATGAAGTTGGGGTCGGCCAAAGCATCGGCGGAGCTGCCGGTCATGAATCGGGACATTATGTTGTCGAAGCCATCCCCGGCGCGAGACATCCAGTTTGCGCGACCGCCGTTGAGACCGCTGAAGAACTTGCTGACATTTCCGCCCGAGGCGAAAGCGAAGCCGGCGTTGAATCCGGACCCCATGGCCCGCAAGTCTCCGACGATGTTGGCACGCCCGCCTGAGGTGAGGAGGCCACCGAGCATGTCGTCAGCAAAGCCGAGCTTGTTGCCATTAAAGAGCTTGCCTAAACTTCCGAAGGGTATTACCCCCACGACCGCTAACACTAAATCGAGCACGCTCGAGTTGCCACGCGAGAACGAGTAAAGCGTGAGCAACAAAGTCGCAATCGCGACGATTGCCGCAAGAGCTGCGATGAACGGGCCACCGATAATGACGCCGAGAACGGCGAGCGCGAGGCCAACCCACTTGAGCACTTCAAGAGCACCCGCGACAAAACCGTCGAGGTCATCCCACTTGGAGTCCTGGATGCCACCTTCGGTCGCATCGCCGATGTCTTCAGCAGCTTTGTCGAATGCCGCTTCCCACGTGTCGTAGTGCGTATCGAATATTCGAGCTTCGCTCTCCCAGTCTCCGTACGCAGAGTCAGCGAGCCCTTGAGCGTCAGCGACAGCTTCTTTGCGAGCATCCGCGGGATCAGGAACTGATGGATCATCGATAAGCGGCGAGCCGGGGTAGTAAGCCGTTTGCGCGTCCCAGATAGCGCCGCGCTTGGACTGGTAAGTGCTCCAGTCTGCTTCGCAGTTCTGCACGGCGGTCTTGATAAGTGGCTGCACCTCAGCAACTACATTGCCGTACGTGACGAGCACAGGGCCTGTCGGCTTGTAGCGCTCACCCGCCAGTTTGAGTTCCTCGTAGCAATCGCCAACAACCTCTTGAAGTTTCTCAACGGCAAGGCCCTTTTGACCGGATGCTCCATCCGCGATGTCTTTGAGCATTGCAGCGGATGAGACCATCTGCTCACCCAGCGTTGTGACTTCGTTGCCGCGCGAGACGATGGTGCCGGCGTCGCCGTGCAAGGGGGCGATATCGCGGCCCTTAGGGGAATGGTCCATGTGTGTTCTCTTTGTTCAGTATCTGCGGAGCTCGATGCTCGTTAAGACGCAGATTCCATCTCATTGGCGGTGTCGGTGTCCCATTGCTCGAAGCCTTCGAGGACGCCCGCTACATGCTGCTCAACCTTTTCGATATCTTCCAAGAGCTTCTTGCGACGATCATCCCAACCGTCTTCGAACTCTTCGGCTGCCTCACGCAATTTGTTCTTGCCATAAGGGTCACCGATTGCGCCTTCGAGCACGTCAGCGCGACTGGAAGCTTCTTTGAGCTCCTCAACTATCTTCTTGAGGTTGTCACCGACGGCTTTCAACTCGGTGTACTTGATGAGAACTCCGTCGCCCACGGCGAACACCTTTCACTGGTAGAAGATAACTGGTTGAAAATTCAGAAGTTAAGGAGGGCCAGCATCAGGCCGACCCTCCTTAGCGAGAGCTTGTTAGGCGCCGGCCATTTTCTGGTCGAGCTCCTGAATTGCCTGCATCATGCCCTTGAGTGCTTCACCCATGTCGCCGATGCCATCAGTTGCAGTCTTGAGGCCCGAGGTGAGCTCGGTGTAGCCGTCGCCGAACTTGCCGGAAGCGTGCTGCGTCTTGAAGTCGTTGCCGAGCAATTCGTCGACGGCGCGCTTGAGGTCGTCAAGCTGCCCCTGAATGTCGTCGCGAGCCGTTGAGAGCTTTGCCGACATTGCTTCCATCTCGCCATATGAAGCGCCGAAATCTGCCATTGTATGAACCTTCCTCGTTGCCGATATTGGCCCGTACGCTGGACCATCTAGAGTCTAAGTTAGCAATGCTCAGGCAATTGACTCAATGGGCAGTGGTACCCATGCACTCCCCACCTGGTCCCCACGCACTCCCCTGTCACGCAACTAGCCAATAAGCGGCGTCTGAACCGTGACTGTGCGACCGTTCTGCACGAAAATTCCGCGGCCAACCGGGAAATCGCTTCGCTTGACCTTCGGGAACGGGGTTTTGAATACCGAGTCGCCATCGTATGCATCGGGCTTCATGACGATTCCCTTTCGGCCGGCTTTGAAGTCTCCAACAAACCCGAATCCGCTCGAGAGCAACGAGATATCTGCATCTCCGATCAGGAAGTGATCACTGCGGTTGATCGCCTGGAAAAGCTCCTTCAGCGGACGTTCCGCATCACTATCAGCGAACTGGGTGACGTTCTCAATCACAATCATGATGCGGCCGGGTATCGACTCATCAGGCACCAATTCCACGAGTTCCTTTGCAAGAGCCTTGGCGTCTTCGACAGTTGTCGCGCTCCTCACCCAAGGGACGAAGTCCTTCAGCTGCGAACGTCGACCAGCAAAGTGGAACAGTTTGACCGAGGGGTCGAAGCGAGTCATCGAAGTGATCATCCACTTCATTCCGTTGGTCTTTCCGCTCTGCGGCGGACCAGAGATGGAGAAGGTCCCGATCGGATCGAAGCCGCGAGGAGCGAGGGTGTCTTCGGCAATACCGAGTACCGGCTCATCCGCGATCTCGGCCGGAAGCTCGGAAATCGCGAGCTGCGTCGGAAGCGCACCGATCTCGGGGACATCTCGGGCACCAGCAGCACGTAGTCGAGCCGCGAGGGACTCTAATGCCTTCGACTGCTCGGCGACGTTCGATGTCCCGCCCAGAACAGCAAGTTGAGTCTCGAAGCCATCGACGATGGCGCGCCCCACGGGAGAATGCTCGTCGAGCACATCCTTCGGAACGCCCAGAGTTTGATAAGCGGATTCGTCTGCGAGTCGCAGCACAATGCGCTTAGAGACGTTCGCGCTCACCGCAGTGGGCACCGTGCCTGAGCGGTCAGCGGTTGCGATGGCGTGCACGCCCAAAGGCCGCCCTTCGCCCAGGATGCGCATAAACACGTTGTAAAACGGCAACCGTGCCGTTGTCGCATCCCACTCGGCCTTGAACTGCCCAAACCCGTCGAGCATGAGGATAATACGAGGCTCCTTGATGCCCGTGATGTCTCGGTATTCGCTCAAGCTGGCGGCGTTCGCCTCGCTGAACTTCTTTCCGCGCTGATCAAGAAGGTCACCAAGGGTGCGCAACAAGCGCTGAACACGTTCCGAGTCATCTCCGGTAATGATTGATCCGACGTGCGGCAGAACATCGAGTGATCGCAACGAGCCCGACCCGAAGTCCAGTCCATAGACTTCTACATCGCCCAGCTCGGGACGCATCCCCGCGGCGGCCGCAATCGACCTCAGCGCGGTAGATTTTCCCGAACCGCTCGTGCCGTAAATCAGCATCGAGCCATCGCGATCCGGCGTGAAATAAAGCGCATCCTGCAACTGGCGCTCAGGGATATCGGCCTTACCGAGGACAATCTGAGAATCTGATTGAATCGGAAGATCATTGATGTCGACAGTCACCGACAGATCGTCAAGCCACGGTCTACGCGGTGCGGGTATCCGCGCCAACTCAGTCGCGTTAATGAAGTTACGCACCATGAGCTTCTGGTCGTTCGGACCAAGGTCTTCGTCATGCGAATCAGACTCGGGTTCAGAGTCGGCTTCCCACAGCACGAGAGCTCCGAAACGCAATTCTGCGACGCGTACTTCAGCCTTGGTTACCGCGTCTCCCGTCCAACCGCCCGCGTAAGCCGACTGGAAGGGTACGAGTCGACCAGGGCCAGTCTTAGCGATACCGCGACCGGGGATAGACGGATCGAACGTTCCCGCGATCGGGTCACCGACGACATCCTTCGAATCAGATTCGTCCGCCATACGTAGCGCAACACGAAGGTTGGTGTTGGCGCGCAAGTTGTCTTTAATGACGCCGGCGGGCCGCTGAGTAGCCATAATCAGGTGGATGCCGAGCGAACGTCCGCGCTGTGCAATATCGACCACGCCGTCAACAAACTCAGGCACTTCGCCCGCGAGAGCCGCAAACTCGTCGATCACGAGCACTAGCGCCGGTGGAGTGTCGGGATCGCGGCGCTTCTCCAGCTCCAGCAGATCCTTGGCTTTCTTGCGATTGAATAAGTGTTCGCGGTGATGCAGCTCAGCCCGCAGGCTCGTCAGTGCACGGCGCACCAAGTGCGGGCTCAGGTCGGTGACGAGGCCCACACAGTGAGGCAGCGCGACACAATCGGCGAAAGCCGAGCCGCCCTTGTAGTCAACAAAGAGGAAGGTCACACGGTCAGGGCTGTATTCCGCTGCCATGCCCAGCACCCAGGCTTGCAAGAACTCTGATTTACCTGAACCCGTTGTTCCGCCGACGAGCGCGTGGGGGCCCTGCGTCCGCAGGTCAAGAGTCATCGCGTCAGGGCTGCCTTGCCCGACAAACGCTTTCAATGTTCCGGCCCGCTTGAGACGACCCAGCTGAGCACCGCTCCGGTCGATGACAGAGTTGTTTTGGCGCCAGCGCTCAATCACTGAGTTCGGCGAGTGAGCAGCTTCTGTGCCCACAAGGTTGAGCAAGTTCACGCTTCGGGGAATGTCGCTGGCATCCGCTTCGATCGAGCTCGAGTCAACAACCGGAGCAAGACGTTTGGCGAACACGTGCGCGTAGGCGTTTGACACGCCCTCGACCTTCACCGCTGAGTAATCTTCGCCCGAACGAACATATCCGACAGTCGCATTTTCGAGACCGCCGGTGGCATCGATGAAGGTGCGACAAGCGGCCGGGAGTGACTCGACAGTCGGAGCCACAAACACCGTGTAAATACCCGAGTCAGCACCTCGTTCGATCACTTGAGTCAATCGCGGTCGATCAACAGGGGCATCAGCCGAAACAAAAAGCACGAGCACGAGGTCTTTGCCGAGGTCGGCGCGCTCACTGATCGCTTCACCGACCACTGAGCCCAGAGCCATCGAGCCGTGACCCGTCTTGAGCGGACCACGATGGCTTGCCGCCTGATCCGAACGCTGCAAGATTGCTTCCTCAAGAGCGTTGAGGAGCGCGGTGCCCGCCGATTGACTATCGGCGAGAGCAATCTCAGCAAAGGGAGAACGCGCACTCGTGGTGTGCGGCAACCACTTCATCCACTCCATCTCGTGCGTCCAGGATGGGTCAACGATTGCGGCCGTAATCACCTCATTGGGCGCATGCATGCCGAAGATCTGAACGGCCAGCCCGCGCATGATGTCGGCGGCTGCTTCCTTGCTGCCTGCGATTCCGATCGCCCCGGCGCTCGGGAAGGTCTCGACAAGCGGCACATCGTCGACCCACTTGTGACGTTCCTGCAGTTTCTCGATCTGCCGGGCGTACTTAGGGATGCCGTCTGGCGAATTGGGTTCCGCAATTTCGTTTCGGCTCTCGGCGCGACCCACTCCCAGCCGCAGCGACAAGAAATTCCAATGCTCGGGACGTCGCGTCCACAAGAGCGGCCCCAGCTGCATGGCCTGTTCATAGATCTGCGCCACGGCCGGAGCCTCCGCGCGGCGGCGCTCTTGCTCAACGGATGTTTGAGCCGCGAGCTCTTCTTCGAGCTCCTCGATCTGGACCTCGTAGGTCTCGATCTCACGCTGCAGCTTCTGGCCATTCTGGGTCTTCTGATTGATCAGGTTACCCAGCATCATCATCGGCGACATGAAAATCATCAGAAGGGATGCTGGCCGCTGAGTGATCGTGAACATCGCGAGTCCCAGCATGACTGGTGCGACAATCATCGGCCACGGGAACATCTTCGGCTGTGACTCAGTAGGCACTTTGGGATACGGATATACGGTGCCCGGATACCGCACTTCGACTCGGGGCGAACGGTTGAACATCAGGGCGCCACCGCGCTCCAAGACCGGATCGACATCGCTTTCCGGAGTCGCAACATGAGAGAGAGTGATCTCGGTATCACCAAGAGTGATTACTTGACCGGACACAACTTTGAGTCGTGGAACCATGCCCCCATCGACCATGACACCGTTCGCCGAATTAAGGTCGACCAGTTCAATCACTTGACCAACTTCAAGTCGCGCATGACGCTTCGACACGAGCTGGTCCGAAAGTTCGACGTCAGCATCCGCACCACGTCCAATGATGCTGTGTCCAGAAGGGAGAGGAACCTCTCGCCCCGCATCCGGCCCTGAGACGACTCGCAAAATTGCGGCTACTTGTTCGGTGCCAGCACCGCCAGCGTTGAGGTCCCTACGGCTCGCGAGTGGCGTGATCGAGGCGACGAACCCGGAGCCCAATTCGGCTTCACCAATGAGAGCGTCCGGGTGGAGCGGCACTAGCGCGCCAGAAGTCGGCGGTGCGACCGACAGAGTGAGCACCGGACTTGAGACCTGTGAACGACTCGACAGCATCGGGTCAGTTTCGGCAATCGCTCGGGCAATATCTTCGATGGTCGCTGTCGAGTCCGCGGTCACGACGATGTCGACCATCGAACCAGACTGGCGGCGGAGAGAGAGCTTGACTTTCACGCGAGACGACCATTCGTAGTTGAACCCTCGAGCACAGTAAAGCTGCGCCCGCCGACCTTAACAACAGAGTTCCAAGGGATGTGGGTCTGTTCCCACGCGACGAGCACAAACGGGGCTGCGCCAGGCGGTTCGACCGACGTTCCATTAGACGAGCCGCGGTCCGCTATCCACACCGTGCCGTCGGCGAAACCAAAAGCAGCATGAGTCTTGGAGATTCGCATGGACTCATCGACTACGGGCACGAGTTGATCTACCGACTCGCCTTCGCGCGCTGCCGGAGCTCGGCCGAGAATGCCAAGCCCGGTGACATTCACGAGCATCCCATCGTCAAAGCGAAGCACTGCGTCGGCCGAGTGCGAGGCCGCGGGAGGGGCGACAATAGGCTCCGCACCGCCAACAGCAGGCGGCTGCCAGGCATCCGCGTTGTCTTCTCCGAAAGAGTGAGCCGATATGACGCCAGATCGCGATCGCCCTGCAGGCACAAAACTGGGTACAGCGCCAGCCGCGCCGGTAGCGAGCGATGGCATCTGCACTTGCTCCACCACTTCGGGTGCAGTAATGCGTTTGCGAGCGTGGCGCATGGCCTTCTGGTCGAAGGGATCAATACCCCGGCGAACGTCGATAAGCCAATTGCGTCCGATCTTGTCTAGCCAACCGCGCCCACGATGCTCGCCATCCCACAGCGGTGAAAGCAGAAAAGGAATGCCGCCGAGGATCGGAATGATCGCGAGAGAGCTCCAGAACACAATCGCGCGCAGCACCACACGCCAGAATCCCGGCTTGGTGAATCGCGCGACGTTGACCGAGCGAATTCCAAGCATTGCCTTGCCGACAGTCACGCCTCGAATACCGTGCAGAATCAGCTGCACGAGCACGAACACCGACAGTGTTCCTTGCCCGATGACGTAAAAAAGGAGGCCAAGCATGAACTGCTCATCGTTGAGAAGCGAAGCCGGAGACGGTGTCGGGACGGCCAAGATCGTACCGAACCACAGCGGAAGTGTGCCCAAGCTCAAGGGAAGAGTCAGTAGGAGCACGATCGCGGCATCGATCGTGAAGGCAAGAGAACGACGGCCGGCGGAGGCAGGAACTATCCCCAGCGCGCGAGCATATTCTGGGTCGGGGCGACCGTTCGCATCCAGCCCGTAGACGATGTCTTCTTCTTCATCGAGAGTGATGCTCACTCGATCTCCTTTGCCGCGATGACCTGTGTGGAGGCCAAGTTATACCCCAGCAGAAAGCGCCGTGGCTGTCGATGGGCACTACTCCCCCACACGATTAGGAATCCCGTTTCGTCGACACCTTGGAGGCCGACTCTCGAGCAGACTTCAAGCGGTAGCGACTGATGAATCGTCGAACTCGACCGAGGCCGTTGCGTGCTGCGTCGATCGCGGCTGCTGTCTGTTCCCAGACCTGAGCGCTGGTCTCCGGCGATACTTCCCGACCAGAGAACACTGCATCGTCCGCGACGACGGCGATGGAACGCAACTGAACAGAGTCGTCACTCTGCACTTGCGATTGGAGGCGCTCCGCTGTCATCACTCGAGTTGACCGTCGGGGAACCATATAGCCCAACTCCGAGTACTGATCGACGAGCTCTTCCCACGCTCCCGCAACTTGGTCGTGTGCTTTCTCAGCGCTCCTACGGCGACGAGCTCGTCGGGCCTTGACTAGTCCAACGAAAAGCATGGGGAGAAGAATAATCAGCGCGGGAATCAGGATGCTCAGTCCCAGAATGTAGACCCACCCAGGGATCACAAAAGCGAGGCCGTCATCGTCTTCGTCGCTCTCTTCGAGTTCAACGGGAGTGAGGAGATCCTCGTCGTCGTTGTCGACTCGGGGAGGCTGACGCACTTGAGGCTGTGGTTCGCTTTGCGGTTGAGGAGTCTGATCCTGCGGGATATCCGTCTCATCGGGGGTCGGATTGTAGGCAACCCAGCCGACCTTATCGAACGCAACTTCAACCCACGCCGTAATGTCATCCCCGGTCACTTCAACCGTCTGACCGTCAACAATCTCAGGAGCAAAACCCATAACGACACGGGCAGGATAACCAAAGCTGCGGGCCATCAGAGCGAACGCAGACGCATACTGCTCTTCGTCGCCGATCATCTGGTTGCGCTCGAGGAGATCACTGATACGGTCCGCTCCATGACCGGCACGCGAGGGAACGGTGTCAGAGGCCCTTCCGTGGCTCAAGAACCCAGTCGCGGTGAGGGCAAGCCGCACTGCTTCGAGCTTGGCCGCCGGGGTGGTTGCACTTGACGCATATTCTTGCGCCTTCGACGTCACGACATCCGGGCTCGCCGTCACCGGCGGAAGTTCCACTGCCGCCACAGGCGTGTCCGCGAGATCCTCTGAGGACAGCATCTGCTGCACGACAGAATCGATCGTGTATGAGTCGCCCGCGCTCAATCCAGAGGTGAGGACGGCCGTGCCTGTCGACTCGTTGTAGCGCAAATCATCCGTCGCAGTCACCGCCTCGCCAGCAGTAAAGACCAGATCGGTGGGGTAACCGATGCTCGGCATCCAGACGTCGGAATAGTCGACAATGGTGAAGGTCACATTGTCGCGCTCATCCGGAGTGACGAATGATTGTGGTGGCAGCGTGCGGCCAACAAGGCTGAACGAGCCGGACCCATTGGTGCTGGTCTCTGGTCCGGTGACGTTCCACAGCTTGCCGGTGAAGGAATCAAGGGTCGCCAGCCGAATCACGTCGCCGGTCTTCAACCCGCTCGCGGTGAACATCACATCGTCAGTGACTTGCTTCGTGTAGTGGCGGAAACCCGCCAAGGGGCTCGGGTACTGCAGCGGGTCAAACGGCGGTTCGATCTCATCGCGCAAGACGAATCTTTGGTCTTGCGGCGGTGCTACCCAAAAACCTGCGCCGCCTCCCACCAACACTGCGGCTACGACAACGATCGCGGTGCCGGCGAGCTTGCGAGTGCGAAGTCGACGCGCCCCCGCTTGAGCCACACTCGATCCCTGTGAACGCCCCCAACCCAGCCAGACGAGGGCAAGCGCGGCAAAGGTCACTCCGCGCACTCCCGCTTGGTAGGGCTCCTGCGTTCCGATCAGGATGCTCGCAAGATAGATCGCAAAAGGGCCGATGAGCACAACAGCGAAACGCCATGCGGTGCGTGGTCTCGTCGACAACCATCGAGTGGCGAGCGTGACGGAAATCAGGGCTACTAGCCACGTCGCTACGTAGGGAACAACGGCAATATGTTGGGGCGCACCGATCGGTGTCTGCAGCGTGACAATATCTGCCCAACCATAGACCGCACCTATTGCGAGGCTCGCTAGCGACTGCAAACTAGGCAGCACGACGAACAACGCCTGCTGGGGAACAGCGAGCGCCGTTCCGACCAAGAAGTACCCGACGACTGCGACAAGAACTGTCGTGATGAGGTTGAGCCGGAACATCGCAGCAGCGATGGCTGTTGCGGCACCCAGGATGAGGCCCCCCAGTGCAGGAACCAAGAAACTATAGCCGCCGAATGAGGGCTCAAAACCGATCAGTCCAACCGCGGCCAGGGTCAGGAGCACACCCACATCTACCCAGGTGCGGCCGGTGAGGCTTCGTATGCTCGAACTTTGTTGGCTGTTGCTCATCCGCCAAGCCCCCTCACAACACTAGAGAGGTCGTCGAGCCTGCCGATTGTGATGACCGTGAGCCCAGCAACCGCGGAAATGTTCGGCTCTGCGCCATCAACAACGTGAAAAGCGACTTGAGAGGTATCTTGCCCAAATAACGACTGGATACTGCGGAAGTCAGACGTGCTCATTCCCGACCCACCGACAATCATGACGACGCTCGGAGCAGGCAATCGGCGAGTTCGCTCCCTCGCGAAAGCTCGCATGGTCTCAAACTCGCGACCGACGGGTTCGATGCGGCACGAGGCATCCAACATCGACGTCACGCTCTGCGTGCGCCACATTCCGCTTTCGCTGACAACGTTCATCTGGGTGCCGTCACGAATGACCTGTGCCGCGATGGATGCCGTGACTGAAATTGCAAGCTCGAACTCGTTCTCTGAGGCGTAAAGATCGCCCCGAGACGCATGAATCATGGTGAGTTGTGATCGCCGCGTCTCTTGAAACTGCCGAACCATCAGTTCGCCGATTCGCGCCGATGTTCGCCAGTGCACATAGCGGCGGTCATCACCGGGAACATACGGTCGCAAGGCATGAAACGCGATGTCATTGTTGGTGATCTTCTTCGACACTTGGCCTTCGAGGTCACGCACGAGACCCGCCGCCGAAGGGACGAGCCGAACCGTACGCGGATGCACGAAGAGCTCAACGGCATCCGCCCACTTCAACGCTTTACGAAGAAGCCCCAACTGGTCGCCACGCACAGACTCAGCGGGACCAGCCACAATCACGGCACGCTTGTGCGTCGGCACGGCGAAGAGTTCGTCGTGTTCAGCTTTAGGTTTCATCGACGGCAGTTGGAACTCCGCAACTCCTTGTCCCACGGGGAGCTCCATACGGGTAGGGGGCAACGGTCGAGCTCCGATATTCGTCACGACCATGCGGCCCATTGCGCGATCGCCAACGACGACGCGACGAGGATTGAGCTCAACGAGAACTCCGTACGAGGCCCGACCAAACAGAAATGCCGTGCTCACCACGATTGCCGCGATGAGTACGGTGCCAAGAAACGTGAACTCTTGCCAGCCCAAAAGCGCGCTCAACGACAGCGAAATCGCCCCCAACGCGATAACAAGCCAACCCAAAGGAGTGACGACCGTGAGTACAGGTGCGATGGCACGCCAGATCAACCTAACCACGGGGGCAACTATGGCGACAACCGTGCGCAGGAAGCGCACAACAGAGCGAACAACGCGATCGACGCGCGCTCGGGCAGTGGCGGACTTGCGTGCGCGCCGCAGCGCCGATCGCGCACCGTGCGCAGCATTCGTCGGTTCACCAGTACCGGTGACGCTCTCCGGCGAAGCCTCCTCACCCCGCGTGGGCGCATCCGTCACCATCGTTGAAGGGACCACCTCTATGCGGCGCGGTACGCGGGTGGTTCGATGTCGACGAGGATGCGGCTAATCACGTCTTCTGCCTTGACCCCAGCGAACTCGGATTCCGGATCAAGAATGACTCGGTGCGCGAGAACAGGGCCAGCTAGTTCGCGAACATCGTCGGGAGTCGCATAGGTTCGGCCTTGAGTGATCGCCCACGTCTTGATCGCACGCGCGAGAGCCATGGCGCCGCGCATGCTGACGCCGAGGATGACATCGCGGTCTTTGCGAGTGGCCTCCACAATGTGATTGAGGTATTGCATAACGGATTCATCGACGAAGACTTCGGCGGCAAGCGCGGCCATCGCAACGATTGACTCGGGCTTGATAATCGGCGACACGAGGGATGCGCGTGCCCGGCTGCCGGGGTCCATGAGTAGCGACACAGCCGTCGCGCTATCGGGGTAGCCGAGCGACGTCTTGATGAGAAAGCGGTCGAGTTGAGCTTCAGGAAGCTTGTAGGTTCCGGCCTGCTCTACCGGGTTTTGTGTCGCGATCACAAGGAAGGGTGCGCCAACGGGATAACCGACGCCATCGATTGTCACGACTCCCTCTTCCATTACCTCGAGGAGCGCACTTTGAGTCTTCGGGCTCGCGCGGTTGATCTCATCGGCCAAGACAATCGACGCGAAGATCGGGCCGTGGTGAAATTCGAATTTGCCCTTCGACTGATCGTAAATCTGCACACCAGAGACATCCGAGGGCAAAAGGTCAGGAGTGAACTGAATGCGCGACGTGGTGCCATCAAGCGTATTGGCCAAGGCCTTCGCGAGTACTGTCTTTCCTGTTCCCGGAAAGTCCTCCAACAACACGTGTCCGTCGGAGACGAGCGCCGTCAATACCAGCCGAATCACGTGATCTTTGCCCACGATGGCTTTGTCGACGTTGCTGATCAGCTTCTGGAATGCGTCAGCGAACCAGGTTGCTTGTTCTTGAGTTACCGACATCGAGTAGTGTCCTGTTCCTTATTTCTGTAGAGAAGTTGTGCGGGATCGGCTAGCAGCGAGGGATGTCCTGCATAGCGGTGCGACCGTAGGTTTGTCCGTCGAAAATGACCCAGGCTTCCCAGACGCCGTCTGCGTTACCACGAGTGCCGTTCCAGTTCTTCCATGACTGAGTTCGAATGTGACCTGAATCACCGGAACCGTTGTGCACGTAGGTGAAGCTGTCACCGACAGAACCAACTCGCATGCTGTGACCGCCGCCACCTTGACCGCTCCAGTTGATACCAAACTCGTGACTATTGGTTCCGTTGCCGTTCCAGTACAGGCACAGCGAGGCACGAGCGGGTGGTGGCGGGTTGACGATGGGCCCTGCACTGGCGGTTCCCGCCGGTCCGGTTCCCGCGTTGTTGCTCGCAACCACAGAAATCGAGTAGCTGGACGATTCGGGAAGCCCCGAAGTATTCACGCTAGTTCCCGTGGTCGTTCCCGTTTGGCCATTGCTCAGTGTCCAGCGGTAAACCAGATTGTCGGTAACGGCGGCTCCTCCGCCCATCGCATTCCACGTCCAACGAATTGCACCGGGCGTGTTCGAAGAGGTGACGTTTCCGGATACTCCAGCTACGCGCCCGGGAACGGTCTGGTTTCTGATCTGGGATGCATTGGAGGTTCCCGCAGTGCCCCGCTTGCCGCCCGTGTTTTGTGCGTACACGGTAAAGGTGTAGCTGCCCGCGCCGAGGTTCGCGGATGTTTGGGCGCTCAAGCCCGTCGTTGAACCCGACTGTCCGTTGCTCGACGTCCAGTAATAGGTGGTTGTGCCGCCCGTCGCTCCAACCGCAGCCCACGATGCCGACACGCGACCGCTGGGAGCCCACGGACTCGATACGGTTGTCGTGACAGTGGGGGTCGCGGGGGTGCCATAAGGCGTGATTTGATCACTTGCCGGCGACCACTCGCCAGCGCCGTGCTCGTTGACAGCGCGCGCCGAGAACGTATACGGAGTGCCATTTTGGAGTCCCGTTACGGTGCAGGAAGCTCCAGCCTGACAGTTGGTCGGCGCTGCTGCAGAACCCGCTGGGGATGTGCGCACTTCGTACGATGTAATCGGCTTGCCGTTCGTCGCGGGCGCCGTGAATCTCCAGGTCGCTGAGCGGTCGCCACCGATGGCTGACCCGCCGTCTTGAGTGGGTTTCTGCACCTGATCAGGCACATCGCTCACGACCAACGTAATCGTTCCGTTGACCTGACGATCCGCGTCCTCTGTAGCATCCGCGATTGTGTAAACGACTTCAATCACGCCGCTCTTGAGCGCGGGGTCTGGCTGAATGGTGACCGAGTTGCGAGTGAAGGACACTCCCGCGGGCTCTCCCGTGTTCTGAACCGTCGCATCGACAATCGTGAGTGGCTCCCCCGTGGTCTGATACGGGTTGGAGTCGTTCGTGAGCGGATTGGTGGTCACTGCCCCGTCGCCACGCTGAGTTTCTAGCGCATCAGAAACGGCAACGGCGAGCGGACGAGTTGACCCGACAACAGTCACGTTGATTGTGCCCGGTACCTCAAACTTGTCCCAGCGCAGCGTCACTCCGAGAGTAATCGCCGTGCCTTTAGGCGTGTTGCGTGGCACGCTCAACGACAACTGCGAGCCGTTGAGGTTGGCCTGCAAGCCGTTCGACGCCCCCGTGATGTTGGAATAGGTGACCTGTCCCAAAATTGTGGGGTTCGGGTGCGCTGTCGATGCACGCAAGTCAATAGTCGTGGTTTCGCCGACCTCGACCTGTGGGTTAGGCGTCGTAAACTCCGGCGGGGTGTCTCGGAACTCCGGGTCACCCACAACGATGTTGAGCCGGAGGTTGGCCTTGATGCCCTTGGGGTCGTTGAGGGAGTCCCCGTCAGTCACGGTGAAGTTGATCGCAGCGGGCCCGCGATAATCGCGTTCTGGAGTGAACGTAATCGTGTCTTTGTCCACAAAGTTGGACGAGCCATCGCCCTGAACGGAGCTCACGGTCTTGGCATCCGTGATCCACGCATCGCGCCCTGAAGGCACGACGACGATATCCGAGAGTTTCCACTCTCGTGTCTCGTTCATACCGACGTATTGCACCGGAAGATCGAGGTCAATATAAGGCGGCTCGTCAAAGTTCTCGTCGACAGCGGCGGGCACCAAGATAAAGGCTCGTGCCGTCAAACCGTCGGCTTCGTTCGTCACACTGTAGGTGATGGCCTGTCGTGTATCTGTAGGAGTGATTTCTACTCGGCCATTGACCTCAAGCAATTCTCCTGATTCCGCGTTGGCGCCTTCGAGGCCAACAACCAAATCTTCAGTCTCGCCGGCAGGGTTGAAAGCAGAGCCGTCGAAAAGGTCAACCGTGATGGAATCTTTTCCTGCAATGTCTTTTCTCGGAATGCTGAGGTCGTCAGCCGAGGGCGGGAGCAAAGGAGCATCCGGAGTCACTTGCACGAGCACGTAGCTCATTGCACTACCACCGCGATTATTGGTCAGCTCGTAGCGCAGCGAGAAAGACTGTTCGGTGTCTGGGGCCTCGATGATCAGAT
Organism: Salinibacterium sp. VpJ6; assembly: GCF_059767345.1. Classification (NCBI taxonomy): domain Bacteria; kingdom Bacillati; phylum Actinomycetota; class Actinomycetes; order Micrococcales; family Microbacteriaceae; genus Salinibacterium; species Salinibacterium sp. VpJ6. The sequence goes on from NZ_JBSOQL010000001.1 coordinate 758,656, forward strand.
ACTGACCACGCACCACCTTCGCGTCGATCCCCTCGGGAACGTCGACAAGGTCAGGGGAAACCGAGATTGGCGCGCCCTGAGGATCAGAGTCGTTCTCCATGAGATCGACTTGAGCGATGCGACCGGGGCGGATCGAGACGCTGTCAGGCACAGCAATCGGATCGCGCAACTCGTCTGGCTCCGGAACCACCGCTATCTTGATCTCGCCAACACCGGTGGCACCAAAAGCGTCGTAAACCTCATAAGTGAACGAGTCTGTTCCGGATGCCGCTGGCGACGCTTCATAGTAGAAATAGTCAGTGCCCCACTCGGTGACTGAACCGAGCGTCGGGTTGGTGGGGAAACCCAGCAATTGGGTGGAATCGCCATCCGGATCAATTCCGTTCAACGGAACATCGACCCTGATATCGCCACCGGCGAGCACTCTGGCGACCAGCGGACTCGGAACTGGATCTTGATTCACGTCGGGGTCGAGCGGCGTCACTGTGAAGACGGCTGTTGCTGCCGCCGTCTCGCCGAACGGGTCAATCACGCGGTAGTCGACCTGATATTCACCGGGTGTATTGGGCGCTTGAAAGCGGAGCGCGTCTTTGCTGACAAAGGCAACGCCATCTGCCGGTTGAGTGACAAGTTCTTCATCGAGCGACATCGGGCTGTCGTCGGGGTGGAAGTCGTTGTCGAGAACATCAAGGGTGATGATGTCGCCGACGCGCACTCGAGCCGCATCATTTTGCGCGACGGGCGGCTGATGCTTAGTCAGCGCGGGAACGGGCACGACCGTGACACCAGCGGTTGCCGTGCCAACGCCATCAGAGATCGTGTACGTGAAGTTGACTTGGCTCGTGAGCGCCGCTGGCGACGTCACCCGGATGAGCGTGCTTTCCAGCAGTTCAACCACGAGGCCCTTTGCGACCAATCCGGGATCGACGTCAATCGACTGCACGGCCAAAATGTTGCCGCTTGGGCTCACATCGTTCGAGAGCACAGAGACCGTTGTGGGTTCGTCACCCCTCAAGTAGGCAGTGTCTTTGACAGCCACGGGCGGAAGCTCAGCATCCGCCGGCTTCTCGACCACATCGATGCGCACGATACCTACGCTGGAGTTTGCGCCAGCACTCAGCGTGTACTTCATGTAGTAGATGCCGGCTTGAGATGAGCTAAAAGTGATCTCGCCACGATCGGCGTTAAACGAGGCGACAGAACCGCTCGGCGCTTCGTCCATTGCGACGAGCGACAATTGCGCTCCAGAGGGTGAGAGGTCGTTGAGGAGCGGTTCGACAACAACCGTTTCGCCGCTAAACGCCGTCGCGAAGTCGGGTGTTCCCACGGGGTTCAAGCTGCCCGCTGGCTCTACTTTGACGGTCAACGTTCCTTGAGCCGGAGTGTCTCCACCATCGGAGACAAGGAATGTCACTTCTTTTTCGCCGAGCTCAGACGTTTGATGCGTGAACGTCACAAAGCCGTCTGGGGTAAAACGCACGAGGTCGCCAGATTTCGGGGACGCCCCGATGAGATAGAGGTCGTCTCCATCTGGATCTTTCCAGTCGGAGAGCACGTTGTAGGTGACGGTTTGATTGGCTTCAACGCTCACGCCAGTTTCACGCACACTCACGGGCAGTTCGTTGCGCGACTCCGGAACGACGGTCGCGGTAACGCGAGCCTGATCGATGCCCCCGCGGCCGTCATCCACGGTGTAGCTGAATGAAATAGTGCCCACGAAGCCTTCAGCTGGCGTGAACTGGAGCGCGCGCGAGCCGTCAATGGGATCGAGGCGCCCGGTCGACTCCGCAATGCGGTCAAAGGCTGAAATGACTAAGACATCGCCGTCGGGGTCGGTGTCGTTATCGAGCACGGGGAGAACGGTTGTGCGCCCAGGGCGGATGCCGAACTGGTCGTCGACAGCGGTCGGCGCCCGGTTGGTGTCTGTGCGCTCGGCAAGGGTGTCTTCAAACGACTGGATGGACGACTTCTCGTCACCCACTTCTTCAGACTCCTGGTCTTCGGGAGGAGTGATGTCTTCCCAGTTTTCAACGAGTCGCATGTTCTCGTCGACCAACCACACGTTGCCGTTCGACAGGTTGTTCAAAGCAATGACGGAGCGGTTTACTCGGAACTCGAGAACATTGCCCTGAGTTGGTTGTTCGATGTCTTGGGTTTGGGGATCGCCTCCTGTGCAGGCCAGCAGGTAGCGCTGCCCGGATGCCCACGCTCCGTGAGCGCAACCGTCGAGCGCGACGGGCGCAGAAACTCCTGACGCATCCGCAGCCGGCGTCGAGACATCCGCGGGTATCTCCGACACTGAGCCGGAACCGAGCTCGACTCGCTCAAGTGAATCTGCCGTCGCGACGAGGGCAAAGTCTGACTCGGCACTCGATTGCTGCAGCCGAAGACCGGGTTGAGTCAGCTCAGAACTACGTCCGCCCTCAGTGATTACGGTGTTGGTCGACTGGTCAAAGACCACCGCGGTCTCGCCAGTTGCCGCAATCTGGAACTCCCCTACCGCAGGAAAGTCGGACTGAACGGGCTCATCGGCGACCGTCTCAACGCGAAAGATCGACTTCCTCTCGGGAGAAACCGCGATGACAACGCCTTCGGTTGTCACCGTCGCCTTGCCGCCATCGCCGAGTTCGAGAATCGGAGGGTCAGAAACGAAGTTGAACTGAAGGTCACCGACCGCGGGCACGATCCACACGTCTCCAGCGGTGGAAACAACGGCGAGGTTAGTTCCTCCGAATGAGATCTGCGCGTTCGGCGGCACATCAATTGCAGACGTTACTTCTGTCGTCGCCGGGTCAACCGACTCAATGCGATTAGCGACAGGGTCGTGCATAAAGAGCGCATTGCCATCTTGCAGAACATCGAATTGGGCGCTCGAGGCGACAACTGATCCGTTGAGCTCATCAATCTGGCGATTCAGTCGACCACCGAGCAATTGATCACCGTTGGTGACCCACACATCGCGAGCGGTGAGCTCGACGTCCGAGACGGGAAACCCGGGGTGAAGGGCGGCAATCGTGAGCGGGACACCTGCGATCAAAGCAAGAACAACCGTTGATGCGATCGCCTTACGCTTTTTCGCACCGAGAACGGACAGTTTCACCTTGCTGAGCCCCCGAGTCCACGCATTGTTCTCACACGTCTAACCGCGGGGATTTCTTTGCCCCGACAATCCGTGAATTATCCTAGCATTCAGGTCCTCCCAGCAAACGCTCGGCATATGGGCAGTTCTCCCCATCGCTATTTCGAGCTTTCTGCCTCTTGTGAGTGCTCTGCGTCATTGCGATCGAGAAGGTACAGGTCGTCTTTGTCGATCAGTCTCGTAGCGACCGCATATTCGACAAGCCGCAAGCGGCGGTTTGTCGCCAAATTTCCTTTTCCGCCACGCAAGCCAGCAACGCCCACTTTGTCGAGTTTCTCGCACACATTGTCGAGCTTGCGATTGAAGGTCGTCATCGACCAGTGCAACCGCGCAGCAGCCTCGGCTGATGCGGGAATATCCCCTCGTCCTGGCGAAGACTGGCGCAACACATTCTCCGCAAGCGAGACGATGAGCAATCGCTGTGATGAGGTCAACGGGATTGGCTCAATCGTCGTGGAACCTCCACTACCGCCCACCGAAGTCGAGGTGTTGAAGTAGTCGTCATCGGCATGAATCGTGAACTCGTAGGTAGTCGACCCCGCGCTAAACAACACTTGCATTTGCGGGAACACAATGGGGAGGCGAGCCCCGGGCGCGAGCCATGCTTGCACCTGACCTGTGGCGTCCGTCACCGTCGCTGACAGCAGGTTACCGACGTTGCCCAGCCACCACATCCCAAAGTCTTCATAGATGCGCAGAAACCGCCGGTGAAGGTAAGGGTTGTCATCAATGATCAGATCGGATTCTCTACCCACATGAAAATCGGCAGGGTGCACGATGTCGTACCACTCTCCGCAAAACTCAACCTTGAGTGGATTCATTGGGGAAAGCACGCTTCCAGGGGGTTGGCGGATTCTGTGCCCGCGCGCACGACGCGGACATCGATGCAGAGGTCAGCGCCAGGCACGTAGCCATCAACGGCAATCACGCCGTCCTCCGATTGACGAACAGGTTCGCTTTCTCTGCCGATTCTCTTCCAGATGAGTCGATCACCTTCTTCTTCTGCCGGATTCTCCACCTGAAACGTGACTGTGGTCCCGCTCGACGCAGCCGAAATCAAAATTGGTGATGGCACAGATGCGACGACGGCGGAATCGCCGGTGGGCGTCGGAACAGCCTCAGTGGTGTCGTCCAGATCAGCAGAGCCCGACACAACCACGGCTACCACTACGGCGATCGCCACGAGACCAGCAACTGCTCCGACGATCCAGGTAACCAGTCGTCGCTTGTGTGACGGGGCAGCTTGCTCATCTCCTTCGGTAACGGATGCCGCTTCGTGCGACGTCTGAGCGGGCGCGGCCGTCCGTGGCCTCACGATCGTCTCGTCGACCGGGGCCGAGGCTGGCTGGGCCTGAATAGCGGGGGCACCGCGAAGGCGAGTCTTGTCTTCGGGAGTTTCTGTCTGGGCAGCGGCACCGTTTAAGACAGCCGACCCTGTTCCCACAGGCCCAGCGGACGTTCGAGACGACTGGGCCTCAATCGTCGCTACTCCGCGAGCGCGGGTTGCATCGTCATCGTCGTCAGCATCGCCCCGCGGCGTCTCGTCGACGCTGAGGTTGGGAACGTCAACCGTGGTCGGGGCGTATCCCAACTCAAGCTCAACCCGCTGCAGTGCGCGAGCAAGGTCGAGGGCAGTCGCGAAGCGATCCTCGCGTCGGGAGGACATTCCTTTTCGAAGAACCGCAACAAGTGAGGCCGGAATGTCTTCACGGGTCATCGGTGTGATGAGCCCACGCTCGATTCGCCCGATGAGATCGAGCGCACCGTTGGACCGACCGCGCACTTCGAACGGCGTCTGTCCGGCCAGGAGCGTGTAGAGCGTAGCCGCGAGAGAGAATACGTCAGCACGAACATCCGGATTGGGGTCGTCTTCAAACATCTCGGGTGGCGACCATGGCACCGACATCCCAATTGATGCGCCGGTTGTCGATCCGCTCTCTTCGACCTGTGGGCTGCGGGTGCTCGTGTGCAGGGGAATCTCGTCGTCGAGTGCCGAGGAGATTCCGAAGTCGGTCAGGGCCGGCCATCCGTAGTCGTTGGTCAGAATGTTGGCTGGCTTGATATCGCGGTGCAGAATTCCCGCGGAGTGTGCGGTTGCTACAGCGCCGCTTACGCGGATTCCGATTCTCAAGACATCGGTGACGGCGAGCGGTTCGCGCTTGTAGCGTTCAGCAAGACTCGGGCCCGAGCAGTACTCCATGACGAAGTAGGGGCGGTCGTCGGAGGCCACGTCTGCATGGAAGATCGACACGATATACGGATGCGCGGAAAGCTGAGCCATCAGGTTTGCTTCAGCGACGAACGCTGCGCGTGTGGCAGGCGCGAGGTCTTCCGTGAGCAGAACCTTGACCGCTACCCGACGCTTGGGCAGGTGCTGGTCGTACAGGAAGACGTCGCTGAACCCGCCGGATCCGAGCACGCTCACGAAGGTGTAGCCGGGCAATTCCGGTGGTGTCGATGTCGCGCGCCGCATCAGTTGCCCTCTCGCACAGTGAGAGTGACATCGCCTCCGAGGTCAATGACAGTGCCCACAATGACAGCAGTGGGCTCCCCCTCGCGAAGACGCTGTGGTGACTTTCCCGGGAGCACAACTTGAGTGCCGTTTCGGGAATGCAAATCAGTGACGACCACGGTGCCTCCCTCTACGGCGATGTGCACGTGGTTTCTCGAGATGTCTTTGTCACCCGGAATCGTGACGAGGCGAGGCAGAGCGCCGCTGGAGACTTTGCTCACGGTGGGCGCCCGGCCGACCAAGATCGGTTGACTCAATTGCTCGCGGGATCCGGTTGAGAGTTCCAAGAACAATGCGGCTGCGTGCTCGGCGGCTGGTGGTGCGGATGCCGCATTCGCTTGCTGAGACGCGCGGCCCGCGCGCAGTTTGCGAAGATCACCCGTCATGATCGTCATGCCGTCGTGGTCTCCCACGTCGGCCGTTTCTGGCGCCGTTCTGTAGACGGTTTCGCCAAGGCTGTTGTCGGCATCGTCGATCGGAGCGGATGCCGATGGCACGGCAGCAGATGATGGCGCGGCTGATGCTGGCGGTGGTCCTGCTGCAATTGTGGAACTAGCGGTCGGAACGTCGACGATGGTCGCTTCAGAAAGCGGGGTCTTCTCCGCAGGATCCGCTGGCGGCACGACCGGGGCGACCGGGGTCTGTTGGGGCGCGGAGACGGCAACTGGTTCGCTAGCCGGAGTCTCAACCTGAGTGCGAGCCTGAACGGGAGCAACTCCTGCCACAAAAGCGCACTGGATCCGCTCAACGGGCACGACTCCCGACTGCAAAGGAAGGTAAGTGGCAGCGCTCGAACCGAGAATGCTGATGTCACACGCCGTCGCGGCGTCAATGCTGTGTTCACTCCACGTAGAAACGTGGGAGCCGCTCATCCGAACGTCGTCGCCGGTCGTCAACACGGAGACATCAACGTTTCCGCGAACAATCACACGGGCAGCAAAATGTGCTCCAGTAGCTGACCATTCGAGCAGCGCGAAGGCCGGGGTTGCCGCTAACCCACGGCCGGTAAGGATCTCAATAGCCGCGTGGATTCCATCGGTGGTATTCGCCCAGAGTGCGCCAAGTAGTTCTGGATCGTGCGAGTTGACGACGAGAAGCTGCTGCTCCTTAGCCACCGCCATCCACGCCGTATCGGGCGCAGCGCTGTAGAGATAGTTCGTCACCAGCTGTGTCTACTTTCTGGGTTGCGTCTGTTCGAGGTGCTGAGAGATTCCGCGGTCGTGCGTTTCTTCGTCAGCCGAAAGTGTGATGCCCTCTCGCTCTGCTTCAACCACGATGACGGTTACGTTGTCATTGCCTCCAGCGGCGAGCGCTGCAGCCACGAGTCGCTGAGCGATCGTCTGGTCGTCACGCACGGCGGAGCGATCGGCGAGAATTCCCGCGATGAGGTCGTCGTCGAGTTCTTTGCTCAGCCCATCGGAGCACGCGACGTAGACATGGTGGTCATTGACAGGGAGCAACCAGAGGTCAGGGTCAACGTCGTGGTGAATACCGAGCGCTCGTGTGACGATGTTGCGTTCCGGGTGGGTGCTGGCCTCGAGCGCTGTGATTTCGCCAAGATCGAGCAGCTCTTGAACAGCCGAGTGATCGACGGTCACTTGCTCGAGTTCGCGACCGTTCCAGCTATATACGCGTGAATCACCAACGTTGAAGGCCATCCAGCGCGGTTGAGTTTCTGCCCCGACCACAACTAACGCGAGCCCCGAAAGGGTCGTTCCTGACACTGACTCGTCGTCATCGGTGAGCTCGATGATCGCCGAGTTGGAATCGTGGATGGCCTGAACGATGAGTTCGGGAGTGAGCTGTGGTGCCGCATCCACTGCAGAACTGAAGGTTGTAACAACGCACTGACTGGCGCGGTCGCCAAAAGAGTGGCCGCCCATTCCATCCGCGACGAGGAACAATCCTGGCGTCACGAGCATGCTGTCTTCATTGATGCGCCGGACGCTGCCGAGGTCTGATGCGGCGGAGACGCTGAGGTGGAGAGCGCCAGACGGCAGCGCCACGTCGTACTTCGCGTCTACGCTCACTTCTCCCCCAAGTATTTGTCGGTTCTTAAGGTAGCAATGAAAATGCCCCGCCACATCACTCCGGCGCTATGCTGACCACAGCGCACCACCCTTGCGCTACCACCACTTGCCGTTTTGTTGTTTTGCCCACAAGGCCCACACGCAGGAGAAGTACATGATTACGCAAGCATCCACGACGCTCGAGGCCCCGGTCTCCGCTCTCGAAAACGCCGAATTCAGTCACGAGAGAGTTCTCGTTTCAACGGGCAAGCGCTCCGGCCTGATCATCAGCGTCGCAGTCCACTCGACCGTTCTCGGCCAGGCCCTCGGCGGCGCCCGAATGTGGAACTACCCACACTGGACGGATGCCGTTGCAGACTCCCTGCGACTCTCTGCCGCGATGACGCTCAAGAACTCGGCCGCCGGTCTCAACCGCGGTGGCGGAAAGTCGGTCATCCATATTCCGATGGGTGTCACGCTGACGACCGAACAGAAGCGCGAGGCGATGCTCGATCTGGGCGACGCCATCGAAAGCCTCAACGGCGCGTACATGACGGCAGAAGATGTCGGCACGAGCGCCGAACTCATGTCGGTTGTCGCGGAGCGCACCGAACACGTCTGTGGTCTCCCCGCCGATCAAGGTGGAGCCGGTGAACCCGCGGACGCGACTGCCGCTGGCGTTCACGCGAGCATCCTCGCCACCTGCGAAGCCCTCTTCGGTACGCGCGACCTTGCTGGTCGCCACCTCATCATCTCGGGCCTCGGCCAGGTCGGTGGCCGCCTCGCGCGTTCACTCACCGCCGCCGGCGCCGTGCTCACCGTCACCGACGTGAACCTCGACCGCAAACTGCTCGCCGCCGAGCTCGATGCCAACTGGGTTGACGTCGAAGAGGCCCACAGCGTGGTGGCCGACATCTTTGTTCCGTGTGGTCTGGGTGGCGTACTGAGCCCCCGCGTCATCCGCGAACTCAACGTCAGCGGTGTCGTGGGCGCGGCCAACAACCAGCTCGCGCAGCACGACGGTGCTGAAGCCCTCGCTGAGCGCGGCATTCTCTGGGCACCCGACTTCGTGGTCAACGGCGGCGGCGTGATCTACCTCGACATGGCTTCAGAACCCGATGCGGATGCTGACGCGATCGCGAAGCGCGTCGAAGCTATCGGTGACACGGTCACGACCATCTTCCGCGACGCCTCAGCTCAGGGCATCACCACCTTGGACGCGGCGGAGCGCCTCGCGCAGTCTCGCCTCGTCACCACGATCTAGCCCTTCGGGCACTCTTTTCGCGACAACGAAAACGCGCGGTGGCTGCGCCCACGAGCTTTAGCTCAGGGTGCAGACACCGCGCGTTTGTTGTGAAGACTGAGCCGTTAGGCGACGAGCGCTACCGGCGAGCTGCCTTTACTCACTGTCGACAGAGATAGCTTCACGCTTCTTGTCGCGGCTCATCTTGAGAAGGCTCGCGATCACGGCAACAGCCATCGCGACAAGAATCACGACGAGCGAGGTCCACGTACCAATTTCGGGCGCCCACAGCAGCGGCTCTCCCCCGTTGATGAAGGGCAACTCGTTGACGTGCATCGCGTGGAAGAACAACTTCACACCGATGAAGCCGAGCACAAAGGCAATGCCGTAGTGCAGGTACTCGAGCTTGTCGATGAGGTCGCCGAGCAGGAAGTACAGCTGGCGAAGCCCCATAAGCGCGAAGATGTTGGCCGTGAAAACGATGAAGGGGTCGGTCGTGATTCCGAAGATCGCCGGGATCGAGTCGATCGCAAAGACAAGGTCGGTGATGCCGAGTGCAACGAACACGACAAGGATCGGCGTGAAGACCTTCTTGCCATCGATGACCGTGCGCACCTTGCCGCCGTCGAACGTCGGCGAAATGTTGATGCGCTTGCGCAAGAAACGGATGATTCCGCTCTCGGTTTCTTCCATGCTGTCGTGGTCTTCGAATACTTGGCGGATCGCCGTGTAGAGCAAGAACGCACCGAAGATGTAGAAGATGAAGCTGAAGTTCTCGATGAGCTGAGCGCCGAGCAGAATGAAGATTCCGCGCAACACGAGAGCAATCAGGATGCCCACCATCAGCACCTCTTGCTGGTACTTTCGCGGCACCGAGAAGCGCCCCATGATGATGACGAACACAAAGAGGTTGTCGATCGAGAGGCTGTACTCCGTGACCCAACCGGCAATGAATTGTCCGGCCTGCTCCACGTCGCCCAGTAAGAACATCATGAGCGCAAAGATCAGCGCGAGCGTGACGTAGAAGCCAACCCACAGCGCGGATTCTTTAGTGCTCGGGATGTGCGGGCGCTTGTACGCCATGATGAGGTCGGCTGCGAGGATGATCAGCAGCACAGTCAGCGACGTGACTTCGAACCAGATAGGCAGAGTGGTCAAGAGAATCCATTCGAGGGTTTCGAGGCGTAGCAGGTCTCGAAAGTCTCTCCCGCATCCAGAAACCGAGTGGATGCCGCTGCCCCGGAACCACTACTGAGTGGTTCGTATTGACGAGGACAACGAGGTGGGATACTCCCCTTCGCGTGCCCCATGATAGCCGACGTGCGCGCGGGCAACGCGGGAGAACTCACAGTTTCAGACGTCGATGTTCGGTCAGTACTCGCTGTATAGTCAGCACATGCTGACCATTGCTTCTCGCATCGACGTCATGAACCGTTTAGGTCGCGCCATGGCTGACCCCACTCGGGCGCGCATCCTGCTCTCCCTGCTCGACAAGCCCGGCTATCCCGTACAGCTGGCCCACGACCTTGAGCTCACGCGCAGCAACGTCTCTAACCACCTCACGTGCCTACGCGGCTGCGGACTTGTAGTGGCGACGCTTGAAGGGCGGTCGACTCGCTACGAGATTTCGGACCCCCATCTTGCCCATGCTCTCAACGACGTCGTGAACGTTGTGCTCGCCGTTGATGACGGCACACCGTGCGCTGGCGATAACTGCAATGATCCGTTCTGTTGCACCCCGGCAACGGCGACGGAGGTGACCGCGTGAGCGAAGAATGCTGCGGAGTGGATGCCCCACGTACGCCCCGCGGCGCCGATTCCTCTGCGGCCGCTCCCGCCGACGGAGCCAGCGCTAGCCCCGCTGTCGCGGTGCACGACGATCTCGCCCCGTGGTGGCACGACCGAGGACTCGCTCTACCGGCGGCCTCGGGCGTTCTGCTTGCGGCATCCGTCATTGCACTGTGGTCGGGCGGAGCGGACTGGCTCGTCACCGCGCTGCAAGGGGTGAGTTTGCTCGCCGGCGCGGTAACGTTTGTGCCCGGCGCGGTACGCCGTCTCCTGCGTGGCTCGTTGGGCGTCGGCTTGCTCATGACGATCGCCGCCGTGGGGGCATTACTTCTGGGCCACGTCGGCGAAGCGGCCGCCCTCGCGTTTCTGTTCTCGATCGCCGAGGCGCTCGAAGATCGCGCAATGGATCGTGCGCGCTCTGGCTTACGCGCTCTGCTCTCCCTCATTCCTGACACGGCGCTGATCGAGCGCGACGGAAAACTGCTCACCCTGCCGGCTCGCGACATCGTGGTCGGCGATCTGCTCGTCGTGCGCGCGGGCGAACGTGTGGCGACGGATGGCGTGGTCACGAGCGGTCGCGGCAGCGTCGACACGTCTGCGGTTACGGGCGAATCGCTGCCCGCCGCGGTCGATACCGGCGACACCGTTCTTGCCGGCTCTATCAATGGCGACGGTGCCCTACGCATCCGCACCACGGCGAACGGTACCGACAACTCGCTCACGACGATCGTGCGCCTGGTCGAGGAAGCGAATGCGCGTAAGGGCGATCGCGCTCGCTTGGCCGACCGAATCGCGCGTCCCCTTGTACCGATCGTGCTGGGGGTAGCCGCTGCCATCGTCGGCTTTGGCTTCCTCGTCGGGGACCCCGAACTCTGGACCGAGCGTGCGCTCGTCGTGCTCGTCGCCGCGTCACCGTGCGCTCTCGCGATCGCCGTTCCCGTGACCGTCATCTCGGCCATCGGGTCGGCGAGCAAACTCGGCATCATCGTGAAGTCGGGCGCCGCTTTTGAACGGATGGGCAGCATCCGCACGGTTGCCTTCGACAAGACCGGCACGCTCACCCAGAATCGCCCCAGCGTTGTTGCGGTCGAAACGCTGGCTACCGTGACCCGTGACGACGTGCTCAGCATCGCCGCCGCGCTCGAAACTCACAGCACGCACCCGCTGGCCCATGCAGTACTCGCCGAGCGGCCTGTGCACGTCGAAGCCGAGAACGTTCGCGAAGATGCCGGTCGCGGAATATCGGGCACGCTCGACGGTGTTTCCGTGCGCGCCGGAAGCACCCGGTGGATGGATGCTGGCGAACTGTCGCCTGTCGCCCTGCGCCTGGCCGACGACGGCATGACGGTGATGGCGATCGAACGCGAGGGCATCGTGATCGGGCTCCTCGGCATCCGCGACGAGCTACGACCCGAGGCTGCTGAAGCTGTTGCACAGTTGGCGAGCGCGGGCATCCGCACTCTCATGCTCACGGGAGACAACGCGCGCACAGCAGCAACGATCGCGCGCGACGCGGGCATCAGTGATGTGCGTGCCGAGCTATTACCGGCTGACAAGGCCAGCGCGATTTCGAGCCTGACGAACAACTCCCCCACGGCGATGATCGGCGACGGCATCAACGACGCCCCCGCTCTCGCGACGGCCGATGTGGGCATCGCGATGGGCGCTACCGGATCTGCTGCTGCGGTCGAGTCGGCGGATGTCGCCTTCACCGGCAGCGACCTGCGCCTCATTCCGGTGGCGTTGCTTCATGCGCGGCGCGGGCGTCGCATCATGACGGGCAACATCGTGCTGTCGCTCGCGATCATCATTGGCCTCTTTCCGCTCGCGCTCACGGGTGTTCTTGGGTTGGCGGGAGTTGTGCTTGTGCACGAGCTCGCGGAGCTGGTCGTTATTCTGAACGGCCTCCGCGCAGCCAGGGTTTCACGTAGCCTTGATGCACGCTCAGCACTGGGCGATCGCCGTCAACCCCAGCCTGTTCGGAGTCTCGTGTGAAGAAAGCCCTCCTGCCCACTTTTGCCGCGCTGGGGATTCTCGCGCTCGTTGCCGCCTTCGTGTTCGTGTACGTCACGGCCAAGAACGCGGACTCTGACACGGCGAGCACCGACAGCACCACCGGCTCTCAAGAGCTCGCTTCCACCGTGGCCAGCGACTCGAACTACGTCGATAATGTCGGGCCGGACGCCGTGACGATCGTCGAGTTCCTCGACTTCGAGTGTGGCGCATGTGGCCAGTTCTACCCGTACGTCGAGGCAATGCGCGAGGTCTACGAGGGCGACATCAACTACGTCGTTCGCTACTTCCCGCTGCCCAGCCACCTCAACTCGATGGATGCCGCTATCGCCGCCGAAGCTGCCGCCCAGCAGGGTGAGTTCGAGGCCATGTACCAGCGACTCTTCGAAACTCAGGGCGACTGGGCCGGCGGCACTCCTCCGCAGACGGATACCTTCCGCGCGCTGGCAGAAGAAATCGGCCTCGATATGGACGCCTACGATGCCGCCGTTGCCGCCCCCGCCACTCAGGCGCGCGTCGAGGCCGACTTCGACGCGGGTGTTGAGCTGGGCGTCAACAGCACTCCCACCTTCTTCGTGAATGACGAATACATCGAGACGAGCCGTCTCGAGAATCTGCCAGAGGCTGTTGACGCCGCAGTCAAGGGCTAGGTGTACCAGCTCGGCTCGGGCACTTCATTGAGCAGCACATACTGACCAACTTCGCGCTTCTTGTACGGTGCAGGGTCGTGCAGGCTGTGGGTGCGCAGGTTGCGCCAATAGATATCGAGCCCCACTGAGTTGGCGGATGCTCGCGCGCCCGTCAGCTCGAACACCTTCGTCGCGACTTCTAAACCGTCGTCGCTGATGCGCAATTTTCCCGCTGCAATGCGCACCGCGATCTCGCCACGACGGCGTTCGCTGAGCTCGGTGCGCGGCGCGTGAAGCACGGCACTTATCTCGCTGCCGACCGCATCGAGCAGGGCCTCATCCGCCCAGAGTTTCGACTGCAGCTCGCCATAGCCAGCCAGGATGTACCACTCCTCGCTCGCGTGAGCTTTGTTATCGCCGCCGTAGGGCCAGGCGCGGCTCTTGGTGCGAGTGTACGAGGATGCTGCTTCGATCGCTCCCTGCGCGATGCCGAGATAGAAGTTCGCGAAAACCAGTTGGATGGCGGGCACATTGAGCGTGCCGTAGGTGAGCGGCTGAAACTCTTTGTTCACGAAGCCGAGGGCTGACGACCATCCGGTGCGTACGCCGTTGATTTGCACCGAGCCAGATTCGGTCAGGCGCTGGCCGAGGTTGTCCCAGTCTCCGTTGAACACGATTGCAGGCTGAGTTGTGGGCACGATAGCGAAGACGTGGGTGTCGGTTCCTTCGAGGATGCCCTCGAGCACGGTGAGGTCAGACACGACGCCGCCCGTAGAGAATGACTTGTGGCCCGTGAAGACAATCTCTTCGCCCTCATCCGTGACCACTAGGTCAGAGTCGCGGGGGTTCACGGCGCCGCCGAAGAGGAAGTTGTTCTCCGTGTAGTGCTTCTCTACGGCAATAACTTGCTCCTCGGTCGCGACGAGGCGCGCCGCCCACGCCCACAGATAGTGGTACCCGAGCAATTGCCCGATGGAGCCATCGCCCCGGGCAATGGTGCGGATCACTGTGTATGTGGTCTCCCACGTCTGCCCACCACCGCCATGCTCGACCGGGCCGAGAAGCGTGACGAGCCCCGAGTCTTTGAGAAGCGCAACCTCGGCGTGCGGAGGCTGGTTCGCGGCATCCCGCTCGACAGCGTCGGCCGCGAGGATGTCGGAGACTTCTTGAGCGCGTGCGAGCCAGCCTTCTGGCGTGGTGGGGCGGGCGACGTCAGCCCACCGGTTCTCGATCGCGGGACGGGCAATGATGACATCAGACATAGCAATACTCCTTGAGTTGTAGACCCCGTTTTCTGAATGGGTGCACTACATCCTGTGCCTGATTCAACACGATATGGAGTTTGTGTCGCCTTTTTTCGTACGGCTACTCGCTGTTACGCCGAGTGAATGGAAATGACACTCCCTCGAGCGCCCAACGGCCTTCCACAACGCCGCCGTTGACCCCCCTGAACTGGGTGTCCCGTTAACGATGAAATCCCGGTCATGTTCAAACGAACGTGACCGGGATTTTGCTACTGTGACCCCAGCGGGATTCGAACCCGCGTTACCGCCGTGAGAGGGCGGCGTACTAGGCCTCTATACGATGGGGCCTCACAACAACTAGAAAAGTATGCCACATCTTTTGGGCAACTTTTTCCACATCTGCCAATTTCGAACCTCTGGATTTTTCTTGACTGCCTTCACGCGCGCCACCACCGCCACGTTTCTCAGCATTGCAGCCATTGTTGCGCTCGCCGGGTGCTCTCTACTTTCTCCAGAAATTCCTCGGGATGCTGCTGGCCAGGTGCTCGAACCGACCGTCATTGGCTCCACGCAATTGCTCGTGGATGACTGCTTCACGTTTGTAGAGGGATCTAACCTCAGCGAAGCCGAAGTTACCCCGTGCACGGCGGAACACACGCACATCGTGATCGGCAAGGGCGAACTCGCCAAGAACGCCATTACTGAGGCCGGCGGATTGCAGAACGCGGTCTCGTCAGCCTGCTCAGAAACCTTCAGCGCCTTCAAGGAAACTGTCGCTGACGGCGAGCGCCCTGATCAGGAGTTCATTATTTCCGAGCGCACGACCGACGATGGCGCCCTCATGACCGACTACGCCTGCATCGCGACCGACGGCGCGACGCCCGAAGCCTAAACGCCGCTGACCCGCTGCCTCCCTGACCCGCGTGAGCCGCCGACCCGCGACTACGGTCGCTGGTCGAGAATATTCAGCACGCCCGGGACCATCTTGATGTCGATGGGCAAGGCCGCGAACCGTTCACCATCGGCGTAGGCCATGATGCCCTCAGATTCGATCCGAATCTTCTTGGCCCGATGCACCGTGACGCGCGGATCAGTGAGATGGGTCCCCTTGAAGACGCGCGGAAAGACCCGCAAGAAAGCGGAGCGTGAGAGAGCTTCGACGATAAGAACATCGGCGAAACCATCATCCAGAAGAGCATCCGGGGTCACTTTCATGCCGCCGCCGAGCGACACGTTGTTGCCCACGCTGACGAGAGCGCCGGTCGTCTCGATTACCGTGCCGTCGAGAGTGAGTTTGTACGTGATGGGGCGCAAGCGCAGCAGCTCGATGATGAGAGCGACTGTGTAGCGGCTGGCACCCCGAGGCCACGACATGAGATTGGCGCGCTCGTTGACGATCGCATCGAAACCCGCCGAGAGTACGCACGCAAACCACCGCGTAGCCGCCGCCCCTGTGGCTTCATCGACGTAGGTGACGCTACCGGCATCGATCGCCCGCGTCGGTCGAGCCAGGCCGCGCACGACACTGGCTACAGCGGCATCCGTATCTGAGTAAGGGATGCCTAGGCCGCGGGCCATGTCATTACCTGTGCCCGAGGGGATGATCCCGAGCGGCACCTTCGTTGTCGCGACGAGATTGGTTCCCAGATTGACCATGCCGTCACCGCCAACCACGAGCAGAGCATCCGGCTTCTTCGCTACCGCCTTACGGCCGCGCTTGAGAAGCAACGCAAAGTTGGGTTGTTCGAGGGCCGTGACTTCATGCCCAAGAGCGCGCAACGCTTCAACAGCACGCGGGCCGACATTTCTGCCACGCCCGAACGATGCTGTGGGATTGATCGCGACAACAAGACGCAGGGGTTTGATCGACTCCACACTTCAGTATGTCGCACGGCCTCGCATCCGGCGCACCACGGGCATAGGCTGAGGACATGAATGTGACCAAGTATGAGCATGCGTGCCTCGTTCTTGAACACGACGGCGAGCGCCTCGTGATCGACCCCGGCAACTTCACGAGCCCGCTCCCCTCACTCGAGAACGTGACCGCAATCGTGATCACTCACCAGCATCCCGACCACTGGTCCGACGATCAGCTGGCGCGCATTCGCCAGGACAATCCCGACGCGCCCATCTTCGGTCCGGCCGGAGTCGCGGCCGCTGCCTCGAACTGGAACGTCACGACCGTGGCAGACGGCGCGAGCGAAACCGTTGGAGTGTGGACGCTGGAATTCTTCGGCAGCGAGCACGCTGTCATCCACAAGTCGATACCGCTGATCGATAACGTTGGCGTTCTCGTTAATGGCACTTTCTGGTACGGCGGCGACTCTTTCACTGTTCCGCCCGAGCCCGTGCAGCACGCAGCGATCCCCGCGGGCGCTCCGTGGCTCAAGATCAGTGAGGTCATGGATTACGTGGCTGAGCTGGCCCCTAAGCGCGCGATTCAGACACACGATGCTGTGCTCTCCGACAAGGGACTCGCCCTGTCAGCCGCACGAATTTCGGATGTCATGGCGGGCTACGGCGGCGAGTTCACCGTTCTGCAGCCGGGCGAATCGATCGCGCTCTAGCCCCTAAGTATTTTCACAGCTTTTTGCAGTTGTGCATTTTTGCAGTCTCTGCAATTATTGCTGAGTGCCTGACACTCCTGCCCTTGGTCTTCGCGACCGCAAACGAATCGAAACGCGCCTGCGCATCGAAACCGCTGCGGTCGACATCGTCACGGCCGAGGGTCTCGACGGCGCCACGGTCGACATGATCAGCGACCGCGCCGGCATCTCGCCGCGCACCTTCTTCAACTATTTCGACAGCAAAGAGGACGCGATCCTCGGCACTCAAGACATGGGCGAAGTTCAGCGCGCAATTGCCGCCGGAGTCGCCTCCGCAGAAACCGATGATCTCGTCGCTGCGATCGTCTCCACCATGTTCCAAATCTTTGGCCCGATGGCCGCCCGCACCCAGCTCAAAGCTCAACGGATGGCGCTCGTGCAAGAGCACCCGCGCCTATTGAGCCGCCAGATTCACCAATTCACGCAACTGAACAGCACGATGGCTGCTGCCGTTGTCGAATTCCTCAACAAGCGAGAAACTACGCTCCCCCGCGACCCCGAATACGTCGCCGAAATTGCCGTAGCCACTTGCGTCGCATCCGTTCGAATCGCAGTCAAGGAGTGGATCGCTGCCGGCGCTACCGCCGACATCGACTCCATGTACCTTCGCTCGATCGGACTTACACGAGAAACACTGAACACACTTCAATGACAACCACGAACGAACCTCCCGCAACCGCGACTGACGGCGCCGCCGTTGACGGCACCACGACGAGCGACCCGGCAACGAAGCGCAGCATTCTGCTGTTGTTCGCCGGCCTCATGGTCACCATGCTGCTCTCGGCGCTCGATCAGACCATTTTCAGTACCGCTTTGCCCACCATCGTGGGTGAACTCGACGGCGTGAACCACATGCTGTGGGTGACGACCGCCTACATTTTGGCCGCCACCATCATGATGCCCGTATACGGCAAGCTCGGTGACCTCATCGGTCGCAAGGGCCTCTTCATCGGCGCGATCTCCATCTTCATGGCTGGCTCGATCATCGGAGGCCTCGCCCCCGACATGACCTGGCTCATCGTGGGCCGCGCCGTTCAGGGCCTCGGTGGCGGTGGCCTCATGATCCTCTCGCAGGCGATCATCGCCGATGTGGTTCCCGCCCGTGAACGTGGTCGCTACATGGGTGCGATCGGTGGCGTCTTCGCTCTCGCGAGCGTCGCTGGCCCCCTGCTCGGTGGCTGGTTCACCGAATCCATCGGATGGCGCTGGGCGTTCTGGATGAACCTTCCGCTGGGTGCGCTCGCCATCTTCGCTGCCGTGATGCTGCTTAAGTTGCCCAAGAACACTCGCGGCAAGCCCACGATTGATGTCGCTGGCATGGTTCTTCTCGCTATCGCCTCGACGGCGATCGTTCTCGTCACCACCTGGGGCGGAACTCAGTACGACTGGGATTCGCTCATCATCATCGGCCTCATCGCTCTGGCAATCGTCGCTGGCTTCTCGTTCGTGATGGTCGAGCGCGCCGCTGCTGAGCCGATCATGCCGCTGCACATGTTCAAGGAACGTAACTTCGTTCTCACTACGGCATCCGGACTCATCACGGGTATCGCCATGTTCGGCGCTCTCGCCTACATGCCGACTTACCTGCAGATGGTCACGGGTGTGAATGCCACTCAGGCTGGCTTCTTGATGATCCCGATGATGGGCGCGATGCTCGTCACTTCGATCGTCGCAGGCCAGCTCGTGAGCCGCACGGGTCGCTACAAGTGGCTTCCGCTTACGGGTTCGTTCGTGATCGCAACAGGCTTGGCACTGCTTTCCACGATGACGCCGGATCTGCCGATTTGGATTCTCTGCAGCTACCTCGCGGTGATGGGACTCGGCCTCGGTATGAGCATGCAGATGCTCGTGCTCATTGTTCAGAACACGTTCCCGAACGCTCAAGTGGGAACGGCGACCTCATCGAACAACTACTTCCGCCAGATCGGTGCTTCCATCGGTACTGCGGTGGTCGGTAGCCTGTTCGTCGCTCGCCTCACCGAACTGCTCGATACTCGCCTTCCGGCTGCAGCCGCGGGCGCGACGGGAGACACCAACTCCTTGACGCCCGCTGCCGTGCGCGACCTTCCTGATGCCGTTCGCGAAATCATCGTCGGCGCGTACAACGACTCGCTCGCTCCCGTGTTCCTCTACATGGTGCCGCTCGTGCTTGTCTCTGCCGTGCTCTTGATGTTCATCAAGGAAGTTCCGCTGGCCACAACCATCGACCGCGCCGAAGCTACCGAGACACTCAACGTGCTCGGCGATGACGACACTGTCGCTACTGAGGCTCCGGATGCTGAATCTCACGAACTCACGAACGTGACCGAGCACTCTGGTCCGATCTCGATTATTCGCAGTCAGCCTTAGCGGTTGGTGAGGTGATCGCCTCGATTACCCCACCGGCAGGGCAAGCCCGCAGCGCTCTCGTTCCACAACGGATGAGTGAGTTGCGGGCTTCGCCCTATTAACGACCCGGAAATTAGAGGTTCCACCGAATAGATTTGTGGTCGTTTCTGAGAGATGCTTAGCCCATGACTCAGGAAGCTGCTCGACCCGATCGAACGTTGGCGGTAATACTCTCGGTGATCGCCGCCATCGTGGTTATTGCCATCGTGGTGGTGTTCACGCGCGGTGGGCCCACCGATATCGACCCCTCCACGCCCGAGGGCGTCGTTCAGTCGTACTCGCGTGCCATGGTCGCCAGCGACTTCGAAACGGCACGCAGCTTCGTTTCTGCAGGCGTTCTCGACGAATGCGAAGAAGCCGACCGAAGCCCGCTTCAAGGACTGCGGATGACCGTCATCTCCACCACTATCGACGGCGCCACCGCTGTAGTGAAGGTCTCTCTCGAACAGGGCAGCGGCAATTTCGGCGGCTCGAGTTACAGCTACGACGATCTCTTCACTCTTGTCGAGGAAGGTGGCGACTGGAAAATCTCAACCACCCCTTGGGAGCTCACGTACTGCTACGACCAAGGATTCCGTGGATGACCTCTACAACTAGTTCTCCGGCAGCACCTCCCGCAGTGGGAGGCGTGCAAACCGTCCGCCGCTTCATCACCTATGCGCTCCTCGCCGCGACGGTGATTATTGCGGCGAGCGGCCTTAGCGGGCTGCTCGATCGTCTCTTCACCCTCAATCGCATCGAGGTCAGCTACGACAATTACGGGCTCGCGACTTCTCTCGCTTCCGCGCTGGTCGCCGGCCCCCTCGCTGCCCTGCTCTGGTGGCTGATTTGGCGTGACGGCACGATGGCGCGAGACCGCGCATCCATTCTCTGGCCCGTCTATCTCGTGGTCATGTCGACGGTTGCTTTGCTCGTTTTCACCATTGCGCTGCTCTCCTGGCTTGCCGACACCATTCGCTACGGCTGGAACCCTGCGGGGCTCGCGGTCGGCATTGTGTGGGCGCTCGTGTGGGGGTGGCATTACTGGATGTGGCAGCACCCTGCCAAGGGCCCGACGCGCCTTCAGGGCGCAGCACCCGCCCTCGCCTCCCTGATTGGGCTGACCTACGGCGCCGGAGGCCTCGTCTCTGCGCTCGCCCAGCTCATCGATGCCGCCGCGGACGCCGGCTCGCGCTCGGTCGTGGTGAGCGATCCGCTGTGGCAGATCGTCGCGCAGTCCCTCGTCTGGGCAATCGGCGGCGCACTGTTGTGGCGTTGGCACTGGGTGCGCTTGGGCGTGCGAAACCACACCTTTGGCTTCAGCACCGTGCTTCTCGTGTTCATCACGGGAATCGCTTCGCTCGCCGTGTTTGCGTTCGGGCTCATCATTCTGCTGTCGATCCTTCTCGAGCTCGCGACCGGACTGCAGCAGCCGCTCGCGACACTGCTCGACCCGCTGGGTACAGCGATCGCGGGAGCCGCAGTCGGCGCGGTGGTTTTCAGATACCACTCGCGCATCATTGCCGAGCGGTCCGCCGGCGTGCGTGCGGCAACCTCGCTCTCGACCGCGGGCGTCTCACTGGCTTTCGCGGCATCCGGCTTCGGGGTCACGATCAACGCCTTGCTCGCGACATCGAGCGATCCGCTGCTTGCGGGCAACATCCGCAGTCTGCTGCTTGCGGGGCTCAGCGCACTCGTCGTTGGCGGAGCGCTCTGGTGGCTCACGTGGCGACCCCGTGAGGCCTCTCTGCCGGAGCGCGTTGCCACTCCCGGCCGTCGTGTCTTCCTCGTCATCATCTTCGGATTGAGCGCTCTCGTAGCGCTCATCACGTTGCTCGTGATCGGCTTCCAGTTGTTCGCCTTCTTGCTCGATGGCGGCAGCGGCGAAAGCTTCATCGAACGATCACGACAGGCGCTCGGCTTGCTTACGGCTACCGGACTCGTCGCTACCTATCACTTCATGATTTGGCGCAAGGATCGAGCATCCGATGTCGACACCGAGCCGGTGCACCGCATTGGGCGCGTCACGCTCGTGTCGTCGAGCACCAACACCGAGCTGCTCGAGGCCGTTCGCGCAGCCACGGGCGCGCGAGTGACGGTGCTGCAGCGAGCCGAGCCTGTGACGAGAGAGCCGGATGTTGCGGCTGTCGTCGCTGCCCTCGACGGGGTCGAGGCAGCTCACGTGCTGGTCGTGGCCGGAGCGAAGGGCAAGGTCGCGGTAATCCCGCTGGTTTCGTAGCATTGCGCATGTTCCGTTGCCGTACCGCTGATTTTCTGGCGACCGCAGCGGGGCCTGCGGCGTCGCACAGCCGCTGCGCTGGATCATCGTTGCAGCGAGTCCGGCGGGAGGTTCGCGTTCGTTGAACTGTAATCTCAGATCATGACGCAGTTGATCGTGCTCGATACGGTGTTCGATGCCCCTATCGCCGAGGTGTGCGCGCTGTCGTTGAGCGTGAATCTGCACCTCGATTCGATGACGCACCATCGCGAGAAGGTTGTTGCTGGCCGCACCTCGGGCCAGTTCGTCGAGGGCGATGTCGTCACCTGGTCGGCACGCCACTTCGGCCTGCCGCTGCGGCTGACGATCCGAATTTTTGACGTGGATGCTCCGCACCGGTTTGCGGATGAACAAGTCAGCGGCCCTTTCGCCGCCTACCACCACGAGCATCTCTTCACCGAGGTCGACGGCCGCACCCACATGCAGGATCGCCTCACCTTCGCGGCCCCCTTCGGGTCACTCGGGCGCCTCGCCGAGAAGCTGTTTCTGCGGCGCTACATGCAGACGCTGCTCGAGGAACGAAACGCTGCGCTGATCAGCTCCCTGCGCCCAGAGCAGCGGTAACGTGCATCACATGCCCCACAACGACCATTCACCCGTGGCTGCCTACCGCGAAATACTCAAAATTCGGGGCATTCCCTTTGAAGAAGCAGTTGAACCACCGATCTACACAAAGGCACAGATCAGAGAACGCCTACTCGCGGCGACGGGGAGCGCGCCGGAGGCGCTGGTCGATTGGTTTTCGTGGTACAACGGCGTGAGATACGTCGGACGAGTCAGTTCCGGCTTCTTCCTCGACTACGACCTCATCTCACTCGATGGAGCGCTCACAACCTTCTCCTATCGACTAATGCTCGGCGCCAGAGGGTCGAGCGGGGAACACAACCCTCACTTCCCGATCCTCAGTCGCTCAGGCGCCGGTGACCTGATGATGGTCGATCTCACCGAAGGGAATGCTCTTCTCTATTACTTCTGGGGCTTAGAGAAAATCGCCATCGCCGATTCGCTCGCAGGTCTACTCAATAAATGGGGCGACTACGTCGCTCATCACGTGTCGTGGAACAGCGAAACGCAGTTCGTCGAGTTCGCGCCACCTTGGGTCGAACTCGACCGCGATTTCCGCAGCGCGATGGGCCTGAACTAGCGCCCAACGTGAGCGAGCTAGCTGCACGTCTCGTGCGGCTAAGAGCGCAAGAGGCTCCGCACGGCACCGGCAAAGAAAAAGCCCGGCGTGAGCCGGGCTGGGCGGGAGTTGCTCCCTAGATGTTTTGCTGGGGTACCTGGACTCGAACCAAGAACAAAAGAATCAGAATCTTCCGTGTTGCCAATTACACCATACCCCACAGGATTCAGCCGCAGCCGAACCGATTTACTACTTTAGCGCATCCTGAGCGGGTTGTGGTTCACTCCTTGACGCCATATAGGACTTGTCCTATATTCGGAGCATGGCTCTCCTCCACGCCGTGCTCGGCTTCGTCGCGATTCAGCCCATGACCGGCTATGAACTCGGCAAAGCATTCTCGACAACCGCCGCACACTTTTGGCCCGCCGATCAGTCGCAGCTCTACCGCACCCTCCACCGCGCCGAAGCCGACGGCCTGGTCGAAAGCACCACCGTCGAGCAAGCAACACGACCCGACCGCCGCCTGTACACGCTGCTCGAGCCTGGCCGCGAAGCGTTGGACGCGTGGCTGGCCTCCCCCCTTGAACCAGACAACTCCCGCGAACCTTTTCTACTGCGGCTGTTCTTCGCCGCGTCGCTCGGCACCTCAGGCGTTATCGACCTGCTGGACCAACGTCGATCCGCCGCCGTAGAACTCCTCACTACGCTCGACGCTCTCGCCTCGAGTGCGCCCCGAAAAATCTCGAAAGCCACTCTCGCCATCCAGTTGCAATACGCAACGCTCGAATCCGGACGAGCCCACGCGCGCGCCGAGATCACGTGGCTCGATGAACTACGTACCCAACTCGCCGACCACAAGGAGCCCGCCCGATGAATAAGATCACCACCCCCATCCACCGCGCTGCACGCATCGGCGCCACTATCGCGGCCGTGCTCTTCACCCTCGTCGCGCTCTTCCAACTCGCCGTCGTGCTCGGAGCACCCCTCGGCGAGCTCACCCAAGGCGGAGCGAACAAAGGCACGCTCCCCACTCAGGGCCGAATCTTTGCCGGCGTCTCTGCCGCCCTCGTTCTCGTCATGGCGGCAGCAATTCTTGCTCGCACCGAACGCGGTCCCCTGAGATTCGCCCCACGCCGACTCATCGCCGCGCTCGCCTGGATCACCACCGCCTATGCGGGCGTGGGCGTCATCCTGAACCTCATCACGCCAAGTGTCGTCGAACGAGCCGTCTGGGCCCCCGTCACCGCGGTGATGTTCGCCGCGTGCCTCGTCACCATGCTGAAGACGCGAGGCCGCACCGAAAAGTGAGTTCTAGAGCAAGTCCCGGTTGATGACCGCGGCAACCTCAGCGCCGTCGCCCGCGGCAACGATGAGTTGCTGGGGGCCGGGCGGAGTGGCATCACCAATCGCATAGGCTCCTGCCGTGCTGGTGCGGCCGGCAGCGTCCACGACAATCAGACCCTCCGCGTCGAGTGTGAGCTGCAAGCCCACCGCAAAGTCGAGCACGGTCTCATAGTCGGGGCGCACAAATGCGGCCTCGCGCGTAATTGTTTCGCCGTCGGCGAGCACAACGCCGTTGAGGCCATCACGGTCGCCCGCGACATCCGCCACCTCACGACGATCCACGCGAACACCGCGCTCCGCGAGCATCGCCTCATCAGCATCGCTCACGTGGCCAACGCCCTGCGTGAAGACAATTAGATCGCGGCTCCACTGCGAAAGGAGCAGTGCGCGCTCCGCCAAGTCATCCGTGTGCCCGATCAGCGCAATCGGCTTGTCCGCATACTCGTAGCCGTCACACTCCATGCACGAATGGATGCTCGTGCCATAGAACGCGCGAAGCGTCGGCAGCTTCGGCAGCACCTCGCGCAACCCGGTCGCGATCAGCACGGTGCGGGTCGTTACCGCTCCCCCGCGATGCGTGACGGTGAAGCCGGCGCCGACGGCCGCAGAAGCGCTAGCGGTATCTATTTCAGCAGCAGCATTCAGCAGCTGGATGCCCTCCACAATCGTGCGCTCGAACGAGACGTTCGGATACTGCTCTAGCTCCTCACGGCCCATCTTGCGAAGCTCGAGAGGAGAAATACCATCGCGGCTCAAAAAGCCGTGAGAGTGGAACGTCGCCGAGTTGCGGGGGCGATTGCTGTCGAGCACGAGAGTGCGGCGACGCGCTCGCGCCAGATTCAGCGCAGCACTCAGTCCGGCCGGTCCGCCGCCGACAATGACAACATCCCAGTCGAACTGCTCACTCATAGCTGGGCGCGCAACACCTTCAGGCGAACCAGTGACGATTCCTTGCCCAACAGTTCCATCGACTCGAAGAGCGGCGGGCTGATGCGACGACCAGCGATCGCACTACGCAAGGGTCCGAAAGCCAGTCGCGGCTTCATCTCTTTCTCCTCGATGAGCTCGGCGCGCAACGCTGCCTCAATGGCATCGTGCGTCCAGGAATCGAGATCGGTCAGCACGGCAATAGCGGCATCCAGAACCTCGGGGCCCTCAGCCTTCGGCATTGCGTCGGCCTCAACAACCAAGTCGGCATCTGCCGTGAACAAGAACTGCAACAGCGCAGGCGCGTCGCCGAGCAGCTGCATGCGCTCCTGTACGAGGGGTGCGGCAGCGGCCAGCGTCTCGAGCTCAGCCTCGGTCGGCTCCTCCGAAATGACGTCAGCAGCAACGAGGTAGGGCACGAGACGACCAGCGAACTCCTCCGCCGAGAGCAGACGGATGTGGTCGCCATTCAGCGACTCCGCCTTCTTCACGTCGAAACGGGCCGGGTTCGGGTTCACGTTCACCACGTCGAACGCGGCAATCATTTCTTCGATCGAGAACACGTCGCGGTCAGGCGCAAGCGACCAGCCCAACAGCGAGAGGTAGTTGATGAGGCCCTCGGGGATGAACCCGCGGTCGCGGTGGTGGAACAGGTTCGACTCGGGGTCGCGCTTGGAAAGCTTCTTGTTGCCCTCACCCATCACGTAAGGAAGGTGGCCAAAGCGCGGGATCGCGTCCGTTAGGCCGATCTCGATAAGAGCCGTGTAGAGGGCGATCTGGCGAGGTGTGCTCGAGAGCAGGTCTTCACCGCGCAGCACGTGCGTGATGCCCATGAGCGCGTCATCCACCGGGTTCACGAACGTGTACAGCGGAGCACCGTTTGGGCGCACCACAACGAAGTCAGAGAACGAACCGGCGGGGAACGTGATGTCGCCACGAACCAGGTCGTCGAAGCTCAAATCGGAGTCGGGTACGCGCAAACGCAAAGCCGGCTTACGGCCCTCTTCTTTGAAGGCGGCGATCTGCTCAGCGGTGAGGTCGCGCTCGAAGTTGTCGTAGCCCCGCTTGGGGTCGCAACCGTTGGCCACATTGCGGGCCTCGATCTCTTCACCGGTCGCAAAAGATTCGTACAGGTGACCGGAAGCCTTCAGCTTCTCGATGACCTCAAGATAGATGTCAGAGCGCTGCGACTGGCGGTAAGGCTCGTGCGGGCCGCCGGTCTCCACACCCTCGTCCCAGTCGAGGCCCAACCAACGCATCGCGTCGAGAAGCTGCAAGTAGCTCTCTTCGCTGTCGCGAGCGGCATCCGTATCTTCAATACGGAACACCAACTTGCCGCCCATGTGGCGTGCGTAAGCCCAGTTGAACAGGGCAGTACGAATCAGCCCGACGTGGGGCGTACCCGTAGGTGACGGACAAAACCGAACGCGAACGTCGGAAGCGGTTGCAGTAGAAAATGGCGCAGACATTGCCACCATTCTAAGCCGCAGAACCGCCCTCTGCAGGCGGTTCTGCGGCAACGCCTACTTGGCGATAGAACGAACCGGGTTGCTCAGCGTGCCGATACCCTCGATCGTGATGTCGACGGTGTCGCCGTTCACGATCGGGCCAACGCCAGCCGGCGTACCCGTGAGGATAATGTCGCCGGGCAGCAACGTGAACGCCGCGGAGGCGTACGCCACTTGCGCTGCCACCGAATGGATCATCTGGTCAACGGTGCCGTCTTGCTTGAGGTCACCGTTCACTGTGGTGCGGATGCTCTGCGAACCCACCACGAATTCGGTCTCGATCACGGGCCCGAGCGGGCAGAACGTGTCGAAGCCCTTGGCGCGGGACCACTGGCCGTCCTTCTTCTGAAGGTCGCGAGCGGTGACATCGTTGGCAATCGTGTAGCCAAAGATGACGCTCTCAAAGTCGGCCTCGGCCACGTTCTTAGCGATGCTGCCGATGATCACGGCAAGCTCACCCTCGAACGCCACTTCTTCGGACTGCGTCGGCAGCATGATGGCGTCGCCGGGGCCCACGACAGACGTGTTCGGCTTGATGAACATCATGGGAGCATCCGGAACCTCGTTGCCAAGCTCCTTAGCGTGCTCGGCATAGTTGCGACCGAACGCCACGACCTTCGAACGCGGGATGACCGGCGCCAGCAACTTGATGTCCGAGAGCGGCAAGCGCTCGTCAGTGGTCTCAAAGCCGTTGAACATCGGGTCACCGGTCAGAACGACAATCTCGTCGCCGTCGATGATTCCGTAGCGGGCGCCTGCGCCAGCGCTGAAACGAGCTACCTTCATGCGTCGAGCCTCATCATCCAGCCGTGCTTGTCTTCGCGACGGCCATATTGGATGTCGGTGAGCTCTTCGCGCAGCGACATCGTCAGTTCGCCGGCGGGAGCATCCGCCGACCCAAATTCCACACCGTCACCCTTGAGCATGGCGATGGGCGTGACGACCGCGGCGGTACCGCACGCGAACATTTCAGTGATCTCGCCCGACTCAACGCCCTCGCGCCACTCTTCCAGAGTGACCCGGCGACGCTCGACCGTGTGGCCGCGGTCTTCAGCGAGCTGCAAAACAGAGTCGCGAGTGATGCCCTCGAGGATCGACTCGGACTGCGGCGTGATGAGCGTTCCGTCTTTCTTGACGAGAACCACGTTCATGCCACCGAGCTCTTCGATGTACTTGCCCTCTTCGGCATCCAAGAACAGAACCTGGGCGCACCCCTGCTCTGCCGCTTCTTGCTGCGCGATGAGCGATGAGGCGTAGTTGCCGCCGGTCTTGGCCGCACCCGTTCCGCCCTTACCTGCACGCGTGAAGTTCGTGGAGATCCAGATCGAAACGGGAGCAACGCCACCGGTGAAGTAGGCGCCAGCCGGGCTTGCGATCACGTAATAGTTGACCTTCTTTGCCGCGCGCACTCCGAGAAATGCCTCTTTTGCGAACATGAAGGGGCGCAAGTAGAGGCTCGTCTCGGGAGCGCTCGGCACCCAGTCGCCGTCAACCGCGATGAGCTGCTTGAGCGAATCGATGAAGGCCGGAACCGGAAGTTCGGGCAGCGCCATGCGACGAGCGGAACGCTGCAACCGTGCACCGTTCGCCTCGGGACGGAAGGACCAGATCGATCCGTCTTGGTGACGGAAGGCCTTGAGTCCCTCGAAGATCTCCTGCGCATAGTGCAGAACGGATGCCGCCGGGTCGAGCTGAATCGGACCATACGGCTGCACGCGCGGTCGGTGCCAGCCGCCCATCTCTGACCAACAAATGTCGACCATGTGGTCGGTGAAGTTCACACCGAAACCAGGGTTAGCCAGAATCGCGTCACGCTCTTCGACCGAGCGGGGTTCTTGGTTCTTCTTCACCATGAAGGTGAGGGGGCGATCAGCCAGCAGATTCTTCATCAAATGTCCTTAATGACGTACAGCCACAATGGCGGTGGGTTAATTCTGCGCTACAGCGTCGGCAATTGCACTGCCAATCTCAGACGTCGAGCGTGCGGCGGTGCCGCGAGTGCTGAGATCGGCTTCCACGGCCGCCGTGACCTTAGCCGCGGCATCCGTGTGACCGGACTGTGAGAGCAGCAATGCAATCGACAGGATTGCCGCCGTGGGATCAGCGAGTTGTTTGCCCGCAATGTCGGGCGCTGAGCCATGAACCGGCTCGAACATGGAGGGGAATTCCCCGCTCGGGTTCAGATTGCCGGAGGCGGCCAAACCAATGCCGCCGCTGATGGCTGCTGCGAGGTCTGTGAGGATGTCACCGAAAAGGTTGTCAGTGACGATGACGTCAAATGTACTCGGTTTTGTCACGAGGAAGATAGTTGCCGCATCAACGTGCAGGTAATCGACCGCGACATCCGGGTATTCGGCAGAAATACGGTCGACCGTGGACTGCCAGAGGCCACCCGCATAGGTGAGAACGTTGGTCTTGTGCACGAGCGTGAGCTTCTTGCGCGGGCGAGCCATCGCGTGCTCGAAAGCAAAACGAACAACGCGCTCGACACCGTAGGCCGTGTTGAGCGACACCTCGGTCGCGATCTCGTGAGGCGTGCCGGTGCGGATGCTGCCGCCATTGCCCACGTAGGGGCCTTCAGTACCTTCGCGCACGACAACAAAGTCGACAGCGCCGGGCTCGGCCAGCGGCGACGTGACACCGGGGAAGATCGTGGTGGGGCGCAGGTTCACGTGGTGATCGAGCGCGAAGCGCAGCTTAAGCAACAGACCTCGCTCGATGATGCCGCCCTTGAGGCGAGGATCGCGCGGGTCTCCCCCGACAGCACCGAGCAGAATCGCGTCGTGCTTCGCGAGCTCTGCCACGTCGGAGTCTTCGAGAATGGTGCCCGACTCGAGGTAGTGGCTGGCTCCGAAGGGGAACTCGGTGGTGGAAACATCCACCCCGGTTGCCTTCAGAACTTTGAGGGCCTCGGCCACAACTTCGGGCCCAATACCATCACCGGGAATGACTGCAAGCTTGATCTGAGAAGGCATGTAAATACAGTACCGCTGCGGGGCTACTCGCGGCGTCGGGGCGGCAGCTTAGGGACCCCGGATGCGCGGTCTTTATGACTTTCCTGAACGTTGCCTGATTGCGCGCTGAATTAGGTGGGCTAAAATTGGGCTCATGAGTATTGGAACCGGAGTTGTCCTTGTCGTTATTGGCGCGATTCTTACTTTCGCGCTCGATTTCCAAGTCGAAGGAGTCAACATTGACCTCATCGGCTACATCCTGATGGCAGCGGGAGCTGTGACCTTCATCATCGGGCTTGTACTAATGATGCGTAAGCGCACCTCAGTCACCACCGTGCACAACGGTACCGACGGTGCAAATGGCTCGATCAGCGAGCGCCGCACCACCACAACCCCCGACGAAACCATCTAACGACCACCCCTGGCCAACGGCCACAACGTTCAACGCACAAAAGGCGCGTCCCGAAAGTCGGGGCGCGCCTTTTGTTGTGCTCACACCACGAGGGTGCGAACGAAGTGACTAAGCGTCGACGATGTCGATTGCGTGCACGTAGCGAGCGTCAATGCGCTCCCCAACGGTCGCGAGAACATCAGCGGATGCCTGCGAGTCGACAGTGAGGACGGAGAGGGCGTTGCCGCCTTCACTTTCGCGCGCGATCTGCATGCCGGCAATGTTGATGTTGGCGTCGCCGAACTCTTTACCGAAGACAGCAACGATTCCGGTGCGGTCTTCGTACATCATGACGATGAGGTGATCCGCGAGCGGAACCTCGATGTCGTAACCGTTGATTTCAACGATCTTCTCGAGCTGCTTGTTGCCGACGAGGGTTCCCGAAACAGAAACCTGCGAGCCGTCAGCAAGCGAACCACGGATGGTCAGCAGGTTGCGGTATTCGGAGCTCACGGCATCCGTAATCAAACGGACGGTGAGGCCACGCTGGTCAGCGAGCAACGGTGCGTTGACGTAGCTAACCGTCTCTGACACCACGTTCGTGAAGATGCCCTTGAGCGCAGCGAGCTTGAGCACGTTGACATCGTGTTCGACGATCTCGCCGCGAACCTCGATGTCGACGTTGGTGACGGGGCTGTCGGAGAGACCCGAGAAGACCTGGCCGAGCTTTTCCATGAGCGGGATCCCGGGGCGCACGGTCTGGTGAATGATGCCACCAGCAACGTTGACGGCGTCAGGCACGAGCTCGCCACCGAGGGCGAGTCGAACAGACTTGGCTACCGAAACGCCAGCCTTCTCTTGTGCTTCAGCAGTCGAAGCACCGAGGTGAGGCGTGACGATGGTGTTCTCGAGATCGAGAAGCGGCGACCCCGTGGGCGGCTCGCTCACGAACACGTCGAGGCCGGCGCCGGCAATGCGACGCGACTTGAGGGCCGTGTAGAGGGCGTCTTCATCGATGAGGCCACCACGGGCCACGTTCACGATGTACGCACTCGACTTCATGCGAGCAAACTGCTCGGTCGAAATCATGCCCGTGGTCTCAGGAGTCTTGGGCATGTGGATCGTGATGAAGTCCGAACGCTCAAGCAGTTCGTCGAGCGAGACGAGCGTGACGCCTATCTGCTGCGCGCGAGCGGCCGTGACGTAGGGGTCGTACGCGATGATGCTCGTACCGAAGGCCTGCATCCGCTCAGTAATGAGACCACCGATACGGCCGAGGCCGATGATGCCGATGGTCTTCTCGAAGAGTTCGGTTCCCGAGTACTGCGAGCGCTTCCACTGCCCCTGCGCGAGAGCGCTGGAGGCAGCAGGAATGTGACGCGCGAGGCTCAAGATGTGCCCGACGGTCAGCTCGGCAGCCGAGATGATGTTGGAGGTAGGAGCGTTCACAACCATGACACCGGCAGCGGTTGCTGCCTTGATGTCCACGTTGTCGAGGCCAACACCGGCGCGCGCGATGACCTTCAGGCCAGGCGCGGCAGCAAGAGCATCGGCATCCATTTGGGTTGCAGAGCGGATGAGAACTGCCTGCGCGTCAGAGAGCGCAGACTTCAACGCGTCACGGTCAGTGCCGTCAACGTTTCGAATCTCAAAGTCGGGCCCGAGGGCGTCAACTGTTGCGGGAGAAAGTTCTTCGGCGATCACAACGATCGGCTTAGCCACAGATCTGATCCTTCAATTCGCGGGGACTTCGCGCTAACACAACGAAGGCTGCTGGAGTAGACAACTACTGCAACTTTAGCGGCGACGGGACGGCCCCGTTGCCATGTGACAACTCAGTGCGACGATAGACCCATGATGGATGCCGTACAGATCGCCCAGTGGGTGTTGCGTATCGCCCTCGCGCTCGCGTTTATCGCGATGGGCGTTAGCCACTTTGTGGCCGCTCCTGCTCGCACGATGCGGGCCATGATCCCACCCGTTTTGCGGCAACCGTGGATTCCCTCCCCCGCTGCTCTCGTCACGATTACGGGACTCTGTGAGATCGCTGGTGGTCTGGGCCTGCTGTGGGAGCCGACCCGCTTTATTACCGCGATCGCGCTCATCGTATTTCTGATTGCCGTGTTCCCTGCCAATGCTTATGCGGCCGAGCATCCGGATCGCTTCGGCAAAGCGGCGCTGCCATTCTGGCCACGCTACTTTGGGCAGCTGGCGCTGATCCTCTTGATTATTCTCGCGGCCCTCTAGACCTGCTGCCCTCTAGACCCGCCGCCTGCACGAGTGTCGGCCGCCCGCACGAGCGCCGGCTAAAAAAGATCTCTCGCAACGCCCAACGAAACCGGGCGCACCTTCGTCTACCTAGGTAGGAGGAAACAATGATCACAAAATCGATGTTCGCAAAGTTCACCCCACTGCTCGCTGTCAGCCTGCTGGCGCTGGCAGCCTGTGCCGGTCCGGCAGAGAGTTCCGACGAGCCACCGCTCGACAGTGACCCCGGTATGGGCGTCGAAGAAACCCCGGGCGATGCGATGCCCATCGAAGGCATCGAGGGCACGTGGCTGTACGCCGACGGCAGCGACCCCTCTGGCGCCCTCACGCTTGACGACGCGGTCACCGTCACGCTCACCATCACTGGCGACGGACTAGCCGGGGAATCGACCTGCAATAACTACACCGCGACACTAACCGGAGACCCAGACGAGCTCACTGTTGGCCCGGTCGTTTCCACTAAACGAGCGTGCGCTGACGCAGCCCTCACGGACTTCGAAACGCGATACCTTGCCGCCCTCGCCGCCACGACAACCGCCATCCCCACCGGTGGCAGCCTCGTGCTGCAAGGCAACGGCGTGAACCTTAACTTCTTGCCGTCGAGTTCGCTGCCGCTCGGCTAGTGCTGCGTAGCGCCACGACCGAAGGTACGCCTGCCCTGGGCATGCACTCACCCCGAACGGGGCTCGGTGCACGCTCCCAGAACCCCCAGTTCGCGGCTAAACAGGACTGCCGGGTCGGGTTCCCAACCGAATCTCACCCTCTCAGTGGAATAATCAATTCATGGATCAGCGGTTTAGCCGCCAACTCGCTCTAACCAACTTCGGCGAGGGGGCGCAAAAGAATTTGGCGCGCTCTCGCGTGCTCGTGATCGGCGCGGGTGGCGTCGGCAGTACGGTCATTCCGTCGCTCGCCGCGGCCGGTGTCGGCACCGTTGGTGTCATCGACGATGACCGTGTTGAGCTCAGCAATTTGCACCGCCAACACATCCATCGCCTGTTGGATGTCGGCCACAAGAAGGTCGTGTCAGCCGTTGAACGCGTCGCCGATCTCAGCCCCGCGACCACCATCATTGCGATCGATGCCAAGCTCACTCCGCACAACGCTCTTGAGCTTTTTGCGGACTACGACCTCGTAGTCGACGGCAGCGACAACTACGCCACTCACTATCTGGCCGCGGATGCCGCGGAGATTACCGGCATCCCGCTCGTGTGGGGCGTCGCTTGCGAGTTCTGGGCTCAGGCCGGAGTCTCGTGGCCTGCTCGTGGCGCGGGCTTCCGAGACCTGTACCCGCTGCCGCCCGAGACCGCGACCGTGGACACCAACGTGATGCACGGCATCTTCCCGGGCGCCGTGAGCGTCGTGGCTTCAATCGTCACAAGCGAGGCGATCAAGATCGCAGCTCAGGTCGGCACAACACTGCTCAACCGGGCCACGAACTATGACGCTCTCGCCGGCGAATTCTCCACTGAGCCGTTCGAGCGCGCAGCCGACGCAACTCCCATCACCGAGCTCGCCGACTATCGCCATCTCTTCGCCTACTCACCTCTCGACGAGTGGCCCACGAGCTAGCTCGTCGCTGCAACTAGCGAGGCGTCGTGTCGCCTCGCGTGAGTGCCGCAGAAGGCTACCGCCCCGGCGTCGTAAGACGATCCTTGATGGTCCAGCGCGCCCACCGAGCTCGGCTAATCGCAATCAACCCTACCGCGATCGCGATGATGAACGCAGCGATGCCAAGAACGTAGACGAGCACGCCACCCCACCCGTCGGGACCATTGGGTTCCAAGAAGGGGTACGGAAACCAGCCGTCGAGCAAGCCGCGCACGATCGTGAAGGCCAACCACGCGATCGGGTAGATGACGACAATGCGCACGTCGCGCATCCGCAACACCGGTCGTGCCGGCGAGAACAGCCAGTCGAGCAGCAAGAACAGTGGCACCCACACGTGAATGACCTCGTTGGGCCACTGAACCCCCACGTAGCCCTCGTCGGGTAGCCCGCGAAGCAGCACGTTGTAGACCACGGCGGTCACGACTGCATAGGAGACGACGGATGCTCGCAGCACGCCCAATAGGCTCGACTCGGCGCGCAGGCGCACCGCCGCCAGCCCGCTCAGCGCAAGAATCACGACGTTGATCAGGCTCGACTGAATAGTGAAGTAGCTGTAGTACTCCACGGCCACAAAGTCGTTGTGAATCGACTCGTCGATCACTTGGGTAGCGATGCTCGCGAGCACGAGCGCCGAGGCGATCAGTCGAAGTACTCCGACGAATCGAAGGGCTTTCAGCGGCGTTCCCACGAAAGCGAAGTCACGGGATTGAGGGGATTTGCGCTGCGCGTTCGTCGTCACTCCGACAGACTAGTCTGCAGAGTCTCGATCAACGGAGGAGTTCAGCATGCCATTCACGGATCACCACGGGAATGAGCTGCGCAGCTTGCCATTGGTCTACCGATTGGACCGCGATTTTCAAGTTGCCGAGGCGTTTTGCTGGCGCGACCCGCGCCCTGGTGGCATGGCGATCGAGGTTCCGGCGCACGATGCTTCGCTGCCGCCTACCGAGGGCAACAGCACAGACTTCGCCTCGGTTCCGCCGTTTCTGTGGGGACTTATCGCCAGCTACGGCAAGCAAACTCTCGCCGCGATTCTGCATGACCACCTGACTCACCAGACTCGGCTTGCACCCGCTGACGAGCGCCTGACGCTGCGTCGCGTAGCCGATGAGACATTCCGTGTCGCCCTCGTTGATAGCGGCGTTCACCAGTTGCGTGCCCGCGTGATGTGGACCGCCGTCGGCATCGAACGCTATGCCCACCACGGCGGGGTTCTCGGCTGGCTCATCATCGTGCAACTAGCGCTGGGAATCGCGGCACTCGTGGCAGCCGTCGCGTTGGGCGTTACCGTGCATCCGCTCTGGTTCCTGCTCGCCGCAATGCCCGCCGTGCTCGCCGTTGTCTGGGGCAAGGATGCCAACCTCATGCTCGCGTCGACCTATCTTGGTGCCCTCTACGCGCCTCTAGTCGCCGCCGCCTTCATCGGCTCACGGCTCGAACAACTCTTGGCATTCATCATCTGGGTTGCCTCGGGAACCCCCGGCCCTGCACCCAAGGCCGAGCCAACGCTGCGCTGGCCCGACCACGGCACGACGCTGCCGCCGCTGTAACTACGCAGCACCGCTAGGGCATCGCCTGCGCGCTCGCCCCGCCGAGGCTCACCCCGCCGTTAACGACCAACGGCCGCCCCGCAGATGCGGAACGGCCGGTGGTGTAACGAGCGAAAGTTAGCGTGCTGCTGAACCGTCGGTGTAGTCGTTGTCTTGCTGCTTCCAAGCGAAGAGAGCGCGCAGCTCCTTGCCGGTTGCTTCGATGGGGTGGTTCTGGCCCTTTTCACGCAGGGCGAGGAACTCGGCTCCGCCAGCATCCTGGTCCTTGATGAAGCGGTCGGCGAAGGCACCCGACTGGATGTCTGCGAGAACAGCCTTCATGTTTTCCTTGACCGACTCGTCGATGACGCGGGGGCCCGAAACGTAGTCGCCGTACTCAGCGGTGTCAGAAACGCTCCAACGCTGCTTAGCGATGCCGCCCTCCCACATGAGGTCAACGATGAGCTTGAGCTCGTGAAGTACCTCGAAGTAAGCGATCTGCGGCTGGTAGCCAGCCTCGATGAGGGTTTCGAAGCCGTACTGAACGAGCTGCGAGGTTCCACCACAGAGAACAGCCTGCTCACCGAACAGGTCGGTCTCAGTCTCTTCGGTGAACGTGGTCTTGATGCCACCGGCGCGAAGTCCACCGATTGCCTTGGAGTACGACCAGGCCATGTCCCAAGCGGTACCGGTGGCGTCGTTCTCCACAGCAACGATGACGGGAACGCCACGGCCAGCTTCGTACTCGCGGCGAACGGTGTGACCCGGTCCCTTGGGAGCTACGAGGATGACGTCAACGTCTGCAGGAGCGTCGATGTAACCGAAACGGATGTTGAAGCCGTGTCCGAAGACCAGAACGTTTCCGGCTTCAAGGTTGTCCTTGATGTCGGCGGCGTAGAGGCCACGCTGGTGCTGGTCGGGAGCAAGGATCACAACAACGTCAGCCCACTTGGCTGCCTCGGCGCTCGTGAGCACCTCGAAGCCAGCGTCGGTTGCCTTGGCGATGCTCTTCGAGCCCTCCTTGAGGCCGATCTTGACCTCAACACCGGAGTCGCGCAGGTTCAGTGCGTGAGCGTGGCCCTGTGAGCCATAGCCGATAACGGCAACCTTCTTGCCCTGGATGAGCGCGAGGTCAGCGTCTTTGTCGTAAAAGATCTCAGTCACAGTTGTGATTCTCCTTAGTTGTTGTTCTGTTAGTTCTTGAAAACGCGGTCGGTAATGCTCTTAGAACCACGGCCCATGGCCAGCAATCCACTCTGAGCAATTTCTTTAATCCCGTAGGGCTCGAGCACTCGCAAGAATGCTTGAATCTTGCCCGAGTCACCCGTGGTTTCGATGATGAGCGCATCGGAGGCGACATCAACTACACGGGCACGGAACAGGTTTACCGCTTCGAGAATTTGTGAGCGCGTCGTGTTGTCAACGCGCACCTTGATGAGCAGGTGCTCGCGGGTTACCGACTGGTCAGGGTCGAGTTCCACGATCTTGATCACGTTGATGAGCTTGTTGAGCTGCTTCGTGACCTGCTCCAGGGGAAGCTCCTCGACATCCACCACAACGGTGATGCGCGAGAGGCCCTCGATTTCGCTCGAGCCCACAGCCAGCGACTGGATGTTGAACCCGCGACGAGCGAACAGCCCGGCAACGCGGGTCAGCAGACCCGGCTTGTCTTCTACGAGTAGAGAAAGTACGTGACTCATCGCTTTACTCCTCTTCCCACTCGGGGGCATGGTCGCGGGCATACTGCACGCTTGAGTTTCCGACGCCCTGGGGCACCATCGGCCACACCATCGAGTCGCGGCTCACCACGAAGTCAATGACAACGGGGCGATCGTTGGTCTCGAGCGCCAGCTTGATGGCGGGGTCGATTTCCTCTTTCTTCGTGACGCGGATGGCGAGGCATCCGTAGGCGTCAGCCAGCTTCACGAAGTCGGGGATCATGACGGTGTCGTGACCGGTGTTGAGATCGGTGAACGAGTGGCGTCCGTCGTAGAACAGCGTCTGCCACTGGCGAACCATGCCGAGGCTGGAGTTGTTGATGACAGCAACCTTGATCGGAATCTTGTTGATCGTGCAGGTGGCCAATTCTTGGTTGGTCATCTGGAAGCAACCGTCACCGTCGATGGCCCAGACGGGGCGATCGGGGTTCGCAACCTTGGCGCCCATGGCAGCAGGCACGCCGTATCCCATGGTTCCGGCACCACCCGAGTTGAGCCAGGAGTTGGGGCGCTCGTGCTTGATGAACTGAGCAGACCACATCTGGTGCTGACCGACGCCGGCGGCGAAGATGCCCTCGGGGCCCGTGATCTCGCCGATGCGCTGGATCACGTATTGCGGTGACAGCAGTCCGTCATCCGGCTCCGTGAAACCGAGCGGGAACTGGTTGCGAAGCGAGTTTAGGCGCTCCCACCACTCGGTGTAGTCGGGTTTCGTCGTGGTGATCGTGTCGGTGTACGCCGCCGTCAGGTCGATGATGACGTCTTTCGCGTCACCCACGATCGGCACTTCAGCCGCACGGATCTTGCCGATCTCAGCGGGGTCGATGTCGACGTGAACAACCTTTGCGAGAGGCGCAAACTCACTCGGCTTGCCCGTAACGCGGTCGTCGAAACGGGCGCCGAGCGAAATGAGGAGATCGGACTCTTGGATCGCGAGAACAGCAGGCACAGAGCCGTGCATTCCCGGCATCCCGAGGTTCAATTCGTTGGAGTCGGGGAACGCACCGCGAGCCATCAGCGTGGTCACGATGGGCGCGCCGACGAGGGTAGCCAGTTCGAGAAGCTCGGCGGACGCACCGGAGCGAACAACGCCGCCACCGACGTAGAACACGGGGCGCTCGGCCTCGGCCAGCATCTGCGCTGCGGCCTGAACCTGCTTGCCGTGCGCCTTCATGACGGGGCGGTAGCCGGGCAGATCGACCTTGGGCGGCCAAATGAACGGGGCGGATGCCTGCTGGCAGTCCTTGGTCACGTCAACGAGCACCGGACCAGGACGGCCCGTTGTTGCGATGTGGTACGCCGCAGCCAGAGTGGCCGGGATGTCTTCCGGCTTCGTGACGAGGAACGAGTGCTTCGTGATCGGCATCGTGATGCCCGATATGTCGACCTCTTGAAAAGCGTCGGTTCCCATCGAGGTCGAGAAGACCTGACCGGTGATCGCGAGCAGCGGTACGGAGTCCATGTGGGCATCCGCGATAGCCGTTACAAGGTTCGTTGCTCCCGGACCCGACGTTGCAATGCAGACACCGAGCTTTCCGGATGACGAGGCGTAGCCCTCCGCAGCGTGACCAGCACCCTGCTCGTGGCGAACCAAAATGTGACGAATAGCAGTGGATGCCATGAGTTCGTCGTAGAAGGGCATGATGGCGCCGCCGGGCAAGCCGAAGACGTCTTGCACGCCCAACTTTTCCAGACTGCGCAGAATTGCACCTGAGCCGGTCAAAATCTCCGGCGTAGTGCTCTTCGGCCGCGGTGCGGGTTCAGAGGACATGTGTAAATCCTTTAAGTCGAATGGTGAGCTGGCGCTAACTGGTGACCGCGCCGCGAGCGGCGGACTGCACAAGCTTCGAATACTTGGCAAGAACGCCTCGCGTGTAACGCGGAGGGAGGGGGGCCCAGCCTTTTCGGCGGGCTTCGAGCTCAGCGGAGTCGACAAGTAAGTCGAGCGAGCGAGCTGCGATATTGACCCGTATCAGATCACCATCGCGCACGAAGGCAATAGGACCTGCGTCTACTGCTTCGGGAGCTATGTGGCCGATGCACAGCCCGGTTGTGCCGCCTGAGAATCGTCCGTCCGTCAAGAGTAGTACATCTTTTCCGAGTCCAGCGCCCTTAATGGCCGCCGTGATCGCCAGCATCTCACGCATACCGGGGCCACCCTTGGGGCCTTCGTAGCGGATGACGACAACCGAGCCGGCCTTGATGGTGCCCGCGGTGAGAGCATCCAGAGCTTCACGCTCGCGTTCGAAGACGCGCGCAGGGCCCTCGAACTCCGAAAGGTCGAAGCCAGCGGTCTTCACCACGGCACCCTCGGGAGCCAGCGAACCCTTGAGGATCGTGAGGCCACCGGTGGGGTGGATGGGGTTGTCGAAGGTGCGCAGGACTTCGCCATCGAGAGGGTCGATATCCATCTCGGCGAGGTTCTCGGCGACGGTCTTTCCCGTAACGGTGAGGGCGTCGCCGTGGATGAGGCCCTCCTCCATCAGCGCCTTCATGAGCACCGGGAGACCGCCGTGACGATCAACATCGTTCATGACGTACTTACCGAAAGGCTTGAGGTCGGCGAGGTGCGGAACCTTGTCACCGATGCGGTTGAAGTCGTCGAGCGTGAGCTCAACTTCAGCTTCGCTGGCGATAGCAAGAATGTGCAGCACAACGTTGGTCGAACCGCCCAGCGCCATTGCGACCGTGATGGCGTTCTCGAATGCCTTCTTGGTCATGATGTCGCGCGAGGTGATACCGAGACGCAACAGGTTCACAACGGCTTCGCCCGAGCGGTGCGCGAAGTAGTCACGACGACGGTCGGCGGATGCGGGGCTAGCCGAGCCGGGAAGGCTCATGCCCAGGGCTTCCGCGACGCTCGCCATGGTGTTGGCGGTGTACATACCGCCACAGGCTCCCTCGCCCGGGGCGAAAGCACACTCAATGCGCTTGGCATCGGCTTCGGTCATCCGGCCAGCCTTGACCGCGCCGACAGCCTCGAAGGAGTCAATGATCGTGATGTCTTTTTCGGTGCCATCGCTGAGCTTGACCCAGCCCGGAGCGATCGAACCGGCGTAGAGGAACACCGAGGAGAGGTTGAGGCGGGCTGCCGCCATCAGCATGCCGGGGAGCGACTTGTCGCAACCGGCGAGCGTGACAGAACCATCGAGACGCTCGGCTTCCATGACGACCTCAACCGAGTCAGCAATGACTTCACGGCTGACGAGCGAGAAGTGCATTCCCT
This sequence comes from Salinibacterium sp. VpJ6, assembly GCF_059767345.1. NCBI lineage: Bacteria > Bacillati > Actinomycetota > Actinomycetes > Micrococcales > Microbacteriaceae > Salinibacterium > Salinibacterium sp. VpJ6. The sequence goes on from NZ_JBSOQL010000001.1 coordinate 799,083, forward strand.
CGTGGCCCATCGAGATGCCGTCGGAGACGCTGATCGTGCCGAACTGCAGAGGGTATCCCCCGCCGGCGTGCACGCCCTCTTTCGCTGCCTGCGCGAGGCGGTCAAGCGAAAGGTTGCACGGCGTAATCTCGTTCCACGAGCTCGCAATACCGATCTGCGGCTTTTCCCAGTCCGCGTCTCCCATGCCCACCGCACGGAGCATTCCGCGCGACGTTGTCGCTTCAATTCCGTCAGTGACAGTGCGTGAACGTGGCTTGATATCGATCGAATTGCTCTCAGACATGCTTCGAGTTTAGGGCTTCGCGAAACCTCAGTTTGTCCGCGCGGATACCACGGCTTCTCGACGATCGGCGAGAAGCGCCAAAACCTGTGCAATTTCGGCTGTTCCGGCGACCCTCAATTGCGCTGCCGAGGGGGCATCGCCCACTCGCACTCCGAGGTCGTTGGGGCCGAGAACGAGAATCGCATCTTCATCAGTGGTGTCGTCGCCGGCGAAGAAAACGGCATCCGCACCGGTGTAATCGCGTAGACGACTGATCGCATCGCCCTTGTCGGCGTCGTGGATAGCGAACTCAACGATGTTCTTGCCAAAGCGAGTCGTGAGACCGGGAATTTCGGCCTCGACTCGCGTGACCGCCTCGTTTGTCAGCCGCTCGGCATCCTCGGCGCTCGTCATGCGCACGTGCAGCGCACGACCCGCAGGCTTCAACTCCACCCACGCGCCCTCGGCGCTATCGGCGAGCTCATGCATGAGGGCATCAAGACGTTCGAGGGCCGCCGTGTTCTCGGCGCTCATCGGCAACGGGGAGTCGCCCTCGTCTAGGCGATATTCGAGCCCGTGCGATCCGCCGAAGAGCACGCGGTCGCCGAGGTGAGCTACGTGTTCGAGGCTGTCGATGGCGCGGCCCGAGACCAGAGCAACACGAGTGTCGGCGAAGTCGAGCATCCGCAGCAATTGTTCTTGAGCTGCCGGAATGGCGCGGGCCTCAAGCGGGTCGTCGACCTCAGGTGCCAACGTGCCGTCGAAGTCGAGAGCGATCAGCAGAGTGCCGGCTGTGACGAGCTGCTCAATAGCCGCCTCGATCTCGGAGGCAGTTGAATAGGTCACGGCTTCCTAACTCGCTTTCGCTCGATAGTCCACTCGACCTCTTCGGCCATTTCGAGCGGAGCGATGCGGCGGTGGCGGTCGGAACGCGTCGCCGCCAAGTTCTTGAGGAACGCGTTTGACCAGCGCTCGACGTCGTGATCGAGCACGCGCTTGCGCATCGAACGCATCCGAGTCGCACGATCAGCCTTAGGCATGTTGACGGCGCGAAGCATCGCATCTTTCAAACCGTCGATGTCGTGCGGGTTAATAAGTAGTGCCTTGCGCAACTCTTCAGAGGCTCCCGCGAACTCGCTCAAGATGAGCACGCCGTCGTTGTCGAAGCGGGCCGCCACATACTCCTTTGCCACCAGATTCATGCCGTCGCGCAGCGCCGTCACAAGCAAGACGTCGGCAGCAAGGTACAGCGCCACCATCTCTTCGCGGGGAAAGCCCTGATGCAGGTAGTTGATCGGCGCGTGGCTCAGCGTGCTGAACTCACCATTAATGCGACCGACAGTTAGCTCGATCTCGTCACGCAAGTGCATGTACGCCTCAACGCGTTCACGGCTGGGGCTCGCGACCTGAATGAGCGCAACATCGCCCACCTCGATCGAACCATCGCGCAAGAGTTCGCCGTAGGCCTTCAAGCGGTGGCGGATACCCTTCGTGTAGTCGAGACGGTCGACACCGAACATGACGGTCTTCGGGTTACCGAGACCCTTACGAATGTCGCGTGCGCGCTGCTGAATCGCAGGATCGCGAGCAAGCTCTTCGAAGCTGCGGGCGTCGATCGAGATCGGGAAAGCCTTCGCGACAACGCGTCGAGTCGGCTGGCCCTCAATGGTGACCTCAATGGCGGGGTTCTTGGTCGGATGGTTTGTCAGTCGACGAACAGCAGACGAGAAGTTCGACGCATCTGATGAGCGCTGGAAGCCCACAACGTCGGCCCCGAGCATGCCCTCGATGATCTGCGTGCGCCACGGCAGCTGCGCGAAAATTCCGTAGGGCGGGAAGGGAATGTGGTTGAAGAAACCAATGGTGAGGTCGGGGCGCTGTTCACGCAACATGCGCGGCACGAGCTGAAGTTGGTAATCCTGAACCCACACGACTGCACCGTCGGCGCTAATCGCGGCAGTGGCATCCGCGAACCGCTGGTTGACGGCCACGTAGTCATCCCACCACTCACGGTGGTAGGCGGGCGGCGCAATAACGTCGTGATAGAGCGGCCAGAGGGTGTCATTGCTGAACCCCTCGTAGTACTCCTCAATGTCTTGAGTGCTGAGAGGAACGGGGATGATCTGAATGCCCTCGTTTTGGAACGGCTCGACCTCGAGATCAGGTTTGCCGGCCCAACCAACCCACGCGCCATCGGCTTTCTGCATGATTGGCTCGAGAGCAGTAACGAGACCACCTGGCGAGCGCCTCCACGTGAGAGATCCATCGTCTTCAACCGTGCAATCCACGGGAAGTCGGTTCGAAACCACCACAAAGTCGTATTCAGCGGGTGAGGAAGTCTTCTGTGATTCCGTCATGGAGCTAAGTTACCAGCGAGGCCTGCAATACGGCTGGGGATCGCGTTACTAGACCATTTCTTTCCTGTGTCGGAACCGAGACATCCGCTAAGCCCGTTGCTGCGCGACACCATTCGCGAAAGACTCTTTAGCTAGTCACTTTCCCCGCATTACCCGTCGCTCGCTTAGAGCGCTCGAGAATCGGCCGCCGGCAGGATCGCTCCCGTCGCGGCCGATTTTCGTATGCGCTTCACCGCGAACACCGACAGAGCGACGCTCACCACGCCGAGCGCCAGTAGGGCGAACGCTGCGGTGATCGCGGATTGCGGGCTTCCGCCGGACAAGATCGTGTACATCCCCTCAACGGCATAGGTCAGCGGCAAGAACGGGCTCACCGCTTGGAACGGCGCCGCTAGGGCCTCGATCGGATACACGCCGCCCGTAGAGGTCAGCTGAATAGCGAGCAAGAAGAGCGAAATCACGAGCCCTCCGCGCCCCAGCGCTGCGATCAAGAAGTAGTGGAACGCCGCGAACGCCAGCGCCATCAGCAATGCGAAACCGGCCGTCGCGGGAGCGAGCGCCCAATCAACTCCCACCACCACGTGCAGCAACAGCACGAGCAGCACCGCTTGCACGACGGTGACCACGGATGCTCGGATCAACGTCGCCGCGACGATGCGACCATTGCGAGCCGTGGATGACAGCGAGCGGTACGAGGGAAGCGTCAGCACCAAGAACACGGCCAGCGCTCCCAGCCACAACCCGAGCGGAATGAAGAAGGTCGCGATCGCCTGCGCCGGCTCCGACACCTCGTTATCGGTCGTGACCGACAACGTAATCGGCTCAGCGACGATCTCGGCGTTCGTAGTGCTGTCGGTAGCGTCATCGGCGGTCGGCACGAGAGCAGCGCCCTCGCTCAAGCCAGTGGAGAGCTCCTTTGCGCCCGAGGTTAGCTCTTTCGCTCCCGTGGTGAGCGGCCCGGATCCCTCAGCGAGTTGCGAAGCCCCCGATGCGCTCTGGGAGATTCCGTATTGAATGCCGCCAACGGCATCCGCTGTTTGAGTCTTCAGCGTTCCGCCGCCTGCGGAGGCCTGATTGAGGCCATCGACGACAGCCTGAAGCGTGCCCTTCAGTTGCGGATCAGTAATTTGCGCCTGGATGGCGGGGTTGATCGCCGCAAGAGTGGAGGCAAGCTGCGAAACGCCGGCGGTGTACTCGCTGACTCCGGTCGTGAGCCCCGACAAATTTGAAGCGCCGTAGTTGAGATCAGCGAGACCGGATGACAGAGAGTCGACACCCTCGGTGTAGCTGGTGAGTCCGGTCGAGAGGTCTGTCGCGCCATCCGCTAGCTGGGTAGCGCCGTCGGCGGCATCGGAGAGCGCTCCCCCGAGTTCACCCACGCTCGCGTAGATTCCGTCGATGTACTGAGAGGTGATCGCGCGCCCAAAGGTATCGGTCATGGATTGACCGACGACCTGAGCCACCGAGCCGGTGAGGTAGCTGTGCGAATCGTCAGTGCGAATTGAGATCTGGGCCTGCGAAGGGGCCTCGGTCGCGAGCGACAGGATCGACTCCGAGAACTCCGTGGGCACTGTGAGGATCGCGTAGACGTCACCGCGGGCGAGCGCCTCTTCGGCATCGCTTGAGTTGGTGATCGTCCATTCGAAGCCGTCGGCTCCGGTGAGCTCTGTGACGAGCTGGCGACCAGCGAAAACAATCTGCTCTTCGCCCTCTGGCGTGGTCGTGGTCTGCAACTCGTCGTTATTCACGAGAGCAACCGGGATGTTGTCGATCGCCCTCTCGCCGTCGCCTGCGGCGGCAACGAAGAGTCCGGTGAAGGCAAGCGGGAGAACCGCGACCGCGACGAAACCAATGATGGTTAGCCAGCGTCGACGCGGAATCGCGGTGGGGTATGAGGTGCTCATCGAAGGAGTCCTTCCGGGGCAAGCAGGTAGAGATCGACGACAATCGCAGCACGGTCTCCGCGATCGATTTCACTGGCAGCGGTCACGGGTCTTCCGGTGCCAAACACGATGGTCACGTCGGGGTCAGCCAGTCGTGTAATCGCGGTGAGGAATACAGCCTCATCCTCCGCTTCGGCGAACTGATCGAAGCGATCGAAGAACACGACATCGGTGCCTTCGGCAAGACCAATCGCCGCGAGCGCAATCGACCGCTCCAACTGAGGCAGCGCATTGACGTTGGTGTCGGCCACGATGGGAATTGTGCGGCGAGCGGTGACGTCGGCGAGCACGTCATTGACGCGCGAAATCCAGCTCGCAACGGTAGCCGAAGTGCGCGGAGTGCGCTTCCAGTGCTGGGTCATTTCGATGCGTTCACGCAGCATGGCATCCATCGACGTGGCATCTTCGCTGTACGGCGTTCCTCCGATTTCGGAGAGGGCAACTCGTTTGTTCACCTGCTCGGAGTGCGAAGGCAGCGGGTACCCGAGCACCTGCACCATTCCCGAGACGGGAGGAAGGATGCCCGAAAGCGTTGCTCCCATGATGCGGCGGTCGTGGCGGTCTCCCGATGCAATCACGACGGCGCCACGGGGCACCGCCAGTGAGATTGGACCAAGGCCACGCTGGGCTGTGCCCGCGACAAGGTATTCAGCGCTCATCGAGAGCGCGGACTGGGTGGATGCCCACTCCAATTCGTGACGGTGCTCACGCAATTGCTCGCCCTCGATGTCCACGTTGGGAAGCAGTCTGTCGAGCCATGCCGGGAGCCACCAGGCGGCGTTGCCGAAGAGCGCCATGAGGGCGGGAACGAGCGTCATTCGAACGAGGAAGGCATCGAAGGCGATACCAACGGCAAGGCCAAGGGCGATGGGTTTGATCGTTCCGCTGCCTTCGGGCACGAAGGCAAAGAAGACAAAGAACATGATGAGTGCGGCGGCGGTCACGACCCGGGCGCTACTCGCGAAGCCGTGGCGCACCGAGGAGAGCGCTTTGCCGGTCTTCACGAACTCTTCCCGCATTCCCGAGACCAAGAACACTTCGTAGTCCATCGCCAAGCCGAAGAGCACCGCCATCAACAGAATGGGCATGAAGCTCAGGATGGGGCCGGGGTTGTCGACGCCGATGAAGTCGCCGAGCCATCCCCATTGGAAGACCGCCACCACGACGCCGAACGACGCGACGACGGAGAGCAAGAAGCCCACTGCCGCCTTGATCGGCACCAGCACCGAGCGGAACACCATCATCAGCAGCAGGATTGACAACCCCACCACGATCAGGCCGAAAGGCACCAGCGCGTTGCTGAGCCGGTTAGAAATGTCGATACCGATAGCGGTAGTACCCGTCACGAAGATCGGGATGTCGTACTTGCGCTCCATTTCAGGAGCGAGGTCGCGAATCGTTTGCACGAGCGCTTTGGTTTCTTCAGAGTCCGGCGAGCTGGACGGAGTGACCTGGATGATCGCCGTGTCGAGTCCTTCATCGGGGAAGCCCTGCGAGACGAAGTCGACGTCATCGAGCTTCTCAAGGTCGGCCGCGATCGCTTCGAGGTCATCCTGAATTTCGATCGTCTGGGTGATGTCGAGGGCTACAACGAGCGGGCCGTTGTAGCCAGGGCCGAAGCCTTCGGTCACCAGGTCAAACGCTTCGCGTTGGGTAGAGCCTTCGGGCTCCGAACCGCCATCGGGCAGGCTCAACGTGAGGCTCGCGGCCGGAATCGCCACCGTGCCCAGAATCGCTACGACGGCGATCGTCGCCAGCCACGGGTGTTTCGTAACGCCGCGAACCCATCGTGCGCCCATGCTGCGGCTTTCGTCAGCGGATGCCGTGAAGCGTCGCTGCGCCCGCGAGTCGGTCTGAGGAATCATTCGCGCTCCTGCCAGCCCCAACAGGGCGGGCAACAAGGTCGTGGCAACTCCCATCGCGATGAAGACTGCAACGGCGGCGCCGATGCCCATCACGCTGAGGAATGGGATGCCGACTACGAGCAATCCGAGCAGCGCGATGATGACGGTGACGCCAGCAAAGATCACGGCACTACCGGCAGTGCCGACCGCCATCGCGGCGGATTCTTCGGGCTCTTCGCCGTGCGCGAGCTGTGCCCGATGCCTCGACACGATGAACAGGGCGTAGTCGATTCCGACTGCTAACCCGATCATGAGCGCGAGCAGCGGCGCGGAACTCGACACGGTCGTGAAGGCGGAGAGGGTCGTGATCAGGCCCATCACAATTCCGACGCCGATGAGGGCACTCAGCAGCGGCATCCCGGCGGCAAGCAGGGATCCGAACGTGATGACCAACACGAGGCCAGCGAATACAACACCAATCACTTCGGTGACGGTGAGACCGAATGACGTGTCTTGAAAGACCTGGCCGCCGAACTCAACGCGCAGTCCGGCATCCTCACCGATGGTGGCGGTATCGACGAGTTCCTCAAGGGTCGCCACGGTGACATCGGTCGCGACGCCGTCAAATTGCACTCGGATGATCGCCATGCTGTGGTCATCAGAAATGGCCTTGCCCGCATACTCATCGAAGGGGCTCACCGCCGAATCGATACCGTCAATGCGATCGATAGCGGCCGTGATCCGCTCGATCACTGCTTCGGAACTCTCGATGCGTGAACCGTCTTCGTCAACAATGACGGCTGTTGCGGATGCTCCCGCCACCGAGGGGAACACCGCCTCGAGCCGGTCGAGGGCGGCTTGCGATTCGGTGCCGGGAATCTCGAACGACTCTTGAGTTTGGCCACCCAGCGCGATGCCTCCGCCGAGGGTTCCGCCCACGAGCAGCAGCCAGACCACAAGAACGCGCCACGGGTGACGGTACGAGAATCGACCGAGTCGGTAGAGAAGAGTTGCCACGGGTGCTCCGGTTCTGGGTGCTGTGCGTTGGTGAGGTGCTGTGCTGCGGTGCTGCGGTGCTGCGGTCGCACGGTTCTGCTGGTGCTGAAGTTGTGTAGGTTCTGCTGATCGCGCGGTGGCGGAGGCTAGTCGGCGCGAACGGGCGCGAGAAGTTCGCTCATGATCGCGACCAAGGCGTGGCGGGTTTCGTCATCCGATTCGAGAGGCATCTCGAAGTTGTCCGCCGTGCAGAGCATGTAGGCCGAGCCGCCGAGCGCGATGCCGAAGCGCATTTTGTCGTGCGGGTTCGAGGTGCTGTCGGCGAAATAGTGCGCGAGTCTGCGAACAGTGCCGTTGGCACGGTCGATCACGGCAAGCCCGACGAGTGAGGGTCCCTGGTTGATGAAAAGGTGAACTTCTTGGCGGCAATCGAAAATAAAGTCGACGAATTGCCCAATGAATGTGGCCCGATAGTCGGCACCGAGGCCGCCGGCTTCCAGGTCGCTGAGCAGCTCGTCCAGGCGATCAATCGCGGGACTCACTGCGGCCTCGAGTAGCGCCTCTTTCGAGGTGAAATGGTAGAGAACGCTGGATTTCGAGAGACCCGCGAGCTCGGCAATTCGCTGGATAGGGGTGCCGGTGTAGCCGGCGATGGCGAACTCGGCGAGCGCGATGCGTTGTAGCTCTTGTTGACTAGACACCACTCGAGACTAACTGACCGATCGGTCAGTTACCGCATCACGACCAGTTTCTCAGCGCAGTTGCAGGGATCGAGCCACTTCGGCGGGCCACCCGCTGGTCGCGCCCAGCATCTCACGCTAGCGTTAACCCACCCAACCCCGGAGGAAAAATGCGCAAATACTTGTTCAACGGCAGTCTCCTCAGCGCGGTCGCTGGCGGCTGGAGCATCTTTCAGACCACCAAGCAGGGCCCGCGTGACTGGCGCCTCATTCTCATGTGGATCAGCTGGGGCCTGACGGTCGCCATTGCTGTCGGCACGATCGCCAAAGAAGCCCAAGACTCCTACGAGCTCGAGCGCTAGGCCCGTCGCGGGTGCTCCTACTCGCTAGCGCCTGAACGCTGAGCGCGATAGCGAGCCGCTGCCTCAACAACGCCACGGAACAGCCGGGCGTCTTCTTTGGCATCCTCTTCGGGATGCCATTGAACGGCGACCCCAAAGTCAACGCTGGGCAGTTCGACAGCCTGGATAACACCGTCGTCACCGCGGCCGGAAACCACAAGTCCCTCAGCCAGATCGCCAATTGCCTGATGGTGGTACGACTTCACGGCAACGCTACTGTCGCCCCCCAGCAATGACGAGAGTTCGCTGCCGGGTTCGACGGCAACATCGTTGACAAGGAAGGTGCCGCCACCTGCGCCGTAGCGGCTTGAACCGATCACATCGGGCAGGTGCTGGATGATCGTGCCGCCCAGCGCAACGTTCAACATCTGGGCTCCACGGCAAATCCCCAGAAAAGGCAGATTCTCCTCGATGGCCGCGCGCAGCAGGGCATCTTCGAACGCGTCGCGGTCCTTACGCGGAACATCCGTCGTCGGGTGGGGCTCCTGGCCGTAGCGAGCCGGGTCCACGTCTTTGCCGCCAGTGAGAATCAGACCGTCGAGACCATGGATGAGCGAGCTCGCGATCTCAGCATCTACGGGCTGAGGCGGCAGCAAGACGGCGATTCCGCCGGCATCCGTCACTGCTTCAAAGTAGATCTTGGGCAGGAACGACGCCGGAAGATCCCACACGCCAGTTTGGGCCTGCTCCAAGTAGGACGTGAGGCCGATTATCGGACGCGAACTGGTGCCCATGCGGACCCCTCCCCATCGAAGAATTAGAACGTTTGCATCCAAAGGATATAGGGCGAGGCCAGCGAATTGTTGGTTCCTGAGTACCGTTCTCAGGTTTCTCCGTTATTTTTGCTGACTTACTGGCCTGTCTAACCGCATCGAAGCGGTTTCGGCCAGTGTGCTGCAGTTCGCACTCATCCGGCTTTTGCGCCGCCTAACCCCCGTAAGCGCAAAGCCACAACCAGATGGTGCCTTTCCCCTGACTCGGCCGCATATCTCTGACCCAAACCAAGGAACGCTGTTGAAACGAACTATTACCATGCTCGCCATTGGGGCGATCCTCATTGGCGGCACGGTACCCGCAGCCATCCTCCCCACGCAAGACGACGAAGTATTCATCGCGGATGCCTCGGCCCTCGCTCAGGCACCCACCACTGGTGCCGCCACCGGCACTTCAGCGGAAGACGAAGTGCAAACCTTCGCCTCGCCCGCCACGGGAGAAGCCGCGCCCGTCGTGCGCGACAGCTTTGACGTCGAACAAGTACAGCAACAGGTTGTTGTGACCGCAGCGGGCCTCACCGGCACCCTCGAACTCTTCCCCGCCAACGGCGATATCAACGACGGCTTCGGCTACCGCGCCGGAAACGAATTCCACGGCGGCATCGACATCATGGCCCCGGAAGGCTCGGCGATCATCGCTGCCTCCCCCGGCACCGTCGAAAGCGTCTCCGACGGCGGCGGCTGGGGTCGCCACGTCATCATCGACCATGGAAACGGCATCAAGACGCTCTACGCCCACATGATCACAGGCTCCGACGCGGTCGTTGCCGGCCAGTGGGTCGCCGCAGGCACGTTCCTCGGTGCCGTCGGAAACACCGGCTACTCCACCTTCCCGCACCTCCACTTCGAGGTATACGTGTTCGACACTCGTGTCGACCCGATGCCGTGGTTGCCGTAACCCCGCAACTTCACCCCTAACCGTGGGCGAGCCTGCACGCTGGTATTCAGCGACGGGCATACGCCAGTGTGGCCCCGACGCGAATGAGCGTCGGGGCCACACTCGTTTGCTTCGGATTAGCGGGCGTCAGCCTCCATCCGGCGTCGCACGAAGACTGCAGCGCCACCGAGCACAATCATGCTCGCGGGCAACAACCACCAGACGACCGAGACTCCGCCGGAGCCGGTGTACGCCAGGGTCGGCAACTCGGCGGTGATGACCTCAGGAGAGATGCAGTCGTCATCGCTGGGAACAGCGAAGGCGAACGCGGGCGGGTCACTCCACTCAAGCTCAAGCCCGTTCGGCTCAACCACCTGAGTAGTGACGAGCACTGAACCGGATGCCGCTACCGAGTATGTTCCGGCGCTGATGCCGGGCACCCCGTTCACCGTAAACGTGACGAGTGCGGGGTCGTAGCCAGCAGCAACGCCCAGCGTGTAGGTGCCCCCGACGCTACAGCTAGCCTGCGCGAACGAAACCGCAGGCATGACGAGCCCCAGGGTTACGAGATCACATTCAGGGTCAGTCGGATCGAGTTGTGGGTTGAGCACGCCACTGAAGGTCAGCGTCTGTGAGCCCAGGGCGATTCTCAGCCCGGGAGCCACTGCGGGAAACTGGGCTCCATTTGTTGCCGTTGCCGTGACGCTGTAGTCAGCGGGACCTTCTGGGTCGGTGATCTCACCCCAGACGGCGTTCACGACCGGGCCGAGAATGAGACGCTGCGGTGCGTTACACGTTGCTTGTTCGAAGCTCACTACGGCTGTTGCGACTCTGTCACCGCCCACCTCGGGGCAGTTCGCAATCTCCTCGACGGTGAGGTCTCGAACGGTCACAGCTGTACTTTCGTCGACCTTGGTCGAACCGTAGAAGTACGAGTGCACGATCGTGATCGTGGCGAAGCCTCGGTTACTAGCCGACGGGCACCTCACTTCAGTCGAGCGCTCCTCGGTGTTCGAGGCGCAGAGAACGCTGTCGTCGCTGGCGACGATGAACGACGGCGACGTCGCATCAAAATCACCAGTGTCATTGACATCGTCACCGAGCTCGCTCTCCAGCATCAGTACAGGCTGTGCCCCTGCCTTCACTACCCATCCACTCGGATGGCTGTCGCTGGGCACAAACTGACAGACATAAACCGTGACGGGAGGCGGGTTGCAGGCACGAAGCTCGTCAGCGGTCAGCGGACGCGTGCTCTGTGTTTGCTCGAAGCTCACTTGAGCGGTGCCGTAGAACAACTTCGTCGTTGTCGTGATGTTGACGATTCCGCCGTACTGATACGTCGGGCACGTGACTTCTTCGTCAACGATTACCTCGGTGTACGAGCAGAGGCTCGCGTCGTCGCTCGCGACCACGAACGACGGCTGCCGGTCGTTGAAGCTACCGGTGTCGTTAACGTCGTCTCCGAGAGCGTTGACACTCACATGAATGGGCTGTTTACCTGATTTGAGCTGGTAGCCCGAGGGAGAGTTATCGCTCGAGACGAACTTGCACACCCACACTTTCTTGTCGTTATCGGGGCGAGCTTGTCGCTCGGGCTGAGCTGAACGGGCAACGGATGCCTCAACCGCGATGGCTTGCGCTGCCGGTTGCTTGGCAGCGTCTGGCGCGGGCGAGACCGCCGGGGTGGGCGCGACCGGTGCTGGGCTCGCGGCTGACGCGGGCGCCGGCTCCGGAGCGGGAACCGGTTCAGTTGGCGCTGCCGCAACCGGCTTCGGGGCGGGAGGGGCGGGAGCAGCGCTCGGGGATTCGGAACTCGAGGGCGCAGTAGTGGTTTGAGTTACTGCAGGGTCGTGGGCAGGGAGGGTATCGTCAGCAAAAGCGGGCGCTGAGACGCCAAAGAGAGCACCTGCCGTGAGGGTGACACTGGCAACAGCGGCCAGCAGTTTTTTCAGGGACATGAGGGGCAGCTTTCTGCAAGGGGGAATGCATTTCGACGCATCCGCACGCAACTGCAGAATCGGGGCCGCCATTGGCTCACGACAGGGAGTGCGAGCGCATTCACGGGGGTGAACTGCGCCGCTGGGGAGTGATTCGGACATCACCTTCTTCTTCGCCATCGGGTTGACCGGAGCGGGCCGGTCTGGCAATGCCCACAAAGTATCATGTCCCCCATAAGGAGGACAATAGAATTTTTTTGACCATTCACTTGGCTCGAGCACGACAAGCTCTCGTTAGGCTAAAGAAACCGAATGGAGCAACCATGGCCTCTCCCCGCATCATCGCGATCACCGGCGCCAATTCGGGAATCGGGCTGCGCGCGACCGCCCAACTCGCCGCCGCTGGCCACAGCGTGCTCGCTCTCGTGCGCGACCCGGAGCGTTCCCGCGCAGCGATCAGCGAGGCAACGAACGGTGCCCCTAACGTACGGATGATCCAGACCGACCTGTCGAGCGCTGCTTCGATTCAGGATGCCGCCGCCGAGATCTCCGCGCACGGTCACCTGGATTCCCTCATCAACAATGCCGCCGTGTTCGATCTCGCTCAGAAGTCAGCCAGTTTCACTCCCGAAGGCCATGAGTTGTTCTGGGCCACCAATCACCTCGGGCCGTTCGCCCTCACCGCGCACCTCAGCCCGCACTTAGCCGCCGCCCCTCAGCCTCGCATCGTTTTCGTCGCGAGCAAGGGACTCATCACAATGCCCTGGCTGCAGATCCGCGTCGACGAGGTCGACTCTGCGAACTGGTACAGCCCCACCAAGGCGTATTACCACTCCAAACTCGCTCAAGTAATGACCGCCGTCACGCTGGCCGAACGTGTGCCGCCCACGGTCGACGTCAGCTGCATCCGGGTGCCGGCCGTGCGACTCGATGCCGCACGACTCTCGTCACAACCCGCGGTGCTTCGAGCGCTGTACGCGCCCAAAAATGCGGCTGCGGCACTCCCTGACACTCTTGGCGCCACCTACGCGCGCGCTGCGACCCGCGCAACGCCGCTGGATGCCGTCTACATCGACGAAAACGACACCGCCGTGCCGATTCCGCGCTCCGCCCGCGACGGTGACGCACGCGAACGCCTGTGGGCCCTGAGCGCCGCCGCAACGGGCGATATCGAGTGGGCATGGTGAGCATCGCCGATCCGCAGCATTCAGCGATCGCTTAAGCGAAAAACCCCCGCGATCACAATGATCGCGGGGGTTTTCTTGAAGTGCACCCCCCCGGACTTGAACCGGGAACCCACTGATTAAGAGTCAGTTGCTCTGCCAATTGAGCTAGAGGTGCTTGGCTTGGTTTTCCCTCTCGGGGCAACCGAGGAACAACGTTACCATGAGTTAAAGCGACTAAGGAGCACAATGACCACTGAATCTTCTCGACTTGCCATCGGCACCCCAGCACCGGGCTTCACACTGCCTGATCAGGACGGCAATTTGGTGTCGCTGAGCGACTTTTCGGGCAAGAAAGTGATTCTTTATTTTTATCCTGCAGCCATGACTCCGGGATGCACGAAGCAGGCCTGCGACTTCCGCGACCAGCTCGGCTCGCTGCAGTCGGAGGGGTACGTCGTGCTGGGCGTTTCTCGCGATACCCCCGAGAAGCTCACCAAGTTCCGCGAGCAGGAAGCGCTCACGTTCCCGCTGCTCAGCGACCCCGAGCACGAAGTGCATGAAGCGTATGCAGCCTGGGGCGAAAAGAACCTCTACGGCAAGCAAGTTGTGGGCGTCATCCGCTCCACTTTCGTCATCGACGAGCAGGGCGCAATTTCACTCCCCCTGTACGCCGTGAAGGCAACCGGCCACGTCGCTTCGTTGCGCAAAAAGCTCGGTCTCGACTAACCCTCGCGACGGGTGGTTGCTTCAAGCACCGGTTTCGTGAACAGCAATACCAACACCACGATGGCCGGCGTCAGCAGCAACCAACCGACATCGGGGCGCGCAAAGACGCCCTGAAAACTGCCAATCGCAACTGAGATTTGCAGAACCTGCCACACCACGGCGGCACCGCGAATCCACGCCTGCTTACGCAGCGTGTTGATACCAATTACCGCGACCCAGACGGCAGCGATGGCGGTCAACACCGAGAGCGCGATCGCACTGGGATACGACTGCGGGGTCTCCGCGCCCAGCTCGAAGATCAAGTATGCGAGAGCAGTAAAAAGCAGGGCACTCTCCACAAAGATAACCACCGCAAGAGCAATCAAATACGGATGATGACGTCCCGTTTTCTCTTCTGGGACAAGTTCGTCTACCATTCGCTCCCCGTTAAATCGCTGAAAAACCATTGCTTTGGCTTTGACGATATGCGATTCTAGTTGAGGTTGATTTCTGGCTCCCAGTGTTGCGAGCGAGACCCACACAATTTCTCAAGCTCGACGCCGATCAGGGCGTAATTTTTTTGCGCGCTCGAGCATCGCAACACACCGTAAGGAGCAACAAATGGACTGGCGCGATAACGCTGCATGCCTCACCGCTGACCCGGAGCTTTTCTTCCCGGTCGGAAACACCGGTCCGGCAGTTGACCAGATTGAAAAGGCAAAGGCCGTCTGCGGTCGCTGCTCGGTAACCGAGATGTGCCTTCAGTACGCTCTCGAGACCAACCAAGACTCCGGCGTCTGGGGCGGGCTCAGCGAAGATGAGCGTCGCGCTCTCAAGCGTCGCGCTGCTCGCGCACGCCGCGCTTCCTAAGAAGCCACACTTTCTTCAGAGCTGCATTCCAGAGCTCTTCAGAGCAGGCCGATCGGCCGCGATAACTCGCACCATCCAGACAATTTCTGGGTAACGGGAATCGCGCCGGCCGGCCTTGCTTTGTCTCCGGACCGAATTTCTTGGCCTACTTGGCCTACCTGGCCCGCTTGGCCTACTTGGCGCGAGTGAGCCAGGTCAGTGGAATATCGATCGTCACTTCAGTTCCGCTGCCCATCAGGGTGTGCCAGTCGATCGTTCCGCTCAGTTCGCCCTGAATCAGGGTGCGCACAATCTGGGTGCCAAGCCCCTCGCCCACCTTGCCTTCACCAAGACCAACGCCGTTGTCGCGCACCTGAACCGTCAACTTATCGGCGGTACGTCGGGCATCGATCTCAACCGTGCCGTCCGTCTTGCCCGCGAGGCCGTGCTCGACCGCATTCGTCACCAGCTCGGTGAGAGCCAACGCCAACGGGGTGGCATACTCACTGGGCAATGCACCAAAGCTGCCCACGGATGTCGGATGCACGGTCGTGTTGTGACTAGAAGCAACCTCTGCGATCAGCTTCAAGACGCGGTGGAACACCACATCGAAGTCCACGTTCTGGTTGAGACCTTCTGAGAGGGTGTCGTGCACAACCGCGATGGCAGCGACACGGCGCATAGCTTGGCCGAGCGCCTCACGAGCGACTTCGCTGTGCGTACGGCGAGCTTGAATGCGCAGCAACGACGCTACGGTCTGCAGGTTGTTCTTAACGCGGTGGTGAATCTCACGAATCGTGGCGTCCTTCGTGATCAGCTCACGTTCCTGATGCCGCACCTCGGTGACGTCGCGGCACAGCACGATGGCTCCGACTCGCTCGCCACGATCCCGGATGGGGATAGCGCGCAGCGAGACCGTGACGCCACGCGCTTCGATGTCGGTTCGCCACGGTGCGCGACCGGTGACGACCAAGGGAAGGGACTCATCCACTTCGGGCTGGCCCGCGATAAGAGTCGTAGTGACATCGGCGAGCGACTCTGCTTCGAGCTCGCCTGAGAAGCCGATGCGGTTGAACGCTGACAGAGCGTTCGGGCTTGCGAAGGTGACGAGACCATCGACATCCAGACGGATCAGACCATCGGAGGCGCGGGGCGCGCCCCGGCGCGGTGCGGCGGGGGCTCCCATATCGGGAAAGTCTCCCGCAGCGATCATCGCGAAGAGGTCGTTCGCACACCCGTTGAAGGTGAGTTCTTGACGCGACGGAGTACGAGCATCACCGAGGTTGGTGTGGCGCGTAATGACCGCGATCGGAGTTTCAGTCGTCGCGTTACCCGTGGCATTGAGCCGACGCAGCACAGGGACCGCCCGCACGCGAGTAGGCGTCTCTTCGTACCACGCGGGTGCTGCGGTGTCGACGATGCGCGACGTTTCGTAGGCCTCGGTAACCTGGGCAAGCCACTCGGGCTTGATCTGCTGGCCAACAAAGTCACGATAGAACAGCGTGGCCGAGCTGCTGGGGCGGGCGTGCGCGACAGCGACAAACTGGTTGTCGTCGCTGGGAACCCACAGCACGATATCCGCAAAGGCAAGGTCCGCGAGAAGCTGCCAGTCGCCGACGAGCATGTGCAGCCATTCGATGTCCGCCTCACTAGAGCGGCCTTGTTCTTGGACTAGATCACTAAGTGTCGACACCCTTACAGGTTACCCGCGCGCCAACATCCTGCCGAACAATAACTTCTGAGGCGCTGGTTCGTGTTCCTCGGGCACCAGGCGTGACATCACGAGATCGCGGATGGCGGCCCGCGCGCTGGAGCGTGGTGCGGCATCCACCAGAGTCTTGCCGCTGAGTACGGCGCCGTCGAATCCGGAGAGGTCGTGGGGCACGAGAATCGGATGCTCGATGCCGCCGAACCTCGAGAGCGTTTGAGTTACTTGGCCGTGCGGGTTCATGCCGCTGGCACTCACCCGAATCTTGTTCATGACAACGCTCACGCTGCGGGTCGTGACGGTTTCGAGCAGGTCAACATGGGCCCGCAAGAACCGCGACAGCCCGACCGGATCCGCCGAGCCGACGGCGATCACGTGATCGGCCGCACGCACGGCGGTAACCGCTGCCGCATTCCGTCGCGGCGCAAAGAGATCACTCGTGATTTCTTCGTCGTTCTCCAAGCTCGAGCTCGTGTCGAGCACGGTGTAATCAACCCACTGTCGACACTGCGCGATTGTCGTTCCGACACGTTCAGACGAGAGTTCGGGCCATCGACTAGGGCGACCGATGCCGGTGAGCACCCAGAACGAGCCAACGGGCGACTCGTAACGTTGCCCGATGCGATCGAGTTCCTCTGTCGTGAGCGTCTCGGTCCCCGCGAGACGGCAGGCGGCAGCAAAGCCGGGTGCCTCGTCGAGCATTCCCAGAGCGGGCGCCACCGAGGCCCCGTGAGTGTCCACGTCGGCGAGCGCCACGCGGTACCCCAGCGCGGCGAGCTCCGCAGCAATCGAGATGGCGATGGATGTTCGGCCCGGCGCCCCGCCGGGCCCCCACACCGCAATCACTTGGCCGAGCGCCGCACGTTCGCGTACAGGAGGCTGAGCGTCCCACGGCGATTGAGCGAGCAGCGCATCCAGCGCGCGCCAACCGGCCGCGGCATCCACAATGTCGAAGAGCCCGAGGTCGCTGGCGTAACGCTGCTCCCGCTCACTGCTGGCGACGGCGATGAGGCGCACCCCGGCTTGATCACACGATGCGATGAGGCGGTCGGTCAAATAGCGCGCTTCTGCCGCTACCAAAGCGACATCAGCATGGGCTCCAGCAATGCGGGAGGCTAACTCCGGTGCGCTGACGGTGCGCAATACGATCTCGTGGCCGTGCTGAGCCGCGTCGAACGCGAATTGGTCTTCCAGAGTGACGGGCATCGCGAGAGCAAAAGCGGTCATGTTAGCCCTTCGCCGGCAGGTTGGCGGGGATCACGGAGAGCACATCACCGTTCGCCATCGCTTCGAGAAGACGAGCGACCCGAGAGCGCGGAACGAGCAGCTCAATGGCGTTGCCGTGAGCGGCAGAGACCAAGGAGTCATCCTCCAGCAGCCGCACGACGACCGCCCCAGAGATAATCACGCCAGGAGCCGCGTAGCTCCCGTCTTCAGCTTCAGCGCTGGCCCACACATCCACCGAAGCACCGGTGGCGACAGTGCCCGAGAGCCCACCTTGAGGTGACACTACAACCGAGGTCAGTGAAAGCCCGTCGTGGCTTCCCAGCGACGACGACGGTACGAGTTCCCCAGCCTCAATTGGTCGAGTCGCGATGAAGCCCTCGTCGGGTAATTCGCCTCGCGCGATGTAGCGATCAGTCGCCTCGTTCAGCTTCACGCTTCGAATCACGAGGTCAGAGCTCAGCACACGATCGCCGGGCGTGAGAGTGGATGCCGCAGCATAAACCTCGGTCGATTCATCCGTTGCCGCGACGATGGAAACCACGCCAACGACCGACGCCACGACGAGCACCACACCGATGGCGAGTCGCGGGTCGAGGGCGAACGCTCGGGCGCGAGCTTGGGACTGGGTGCGGCCGGAACGGCGGCTCATAGCGCGCGCTCCGCAAGTCGGGTGTTGATCATGGCACCATCGTTCGTCACGGCTGGGAAGTGGCTCGATAGTTATCCACATCAGCCCCATTCCCAGCTTCATACGCGCATAATCGATGCATGAACGCGATCAACCCAGCAGAAGGCCTCGGGAGATTTCTCACCTTGGCCGATACTGCCGAAGTGCTCAGCGTCTCTCCGCACGAGGTTCTTGAACTTGTGCGTTCGGGCGAACTGCCCGCCATCAAAGTAGGCAGCAAGGGCCAGTGGCGCATCGAGAACTCTGTTCTCGAGTCATACATCGAAGCGCTCTACGAAGAGACTCGTCGCATGAGCCTCTGGAACCAGTCCGACATCGCCACGGTGACCGAAGTTAACTTCGGCGAACAGCGCACGCGCTAGCGGCGAAAGCAGCCCTAAGGCTTCACCAGCACGAGACTTGTAAACGGCACCAAGCGATATTCCGAGACAGCTGTCTCGCGACGCACAGCTCCGCGCTCGTGAACGGCGACATCCACATGGTCACGCCCGACGCGATCGATGGTGCCATGCACCTCCCCCGCCACCAGGAGCAGTGAGACTGCGCGCCGGCGCCGGCAGAGGTCGCGTAACACGTAGCTCAGGCTCAACCGCTGCGAGAGACTCGGGTGCCCGTTCGACGGCGCGGTAGCCAGGCTCGGCGTGATGTGGGCCGCTCCGAGAGAGATTCCGGCCAATGCGGCGAACGGGATGATGCACTGTGCCGGGCGACCGCTGTCATCGACGATGTCAGCTGACATCCAATCGCGGCCGATGATCACGGGGCGCACGGTGACGCGCGTGCCGGTGATCAAGAGAACGGCAAGCGTGAGAGGTGCCTCTGCGCTGCTGCGCCCGTGAAGGGCGACTATGCGGTCCCGGATACTCAATCGCCCCAGTCGCAGCCGCTCCTCTTCCGCATCGACCTCGAGGTCATCCGCGGTCATTTCGCGCTCGAGCTGGCTTTCGAGGTCGTCAAAGAGTTTGTCCCAGCGCATGGATTGACGGTACTGAGGCGGGTCTCTGAGTCCGGAATGTTATCCACAATTGAAAATTAGTCATAGACAATTGATCTCGTTACTGATTAAGTGTGGTCTACCCCCTTATGGGGGTGAACATCGCCGTCTTGACCTTTTACCCGGGAGATCATGAGTACCGAGCCACTTCGCACCTCCTTACCGAGTGTGGAATTACCCCGACAGTTGCGCCCGCGCGCTGGCACGCTGCCCTCCAAGGTCATTCGGCCTCGATTCGTTCCTGACGAGTTCTTTGGCCACCAGCCGACCCCTAGCGCGGAGCTACCCGACCCCGCGCCCCTCGTCGAGAACCTCACCCGCTGTGTGATCGAGGTACTCGCCGGTGCTCGTGACCTTGAGCAGATGTCGCGGTGGGTCACCGACGACGTCTACCGCCACCTGCTCAAGCGAGTGGTGCTCTCAGCGCGCGCCCGACGCGCTAAGGGACAACCGGTCACCCGCCCCAGCTTCACGATGGGTTCCATCCGCCTCTGCGAACCGCGCGACGGCGCAGTCGAAGCAGTGGTCATCGTTCGTGGCCGCGCCCGCACGCGCGCTGTTGCCGTGCGCCTCGAGGGCCTCGACAAGCGCTGGCGCGCCACGGCCATCAACGTTCTGTAGCCCCACACCCCTGCAGAGCGCACAACAACGGATGCCCCACTCGATTGTCGAGTGGGGCATCCGTTGGTTAACTCCAGCGCACTGCGCTAGCTCACGTTCTTGCTACTTCTTGCGCTTCTCCTGCGCGCGGCGCTGCGAACGGTTGAGGGGAGCTTCAGGAGCGGCACCCTCGGCGCGCTGCCCGAAAGCACCACGGTCGTTCGACTGCGGCTGAGCGGCAGGCTGTGCCTGCTGAGGAGCCTGGCGCTGCTGCGCTTGCGCTGTAGCGGCACGCTCGACCTGACCGCGATCGTTGCGAACTTCAACCTCGCCCGAAGCGTCAGCGCTGGGCGCCGAGTAGCTGAGCTGAGCTGACGGCGCACTCGAACCATCGAGTCCACGGGCCTGCACGGTCGTTGCTTCACCGCCGCCATTCACCTCGACATCGAGGTTAAAGAGGAAGCCAACAGTCTCTTCGCGAATTTGCCCCATCATCGTCTGGAACAGCGCGTAACCTTCGCGCTGGTACTCGATGAGCGGATCGCGCTGAGCCATTGCTCGCAGCCCAATTCCGTCCTTGAGGTAGTCCATTTCGTAAAGGTGGTCGCGCCAGCGGCGGTCGATCACACTCAGCACAACACGACGCTCGAGCTCGCGCATGGCGGGCTCACCCAGTTGCTGTTCGCGACGTTCGTAAGCGATCACGGCATCCGAGTGGATTTCCTTGGCAATGAACGCGCTCGTCATCTTGCCGCGCGAGCCAGCCTCGGTGAGCACCTCGTCGACAGTGATGCCCACGGGATACATCGTCTTAAGCTCGGCCCACAGCCCCTCGAAGTCCCACTCTTCTGAGTGACCCTCCGCGGTGTGTACATCAACAATCTCGGTAACGACGTCCTTGAGGAAGCGCTGTACGCGATCCTTAAGGTCATCTCCTTCGAGGATGTGACGGCGGTCACTGTAAATAGCTTCACGCTGGCGGTTGAGAACATCGTCGTACTTGAGAACGTTCTTGCGGATCTCAGCGTTACGCGATTCGACCTGTGCCTGAGCACTGCGGATGGCGCGGCTGACAACCTTCGACTCGATCGCGAGGTCATCGGGAACCGACGAACGCCCCATCAGGGCTTCAGCAGCACCGCTGTTGAAGAGTCGCATGAGGTCATCCTGAAGCGACAGGTAGAAACGGCTCTCACCGGGGTCACCCTGTCGACCGGAACGACCACGCAGCTGGTTGTCGATCCGGCGCGACTCGTGGCGCTCGGTTCCGAGCACGTAAAGCCCACCGACGTCGATAACCTTCTTCGCTTCGGTATCTACCTCGGCCTTGACGCCGGCGAAGACGTCATCCCAAGCAGCTTCGTACTCATCCGGAGTCTCGGAGGGGTTCAATCCACGGCTGTTCATTTCGGCAACAGCCAAGAACTCGGCGTTTCCGCCGAGCATGACG
Source organism: Salinibacterium sp. VpJ6 (assembly GCF_059767345.1). Lineage (NCBI taxonomy): Bacteria > Bacillati > Actinomycetota > Actinomycetes > Micrococcales > Microbacteriaceae > Salinibacterium > Salinibacterium sp. VpJ6. The sequence goes on from NZ_JBSOQL010000001.1 coordinate 820,540, forward strand.
TCAGTTCCACGGCCGGCCATATTGGTGGCGACGGTGACGGCGCCGAGACGACCAGCCTGAGCAACGATGGCCGCTTCGCGCGCGTGGTTCTTAGCGTTCAGAACCTCGTGCTTGACGCCCTTCTTGGCCAACATTCGAGAAAGCAATTCGCTCTTCTCAACGCTTGTCGTACCGACCAGAACCGGCTGACCTTGCTGGTGGCGCTTGGCAATGTCAGCAACAACCTGCTCGAACTTCGACTGCTCATTCTTGTAGATGAGGTCGGACTGGTCGATGCGCTGCATCGGACGGTTCGTGGGGATGGCAACAACACCGAGCTTGTAGGTGGACATGAACTCGGCCGCTTCAGTCTCAGCGGTACCGGTCATTCCCGAAAGCTTGTTGTACAGGCGGAAGTAGTTCTGCAGTGTGACGGTAGCCAGCGTCTGGTTCTCGGCCTTGACCGCGACGCCTTCCTTGGCCTCAATCGCTTGGTGAATACCTTCGTTGTACCGACGACCCTGCAAGATACGGCCGGTGTGCTCGTCGACAATGAGCACTTCGCCGTTCATGACGACATAGTCCTTGTCTTTCTTGAACAGGGCGCGAGCCTTGATCGAGTTGTTCAAGAACGAGATCAGCGGAGTGTTGGCTGATTCGTAGAGGTTGTCGATGCCGAGGTAGTCTTCGACCTTCTCAATCCCGGGCTCGAGAACACCGACGGTGCGCTTCTTCTCGTCGACCTCGAAATCGGTCTCCGGGTCGAGCTTCTTCGCGAGGTTGGCGAACTCGGTGAACCAGCGGTTGGCCTCGCCTGACGAGGGACCAGAAATGATCAGTGGCGTACGAGCCTCATCGATCAAGATCGAGTCAACCTCGTCGACTACAGCGAAGTAATGGCCGCGTTGGACCATGTCGCTTGCCTGCCACGCCATGTTGTCGCGCAGGTAGTCGAAACCAAACTCATTGTTGGTGCCGTAGGTGATGTCGGCCGCGTACTGTTCGCGACGTTCGAGCGGAGTCTGGCCGGAGACGATGCAGCCAGTAGTCATGCCGAGGGCGCGGAAAACGCGACCCATAAGTTCAGATTGGTAGCTCGCCAAGTAGTCGTTCACCGTAATGACGTGTACGCCCTGAGCGGCGAGAGCGTTGAGGTACGCGGCAAGCGTGGCGACGAGAGTCTTACCCTCACCGGTCTTCATCTCAGCGATGTTGCCCAAGTGAAGCGCAGCACCACCCATGAGTTGAACGTCGAAGTGACGCATGCCGAGGGTACGGCTAGCCGCTTCACGCACAGCAGCGAAGGCCTCTGGCAGCAGGTCGTCGAGCGACTCCCCCGCGGCGTAGCGCTCACGCAGTTCTACAGTCTCGTTCTTCAGCTCGTCATCAGTGAGGGTCTTGAAGTCGTCCTCGAGATGGTTGACCGCCTGCGCATAGCCTTTCAAGCGTCGAAGAAGTCGACCCTCACCTACGCGAAGAGCGCGTTCTAAAACATTCGCCACCGAATACTCCCATTCTTGTCGGACGGGTCCGACGCTGGCACTGCTCGACGAAGCGCAGTCTTTTAGACGCTTACGTCACGGTAACGCGGTGCGTGCAATCAGCGCACAGCCGCGTTACCGGTTCGTAATCGTATCAACTCCAAGCCAAAAACTTGGTGTGCTTAGCCGTTGGCGACCTTACGCTTGCGCGAGCGGCCGCCCTGAACAGCGTCATCGGTCTCTTCTTCGAGACCAATCACGCCGTAATCCCACCCCTTGCGGCGGTACACGACGCTCGGGCGATCGGTTTGGCTATCGACGAACAAGAAGAAGTCGTGGCCGACTAGTTCCATGTGATCGAGAGCCTCCTCAACAGTCATGTGACTCGAGGGGAATACCTTGCGGCGGATGACGACGGGCGAGTAGTCCTCGTCGCCGGGCTCCGGCGCTTCATTCTGAATCGGCACTGCTCCGGTCGCGACCTTTTCGATCACGTCGGGGCTAGCGGGGGTGATATCGACAACAGCAAATCCGCCAGCGCTCGCCTCACGCAGTGACGTGGGGCGGTGGTTTCCGCGGTGAACCTTCTTGCGATCCTTCGACTGGCGGATGCGCTCAATGAGCTTGGCCATTGCCAAATCGAAAGCAACATACTTATCTGAACCAGCAGATTCCGCTCGAACAAGCGGACCTGGTCCAATCAACGTCAACTCAACGCGGTCGTCTCCACTGGAACCTTTGGTTTCGTGGTGTCGGCTTACCTTGATCTCGAAGGCGATTGCCTTCTCGGCCAAGTGAGAGACCTTTTCAGACTTTTCGATCGCGTACTCACGGAAACGATCCGTGACTCCTACATTTCGTCCGTTGACGGTGATTTCCACGGCGACCTCCTAGCCATAATGCGCGGCTGCCCCGTGAGGCAGCTTCTATTTCGCGCCCTTTTCCATACCGTAGCCCTCACCGCTGGCAATGTCACGAACCGTCAGCGTTCTTGGAGTGAACCCGATGGTTGCAGCCCCCACTACCGTTCCGCCCGCAGCGAAAATTGCCCTCGCCGCTTCGTCGATCGTGGCGCCGGTTGTCAGCACGTCGTCCACAATAATTACGCGGATGCCAGCCAAGGAACGCGTCGCAATGAACGCTCCGAGAACGTTGCGGGCTCGCTGCTCGGCGCTCAACAATTTCTGACTTCGAGTTTCTTGGGCTACGCGCAACACCCGGGCGTGGCGCACCCCCGCCGCGCGCAGCACGAGCGCCATCGGGTGATACCCCCGGGTGCGGAATGCGCGCCGGCTGCTCGGCACCGCCACGATCTGAAGCGGCCGCGCCGAAGCATCCGTTGGCGCGGCAACCTCCGATGGCCCGACATCCTCGAACCGTTTGGCGGCCTCAGTCTGCTCGGCTGCCTCGATCGCGCGCAGTAGCGCCGGCACGAACGCCCGTGCCAGCGGTCGCGAGAGATCGGTGCGGTGATGGTTCTTGAAGGCGAGCAAAACCCGACGCACTCTGCCCTCGTACCGCAGTGCGTAATGCACAGCGAGATGCTGCGGCGTGGACTGGACGCTCGGCTGCGCAGCCATGCTGGGCGCGCACTCGTCGCACAGCGCTCGATCGGCCCTCTGGCATCCGGCGCACTCCACGGGCATCAGGAGGGCCCAGGCATCGCGCAGAGCCTCGCGTAGGGCTTTGCGCCACCACGCGTGCTGGTGACGGTCTGGAGGCTGCTGTGGGGGTGTCATCCCCCGATCGTGCCGAGTTCTCGGAGCTGGGCCGCGTCGTGCTGCCGATCAGTGGAGAACGATTACTGCTGCACCGCTAGGAAGGAGGCGTCGAGCCCGGTCTGAACCCACGCTTGACTGCCCTGCGGCCGCCACACTTCGCCGTCAGCCAGCACACGGAGCCCATCGGTGTTCGAGCCCGTTGTTACCAGTTGCGTTGCGCCATCGACGTCACCCAAGTCTTGAGAGGGACCACCGAGGTTGTACGCGGTGACCTCGACAGAACCGTCGTCACCGGTCAACGTTGCGACACTGCTTGAGCCAACCCACGCCGCGTCGATTGCGGTTCCGGAGCGCACCGGCAGAGACACCGGTTCCACGAGCTGAACGGGAACGTTGCCCTGCTGGCGCACGATTCCGTACACGAGCAGTTGAGGACCTGACGGAGTGGAGAGATACACGAGCAATCGCGCACCGTCGCGGGAGACATCCAGAGACACAATCTGAGAGTCAGCGGGCAACGAGGTCTGCAGCGGATGCTCGGTGCCGTCGACCGCGAAAGTCGTCAGCGACGTGGCGCTGGAGCGCTGCGCAGACCAGACGAACCGGAAAGGGTCGAGCGATGGCGCAACGAGCCCGGACCGCGCATCGATCAGGCGCGGAGCGACACCCACCGACGCAAAATAGGCCGCGCCGTCTGCGGCACGATACACAGCCGAGAGCCGGTCGGCAGACAGCGCTGCCGTGGTGGCACCAGCCGAAGTCACAATGCCGCTGAGCTCAGTGATCGCGCTCAGCCCATCGCTCGTGCTGAAGCCAAATTCGTCTCCCGTGCCCACAACGAGCGGGCCGGCGGACCCCGGTTCAATGACGGCCGCGTTTTGACCGGAACTGGAGTCTTGAAGTTCGCGCCCCTCGACCGTCAGCACCACAATCGGCGTGTGTAGCGTCGCCGATAGTTGCTGACGCATGCGGTCGCGCGCCACGTTATTGGCGGCGAGCGCCTCAGAACTCAGGTCAACGACGGCTCGGCCAGAAGTAAGACTGCTTGTGGTCCCGAGCGTCGTAGATGGCGGGAATGCGGTGAGCACAACGCCCTGCTGCACCCACGCCGAATCGGCAGCCAATAATGCTTGAAGCGCCCGCGCCTGCGACGATTCCCGCGCAGCAAACCAGCGGGTATCAGGGATCAGGTAGGCGAAGCTGGGGTCAAAGTAATACAGCACTTGCTCTTCGAAACTCACTTCGAAACCACGAAGCGTCAGCACTACCCCCGGGGGCGCTGCAGAAATACGCCACTCCCCATTGACCTGCTCAAACGCGAACGCGAGAGTCTGCGACACCGGCGACGGCAGCTCGGAGTACACCCCTCGCGCGTCGATAACAGCTTGTGCCGAGAACGAGTAGGTGAGTGCGTTTTCGTCGAGCGCTGGCGCAATAGTCGGCAGCTTGTCGCGTTCGAGAACGGTGGCGCTCGCAGCGGGATTCCATGCCTCGCTCATCGTGCCGGTGAGGAACTCGCGGGCCACGGAATAATCTCGCGCGGGAGAGCGCACGGCATTCATGAAGTCGGTAAGAATTTGTTCCTGCGTTGAGCCAGCGACGGGCCCTGAAGCGACGATCTCGTATTGGGCGCCGTCTTGTTCATTGATGAGCGGCCCGGTTTGCACCTCGCTCGACGTCGGCACTCCAACGCACCCCGTAAGCGCAACAGAAACTGCGGTGACCAAGGAGAAGAACGCAATCTTGGAGAACTTAGGCATGGGGCGCCTCCAAGCTCGGGATGTCATCATTCGGCGGCAATTCAAGCGGCGATGAGCGCAATTCTGCGCCGCGCTCGCGGGGAATGGTGAGCCGGAAGCACGAACCGTGGTCTCCATCCGACCACACTTCGAGCCAGCCACCGTGAAGCGCAGCATCCTCGAGCGCAATTGCCAGCCCGAGGCCAGTGCCACCCGTGGTGCGTTGGCGCGACGGATCAGCCCGCCAGAAGCGGTCGAAGACACGCTCGAGGGCCGCCTGGCTCATCCCAACGCCGTAGTCGCGCACGGCGATAGCAACGGCATCCTGATCGCTGTCGATCCACACGACGATCGGCAGCCCGTCGCCGTGGTCGATGGCATTGCTCACCAGGTTTTGCAGAATGCGGCGGATGCGGCGGGGGTCGACGTCTGCTTCAAAATGGCCACCGGGGGCAACGAGCCGCAGTTCGGAGCCCTTGCTCTCCGCAAGCGAGGTGAGGCTCTCGATGGCGTCTTCGACGAGCCGCACGAGGTTTGTGGGCTCCGTCTCCATGTCAACAGCTCCAGCGTCGTAGCGGCTCATCTCAAGCAAGTCGGCGAGCAACAGCTCAAACCGTTCAACCTGGGTGTGCAACAACTCGGCAGTGCGTGCCGTGGCGGGCGGAAAAGTGTCGCGCTGGTCGTACAGAACATCGCCGGCGAGCCTGATTGTCGTGAGCGGCGTACGAAGCTCGTGCGAGACATCCGAAACGAAACGTTGCTGAACCTGCGAAAGCGCGGCGAGGCGGGTGATCTGCTGCTGCATGCTCGTGGCCATACCGTTGAACGAGCGGGCGAGAGTGGCAATGACGTCGTCACCCTGAACCGGAATGCGCACCTCGAGTTCGCCGGCCGCCAAACGCTGACTGGTCTCAGCCGCAAGACGAACAGGCCCCACGACGAGACGCACCACGACGAACGTGACAACGCCGATCAGCGCGAGCAGCGCAAAGCCACCGAGACCGAGCGTCTGCTGCACGAGAACAAGGGTGTCTTGAGTGTCTTGGATGTCGTAGACCAGATACAGCTCATATTGCGCGCCACGAATGTCGAGTGTCGAGCCGACAACGAGACCGGGATGATCGGCGGTGTCGGCATCTTGCCTCAGGGCCACCGACTGCCAGTAGGTACGTTGCTCGGTCGACGCGGCAACCACATCGCGAAGCTCTTGCGAGATCAGGGATTCGGAACCGAGACCCTGAGTTTGAACATCGGAAGGAACCCGTGACCCTTCCTGACCGGGCGTTCGCAAAATCGCGTAACTCGTGCCACCGGTGCTGGAGGCAACACTCTCGATGACCTTTGCGGCCTCGCCCATCATGACGTCGAGGTCTTCGAGGCCAAGGCCTTCGTCAGCCGCATCGAACACTTGTTGACCAGCAAGGGTTGCATTCACCGACGTACGCGTGAGCTGATCGCGGCTCGCATCAAACAGGTTCGCGCCCACACTCAGCGACATGTAGCCCGCAATAACCATCACCGCAACGGATGACAACAGCACCGTGATCGCCACAGTGCGCAGTTGAAGTGACGAGCGCCATACTGCGGCGCCTCGCCGCACCCAGCCGCGCCAGTCAAAATCGCGCATAAAACCTACGCGGTGGCGCCAGCGCGGTAACCAACACCGCGAACCGTCATCACGATCTTCGGGTTGTCGGGATCTTCTTCAACCTTGGCGCGCAAACGCTGAACGTGAACGTTCACCAGACGAGTGTCTGCCTTGTAGTGGTAGCCCCAGACCTGCTCCAGCAGCATTTCACGCGTGAATACCTGTTCGGGCTTCATCGCGAGCGCCAGCAAGAGCTCGAACTCGAGCGGAGTCAGATTGATTTTGGTATCGCCACGGCGCACCTCATGGCCTGCGACATCCAATTCGAGGTCGCCGACGGTAAGCGTGCCGGTGGCAGCATCGCTCGCGGGGCGCAGTCGGGTCCGTATACGCGCCACGAGCTCCTTGGGATTGAAGGGCTTGACCACGTAGTCGTCAGCCCCGCTCTCGAGACCCTTCACGACATCCGCCGTGTCGCTCTTAGCCGTGAGCATGATGATCGGCACACCGGACTCCTCGCGAATGCGGGAGCAAATCTCGATTCCATCCATGCCGGGCAGCATGAGGTCAAGCAGCACCAAATCGGGCGCGGCCGACTTGAAGGCGTCGTACGCTAGGGCGCCGTCTTGGCAGAAAAATGGTTCGTAACCTTCAGTGCGTAGAACGATTCCGATCATTTCTGCCAGGGCAGTATCGTCATCGACTACAAGAATTCGCGGGTTCACTGGTCCTCGATACTTTCTAGCTCTCGGGCTAACAGAGTGAGAAGCTTTCGCACAAGAGTAGTCGAGTGTGAAAACATGAGGGCGATTGAATTTACGCAGTTGCCTAATCAAGGATGAAACGTGAGCGATAACAGCCCCTGGCAGTCACCCGACAGCAGTAGTGCCGATGGTGCCCAGCCGCTCGCTCCGCCCAGCGCCTCGTCAGCGTATGGCACCGGCGCCGCACCCGCTATCGCCCCTGTAGCGCCGGGAACTCCGGGCGCTCCCTCGCAGTACGCTGCGCCCACCCCTGGCTGGACCCCGCCGCCCAAGCCGGGCCTCATTCCGCTGCACCCGCTCGGTCTGGGCACGATCCTCGGGGCATCGCTGATGGTATTGCGCCGTAATCCGCGCCCCACCTTCGGCCTTTCTCTTCTCATCATGAGCTTGGTCACCGTTGGCTCCTTGGTGCTCGTCGGAATCGTTAGCTTTGCGTCTGCCGAACGCGCCTTGAGCGCCACCGAAGCGGATGCCGCCACCATCGAGGCCGGCACGACCGCCGGTCTTATCCTCTCGGCCCTCTTCGCAGTGGCGCTCTCTCTCGTAGGCGGAGCCATACTCCAAGGCATCATCTCGCTCGAAGTCGCGCGCGGAACCGTGGGAGAACGCCTTCGCGTTCGTGGTCTCTGGAATGCCGCGAAGGGCCGACTTGGTGCCCTCATCGGGTGGTCAGCGCTCGTCATGATTGCCGTGATTGTGGGAATTGCGGTCGTTGCCGGAGTCTCCGTGCTGCTGTTCGCCCTGGGAGACACCGCCGGAATCGTCTTTGGCGTGCTCACGATGATCGCTGGCTTTCTCGTTGCACTCTTCCTCGCCGCATGGCTCGGGACCTTCTTCGCCTTCGTTCCGAGCGCGCTCATGATCGAGCGCTTGCCGCTCAGGCTCGCTATTAGCCGCTCGTGGTCGCTGGTTCGCGGCAATTTCTGGCGCACCTTCGGAATCCTGCTTCTCATCCTCGTGATCGTGAACGTCGTGTCGAGCGTCGTCACGACCCCCCTGAGCGTGCTCGGTGGACTCGGAGCGGGGCTGCTCAACCCCACGGGCAACGAAGAAGCGGGCTTTGTCGCGTTCCTCGTGATCTACATCGTGACCATTGTGTTGTCGGTCGTCATCGGCGCCGTCACGATTGTTATTCAGTCGGCCGCCCCCGCGCTGCTGTACATCGACATGCGAATGCGCAAAGAAGGTTTCGACCTCGAACTTGCTCGCTTCGTCGAGGCACGTAACGCCGGCGACCACTCGGTTCCCGACCCCTACCTCACCCTCAACAGCACGCCGAGCCGTGCACAGCCCGCTGTGCCGAACGCCGCTTCATGACGCTAACGCTTGTCGCAGCCTCCGTGGCTGCAGCACTCACGCCCCGTGCTGCCCCCGCGATATTTAGCGAAGTGCCGGTAGATCCTGATTCGGAAGAAGCGACCCGCTTACTCATCGAGGAGCTCTCCAAAGCTCCCTACCAAGCCGCCAAGCCCACCCTCTTTGACCGAGCATCGAAAGCGTTCAGTGATTGGCTCGCCAGTCTCACCATCGGCGACGGTAACGGAATCCCCACCATCGTCTCTATCGTCCTTCTCGCCCTCGTCGCCGTCGCAATTATCGCGGCGATCATCGTTTACGGAGTGCCGCGCCTCAACCGTAAGAGCCAGCATCACGACATCCTGTTTGGCGAAGCCGACTACCGAACCGCCGCTCAATTGCGAGAAGCTGCGGAGCAGGCGGCCACCCGCGAGGATTACGCCGCCGCCATTGCGGATATGTTCCGTTCGATCGCCCGCGGCCTCTCAGAACGCACCCTGGTGAACATGACTCCCGGTACAACGGGTCACGGCTTTGCAACGCGAGCTTCACGAGTTTTGCCCGAGCTTGCGACCGAGCTTGTTGCGAGCGCCGACACTTTCGACCGCGTGCGCTACATGCGTAAGCCCGCCACTCGCGAAGAATACGAACAACTGCGCGCGCTGGAATCGCGCGCGCGTTCGGCTACGCCCGATCTCGCCGAGGCAACGCTGTGAGCGAGACCCGAACCGCACAAGAGGCCAGTTCAGAAGTAACGGTGCTCACTCCCCGCTTGGGCACCGCCACGCGACGAGCTCTCTTTTGGGTTGCCGCCGCGATCGTACTGGTGGTTGTGGCTGTCGTTACCCTTAACCTCGCTGGCAACGCCGTCGAAGGTCCGCCGCTCGACCCCACAAGCCCTTACGAAGCGGGTTCTCAAGCCGTTGCAGAGGTACTGCGCGATCAGGGTGTCGACGTGATCGTCACGACCACCCTCGACGAGACTCGCGCCGCACTAGTGTCCCCCGACGACAGCACTCTCATCTTCACTAACTTCGAGGGTTATCTGACCGAGAGCCAAGTGGCGGATGCTGCAGGGCTAGCCAGCACCGTCATTGTCGCTGAACCCGTGCTCAACGAACTTCTTGAGATCGCTCCCGAAGTTGCCCAAGCAGGCGCTTCTTCAGATTCGGTGAGTGCCGGATGCTCTGCCCCCTCGTCGTCGACTGCTCCTCAGATCACGGCTGGCCCCAGTAGCTATCGCGTGATCGAGCCAAGCTCCGCCATCACGGCGTGTTACGGAAATGACGATGATGGTTACGGCCTCATCGTTCTTGACCGCGGCGACAGCGAACTACGCATCCTCGGAGCGACAGATGCGCTTTCCAATGGCGGAATCACGGCCGCCGACAACGCCGCCTTCGCTTTGCGCCTGCTCGGGGAGAACGACACTCTTGTCTGGTACACGCCGAGCTTTCTCGACATCCAAGGCGATGGCGGGACCGCCACCCTCGACGAACTCGCGCCCGGTTGGGTACTGCCCGCTACGTGGTTGTTCGTTCTCACTCTTCTCGTCGGTGCGCTCTGGCGTGGCCGTCGTTTCGGCCCCCTCGTGATCGAGAAGCTCCCGGTGACGGTGCGATCCAGCGAAACGATGCAGGGTCGCGCGCGACTCTACGCTCAGTCCACAGCGCGACTCCATACGCTGGATTCGTTGCGCATCGGAACCATCGGCAGGATTGCTGGACTGTGCGGATTGCCGAGCACGGCATCCGTCGACGATGTGATCAACCGCATCTCCCCGCTCGTCGGGCAGCCTCTCGCCTCGCTCCGACACTTGCTAGTCGACGCCGAGCCTGCCTCGGACAACGAGCTCATCACCCTGTCGGATGAACTGCTCGCACTCGAAGATCGCGTGCGCACGATCATCCGCCCCGCCTAACCGCTTAGCCCCACCAAGCCAGAGATAGAGAAGAATCGAGATATGACTGACGAGCAACTGCGGCACGCATTCACCGGGCTGCGCACAGAAGTAGGCAAGGCCGTGGTGGGCCAAGATGCGGCTGTCACCGGCCTCACGATTGCGCTGCTGACGGGCGGCCATGTGCTGCTCGAGGGCGTTCCGGGTGTTGCAAAGACACTGTTGGTGCGCACGCTGAGCCGGGCGCTTCAGCTCGACACCAAGCGCGTGCAGTTCACGCCAGATCTCATGCCCGGCGACGTGACCGGTTCGCTCGTGTACGACTCCAAGTCGGGCGAGTTCGAGTTTCGCGAAGGCCCCGTCTTCACAAACATTTTGCTCGCGGATGAGATCAACCGCACCCCACCAAAGACTCAGTCATCGTTGCTCGAAGCGATGGAAGAGCGTCAGGTTTCCGTTGACGGCCAGTCGTTGAAACTGCCGGTGCCGTTCATGGTTGCCGCGACGATGAACCCCATCGAATACGAAGGAACGTACACGCTTCCCGAGGCTCAGCTCGACCGCTTCCTCCTCAAGCTCGTTCTCGACCTGCCCGAGCGTGACACTGAAATCGAAGTACTCACGCGTCACGCCGCTGGATTCAACCCACGTGATCTCGCCGCAGCCGGGGTAACGCCCGTTCTCGATGCGTCGATGCTGGCGGCCGCTCAGGCTGCTGTCGCGAAGGTGGGAGCAAGCCCCGATGTGGTTGCTTACGCCGTTGACCTTGCGCGCGCTACCCGCCAGAGCCCGTCCGTGAAGCTCGGCGTGAGCCCCCGTGGTGCGATCGCCCTTATCGGTGCAGCGAAGGCGTGGGCCTGGCTGACCGGTGCGGACTCCATCACGCCCGACCACATCCAGAGCATGGTGCTGCCGGTACTTCGCCACCGCATTCAGTTGCGCCCCGAAGCTGAACTCGAAGGAGTGTCGGCCGACGTCATCCTGCGATCGATCGTGCAGCAAGTGCAGGTTCCGATCTAACAATGGCAATTTCTGGATGGTTCGTTGCTCTCGTGGCGCTCGGCATCGTGCCGATCGTCATCACAGGTGCGCCCATCGTGTTCGTCTATTGGGTGCTTTTTGTGGTGCTGCTGAGCACGTTGGACTCGATCTTGGCTGTGTCGGTGCGTGCTCTGCGCTTCGAGCGCACCTCGCCCGATCGCGTACGCCTTGGCGAGACCACCAGCTCGGCGTTACGAGTAACGAACCCCACCCGCCGCCGACTGCGCGCGATCGTGCGAGACGGCTGGCAACCATCCGCCGGCGCTCACGCTAACCGCGTGCCGCTCTCGGTCCCCGCTGGCGAGCGCCGCGAACTGACCACGGTGCTCACTCCCCTGCGTCGTGGAACCAGAGAAGCCGCGCACGTCACACTGCGTTCTTATGGCCCGCTGCGACTGATCGCCCGACAGACCACGGTGAGCGTTCCGAGCAGCTTCACGGTGCTCCCTCCGTTCAACTCGCGCAAACACCTCCCCTCCCGACTCGCCCGACTTCGTGAACTCGATGGCGCGACGAGCGTCATGATCCGCGGCCAAGGCACCGAATTCGACAGCCTGCGGGACTACGTGCGCGGCGACGACGTGCGCTCGATCGACTGGCGCGCCACCGCCCGCCGTTCTGAGCTTGTTGTTCGCACCTGGCGGCCCGAGCGTGACCGCCGCGTCGTCATCGTCGTTGACAGCGGCCGCACTTCTGCGGCACGGATCGAAGACGAACCCCGCATCGACACCGCCTTCGAGTCTGCGCTGCTGCTGGCGGCTCTAGCCTCGAGTGCCGGCGACCACGTGGATTTCATGATCTACGACCGCCGCGTTCGCGCCCGCGTTCAGGGCGCCACCGGCCCCGATCTGCTGTCGAAGATGGTCAACAGCATGGCGCCCGTTCAGCCCGAACTCATCGAGATGGACTGGAACGCCGTGCCGAACCTTGTACGGCAGGCCACGACCCAGCGCGCGCTCGTCGTGATTGCCACAACCGCGGAATCCCCCGGGGCCACCCACGGCTTGCTCGCAATGCTGCCGCAACTCACGGCAAAGCACACTGTCGTTGTGGCCTCTGTCACCGACCCGTCGATTGTGGATGCCACGCTCGATCGTTCCTCACGCGACGCCGTTTATCTCGCTGGAGCTGCCGAGCGCGCCCTGCTCGATCAGTCACGAGTGGCTAATGCGATCAACCAACTCGGAGCCTCCGTGGTCTCTCGACGCCCCGCCGACCTGCCGCTCGCCCTTGCCGACCACTACATCGCGTTGAAGGCAGCCGGAAAGCTCTAGACGCGCCCTAGGTGCGTCGCGAGAACCGTACCGCTAGTGGGCGACGATATGGGTCGCGCCCGCGTCGAACTCGCTCAGGTCGCCAGAGTTGCCGGCACGAACGCTGCGCCCACCGAGAATCCACTGGTAAGCCAAGAAGCCACCGAGCGCGACCGTGCCGATACCGATCTTGATTACCCAGGGCCAGTCTTGGCGCGTGACGTATCCCTCGATAACGCCCGAGACTAAGAGCGCGAGGATAATGCCGATGACAATAGTGAAGAGCGCCCGACCGTTCTCGGCCAGGGCCTGAGCCCGCGTACGCGCCCCCGGAGCGACCCAGGACCAGAAGATCATCATTCCGGCCGCGCCAGCAACGAAGATCGCGTAGAGCTCAAGCTGGCCATGCGGGGCGATGTAGAGAAAGAAGACGTCGAGGCGATCGAACTCGTTCATGATCGCGGCGGTGAAGCCCAGCTGTTGAGCCGTGTTGAAGAGCAGATAGGGCACGTAGACGCCGACGATGCCGAAGGCAATCTCTTGAGCCGCGATCCACGCATTGTTAGTCCAGACGAAGCCAGTGAAGGAACCACCCGAGTACTCCGAGTAGTAGCCCACGAAGTCGTCTTGAGCCAGAGCTTCGCGCTCCGCCGGAGTGCCGAAATTAGCCAGCAGCTGCGGGTTCGAAATTGCCCACCAGGCAAAGAGGAACCCGATAAAGAAGGTTGCCCCGGCGAGCACCAGCGACATCCACCGCACCCGGTAGAGCGCTGCCGGCAATTGCGCGATGAAGAATTGCGGCAACTGGCTGAAGAGATTGGCGGCGGCGCCCGTGAAGCGGAGCCGAGCGCGGCTGAGTGTCAACGACAGACGATCGGCTTGGACCGACTGCCCCATGCTCGTCTTCATGGCTGAGAGATGAGTTGCCCCCGACTGATAGAGATCAATCAATTCATCGGATTCTGCCCCGGAAAGTCGGCGCTGAGACCCCAATTGGGCAAGGCGATCCCAGTCTTCGCGATGCGCGGCTGAGTAAGAGTCGAGATCCATCTGCTTAAATGATGTCATGCCGAGCCCACAAACGACCAACACCTTCGCGTATGGGGACGAACCCGATGAACTCATCACCGGAGAAGCCGTTGCTCTAGAGCTGCGCTCGGCCAGTTTTGTGCTTCGTGCCGCCGGATCGATCATTGACTTTCTCGTCTACGGCGCGGCCCTCATCGGGCTTCTCATCGGCGCGTTTTCCTTCGCCACCGCGGCCGGGCTCGACCAGGCAATCGGCACCGCCCTGACCGTGGCCGCCACCGTGATTTGCCTTGTTGTGATCCCCACCGCCGTCGAAACCTTGAGCCACGGAAAGTCGCTCGGCAAGCTTGCGATCGGAGCCCGCATTGTTCGCAACGATGGCGGCGCGATCGGCTTTCGGCATGCCTTCATCCGCGCCCTGCTCGGGGTAATGGAAATCTTCATGACCGCGGGGGGCTTAGCCGCCGTCGTCGCGTTGCTCAACACTCGCGCTCAACGCCTGGGCGACCTTGTAGCGGGTACTTATAGCCAGTCCGAGCGCGTGACCACATTCGCGAACCCCGTGGTACAGCTTCCCGGTCAACTGACCGAATGGGCGCGCACCGCCGACGTTGCCAAGATGCCGGATGCTCTCGCGCGCCGCATTTCACACTTTCTGGTTGCCGCCCCCGGCTACACCCCGCTGACGCGCCAACAGCACGCTCTGTCGTTGGCCAACGAAGCAGCCGCCTACGTTTCGCCGCTGCCGCACGTGGAACCCGAGGTGCTGTTGTCGGCCGTGAGCGCCGTGCGTCGTGAGCGCGAGAATGCAGCGCTGGCGAGCGAGAAGGCGCGGCTCGACGTACTCGAGCCCGCTCTCACGAGCGTGCCGCGCGGGTTCCCCCGCAACCGCGCCTAGCCCGGAAGCAGTTGGCGGCTAGCAGTTACCGGTCGGCTTCAGCCGTCGGGTGTCTCGCGTGCAGCTGACGCACGTCACGCGTGACGGCGCCGTCCCTACGCTCGAATAATCGCGAGAGCCCGGTCGCGCACTGCGTCGAGCACTTCTTGTGACCCCGCCTCGGCGTTGAGACGCAGAAGCGGCTCCGTGTTCGAGGGGCGCACGTTGAACCACCAAAACGATTCGCCTTCGGCAGTACGACCGGTAACCGTGAGGCCATCCAACTCATCAAAGTCGGCTTCCGCTTCGAAGGCTGCACGAATGCGAGCGGTGGCTGCGGGAACGTCGTCCACCACCGAATTGATCTCGCCGCTGGCCGCATAGGGCGAGAAGCGAGCCGAGAGCACCGAGAGGGGCTCTGGCTGCGAACCGAATTCAGCAAGCAAATGCATGGCGGCGAGCATCCCGTTGTCGGCACCCCAGAAATCGCGGAAGTAGTAGTGCGCGGAGTGTTCACCGCCAAAGATCGCGCCCGTAGCCGCCATCTGGTCTTTGATGAGTGAATGCCCGACGTGGGTGCGCACCGGGATCGCTCCCGCTGCCTCGATCGTTTCGGCAACGATGCGCGACGTGATCAAGTTGTGGATGACGTGGATGTCGCCCTCCGGCTGCGAAGCCCGCACGCGCTGAATTTCCCGCAGTGCCACGACCGCAGCGACCGCACTGGGACTCATCGGGTTGCCGTGCTCGTCAACCACGAAGCAGCGGTCAGCATCGCCGTCGAAGGCCAGCCCGAGGTCAGCGCCGTGTTCGAGCACAGCCTTCTGAAGATCGACAATGTTCGCGGGGTCGAGCGGGTTCGCTTCGTGGTTGGGGAACGTACCGTCGAGTTCGAAATACATGGGGATGATCTCGATGGGCAGTTCGGGGAGCCCCGCTGCTGTGGAGAGCACGGCCGGCACTGTCATGCCGCCCATGCCGTTACCGGCATCTACGACGACGCGGATGGGGCGAATGGTGCTGAGGTCAACGAGTTCACGTAAGTACCCGGCATAGTCACCGAGCACGTCGAGTTCGCGCTGGGCACCGACGGCGTCGACGGCAGGGATTCCCTCGGCCAGGTAATTCTGGGCCCGGTCGCGAATCGCCTTGAGCCCGGTCGCGAAGCTGATGCCCTGCGCTCCCGCCCGGCTGAACTTGATGCCGTTGTAGGTGGCCGGGTTGTGGCTCGCCGTGAACATGGCGGCGGGTGCGGTGAGAGATCCGGAAGCGAAATAGGTTTCGTCAGTCGAGCAGAGTCCAATGAGAACGACGTTGCCCCCGCGAGCGCGCGCACCGGCCGAGAATGCGGCGGCGAAACGGGGTGAAGAGTCGCGCATGTCGTGGCCGACGATGACCTCGTGGCCCGCGGCATCCACTTCGTCAACAAAAGCAGCACCGAGCGCTTCGACTACCTCGTCAGTGAGCTGGGTTCCCACAAGGCCACGAACGTCATATGCCTTGATGAAAGGGGCGAGATCGATGGGGTTAGCTTTGCTCATGCCCCAAAACTACATGGCGAACGACCTGCCACCCCTGAGGCACGGAGAGTCGTTCGGCATGGCGAGCGCACAGGTCGTAGGTGTGCGGTTCAGCGCTGTAGCTCAGCGGCCCTAAAACAGCCATTGAGTCGGCGTAAACATAGGTCAAGGTGGCGACTGCTTCGGAGTTGCAGGCGACCTTGCTGCACGGGCGCTGATTCATTGTGAGCCCTAGCCTACGACTGTGCGCCCACAGTTGGGCAACCAGCGGCCGTAGAATGAGCCCGTGGCTAGATCATCGAAGCGGGAGTCGACGCGCTCTGTGCGGGGAAACTGGCGCGACCGACACGGGCGCGGCATCCGCGCTGCGGTCACCGGACCGCACTTGCCATTGCTCAGCAGCCGCAACGGAAACTTCGAGATGACTGTGGCCTCAGCCGCCCAGTTTCTCAAAGAAATGTGGCCGGAGGAACTCGCAGAGGCACGCTTTGAGATCGGCCTGATGCCGGGCAGCAGCCCCGAAGGTTCCAAGGTTGAACGCTGGCACGTGGTGCCCGCCGAGAAGCGCATCATTCTCTACCGCTTGCCCATCGAGCGAATGGCGCGGTTGCACCGCGACGACGAGCTGCACAAGCGGATGCTCATCGAGAGCTGTGTCTTTCGTGCCGTCGCCGAATATATCGGCAAAGACCCGTGGGAGCTAGCGCCCGATCGGTTCCGACACTTCTAGGACCTGACCCCGGTGCTCGCTACGGAAAGACCGTCAACGGCGACGAACCCGGCGTTTGCGGGTCGATCGAATAGGCCGACAGGAAACCGTCCCCCGCCTGCGTCACGCTGACAAACACGCGGCTGCTGTGCACCAGCGTGAGCGTCTCGCCGTTCGGCACCGGAACCCGCAATGTCGCGCCCGCCTCGATTGTGTACTCGCTGGCAGCCTGATCGTCCGCGGCCTCGTCGTTGGCAGAGGCATCGGCATCACTGGCGGCAACAAGCCTCACGACGACGTCGGTGCCACCCGGGTTTAGGACGTTGAGCACGGCATCCAACCCTGACGCAACCGTGAATTGAGTGTCTTCCGTGAGCGCGGGGCTCGCCGTGAACCACGCGAAGTCAGTGGCGGAGATTCCCCCACCAGAAGCGATCACAGCCGACGTTGTGCGAGCTGCCGCCACGACGGGTTCGTCCGATTCGATCTGCACAGAGTACGCGCCCGTTTCGAGCTCTTCGATCGGGATGTCGGTGACAACTCCCGCGCTCACGTCGCGAGTGAATCTGATCGGGTCTCGCTCGGTAGCGGCGGGTGTGAGAGTGAAAGAAAGGGTGGTCGGTTCTTCGCCAGGAAGGAAAACACGGATGGCCGCGATCACGTCATCGGTCTGAGTCGCCGTTCCGCGCAAAGCCTGAATCGCCTCGAGGTTCGTCACGACCATGCCGGGGAGGAATACTGAGCGTGCTGGGGGCTGAGTGGCACCGATAATTTCGACACCACCCGCGTCGAGCCCACGCACGATCGACTGCTGCAGCTCGGCGGTGATCTGGCCACCACTGCTCGTCACGTGAACCACGGGCGAACTAACACCGGGGGCGAATCCAGCCAACGACAGCACGCGCTGCCCGTTCGGCGGCACGACGATTCCGCCGGTGCCTGCCGCAGAGACGACGCCGCGTTCGTCGAAGATTTCGAGATCCACCGTCGAGGCAACCTCGGTGGGGTTCGTCAAGGAGATGAGCGTCGTACGGCCCGTTGTGGTTGCTCCGCCCACGAGCCAGCTATCGCCGCCGACCGCCCGGCAGGCTGCCGAGGCGAAACCGACGTAGTCGCCAACCGCGACAGATTGGGATTGGGCACCGCTGAGCAGTACGTCAAGGTCAGGAGATTGCGCATCCGGAGCCGCACTCAGCACGAGAGGCTCGGCCACCGACTCCCCCGGCTGAGCATCGGAGGCACTGATGCGAGACTGTTCGACCGCTCCGGTACTCGACGAGAAACGAGTAACGGCCTGGCCGAGCGTGAAGACGGTGGATGCCGCAGCGCCCGATTCATCAGAGAGCCTCAAGAGCGGCCCTGGGCAGGTCAATTGCTGGGCGGTGGGTACGGGGACCACGAGCTCGCTCGGCGGCGTCGCGGTGGACGAGGGCAGCTCGACGAAGGTCGAACCAAGAACAGCTGCGGCAGCGATTCCGATGCCGAGTACTCCACCAACAACGCGGGCACCGATGGCGGCGGCAGCTTTGGCGGACACCGGGCGACGCGTGCTCGACTCGGGTTCTGGGGCTCCGGTGAGTTCGTGGTCGTCGTCAAATTCGGCGCCGGTGGGCTCGACTGGCAACGCGGCGGCCTCGTCGGGAGTCAGTTCGTTGTCGCTCATTCGTTCGCCTCAATCACGGTGACGGCGCTCTCGGCTTTGGCCGCCTTCAGTCGGCGACGGCGAGTAGTCGGTATGGCCAGCAAGAGGGTGAGACCGAAAACGAGTCCCTGCCCGGCAAGCACGATCTGGCCCCAACGCGTTTCGGTATTGCTCGCGCCGACGGGAATTTCTTTTTCTCGCAGGTCGGGATAGTGCCACAGGTAGCCCTGAGCAGTGTCACCGATGGGGTTGAGGAGACTGTTGCCATCGAGAGCTTCGATGATGCGTTGACGTGTCTCGGAGGCATCTGCGTTCGTCGCCGGAGTGAGCACGACGAAGGCGACCTGTAGGTCGTTCAACTCGCGTGCAATTTCGTAGCCACTGCGCGAGGCAATGTTTCCCGCGAGTGTGGCGTTGCGAACCTCAGCGTCGGAGAGTTCGGTGTTGGTGGCAGCGAGCGTCGACTGCTCGTCGAGTCCGGAGCCTCGGCCGCGATGCAGATCAACGGAGATCGTGGAGTCAGATGTGACGGTGAGCTGCAGCGTGCCGAGGCCATCGCGCTGGGTTGATTCTGCGGCGACGAACGCGGGCAAGAGCCGGCCGTTGCTTGCCTCCACGGCGGTCATGCCCGACGCAAGCGACCACAGAGGCGCTGCGGAGAGGCCCACAATGCCGAGTAGAGCCACGACTGCGGGCAAGGTGGCGTGGCGGTCGAGACTGTCAATTGCGACCGTCACTGCGCCGCTCAGGCCGAGCCAGTACAGGCTGAGGCCGGGGGCCGCCCAGATGCCGACTTCTGATTCACCCGAGGCGCTGACCGCGACGTGCGTTGCCGCTACCGCCGTCACAAACCCCAACAACGCGAGGGCGAGCGAGGGAACCGCGCGACGGGTACCGGGAACGAAAAGGCTCATGAGTGCGAGCGCCGCGAACGGAGCGAGCATGAGCGCCACGAGAAGCGGGCCGTAGCGATCGTTGAGGCCGAGGGCTGCCAGCAGGGAGCTCCAGCCGTTAGAACCGGGCACCACGCTGCCGATTGCGAGCTGCCAGCCGGCTGAGGCCTCGCGTGCAACCGGAACTCCGGGATCCGCAAAGATCGCCCAGAAGTTGCCGCGAGCCCATTGCTGAATCACCAGCGGGGTAAAGAGTGCGGCCGCCGGAATCACGATCCACAGCAGGCGGTGAGTTGCCTTGGGGCGCACGACAATCCACGCGACCATCGCAATCACAAGAGCAGGAATCAGGCTGGGAGCCGACGCTGCGATCGCCGCGAAGAGAAGAGCGGCCAGTGCCGCCATCGCCCAGTTATGGGCGGCTCGGAGCACCGTGAGCACAAGCCACGGCAAAAGAATATGGGCGAGCACGGCTCCCAGTTGACCTTCGCCGAGGGAGACCAAGAAACTAGGCGCGACGGTCCACGCCGCAGCCGCGATCGTGGGCGCCCAGGTACGTTCAGAAATGGATGCCGCACACAACCAGGCCGCCAGCGCCGCTAACGGCAACGCGACGAGATAGAGCAACACAATGCTGAACGACGGATTCCAGAACGTCAGCGAGCCGAGCACGGCAAGCACAACCGCGAAGGGATCGGCGGCGACAACCTGCTGAGCAAGGTCATTCCAGCCATAGCCCACGTGCTGCCACAGCTCAGAAACCGTGGTGGAGAGCGGGAGCAGTGCGCCACCGCTCAGTGCAGCGGCATCCACAAAGCGAGAGAACGCGAGCATTCCGAGGATGCCGGCCAGCAGCACCGTCCACGCTCCGCCGTTACTGAAGAACTTGGGCCTCGCCACCTCGAACGCCGCATCGGGCGAGTCACCGTGGCGCTCGTGCGCACGCATTTCGCGCAGCTCAGCCCACGACATCCGCAAGGGATCGACAGCGGCAAAACCCAGTCGCTTATTGCGTCGGAGGTTTCGCCGGGCGGCGACCACTCCCCCATCAAAGATGGCGGCGAAGGCGGCAGCAAACTCACCAGCAACGGCTGTCGGTCGCTTGGCAACGAGGTGGCCCAGCGACCGCAGGATCGCGAGCGGCAGCAGCGTGAGCCAGTGCAGCGGCACGGTAAACCCGGGAGCGTAAACGAGACGACGGTGCAACTGGGCGAAGCGCTGCACACGATTGTGCGCTGCGGCCGAGACCGAGCGCTTACCGAAGAGTTCGGGGCCACCAGAACTGGCGACCCGAGCATCCGCGACAGCAACGACGCGGTGGCCAGCCAAGCGAGCACGAACACAGAAATCAAGAGCGGCATCGACAGAGGTCAGCTTGGGGTCGAAACCACCCAGCGCCGCCCACACTTGTCGACGAACAAGCATGCCTGCGCCGGCAACGCCGAGAGTGTCGGTCTGCACATCGTGCTGGGCCTGGTCGAGCTCATCATTGACGAGTCCAACGGAGCGGCCGAGCGGGGTGAGCGTCTCACCAAAATTCGAGATAACAGAGGGGTTGTCCCAGCGCACCAGCTTGGGGCCAGCAACCGCCACCGACGGCGCGATCTCAACCGCGCCAAGCAGAGCGCTTAACGCGTGAGGGTCTGGCGCACTGTCGTGAGCAAGCAGCCACAACCATTCGTTTTCGGATGCCTGTGGTGCGGCCGTCTGCAGCGCAGACGAAATCGCGCCACCAAAAGTTCGCTGCCCGTGAGCATCCGCGATCTGAGCGGGAGCGGACTCTGCCATGATCGCGAGTGAATTGTCACTCGAATCAGCGTCGACCGCGATCACCGAATCGGGTCGCCGAGTTTGCGCCGCGATAGCGGCAAGGGTGCGTGGCAAATACTTCGCACCGTTGCGGGCGACTAGTACTGCGGTGACTCTCGGCTGCATTTGTTTGAGACTATGCGCCGTGAGTGCTCTTCTGCATCCGACGCGCTGCAGAGCGGCGAGTCTGAGAGCCGCCCCAATACGGGGTCAGAGGCTTCATGCGGGCACTCCCTGAGCGCACGGTGAAACGGGAAGAAGAATTAACCTGCGCGCTTGCGAAGTTTGCGACGTTCGCGCTCGGAGAGACCGCCCCAGATTCCGAAACGCTCATCGTTTTCGAGAGCGTATTCGAGGCACTGGCTGCGTACTTCACACGAGGAGCAAATCTTCTTGGCATCGCGAGTGGAGCCGCCCTTTTCAGGGAAGAAGGCTTCGGGGTCGGTCTGAGCACAGAGCGAGTCTGTTTGCCAGGACAGTGCGTTGTCATCCTCATCAGCGAGAGGTTGACGAACTCCGGGAACCCCGAGTCGGACGGGGTCAACAAACCAGTCGTCGGGAACTCCCGCGCGGTAACCGCTGTTGCCCATCTGGTCTATCTCCCCTCCGCTTTCAATGCGTTGCATCAAATCGCGTTACATAATTACACCGGTGTAGTTCCCGAGAGTCAAGTCGCAGATCATAATTGCCTCGACTAAGACTTAAGGGTTATGGCGCGCCGTGACTTAAATTAAGTCAGCAAAGCAAGATCGTGATCGACCATTGCCGCCACGATTTCATCAAATTCCACCGTCGGTGTCCAACCTAGAATCTGCTGAGCCTTGCTCGCATCCCCCCGTTGTAGGGCAGCATCCCCTGTTCTCAGCAGTGAATCCGCCACCGTGACACGGTCTGCCCAATCCTCGACGCCCGCGCGCTCGAAAGCCGCGGCCACAAAGTCACGGACAGAATGCGAGATTCCTGTTGCGATCACAAAATCGTCGGCATCCGGATGCTGCGCTGCTCGAACGAGCGCATCGGCGTAGTCCGGGGCCCAGCCCCAATCGCGGCGCGCATCCATGTTTCCGAGTTCGAGTGTGTCTTGAAGACCGCGGGAGATCCGTGCGGCTGCCGCTGTGATCTTTCGCGTGACGAAAGTCTCCGGGCGACGCGGAGACTCGTGGTTGTACAAAATCAATGAGGAGGCTGCCACGCCCGCTGTGCGGTACGCACCGACGAGACCGTGCGCGTAGGCCTTCGCAGCCCCGTACGGGCTCGTAGGGCGCACTGGAGTGCTCTCATGCTGCGGTGAGTCGGTGGGCGTGCCAAAGATTTCGGCGCTCGACGCTTGAACAAAGCGGATGTCGACGTCACCCTGATCGTGGATGGTCTTAACCGCTGCCAACATCTCCGCCACCACGGCGCCATTGAGTCGCGCGGTCAGCGTCGGATTTTGCCACGACTGGTACACGGAACTCAGCGCCGCCAGGTTGTAGATCTCTCGCGGCTGCAGTTCGGTGATCAGCCCGCCGATTGCGCTGTCGGTGCTCAAATCGAGTTCGTGAGCGATAACCCCCGGTGTCACAACTTCACCAGCGTCGCGAGTGACCCCGTGCACTTCGTAGCCCTGCGCGAGCAGAAGCTCAGCGAGGTAGGAACCGTCTTGACCGGTGACTCCGGTGATCAGTGCGCGCGTCATTACAGGCCGGCAAGCTCTTTCTGTTCACGGAGGTCGGCATCGACCATCATCGTGACAAGTTCGGGGAACTTCACGCGAGGCTCCCATCCCAGCTTCTCTTTCGCTTTTGAGGCGTCACCGACGAGCAGATCGACCTCGGCGGGGCGCATGAATTGCTCATCAAAGTCGACGTACGGGGTCCAATCGTCAATTCCCACGGCAGCGAAGGCGTGATCAAGGAGCACCCGGATGCTCTGGGTCTCGCCCGTGGAGATGACATAGTCGTCAGGCTCATCCTGCTGCAGCATGAGCCACATTGCCTCGACGTAGTCGCCGGCGAAGCCCCAGTCCCGTTGAGCATCAATGTTGCCGAGCGTGAGCTTGTCTTGCAGTCCGAGGGAGATGCGGGCGACGGCACGCGTGACCTTACGCGTCACAAACTCTGGGCCGCGGCGAGGCGACTCATGGTTGAAGAGCACACCAGACGAGGCGTGCATCCCATACGACTCGCGGTAGTTGATCGTCATGTAGTGGCCGTACACCTTGGCAACACCATACGGCGAGCGAGGCCACAGCAGAGTGTCTTCGTTCTGTGGAACGGTCTGCACTTTGCCGAACATCTCCGAACTGGATGCTTGGTAGAACCGCACCTGCTGGCCCGTGGCCGCCGTGTGCAAGCGCACGGCTTCGAGTGCGTTAAGCACTCCCATGCCGGTGACCTCGCTCGTGAGGTGAGCGTTCTCCCACGAATACGCGACGAACGAAATGGCACCGAGGTTGTAGAACTCGTCGGGCTTTGCCACGCTCAAGGCCCGCATAAGGCTCGAGAGGTCAGTGAGATCGCCGGTCAAAATGTGGACATCCGGGATGACGCGTTCCAGCAGCTCGCGCTTGGGATTGTTCTGGCCTCGCATGAGACCGAAGACGGTATAGCCCTTCGAGAGCAAAAGCTCGGCAAGGTAGAGCCCGTCTTGACCGGTGATTCCTGTAATGAATGCGCGCTTCATAGTTGTGTTTCTTTCTTGCTCGCGGCCGAACGGCTCCGGACGCCACGCCGAGACATCGGCCACAGTAACGGTACGGGAACTTGAGGAGACGCGCTGAGCGGCGAACCGCAGCATGAGGCTACTGCCCAGTGGGCGCGCCATCCGATCGCGTCGTCGCGACGAAAAAGCCGCCAGCCTTTGTACGCAACCTCCACACGAATAACGCCTGAGCGCAGACCGAAACGGTCTCGCCGATCGCTAGTCCCCATGCCCCGCCCGCTGCACCAAACGTCGCGCTGAGCACCAATATTGAGGGAACGCCGACGGCTGCGGCGAGCAGCACGCTCAGCATGAACTGCCGCCGAGCCCCCATGCCAACGAGCGTGATGCGGCCAAGCGAAGTACCGAGTGCGATGCCCAGCGTTGCCACGCCGAGCCCGAGAGCCGTAGCCTCATTGATCGCGACTTCGGCGCCGAAGAGCACTTCAGAAAGCCACGGGCCAATAGTCGCAAAAGCAGCAAGTCCTGCGAGCCCCAAAGTGGCGTGCACGAGCAAGGATTTGCGGATGCGCACACCAAACTCGACATCACCGGCCTCAACTACCCAGCCCTGCAACGCATTGCCGAGCGCCGAGACCGAATACTGCCCAATGCGGTAAAGCTTGTCACCAGAGACATACGCGGCCGCTTGCGCACTCGCGGCAGTGGCTCCGACAAAAGTCACGGCGAGAGAGTTGTAGGCGCCACCAGCAACCTCGGTAGTGACAGCCGAACGATTTGCGCGGAACACCTCACGAACTGCGTGCGAGTCACGGCGAGTGAGCTCGGCCGCGCCTGCTGTGCGCAAGGCGAAAAGCCCAACGCTCACGAGCGACGCGAGCACAAGCAACACGGGGTACCAGAGCACATCACCGGCGTTCAACACGACCACCGCAGCAATTATTGTCGCGACTATGCGAGGAGAGATTTCATAGATTGCGATCAAGCTCGCCCGCCCCAAGCCGATCATGAACCACGCACTTGAGAGACCAGTTAAAGTCATTGCGATCGCCATGATCGCAGCATCAACCCGATAGTCGTTTGGCGAAACTACCGCGGCAATCACTGCCGCAATTACTGCACTCGGCAACCACACGAGGGCTCGGGCATGCAAACTCGTCACGAGCAATCGGGGCCGGATGCTGGGCTCAGCTAGCGCAATCAACGGCGGCCCGACCGTATTGAAACCCAGCGCAACGATAAGAGCGAAGAAGCCACCGCTTGACTGTCCCACTGCGATCGCCAACCACGCATCAGCCCCCGCAACTCTCGCCAGAATCGGCAAGAACAAAAATGGCGTGATGAGCGAGAGAAACGGCAAACCCGCGAAGCCGAGAATGCGTTTAGCGAACATACGTCGAGGGTACTGCGTCAGCTAGCCGATCCAGTCCATGATGTTCCATCCGCTTCCTACTTGAAAACTGGATTGAAAGGAACCGCGTCCATTGCCCGGATAGAGACGAAGATCACCATTCCCAAAACGCCCCAAAAGATCTACGTTGCCATCCCCATCGAAATCGCCAGGAGCAACAATCGAGGTAATCACGTTCCAGCCCCAACCAACCTGGATTCGGTTTCCCCAAGTCGCGTTGCCCTTGCCAGGGTATAGCCACAGCGCACCAGTCGAGTCGCGCGCCAACAAGTCTGAACGACCATCGCCGTTGAAATCACCCGGGTTGACGACCGCAGTCATCACGTCCCACCCCGAGCCGACTTGTACATCGGCCCCAAAATATCCATCAGATTGTCCTGGGTGTAGCCACAACTGCCCCCGTGGGGTTATGCCGAGAAGATCGGTGTGGAGATCGCCATTAATGTCGCCAGCCCCCACAATCGTCGTGTAGTCATTCCAGCCATCTCCATGGTCGATAGCAGCACCAAGCGTTCCGTTGGCATCAACCGGGTAGGAATAGAGCTGTCCCGAGTCATGTCGGGCGACAAGATCGCTCAAACCATCGGCTTTCAAATCCCCCGGTGTAGCAATCGCCGTCATCTCGGCAAAGCTATCACCGAGCGATACGCGAGGCTTCCAGCCGGCTCGACCGTTTCCTGGGTAGATGAAAAGCTCTCCGGTGGTAGAGCGGGCAACAACGTCAACCGCGCCATCATCGTTGTGATCTCCGAAACCGGGCGGAGGCGAGTATGCAACACCGGCCGCCGGGCCCGCTCCAAGCAACACGTCATATTCTGCCCAATCACCTGAAACGGCAACTCTGCTCTTCCAGAGGCCCCGACCATTTCCCGGGTACAACCACAAGTTTCCATTGGAGTCCTTGGCGAGAACATCATTCGCCGAGTCGCGGTTGAAGTCTCCCGCTGCGAAAATCGTTGACATTACGTTCCATCCATGACCGATCTGAGTGGCGCCGAGCCAAGAACCGGCACCATCCCCACGATAGAGACGAAGGTTTCCGCGCCCATCACGACCCATCACATCTACTTTGCCGTCGCCATCAAAGTCACCTGGCGAGAAAACCTGATCCAGAATCGTCCACTTCACCCCGATAATTCGTGGTTCGGCGAACCCACCTCGGCCATCCCCAGAGAGCAATAGAAGGTCACCGTTTTCTGCGATGGCCATCAAATCGGCGAACGAGTCTTTATCAAAACGATCCGCGCTGAACACCGAAACATATTGGTCCCAGCCTCCACCCAAGGAAATGCGACTCTTCCAACCGATCAATCCGTCTGTCGGGTATATCCACATCTCACCGCTAGAGTCAATCGCCAGAAGGTCACGGTTCCCGTCGCCAGTGACGTCTCCCGCGGGGATGATGGTTTGCATCACTTGCCACCCAGACCCAATGTCTTTGGCAACCGCAAGCCGCCCCTTCGAGTCCGGCTGAAAGAGAGATAGGTCGCCATCAGCTGATCGCGCCAAGATATGACTCACGGTGTTGGTCCCCGTCATCACGGGCGCTACGGAAGCAGCGAACCAATTGGCGTAATACCACCAGAAATTTCGGTTTCCGTACGAAGAGCAAGAGTCTCCGACCCCGCCCAAGTTGGCCAGCGCAGCTGCGTTGGGGCGGTACGGCGTGTAGTTGTAAAGAGCCGCAGTTGCGTAGTTGGCAATGGTCACGGAGCTACTTCCACACGAGGTATTCGGGTGGTATTGAATTTGGTGCACACCTGGCTGCTTTGCGAATGCGGCAGCTTTATATGCCTTTAGCTGACGAGCTCCCAAATAGACTTGATTACCAAACCCGAGTGCGTACTCCGCACACGGCGCGGTGTCGGGACACGCCATACCCATCGCCCGATCGAGGGCAGCCTCGCCAGGCGCCCTACTGGTGATCAGTCCCTGCTCTTTCTGCAGGGTGACAAGAATCACCCTCGCGCTAATTCCACACGCCGCTTGCGCGCGATAAATAATGTCTGCAGCAGTCAACGAACCCCCAGTAAACGCTTCACAGATGAGATTTCCCGTTGTCTGCGATACATCTTTGGTACGGCTGCTCACCGAGGTGGTCAGGACGTTCAGGCAACGCCCATTGACACACGTGCCTATCTTCGAACTAAGGAATGCCTGTATTTCGTTCTTAGTCATCGCTTGACCGTCGTAAAACAGAGCATCGCTAATGATGTTTCCGGCGTTGAATTCAGAGCCAGTTACTGCAACGGCGGGTTCCGGAGTTGCTGTGGGCACGACAAAAAGGGTACCCACGAGGGCAAAACCACCAAGAATTGCAGCAATCTTTCGTACCCGGGTCAAGCTCTTACTCATCGCAAACGTCCCCCAAAATAAGCTACCTACCACCGTGAGAGCGGAGGCCTATCATTAAAGAGTACGTTTAAAGTTTGCCTTTGGAGTGATTTCGCGGCCTCCGACACCTTTGGTGGGCAAATAGTGCTACTGAACTGTGGCGAGATACAAAGTTCCACTGCCCTGAAACCTCAGTGCCACTTCGTCAGCCGTTATCAAAACGGCTTCGCCCCTCAACAGGGTTTTCGATGACTGCAATCCGACAAGGCTAAATGCGCCGTCCACACATAACGCAATCGCAGACCCCGCAAGATCGACTGTCCCCCGATCCGAGATCTCGAACAGCTGAAAATCAGGCACCGACGGACGGAACGAGCGCACAGCGTCGTTCACAAGTGCAGGCGCAAGATACGGCACAGGCGTAGCTGAAAAATCAAGCACCTTCATCAGCTCTGCGACATCCACATGCTTTGGAGTCAACCCGCCGCGCAATACATTGTCAGACGACGCCATGAGCTCAATACCGACCCCCCGCAGGTAGGCATGGATGTTACCGGCAGGCAAGAACAGAGCCTCGCCCTTCGTCAGCGTGACGTGGTTGAGCATGAGCGAAATCAGCACTCCGGGATCACCGGCGTAGTATCCGGCAAGCTTCCGAACAAGCGCGAACTCCTCGCTCGCGCTGTCAGCCTCGGCGAGCGCCGTCACACGCTCCACGAGCTCCGGCACTGGCTGTGCGGCAGAAATGAGCCACTCGAACATCGCGCGCAGATCGGAGTCGGCGCGAGCGAAAGCCAACCACTCGGCGAACAAGGCCGGTGTGGGGGTGCTGCTCGCGGCATCCAGTTCAGCTAGTCGTTCGATGGATGCCCGAGTCTGGGCCATAGCCCGAAAACCGCACAGCGCCTCAAAGGTGTCGCTGACCGCGAGAATGAGTTCTGGCTTAGCGGAGGCGTCTTTGTAGTTGCGGTTACTGGCCGTGAGCGGGACACCCGCAGCGTTCTCGCGCGCAAACCCCGCGGCGGCCTGCTCGGGCGTGGGGTGGGCTTGAAGCGACAGCGGCGCTCCAGCGGCCAGCACCTTGAGCAGGAAGGGAAGCCGGTCGACTCCCGCCCCGAGAGCTTGCTCACTGTCGCGCTGAATCCACTCGTGCAGGTCGCTCGCTCCCGCGGTGCCGGAGGGGTCGAGGATGACACTCGGGCTGCCCGGGTGCGCGCCCAGCCACAGCTCAGCCTCGGGCTTTCCCGTGGGAGGTGTGCCCAACAGAGTCGAGATTTCGCCAGCGGAGCCCCACGCGTAATGCCGTGGGGTATTAGTGATGCCTACAAACATTCAGTCAACTCTTCTCTCAGCGTTAGACCAAAGTACCAATCGTCTAGAAGCGACGTGTACTCACGCTTTAGGCTCACAATGATTTCGACAAGCAATGGAGCGACGACTATGTCATTTGAGACCCTCAGCAGCGACTTCTACGGCTACGAGAACGCCCTCACCGATCAGGAAAAAGAAACGATCGTGAAGCTGCGTGCGTTCCTCGACAAAGAGGTCCGCCCGATAGCCAACGACCTCTGGGCCAAGGCAGAATTCTTCAACCGCGACGTCGTCGTAAAGGGACTGGCCGACCTCGGGCTCTTCGGACTCCCCTGGGCCGAGACCCAGCACTTCAAGAACTCGGCCGTGTTCCGCGGTTGGGTTGCTCTCGAACTCGCCCGCGTGGATGCCAGCGCCGCCACGCTCGTCGGCATGCAGAACGGACTCGTCATGGGTTCGATCGGTGTTGCCGGCTCGCAAGAGCAGCGTGACGAGTGGCTGCCCAAGTTTGCCTCCGGCGAGCTGCTGGGTGCTTTTGGTCTCACCGAACCCCTCTCGGGCTCCGACACCGCTCAAGGCCTGCAGACTGTTGCCAAGCGCGATGGTGACAACTGGATCATCAACGGCGCCAAGCGTTGGATCGGTAACGGCTCCATCAGCGACGTCACCATCATTTGGGCGCGCGACGAAGAAGACAACCAGGTCAAGGGCTTCATCGTTCCGACCAGCACTCCCGGTTACTCCGCCACTCGCATCGAGAACAAGATGGCGCTGCGCATCGTGCAGAACGCCGACATCGTTCTCGAGAACGTTGTTGTTCCCGAAGCCAACCGCCTGCAGAAGTCGCAATCGTTCCGCGAGACCGCTGCTGTGCTGCGCCTCACGCGCGCAGAGGTTGCCTGGGCCGCGGTGGGAAACTCCATCGGCGCCTACGAAGCCGCCGTTCAGTACGCCAACGACCGCATCCAGTTCGGCAAGCCCATTGGCAGCCACCAGCTCGTTCAAGAACACCTCGCGAAGAGCCTCGGAAACATCACCGCCTCCATCGGCATGGTGACCCGTGTTTCCGAAATGCTCGACGAGGGTGTGCAAAAAGATGAGCACGCAGCACTCGCCAAGGAGTACACGACGAGCCGCATGCGCGAGACCGTGGCGTGGTGCCGCGAGCTCATGGGCGGCAACGGCATCGTTCTCGACTACGGCGTCATGCGCCACTTCGCAGACGCCGAAGCTATCTATTCCTATGAGGGAACTCGCGAGA
This sequence comes from Salinibacterium sp. VpJ6, assembly GCF_059767345.1. Classification (NCBI taxonomy): domain Bacteria; kingdom Bacillati; phylum Actinomycetota; class Actinomycetes; order Micrococcales; family Microbacteriaceae; genus Salinibacterium; species Salinibacterium sp. VpJ6. The sequence continues at coordinate 850,741 of NZ_JBSOQL010000001.1, forward strand.
TGAACACGCTCATCGTGGGTCGTGCCATCACAGGCAAGGCTGCATTCGTCTAATCGTGCACTGCATTCGTCTAACCTTGCGTAATGCGACTGATTGAGCACCCCCGGGCGCGTACCTGGTTTCTCGTTCTGTCGCTTCTCGTACTTTTTGGCGGGGATGCGTGGCGCTACTCCGTAGGTTGGGCGGTGTGGGGCGTTGTTGCCGCGGCTATCGTCGCGGCCTCCGTGCTGATTCTGATTCAGTCTCGACACCGCTGGAGTATTGGCGGGCTTCCGTATCCCTTCGTCGTGTTCATGGGGCTCGCGACCGTGTCTCTCGCGTGGTCGCAGTATCCAGCAGCGAGCGCGCTCGGGCTGGTCACCACATGGATGACCGTGCTCGGTGCGTTGGCGCTGGCGATCAGCTTCAGTTGGGCTGAGTTGCTCAACGGGCTGGCGCGAGTGGTCCGCATCCTGATCGCCGCGTCACTCGTGTTCGAACTGGTCGTCGCAACCATCGTGCGTGGCCCGATCCTGCCGTGGACCGCGCAGCCGGCCGTGGCGGTTCCCGGTTACGACACCGTGCCCAAGATGCTCTACTGGTCGCGCAACGAACTCTTCGAGACCTTCGATGACGGCCGCATCCAAGGCATTGTCGGCAACGCCAATCACTTAGGCTTTTTGGCGCTGCTGGGGCTCATCGTGTTTTCGATTCAGTGGGCTACCGGCGCAGCGGGCAAACGCTGGTCCATCATCTGGATCACGCTGGCTGCCCTCACCCTGTTCTTCACGCGCTCCGCGACGGTTACCGTTGCGCTCGTCGCCGTGGCTGTCACGATCGTCGGTCTGCTTCTCATCCGGAGCCGTCGCACCGAGCGGGCTCGCCGAGTCACGGCTATCGGAGTGGTTGCCGCCGCTGCTGTCGCTGGCGGTACCGCTTTCGTACTGCGCGACACCATCTTCGGCCTGCTCGGAAAAAGCGGCGACCTCACAGGGCGTGCTGAGATCTGGCAGATCGTCATCGGGCTTGCCGAGCAGCGTCCGGTCTTCGGCTGGGGCTGGATCAGTTTCTGGATGCCGTGGGTCGAACCGTTCAAAGATCGCGTCATCCGCAACGGTGTTGTGCAGCTGCAGGCCCACGACACGTGGCTCGACGTCTGGCTACAGCTCGGCCTCGTCGGGGTCTTTGTCTTCGCCGCGTTCGTACTCTCAACCCTGCTTCGTGCCTGGTTTGCCGCCACCGACCAGCCCCAGACACACTCTCGCGAGCGAGAACCCTATTCGGCGCTCTCGCTGCTGCCCATCGCACTGATGGTGGCACTGGTTGTGCAGAGCATCCCCGAAAGCCGACTTTTAGGCGAGTATGGTCTTGCACTGCTCGTTATTATCGCGGTGAAAACCAAACGGCCTGATTGGATGGTGCGCTCATCATGATCCAGCCACCCCCGCGCTACCGAGTGGCGATCGACATTGGCGCTGCCATTCTCGGCTCTCCGCGTTTCTCGTCCGTTCTCGCAACCGCCACCGTTGCGGTAGCGCTGTGCTCGTTTGCCCTTCGCCAGATCATCGGCGAGGCGGGACTGCTGGCGATTCTGTTGAGTCTTGTCGTTCTCGTCGCGGGATCCCTCGCCGCGCAGTGGACCAACATTGGCTGGCGCGCCCTCGTTCCGATCTCGCTGATGGCGTTCACGCTATGGACGTGGCTCTCCGTGGTGTGGAGCCAGTACACGTTTGAGTCCTTCGCCGCCGTGAACTACTTGCTCGTGTTCACGGTTCTCGGAATCTATATCGCGCTCGTTCGCGACACCATCCAAATCGTTCGAGCCTTCGGTGACGTCATGAGGTTTGTGCTCGTGATCTCGATCGGTCTTGAAATCTTGACCGGGCTGATTTTCGACACGTCGCTCAAAGCGCTCTCCATCGCCGGCAATTTGGGAACGACCGATCCCATTCAAGGAATCTTCGGCGCACGAAACCAGCTCGGCATCATCGCTGTTATCGCGCTCATTACCTTCGCCACCGAACTGCGCACCCGATCAGTCGAGCGCGGCCTCTCGATCGGTTCGATCGTGCTCGGCAGCCTCGTGCTGGTGCTCTCGCAGTCCCCCTTGGCCTTCGGCACCGCGCTCGTGATCCTCGCCGCCAGTGCCGCTCTCTATGCCCTCCGTCGGGTGCCATCGGGGCGCCGACGCTATTGGCAGTTTGTGCTCATCGGGTTTGTCGCGACCGCTGCCTTGATCAGCTGGCTCTCCCGAGTGGCAATCGTTGCGTGGTTCGACGCCAGCGGAGATCTTGCCTACCGCCTTAAAGTGTGGCGACAACTGTGGGACCTCGGAGAGGTGCATCGTCTTGAGGGTTGGGGCTGGATCGGTCCTTGGGACGCCGAACTCGCACCATTCACCGCCTTTGGAAACTTCGGTGGACGTGTCCCCGATTCCGCCCACAACGCGTACCTTGATGTGTGGTTCCAGCTTGGCCTCGTCGGGTTCCTGATTTTCTTGGGGCTCCTTGGGCTCGCCTTTATGCGTTCGTGGCTGCTCGCTTCACGCCGGCGAAGCATAGTCTTCGCGTGGCCAGCCCTCGTATTGCTTACCCTCATCCTGAGCGCGGCCGCCGAGAGCTCGCTACTGATCGAATTTGGCTGGCTGACGTTTGTCGTGTGCTGCGTCAAGGCGGCGCGTGAGCTGAGTTGGCGAAATGCGCTCGACACCTCGCCCAAACTGAGTGTATAGGCGGGGTTAGATAGCGCTTGTGAGCCTGATTCCCGAACCTGAATCACTCATAGAGCGAACTCCAAAGCACCTCTGAAAGAAAGCGCGAGTACTCCGTAGAAATGTGGTGCGAGTCTCGATAAACGAGCGTCGCACCGATGATTGGCCCACACATCTGCTCGTTGCAAAAGTAGTCGCTAAGGTCAATGTACTTCGCGCCGATCTCCGAAGCAGCCGCATCATCAACGGCCGCGGCAGACGCGTCTATAGCCTCTGCTCGCGCGACCGAGCAGTCGCCTGCTGAATTCAGGTTTTGATCCAAGCACAGTGCAGGAGTCGCGTCGAAGTGGGGTGTGTCCGCAAGGACGACGATGGAAATATCTGGATCAATTCGTGCTCGCAGTTTGTTATAGCCGTCCGACCACGCTTCGGACGTGACCGGTTCGCCGTTGAGTCCTGTGTACCTGGAGAGGTTGGAGATTACAACCATCTCCGGCTTTAGCCCGTTTATTTGCGTCACGACGGCATCCCGCCACGTCTCACACGCCAAGTAGCGCGCATTTTGGAGCAGAATGTTCACTTCGATCGATGGGCATGACGACTTCGCGAAGCTCTGCAGCAGTACATCGTTCTCGGTCGCGCCCAGTTCCAACGCAGGAAACCACTGGGCCGCATGCGAGTCACTATAGATCGCAATCGTCGTCGGCGAGGAAAGGTCGCCGAATACACAGTCCAACGGAAGCTTTTCAGCGGCCGACAGATGACACCCATCCGCGTAGGTGACTGGAATACTCGCGCTCGCCTCCGATAGCGAAGGGTCTAGGTTCGACGGCACATAGCTCGTGAAGTTTGGGTTCAGAACCGCGGCCGAAATCGGCGGTGCTTCTCTCCCCGCATCCGTGGGACGCAACCCCACGATTACAAGTGACAAGCCCGCAATTATCGTGACCGAGACCGACGCAACAGCGGCCAAGAAAAACGTGCGTTTGGGGCTGCCTCCTTGTCGGTGCGCTGAGCGCAAGAACGGCTGCTCTACGCCTCGGTAGACCGCCCAGGCTAGCGGTACAGCTACAAGGCATCCGACCAGTGTCGACACTGGTACGAACTCAGCGGAAATCCATGTCAGGTAGGGAACGAAGACGACGATGGGCCAATGCACCAAGTACAACGGATACGAGATGGTTCCCAAAAACTGGAACGCTCTAAAACGAAGTAATCGAAGCACACCAGCATCGTGCCCAGCCTCACCGAATGCCATGATCAATGCCGCACCGGCAACCGGAGCAAGAGCGGCAATGCCCGGGAACGGGGTGCTCTCATCGAAGAAAATAGAAGAAAGAAGGATGAGCGCTAATCCAAGCCATGACAAGCCCGCAGCAACGTTCTTTGACGTCATAGTTGAAAGCCGCGCAAAAGAAAGAGCGACTAGCGCGCCCGCACCGAGTTCTCAGGCGCGAGAGGGAAGCGAGAAAAAGGCCCACGGACCGCTTACATCTACCAAGACGAAGCTCACAGCAAATGACCCCGCGACGACGACCGCAAGCGTCGTCATTCGCGAGCGATCAGATCGCAGAAGTTTCCACACCAGCAGAAGCAGCAGAGGCCACAGAAGGTAGAACTGTTCTTCAATTCCCAGCGACCAGTAATGCTGAAACGGCGATGGTGCCGCTTCAGCGAGGTAGTCGGCACCTCGGAAAGCAAAAAGAATATTCGGCACGTAGAAGACTGTCGCAATGGCATCTTGGACCGTGGATTTCACCAGTTCCGCTGGCAAAATTGCAAGAGATAGCACCATAGTAGCGCCAGCGACCGAAAACGCTGCCGGAAGAATTCATCGAGCACGTCGAGCATAAAACTGCCCAAAAGCAATCTTTGAAGAACGTCCAAGTTCGTTACTTAGGTGGCTTGTTATAAGGAAGCCCGAAATCACGAAAAAGACGTCGACGCCGACGAATCCGCCCGTAACCGGCAGCCCTGCGTGGTAGATGAGAACCAGCAGAACTGCGATTGCCCGCAGTCCGTGAACATCCGCTCGGAATCCCGCGCGGCCGATCGGCTTACCCGCCGCTCTTTCAGATTTCACTTCTGACTGCTCTCCTTCGTCGACGTGCAGCAATGTCGGTCGCAGACTCGACGATAAAACCCTGCGTGTTCAGCAGTCACTCGCAGGCCAGCGCAGCAAAGTACTGACGTGATTTCCACGCTGACTCAATAATGTCCGCAGTTGTGTAGTGTGCGCGCCATCCAGTGAGATCGTGCATAGCATCCACGACGCCAACCACAGCCGCGGGATCGCCCGGACGGCGTCCGGCTACCACCGGCGTGAGATCGCTGCCGGATACCGCCAGAATCGAGTCCACCATTGTGCGCACAGAGGTGCCAACCCCGGTACCGATATTGAGAATTGTATTGCCTGGCTCAGCCGGAAGCGTATCAAGTACAGCAAGATGCGCGTCTGCCACGTCGCTCACATGAACGTAGTCACGCACGCACGTGCCATCCGGTGTCTCGTAGTCATCGCCAAAGATAAGCGGGGGTTCGCCCGCAGCGATCTGCTCAAAACAGATGGGGATCAGATTGAGCGCTTGAGTATCTCCGAGTTCAGGAGCGCCCGCACCGCCCACGTTGAAATAGCGCAGGCTCGCCGCATGCAAGGGCCACGCCTTCGTCGAAGCTGTAATCAGTTGTTCACCAACCAACTTCGATGCGCCGTAAGGGTTGATCGGGGTGGTCGGCGCATCCTCGGATATCGCTCCCGAGGCATCACCGTAGACGGCCGCCGACGATGAGAATACTAGCTTGGAGACCTCCGCCTGCTCCATCGCGAGAAGCAACTGCGTGACACTTCCGACGTTCTGCTCATAGTACCAAGCTGGCTTCGCGACGGACTCCGCCACTTGCTTCCGCCCGGCAAAGTGGATCACGGCATCGATGCGGTGCTCTCTCATGAGGCTCGCGAGCTGCGCCACAGACCCACTCGAGAAATTGAGCTGCACGATTGGAAGGTTCGGAATGCGATCGCGAGACCCAGTAACTAGATCATCAACGACAAGCACATAGTCCCCACGGCCCGCCAGTAGGCGAGAAGTGTGTGCTCCGATATACCCGGCACCGCCAGTGACCATAACTCTCATACGGTAAGTCTAAGAGCGACACTCGGCTATACCTCGTCCAGTCAGTAGTGAGCGGGTAGGATTCACTTGGTTCTCTATTGTTTTCCACCGCCTAGTTCTGGAGTTTCATGACCGTGACCCGCGGCTTTGTCCACGAGACAGCTGATGTCGCCGACAGTGCGCTCATCTCGATCGGCTCTAAGGTTTGGCATTATGCGCAGGTGCGCGAAGATGCTGTACTCGGAGAAAACTGCATCGTGGGGCGCGGGGCGTACGTGGGTACCGGTGTCGAGGTCGGCCCGAACTGCAAAATTCAGAACTACGCGCTCGTTTATGAACCAGCCAAGTTAGCAGCGGGTGTCTTTATCGGTCCCGCCGTAGTACTCACGAATGACCATTTTCCGCGAGCGATCAACGCTGACGGCAGCTCTAAATCAGCAGATGACTGGCATCCCGTCGGAGTCGACATCCGCGAAGGCGCCTCAATCGGCGCAAACAGCACATGTATCGCCCCCATCGTCATAGGTCGCTGGGCCCTCGTCGGCGCCGGCTCGGTAGTAGTGAAAGACGTTCCAGACTTTGCGCTCGTCGTGGGAAGCCCCGCCAAGCGCGTCGGTTGGGTCGGCACTGCCGGGCATCCGCTCAAGAACACGTCACCCGGTGAATGGACTTGTCCCGTCACCGATGCGAAATATCGCGAAATAGATTCCGAACAACTGATTGAGGTGCAGAGTAAGTGATTCCCGCAGCCAGGCCAGAAATCGGCCAAGAAGAACGTGATGCCGTTGACCGCGTAATGCGTTCAGGAATGCTTGCGCAAGGCCCAGAGGTTGCCGCGTTCGAGACTGAGTTCTCGGCAATCGTCGGCGGCGCACATTCCGTCGCCGTCAACTCGGGGACTTCCGCGCTTCATATGGCGTTCGTCGCTGCCGGAATTGGTCGAGGTGACGAAGTTATCGTTCCCTCGTTCAGTTTCGCGGCGACCGCGAACGCCGTTGCGCTTGCCGGCGCGACCCCCGTCTTCGTCGACATCGAGAAGGACTACTTCTCCATTGATCCCGCCGCAGTTGAAGCCGCGATCACGCCACTGACCCGGGCAATCATGCCTGTTCACCTTTACGGACATCCGGCCCTCATGGTCGAGCTCACGGCTATCGCGAAGAAGCACGATCTGATCGTCTTTGAGGATGCCGCTCAAGCACACGCCGCATCGGTCAATGGAATCCCTGTCGGCAACTGGGGAATCGCCGGTTCTTTCTCGTTCTACCCCACCAAGAACATGACTTCAGGCGAGGGTGGGATGATCACGACCTCGTCCGACGAGCTGGCTCGCGTGGCGCGCGTTCTGCGCAACCAGGGCATGGAACGTCGTTACGAGAATGAGGTGGTCGGCTTCAACACCCGCATGACGGATATTCACGCCGCAATTGGGCGAGTCCAGCTCAGAAAACTTGCCGGCTGGACCAAGCAGCGTCAAGACAACGCTCAGTTCTTCAACGAGAACCTCTCCGGTGTTGTCACACCCCCAACTGCCGATGGCTCAGTTCACGTGTACCACCAGTACACGATCCGCGTCGTCGATCACGACCGCGATGCATTCGCGGAGGCACTCACCGCTCGCGGAATTGGCACGGGCGTGTACTACCCAACACCGATCCACCGTCTGCCGTCGTTCAAGCTCGAACTCGACCTTCCTGTTACTGAAGAGGTCGCTACTCAAGCGCTCTCTTTGCCCGTCTACCCCTCGCTCACTCAGCAGGAACGTGACACCATCGTCGAGGCAGTAAACGACGTCGCAAAGGCAGGCAGCTAAATGACATTACGCGCAGGCGTTCTCGGCCTCGGAGTAATGGGCCGCCACCACAGCCGGGTCCTTAACGAGCTCGACGGAGTTGAATTCAAGGGAGTTTATGACCCGTCGCCGTCTGTCGCCGACCAAATCGAAGGCAAGCCGGTCATTCGCGACTTGGAGCGATTTCTCGACTTGGGCTTCGATTATTGTGTCGTAGCCGCGCCGACGATTTACCACCTCGATATAGGGCGCACATTAGCGGAGCGAGGCATTCACGCGCTCATCGAAAAACCTGTCGCTTCGACTACGGCGGATGCGATCGCACTGCGTGATCTATTCGCAGAAGCTGGACTTATTGGTGGTGTCGGCCATATCGAGCGCTACAACCCCGCGCTCCAGTCCGCCCGTCAGCGCATCGAAGACGGACTGATTGGTGAAATCTATCAGGTCACGACTCGCCGCCAAGGTCCGTTCCCGGGACGAATTGCCGATGTTGGCGTGATCAAAGATCTTGCTAGCCACGATATTGATTTGACGGCTTGGGTTACGCAGCAGGAGTTTGTCTCGGTGAACGCCCGCACAGCGTTCCGTAGCGGCCGGGACCACGAGGACATGTTAGTCGCGATAGGGACCCTGAGCCGCGGCACCATTACGAGCCATACGGTGAACTGGCTCACCCCGTTCAAGGAGCGCACAACCATCATTACGGGAGAGAAAGGCGCGCTCGTCGCAGACACTCTTACAGCTGATCTCACCCACTATCAAAATGGCGTCATTGAAAACACGTGGGACCAAATGTCCTCCTTCCGCGGGGTCTCCGAAGGAGATGTCACAAGGTTCGCACTCAATAAGACAGAACCTTTGAGAGCGGAGCACGAAGCCATGCGTGACGCTATCGTCACGGGGGACACGAGCGCGATTGTCACCCTAGAAGAAGGCACAAACGTCGTTCGAATCGCAGAAGACATGGCTCTCGACGGCTCAAAGTTCCGCCTCTGATGCACTAGTCAAGCGCTGAGGAGGGTCTTGACGATCTTTCCCCAGATCTTCACCTGCTCAGCGCTCGACATCTCCTGCGCGCTTGCGTTGGAGTTTGCCTTCCATTGAGCTACCTGTTCAGCAGTCAGGCCCTCAAGCACTTCGAGAAACGCTTCCACACTGAAATCACGGGTGACCGCGCCCAGGGCGTTCCTCTCAACATATCGCTGCATCTCAGGCGATGGTCCGATAATTATTCCCAATCGTGCTTGCACGAAGTCGAAGAACTTGTTGGGCAGGCACCATGCAAGGTTGAACGTGGTGGGCGGCAGGATGCTAACGCCGACATCGTATCCATTCAGTGTAGAGACCAGACGATCGTACGACACTGGGTCTCTGAACTTAATACGATCGGTTACCGACGCCCGGTCAACAAGTTCACGATAGTAATCTGAACCGTCCTTCATCAGGTAGAAATCCAGAGTCACGTTCGCCGGCGTCGCGATGACAGCATCGATCATCAACTCGAGCTTTCGAGCGCGCCCAGGAATACCGCTGTGCACCAAACGGATAGGATCTCCAACCGCGGTAGGGCTGAGATCGCTATATGGCGTCGCATTGACTACGAGTGCGGCATCGATACCAAATTGCTTAGCGTACTCTTCAACGATTCCTTGGCTGACAGTCGTAACCGCTTCGACCTTTGTCACGCGTTTTCGGACGATCCAACGGTAGTAAGGAGCGATCAGCAATCGCCACTTCCGTGAGTTCTCGTATTGTCGAGGCGCGTATTCGTGAAGATCGACCAGTATGCCTGACTTCGGGTTTAGCTTCTGCGCAACAGCAACCGTATGCACATCATGCGCGACTATCACATCCCAGTTCCGTTGTGAGAGCACAGCGAGGGCGTTTTTGTCGCGCGCATTGATGCGCTCGAGAAGCCAATATTGCCGAAAAGCTAAGCCAAGCAAGTAAAGAAGCGTCACGAGCTTTGAACGGGCATACGGTGCCGCGGCGGAAAGCTCAATGTGCGAGCTCGGAGCGTCTGGCGCTGGCCCGAAGCCTGCCGTCGTCACGTCACTGAATTTTGCAAGCTCTGACACTTGCTTGAGGACGCGAGGCTCGCTCGCTGTAGGTGTGTAGCTGAAAACGAGTACTTGAGGCGCAGCTGCAGAGCCACTCATTCTGGCATCGGTCATTTTTGCCAAATCTCCTGAATCTCCGCTTGCGTCGGGTAGCTGATGAGCACAGCACGGTGCTTACCGTTGAGCACAAAGATGCTGCCCGCTGCGACGGCAGATGCCCCTGCATCGAGAGCGACGCTGAAGTCGTTCACGTTTGAAGCACCTCCTAACGCGATCACCGGAATGTTCACCGCAGCGCACACTTCTTCGATTAGCTGTTTATCGTAACCAGAGAACGTTCCTTCACGGTCGATTGATGACACTATGACTTCGCCGGCCCCCAGCTTCTCCGCCAGCTGAGCACTTTCGACCGGGGTGGTCTTCCATTTACGTGACGCTCTCGCTCCGAAGGCATCGTATCCTCCCAAAAGCCGCTTCTTGGCATCAACGCTCACGACAGTGCTTGAGCTACCCAGCGCATCGGAAATCTCGGTGACAAGGCTGGGATTCGATTCAAAGGCAGTGTTGAGAACAACTTTTTCAATACCAATATTGACAATCCTCTTAGCCTCCGCGGCCGACTGAACGCCTCCGCCATATGCCACGGGCATAAATGCTTCGCTAGCGATTTCCTCAATCAACGAATAGTTCACGCCCCGTCCAGTTTTGAACGCACCAATATCGCTAATGACGAGTTCGTCGACCTGCTTCTCGTTGAAGATTCGGACGGCATTGATGGGATCGCCAATGTACTTCGCTTTTCCGAACTTCACAGGCTTCACAAGATAGCCGTCATCAACAAGCAGAACAGGAATAACCCGAGGGAAGGTACTCATGCGGCCGCGAAACTTGTCAGCAGACGTTTGCCAAAATCGTGACTCTTCTCAGGATGGAACTGTGCGCCCATGACATTCTCCTTCTGCACAACAGAAACGAACTCTTCGCCGTAGTGCGAGACCGCGAGAATCGTGTCCTTCGCTTGCGGCACTAAATGGTAGCTATGAACGAAATAGAAGCGGTTGTCGTCCGGCACCTCCGCCAACAACTCAGAGTCGCGCGCGGTGTGAATCGCACTCCATCCCATGTGTGGAACACGCAGCTTCGGCGCAGGAGTGAATTTCCGACTACGTCCCGCGATCAGTCCTAGGCCGCCTTCAACGCCCTCTTCACTGGAATCAGCGAGTAACTGCATCCCCAGGCAAATCCCCAACAGAGGCTTGCCTTTCGAAGCGAACTCGCGCAACGCGACATCAAGTCCTCGAACCTGAAGCTCATGAACTCCATGATCGAAAGAACCCACACCGGGCAAAAGCACGCGATCACTCGCAGCGACCTCGTCTGGATTGGAAACGAAACGAACCTCTGTTCCGATTCGCTTCAACATGTTCGCAACCGAACCAAGGTTGCCCAGCCCGTAATCGACAATGGAAACACTCATCGACGCATCCATTTGGTCGAACGAGCAACCAACCGCGCAAGTTTGAGCGTCTGATCCCATGCCCACTTAGAGTTCGGGTAGCTCAAGTGGTCAACCTTGGGCCGCGCGTAAATAGCTTCGAGTTCCACAGTCGTAACGCCGAGTTTTTTCGCAATGAACTCGTGGTCCTGCTTGCGAAGTTGTTCTGGATAATTCGTTGTTTCCAACTGGTGCAATGCTTCATCTCGCGTCATCTGTCCCGACAGGATCAGAGAGGAAAGATGAGCGAGACGCTTGTCAAAGCCAAACTTCATAGGCAAGTAATAGCCTTGGAAGTAGCGCGTGAAAACAGACTCGTAGTGCTTGCCGCCGTAATCGCGCCAGCCCAACTCTTCAGTGATCTCCCGCTTCGCATCCGCATAGACATACGGCATGTAGTTGAGAAGCTTAACTGTCTTGATTCCCCGCACGGTTTCGAACCAAATGTGACGCCTAAACAGTCCCATCAGTGGGTAAGTTTTGAGCTTCACGCTGCCGAAACGGCGTTGGATGGCCTTCAAGTGTCTGGCGTCTGACGCGTTATACCCCCAGGACTGCGGGAGAATCGACTCACTAGCTAGATTGCTGCCGCCCAGGATGTACTTGATTCCATACTTTTGCGCCTGATGAAAGGCAACGTAAGCAAACGCGTGGTCAGTGGGGATATCACAATTGGGAACTGACGCCTTGAAGAAAGAAAGCTGAAGATCGCGCATCTCACGCCAATCAACGACATCAGTGAACAGATCGAGTTCGAGCTTGCTGACAATATTGTGAATGTTGCTAACAGCAAGCTCCGAGTTCCACCCACTGTCGAAGTGCACAGCAAGTGGTCGCAACCCGAGTTTTACGGCCTGCAAAATGAGGAAGGTACTATCGACTCCTCCACTGATGCCCACGATGCAGTCGTAGGGTTTGCCCTCGCCATCAGCCTTGATCTGCTCAACAATTCGCGCTAGCTCAGGGAGCTTTTCGCCCCTCGTCGCAGCGTCCACTGTTGCGGCGAACTCGGCGTCGTAGCGAAGGGCATGCGACGAAACCCCCTCGTCATCAAAAGTGATGTCCGGGTCAGTAGTATCCATGACCGTTCTGACGCACATCTGGTAGTGCTCGTGTTCGCCAGTCATATGCAGTGCCTTCCGATAGAACGATTAGCGCCAGACCGCACCCGGCAAAAACCACCGAGGCACGATGCAGCAACTTCAAAAATAAATCTGCGCGATGGATGCCGCACAAGGAGCCCTCCACGAGTCTACGACCTGTGATTGCACTAGTTCAGTCCTGCCAACGCCGCTTGCTGCGCGAACTCAGGCACACGGGCTACCACTTCAGCGAAACTTCCCGCCCCTTCAAGCACTCCTTCTTTGAGGAAAAAGACTTGATCAGCATTTTTGACGGTTGCAAGTCGATGCGCAACGATGATCACCGTGAGCTCTTCACTTAGCCCGGCAATCGAATTCATGACCGCCGATTCGGTTTTTGTGTCCAGCGCGCTTGTGGCTTCATCCATGACCAACACGAGCGGATTCGCGTACAGGGCTCGCGCAATGCCTAAACGCTGGCGTTGCCCGCCCGACAATGCCAAACCGCGCTCTCCGACCATTCCGTCGATTCCTCCAACACGCTGTTCGACGATATCGAGCAGCTGCGCTTGAGCAAGCACCGTCTGCACTCGGTCGCGGTCTATTGCGGCATTCCAACTCAGAGCAACGTTCTGAGCAATCGTGCCATCGAATAAGGCTACGTCTTGCGGCACGTAGCCAATTCGTTCGCGCCACGCCGCCGTAAGTTCGTTTATCGACACGTCATCGACAGAAATCTCGCCACTCGACGGTTCGATGAGGCCGAGTATCAGGTCAACCAAAGTTGATTTACCTGAACCCGATTGCCCGACAAAAGCCGCGGTGGTGCCGAACGGGATGTCGAGAGAAACGCCCGAAAGAACGTTCGGCAGTTCAGCGGTGTAGCTAAAGGCGACGTTACGCACAGATAGGTGATCTGGTTGTGCTGGTAAAGGCTTCGAACTCCTCGACTTCAAATGTTCGACGGCGGACTCCGCGGCGCGAATTTCTGCAATCACCGCAAGAGGGTGCGGCGCAGCTGCGAGCATCTGTGACAAAACCGACTGAAGCCTAATAACTGAAGGAGCCATTCGGAAACCCGCGAGCCCGAACAGTGCAATTGCCGTCATCGCAGCAGCAACGCCTCCCGACAAGAAGCCAACTGCGCCCACAAGAACAAACCCGCCAACCACGCCTGCTTCAAGAACGAAGCGCGGAACCTGACTCAAAAAGTTTGCATTAGCTCTCGCTCGAGTGCTGTGGGCACGGCTTTCGCGGACCACCTCAACGACTTCTGCGGTCTTGCCCCGAAGCGTGATTTCCTTCATCGCACCGATCATCTCGGTGATAAACCGCGCCGTTTCAAGGGAGAACTTAAGATTCACTCGACCTGCTGTTCGCGAGTGACGCGCAACCCAAAAGTACAGAACTGCACCGATCGCACCCAGGTAGACAAGCGTCACCGCCGCGATCAAGGGCTGGAATATCGCCAACACCGTTATCACCGAAATAAGGCTGGCCAGTTCGCCGAGCACTGTCGCGCCAGGGAGTAGAAAGCTCAAGACGGCGGCATTGACGCTGCCATCCGCGAGACGCACGACTTCAGACGAGTTCTTCTTGAGTCTTTCGATCCACGGAGCAGCTATGTACGACTTGAAGAGTCTGTTCCCGATCTCAAGTTCGTAAAAAGCGAACCTTCTGGTTCCCCACCACAAGAGGACAACTGAAAGCACGCCTTTGGTAATGATCAGTAGGCACACAACGCCAATCGCAATGAATGCACCCTGATCATCCAACTCTCCCAAAAGCGGAAGGGATACCCTATCGCCCGAACTAAGGGGAGCAATAATCACCGCTAGCAGACCCAGCGAAGCAGCATCGAGAAGTGCCAGGGCCGCCTGCAGTATCGCGAACAAGGCAACAAAGCGCCGTGCGTTAGAAGGCAAGGCACCCAGTAGTTCCTTATAGACAGAAATAATGTGTTTCATCGCTGTCTTTCATGAGGCGCACTATCCAAGGACTGATACTTAGCGCCAGTCATTCCGAGCCTTCTTCGGATGCATTAGGAAGGTTCGAAGAATCCGCCCGGCTCAACGCGAGTTCGCGCGCGAGAAGGGTTATCTCGTTTTGCAAAGTTCGGAACCTACGGTAGGTGGACGCCACAAAAGCCAGAAAGACGAGAACCATCAGATAGAGCAACAGGTCTGCTCCTCGGCCAATGCCGACGATGTTCGCTAACCACGTCCAAATACCAGGAAAGAACACCGAGGATGCTATCGCTACGATGAACAGGAGCAGGGCGATGCGCCTAATCGCTTGGTGACGCGCTCCACCTCCGCGGAAGCTGAAGAATGCCGCCGCCGCAACGATGAGCACAGTAATGACTTGGAAAATAATCTGCATAAGGGTTACCTGAAGAGGAGGTCGACGAGAATGTTCACGGAATTGAGGACCGACTGCCCCTTAGCTCGCGAGTAGTCAGTGTAAAGAATGTGGGTCGGATGCTCGGCCCAGTTGACCTTAGCAGCGCCGACTTGATCGACTAGCTCAGAAGCGTGCGCCATGCGGTTTTGGCGCAATTGGATGAGCTCCGCCAGAGGCCTGCCAATGACGCGCAAACCATTGTGCGCGTCGGTAAGTGCCATGCCGGTGGTCAAACGGGTATAAACAGCAGCCATTTTGAGAACTGTTCGCTTGAGCGCGCCCATCTGCGTTCGTTTATCGAGAAAGCGTGAACCAATCACGATGTCGAGATTTTCTGCGCGAAGTCGCCCAAGCATGTCGACAGCATCTTCGATTCGGTGCTGGCCATCAGCATCGAAAGTAACGACGGCATCCATTGCTGGATCAGAAAGTGCGTAGTCCAACCCAGTCTGCAAAGCTGCGCCCTGCCCCAGGTTTATCGGGTGCTCAACAACGATCGCCCCCGCCTGCCTAGCGGCGTCAACCGAAGAATCCGATGAACCATCGTCGATACACACCACGTTAGGGAATGTTTGGCGAACGTCCGCGACGACCCCGCCGATAACGGATCCCTCGTTGAACATCGGGATAATTACCCAGACTCCGGCCATCGACCTAGTTTGACACATTAGGTCACCTTCGCCAGATCTTTTCCGTCTCTGCCAAGCGCAGCGGAAACTATGAGTTGGGCGACCTTCTCATCCGCTCCGAAACTTAGCTCATGTGAAGCGGCGTCAGAAGCCAACTTGGCGGCTTCGACCCTCTTGGGCGTCAACTGCTCGAGAGACCGAAGACAGCTCTCAACGGAATAACCGTCGCTCACTGCACCAAGATCGTGCGTGCGGACAAGCGATGCCATCTCCACGCTGGGGCCGACTGCAATCGCGAGCCTCGCTTGAACATAGTCGAAGAACTTATTGGGCAGTGTAAATCTCGCATTGGTGTGGGTTGGCGGAATCCAAAAGACACCGACATCAAATTGGTTGAGTGTGTGAGGAATATCCGCCGGTGCCACTGGATCTCGAAAATAAATTCGCTCGCATCCGTCGGCTCTCTCCTTCAGGCTGGTGAGATACCGTCCTCCGTCAGCCGCGGGAACGAGAAAGAGATCAAGACTGTAGCGGTTGTCTAGTTGCCGGACAACGTCGATCATTGTCTCAATCGAGCGACCATGAACCGCTGCGCCACTGTGAACAAGTCGAACCCGTGTGGGGTCGACGGCTCCAGGTGCGAGGTCCTGCCAGGGGCCTGAGTTGCGCATTACTTGAGCCCGAACCGAAAAATCTCGCTCATATAACTGCGCTATTGAATCGCAGACCGTTGTAACAGCAACGCTTCGCGGTAAGTACTCTCTGCACAAGTGCGACATCAAGGGAGCAACGAGTAAACGCCACGAAAGAATGTGGCTACGTTCCTCAGGAGCCCATTCATGCATGTCTGCCCACACGGGCGCCGTCCCTGCAACTGAATGGGCTAAAGCGAGGACACGTGCGTCATTGGCAACGACGAGGTCAAACTTTTTTCCCTCAAGCGCGTTCAGCGCGTACTTTATCGCCGGAGCCGCGAGTTCAGATCTGTGCAATAGACGCAGTGCAAGCGCGAGCACTCCGCTTGCCGTCTGCGGGAGCGTCCTCAAATCCGAAGGAACCTCAATATGCTCCTTTGCATCTTTCGGCTTCGGGCCAAACCCAACAGTGGTTACGTCGCCGAACTGCGCCAAGACACCAAGCTGACGCAGCACACGGGCATCACCCATGATGGGAGTCAGTGAGATGCAAAGAATACGCGACCGTGAAGTCATCTGGCACCGCCTTTCCTCTGGAAATTATTGACCACGGTAGCGACCGCTCTCGCCGCTCGACTTGCGACTGCGCTCAGCGACACCTCCGCCACAGCTAGCTGAGCCAGTCGTTCTCGATTCGCCTCGCGAAACCGGCCGTCAAAGGCCTCCAGCATCGCATCCGCCACGTGCGTGGGCGAGTATTCGACGGCCCACCCTATGTCGTGCTTCTCTGCGAACTCGCGTCCGACGCCGGTGCCCGAGTAAATCACAGGGACTCCACAAGCGACCGAAGCATATATTTTGGTGGGGAAACCAATTGCGTAGGCACCCGGCCTAACACTCGCGAGAGTCGCTCGAGCACCGCGAATCCAGCGTGCCGCCTCGTCGGGGGAAACTCTCGGGACAAATGTTACCGCGCCAGCGGGCAGGCCTGCGGCGGCTTCTTCAAGGGCATGACGCTCGGCCCCTTGCCCAACGAAAATCAGCCGCGCGCTTGCGACCTGGTCGAGAACTAGTTTGAAAGCATCCATGAACACTGTGGCTCCGTGCACCTCCGAGGACGTTCCGGCGTAGAGAAGGTAACGAGGCTCCGCCGAATGAGCCTCACCCTCTAAGGAGAAAACAGTCGTATCCACACCGTTTCCCACTGTCACGGGAACCACGCTACGCTCCAACTCGCTCACCCGGTCAGAAACAGACGGCGAAACAGAAAGTACGGCAGCAGCCCCTCGGACGACAAACCTTTCCATGGCGCGGACAACCCGAGCTACGAGCCGCGGCGACCCCGTAGATTCGACGGCGTCTGACCACAGATCAGCCGCATAGTAGAGGTAAGGGATACGACGAACTGTGCAAAGAAATCTAACCACCACACCGGTTGTCGGAGGAGGCTCCGCCACCACAACGTCAATCCTGCGCGAAAACAGAAGACGCGCAAATAGTGGAATGTCGAAACTCAAATATTGGAGGTAGCCCCGTACGTAGCCAAGACGATCGCGCAGTACTTTTCCACGCTTCACAGAAATGCCACTGTGATCTGAAATTTCGTTCCCATACTCTTTCGGGGAAGTGCTCGTGAGTACAGTTATGAGAGCGCCCTCATCTCGCAATGCTCGTGATAATGCAGCGAGACGAAGCGACGCCGCGCCAGGTTCAGGCAGATAGATTCGACTCGCTACCACGACGTTGATCCCGTCGAGCGACCGCGCGTTACCTTCTGAGTCAGGAGCAAACATCGACGTAGGGCTCCTCATGGTTGGTCCGACAGAAAAATAGCCGCACTCCATTGTGCCCTATGGTCAGCGAAGTCCCTGAGCATGAACGCTGGCAATATCCGCACTCCGTCCGCCTGCCGCAAGAACAACACCGTTCTGCCTCGGAGCCTCAGCAAAGCGCGGTTAGAATTGTCTAAGCACAGCCATCGTTTACCGTATGACCTAAAGGACCTATTTCGTGAAAATCGCAGTTGTTGCTCTCGGTAAGATCGGCCTCCCACTGGCTGTTCAATTCGCCTCGAAGGGCCACGAGGTTGTAGGCGTTGATATCAACGCCGAATTCGTCGATCTCGTGAACAAGGGCCTTGAGCCATTCCCCGGTGAAGCTCATCTCCAAGAGAAACTAAGCGAGCTCGTTCCCGCAGGAAAGCTGCGCGCGACCACCAACTACGCCGATGCGATCCCTAACGCCGATGCTGTCGTACTCGTTGTTCCGCTGTTCGTCGACAAGGATGCAAACCCTGACTTCGGCTGGATGGATACCGCCACTCGTTCACTCGGTGAACACCTCACCCCTGGAACACTCGTCTCCTACGAAACTACGCTTCCTGTCGGCACCACCCGCAACAGATGGAAGCCTCTGCTTGAAGAAGTATCGGGGCTAACCGAGGGAACGGATTTTCACCTCGTGTTCTCCCCCGAACGCGTACTCACGGGTCGCGTCTTCGAAGACCTCCGCAAGTATCCCAAGCTCGTGGGTGGACTCTCTACAGAGGGTGCCAAGCAGGCAACGGCGTTCTATAACGACGTGCTTGATTTTGATGACCGCCCTGATCTCGCGCGCGCCAACGGAGTCTGGGATCTCGGTTCGGCCGAAGCATCCGAGCTCGCCAAGCTCGCCGAGACCACTTATCGCGACGTAAATATCGGGCTCGCCAACCAGTTTGCTCGATTCGCCGGCAACAACGGCATCGATGTTTACGCCGTTATTGAAGCCACCAACTCCCAACCGTTCAGTCACATCCACCAGCCCGGTATCGCGGTCGGCGGCCACTGCATTCCGGTTTATCCTCGTCTGTACCTTTGGAATGACCCGGAAGCGAGCATCGTGCGTGCCGCGCGCGAAGCAAATGCCGGAATGCCCGATTACACCATCGGCCTCCTCGAAGGTGCTCACGGCGAGCTCACCGGCGCTCGAGTGGTTGTTCTCGGTGCCGCCTACCGCGGCGAGGTCAAAGAGACCGCATTTTCCGGCGTTTTTGCGGCGGTGGATTCCCTCAGCTCACGCGGCGCAACGGTGCTTGTTCATGACCCGCTGTACACCGATGCAGAGCTAGAGAAACTCGGCTTCGTTCCATATCACTATGGCGAAGAGGTTGACGCTGCAGTCGTGCAGGCTGACCACGCTGAGTACCGATCTCTCAGCGCAAAGCAGCTTCCTGGCATCCGCACGTTTGTAGACGGGCGCCGCGTGAGCAGTGCCGATCAGTGGGCCGGAGTGACCTACCGGGTCATTGGGAAACCGGCCGCTTAGTATCCAGCCCGCTGCCGCTTTCCGCAGCGGGCTCTAACGCCGCAGTGATAAACAGCTCGCGAACCAAAATGAACACAAGCGATGCGAACGCAGCGGATCCCAAGGCCCACACAATCATCGGCGAAGGAACGCCCTGCCAATACCACTCCGCGCCGGAACTAAGATTCCATCCTGGAACACCAGTTCCTGTTACGTAGCGGCGAATATTAGTGTGGAGCGCAATCACGAAAGCGACGCTCAAAGAAACGATCACCGCTGCCGACTGAATTCTTCCCAGAGCTAGGTGTCTATTTCCTGCTCTCAACGCCAACAGACCGCCGAGCAGCACGATAAGTGGCAGCAGGTAACGAGGTTGGACCTGCTCTCCGACTTTGTCACCGCCCTGAGTAAGTACGTAAGTAGGAAGTGCCCACAGCACAAATCCAACTCCTGCGAGCACAAAAGCCTTACGACCGTTAAGAACTGATAATCCGGCAAAGCCCACGCCGAAGAACACCGCAAGAGCGAGAACTAAGACGACTGCGGGCATTACTGTGTCAATCCAGCCCAAACCCCAACCGCCAAAAACGCCGGTCCAGAGCGATGGAACGTTGAGGAGGTTGTAGACAAAAAGACCGAACCCCGAAAGGCTGTCGATGTTACCCGCGACCTGATCGCTTGACGCAGCGGCGTTCGAACCTCCGCTAAAACCAGTGATCCCACTTGCGGTCTGACGCGATGTAAGAAAAAAGAACGCGCTCACAACCAGCATCGATAAGGGCAATATTGAGCGGTAGAGAAAGCGTCGAGTGGGTGTAAACGCAAGAATTGCCACGACTCCTATGGCACCGGCCACATACATCGCTGCATCGCCGCGGGACCCTGCTGCCATCACTACCGCGAGAGCGAAAATAGCACCCAAGGCAATGGTCTTCGACCTTTTCGAAGATTCATAGAAGCCTAGGAGAGCGAGCCACGCTGTACCGACGCCCGTAATCGCCCACCCACTGGGGTTGTTTGACGCGAGCAGGAAAAGACCCAGCGGCATAGTAGTGATAAGCCAGCCCCAGACAAGCGGGGAGCGTCTTCGGGCGGGAAGCAGCACATAGAGGGCTGTTGTCATCGAGACGAAGAGGAGCACGTTGAAAAGCCGCATAAGAATCACAGAAACGAGAGGGTTGCTCCCCACAAAAATACTCATTACAGAGTAATAAACAGGTGGGTACGCACCCACGAAGTTGCCGCGGTCAGTCTCCACGAACGCGCTATTCTCAAAATCTAAGTTCCGCTGACAGGCCGCGCTCCTAATCGGATGGAACGCATAGCACGGAGACTCGAGCACAGAGTTGGGCACAAGGCGAGTGTTTTCGGCCGAACCGGGCTGGCAGAAAGCCTCGTTTCCAGTGGCGCACCAAATGCTAACTAAGTGATAGTCGTCGTCTGGTGACGCCCCCATAGGTGAAGCGAATGCCCATGCTGTGAGAGCAATCAGCGCAAACAAAGGTGCAAGAAAAATCAACCGAAATCGAGAGCTGCGACCAGCGTCTCGAGGTGCCGCAGAAGAGTGCAGAGTTCCGGGTTGCATTAGAAAAGAGTATCGCAGAGGATGGCCTATCGATCTACGCTGGCGTTCCCTTCTGTACCTGTTCCCTCGAAACCGGGAGGGTATTGGCATGGCCGGGCAAGAGTATTGCGAGCGCGGCGGCAAAAGCAATCACGCCGAGTCCCCATGTCATATTCGGGCTAATCACGGCATCCCACCACCATTCGCGATCGGCATCCAGACTTGGCGCGAGTGCGTCAATACCCGTGACGTATCTGCGAATGCTCAAATGCAATGCGATGAGGTTGGCCCCAGCCAACGCAACTACGATGAGCCACACTTGCGCGCGATTGAAGTCGATTGACTGCTCGTGGTTCGTGAAAAACAGGGTTCCGACAAAAACGACGACCAAAGGCAAGAGATACCGGGGCTGAAAATCCTCACCAACGTCTTTGCCTGCAAGCACCAACAGAGCGACGGGAATCAAGGCAAGCGCGGTGACGCCCAATGCCATGACGATAGATTTGCGGACAGAAGCTGCGCGCGCCGCGAAGAAGCCTGCACCCAGCATTGCTGCAAGCGCACTGACCCACACTAGCGAGGGCATCGACGTATCAAGCCAACCCAGCCCCCAAGACTGGCCAAAGATCCCCGTCCAGATCGAGGGAACCTCAGTGAGGTTGTAGGCGATTCGGGGGAAGATAACGTTCCACCCCAGTCCCTCCTCGATGCCTCCTGTAACGACGTCGGCGGAACGTGAGGCTCGGAAGAGCACGGCGCAAAGTACGAAGCCTACGACCGGCAGAATCGATGACATCCAGTAGCGGCGTGTGTTCGCGAACGCAAGAATTGCTGCTGCGACAGACGCAAGCACAAAGAATATGGTCGCATCACTGCGCGAACCCGATGCCATAACCGCAGCGAGAAGATACAGGACGCACAAGCCAACACGGCGTTTCCCACGTGATTCGTAGAAGCTAAGAAGCGCAAGCCAGCCGTACCCGACTCCCATCACCGCCCAAGAGCTGGGGTTATTGGAACTAAGAACGAATAATCCGAGCGGCACAGTCGTGAGTGCCCATTGCCAGATAAGAATCTGGCGACGTGTGCGTGGTAATAAAAGGTATAGCGCCACTCCGATGCCCACGAAGAGAGCAATATTGACGAGCCGCATCACGATCACAGAGGCATGCACATCGGGGCCAACGAACATGCTCATGGTGCCGTAGTAAACAACGGGATACCCGCCTGCGAAGTTACCTCGCCCAGTCTCTTGTGTGGCTCCTGCAGTGAAGTCGAGCCGATCCTGACATCCGGCGCTCTCCTTCGCGTCATAAGCGAAACAGGCGGGGTTTGCCACAGCAGGTGGAACCAGACGTGTCCGGTCATCGCCAGACGGAGAACAGTAGTCTGAGTTGCCGGTCGCGCACCAAATACTGGTCAAATGAAAGTCGTCGTCAGGGCTGGCACCGACCGGTGACGACAAAGCCCACGCCGCAAGTGCGGCGAACACCAAGATCGGCGCCACGATCATCCTGATTCGACGGTCGGAGCGCGACAACACGGAGCGCAGGCCAGTCAACATCCGATAACGCTAACGTCATTCAACCGTGAGACAGCTGTGAGCAAAATTTAGCTCCGAACTCTCGCGACGACCTTAGCTGCCGTAGCTTTGACACCCGTGTGACGCAAGTGATGCCACGCCATGCGCAGGTCGTGTCGCAGGCCGTAGGGCTTGCGAATTTTACCACCCAGGGCCACCCCACGGCGACGCGTTTCTACGTGGTCTGCGGCGTGCTGCGGGTTGGAAACAAAATTCACCAAAGGCGCGAGGGTGCGCTTCCAGTAGAAGTCTTCGCGAACGCGCGCGACGTTGCGCTTGCACTCGGCGATGAACGATTCGTCATAGAGAACACGATCGAGGGCTGCGGCGAGAGCATCCGCATCCTGAGCCGGCACGGTGAGCCCCAGTCCCTCAGCCTCGATGAGATCGGCGAAGCTATCGCCCTCAGTAACTACCATGGGCAGTCCCGCCCAGAGATAGTCGAGGATGCGAGTGCGGAACGAGAACGTCGTCTCGATATGCGACATGTGGGTGCTGACGCCGGCATCCGCTTCGGTCAGATAGTTCTGGCGGTCGGCGTAGTCGACCCACTCCTCGTTAAAGAACACCGAGGTGTTGAGCGCACCCAACTCAGCAGCAAGATCGTGCGATTCCCGGACGATCCCCATTTGGTCAACACCTGGATGCCGAGTGCCGAGAAAATAAAGCTTCGCTGTATCTCGCGTCTCAGCCAGTTTCGCGACAGCGCGGATGAGCGTTTTGGGATCGAACCAGCTGTAAACGCCGCCGCCCCAAATCATGAGCTTGTCGTCAGCCTCGATGCCGGGAAGCACGCCCTTGAGGGTATTCCGCAAGTGTGAGGGTGGCGTTCCTTCGAGACCGAATGGCACAACGCTCAGAAGGCCCTCAAGGTGAGGATCGTTCTCGTAGGTGGTGGGGCTGAGGCGCCCGAGCGCCGCCATTTGTCCACAATAGAACAGACGTTGACGCTCCGAGGCGCACATAAAGAAGTCACCGAGCGCGAGTTGCTCGTTGAGCACCTCGGTAGCCGTCGTGACGCGCAACTCCCACGTCGCGCGCGCAAGTTCGCGGCCCTGTTCGAGCATTTCGAGATGCATCGGATCGTAAATATCTACGACAGTGATCTTCTCGGTGGTGCGCAACACTTCGAACTGGCGCATCGCATGACCTTGAAAGACCACAACGTCGCACCACTGTTCGAGCTTCGCGAAAGCGTCGTTCTCCCCCGGCGTCACGAGCGTGAGCTCGAAGGGGGCATCAACCTGTTGCAGCTTGGTCGTCGTCACGAGCGTGACCTCGTTGCCCGCTTCAGCGAGCGCGAGAGCCATGTTCCACGAGCGAATCGCGGGGCCGGCCATCCGGGGACCAATGGGGTCACCCGTGATGATCAATACGCGAGTCACTTCGTTGCCGCCATCAGTCCTTCGAGGTAGACGCCGTAGCCGCTCTTGACGAGAGGGGCAGCGAGGGCGGCAAGCTGGTCATCCGAAATCCAGCCAGCGCGCCACGCAATCTCTTCGATGCAGCCGATCTTGTAGCCCTGACGGTCTTCGATGACGCGCACGAACTCGGTGGCTTGAACCATTGACTCGAAGGTTCCGGTGTCGAGCCAGGCCGTACCGCGGTCGAGCACGTTGACCTGCAGCTGACCCCGGTTGAGGTAGTGCTCGTTGACGGTGGAGATTTCAAGCTCACCGCGTGCGCTCGGCGTGATCGACTTGGCGATCTCGATAACCGAGTTGTCGTAGAAGTAGAGGCCGGGAACGGCGTAGTTGCTCTTCGGCTCGAGAGGCTTCTCTTCGATCGACTGGGCGATGAAGTTCTCGTCGAACTCGACAACGCCGTACGCCCGCGGGTTGCGCACGTGGTACGCAAAGATCAGCGAGCCGTCGATGTCGTTGTGCTGGCGCAGGTTCGAACCGAGCCCCATGCCGTGGAAGATGTTGTCGCCTAGAACGAGGGCGACCTTTTCGTCACCGATGAACTCTTCACCGATGATGAATGCCTGCGCAAGCCCGTCCGGCGAGGGCTGCACGGCATACGACAGTTCGATGCCAAGCTCGCTGCCATCACCTAAGAGGCGCTGGAACTGGGCTTGGTCATCCGGAGTCGTGATGATCAAAATTTCGCGGATGCCCGCACTCATCAACGTCGACAATGGGTAGTAGACCATCGGCTTGTCGTAAATGGGCATGAGCTGCTTGGAGATGCCCTTGGTGATGGGCCAGAGGCGCGTTCCGCTGCCGCCGGCCAGAATGATTCCGCGCATTAGTTGCGTTCCTTTCGGTTTGCCTCGTAGTACTCCTTAACGGCAGCGTACGACGGCAGCGAGCCATCGGCGAGGCGTTCGGCAAGGGTGGGCGCAATTTTGTCTTTGGGCGAGAGAACGAGTTCTTCGAGCTCGGGCGGGAAGACCAAGCCGATTTCGGGGTCGAGCACATTGATGTCGTGCTCGGCGCCGGGCTTGTACACATCGCTCACGAGGTAAGTGAGGGTGGCGTCGTCGGTGAGAGCAATGAACGCGTGGCCAAGCCCCTCCGCCACATAGACCGCGCGACGATCGACGGTGTCGAGAATGACCGAGTCCCACTGACCAAAGGTCGGCGAACCCTCGCGGATGTCGACCACGAAGTCGATGCCGCGGCCGTGCGTGACCGTGACGTATTTGCCCTGCCCGGGAGGGACATCCGCATAGTGGATGCCGCGAACGACGCCGCGCTTGGATACCGAAGTATTGGCCTGTCGAAGGTCGAGCGGGTGCCCTACTACCTCTTCGAGTTTGTCGAAGCGGTACCACTCCAAGAAAACGCCGCGTTCATCGGCGAATTGTTTGGGGGTGATTTCGTAGGAATCAGGCACCGAGAGTTCACGTATTTGCACACCAAGAATCCTACCCGGCGAGGCTTGGCGGACGGTTCAGGATGCTCAGAGTGTTAGTCGACGGGTTGAAGAACGTCACGCACCGCGTCGAGCGGGCCACGCGAGTAGCGACCGTAGTGCCCCGCAGCGAAAGCGCGTGCGACGGTCGGAATCCGTCGGAATCGGGCTTCGGGCAGCGCGTTGCGCATGCGTTCGTGCTCGAGTTTGGCCAGAGCGCGGTTGACTTTCTCGTCGCTAACGCGAGCCCCGAGCCGCTGCAGGCGGTCGACCAGCACCGTCATGTTCGTTTCAAGGCGGGCGTTGCGGTCACGCCGGGGCTCCATCATGCGCCCAAATTTTCCGGCGAGCGTGAGTTTGGTAGCGCCGATCTGGTTCGATCCGTGCTGGCGATAGTCGATCGTCGGCTGCTCGACGAAATCTGTTGACGCCACTGCTGCAGCAATGATGCCTAGCCATTCGTCATGCACCCAGGACGGCGGGAAGGGGGCTGCGAACTCCACAAGGCTACGACGGAACACAGTGCAGGCCCCGGTAACGAGATTGCGCCGCAGCATCACCGAGAAAGAGTCGCCCGCGTGGATGCTCGCCACTTCGCCCGCGCCAACGCCGAGGGCCCCCGACAGAGTGTGACCGAGCGGCGCACCCGCGCCATCGACGAGTCGCGCATCCGAGTGAATCAGCGAGACGGTCGGCTGCGCGGCAAACTGGGTAGCAAACAGCGCAAGCCGCCCCGGGTGCCAGACGTCATCCTGATCGCTCAGGGCAATGAGGTCGCCCGTGCACGCTCGGATCGCCTGTTCAAAGTTCTTGGTGACGCCGAGGGGTGGGGTGTTTTCGAAAACGGTCAGCTGCACCGAAGGATAGCGGGCCGCGACCGCGCGAACGCGGTCGATCGTGTCGTCGCGGGACGCGTCATCCGACACCACTAATTGTGTAGGGGCGGGCTGCTGTTCGAGGATGCTGAGCAGTTGTTCTTCGACGTACGAGGCACCGTTATGGGTGCACAGCGCCACCGAGATTCGAGGGGTGGACGCGGGCTCGCTCATGGTTCCAGCTTAAGCTGCCCCGCCTGCGGTGGCGCGCACCGCCAAGCCAACTATCATTGGGGAGTTATGCCTACCGATCACACCCCAAGGGTCCTACCCCGTGTTGCCGTTCTCTTGGCGACCCACAACGGCCGTCGGTGGCTTCCCGAACAGCTTGATAGCGTGCTCGCTCAAGAGGGCGTTGAGGTCGAAGTTTTCGCACGTGACGATGCGTCAACCGACGGCACCGCAGAGTGGCTCGCCGAACAAGCAGCGGTCGAACCTCGACTGACCGTGATCGCGAGCGATGGAGCTTCCGGCAGCGCCGCCGCGAACTTTTACCGCTTGATCCAGCTGGCACCCGCCGACCGCGAGTACTACGCGTTCTGCGACCAAGACGACATCTGGGTGCCCACAAAGCTGGCGTCGCACGTGCGCCTCAGCACGAAGCTCGCCGCCGATGGCGTCTCTTCTAACGTCACCTCGTTTACGGCCACCGGCGAGCGCAGTCTCGTCAAAAAGGACTTTCCGCAGCGTCGGTTCGACTACCTGCTCGAAAGCCCCGGCCCCGGGTCGACCTTCCTCATGTCAAACCGCTTGGTGGCGCTCGCTCGCGAGTATCTCGATTCAGCGGCGGCCAATCCCCTGCCGCAGTACCACGACTGGTTACTCTACGTCTTGGCGCGAGCTCATGGCTGGACCTGGCACATCGACGCCGTGCCCACTGTGGAGTACCGTCAGCACGATGCCAACGTCATGGGCGCGAACGTGGGCGCACGTTCGGCGTTCTCCCGCCTCTCTCTCGTTCGTGAGCAATGGCATCGGGGGCAAGCTCGGCTCCTGGCCCGCGTGGCCCTGAGCGTGGCCGATGACGACCACCGCGCCGAACTTGAACGGATGCGCGAGCTCGTAGCGAAGAGAAACCTGCGTTCTCGCTTTGCTCTCGCGCGCCGCGCGAAGCAACTCAGGCGACGCCCAAGAGATCAGTGGATAATTGCGCTGTTGATCAGCACCGGTGTGTGGTGAACAAACAACCTGTCGCAAAGAGAGAAAGCAACGTTATGAAGATTCTCGTCGTCGGCGGTAGTGGCTTTATCGGCACTCGCCTGCTTGAAACCCTGAACGAGCAGGGGCACGAGTTCACCAACTTCGATCGTCATATCTCGGCGCGCTTTCCTGAACAGTCGGTCACCGGCGATGTCCGTTCGGCTGAAGAACTTTCCGCAGCCGCTGTCGGCCACGACGCGATCATCAATCTCGCCGCCGAGCACCGCGACGACGTGACTCCGCTGAGCCTGTACACCGAGGTCAACGTGGGCGGAGCACACGCTGTCGTCGCGGCGGCCGAGGCCAACGGCATCCAACGCATTATCTTCACGAGCACCGTCGCGATCTACGGCCTCGACAAGAACAACGCCGCCGAAGACTCGGTGCCCGAGCCCTTCAACGAGTACGGTCGCACCAAGCTTGCCGCCGAAGGCGTCTTCAGCACATGGGCGAACGCGGATGCCGCCCGCTCGCTTGCGATCGTTCGCCCCTCAGTCGTGTTCGGTGAGGGCAACCGCGGTAACGTCTACAACTTGGCCAAACAGGTTTCCTCTGGCCGCTTCATCATGGTCGGCAAGGGTGAGAACCGAAAGTCGATGGCCTATGTGGGCAACATCGTGGGGTACATCGCGAGCCGCCTCGAGGCTCCCACCGGCATTGAGATCCGCAACTTTGCGGACAAGCCCGATCTTTCGACCAAAGAGCTCATCGCCATTCTGCGCGACGAAATGAACGTGCACGCGGCGAGCGGCATCCGCCTTCCGCTGGCACTGGGGATAGTTGCGGGCTACGTTTTCGACGCTGCCGCTAAAATCACACGACGCACTTTCCCGATCAGTGCGGTTCGTATTCGCAAGTTTGCGGCCGACACCACGGTGAACACCGATCGACTTCGCGATTCTGGCTATACCGCCACGTTCAGCCTGCACGAAGCACTTAAGCGAACCCTCGCATCAGAGTTTCCCGCCACCGGCGCAGCGGCATCTGCCGCCGCTTCGACGCCCACAACCGACAGGAACCCCTCATGAAGATTCTCGTGACCGGCGGTGCCGGCTTTATCGGCTCCAACTTTGTTCGCCGCACGCTCGAAGACACCTACCCCGACCTGGCCGGTGCTGACGTCGTCGTACTCGATGCGCTGACGTACTCGGGCAATCTGGAGAACTTGGCCCCCGTGTCCGACTCCCCGCGCTATACCTTCGTCGAGGGCGACATCCGCGATGCCGAGCTTCTCGACAGCCTTCTGGGTGACGTAGATGCCATTGTGCACTTTGCGGCAGAATCGCATGTCGACCGTTCGGTCCGCGACGCCAGCGCGTTTGTGGAAACTAACGTTCTTGGCACCCAGCGCTTGCTCGACGCTGCGCTGCGCGCCAAAACGCCTCGCTTTGTGCACGTCTCCACCGACGAGGTTTACGGTTCGATTGAAGAAGGGTCGTGGGATGAACAGCGCCCGCTCGAGCCCAACTCGCCCTACTCGGCATCGAAAGCGGGCAGCGACCTCCTGGCCCGCAGTTACTACCGCACCCACGGCATGAACGTGTCGATCACGCGCTGCTCCAACAACTACGGTCGCTACCACTTCCCCGAGAAGCTCATCCCGCTGTTTGTGACAAACCTCATCGACGGCAAGCATGTTCCGCTGTACGGCGAAGGCAACAACGTGCGCGACTGGCTGCACGTTGACGACCACTGCCGTGGCATCGCTCTCGTGCTCAGCGGCGGTCGCGCTGGCGAGATTTACAACATCGGTGGCGGCACCGAGCTCACCAACAAAGAACTTACGCAACTGCTGCTCGATCACACGGGTACCGACTGGTCGTTCGTTGACCGCGTCGAAGACCGCCTCGGTCACGACCTTCGCTACAGCGTCGATATTTCCAAGATCCAGTCGGAGCTGGGCTACGAACCGCAGGTTCCCTTCGAAGCAGGCCTCGCCGACGTGGTGCAGTGGTACCGCGACAACCGCCAGTGGTGGGAGCCCCTCAAGGAGAAGGCTGCGCTGTGACCCGAATTGCAGTTGTTGGTGCCGGCGGAATGCTCGGCACCGACCTCGTGCACGCGCTCAGCAGCCATGAAGCCACTGGCTTCACGCGCGCTGAGCTTGACATCACCGATGGCGCAGCCGCGGTAGACGCACTTGCCGGCTTCGACGTCATCATCAACGCCTCTGCCTACACACGAGTGGATGACGCGGAGACGGACGAAGAGAACGCTCACCTCGTCAACGCCGTTGGCCCGCACAACCTCGCTCTCGCTGCGGCTCGGCACGAGTCACGACTTGTGCAGCTCTCGACTGATTACGTCTTCGACGGAACGGCCACGACACCGTACGCCGAAGACGCGCCACGGCATCCGGTCTCCGCGTACGGCCGCACGAAAGCCGCCGGCGAAGTGTTGGCGCTCGAGCACAATCCCGGTCGCACCGCGATTGTGCGTACCGCCTGGTTGTACGGCAAAAACGGCGGCAACTTTCCGCGCACGATGTTGAAACTCGCGGCGAACCGCGACACTCTTGACGTTGTCAATGACCAGCGCGGGCAGCCGACGTGGACGGGCGACCTTGCCGCGCAACTGGTCGCACTCGTTGACGCTGGAACTCCCGCCGGAATCTTTCACGGCACCAACTCGGGCGAAGCGACCTGGTTCGATCTTGCCCAAGCAGTGTTCGTAGTGGCCGGTCTTGATCCTGATAGGGTCAAGCCGACCGACAGTTCAGCTTTTCAGCGGCCTGCGCCGCGACCGAGCTACTCTGTTTTGGGTCATCATGCGTGGAGCGATGCGGGGATCGAGCCAATGCGTGAGTGGAAGCAAGCCCTTCAGGCCGCCTTTGAATCAGGAGCGTTGACAGCCGAATGACCACTCTCCGCGTCATTATCGATGAGATGCTTTCGCCGACACCGGGCAGTGTTGCTCGGTACTCCGAAGAGTTGACGCGAGAGCTCATCAATGCTGCTCCCACCAATTGCTATGTCGAGGCTTTCGTGTCGGCATCCACCGAGGCTGAATACGACCTCATCGCTGATCGACTTCCCAACCTCGCCAAACTTCACAAGAGTGCGCTGAGCCGCCGCGAACTGCGGGCATCGTGGCAGCACGGCTTCACGAAAGTTCCCGGGCAGGGCATGCTTCACGCCACGAGCCTCATGGCGCCCCTACGTCGCCACGATCGTCTCAACCGGGGTGAGCAGATTGCCGTCACCGTGCACGATGTCGTCGCGTGGACGCGCCCCGAGTCGCTCGGTAGCCGTCAGGCAAGCTGGGCGCGAGCGATGCTCAAGCGCGCTGAGAAGTACGCGGATGCCATTGTCGTTCCCAGCCACACCGTCGCTCAGCAGCTGGAAGGTATCGCTAATTTCGGCGACCGTGTTCGTGTCATTAGCGGCGCAGCCAGTGCAAGCCTGCGCATCCCCGAGAACATCGACGAACGCGCCAACGAGCTCGACCTGCCGCAGCGATTCTTGCTGGCTATTGGTGGGCTTGACCCACATCGCGGAATCGACCACCTCATCCGGGCCCTGCGCGAACTCGATGACGATGTCGTCTTGCTGTTGGTCGGCCCGGAGCCCGGCGATGCCGCGATTGCAGAGTTTCTTGACGCGGAGAACATCAGCGCAGATCGTGTGCGCTGCATGGGAACGATCACTAACGACGATTTGTCCGTCGTCTTCGATCACGCCTCAGCGTTCGTGTACCCCAACCTCGATGTGGGATTCGGGATGCCCGTGCTTGAAGCACTCTCGTTTGGCATTCCGGTCGTTCACTCCGATGCTCCCGCGCTGCTCGAGCTTGCGGCGGATGCTGGAGTGGTCGTCGAGCGTGAACCCGGCGAGGGCTACTCCGAAGCACTCGCCGAAGGCATTAGTCGCGTACTCAATGACGCCCCCTTCGCCGAGCGGCTGTTCTACGCGGGCCAGGACCGTGCTCGCGCGTTCAGCTGGCGCATGTCGGCCGAGAAGGTCTGGCAGCTGCACGCTGACCTCTAAGAGGCCGTCAAGGCGCTTCGCGGCGCCAATCGAAACAGCGCTAAACAGCTATTCGCTACTGTCGTCCGCGACGCTGGATACCGTGACGCCAGCGACAAGCTCGCGGATGTACTCGAAGTCGGGGAACTCGGGATCGATATCGTTGGCGGGCACGAGTTCGAGCGATCCGATCGGCATCGTTCGCGTTTTGGATGCGAGATTCACGAAGTAGCCCAAGCTGCCCTGAGGCACGTCGGTAGTGACGACCTTGGAACTCGCTGACGCGATCGCTTGGAACTTCGTGAGCACGTTCGCCGGAGTGAACTGTTCCACGACAGCCTGCTGCAGTTCGCGCTGGCGCTCCATGCGGTCGTAGTCGGTGGTGTCGTGCCGCGAGCGGGCGTACCAGAGCGCGTGGTAACCATCCATGACCTGCACTCCAGCGGGGATCCACTCGGCAACGATCGTGAATTCGGCATCCGCGTGGATCGGTACTGCCTCTTCGACGTTAATAGTGACGCCGCCGAGCGAGTCGATCAAATCGCTAAAGCCCTGCATATCGATGAGGGCGTAGTACTGGATGCCGAGCCCGGTGATGCCTTCAACGGCGTCACGCATGGCCTCGATGCCGGGAGTGCTGCCGTTCGCTACAGCATCCGGGTACAGCTCGGGGGTGTTGAGCTCAACCTCGGTGTAGATGGAGTTGAGCAGGCATACGTCTACATCGCAGCCGTACGCGCCGTAACCATCGGGATACTTATCGGCGAGCGGGGAACCGGCCACGAAGGGCGTGAGTTCCATGTTGCGGGGAAGGCCGATCAGAACGGCCTCGCCGGTTTCGGCATCGATACTGGCCAGCGTGATGCTGTCGGGTCGCAGTCCGTCGCGATCCGCGCCAGCATCGCCTCCGAGCAAGAGAATGTTGTAGCGCCCATCGATGGGCTCCTTCGTGGGCGCCGCGATGAAGACGTCGCTCAAGAAGGAGTTGGCGGTCGTCGCGACATACGCGCCGTAGCCCGCGGTACCGGCTACGACAACGAGCACGATGGCGCTGAAGGCGGCAATCACTGCCCGCCCGCTGGGGGTGGCACGGCCAAGCCCGGAGATGCTCCAGGCGTTGACAGTGAGCACGATCCAGAGCACGGCGTAAAACGCCAGCCCCAGGGCGATTGCCCACAAACCGATCGTGCTGCTGCCGATCGTCAGCAGTACCGCTGGCGCTGCAACGGAGAGCACTAGGGCAATCACTACGAGAACCACGAAGATGAAGCTCGCGACGACGCCGAAGCGGCCCAGCTTGCGATTGCCCGCAAGCAGCTGAGCAGACCCAGGAATCAGAATGTTGAGCCCGAGCAACCACCACGCGCGCTTCGTCATGGTCGCCGCTGAGCGATCCGCGGGCTGACGAAGGGAACTTGTTGCGCTCACAGGCTCGCGTTCAGAGCGGCGTTTTTGTCATCCACCATCGCTTCGAGGCTTGCCGCATAGACGGCAAGCCTCTGGGTGAGCTCGGGATCGCCCGAACCGAGGATGCGAGCAGCGAGAATTCCCGCGTTGCGTGCTCCCCCGATAGAAACGGTAGCAACCGGGATGCCGGCGGGCATCTGCACGATCGACAGCAGGGAATCCATGCCATCAAGACGCGCGAGCGGAACCGGCACGCCGATGACAGGAAGAGTGGTGACCGAGGCGAGCATGCCCGGCAAGTGAGCGGCGCCACCGGCACCAGCAATGATGACGCGGATGCCGCGGCTAGCTGCTTCCTTGCCGAACGCGATCATTTTCTCGGCACTGCGGTGCGCAGAAACCACGCTGACCTCGTGCTCGATCCCGAAGTCTTTGAGCGCCGCCGAAGCGTCGACCATGACCTTCCAGTCGGAGTCTGATCCCATTACGACAGCTACTTGCGGTTGAGTCACGGAACCCATGCTAGGTCTCAATCCTTCAGAATTGCTGCTGCGGCACGCGCCCGGTACATCACGTCGTCGAGGTCATCACCGCTGACATTCACGTGCCCTACCTTGCGGCCGGGGCGCGGAGCTTTACCGTACTCGTGGAACTTTGCTGCCGGCTGGTTAGCGAGCGCGAGGGGGTAACGCTCGGCGATCGTGCCCGAGGCCGGGCCGCCAAGAACGTTGATCATGACCGTCCACGGCGAGCGCGCGGCGGTGGCGCCGAGGGGCAAGTCGAGTACGGCACGCAGGTGTTGTTCGAACTGGCTCGTGACCGCGCCATCCATCGTCCAGTGTCCGCTGTTGTGCGGGCGCATGGCCAGTTCGTTGATGAGCAGGGTGCCGTCGGTCGTTTCGAACAGTTCGACGGCTAGCACGCCCGTAACACCGAGCTTCTCTGCGACGGTGCTCGCGATATCCGCTGCAGCTTGAGCGAGCGGTGCCGGCAGGCTGGGGGCCGGGGCAATGACTTCGGCACACACACCGTCTTGTTGAATCGACTCGACGAGCGGCCAGAGCGCAATTTCGCCGCTTGGGCGCCGCGCGGCCAGTTGTGCGAGTTCGCGCGTAAAGGAGACGAGTTCTTCGGCGAGCAAGGGGTCGCCGGCCTCAAACCAGTCCGCGACATCGGATGCCGCGGTAACGATGCGAACGCCCTTACCGTCATAGCCGCCCCGCGGTGTCTTGACGATCACGCGGCCGCCGTTATCGGCAATGAACGCATCAAGCTCGGCAGCGGTCGAGACGCTCGCCCAGACCGGAACGGGCAAGCCGAGCCGCGTGAGCTCCTGGCGCATCAGAATCTTGTCTTGAGCAACCGCGAGCGGAGCAGGACCCGGATGCACCGAAACGCCGGCCTTCACGAGAGCCGCCAGCACGTGCTGAGGCACGTGCTCGTGGTCGAAAGTGATGACATCAACGTCGCGAGCGAACCCGAGAACGGTGGCAACATCCATGTAATCGCCGACCGCGGTTGCCGCCAAGGAGGCAGACATTCCCTCGGTCTCGGCGAGCACTCGCAGCTCGAAACCGAGCTCGATTGCGCGCGGGATCATCATTCTGGCCAGCTGGCCTCCGCCAATTACCCCGATGATCGGTCGCATCCGTCACTCCTGCACTATCTGAGATGATGCCCAGTTTCGGGCTTAGGTTCGCGGGCTAGACTTCCAACCGCCCTGCCCCATTCTTGTCTACTGGAGAGATCACATGCGAAAGCTGCTCGGCCAGTTTCTACGTTTCGGCGTAGTAGGGCTCGGTGGGCTTGTGATCGACGTCGCAGTATTCAACCTGTTGCGGCTCACAATTCTCTCACCTGATGTGCTTCACGAAGGACCGGTCATCGCCAAGGTGATCTCAACCACGCTTGCGATCGGCGCCAACTGGATCGGCAATCGTCGCTGGACTTTCGCTACCACCGGTCGCACCGGTGCCACGCGCGAGGGCGTCGAGTTTGCGATCGTCAGCGTCGCCGGAATGGGCATCGGCCTCCTGTGCTTGTGGGTCTCCCACTACGTTCTTGGCTTCACTTCGCTGCTCGCCGACAACATCGCGACCAACGTCGTTGGCCTCGGGCTCGGCGCGATCTTTCGCTTTGCCCTCTACCGCTGGTGGGTCTTTAGCCCCAGTCGTAGCGTTCTGGCTGCCGAAAAGGCCGCAGCGCAGTCAGCACGGGCCGCGAGTCACGCCGCCCAGGGAGCAGTGGATGCCGCAGCCGAAGCCGCGCTAGGGACGACCGAGCGCGCGGTACGTCCAGCCGGCCTCACGCCATTGCACCGGGTCCAGGCAGTTTCGCCCATCGAGGATCGCGCGCACCGAAAC
This sequence comes from Salinibacterium sp. VpJ6, assembly GCF_059767345.1. NCBI lineage: Bacteria > Bacillati > Actinomycetota > Actinomycetes > Micrococcales > Microbacteriaceae > Salinibacterium > Salinibacterium sp. VpJ6. The sequence goes on from NZ_JBSOQL010000001.1 coordinate 885,742, forward strand.
GATTGACTCCAGCTCGGCCGGGTCGATAGCGCGGTATTCGCGCCATTCGGTGAGCACGAGAACTACGTCGGCGTCTTTCGCTGCTTCGGCAACGGTCTCGACGTAATTCAGGCCGGGACGTAGACGGCGCGAAGTCTCGATCGCTTGAGGATCCGTCGCCCGCACAAGGGCTCCGAGTTCTGCCAAGCGCGCCGCAACATCCAGTGCGGGTGAGTCCCGAACGTCGTCGGAATCAGGTTTGAATGCGAGTCCCAAGACGGCAACCCGAGCCCCCTCGATAGTGCCACCCACAACCTCGCGACACAGATCGACCATGCGCTCGCGACGCCGGAGATTGATCGCGTCGACCTCGCCCAAGAAGTTGAGCGCGTCGCCCGCGCCCAATTCCGAAGCGCGTGCCATGAAACCACGGATGTCCTTGGGTAGGCATCCGCCACCGAAACCAAGGCCGGCGTTCAAGAAACGGCGGCCGATTCGCTGATCGTAACCAATGGCATCCGCCAGTTGAGTGACGTCGGCACCGGTCACTTCAGCAACTTCGGCCATGGCGTTGATGAATGAAATCTTGGTGGCCAAAAAGGCGTTGGCGGCGACTTTGACCAGTTCCGAAGTAGCGAAATCGGTAATGACTCGCGGGATGTCTTGTGCAAAAACCGAGGCGTAGACCTCGTCGAGCACAGCGACAGAATGCTCATCACCCGCACGCACTCCATAGACGAGGCGGTCGGGGCTGATGGTGTCTTTCACCGCGTAGCCTTCGCGTAAGAACTCAGGGTTCCACGCGAGGTGGGCTCCTACTGCCTCGATGGGAGCGGCCAAGCGTTCTGCGGTCCCGACGGGCACCGTGGACTTTCCGACAACCACATCACCGGGCGCCAAGTGAGGCACGATCGCCTCGAAGGCGGCCTCAACGAAACGGAGATCGGCAGCGTTGGATTCCTCTTGCTGCGGGGTACCGACCGCGATGAAGTGCACCGTGGCGCCCTGAGCGCGACTGAGGTCTGTGGTGAAAGCGAGCGTGCCGGTCGCCAATGTTTCAGCGAGCAATTCGGGCAGTCCCGGCTCGTAGAACGGCGCCCGAGCGGACGCCAAAAGGTCAATTTTTTGTTGGTCGATGTCGATGCCGACAACGTCGTGACCGAGCTTTGCGAGAGACGAGGCGTGGACGGCGCCCAGGTAGCCGCAACCGATAACTGAAATCTTCACGCTGCGCACCCTATCTGATGAGGGTTGACAAAAAGTAGCGTGCCGATGCGAATGCCCGATGCGACCCCGCAGTGACTTATAGACGTTTAGCGGGTTCCCCACACGGTGGTCTCGTCAGACGCATGCGATTCATCGCGTTGGCGACGCATCGAAACCACGTTCTGGTTGTTCTCCATGAGGTCGTGCAATGCTGCTTGAGTGAGTGCCACCGAGGGGATGTCGTGCAGCACAACCGGGTGATCGTGGCCCGCATTGATCAGAAGATCACCGCTGCCGAACATCCGCTGCACCCACGACTGGCGAACCGTGACGTCGTAGCCGCGGCTATGCAGGAGTTCTTGACGCACGCGCACGAAGACTCCGCTAGAGAGCACCACACGGCGCGTGGTGATCGTGTAGTTTCGCGCTAACCAGGCAAAGAAGGGCAAGAACCAGGCGACGACGATAAGCAACAGTCCCGCGGTGAGCAGGGCGAGGTTCTGCCAGCTCTCGGCAAAACTGCCGAAGAAGTAGCCAAGGGCACCGGCTGTCGCAATAAATACGATTCCGGGAAAAATCAGTGCCCGGGCGTGGGGGCGCACGCGAGCAACAATTGCTTCGCGCTGAACGCTCATCTCATGGGGCATAGATCATTCATACCGCAGGTGAGTGACGTCGCCTGCCGCGACGTGCTGCAACTGACCGTTCGCCTCGTCCTTGACGACGAGTTGGCCCTTATCGTCAACAGTCTCGGCCGTGCCAAAAATTCGATCGCCGCCGGGCAGCTCAACCCTCACGCGGCGACCAATGGTTCCGCACTCGGCGCGCACCGCGGCGGCGATACCGCTGCGCACCGGGTCGAGGCCGCCGGCCACGAATTGTTCTACAAGAGCGAGCAGTTCTTTCAGGTAGCGGCTCAAGGCATCATCGAAGTCGGGCTGAGCTCCCTCCAGCAACAACGAGGTCGATACGGATGTCGGCAGTTCGTCACGCTCAATCGTGAGGTTCAACCCTGCCCCCACGATCACCCCGGTGCCGCCCGCGACGAGTTCTGAAAGCAGCCCCGACACTTTCAAGCCCTCGATCTGAACATCATTGGGCCACTTGAGGGTGACCGCGCGATCGTTCACGAGAGTTCGCACGGCGCGGGCCATCGCTAAGCCACCAATCAGCGGCATCCACGACAGAGCTTCGATTGAGGCGTTGGCCGGCGCAACCAGCACCGATACCGCGAAAGTTTTGCCGGGAGGGGCAACCCACTCACGACCCAGCCGCCCGCGGCCGGCGGTTTGATTAGCGGTGACGAGCGCAGACAAATGGTGGGCCTCACCCCGCGCCGCCTGCGCCAGCAACTCGTGGTTCGTCGAGCCGACTTCGTCGAGGAATTCAAGCAGGGGCACAACGGCAGTACTAAGGGGCAGGTGCATCGCTTCAGCGTAGAGCCAAAATGCTGGAAGTGGTGGTCCCGGCAGATGCTTGCGCTTCGGAATGTTTTGTCGCTATGGTGAGCGCACGCCAAGCCGACGCGGCTTTGGTTGAAGTCACTGTTGACTGGAGCACAATTGACTGGATAGGTCGAGGCCACGCGAACACCGAGCTTTTCGGTTCCGTCTTCGCCATGTTGGCCACGACCGCCCCAGCCCCAGCACTCGCGCATTCGCGCCACCGTTCCGGTGAAAGCTGAGCTGGCCCGTCTCTGCCGCGGCTCTTCCTGCTCCCCTTTCACTGGTTCATCGAACCAACCGTGGAAGGTACCACCCGTGACACAACCGCTCATATTCGACGTTGACACCGGAATCGATGATTCCCTCGCGCTTCTCTATTTGCTGGCGAGTCCAGAAGCAGAAATTCTGGGCATCACTTGCACCTCAGGAAACGTCCCTGCAGGTCAGGTGGCGATAAATAATCTTGCGTGGCTAGAGCTATGCGGGGCCCCCGATATTGAAGTTGCTCTGGGTTCTGAAGTGCCGATCTTGGCTCCGCTAATGACTACGGAGGAAACGCACGGGCTTCAAGGAATCGGTCACGCCGAACTCGACACCCCAGCCCGGTCAATCAGCGAGCGCCACGCCACTCAGGTCTGGATCGACAACGCTCGGGCGAGACCAGGCGAGGTTATTGGCTTGGTCACCGGGCCACTCACCAACTTGGCGCTTGCCCTCCGCATTGAACCCGAGCTCCCTCGCTTACTCAAACGACTCGTAATCATGGGCGGAGCTTTCAACCATGCGGGCAACACGCTGCCGACTACCGAATGGAATATTGCGGTTGACCCCGAGTCAGCGAAGATCGTGTTCGACGCGTTTTCAGGGCTACCCGCAGAAAGGCGACCACTCGTGTGTGCCCTCGATGTGACCGAATTCATCGAAATGAAGCCGCGTCACATTGAGCGTTTAGCAGCAGCATCGCTCAGCAGCCCCGCTGAAATCATCGCTGAGAGTGACGCCGAAGGCACACGTTCTACGGCATCGAATCCACTCATCCGGCACCTCTCCGATGCGGTTCGTTTCTACATGGAATTCCACAAAGCGCACGATCAGGGATTTCTCGCACATATGCACGACCCCTTCGCCGCTGCGATTGCCTTGCATCCAGACCTCGGGGAGGTGCGGTTTGCAACAGTCGACGTCGAACTTGCGGGCAGTCTCACGCGCGGTCAGACCGTCGCAGATTGGCGCGGCATGTGGGGCCGCGAACCGAATGCCGCGGTCGTTGTCGCGACCGACCCTGAAGCATTTTTTGACCATCTCATTGAGCGTGTGAGTTCGCTTGCACGCACTCTCAACCTTTAGCCCTCGAGGAGGCCCATTCCAGCTTGCCAAGTGTTCGACTGTTCCCCGTAAGAAATGCAATACAAGGAGGTATTTCATGTCAACGCCACACACACCTATAGAAGCAAATAAAGTACGCAACCGAGTTTTTGTAGCGATCGGCGCCATCGTCATCATCGCGACGTATCTATACCTGGTGCTCGGCCAGCCCACAGAGTTTGCAGAGGGCGACTTCGGGCAAGCCTCGCTAATCGCCATCATCGGGTACTTGCTGGGTTCTGTCCTCATCGCTGTGGGAACCGTTCACCGGCTGCCCACTACAACAATCGCTCTCGTTCCGGTCGCGATCGCGGTCAACATCGTTGTTGGCCAGATTTCCGCGTCCATCGGCCTGCCGGTTTATCTAGACTCGATCGGCACGATTCTTGTCGGCGTTCTCGCAGGCCCGGCAGCCGGAGCGCTCACCGGCGCTCTGACGAACGTAATCTGGGGAATGACAATTAGCCCGATTGCTCTCCCTTTCGCCGTCACCGCGGTCGTCATCGGCGTGCTCGCCGGTTATGCCGGCCGGCTCGGCATGTTCCGTCGCTTTTATTTGGCTCCGATCGCTGGGCTCGTCACCGGAATTGTGGCCGCGTTGGTTTCATCTCCAATCGCCGCCTTCATCTTCGGTGGAGCAACAGGCGGAGGAAATGGTGCCATCGTTGCAGCGTTCAGGGCAGTCGGAAACTCGCTGCTGGCCTCTACAACTTTCCAAGGGTTGTTGTCCGATCCACTCGACAAGGTAATTACGTTCACGATCGTTGTGATCATTTTGTTCGCGCTCCCCAGCAGATTCCGCACGCGGTTCCCGTTCGTGCGTCAGTACAACGTTTTCGGTAAGCAATCCGATCTGGCGGCTCCCGTGCGTGTGACTCATACCGGTGCTCCGTCAGGAATCACGGCTCCTGCTGACGACCCCGCTTCGCCCAACACCCGCGCTAACCCGAAGGGCTGACCTCATGACGACGACGCTGTACGAGGATCGCGAATCCGTTATCCATCGACTCAATCCCGTGACGAAGCTCGTGGCGATGCTGAGCATCATCATTATTGTGTTTGCGGTGCAAATCTGGTGGGTTGCACTCGGAATCGTCGTGTTCGTCGTCGTGCCTGCTGCCCTTGTCTCTGGCACGGGCGGCAGGCTACTCAACCTGTCCCTGAAGCTTCTTTTGCCGATCCTGGTGGTTCTCGTCCTGCTCCAGGGATTGTTCTTTCCCGAAGGCACAACGGTGCTTGCCGAAATTGGGCCTGCACGGGTCACCGTCGAAGGTTTGATGTTTGCTCTGGGAATCGGTTCACGTATTGCAGCGCTCGTCCTGTGCTCGCTCGTGCTGCTTCTCACTACAAACCCTGCGCTTCTTATGACGAGCCTTACGCATAAAGGAATGTCACCCAAAATGAGTTACGTGATCAGCTCAACGCTGCAAATCATCCCTGCATTTCAAACGCGGGCTCACAGCATTCTCCTTGCTCAGCAAGCACGCGGTCTTCGGCTGAAAGGTAACCCGCTTCGCCGAGCGACCGCGATTCTCCCGCTCGTATCGCCGCTCGTGTTAGGCATGTTCACGGACGTCGAGGAGCGCTCAACAGCCATGGAAGCTCGAGGGTTTAGCTCCCCGGCAATTCACACCAGCCTCATCGTGGTGCCTGACCCGGTCGGGCAGAGGGTAGCTCGGTGGATACTCATCACCACGGCCGTCACTTGTGTCGCTCTCTCACTCCTGGGGGTGTTCAGATGATCGATCTTCGCGACGTCGCCTACGCCTATCCCGATACAGATCACTATGTTCTCGACGGAATCGACCTCACTGTCGCCCGAGGTGAAGTCGTGGGAGTAATTGGGGCGTCCGGTGTTGGTAAGACAACATTGGCAAAGATCATTGCCGGCTTCATCCCGAACGTCGAAGGCGGCACCCTCGACGGTTCGGTCACCGTCGACAACGTGCCGATCTCATCGCTCCCCTTAGACGAGGCAGTCGCTCAAGTAGGTCTCGTAATTCAGAACCCGTTCAACCAGATCTCGGGGGCGAAGTTTAGCGTGCGAGAAGAAATAGCTTTCGGTCTCGAAAATACCGGTGTCGCACGAGAAGAGATGATTAGCCGAGTGACCGACGTCGCAGGGCTCCTGCACATTGAGCATCTCCTCGACCGCTCTCCGTATGCACTTTCGGGCGGTCAAATGCAGCTTGTCGCCATCGCGAGTGTGATTGTCATGGGTACCCCCGTTCTCATCATGGATGAACCGACGTCTCAGCTCGACCCCGGTGGCAGCCGAATGGTGTTCGACGTCATTAGCGACCTCACCGACGCGGGAACGAGCGTGTTGATCTTCGAGCACAAGGTTGAGCTTCTAAGGGAGCACTCGGATCGACTGGCCGTGCTTTCGGGAGGACGCATCATCCATGAAGACTCTCCGCGGGCCGTCCTCACCGACGACCGTTTGGAATCGTGGGCGGTGGGCAGCACTCGCTATACGCGTGCTGCGAGAGCTGCGCGCGACACCGGGCTCACCGCCCCCCGATCCGCACTCCCAGTCTCTCTGAGCGACTCCATCGACTACTTCACTCACGAGACAACGGGCCTCTGACATGGACATCACATTCGACCAAGTCCGCTACTCGTACCCTTCAGGGGTTGAAGCGATTCGTGGCATTAGCCTCACGGTCCCGTCAGGTCAACGCCTGGCAATCGTGGGGCAAAACGGAGCAGGCAAGACGACGCTCGTTCGGCACCTTAACGGAATATTTCGCCCCTCCCACGGCGAAGTGCATGTGGGTGATTGGACAACCGCCGGCCGGCAGATCGCAGATCTCTCGGAGCGTGTGGGATACGTCTTTCAGAACCCTGATGAACAACTATTCGCACGTACGGTGCGGGAGGACGTCGCTTTTGGCCCCAAAAACTTGGGGTGCAACGAAGCCGAGCAGGAGCGGCGAGTTCTGGCCTCGCTTGAATTGACGGGTCTCAGCGACCACATCGACATTCATCCGCACCACCTTTCACTGTCAGAACGCAAGCGAGTTGCCATCGCCGCGGTGCTCGCGATGGAGACCCCCATCGTGGTTCTCGATGAACCGACGACGGGGCAAGACGAGCTCGGGGTTCGAATGATTGCGGACATCACGCAATCGCTGGCGCTCGAAGGCCGCACTGTTATCGCCATCACCCACGATATGGATTTCTGTGCGGAGAACTTCGAACGAGTCGTCGTGATGGCGCAGGGCGAGATTCAGGCAGACGGGACTCCTGAAGAAGTCTTCGTTCAGGACGCAGCTCTCGCGCACGCTGCCGTTGAACCACCGCAACTTATGCGGCTGGCTCGAGCGCTCGGCTGGCAACGTACGCCACTTCGGGTTGAAGATTTTATCGCTGCACTTGCAACAGAGCGGAGCACTAACTCATGACCGGACTCGTCGGTCTTGCCCTACTCGCCAGCGTGTTTTTTGGTCTATCTGACTTCCTCGGAGGCACGCTATCTCGCAAAATTCCGATGCTTACAGTTCTGTTTCTCTCGCAAATAGTTGCGATCATCGCCCTCACACCACAGGCGATCGTGGAACCGTTCGATTTCAACGCCACGCCGTCGATCATGTGGGGGCTTATTGCCGGAGTTTCCGCTGCCATTGCGGTGTCCTCGCTATTCAAAGCGCTGGCTATAGGCACGATGGGCGTAATCGCCCCGATCACGTCGCTGAGTGTGCTTGTTCCTGTCGCAGTTGGCATCGCGATGGGCGACCAGTTCACGCTCATTCTCGGGCTCGGGCTCGGCGCAGCGGTGGTCGGAACTGTTCTTGCCAGCGGCCCCGAGATCAATCGCCGCGTGCCCTCGGCGGGCGGCAGCAAGGCTGTCATTCTCGGCGGCGTCGCCGCGATCTCGTTTGGCGTGGCAAACCTCTCCATCGCACTAGGGAGCGCGACGAGCGTCACGACGACACTTCTGACCGATGCTGTCACTGTTCTTGTTCTTTACAGCATCGGTCTGCTGCTCTTTCGTCAAGTTCCGAAAGCGCGCGGACTCTCGCTGGTGGGCATTGCAGCGATCGGATTGCTTGGGTTCGCCGCCAACATCAGCTTTGCCTTCGCGAGCCTGAGCGGCGCGCTCTCGGTGGTCGCGGTGCTCGCTTCGCTCTATCCCGTGATCACGGCGCTACTGGGCTGGCGCATCCATAAGGAGAAACTCATGCGGGTTCAAATCATTGGAGTTGTGCTCGTCTTAGCTGGTGTCGCAACGATTGCGGCGACGTCCTAGGGATTCCTCAATGAATCGGCCGTGAAACTTGTGGGTTCCGCCAACCACACAAGCACGGGATGGGTGGGTAAAGTGACACAGTGACCGAAGACAACTCGACTCCAGACATGTTCACGACCGCCGGCCGGATCGCCGATCTCAAGAACCGCTATCACGAAGCCGTGACCGCCAGCGGTGACGCGGCCATTGAAAAGCAGCACGCCAAGGGCAAGATGACCGCCCGCGAGCGCATCGAGCAGTTGCTCGACCACGGCTCGTTCGTGGAGCTCGACGAGTTCGTTCGCCACCGCACCCACGCCTTCGGCATGGAAAAGAAGCGCCCTTACGGTGACGCTGTTGTTACCGGTGTCGGCACCATCCACGGTCGCCAGGTTGCTGTCTACGCGCAGGACTTCACCATCTTCGGTGGTTCGCTCGGTGAGGTCGCCGGCGAGAAGATCATCAAGGTCATGGATCACGCCATGAAGACGGGCGTTCCGATCATCGGAATGCTCGACTCCGGTGGAGCCCGCATTCAGGAGGGCGTTGTTGCTCTCGGCAAGTACGGCGAGATCTTCCGTCGCAACACTCAAGCGTCGGGCGTTATCCCCCAGATTTCCATCATCATGGGCCCGGCTGCCGGTGGCGCCGTCTACTCCCCCGCGCTCACCGACTTCGTGATCATGGTCGACAAGACCAGCCAGATGTTCGTGACCGGCCCCGACGTCATCAAGACCGTTACCGGTGAAGACGTCGGCATGGAAGAGCTCGGTGGCGCTCTCACTCACAACAAGGTGTCGGGCGTTGCCCACTACCTCGCGAGCGACGAAGAGGATGCTCTCGACTACGCCCGCACCCTCGTCGGCTTCTTGCCCGACAACAACCTCTCGGATGCCCCCATCTACGAGAGTGAAGTTGAGTTGGAAATCACGGATGAGGATCGCAAGCTCAACACGATCATTCCCGACAGCCCCAACCAGCCCTATGACGTGAAGACGATCATCGAGCACATCGTCGACAACGGCGACTTCCTTGAAACTCAGCCTCTCTTCGCCCCCAACATCGTGGTCGGCTTCGGCCGCGTTGAAGGTCGCTCGGTGGGCATCATCGCCAACCAGCCTCAGGCCATGGCCGGAACCCTCAACATCGAGGCCGGCGAGAAGGCTGCCCGCTTCGTTCGTTTCTGCGATTCGTTCAGCATCCCCATCCTCACTCTCGTCGACGTTCCCGGCTACCTGCCCGGAACCGACCAGGAGTGGACCGGCGTTATTCGCCGTGGCGCCAAGTTGCTCTACGCCTACGCTGAAGCGACCGTGCCGCTGGTGACTGTCATCACGCGCAAGGCCTACGGCGGGGCTTACATCGTCATGGGATCCAAGCAGCTGGGTGCTGACCTCAACTACGCGTGGCCGACCGCGGAGATCGCCGTCATGGGTGGCCAAGGCGCCGTCAACATCCTGTACCGCGGTGAGATCAAAGCCGCCGAGGCCGCTGGTGAGGATGTCGCTGCCGTGCGCACGCGACTCGCCAACGAGTACACCTACAACGTTGCCAGCCCGTTCCTCGCCGCGGAGCGTGGCGAGCTCGACGGCGTTATCGAACCCGCTGCCACTCGCGTGCAGGTCGTCAAGGCCCTGCGCGCACTGCGCACGAAGCGCGCGAGCATGCCGCCCAAGAAGCACGGAAACATTCCGCTGTGACCGGCAAACATGCTTCCGAGGAGCCGGCCGACATTCGGATCGTCTCGCGCAACGTCACGCCTGAAGAAACGGCGGCCGTTACGGCTGTCGTGCGCGCCGCTCTACTGGAATCGGCAGAGCTTGCTGGTGCGGATGAAGTGGCTCCGGTCTCGGCATGGGCTCGCAGTCAGCGCCCAATTCGTGAACCCCTCACCCCGGGCCCCGGGGCATGGAACGCGAGCGCTCGACGCTAGAACGGAACTTTTGCCCCGTGCATCGCGTAAAACCTGTGGTTTCGTAGTCGTACCCCAATTACGAGCGACGGAATTCGTCGAAAACCGCAAAAACCCACGGAACTCTACGGTTCACGGCAAAAATTGTCCCCCGAGAGTCCCCCAAAGAACCGACTTTGTTAGTTGTTTGCGTAGTGCAGAATATTAAGTGCTAGGTGGATCTCCATAGGAGTTACACCGCCAAAGGTTGGCCGACTAGGGTAAGCGGGCCAATTCTTTGGGGGCGGATCAGGACGATATTCGGGTTATCCTCCTGATCCGGGTTCTAGCGAAGGGTCGGAGAAGTGCTTCTTATAGCCACTCCGGCCCTTCCGCCGTTAACACGCCCTACGCTGCGTAACGCGCTTTCCTGTCCCCCAAGGAACCCGCGCCCGCTACAGGCGCGTACAGAGCCGGTGAGCTGCTTTAGTCGCTGACGGCATCGACTCGAGGGATCTCAAGCCAGATATCAACGACATCCTCTTCAAGTGAGTCTTGGCCGAGCGCGCTCGATTCGCCGTCGCCCGCGCTATGCAAGCCTACGACGGTGATCGCGACATCCGAGCCCTCAGGCACCGTCCGAGCGATCACCTTGTCTGCGCTGGTCGACTGGATCGCCTGAGCAAGGCGGTTAAGCACTCGGTCGAGGTCCTCGTCAGAGAGGTCATCGATACCGCCTTCATCGAGAAGAGTGACGGTTGCGCCGCGGCGTCGCGCGATCATGACCTGATCACGGACCGCGTCGTTGAGGAGCTTGCGTCCGCGAATCTCATCGCGAATGGCGCCTTCGAGGTTGAGACACTCGCGGCGTTCAGCATCCGAGAGGTCACCATCGGTTTCACGAATGCGTTCGAGCATCTCGAGCGCCATCGAGCTGGTCTGGTCGAGTCGGAACTGACGTTCGTGAACGTGCGCATCTTGAGCAGCTTGCCAGTCGGTCGCTTCTTGTTCCGCCAGGATAAAGCGCTGTGCGTCTTTGGATGCCTTTGCCAAGCCACTGCTCAACACGTGCGAAACGGCGACCCAGGATGCACTGCCGACGATTCCGAGGCTGAACAACCCTGCCGGCCCCACCGGGCCCAGACTGAACGTATGCGCGACAAGGAATCCGATGCCGAGCCACGCGAAGGTATGACGCCCCCGCGTCGACGTGATCGTGAGCAGGGTGCCGCTGGCCGCGACGTACCACGTGGCGTAGCCCGTTCCCCCTTCGCGAGTGAAATCGAGTTCGTTCGCGACAAGCAGCGAGATGGCCACGACGGTAGCGAAGTTGAACGTTGCCATCCAGATGGGCATGCGCACAGGCCCCCACGGCAGCAAGCTCACGATGGTCGCGATGCCGTACAGCGCCATTGCGATGTAGATCGGGCCAGGTCGGTTCGGGATATCGATCGTGTAGTTCGCTAAGACGATGTGATACGCCGAGAAGAGCGCGGCCATGCCCACGATTAGATAGCGGGGAACTCCGATGTTCACTGTTCGCCCTCCGTTTTATCCGCAACGGTGGCAGCATCTACATCGTCGCCGTCGACGAGTTCAGGATCCGTCGCAGCAGGGTCAATCAACCTGGAAATTTCATCGCTCAAGTTGTTATGCGGCCACTGAATACAAATCTGCGTTCCGGCGCCGGGCACGGAAGCGATCGCCGTGCGCCCACCCGCGTTCGCGACGCGTTCCACAATCGAAACCCGCACTCCGAGCCGCTCCTGTGGCACATGATCGAGGTCGAACCCTCCACCGGTATCGGTAACCAACACTTCAATGCCATTGCCCTCGAGGCCGCGCACTTCAACACTGCGGAGAACGTCGAAGCCTCCCGCGTGCTGAAGGCTATTCATCATCGCCTGCACGGCAGCGGAGTGCACGGCTTCGGCAGCGGCCGCCGGCAGCGAACGCGCGCCAACGCTGCGCACAGCACACGTGAAGTTAGAGGCGAGCAATTCAGCCGACGTGACAACCCGCTGGGCTAGGTCGGTCGCTTGGATGGTGGAAATGTCATCCGGCGACGTTGCGGCGGCTTCGCGCAAGTGACCGATCGCGTTCCCGGCCATGACGGCAGCAAGGCGTTGCGCATCCGGCGAATACGCGCGCGCAGCCGAGATGAAGGTCGTCAGCACACTGTCGTGAACAATCGAGTCGACTTGCACGCGCTCGACCTCGGTCGCGTGCTGGCGTACGGCATTGCCGTAACGACGCAGTGCTGTGGCCTGCGCGTCATCCACGTTCGTTGCTGCTTGGCGCAGCATTGTCACGATGATCATGATGGCGCTACCCAAAATTAGGGCGTAGAAAGCTTCGAGCACAGCGAGCTGCCATGGCGCATTGCCACCGACGGGCAGGCTGCGCACCACGAGATAGATCAACGGTGCGACGAAGAGATAGATCGTCGCGATGAAACGACTAAAGGCAATGGAGGCCATCGCCGTTGCGACCGTAATGAGGTAGTTCAGCCAGTGGATGCCGCTGAACACTTCGACATCAGGAAGAACCGTGAACGGCCAGCTCACGAGCGCCATGAAGTAAACGACCGCGAAGGTTCCGTGCATGGCGCGGACAGCACGGTTGGCGAACGACGCCACAACAACCACGATCAGCAGCCCGAAGAGGGCCGGCACGAACGTCAGCAGCCACCACGGCTGCGCCTCACCAATTTGGCCAAGCAGCCACGGCAGAGTCTGAACACCGAAAACGAGACCGATTACCGCGACAGAGCGCGAAATAACCCGCTCAACCTGTTTGCGGCTGATCGGATTTCGCGGCTGCTTTGCCGTGGGCGCCGGTCGCGCTGTCGTGAGGCTAGTGGCCATCGCCGCCTTCAGAATCCAAGCCAGGAAGGATTCCGTCTTCAACGGCGCGACGCAGCAGGTCAACCTTGGTCGGAGCGGGGCGACCCACCTCGACGTACTTCACGCGGATGCGATCAAGATATTCGCGAGCGGTCGAGTAGCCGATACCCAGCTGCTGAGCGGCCAGCTTGAGCGGCAGCCCCGAAGCGTAGAGATGCAGGATTTCGCGTTCCCGTCGGCCCAGCTGAGCCTTGGAGAAGTCGCGGTCGGCGTCGATTGCCGTTGCCCACTCGAGGTTGTTGAGAACCTCACCGCGCGCGACCGTTGCGGCAGCGGCCAGCACGGTCTTCGTCGCGGACGACTTAGGAATAACGCCAGCGGCACCGGCGGCGAGCGCCTCTCGTACGCTAGCAACGCGGTCGGCGATACTGTGGACGAGCACGGCAGATCCCGTAGCTTGCACGTTCTTCACGTTGTCGGTGACGGTCGAACCGTCACCGAGCGAAAGGTCGAGAACAACAACATCGACTTCGCGGCCGTTGAGGCCTTCGACGAGTTCTTTGACGGTGGCCGCGGCGAGCACGAAGTCATAACCCTCATCGAGGAAGGCGGCCTTAAGGCCTAGCCGCACCGATTCGTGATCGTCTACGACGGCAACGGTGATGTTCCGCTGAGCGCTCTCATTGGGCGTCTCGGTCCCGGATGATTCTGTCTGGGCCATGTGGCGTCCTCCTGAGTTTCTGTGCCCTATCGTAGCCGCGATAGAGCGCGATCATGCATGTTGGCTAGTCCAACACACGTGCTCACTTTCGTGTGAACGTTCCCACAGCTTCGACGTGATGAGTGTGCGGGAAGAGATCGAAAGCGCGCACACTCGAGAGCTCATACCCGCGCTCAGCGAAGAAGGCGACATCGCGCGCGAACGCCACCGGATCGCACGCAACGTAAACGACCTGGGCCGGGTGCGCCCGAGAAACGAGATCAACTACCTCACGGCCAGCGCCCGAACGCGGCGGGTCGAGAATGATGGTGGCCTTATCGAGACGCGCCCGCTCGGTGGCGGTCGCTTCTTTCAAGTGCTGACGGAGCCAGTGGTCGACACGACCGGTCTCGGCGTGAGCACCGAGCCACTCCGACAGGTTCTGCGCGGCGTGGTCCGTAGCGGCCGACTCGGCTTCGACCGAGGTGATTTTGGTCGCGGGGCCAAACTTGTCGCCCACTGCCGCAGCGAAGAGGCCAACGCCACCATAGAGATCCAAGTTGGATGCCGCGGGGTCAAACAGTTCGGGATCAATAGCGTCTTGCACTGCCGAGGTCAGCACTTGGGCGGCGCCATGGTGAACCTGCCAGAACCCGGAATCGAGCAGCGTGAACTCACGCTCCCCTACCGTTTCGGTGATGACCTGAGGCTTTTGCTTACCGATGATCAGGCGCACTCCCCCCGTGCTGGGGTTGAGAACGTCAACGCGGTCAAAACCAGTGAAGTTTTGATCGAGCGGTGCGCCAGCCGAAAGTTCAGGGGTGGCGAGCGGCAGGTCGGCAACCGGGATGACCCGGTGCGATCGGGCCGCGAACGGACCCACGTTTCCGTGTTCGTCAACGTGCAGGCTGACGCGGGTGCGCCATCCGAGTCCCTGTCGTTCGTCGTCGCCGGGAACGGCTTCGACGACCGGCGCGAGCGTGACCTTGGCCATGCGCTCGAGAGACTCGCTGAGGATTTGAGTTTTGAGTTCGCGTTGGTGGCTGAGCTCAATGTGGCCGAATTCGGCTCCACCGGCACGGTTGTCCGGATCGCGATCAACGCTCGCGGCCGACCAGACGTGCTCTTGGCGGTGTTCACTCGGCGTCACAACTTTTACTGTCTCCGCACGCCAGAACGACTTCTTTTTGTCGTCGGTAATGCGCGCGAGCACCCGTTCTCCGGGGATCGCGTCAGAGACGAACACAACACGGCCGTCGTGCCGCGCCACACTGACACCCCCGTGCGCAATGTTGGTAACGTCTACTTCGATCATCTGGCCAAGCAATTCACCCATCCCTTGAGCATAGGAGCCTTTGTGCGCCTTTATCTTGCTTCGACCTCTCCCGCGCGCCTCGCAACGCTGCGTGCGGCCGGCGTCGACCCGGTACTTTTAGCCTCTGGCGTTGACGAAGACGCTGTTGCTGCCGCAGCCCCCGGCCCCCTCGATGGCCCCGCCCTTGTTGACTTGTTGGCCCGCGCTAAGGCCGAAGCCGTTGTGGGCGCATTGGTGAATGGCGCCCCCATCGACGGCTTCATCCTCGGCGGCGATTCCGCTTTTGAATTAGATGGCGAATTATTTGGAAAACCGCATGAACCAGAGATTGCGCGGCAGCGGTGGCACGCTCAGCGCGGTCGCACGGGCATGTTGCACTCCGGCCACTGGCTCATCGATCACCGCGGGGGCAAAGTTCGTGGCGCCACCGGTGCTGTCTCGAGTGCCAGCGTGAGCTTCGCCGCCAATATTTCGGATGCCGAAATCGACGCCTATGTCGCCACCGGTGAGCCGCTGAAGGTCGCCGGTTCCTTCACGATTGATAGCCTCGGCGCTGCGTTCATCGAGAGCATCGAAGGCGACCCGCACGCTGTGGTGGGCCTCTCGGTCTCGTTGGTGCGCCAACTCATGCGCGAGTTCGACTCCGAGTGGACCGATCTCTGGAACATCGATCGCCCGTCTCTGTAGGCATTCACAGTGCTTGTCTTAGATTTTTGTGCGCTTCCGCCCAAGGCTTCGGCCATCATCCCCATAAGCTAGGTCACTATGGCTCGTATTACGAAGGTACTCATCGCCAACCGCGGAGAGATCGCCGTTCGCGTTATCCGCGCGGCTAAAGACAGTGGCATCGGTTCAGTGGCGGTTTATGCCGACCAGGATCGGGATGCTCGGCACGTGAAGCTCGCCGATGAGGCATATGCCCTCGAGGGCTCCACGAGTGCTGAGACGTATCTCGTGATCGACAAGATCCTGTCGATCGCCCGCCGCTCCGGCGCTGACGCTATTCATCCGGGCTACGGCTTCCTCGCAGAGAACGCCGACTTCGCTCGTGCCGTCATCGAGGCTGGCATCATCTGGATCGGCCCGTCTCCCGAAGCCATCGAGAAGCTGGGCGACAAAGTTTCGGCTCGCCACATCGCCGAGAAGGTGGGCGCACCGCTCGCTCCCGGAACCCTCAACCCCGTCTCAGGCGCGGAGGAAGTTCTTGACTTCGTTGATCTTCACGGTCTCCCCGTTGCTATCAAGGCAGCCTTCGGCGGCGGCGGTCGCGGCCTCAAGGTTGCTCGCACTCGCGAAGAAATTCCGGAATTGTTCGACTCCGCCACCCGAGAGGCTGTTGCCGCCTTCGGTCGCGGCGAGTGCTTCGTGGAGAAGTACCTCGACCAACCTCGTCACGTCGAAACCCAGTGCCTCGCGGATGCTCACGGCAATGTTGTCGTGATTTCCACCCGCGACTGCTCGCTGCAGCGTCGCCACCAGAAGCTTGTTGAAGAAGCACCGGCCCCGTTCCTTAGCGATGAGCAGAACAAGGCCCTGTACGAGTCCTCCAAGGCCATTTTGCGCGAAGTGGGCTACCTCGGCGCCGGCACCTGTGAGTTCCTCGTAGCCAAGGACGGCACGATTTCGTTCCTCGAAGTGAACACTCGCCTCCAGGTCGAGCACCCGGTCTCTGAAGAAGTGACGGGCATCGACCTCGTTCGCGAACAATTCCGCATCGCCGAAGGTGGAGTGCTCGACTACGACGACCCCACCCCGCGCGGCCACTCCTTTGAGTTCCGCATCAATGGTGAAGACGCCGGCCTGAACTTCATGCCCTCCCCCGGTCCCGTGCACGTTCTGCGCGTCCCCGGTGGCCCCGGCATCCGTGTCGACAGTGGTGTCACGACGGGCGACGAGATCAGCGGCGCCTTCGACTCGCTGCTCGCCAAGCTCATCGTTACCGGTTCCAGCCGCGAGGATGCTCTTGAACGTTCACGCCGTGCCCTCGACGAGTTCGAGGTTGCTGGCCTTCCCACGGTGCTCCCGTTCCACCGCAAGATCGTGCGCGATCCTGCTTTCACGAGCAACCCCTTCAGCGTGTACACGCGCTGGATCGAAACCGAGTTCGAGAACGACATCGAGCCCTGGACCGGATCTCTCGCCGATGAAACTCCCGTTGTCGCTCGCCACAACGTGGTCGTTGAGGTCAACGGCAAGCGCGTCGAGGTGAATCTGCCCTCCAAGCTCGTACCGAGCACGTCGACCGGCGCAACGCTCTCGGCCGCTCCTAAGCGTCGGGCAGCATCCAGCGTCAACACGATCACCGGTGACTCGGTCAAGGCACCGATGCAGGCGACGATCGTGAAGGTTGCGGTTGCTGAGGGCGACAAAGTCGTCAAGGGCGACCTCATCCTCGTTCTCGAAGCGATGAAGATGGAACAGCCGCTCGTCGCGCACAAGGATGGCGTCGTTACATCGATCAACGCATCAGTCGGCCTGACGGTCTCGTCTGGCCACCTGCTCATGAACATCGCTGATTAGGGCGCGCAGCTCCACGCCCTGACAGCAAAAGAAAGGCCGCACATTCCGTCTCGCGACGGGCTGTGCGGCCTTTGCCGTTGGTGGACCCTAGGAGATTTGAACTCCTGACCTCCTCGATGCGAACGAGGCGCGCTACCAACTGCGCCAAGGGCCCGTACTGCTGAACCAACAATATCACCGCGCATCCGAAGGAGTGAACCTCGTGCGAAACGCGGCACGATCACACCGTGCGGTGCCGACAACGCAGCCGCGATCCCGCAGGATCGCCCGAGCTAGCTAGCGCGGCGACGAGCGAGCGCTGCGTCGAGGTCGGGCGCGCGGCCGTCAACCTCGACAATGCCCATACCGGCAAAGCGACTGGGCGGGGATGCCGCGGCAGGTGCTTCGGCAGGTGCAGCCGGCGTGTTCTTAGCTTCGCGCGCAAGCTCTGCTTCTCGCGTTGCTGAGGCCATGGCGGCGGTGTTAGCGCGCAAGGCTTGTTCGGCGGACTCCGCCGCAGCCCGCAGCTCGCTGTCGATCTTCCCAGCGTGACGGGCAGCAGCGACTGCTGCTTCGGGAGCGTTACCGCGAGTGAGGTACATCGGCTTGGGCACCGGCACGGGCGTCCAGCTGACTTTCGAGGTGACGTCTTCGACGGGAGCGTCTGACGACAGTACGACGCGACGACGGGGTGCTGCGGCACGCGTTGCGGGAGCGCTCTCGTCGCGGCGGGCGCGCGAACGCTCAGCGAGGCGGGACAGCATTGCGGTGGCACTGATGCCGGCCATGGTCGCTGCGGCGAGAATCAACCACGTTCCGGAGGCAAGAGCTGCTCCAGCGGTGAAGATCATGACGACGTTGACCGTGACGACTGCGATGCTTGCGAGCAAGACGAGGGCGGTGAAGGCGCGGGTACGGCGAAGGCGACGGGCCGAAAGTGCGAGCGCTTCTTCTCGTGTCGGCGGGGTCACGGCGCGACCAACGGCAACGGGTCCTTGATTTACTTGCGCTTTGGCGAGTTCGGCGGCCTGACGCGCCACTGCTTCGGCGCGAACCTCATCCGGCACTTCCGATGTCTGCGCCAGCACGCGGATCGTCTGCTGCAGCCGAACAGCATTGCGCTCGGTGGCCAAGTATTCGCGATTCTTGAACCAGTTGGGAACCAGGTACACCAACCACAGCGCCGCGGCGAGCGCGATCATGACGCCGCCGCCGATGCTGGTGAGTTCCATGGCTATACGGTACGAGCATCCGCGCGTGACAGGCCGTCGGCACGCGGCAGTGATCTCAAAACTTGCTGAGAGTGTGCCTTCTACCGGCGGGGAAGGTTCATCGGTTGGGATGCCTTGAGGCGGTCCTCGGGTGGAATGTGGGCATCCTGCTCGGGAGCCTGCCCGGATTGCCAGCGACGGTAAACGCCCTGCGGAATTTCCTCCACGGTGAGCGCGAAGCAAAAGTGGTCGCGCCAGTCCCCATCGATGTGGATGTAGCGGCGGCGGAGTTGCTCGTACCGAAAGCCGAGCTTCTCGACCACGCGCAGGCTCGGCTCGTTCTCCGGGCGAATGCAGATCTCCATGCGGTGGAGCCCGAGCTGAAAGAAGCAGTAGTCGGTGGCCAGCGCTACGGCCGTGGGCGTGAGGCCTTTACCCGCGAACCGCTCCGACACCCAATAACCAATGGATGCTGACGCCAGCGACCCATAAGTGATCGACGACACGTTAAGTTGGCCCGCAACCTCGCCGTCGTACTCAATAACGAAGGGCAGCCCGGTGCCAGCACGGGACTGTTGCAGCAAACCCCGGATGCTCGACTTCACGTCAAAGGACGCGGGGCCGACCGGGCTCGTGGCTTCCCACTTGCGGAGCCACCCCCGGTTATCGCGGAGTTCTTGTTCCAATGCCCGAGCGTCACGCACCCGAATCGCGCGAATCGTGATGCTTCCTTCGCCGAGCGTCGGAATGCCGTACGCCACTGACTAGTCCAGAGTTGCGCTGAACTGCTGCAGCCACGGGCGCAGCTCGGGGCCCAAGTCGTCGCGCTCTACGGCAAGCTGCACGATGGCCTTGATGTAGTCGAGGCGGTCACCCGTGTCGTAACGGCGGCCGCGGAAGACGACACCGTAGACACCACCGGCGATGTCGCTTTCGGCCATCTCGAGCAGAGCATCCGTCAACTGGATTTCGCCGCCCTTGCCGGGATCGGTGCGCTCAAGAATCTCGAAGATTTCGGGGCGCAACACGTAACGGCCGATGATGGCGAGGTTAGAAGGAGCAGTGCCCTGAGCGGGCTTTTCTACGAGGCCCGTGATGCGCACGACGTCGTCATCGTCTGTCGCTTCGACCGTGGCGATGCCGTACATGTGGCTCTGGGCGGGGTCGACCTCCATGAGGGCGATAACGGTCGCATTGCGCGAAATCTGCTCATCGAGCATGCGCGACAGCAAAACGTCGCGCTCGTCAATGAGGTCGTCGCCGAGCAGTACAGCGAAGGGTTCTTGACCCACGTGCATCTTGGCGCGCAGTACCGCGTGGCCGAGACCGCGAGGGTCGCCCTGGCGCACGTAGTGCATGTCGGCGAGGTCGTTAGAGTACTCCACTTTGTGCAGGCGATCCGTGTCGCCCTTTTGCTCGAGAGTGGCCTCGAGCTCCGTCATGCGGTCGAAGTGATTCTCGAGGGCGTTCTTGTTTCGCCCAGTGATCATCAGCACGTCGGTAAGGCCAGCGTTCACCGCCTCTTCAACAACGTATTGGATGGCCGGCTTGTCGACCACCGGCAACATTTCTTTCGGCATTGCCTTTGTTGCCGGCAAGAATCGAGTGCCCAGACCTGCAGCAGGGATAACCGCTTTAGTAATCTTCGTAGCCATGGGTACATGGTAGTCGGCCAGTCTCGTAGAATGCCTTTATGACCGACGACGTCAGTCACGACAAACGTGCACTAAGGGCCGAATTACGCGAACGCCGACGCATCTGCACCGCTAAAGAGCGGGAAGAATTTAACTCAGGCGTAACAGCGAACCTCATCGAACTTGCTCAGCGCCTCGGTTCCACCTCGATAGCCGCCTATCTGTCGACCACCGACGAGCCCGAAACGCGTGGTTTTTTGCGCTGGGCGTGCGACCACGACATCACGGTGCTGCTGCCCATCTCGCGAGCTGACGGCCTGCTCGACTGGGCTCCGTACGACGGCGAAGAAGAAGACAAAGACCTCATCGGTATGCCCGCTCCGACGAGCGAGGTACTTGGCCCGATCGCTATCAACGACGTTGACCTCATTATTGTGCCGGCGGCATCCGTCGATCATTCCGGAATGCGCATGGGCTGGGGCCGCGGCTACTTCGACAAGACGCTCGGCTCGATGGAGACCAAGCCTCCCGTCTACGCCGTGATCTTCGACAACGAATATGTGGCAGAAGTGCCCACCGAAATTCATGACCAACCAGTGGATGGCATTGTTACCCCCTCGGGGATTGTCACCATCACCGAGCACAACTAAGGATCTCGTGCCTACCTACTCTTACCGCTGCACCGAGTGCGACAACGCTTTCGACATTCAGCAGTCGTTCACCGATGACTCGCTCACGGTCTGCCCCGCCTGCCAGGGCAAGTTGCGCAAGATTTTCTCCGCCGTCGGCGTCACGTTCAATGGCTCGGGCTTCTACCGCAACGACTCGCGCTCCACCACGAGCTCCACAGATTCGAGCTCGGGCTCGTCGAGTTCGAAGTCGTCAACGACCAAGACATCTGGCTCAGGTTCGGGGGATTCCGGCTCGTCGAGTTCGTCGTCGTCGAGTTCGTCATCGACGTCAGGATCATCAACTTCTTCGGGATCTTCTTCGTCTTCCTCTTCACCATCGGCTGCTAAAGCGTCATAGTTGACGTATCCCCCACTACAAGGAGCACCAATGTTAAGCGGATTCAAAGCGTTCATTTTGCGCGGAAATGTAATCGATCTCGCCGTTGCGGTCGTTATTGGCGCTGCGTTCAGCGCGGTCGTTACGAGCATCGTCGAAGCTGTCTTCAACCCCCTCATCGGCGCACTCTTCAATGCCGAATCACTATCGACAGCACTGCGAGTCGCCATCCCTACCGCTAGCGGTGGAGAAGCAGAGATCTTCTTCGGAGCGGTCATCGCAGCGATCATCCAGTTCCTGCTCGTTGCTGTTGTCGTGTACTTCGCGATCGTGGCTCCCATGAACTACGCCAACAAGCTCGCGGATGCCCGCAAGCCCAAGGTCGTTGAGCCCGAAGCGGGCCCGACCGAAGCAGAACTGCTTCTCCAGATTCGCGACTTGCTCGCTAAGCAAAACAGCTAGCGAAACTGAGCTCTCACTCGAGCTACTCCCGAAGCTCGAGCACTCACGGCGAGCGGCCAAGGAACTTACCCCCAATGCGGAGGTTTCTCGCCCTTGAGTCGCTCGTCGTTTTCGTTGCTCTGGTGCCGTTTTGGCTCGCCCGTGGGGTGCGGATCTGACCCTGCCGGCGGCGGCGTCGTCACCCGACGGCTCTTGGATCGCTTCGCCCGCGACGTTGTCTCCGCGACTGGTTCCGGTTCGACGCTCGAAGCTGCAGCGGCGCTCGCAACTGCCGCGGCGCTCGACACCACGTCGGCGGATGACTTCACGTTCGTACCGGCGACCGCGTCGTTGCTGCGATCCGCCATTACTGCTCGGGGCGCTTGGCGGGGATGATCGTGATGGGCTCGGTGGTGGGAGCAGGTTCTGCTCCGAGCATCCGGGCCACCTTGTCGGCTACCTGGTCAGGATCGCTGAAAAGTTCAAAAGCGTGCACGCGCAGGTAGTGCCAGCCGAGGCGGCGCAGCAGCTCCGGGCGCAAACGCAGTGACTCGCGCAGGCTCGACTCGTGAACCATCGCATCGGTCTCGATCGTGCCACAGCGCCCACCGCGCGAAGCAACGAGGCCAAGCTTGCCTCGGTGGCCGAGAGCAACGCGCAATCCGCGAGCTTCGAGGCGACGAGCGAGATCGACGAGCATGGGATCGCTGTCGTCGGGCACGGGAACTTCGGCGTAGCGGGCATCCACTTCGTCGAGCACTTCAGCCAGCGCAACCGCACCGTGCTTCATACGACCATCGTCGAGGTCTTCTGAGCGGAACGACGTAACGATCTCGAGCGAACGACGAGCGCGCGTCATCGCCACCGCAAGCAGTCGCTCTCCCCCGGGCTCGCCGAGCGAACCGAAGTCGGAGAGCACGCGCCCGTGCGGCGTGCGGCCGTATCCGATGGAGAAGATAACCCGGTCGCGGCTTTGGGCCACGGCCTGATCGATCGTTGTGACAGTGAACGGTTCTGCACGATCGCCGATGATGACGTCGAGCAATTCCGGGCGACGGCGGCTGACAGCATCCAATACCGCCTGCATGACGCGAACGGAGTGCACGGGGCTAGCCGTGATAACCATAAGCGACTCTTGAGGGCGCTTAGTGGCGTGATCGAGAACGAGCTCGACAACGCGCGCAACCTCAGCGTCGGGGCTTTCGACCGCTCCCGAGTCGGGATCGGGCATTCCCACACCGTCAGCAACGTAACTGACCGCAAGGCTGCCATGCCCGAGGAAGCTTCCGGCCCACGGCAACGACTCGATCTGGCCGTCGTAGAAACGACGGTTCACGAGTTCGGCAAGCTCTTCTCCGCCGGGACGGTAGCTGCGCGTGAGAGTCAAGGTCGGCAGCAGGCCGCTGAGCTTGGCAAACGCCGAGTCCGCAACGAGGGCTTCGCGAGTTTCGTCATCGATGGGCTGCGGCAGGTCGCCGGTAGCGTCGCGCACGGCGGTCTCGAACGGTGTCGGAGACTGGATGACGGGGTCACCAATAACGACAACCTGCTTCGAGCGGCGAATAGCTCCGGCCGCTTCGGCAACAGTGACGGCGCCGGCATCCACGAGCACGACGGTGTCGAACGGCATAGTGTCGACGACGGAATCGATCTCGTAGGGCGAAGCGAGCCACACCGGCGCGATCGTTCGTGACAAGTGCGGTGCCGAGGTTTGTACGTCAAAGGACGTGAGACGGTCTTTGGCAAGCGCGCGCTTGAGGGCGCTCGCCTCGTCGGGCCAGTCGACCAGACCGATCTTCCAGTTTTCGGCGATCTGCCACGACAACTGCTTGGCGTTGGCCGAGGCGTGCGCTTCGTCCACGAGACGGAAGTCTGCTTCGAGACGGTCAACAACGGACGTGTTGGCGTTCAACAGAGCGCGGTCCACTTCGAGCATGGAGTCGAGCGCCGACTTCCACCACGACAGTTCAAGTTCAGCGGCAACCTGATCCTCGGGAACGTGGCGCTCGGCCAGGTCTTCGATGAGGGGGTTGAGCTTCAAGTCGCGCAAGCTGCCCATAAGCGCCGTGCGCTCCTGCAGGTTGTTGAGCACATCAGACTCGGCTGCGAGCGACGCGACCTTCTCAATGAGGAACGGGATCGGCAGCGCCGAGAGGTTCACGTGCGAGTCCGCGATTCCCAAGGGAATATCGAGGAGAGCGAGATCTTCCGACACCTGCTGGTACGAGCGCTGCACTTCGCCAATACCCACGGGCACTGCCGGGCTCGCACCCTCGGCGACAAAACGGTGCCAGAGCACACGCTGCTTCTGGATGCGCTTGAGAGCACCGTGCATGTCAGGAACGCGAACGCCGGGGCGCACGTATTCGAGCGCGAGCTTCTTGAGGCGACGGCGGTTAGCACTCGTCATCTCCGGGAAGTCGCGGCGCGGAGCCGTGGCCGCAATGAGTTCGGTGATCGCGCGGTCGAACACGGTAGGCACGAAGCGGTCGAGGGTTTCGCGGAGATCCACGAGCAGTCGCAGGTACACCCCGAGCTCATCGATGCTCTGGAACGGGCGCATGCGAGTGTTCGAGACGAGACGGTTGGCGACATCCAACAGTTCAGAGAGTTGGCCATTGACTCGCTGGGCGACCTGATGAGCCTTGAGCGCCTCGCCACCGTTAGCGAACTGTGCGCCGTACCACGGAGAATCGCCGGGGCCGTACTTGAACTCGCCGAGCTTGGCGGCAGCGATGATCACGCCGGTAGCGGCACTGCGGTCCTTGGCGAGCTTCTCTACCGCTTCGCGCGACAGACGTGCCGTCGTGGAAGGCGGAGTGGGCAGCAGTGCGAGACGGCTGAGCTCCGAGACGCAATCGAGAACCGAGACGCCAAGCACACCGTCGGTGACCGACATGGACTCCCGGTAGTCGAGCATGATCTTGCGCAGGCGAAGCAGCGCGTCATCCACGTCTTCGATCTGAGGCTTGCTGGCTTTTTCACTGCGAGAAATGGAACGGATGATGTCGCGACGAAGCGTGCGCGGGGATACCGAGAGACCCGGAAGCCCAATATCGGCGAAGCGATCGGCGATCGACTGCAGGGAGGCTCGACGCGGGCTCACGACGAGAACGCGCTTGTTCTGGGCAACGAGGGCTCCGACCGCATTCACGATCGTTTGGGTGCCGCCGGTACCGGGCAGAGTGCGAACCACGAGCGAGTTGCCCGCTTCGATCTGCGCGATGACGTTCTCTTGTTCAGCATCCGCGTCGAGAAGAAGGTTGTCAGTCTGCGGCGAGCGCTCGTCGGCCGAAAGAGCGGGAACGGGAGCGTAACCCTCCTTGATGGTCCACGCTGCGGCGGTGTTGCCGGCGAGCGCGTCAAGGATCGGGTGCTTGAGATCGGCGGCGTCATCGGCCAGGCCGTGGGCGACATCCGCGAACGATGACACGACGAGGCGCGGGCTGACCCCGAACGCGTCGAGGTGCGAAGTGAGGCCGCGAAGTCGGTCAATAACGGGATTCGGCTTGAACGTGCCGTCGGCGTCAGTCAGAGCCACAAACGACTCGGCATCGAGGCGCAGATTGAACTGCTCGTCGAGAGCGCGAGCAAGAGCGGGGTTCAAGAAGGCGCTGCCGCGAAGCTTGAGCTCGAAGTCTCGACCGTGACGACGGATGGCGAGCGGGCGCAACAAGACGGGAGCACAGAACTCGACATCGTTATGGGTCCAGCGCGCAATACCGATTCCCAAGTGCACCGAATCGATACCACGGGCCGTTGCCAGTTCAAGGCCCTTGGCCGCAACGGCGCCCGCAGCGGTTTTCGCCGAGCGCAGTGCGACATCGTCACGAATGAGGCTCGAGAGCAGTGTGCGCTTGCCCGTGATGAACTGCGCAAGGCCACCGGGATGGGTGGTTGAAAGATCCACTCTCGTGCGAGGCGAATCAACGAAGTGGATGAGCGGCGAACGCCCACCCAGTTCAGACAACTGTGTACGCCACTGCGTCCATGTGGGCTCTGCAACGTTTCCGGCCATAATGTTTGGCTCACCAAAACTCAGCGTGTGAGGCGCTGTCACTTGAATGTGGGCGTGAGCGTGCTCGTTTTCGGCATCGTCAATGTCGGGGCCGCCCGTTTCTGGGTCCCCCGTGAAATCATCCGAAACTTTATCTGCACGCCACACACCGCCACCTTAAGCTGCCCAGCGCAATAAAGCCTGTAACCGCCGCGGGTTTCGCAAGACTCACTGGCAGGCGGCACCCCCAGTTCATGCGGCACGCGACCGTAGAATACGGTGCATGTTCTCCCTCGGGCTGCCCCTTCTCGTCGCGACCGATGCCGCGGATGTCGTGCGCGGCACCACGATCGCGGTAGTCACCGTCGTTGTGCTCGTGTTGGCAGTGGGAGCCGTCGCCTTTGTGGCGCTGTTTCGTCGAGGTGGAGACCGCGGCATCCGCGGAACGGCATCGCAATCGACTCTGGAGTCGCGCGCGGCTGGTCTCCTCGTTGCTCTCGATGACCGGGTTCGCGAAGCTGATTTAGAGCTGGGGTTTGCCGTTGCCCAATTCGGGGCAGAGACTGCCCGCGATTTTGCAAACGCCCTTGCCGAAGCGCGCGACCAGTTGACGGAGGCGTTCCGGCTCGGCCAGCAACGGGACGAGGCTCCGAGCACCGCCGATCAGCGCCGCCGCAGCCTGACGCTGCAGATGACTGCCCTCTGCGAGAAGGCGCTCGCCAGTCTCGACAATTTCGACGCCTCATTCGCCGCGCGACGCCATAACGAGGCTGCGGCAGCAACCACCGAACAGCAATTGCGCTCAGAGGTCGAGTCACTTCGCGAGCGATTGGCTACGGCAGCTCGTCAACTGGAAACAGCGGAACACGACTATGCGGACGAAGCGCTGACGGTCGCTCGTCGAGAGCTAGCGGCTGGCCAGACAGAGCTTGCGGCAGCCGCGACTGCTCTGGATGCTGCGGCGCCGAGCATTAGCCCCACCGGCGTCAACGCGGTCACCGACACCCTGCGCACCGCAGCAAACTCGCTCCATCGAGCACAGCGCGCGGCGGCGGCCACTGCCCGGTCTCTTGCGGAACTCGCCGAAGCGGATGCTGCCGTGCTGCAGCTGCGCGACACAACCCGCACCGATTTGCACGAAGCTCGACTCGCGGCGGAGTCGGCCCCCGACCCGCAGAGCGGAGCGCGTATTCTTGCGGCGATCGCGGCCAACGAGCGGGCGCTGGAGCTCACGGCAGCGGAATCCGACACTCGCCACAGCCCGCTCGAACAGCTGGAATTGCTGAATGATGCGGGGGCAGAACTCGATAGCGCTCTCGCGACGGCGCGGAACCAGCAACAAAGGTTCGAACACGCCCGCGCCGCCTACCAAGGAACCCTGGTGGCGGCACGAAGTCAGATCTCAGTCGTTCGAGAGCTAGTGGGGCGGGGCGGAGCCAGTGCTTGCGCCCGCACCCGGCTAGCAGAGGCGGAGCGTCAGCTGATGATCGCTGAAGCCGAGACAGATCCGGTGGAGGCCCTTGACGCCATCCGCCGATCGGTTACTCATGCTCGAGATGCTGACGCTCTCGCCCGCTACTAGCGGCGGAACAGTGACGAATACATCGCCACCGTTCCCGAAGCTTGTGACCCGTTAGGCCTGGTCGATCACGGCGAAGTTCACTGCGCCGTTCTCGCCCACGTTGGCATCGAGCGTCTTGTCGCTCAGAGCGACCGACGCGTTTTCTTCGAGGAAGACGCGCGCACCATCGGCTTCAACGACAGAGTCGCCAGCCTCCGGAGCCGCAACAACGGCGACGGTCAAGTTGGGAGCGCCAGGCTCTCCGTTAATTCGAAGCCCCGAGGCATCCGCGTTGGGGTCTTGCTCGACGATCGTTTTGACGACCGTGGTGGCTGTTTCGGTGAGGGTGAGCATATGTTCGTCCTTCCAGGTTCAGCGAGATGAAACCCCCACGATTCCTTAGTGAGTAGCAGTCAGCAAGCCTGAGCGGTGATTATGAGGCAACTCTCATAGAGAGGGGATGCGACGGTCAGGATGCGCGGCGAGTTTGCTTGCGTCATGGTGCATGCGCTCAGGCACCCGACCGGTAGAATTGAGGCTGGAGTGCCGGGAAGTCTGGTCGGCGATTGTGTCGGCGACCCCGCTGACGAACCTCAACGTCTGGAATTTTGTGACCTCACCCACTAAAAAGCTGAGCCCCCGTAAGCGAGTACGCCGGTGGGTAACCATGGAGACCACCAGCGGCATTCTGCTGATGGTCGCGGCAGCGATTGCGCTGATTTGGGCCAACTCCCCGTGGCGTGAAGGCTATGCCGCGCTTGCCGAAACCACCATCGGCCCCGAGTCACTGCACTTGAACCTCACTCTTGCCACGTGGGCGGCCGACGGCCTGCTCGCGATCTTCTTCTTCGTTGTTGGTGTCGAGCTCAAGCAAGAGCTCGTTGCCGGCAGCCTGCGCAAGCCGCGCGAAGCTGCTGTTCCCGTTTTCGCCGCCATCGGCGGAATGCTCTTTCCCGCGCTGCTCTTCACGCTGATCATTCTCATCTCGGGCGACTCGACCGCGCTCGGCGGCTGGGCGATCCCCACCGCCACCGATATTGCGTTCGCTCTCGCCGTGCTCGCCATCTTCGGCCGCGGTCTTCCGCGCGCGCTGCGCACCTTCCTTCTCACGATGGCCGTGGTGGATGACCTGCTCGCGATCGTCATCATCGCCCTGTTCTACACCGAGAGCATCGACCTGCTGTCGCTGCTGTTCTCGCTCGTGGCGATCGTGCTCTTCGGTCTTGTCGTTCGCTCGCGCAAGCCTCGCTGGTGGCTGCTGATCCCCCTCGCCCTTGTGGCCTGGGCGTTCATGCACGACTCCGGTGTTCACGCGACGATCGCCGGTGTCGTTCTCGGCTTCACCGTTCCCGCCAAGCTCGTGCACGGCGAGAAAGACACTCGCACGCACGCGTTCGATGACGCTGTTCGCCCCACATCATCCGGAATCGCCCTGCCGGTCTTCGCCTTCTTCGCCGCCGGCGTCTCGCTCGGTGGCGATGAGAGCGTCAGCGACGTGCTGGTGCAGCCGGTTGTGGCCGCCATTATCGTCGGTCTGGTTCTGGGAAAAATCATCGGTGTACTCGGGACAACCGCGGTCATCACCAAGGTCACTAAGTTCCGTCTCGCCGACTCGATCGGGCTTCGAGACTTGCTGCCGATCGGGTTCCTCACGGGTATCGGCTTCACGGTATCGCTGCTCATCTCGGAGCTTTCGTTCCCCGATAGCGAGCACACCACCGGCGCTAAGCTCGCCATTCTCATCGGCACCGCCCTAGCGGCCGTTCTCGCCGCGATCAGCCTGCGCTGGGACTCACGCCTCGCCCGCAAGCGCGACATGAACGAGGATGGAATCCCCGACCGCGACAAGGCCCTCATCGAAGACGAGGACTAAGCCGCGGCACCTAGGCACTGCCGAAAGGATGCACCGTGTCCGACCCTCTGAGCCAGCACACCGACTACGGCCAACTACCGCTCAATGATTCGGATGTGCTCGCTGACCCGATCGAGCAGTTCCGGTTGTGGCTGGCCAACGCCAGCGAAGCAGCCGTTTACGAACCCAACGCAATGGTTCTTTCGACGGTGGATGCTGAGGGCTCCCCCAGCGCTCGCACCGTTCTCTTGCGCGCCATTGACAGCGCGGGCTTCGAGTTCTTCACGAACTACAGCTCGATCAAGGGGCGCGCTTTGTTGGCGAACTCCGCGACCGCACTGACCTTCCCTTGGTATTCAATCCACCGGCAGGTACTGGTGCAGGGAACCGCTCGGCCCGTTGCCGCAGCTCTTTCTGACGCCTACTTCGCCACGCGACCGCGAGGCAGTCAAATCGCGGCGCACGCCAGCGAACAATCTCAACCCATCGCATCCCGAGCACTCTTGGAGCAGCGAGTGACGGAGCTCGAAGCCGAGTTTGAGGGGCGCGATGTGCCGCGCCCTGCTGACTGGGGCGGCTTTGTTGTCGAGCCCCACACGATCGAGTTCTGGCAGGGTCGCGGCTCACGCCTTCACGACCGGGTGCGATTCGTGCGCACGGACTCAGGCGAATGGGACCGGCTGCGGCTTCAACCGTAGAGCACGGCCAACCGTTCCTTAGACGCAACGAAACCCCGCTCCCCCGGCGAAACCGCCCGGTGCGGGGTTCTTCGTTTAACACCAAAAGAGGGACACAACCGCGATAACAGTTGTGCCCCTCCCGAGGTTGTGGGCTCTACTTAGCCGACACAGTCTCCTGTGACGACAGTGCGTAGCCCGACTCGCCGTGGACGGCGAGGTCGATACCGGCGATTTCTTCTTCCGAAGTAACGCGGAATCCGATGGTCTTCTGAATCGCGGTTCCGATCAGCCAGGAGGCTGCGAAGGAGAAGATAGCTACGGCGAGAACGCTGATGGTCTGAACAACCAGCTGGCCTGCATCTCCACCGGTGAAGAGACCAGTGTCGGTGGCGAAGAAGCCGAGGTAGATCGTTCCGATGATGCCGGCAACGAGGTGGAGGCCCACTACGTCGAGCGAGTCATCGAAGCCGAGGTTGAACTTGAGCTCGATGGCGAGAGCACAAACAGCACCGGCGATCAGACCGAGGATGAGTGCCCAACCGGGCGTCAAGTTTGCACAAGCGGGAGTGATGGCAACGAGACCAGCGACAACACCCGAAACGGCGCCGACGGCGGTGGCCTTACCGGTGCGGAGCTTCTCCACAACGATCCAACCGAGGATTGCTGCTGCAGGAGCGGCGAGCGTGTTGAACACGATCAGGCCGGCTTCGTCGGGGTCGCTAGCGGCACCGGCGTTGAATCCGAACCAACCGAACCAGAGCAGTGCGGCACCGATAAGAACCAGGGGCACATTGTGAGGCTGCGTGATGTCCTTGTTGAAGCCAACGCGCTTTCCGAGAACCAGAGCGAGACCAAGTGCAGCTGCACCAGCGTTGATGTGAACTGCAGTACCACCGGCGTAGTCGATTACGGCGGGAAGACCACCGAGGATGTCACCGAGGTTCTGAATCCAGCCGCCGCCCCAGACCCAGGCTGCGACGGGGAAGTAAACGAGAGTTGCCCAGACACCGGTGTAGATCATCCACGGACCGAAGCGAGCACGGTCAGCGATGGCACCCGAGATCAGTGCGGTCGTGATGATGGCGAAAGTTCCACCGAAAGCAACGAAGAGGAGGTCAGAACCGGCTACGCCTTCTTGACCGAAGTTGCTGAACGGGTTACCGGAGAACGACCAGACTGAACCGTCGATCGAGCTCATGTTTGCGCCGATGAGGATCCAGAGAACGGCGACAAGGCCGAGAGATCCGAAGCTCATCATCATCATGCTGACTACGGACTTCTCTTTGACGAGTCCACCGTAAAAGAATGCCAAACCGGGGGTCATAAGCAGCACAAGTGCAGTGCTAATGAGTACCCAAACCACTGTATCCATCTCAACCTCTTTCGCTTTGTGTGCCTGGTGCACACGTGTCGCTGTGGCGGATTTCGGTGAGTGTCGGGTTATTCCACTCCCACCGACCCGCACGACAAAGCATCGCGGCTTAGCGTTTCGGTAACCCCTCAGTTATGTTTCGCGCACATTAAACGTGCAGCGCGGGTGTTACGGAAAAGTTTCGAGAACCCCGAGGTATTCGGTGAATCGACTGTCAGTTGTGGCTACGGAGTCGGAATCCCACCATTGGCGTTGAGCGTTTCACCCACCACGTAACTGGATTCGGCGGAGGCGAGGAACACATACGCGGGTGCCATCTCTGCGGGCTGCCCCGCGCGACCCAGCGGGGTATCGTGACCAAAGCTGGTGATCTTCTCTTGCGGCTGACCATCCGTGACTTGGAGTACCGTCCACACTGGGCCCGGAGCGACCGCGTTGACACGGATGCCTCGCTCCGCCAGCTGAGCCGCCGTCGCCTTAGTGAAGGTGTTGACTGCCGCCTTCGTCGTGGCGTAATCCACCAAAACGGGCGAAGGCTTATAGGCCTGAACAGACGTCGTGTTGATGATGCTCGACCCGGCAGGGAGATGTGGAAGCGCAGCCTTGGTAATCCAGAACATCGCATAGACGTTTGTCTTCATGGTCTGGTCGAAAGCCTCATCCGTCAGGTCTTCGAGCTTTTCGCAGAATACTTGCTTGCCAGCGTTATTGACGAGAGTGTCGAGGCCGCCCAGCTTCTCAACGGCGTCGGCGACCAGCGTGCGGCTTACCTCTGCGGTAGAGATATCACCCGGCAGAAGGTGCGCGTCTCGTCCTGCATCGCGCACGAGAGCGGCGATGCGCTCGGCATCGCTTTGTTCACTAGGCAGGTAGGACAGGGCAACATCCGCGCCTTCTCGAGCAAAGGCAATCGCGACCGCAGCCCCGATTCCCGAGTCGGCTCCGGTGATGAGCGCTTTGCGCCCAGCAAGCCGCCCGCTACCGCGGTAACTGTCTTCGCCAAGGTCGGCGCGAGGGTCAAGTTCGGAATCGAGGCCCGGCTCGGGCTGGTGTTGCTCCGGCGGTTCCACCTTGTCGAAGCGCGTAACGGGATCAAGGAAGGTGTACTGGTCGTGTGCCATGGTTTCCCTTTCGTTCGTGATGAGGCGGGATAACGCCACTTTCACCCTAGAAAGCCATCTCGATAAGGAGTGGAAAACTCATGAAACCGTGCAGCTTTTCCCAGCGAGCACAGAGAGTTTCCGGGGCCGCGCGAAGAACGTAGAGTTGGCGCATGGACGATACAGCTTCGGCAGGCACCCCCGATGGCGCTACTCCCCCAGCGAAGACGTCCCTCCTGCGTACGCGCATCCGCCAACTCACGACACCGTGGTGGCGCCTTCTTTGGCTCATCGGCGGTCTCGCGTGGGCCGTCGTGTTCAACATCGTGTACGTCACGACCGGCGGAACTCAGGAATGGTGGGGCATCGTCTCCGTTGTGCCCATTGCGTTGCTGCTGCTCGACCTCTTGCGCATTGAGCGACTCGAACGCGCGGCGGAACAAAAGCGTCAAGCCGCACTCAAGAAGTAGACGGCACAAGATACTTCTCTGGCAGTAGGCTGCTGACTCCCCTCGGCTGACTACCTCAGCGCCGCGATCGGCAAGACTGAGTGTTATGAATACCCCCATCATCCGAGTCAAGGATGTCCGCAAGTCTTACGGCAAGGGTCAGAACCGCTTTGACGCTCTCAAAGGTGTCACCTTCGACATCAACGAGGGCGAAAGCGTAGCGATCATCGGCAAGAGCGGCTCCGGAAAGTCGACCCTCATGCACGTGCTCGCACTCCTCGATGCGCCCACCTCAGGAACGGTGGAACTCGAAGGGGTCGACACCAGCACGTTGAAGGGCAAGAAACTCAATCGCGCGCGCAACAAGACGTTCGGGTTCGTATTTCAGCAGTTCTTTCTCACCGCCAACGTCTCCGTGTTGGAGAACGTGATGCTGCCCATGAAGATTGCCGGCGTGCGCCGCAGCGAGCGAAAAGCACGCGCCCACGCCGCCCTCGAGCAGTTGGAAATGGATGACAAAGCAGGCAACAAGGCCGTGAACCTCTCCGGTGGTCAGAAGCAGCGTTCGGTGATCGCCCGCGCGCTCGTGAACAACCCGCGCATCATCTTTGCGGATGAACCTACCGGAAACCTCGACACCACCACGGGCGGCGTTGTCGAAGACATTCTCTTTGCCCTCAACCGCGACAAAGGCATCACCCTGATCGTCGTCACCCACGATGAGGAGTTGGCTGCTCGCTGTGATCGCCGCATCTACATTCGTGACGGACTTCTCGTGAACGACACCACGGAGGTGGCCGCATGAACACTCTCGACCTGATCGGCTCTGCCGCATCCAATACGTTCCGCTCGAAGACCCGCACCGTACTGACGATTCTCGCGATCTTCGTCGGTGCCTTTACGCTCACCATCACCAATGGGCTTGGCACCGGCATCAACCGCTACATCGATGACACTGTGACCTCGATCGGCGCCGAAGACGTCATGACGGTGTCGGTGAGCCAAGACGCCAACGCCGGTTTCGCCGACAGCACTGGCCCTGCCGAGTACGATCCCGATGCCATCGCGAGCGACGGCTTCAACCGCCCAGGTTCGACCGTCGTCGCGCTTACTCCCGAAGATCTCGAGACTCTGGAGAACATTGAGGGTGTGCTCGATGTGGAAGCCACAAAATCCATCACGCTGGACTGGATCCAGGTGGGTGATGGCGCACAGTATTTGACCTCCGTTGGCGGACTCGTCGATGGTCAAACCGTACAGCTCGCTGCCGGCGAAGCTCCTTCAGCTGATTCGGATGCGTTCGAACTGAACGTGCCGATCTCCTACGTGGAGTCGCTCGGCTTTGCTGACGCTGATGCCGCAGTGGGCCAGACGCTCACGATCGCCATCACTGATGCTGAGCGCACTCAGCACCTCGTCGACGCCACCATCGTGGGCGTTGCTGAGGAAAGCATTGCGGCAACGGGCGCTGGCGGGCTCGTGGTGAACGACGCCCTGACCGACGAGCTGTACTCGACGCAAAACATCGGAATCGCGCTCGAGGAGCAGGAGCGTTACGCCCAAGCGAGCGTCCGCTTCGATGCTGCAGCCACGGATGCCGATGTCACGGCCCTCAAGGAACGCCTCACCAATGCCGGTTACACGGGCACCACCGTGGCCGACCAACTGGGAACGTTCAAGACCATCATCGACGCCATCGTGCTCGTGCTGAACGCCTTCGCGATCATCGCCTTGCTCGCCGCCAGCTTCGGTATCGTGAACACGCTGTTCATGTCGGTGCAGGAACGTACTCGCGAAATCGGCCTCATGAAAGCTATGGGCATGGGTGGCGGCAAGATCTTCGGACTCTTCAGCCTCGAAGCCGTCTTCATCGGCTTCCTCGGTAGCGCGATCGGTGTCGGCATCGGGATGCTCGTGGGAACCGGCATCAGTTCGGTACTCGCCGGGGCACTCCTCGCCGACCTCCCGGGGCTTACGCTGATCGCGTTCGATCCGCTCTCGATCAGCGTCATCATCCTCGTCGTCATGGCAATCGCGTTCCTCGCGGGCACGCTGCCCGCGGCCCGTGCAGCCAAGGCCGACCCGGTGGAGTCGCTGCGGTACGAATAGCCACGCAGCTCGGTAAACGACAAAGGCCGCAAGCAGTTACTTACTGCTTGCGGCCTTTGCTTTGCTCACTCAAAGCCGCTAACAATACACGTCGACCGCGAACAGACTCTCTGGTCGCGGGTATCGTGCGCGGGCGCAGCGCCTGCTCCTCAACCAGCAAATTCAATTTCCAGAGGAGCGAAACTAACTGGGCCAGGGCATTGCCTCAACCAACCTGCGCGCTCGGCGATAATCGGAATCTCGTAGTGATCGTCAATTACTAGCTCACCGGCTTCATCGGCGATAACGACACGGAGCGGGCCTTTCGCTCCTAAGGCCAAGTCGCCCTCCACCAAATACGGCGGCTCCTGAGGGACTGTCCAGCGGTAACCGTCTTCGCTAGCCAAAGGAGCAACGCTGCATGATTCACCAAAGCAGGCAGAAATCGAGTGATCGGCGGGAAGCGCCGTGTTCAATTCAATAACCGCAGGACTGCTGTTGACGTTCCCGATCGTCGTGCACGCGAAGCATCCCGGCAATGGGACCGTCGCGGCAGTCGCGATCGCCAGCATCTTCGTCAGCATCTTCGTCAGCCTAAGAATTTTTGACATGTTCTCATAATATTTACGGCACAAACGTCGAACAGCTTTACTGCCGTTTGTTATTAAAGCGAAACTGTGCGAGCCGCTGGCCTGCCAGCTCAGAGGTTCACAGGTTTACTTCGCTTAGTGCGGAACCATCACCGTACTTGTCGGCCGGAATGACGCTGAGCTTTCCGTTGGTTTCGAGAACGACGCATTTGATATCCGCGACTCCCCCTGCCCCACTCCCACGGATTGCTTGGCGAACCTCAGACTCAGTCAGTCGGCTGCGTTTCAGCGCATCGTGCCGCATCTCGCCGTCGCTCAAGAGCAGGACCGGACTGGATGTCACGATCTTTCGAGCGGCAGGCCAGCGAGCGGTCACCCCGGCCACGATGAATTGCAGCGCTGCGATCACCGCGAAAGCTACAAGACCTTCCGACCAGGAGACATCGGTATTAAGCAGCAGAGTGGCGAAAATCGATCCGAGCGCAACGGTCACGACGAAGTCAAAGACATTCAGTTGCGCCAGCGTGCGCTTGCCAGATATTCGCAACACGATAAGGAGCGTTGCGTAACCGGCTGCGCCGACCACCGCAATGCGAACCAGGTCAGGCCACGACTCGAACCACATGCAACTCATCCTCTCGATTCAGAGACGGCAAAACAGTGCTCTCCGTTTCGCCCGAGTCTTCTATGGTGCTGGTCGTTCGTGAGCGTGACCTGAATGTGAAGGCGCTCAATCGTCTTGGTGCCCCTGGAGGGATTCGAACCCCCGTCACTTCCCTCTGCCGGCCGGGCGAGTGCCCCAAAACCCTGGAAATCCAGAGCTATTGGGTGACCAGAGCCACGAATGATCTGCATCGTCTGCCCACAGTTGTGGGCAAAATGTGGGCAAACTTGGCCTGCATCAATGCCTTGTGATGCATCAGGACATAGGTGACAGTTCTGCATCAGGACATCGGTAACACTTCGCGCATCAGGACATCGGTGACACTTAGATGGTTTTGGGCTGGCGGCCTCGGGGTCGGCCGGAGCTGACGTATTTGGTGCCGGGTCGAGGCCATCGGTGCTTCATGATCTCGGTGCCTTGGTCGTCGAAGATCAGCAGGTGCTGGTCGGTCTCGATGAGATAGACGTTCCGGCCGGCCATGAGCCGGGTGACGTGGAACCGCGTCTGGCGGACTTGGACGATGCCGTTGCGGGCCACTCGCGTGGCGCGGATCCCGTCCCAGCCGACCGGTCGTATCTGGTTCCGGGGTCGGGGCGGGTCAGCCTTCGGCGTTGCCTCCCAGGCCTGCGCCGGGGTGATGCGGCCGGGCAGTGCTTGGTGGGGTCGCTCGACGTTATAGATCCGGTCGAACTCGTCGACCTGACCCTGCAGCTGCTCGAGGGTGCCGGCCAACGGTTGTTTGTCGAGCCATCGGAACAGGGTCTGGTGGAAGCGCTCGTTCTCGCCCTGAGTGGTCGGCTTATAGGGTTTGCCGGTGATCGGCTCGACGCCCAGCCTGGTGACGAAGGTGACGAGCTGGCCGACAGCTCCCCGCCTCGACGGGTTCAGCGCGGCGCCGTTGTCGGTGAGCAGCCGCTGCGGAACCCCGTGCGCGGTGATCCCTTTGCGGACGACGGCGATCGCGCCCTCGGAGGTTTCAGCCCAGGTGACATGGGAGGCGACCGCCAGGCGGGAGTGGTCATCGACCAGTTGGAAGATCACGCATTTGCGACCACCGGTGAGCACATACTCGGTCCCATCCAACTGCCAACAGGCGTTCGGGGCCGGATAGACGAACCTCCGAAACGACGCCCGAGGCTTCTTCCTCGGCTCAACCCGAGCAACCCCAGCATCCCGAAAGATCCGCGACAGAGACGCGGTCGAGGGGACCGGGCTCAGCCCCAGCGACCGCATCTTCTCGTGAACACTGATCGGCCCATGATCCAAACCAGACCGCTCCAGCGCCGCCCGGACCGCGACTGCCTGGGCCTTCACGTCGTCGGCCATCCGTTTCGGACTCGACCGCGGCCTCCGTGTTCTC
This sequence comes from Salinibacterium sp. VpJ6, assembly GCF_059767345.1. Taxonomy (NCBI): domain Bacteria; kingdom Bacillati; phylum Actinomycetota; class Actinomycetes; order Micrococcales; family Microbacteriaceae; genus Salinibacterium; species Salinibacterium sp. VpJ6. Next base: position 923,226 of record NZ_JBSOQL010000001.1, read on the forward strand.
GGCTCCAACGCCGCCGCTTGGCCCTCGTCGAGCGCCCTGCGTTTTATCGCGTAAAACGTCGTCCGGGAGATGCCCTCCTCGGCGCAGAACGTGGACACCGCGCCCCGCGGAGCATCGGGCGGCCACAGTGTAATCGCGAGACGGACACGAGGATCGACAGGCTCAAAGGGACTCATCCCTCAAACATCGAGGAGAAGTGTCACCACCAAACAGGCCCGAATGGTCACCGATCTATTGATGCAGAACTGTCACCGATGTCTTGATACATCACAAGGTCCCGCTACTACCGCAGCGAACTAGATCTCAACAAACGAACCGCAGGTTGGACAGCGCTATGTCGGCTCAGTCCACGGCCATATCGCTCGGAGGGACCAGGGGTTCATCATCGCTATCAAAGACAGACGAGCTCGCCGATCGGTCATCCCGCCACGTGCGAATTCCCGCGACAACCGAGATGATGATTACGACTACAGCGATGATGTACGCAACATTTTTGACACCGGGAATTGATGCTGCAAAGAATCCCGTGAGGGTGAGACCCACTCCCCACAAAATTGCGCCTACAAAGTTGCTGGACAAAAATCGGTAATAGTTCATGCGACTTATTCCGGCAATCGCGGGGATGACGACACGTCCCAGAGGTACGAAACGGGCGACGACTACAGACCACCAACCGTATTTGGCATAAAACTTCTCTGATGCTCTTATTGCACGCTGGAAACGCTCGCTCTTGCGCTTGTCGAGGTAGTCGCGACCTGCATGACGCCCAATAAAATAGCCCACTTGATCACCAAGAAAAGCTGAGCAGCCAACACCAAACGCGAGTACGACGATATTGAGTTCGGGATGAGCGGCTGCGGTTAGCCCAGCTGCAAACAGCAGTGAATCCCCGGTGACGAACGGAACAAATACTCCGACGAATAACGCAGTTCCGGCGAAAACGAGCAAGAAGACGACCGCATAAAAGACGAACGGGCCCACACCGTCGAAAAAGCTGATCAAATCAGTTTGCAGGCTTGAGGAATGCAAATCCGCAGCGTGCATCTGACTCCAATCTAAGGGTGACCTAACTCAACCGTATCCCAGAGTTGATGCCGCGCTTCTTTCGCGGTGGTTGGCGTGCGTCTGATTAGGTCGTGTGCTCTTTTTGTGGCCCGCTGAGATGGACGGAAACGTTGCAGCGCCCGACTCCTAGGCGCTGCCACGTTGAACTTGCTCATCGACTACCGACCGGGCGATGTCCGTACTGTGCCCGGTGCGGAGATTTCAGCGATCGAGTTGGCTTTATCGATCTTTAGGCGCGAGCGCAGCGCTAGGAACAGCAGGATCATTCCTACTGATATAAGGATGTGTCCCATGCCTGCGATCCCTGATATCGCCTTACTTGTCTCATCGCCAGTTACTTGCTGCATCCCATGCAGAACAAGCATTGCCGTTGTCATAAGCAGACCGATGTTGTAGATCCAGAAAAACCAAGGAAAGAGCTTGCTCGCCGACAGCGTGAATGTTTTTTCCAAGATGAGAACGATCAGCAGAACAATGAACCCCAGCACGAGCAAATGCGTGTGAACCACCGATAGTTGGGTGAATTGATCGTTGCCAAAGCCATTCGCTTTGGTGAACTCGCGATAAAACAGCCCAGACCCCACCCCGAGGACCATGTAGGCGAATGCGGCGTAAAACAACTTACTCATCTGGGTTTCCAATCAAATTGCGGATATATCAAGTCTCTCGGGCAACGCACAACGCTGCGTCGTACTAAAGATTGAATGTGCCACCAGCAATAAGACGCATCGGTCTCGCCATGACCTTTAAGTGCCCTCTCAAGATCGTGTTGACCGCCGCCGAAGGTCCACCGGGCTGCACCCTGGTCGCACTCTGGTCCCATTCTTGAAGAACAGTGAGCCCGTCAATAACCAACCTTTAGTTGACGCGGTCAGCATCGGTTATCTTCTACGATGGATTCCGCAGATCGTGGCTAGGCGAACATTAGGGACAAGTAATCCTGTGAATGCACCAGAGCGTGAATCAACAGACTGCTCGACGATCGAAATCTCAGGACGTAAAAAATGGATCGGGTTAGGGGTTCTTGCCGCCGGCCTGTCCATGATCGTGCTCGACGGCACAATCGTGGGGGTAGCCCTCCCCGTCCTTATCCGCGAGCTCTCCCTCTCTCTTAACGATGCTCAATGGGTGAACGGGATTTATGCGGTCGTGTTCGCCGCACTGCTGTTGACGGCCGGGCGACTGGGCGACCGTCTTGGACGCCGCCGAATGTTTATCGTCGGAGTCGTGATCTTCATGGCCGGGAGCGCGTGGGCAGCGTTCGCCACCGGTGGAGCAACGCTGATCGCGGCACGTGTCGTACAAGGGTTCGGAGGGGCCTTTATTCTTCCTTCTACGTTGTCGACCGTCAACGCCACGTTCCGCGGGAAGGACCGCGCAGTCGCTTTCGGAATTTGGGGTGCCGTTATTGCGGGTATGGCGGCATTCGGTCCCCTGCTTGGCGGATGGCTGACGTCGTCGTTCAGCTGGCAGTGGATTTTCATCGTGAACCTCCCGTTTGGGCTTCTGGTTCTCGTCGGGATCGTGCTCACCGTGCCCGAATCGAAAGCGACGATCCACGCACGCGGGATCGATGTCGACGGTCTGCTGCTGAGCGCTCTCGGGTTTGGTGGTGTGGTGTTTGCCCTTATCGAGGGCCCCAATCTCGGATGGTGGATTCCGACTCGTGATTTCAGCATGCTGGGATGGGTGTGGCCCGCCTCCGCCTCAATTTCTTTAGTGCCCATAGTTGGCGCGATCGGGACGGCAGCTCTGGTGCTATTCGTACTGTGGGAGCGACACCGTGCTCGTATCGGTCGGTCCGCGATCCTCGATGTAAGCCTGTTTTCGGTGGCCACATTCCGCTGGGGTAACCTTACTGCGCTGTGTGTCGCGATTGGCGAATTTGGACTTCTTTTTGTCCTCCCGTTATTTATCGTTAACGTACTTGGGCTGTCGACGCTGGGTGCAGGACTTGTTCTTGCTGCGATGGGCATCGGGGCGTTCATTTCGGGAGCACTGGCCCGCAGGCTCTCCGCACGCATGGGGCCGGTCAATGTTGTCGTACTCGGTCTGACGCTAGAGATCATCGGCGTCACCGTTACCGCCCTATTCCTCACCCCATCAATGCCGCCGGTCGTCTTGGCGGGGCTTTTAGTTGTCTATGGACTCGGCTTGGGGCTCGCGTCAGCCCAACTGACCGGCACCGTTCTGGTGGACATCCCCACCGCGCAATCGGGGCAAGGATCAGCGACACAAAGCACAGTGCGGCAGGTCGGCACGGCACTGGGAACAGCTCTGATCGGTGCAGTCTTTGCTGCGGGCCTGGCCCAAGCCATACCCGCACACCTGGATATCGTGCCCGATCTATCGGCGCAACAATCCCTACAGGTGGCCCAGATCGCGGAGGACTCGGCGGGAGGCTCTATCCCGGCGATCAGAGCGGGCCAGGGCGACCTTGGAGATACGGCTCCGGCTGTGGCGGACGCCCTCTCGAATGGTGTTGCCTCGGCAACGCGCACCGCGTTGTTTGGTGCTGCCAGCGCTCTCGCCCTTGGGCTGGTATTTGCATTCATGCTTAGATCACGAACATCACCATCAACTAAACAAGTCACGCCCGCTAGCGATGGCTGAAGCTTGCAAGTGGAACCATCGGTTCTCTTTAGTCGATGATGCCGAGTGCGCGAGCTTTGACGAGAGCTTTCGTGCGACTATCGACGTCCAGTTTGGTATACACGTGCACTAAGTGTGACTTGACGGTTGCTCCCGTGAGGAAGAGTATCCGGGCGATTTCGCTGTTCGAATGTCCCGCAGAAACTAACCGCAATACTTCTCGCTCCCGATCGCTCAGATTTGGGCGTGGAGCGCCCATCGTTGCGAGCACTCGCTGGGCCATGTCAGGGGCCAAGACCATTCTGCCCGCGGCTGCATCCTTGAGAGCCGCAGCGATCGTTGCTGGTGCGACGTCTTTGAGTAGGTACCCGGCAGCTCCCGCCTCAACGGCACGAAGAATGTCATGATCGTGGTCATAGGTGGTGAGGATAATGACGGCCGGGGGCGGGTCAAGGCGTCGAAGCGCAGCAGTAGTCTGGACCCCGTCCAACCCATCGCCCAAGCGCAAATCACACAGCACCACATCTGGTCGCAGTGTGCGAGCTAACGGCAGCGCCTCTTCACCAGATCCTGCCTCGCCGATCACAGAGACGCCGGACTCAGTGGCCAGAACGGCTCGCACCCCTGAACGAACTACCGGATGGTCATCGACCAACAACACCGTCACAGTCATGAAGTATCTCCATTCTTTCGTTGAATGAGTTGGCTGAGGGGCACGTGTGCTGATAGCGCAGTTCCGCTTCCTTCGGCGCTCTCGATGTCGAGGCCACCGCCAAGTTCAAGAAGTCTCGCGCGCATCGAATGAAGTCCGTAACCACTCGAGGTGCTCTCTGTGGTGTCACTCCACTTCCTGACATTGAAACCGTCACCGTCGTCGACGATGTCCAGCCGGGCGGTTTCTTCAGAATCGTCAAGTGTGACTACTACATGGTGAGCATTGGCGTGAAGTCGAACGTTCGACAGCGCCGATTGCGCCGTTCTCAAAAAGACGATTTCCGCCATAGCGGGGAAGGATGTAGAACTGTCATCAGCATGAAGCTCGGTTCGGATTCCTGTTTCTGCTGTAAGCCGCTGCAGCATCCTGCGCAACGCGCTGGCAAGTGCACCCTGTTGAAGTTCAGCGGGCGAAAGCGCATTGACAATACGCCGCACATCGACGAGTCCATCCAATGCGATCGTTTCGATGTGAGTAAGTGCGGTTGTGGTGTCACTCAGTTCTTTCCCGCTACCCGCACGAGTGATAAGAACTATCGCTGACAGTCCTTGAGCGATGGTGTCGTGGATATCGCGGGACAATCGCGTTCGTTCCTCGATAGCGCCCGATTCCCGTTGTGCCCGAGCAAGCTCGTCCTGTAGGGAGACCATTTCCTCCTGTGTCTTCACTAAAGAGTTGATTAGGCGTTGACGTTCGCGCGCATCCACGAGCAATTGCAAATATCCGCGGGAAATACCTAGAGCGAACACACCTCCGACTAGCGGTCCGATAACGAATGCATAAGAGGTGTTACCGGTTTGCACCAACGGAACGAGCACAACAGCGGCGAACACGAGAACACTGAAAATGATCGCCGGGCGCAGGTCTAGAAGATGTCCGGCTAGTAGCCAGAGCGGAAACGCAAGCCAAACAAACTCCATCGACACTGTGGCTAGCCCAAGCCAGAGTGCTGCTAGGCCGACCAGCCATACAGTTGACAGCCGATCTCCGACCACTCGTGGCGCTAGAAAAGACCCAAGGATGTACCAGCCGGCGAAGCAAACACTGAGGGAAAGAACGAGCACCGGCTCTGCGCCATCAATGATTGCCCGAACTATGCAGATGACGATGAGCACCACGGTGATGACATATTGGCCGTAGCGCATCGTCCGCATCGTGGTGCTCATCGTCATGGTGTGATCACCGTCAGCTTCGCATCGATGATCTAGTTGCGACAGTCATATCCGTGTCGCTGTGTAGCGACTCTTCTGAGCCGCGATGACTCTGCGCTCTTGATGAGCGTGGAGATTTCCGAGGCCACCAGATTCGATCGCCGAGAATGCTGAACATTGCCGGCACAATGATGGTGCGAACCACGAGAGTATCGACAATCACTCCGAGCCCAACAATCAGCCCCAATTGACCAAGTGTGACCAGCGGGAGCACGCCGAGAGCCGAGAAGACTGCAGCGAGGACGATACCAGCGCTGGTGATAACGCCACCCGTCGATGCGACAGCGCGCGCCATACCCTGCTTAGTTCCGTGTTCGACTGCTTCGTGTTTTGCTCGGTGCACGAGAAATATTGTGTAGTCGATACCGAGCGCGACAAGGAAAAGGAAAGCGAGGATCGGCACTTGCAGATCGAGCGACGGCTGGTCGAACAGGATCCGACTTAGCCAGGCTCCCGCCCCGATCGCTGCCACGGCGCTCACAAGGTTAATCGCAAGCAGAATGACAGGTGCGACCAGTGAACGCAAGAGAAGCATTAAGACGATAAAGCTGACAGCAAGTACGAGAGGCGCAATGAGAAGCAAATCACGTTGAGCGCCAGCACGGGCATCCACATCGGTTGCAACCGCTCCACCAACTTGAGCATCGGCTCCATCGACTTGGTGCACTGTGGTTCGAAGCTCGGCCACTAGCTGAAGGCTGGCTTCTGTACCCGGAACCGGCTTTCCCGTGACCATAAGTTTGGTCAGCTGGTCACCGTCGATCGTGGTTTTGCCGATGCTATTTACCCGAACAACACCCAACACGTCTTCGGCTGCGGCGGTAACCTCGCTCGCCCGATCAGTTCGAGTAGTGATAAAAATCGGTTGCGCTTCCCCGGCGGGGAAATGCTCACTGAGCGTAGTTAATCCGCTTGCGGATTCAGACGCGACACGAAACTTCTCGACCTGAGTCAAGCCGATCGTTGTGCCTACCAACCCTGCGGCCATGATTCCGAGAAGAGCGAACCCGGCAACAGCGGAGACTACTGGACGACGCACTACTTTCTGAGCTACCGTGCCCCAAACTTTGCCGTACTCCTTGTTTTGGCCAGGGCGAGGAACGAAAGGCCAGAAGACGCCACGACCACAGACCGCCAAGATGGGAGGCAGAACGAGCAAGACCGCGGCCAAAGCAATAAGAAGCCCGACGGCGGAGGCGATCCCCAGCCCTCGCGTTCCCGGAATGACGGCGAATACGAGCGTAAGAAGCGCGAGAACAACTGTGGCATTGGAGGCGAGTACTGCTGGCGCAGTTTTACGCCACGCTATCGCGAGAGCTTCGCGGTGGTTTTCGGTCATGAGCAGCTGCTCTCGATAGCGAGAAATCAGCAACAAAGCGTAGTTAGTTCCGGCACCGAACACCAAAACACTGATGATTCCGGTATCGAACTGCAGCTCCAATGCCGTTCCCACGGCTGAAGTCACTTTGCCAGCAATCTGATCGGAAACCGCGACCACCGTCAACGGGATAAGCCACAGCACTGGCGAGCGGTAAGTCAGGATAAGCAGCAAAGCGACGATACCGATCGTCACGAGCAGCAGCGTTATGTTTGCTCCATCGAATGCGGAGGTGATGTCGGCACCGAAGGCGGGGCCACCGGTGACGAGAACAGTCAACCCTGGAAGGGACTTTCCGGCGATTGCCGCACGCAAGTCTTTTATCTGCTGTGCATTCTCTGCCGTGTCGTCACCCACGGTGAGCGGCGATTGGATCAACGCAGCTTTACCGTCATCGCTCACAAAAGGTGGAGTTGCGTCGTGTTCAGTCTGAGAGCTAATAACTGGTGCAAGGTCTGCAATGGAAGAGACGTCAGCGTCAGTAAGCGCCTTTCCGTCATCCTTAGTCACCACTGCTAAGACGGCCTGTTCTGAATTCCCTGGAAACTGTTCCAACAGCTCTTGAACCTGTGAAGACTCTGCAGAGGAAGGAGCAGCATCATTACCGACGGGCGCTTCGGCGCGACCAAACAGGCCAAATAGGGCCACGAAAGCGAGAAGAGCAAGGGCGATCGAGACCCATGCACCACGGCGCGACGTCAGCCGTGACGAGAATGAAAACGAAGAAATAGGAGGCATATCGACAGTCGATCAAAATCGAGGTGGCTCCGAATCGCGCGACAGTTTGAACCTGCAATCAATCGAAAGTTCGATCTGGATCGAATTGGGGCGCTACTGCAAACAATCCCGGTTTACCAGCAGTAGCGTTGACGACAGTGGAAACTTCTTCACAATGAGACGAAATACGGTAAACCGGATGGACAACATACTGTGGAGCATCCTCCTACTGTCGCTGGTCACCGTCGTATTTATGTTCATCCTCTCGAACTTCGCGAGTCGAATTCTGGCGGTCCGAATCGGACTCGGGCGGCTGGTTCTCGCAGGAATCATGGGTCTGGGAGCCGAAGTTGGCTTTGAGTCCCAGTTCGTCTGGAACCTTAAGGAATACACCCCAGCGTTACTACCTGTGCAAGTCGGAATCGTATTCTTCGTCGCGATCGCGTTTTTGGTCATTGCAGAACTACTTGTGCCGGCCGGTTCGATCCCCCGCCCTGATCAGTGGCTACCTTCGCTGAAAGCCCGCTCCGCCCGCGGTCGCCGCTACGCCGAAATCTCTCGGATTGCGCTCAAGAACCGCCTCATTCCTTTCAGACTGAATATGGAACCGACCATCGCCGGCAGCGCCGAGCGCACCAAACAAGCACGAGCTCTCCGAGGAGCTCTGGAGGATGCCGGTGGCGCGTTCGTGAAACTAGGACAGGTTCTTTCCACACGATCCGACATAATCCCAGCGGAGTTTCTTGGAGAACTTGCACTTCTACAGCAACGAGTTCCCGCCGCAAACTGGAGCGAGATTCGTTCGTTGATCGAAGCAGAACTCGGCGGATCGCTTGACACGTTCTTCACAGAATTTGACGAGGTGCCGATCGCTGCGGCTTCCATCGGACAGGTACACCGAGCTACTCTAACGACAGGTCAAACTGTCGCTGTTAAAGTCCAACGACCCGGGATCATTTCACGCGTTGAGCGAGACTTGGACATCACGCTCCGGTTGGCGACTCAACTAGAGCGCACGACCAGTTGGGGTAAAGATCTTGGCGTGAGCGGGCTCGCTGCGAGCTTTGCTGCCGGGCTGAGGGACGAACTCGATTATCGAATCGAAGCCTCCAACATGGCCGCTATGGCTTTCACACAAGCAAAACACTCACGCGAGAACCGTGTCGGCATCCCCGAGCATTACCCCCACCTTTCTACTAGCAAAGTGCTGGTGCTTGAGTTGATTGAGGGAGACACACTTAGTGCCCCAAGGGCTCTCGAATCCCATCCCGCAGCGGAACGTAACGAGCAAGCGATACGGCTGCTTAGGTCTACCCTCACGCAAATTATCGATGATGGTGTTTTCCACGCCGACCTGCATCCCGGCAACATAATTCTGCGCAACGATGGGGAAATTGTCTTACTCGATTTTGGTTCTGTAGGCCGGCTTGACTCACAACTTCGAACGCAGATCGGAGAAGTACTGCTCGCTTTCTATCGCGGTGACGCTGGCGCTTTTACCGATGCTCTCCTCGCATTTGTAGAACTTCCGGATGAAATCGACGAGACTGCACTTCGCCGACAGCTTGGCGTATTCGTTGCCACCAAACTCGGACCCGGAGCATCGATCGATGTCACCGTCTTTACCGAAATGGTTCGGATGCTTACCGAGAACCGCATTGCGGTACCCGCTGAGCTAGCAAGCGCGTTCCGCGCGGTAGCAACCCTCGAAGGGACCTTGCGCCATCTCAGCCCGAACTTCGATATGCTCACCGCAGCGAGCAGCTATGCATCTGAGAGAATCGCTCACGGTTTCGAGCCTAAAGCAGCCTTCACGTCAATGAGTGACGAGATTGCATCAATTCTGCCCCTTATTCGCCGGCTGCCTCAACGAATAGACCGACTCACTGGTGCACTAGTTGATGGCCGCCTCAGCCTCAATATCCGACTTTTCGCTGACAAGCGGGACCGCTCACTGATTCAGGGGCTCGTCAACACGATCGCCGTTACCGTACTCGCGGCTGCCTTCGGAATCATGGCGGCGATGCTTCTCATCAGCGACGGTGGGCCCCAAGTTACCCCCACTCTGACTCTCTTTCAGATATTTGGCTACTTGCTCGTCGTCCTGTCAGGGCTCCTCACTCTCCGGGTTCTCTTCGATGTGTTCCGGATCCAGCGTCGAAACTAACGTCGCTCGGTCCTAACAAAGCTGAAGGAGCGTAAGCACTAATTTTGGGTAGAACCACCTCGTCAAAAACCCACGCCATCTCTTTGGCTTAGATTCGGCTTCATGACAAGCTCAATTGCAAATAAAAATCCGATTGACTCAACTCCTTCGATCGCCAATGTGACACTCGTTTTCGTACGATCTTGTATTCGATCGGTGTCAGCCCGCGAGATCGGCGTTGTGCCTTTCGCCGGTGTTAAGGCGCTCGGTTCAGTTCGCGCGCTCGTGGACCGGCTCAGCCAAGCCCTCGAAACAAAGCCGCCACGAACTTCAGCGATCAATGCGCAACCTCTCGCCCAGCAATGCTTGCCAAGGGCGAAGGCTGCTCCTCAAAGCGAAAGCACCTGCCGAGCGCTCCAACACACTCTCATTTGAGAAGTGGACACTGCTGCATTTTGAAGAACAAGTCGATACAGCGATAGCAGCGCTGCTCACCCGACGCTTCTCGGAGAATCGCCAGAAAGATGCGCGCGCTTTTCTCGCCCTAGTGGAACTCAACGATGTAGACCCCGTAGTCACTGCCATGACCTTGCAGCCCGTCTCCACCGTGAGAATCGAGGATCTGGCCCACAACGTCTTTCGTTTATAAGCAATCCTCAGAAGCTCATCAGCGCACCGAAGAAAGCGCGGACTTGCGAAATACCACTACTGGGATCGAGTTCACATGAACAGCCCCACCGATCTGAATGCAATTAAAACACCATCCGTCATGACCTAAGGCCTTGTGCCTAATGTGGGCAAACCATGGGCAAAACTGCCAAGATTAGGGCCGATCCTGTTCAATTGTGGGCAAACACGACTCGCAAACCGCGAGGGTGCGGGTAAATAACGGCTCTGACCAGCACTTTCACAAAGTGCCCCTGGAGGGATTCGAACCCCCAACCTGCTCCTTAGGACGGAGTTGCTCTTCCGTTGAGCTACAGAGGCCAGCGGTTCGAGTGTAGTCGAGACCCGCGCTGAGCACCCTCAGCCGATCGCCGGCACGCTAAGAGGTCGGCGCAGCCGCAACCTCAGCAGCCGCCGGAAGCGGAAACTGCAGGGGGTTCAGGTCAGGCTCGAGCCATTGCGTGCGGCCCGCAGCGATGCGCTCGGGCGAGTAGAAGCGCTTGATGATCGACTTATCGAGCAGCTCTGGCGCGGCATCCACATCGTCAACGAGCGCAATGAGATCAAACCACGCGCGGGTCATCGTCAGGTGAAAAGCATCTGGCTTGCCGGCGCGCACCGCCATACTTGTGATACCGACGACGAGACGCGCGGAGCCATCGGCCTCACCGTATTTGCGTGCCAGCAGCGACGCCACACGCACGTGTCGTTCATGGGAGAACGCGGCAGGCGCAATCGTGTCGTCTTCGAAAGTAGTGATGAGCTCGTCGCCGGTCATGCTGGATTACTCCACGAAGTTGATCTCGCTGATGTCACGCCCGAAGGCGCGCTGTCGAACCGAACAGCTACTGTCCTGGCGGGTAGAGGAACGCTTCAACTTCGCTAGCTTGCAGCGTGCGCTGACCGTACGCGCGATAAACGTAGTTGTATTCCTCGATCAGTACCGAGCCGTCGGCATTGACTTGCTTCACGTACGAAACGTGGTTGTCCCAACCGAACCATGCAACCGAACCGACTACGGGAGTGGCGCTCACGGTCCAGCCGTGCGCCTCCCAAGCCGACTTCCACTGGTAAGCGTCGCCGCCGTTAGGAGTTAGGTCGGCCCAAGCCCAACGGAAAGGTGCGGAAAACGAACCAACATCACGGTTCAGGCGCCATGCCACGAAGTCGGTGCACTGGCGGTAGTAATAGTTGAGGGGCGACAGCGTGTCACCGGCGGTCGGCCACGGGTAGTCATCGCCCAGAGCCTGTGCACCCGATGCGGCATACAGCGCGTTTGCCGAAGCAACTGCTGCCTGCTGGCGGATTTGCTCCAAATCTTCGGGAGAGGTTGCGGAGAACTGATCGCGCTCGAGCTCGGGAAGGGCGAGCTCTGAACTCACTGTCACGGACTGCACGCTTGCCGGCGCGGCATCCGAAACCGACGCCGCTGAGACCATCATTCCCTCGTCGGAAATCAGCCCGGTCGCGCTATACGCCGGCAGGCCAGCGACGGCGAAAAGGCCGCCGATGACAGCCATCGAGGCAACAGCACGCAGCGGGCTCTTGCGAACGCGCTTGGCCTTAGCTTTCGGAGCTGTGCGAGCGCGCGGCGACGCACTGCTCGCGGATGCCGTGGGCACGTACAAAACAGGGGCAGCCTCGTGAGCCACAGCCGCTGGCGCAGTCGGAATCTGCGGAACAGCGATCTCGGAGGTCACAACAACTTCGGGCACCACAGCGGGAGCGGCCACAGTAACGGTCTTGCCCGCAGCGGCAGCCTCGCGGGCTGCGCGCGCTTCGCGGCGCGAGAGATAAACCGGAGCGTCCGTGGCGGGCTCTACCGAGGGCGCACCAAAATCATCCGTGCTACCAGACGACATACGTGACAATCGGGAACCTTAAAACGGGGCTCATTCGAAGCAGAGCTAGGGCAAACCTCGAACGACGGGAATAATCACAACAGCATAACAGTTACGCGGCCGGAGCCAAATACTCTTCCCAATCTGGGAGCGCCCTTTCAATGCCCCTCACAAGCCACGCGCTCGTGTGCGGCGGGCGGGGCTTAATCAGCAGTCGCCACTTCATCTCGGCGGGGGTGCGATTGCTCTTGATGTTGTTGCAGCGAAGGCAGCACGCCACCAGGTTTTCCCACGAATCCTCGCCCCCGCGCGAACGCGGCATGACGTGGTCAATCGTGTTCGCGGAACCACCGCAATACCCGCAGCGGTGACCGTCGCGACGGAGAACTCCACGGCGAGAAACCGGCAACCGTCTCGTCGACGGAATACGCACGTAATTTCGCAGGATGATGACCGACGGTCTCTCCCACGATCCGGTGGAACCCCAGACGGGATGTTCCGAATCGGCCGCGACAATCGTCGCTTTCTGATTCATTACGAGCACAATCGCTCGCTTGAAAGACACGACCGCGAGCGGCTCGTAGCCGGCGTTCAGGACCAAAGTGCGCATTGTCATCCTCTCGAAAGCGCCTGCACGGCTTGCAGGCAATCGACTTCCCTGAGGCTCAGCGAATGGGAGGCATAAAACAAAAAGGCACCGTCGTAAGACGATGCCTAGTGATTCAGCGCGCGAAAACTGCCGCGCACAGTACTGCTGTGTCGTATGTCGAAGTGGGCACGCGCATCCACGGTTTGGATGCTGCACCTACCCAACATGCGATTCTCCGGTTCATTCGTGAACTCCAAGGGCTACAGGCTAACCCAATTTTCGGGGCAGACCGCGCGCGGGCGCGCCGAATCGAATGACGAGACGGTTACGCCTCGGTGAACAGAGAATTCAGAGAACTACGCCGTGGGCTTCTCGACGAAAATGTGCACGGCTACCTCGTTGGGCAGTTCGAGACCTTCGCCGAAACCTTCAACGGTGACGGCTACATAGGAGTCTGCGGCAGCGAACGTTGCCGTTTTGCCGGGCATTACACCAGCGCTGAAGAGCTGCTGCAACAGTTCGGGTTCGAACTGTACGGGCTCGCCCAATCGGCGGATGAGGCCAACGACGGGAGCCGAGGTGTTCGCCACGAGGTCGACAATGTTCACCATTCCCGCGCTGAACGAGGGAGCAGCGGTGCCACCCAACTCTTCGAGTCCCGGGATCGGGTTGCCGTAGGGCGACTCGGTGGGGTGATCGAGCATTTCGATGAGCTTGCGCTCTACCTGCTCGCTCATGACGTGTTCCCAGCGGCAGGCTTCGTCGTGAACGAGCGCCCAGTCGAGGCCAATAACGTCAGCGAGCAGTCGCTCGGCGAGGCGGTGTTTGCGCATCACTTGCGTGGCACGGCGGCGACCCTCCTCAGTAAATTCGAGGTGGCGGTCGCCTTCAACGACGACAAGGCCGTCACGTTCCATGCGGCCGATAGTTTGCGAAACGGTCGGCCCAGAGTGGCCGAGACGTTCGGAGATGCGAGCCCGCAGGGGCACGATGTTCTCTTCTTCGAGGTCAAGAATCGTGCGCAGGTACATCTCGGTGGTGTCAACGAGATCGGTCATGAAACAAGACTAGCCCGTACTGGCCAATAGAATCGGACGCATGGCTAGCCTGACGATTCCCAGCGACCTCCTTCCCGCCGACGGACGATTCGGATGCGGGCCCTCCAAAGTGCGCCCCGAACAGGTCGAACACTTGGTGTCCGCCTCGCGCACCATCCTCGGCACGTCTCACCGTCAGGCACCCGTTCGCGACCTCGTGGGCCGCGTACGTACAGGTCTCGGCGAGCTTTTCCAGATCCCCGAGGGCTATGAAGTCGTCATGGGAAATGGCGGTTCAACCGCGTTCTGGGATGCCGCAGCCTTCGCCCTGATCGAGCGCCGCAGCGCCCACCTTTCCTTCGGAGAGTTCGGTTCTAAGTTCGCGAAAGCGGCCGCAGCACCTCACCTCGAATCACCTCACGTAGTTTCCGCCCCGGGCGGGTCGTTCGCTGAACTCGACGACCTCAACGGTGCCGACGTGTTCGCGTACCCACACAACGAGACTTCCACCGGCGTGATGGCTCCGGTTCGCCGCTTCGACGACCCGAACGTTCTGACGGTGGTTGACGCGACGAGCGCAGCCGGCGGCATCCAGTTCGATGCCAACCAGGCCGACGTCTACTACTTCGCCCCGCAAAAGAACTTCGCGTCAGACGGTGGCCTCTGGTTCGCCCTCTTCTCCCCCGCCGCCATCGAGCGCGTCGAGCGCATCGCCGCGTCGGGCCGCTACATTCCCGAGTTCCTGTCGCTCAAGAACGCAATCGATAACTCGCGCCTCAACCAGACCCTCAACACTCCCGCGCTCAGCACGCTGCTGCTGCTTGAGAACCAGATCGACTGGATCAACGGCAATGGCGGGCTCGCTTGGGCGGATGCTCGCACACGCGAATCGTCGTCGGTGCTCTACGACTGGTCTGCCGCCAGCGACGTCGCGACACCGTTCGTCACCAACCCGGAGCACCGCTCGCAGGTTGTTGTCACGGTCGACTTCGACGACGCCATCGACGCCTCCGCAATCGCTAAGACGTTGCGGGCCAACGGAGTCGTCGACACCGACCCGTACCGCAAGCTCGGCCGCAACCAGCTACGCGTGGCCGCCTTCGTTGCGATCGAACCGGATGACGTACGCAAGTTGGTCTCATCGATCGACTACGTGATCGCCAACAGCCACTAATCTGAAACCGTGCGTATCTGGTTGAAAGACTCAGAGCGCCGGCCCGACCCTGAGCCGGTGCAGACCGACGACCGCAAGGCGATGCTCGTCGGAATGGCGTTGTGGGTGCTCGGCCTCGCGCTGTTGCTGCTCTTTATCGAGCCGCTCAACGAGGCCGGCAACCTCTGGTGGTTGTGGACGGCTGTTGCCGGGCTGGTTCTCGGTCTTATCGGGCTGCTGTACACGCACGTGAGGCGCGGAAAGCAGTCTCGCTAGTCGTCTTCGTCTGACTCGTCGAGGTCGTCGACGCTCACACCTTCGTGGTCGCCACCACGGAAGGCACCGGTGTCGTAGTCGTCGTCTGATTCATCGTCGTCGTCGGAGTCGGAGTCGCCGTCGAGGTCGTCATCATCGTCGTCGTCATCTTCGTCTTCATCAATGTCGTCGTCATCATCGTCGTCGTCGTCGTCAGACTCGTCGTCAGACTCATCGTCGGATGCGTCGATGTCTACGCCGTCGAGATCTCCGCCGTGCAGAACGGCAGAGCCAAACGCATCGTCATCCTCATCGTCGTCGTCTTCGAGGTCGTCGTCTTCGTCGCCGTCTGAAGCTTCGTCGGCGGCGGCCTTTTCGGCATCCGCTGCTTCAGTGGCTGCCTGAGCAGCCTTGTATTCGGCGAGACGTTCTGACCACGGCACCCAGTCGGGCGACAGCAGTGCGCCTTCGGCCGGCATAAGTTCCGCTTCGAGAACCGTCGGCTCTTCGCCTTCGACGTGGGCGACGCTCACTGTCCAATTCCAGCCCGGATAGCCCGGCAAAGCCGATGCGAACAGCACCGAAACGATGCCGTCACTCTCGACCTGCTCACCAACGAGCGCGCCAATCGATGCGTCGGTGGTGATCTCGAGGAGTGCTCCCCGAGCGAGCTTTTCGTACTGGCTATTAGGCATCGAGTTCGTCCGCTACCTTTCGCAGCATTGAGGCAATTTTGGCGCCGTGCGCCTTGTCGGGGTAACGCCCCCGCTTGAGGCCGGAACCAATGCCGTCCATGAGCTTGACGAGATCTTCAATGATCACGGCCATGTCATCGGCGGGCTTGCGGTTGATCTTTGTCATGCTCGCAGGAGCATCCATGACTCGAACAGAGAGCGCCTGAGCGCCCTTCTTTCCGTCAGCGATACCGAACTCAAGGCGAGTACCCGCCTTGACCCCAGTCGTGCCCGCGGGCAGCGCTGAGGCGTGCAAGAAAACCTCTTGGCCTTCATCACTCATGATGAAGCCAAAACCCTTCTCGTCGTCGTAAAACTTAACCTTGCCGGTAGGCATGGGCATGCTCCTTTGTAATCGTGACTCAAGCTTAGAACGTAAACGGGCGCGTATCCTTGTCTACGTGACAAATCACTCAACTGAACGCGACCTTCGTATCGAGCGTGTGCTCGCCTACCTCGTCGCCTTCTCGATCGCACTCGCCGTGCTTAGCTTTGTTGCCGTAGTCGTAGCTACTGCACTGGGCCAAACCGAATTCGATAACGGTGTATGGCCCGCTGTGATAACTATGCCTCAATTTGCCTTGCCTTTGGGCGTGGTGTTCATCATCACCCTCGTGGTGCTGAACGGGCGCCGCCGCCAACGTGAGTACAGGAATGGCCACAATTAGCGATGCCGCTCTGCTGCTCGCCGCACAATTGCGCGCACTAAACGACAGCCACCTTCTCGAGTTGTTGCGCTCGCGCGTTGTGCGTGCCAACTCTGTCAGCGACTTCTTTGACCTCGCGGATGCCCTGCAGCAGCCCACGTCGGTCGAACGGGTCTTGAGCAAGCTCGACCGTCCCACCCTGGCCACGCTCGCGGTTGTTGCCGACACGACGTCGCTCTCCGCCTCTGAGGTCGCCGCCGCCCTCGGACACTTCGGTGCAGATGAGGTCGCCGTTCAGCGACGCTTAGACCGCCTCGTGAGCCTCGCGCTGCTTATCCACCGCGGTGGCCGGTACAGCGCCCCTGACGGCGTTACTGATCATCTCGCAGGCTGGCCCTTCGATGACCTTCCCACCACGGGCGAATTGCTAGAGACCCCACCGCCATCAACGCTGACCTCGGTTGAACCCTCGCAGCGCGACAGCACCGACAGCATTGCGGCGGAGAACGCTTTCGCCACCACCAACGAGGTGACCGAGCTCATCAACCAGCTTCGGTCGAGTCCTGTGCGCGATTTGGCCCGCGGCGGCGTCTCGCTTCCTGATTCCAAGCGCTTGGCAGTAGCCATGTCCGTTCCTCTCGAGAAGATCGCCGGCCTGGTCGACATTGCCGAACGTGCTGGCCTCATCGCCACCACCAATGCGCAATGGATGCCCACCGCCGACGCCACCGAGTGGATGTCCCTCGGCGCGGCTGAACGCTGGGTGTACCTGGCAGAGGCTTGGCACCAGGGCGTGCCCGACAACATCCGCATGATCCTCGCTGACCGCGTGCAGAGCTTCTGGGGCAGCGGAGTCGAAGACTACGTGCGCTGGCTGTTCCCCGCCGGAGTCGACGCGATGCTCGAACGGCTTCGCCGCTACGCCCGCGACGCCCACCTCTTGGGAGTCACTGCTGAGCAGTTGCCGAGCAGCGCGGGAATCGCACTACTCACCCGCACGCCTGCCGAGGCTGCAGCGGTGATGGCGGAGCTCTTTCCGCGCGAAGTACATCAGGTCTACGTTCAGCCCGACCTCACCGTGATCTCGCCCGGTCCTTTGGCTCCGCAACTGGATGCCCGGCTGCGCGTGATCGCCGATGTGGAGACGCGCGCTCTGGCATCCACCTATCGCATCTCCCGCTCGAGCCTGCATCACGCGATGACGCTCGGCGAAACGCTCGAGGGCATGCGCAACTTCTTGGCCGAAATCTCGCTAACGGGTGTTCCGCAGCCGGTGGAGTATTTGCTCAGCGAAGCCGCAGCTCGCCACGGCTTGGTGCGCGTCGGCCCGCATGGCGCCAGCGGAAGCTATCTGTCGTCGCCCGACCCCGTCACCCTGCAGTCGATCGCCGTTGACCCCAATTTCGGGCCCTTCGGTTTGCGCAAAGAAGGCGCGCAGCTCGTCTCGCGTTTCGGCGTCGAGCAGCTGTTTTGGGCGCTCAGCGATGCCCGCTACCCTGTAGCGGCCGAAGACGCTGACGGGCAAATTCTGTCGCTGCGCCGCGACCAAGTGAGCACCGCCACGCCCGACGAGGCACACGACTCCGCCCCTGAAAAGTTGCTCGCCAAACTGCGCAACGGCCAAGGTGGGGCAACCGGCGACGAAGACCAAGCCTGGCTGTCACGGCAAATTGAGGTCGCCATCCGCAACAAGCTATTGCTTCGAGTGACCGTCAGAATGCCGGATGACCGCGAGGTCGAATACACGCTCGAACCGTCGAGTGTTGCTGCTGGCCGGATGCGCGGGCTCGACCGTGCGGCCGACATCGAGCGAACGCTGCCGCTCAAGAGCATCGTTTCGGTGGAAGCGACCACCGAACGCTAAGCAACCGCGCGTAAGGTTGGTCGGATGAACGCAGCACCCGACGGACCCCTGATCGTGCAGTCTGACCGCACGGTTCTGCTGGAGGTCGCCCACCCTTTGGCGGAAGACGCTCGCCATGACTTGGCGGTGTTCGCTGAGCTTGAGCGTGCCCCCGAGCACATTCACACCTACCGCATCACGCGTCTGGGGCTGTGGAATGCGCGCGCGGCTGGGCACGATGCTCCGGCGATGCTGGAGACGCTCGAAAAGTACTCAAAGTTTCCGATTCCGCAGAGCGTTAGCGTCGACATCGCCGAGACGGTTGGCCGCTATGGTCGCCTCGTCATCGACCGCGACGACGATGGTGCCCTCACTCTGACCGCTACCGACCCGGCCGTGCTGCGTGAGATTACGCGCGCCAAGAAGGTCGCGAGCCTCTTGTTCGAACGCCGCGGCGATCACACTTTTGTGGTGCAGGCGTGGGCCCGTGGCCAGTTGAAGCAAGAGCTGCTCAAGCTCGGCTGGCCCGCTGAAGACAACGCCGGCTACACCCCCGGCACGCCCCATGAGATTGCTCTGGATGCCGCGGGCTGGGGCCTGCGCGAATACCAACAGCACGCCATCGACAACTTCTTCGAGCACGGTTCAGGCGTAGTCGTTCTGCCCTGTGGTGCCGGAAAGACCCTTGTGGGTCTGGGCGCTATGGCTCAAAGCAAGACCACGACGCTGATCTTGGTCACGAACACTGTGTCGGCTCGCCAGTGGCGTGCCGAGATCCTGAAGCGCACCACCCTCACTGAAGAGGAGGTCGGTGAGTATTCGGGGCAGACCAAGGAGATCTTGCCGGTCACGATCGCGACCTACCAAATCCTTACGGCCAAGCGAAAGGGCGAATACGCTCACCTCGCTTTGCTGGATGCTCTCGACTGGGGTCTTGTCGTTTATGACGAGGTTCACTTGCTGCCCGCCCCTGTCTTCAAACTCACCGCCGACTTGCAAGCGCGTCGCCGCCTCGGCTTGACCGCGACTCTTGTACGCGAAGACGGTCGCGAGGGTGACGTGTTCTCCCTCATCGGCCCGAAGCGCTTCGATGCGCCGTGGAAAGAGATTGAGGCTCAAGGCTTTATCTCCCCCGCGAGCTGCTACGAAGTTCGCGTCGACCTGCCTGAAAGCGACCGTCTCGAATACGCAGCCTCGGCTGACGACGAACGGTTCCGACTCGCGGCTGCCGCGCCCGCCAAGATCGATGTGGTGCGCGCGCTCGTGAAGAAGCACGAGGGCGAACGCATTCTCGTGATCGGCCAATACCTTGATCAGATCGACACCCTCGCTACTCAGTTGAACGCGCCCCAGCTCACCGGTTCCACGCCCGTTGCCGAGCGCGAACGCCTCTACCAAGAGTTCCGCGAAGGAATCACCAAGGTTCTGGTGGTTTCGAAGGTCGCGAATTTCTCGATCGATCTGCCTGAGGCGACCGTCGCCATCCAGGTCAGCGGCTCGTTTGGTTCACGTCAAGAGGAAGCCCAGCGCCTCGGTCGGTTGCTGCGCCCCAAGGAGAGCGGTCTCCCCGCCAACTTCTATACGTTGGTTGCACGAGACACCGTTGATCAAGATTTCGCGCAAAACCGTCAGCGTTTCTTGGCTGAGCAGGGCTACAGCTACACGATTCTGGATGCCGCAGATCTAACTTAGGTCACGTGCCAACGCGCCTGTTGACGGCTGTTTACGGTCGAACATGCGCGTGTTTTGGCGAGCCTGTTGACAAGCCTTCAGCCACCACCTAGGTTCTATAGTTAACTATAGAACCTAGGTGGTGAAATGCTCTCCGGAATTGGCCCCATATTTCTCCAACTCGCCCAGCGGGTTGAAGAGGACATCATCAACGGCACCTTCGCTGAAGAGAGCATCGTCCCGTCAACCAACGAATACGCGGTTTTTTACCACATAAGCCCCATCACGATCTCGAAGGGCATCAACCTTCTCGTCGATCGAGGAGTGCTCTATAAGAAGCGCGGAATTGGAATGTTCGTGGTGCCAGGCGCCCGCGAACAATTGAGGGCGGAACGCAAGAAAGCGTTCCGCGATCAGCACCTCAGCTCGTTACTCCAGGAAGCTCAACTTCTCGGAATCGATCGAGACGAACTTGCCGACATGATCAGACAGAAAGATGTCCCATGAACACCACTTCACTCTCCACTCCTGCCATCGAGGTCCACGGGGTCACCCGAAATTTTGGATCAGTGGCCGCCCTTCACGACGTCAGCTTTTCCGTGCCCCAGAACTCCATCGTGGGGCTGCTAGGGCGCAACGGTGCTGGCAAAACCACGATCATGTCGATCCTCTCCGGACAAGACCGACCCTCACAGGGGCACGTCACCGTGTTAGGTCATGCACCGTTCGAACACGCACCAACGTTGACTCGCATAATCAACGTTCGGGACAATCAGCGATATCCAGACGACTATCGCCTGCACCACGTATTGCGGATCGCCCCAGATTTCGCCCCTCATTGGAACGCGGATGTCGCAGCAGAATTAGTCGACGCGTTCCAGATCCCGGCCAAAACTGCGCTAAAGAAACTCTCTCGCGGCCAACTCTCCTCGATCGCGATTGTGCTCGGGCTCGCCTCTCGCGCACCGATCACCCTCCTTGATGAGCCCTACCTCGGGCTAGACGTCGCAGCGCGAGCACTTTTCCACCGTGTGCTTCTCCGTGACTACGGTGAACATCCTCGAACCGTTGTGCTCTCCACGCACCTTATTGACGAATCCGCTTCCTTATTCGACAGAGTCCTCATCATGAATAAAGGGCGCATCGTGGTAGACGATGAGACCGACAATGCGACTGCACGCGCATTTACCGTGAGCGGCGCCACGAGAGCTGTCGAGGCTGTGCTGGTCAACCATCCGGTTCTGGAATCGCACACGATAGGGGCGCTGACAGCAGCCACGGCCGCTGGTGAAGTCAATGAAGCGCTGCGCGAACACGCCGCCGAGCGCGGAGTTCACATCGGCCAACCGACACTGCAAGAACTCGCTTCTGCCCTCGGGGGAGAGAACGCCCTTGCCTACACCGGGAACGCCGTCGAAAAGAAAGAAGCTAAGCGAGCATGAGTAACGTCGCGTCGACTACAAAACTCCACCTCAATAAGCGCGAGATGACATTTGTTGTCCCCCTCTACATCACCGCGATGGTCGCGCTGGTATCTATATTGATTTCGCTACTATTCTGGCGATCGGGTAGCCTTCCTGGCACTGAAGGGTGGATTCAGGGTTCGCAAAATAACCCCGGAATGGCCTACGCGTTACCCGGATTCCTCGTCTATCTGGGAGTGCAATCCATTGCCACAACGTTCCCCTTCGCCCTCACTCTCGGTTCAACCCGCCGATCATTCGTCGCCGGAACGCTTGCGTGGGCTGTCGTCACCTCGGCATACATGACCGTTGCGTTTGCACTCTTGACCGCTCTTGAGCTTGCAACCAATCATTGGTTCGTTGGTTTCTATATCTTCGACATCCATGTTCTGGGTGCGGGAAATTTCGCTCTCCTGCTGCCCATTGTGTTTCTCTCAACGCTCTCTCTGCTCACCATCGGTGGGGTCTTCGGAGCAGCCTGGCTCCGATTCGGATCACGCGGACCAATATTCTTAGGCACTGGCGTAGCGATCCTGATCATCGTGGCGCTCATCATCGCTATACCGTCAGCTGTTGAGATTGCGGCTGCCTTCGAGCTCTGGTGGCTCGCGATCGTCGCGTTCGCAGCGATCGCAGCATCGTCCATCGGCAGTTGGCTGCTTCTGCGCACCGCGACCGTGCGATAAGTGAACGGCAGGAGATCGTTCCGTCTCGAAAGCAACACTGTTGCCGCCAACGTTGTTTGTAAAACTTGACGATTCGCGACACGCCTACGCTTGTCAGCCAGCACTCAGGAAACATGCAGATACTTGGTTCATGGCTGACGGACCCAAGATTCTGATTGTTGACGACGAACCCAACATTCGCGACCTGCTCACCACGAGCCTGCGCTTCGCAGGATTCGCGGTGCGTGCGGTAGGAAGCGGGGCACAGACCATCTCGGCAGTTCTTGAAGAAGAACCCGACCTGATCATCCTCGACGTGATGTTGCCCGACATGAACGGTTTCGGGGTGACCAAGCGCCTTCGCGCTTCGGGCTACACCTCCCCCATCCTGTTCTTGACGGCTAAGGACGACACCGAAGACAAGATCATGGGTCTCACCGTCGGCGGCGATGACTACGTCACGAAGCCTTTTAGCCTCGACGAGATCGTGGCGCGCATCAAGGCGATTCTGCGCCGCACCATGCAGGATGACGAAGAGACGATCATCCGCGCCGGCGACCTCACCATGGATCAGGACACTCACGAAGTGTCGATCGGCAGCGAACAGATCGAGCTCAGCCCCACCGAGTTCAAGCTGCTGCGCTACCTCATGCTCAACCCCAACCGCGTGCTCTCGAAGGCTCAGATCCTCGACCACGTCTGGGAATACGACTTCAACGGCGACGCCGGCATCGTAGAGAGCTATATCTCCTACCTGCGCCGCAAGCTGGATCAGCACACCGAAGAGCCGATCATCCAGACCAAGCGTGGCTTCGGCTACATGCTGAAGGCCGCTAAGCCGTAACCATCTCTGATGGCCAGCTCGACACCAACTAGGGCGTCGGGCTGGCCATATTTGTTCCCGATTCCCAGCCACGCAAGGTACCGTTCAGATCATGCAGGAGAACATCCCCGACGCGTGGAGCCGCATCTCGCTTCGCACGAAGGTCACCGGAGTGACGGTGCTTCTGCTGACCATGGGGCTCCTCGTCGCAGGCGTGGGCACCGCTGCCGTGCTGCGGGACTACCTGCTGCAGCAAACTGACGAAAAGATCAGTGCTGCCGCCGACGATCTCGACGGCCGCATCCAGTACACGGGCACCACTAAAGACCCGCAGTGCAGTGTTTCTCGACTGCCCAACGACCTGTACTTCGCCGTTCTCAACCACGATGGCAGCATGCGCTGCAACAGCCGTGAAGAGGATGCCGCACGCCCCGTTCTTGATGGCATCACGATTGCCGTCGCCAGCTCCCAAACAAGCGAGTTCACGCTGCCCAGCACCTCCATCGGAGGCCAGTGGCGCGTCATCGCTTACCCCGCAATCAGCACGATCGGCCCTGACTTCGTCACGATCGTGATCGCGCGCGACCTCGGCGATTCCAACGCGATCGTTGCGCGCTATGCCGCCATCTTCCTGTTCTTCGGCTTGACCGTGGTCATTGTCGGCGGCGCGCTCACCCGGCTTTTGGTGACTTCGACCTTTGCACCGCTGCGCGAAGTGGAAGCCACCGCGGCACGTTTCGCCGAGGGTGACTTCGACCAACGACTTTCTGTGGCAACGCCCAATACCGAAGTGGGGCGCCTCAACCGCTCCCTCAACTCCATGCTGGGTCGAATCGATCGAGCTTTTGCCGATCGTGCCCGCACCATCGACCAGATGCGCCGCTTTGTCGGTGACGCGAGCCACGAACTGCGCACTCCTCTTGTGACCGTGCGCGGTTACGCCGAGCTCTACCGCATGGGCGCGATCACGAAGTCTGATGACGTCGCTCAGGCCATGGAACGCATCGAGAAGGAAGCCATCCGCATGGGTGGTTTGGTTGAAGACCTCCTCGAGCTAGCTCGCATTGACGAAACCAAGCCTCTGCAGTTGACCGAAGTTGATCTTCTTCCCCTCGCTAACGATGCCGCGATGGATGCTCGGGCCTCCACCGGTCGCGTCGTCACGGTCATCAACACGAACCCCCGCATCGACTCGGATGCCGTGGTCAAGCCACACCTGAACGACGATGAAGACACCGACACTAAGGTCATCACGCTCCCCGAGAGCTCAGATCCGGCCCCCAGCACCCCGTCGCGTGGCGTCGCCGCTCTCGCCACTGGCCCCATTGCCGCTGCCGGAGCTCGCCTCTCACGACTGGCCTCGCGGAAGAAGTCTGCTGCCGTCGCTAAGGCCGCCGCTCGCATCACTCAGGCGATCGCTCCCGTGCCGAAAGACCTCAACGCCGTCGTCATGGCCGAAGAAAACAAGATTCGCCAGGTGCTCACCAACCTCGTGACGAACGCACTTCGTTTCACCACCGACACGCCTGTCGAGATCGGCGTGGGCGTCGACCATGAGCGCCAGATGGCTGTGCTCTCTGTCATTGACCACGGCGAGGGCATCCCGGAGCAGATTCGCAGCAAGGTCTTCGAGCGCTTCTGGCGTGCCGACAGCTCACGCAACCGCGATACTGGCGGCAGTGGACTGGGACTCGCTATCGTGTCGGCCATCGTCAGCGCCCACAAGGGCACCGTGCAGGCCCTTGAGACGCCCGGTGGCGGCGCAACCTTCCGGGTTGAACTTCCCCTCCTCCCCAGCAAGCCTGCCGCGGCAGAAGCCACCGAAGCTAAGTAGTAACCGGGCGGGGCTCTCGCCAGAATCTACCGTCGAGCTATGACTCGATACCAAGTAGATAGTGAAGCCGTTCTCAGCGCCACCGGAGCGGTTCAGAACTCCATCAGCCGCATCCAAGCCGAAGTAGCTGGCCTTCATGGGCAGCTCACGAACCTGCAGGGGTCGTGGACGGGGCAAGCGGCCACCGCGTTTTCCACGGTCGTGACCGACTGGAAGGCCACCCAGCAGCGGGTTGAAGAGAACCTCGCTGCGATCAACACGGCGCTCAGCCAGGCCGGGCAGCAGTACGCGGAAATTGAAGCGGCCAACGCCCGCCTCTTCTCCCGCTAGCGCAAGAGCTTCACCGCTGGTGCCTGTACCGGTGCGTCTCGGCGACCGAGCCGACAGCCAAGCGCGACATTAACGCCAGAATGGGCGCCTCCCGAAGGAGACGCCCATTCTGTGTTCAGCTATGCAGCTGTGTGAAGCGGTGAGACTTAGAAGTCCATTCCACCCGACGGGTCACCCATCGGTGCAGGGTTCTTTTCAGGCTTGTCAGCAACAACGGCTTCGGTCGTGAGGAAGAGACCTGCGATCGACGATGCGTTGAGCAGCGCCGAGCGGGTTACCTTGACCGGGTCGTTGATTCCCGCAGCGAGCATGTCGACGTATTCGCCGGTAGCTGCGTTGAGGCCGTGACCAACCGTGAGGTTGCGAACCTTGTCAGCAACAACACCAGGCTCGAGACCGGCGTTGAGCGCGATCTGCTTGAGCGGTGCGTCGATAGCAACACGAACGATGTTCGCTCCGGTTGCTTCGTCACCAACGAGGTCAGCCATTGCCTGGCTGTCGAAAGCGATCTTGCCAGCCTGAATCAGGGCTACGCCACCACCGGCGACGATTCCTTCTTCAACAGCAGCCTTTGCGTTGCGGACTGCGTCCTCAATGCGGTGCTTGCGCTCCTTGAGCTCAACCTCGGTTGCCGCTCCAGCCTTGATGACTGCAACTCCACCGGCGAGCTTCGCGAGGCGCTCCTGGAGCTTCTCGCGGTCGTAGTCGCTGTCGGTGTTGTCGATCTCGGCACGGATCTGCTTGACGCGACCTGCGATCGCCTCTTCTTCACCAGCACCTTCGATGATCGTGGTCTCGTCCTTGGTGATAACGACCTTGCGGGCGCGACCGAGGAGTTCGAGAGTTGCGTTTTCGAGCTTGAGGCCGACCTCTTCAGAGATGACCTGTCCACCGGTGAGGATGGCGATGTCAGCGAGCTGAGCCTTGCGACGGTCTCCGAAGCCAGGAGCCTTGACGGCTACCGACTTGAAGATGCCACGGATCTTGTTCACAACGAGCGTTGCGAGTGCTTCGCCGTCAACGTCTTCGGCAATGATGAGGAGCTGCTTGCCGCTCTGGATTACCTTGTCGACGATGGGGAGAAGATCCTTGATGTTCGAGATCTTTCCGTTGACGATCAGAACGTAAGGGTCTTCGAAGACCGCTTCTTGACGCTCTTGGTCGGTTACGAAGTATGCCGACAGGAAGCCCTTGTCGAAGCGCATACCTTCGGTGAGCTCCAGCTCGGTGCCGAACGTGTTCGACTCCTCAACGGTGACAACACCTTCCTTGCCGACCTTGTCGATAGCTTCGGCAATCAGTGCGCCGATCTCGGGGTCACCAGCAGAGATGGATGCGGTAGCAGCGATCTCTTCCTTGGTCTCGATTTCCTTGGCGCTAGCAACCAGTGCCTCGATGACCGAGTTGGTTGCCTTTTCGATACCGCGCTTGAGGCTGATGGGGTCTGCACCGGCAGCAACGTTGCGAAGACCTTCGCGAACGAGAGCCTGAGCGAGAACAACAGAAGTGGTCGTACCGTCTCCGGCTACGTCATCCGTCTTCTTCGCTACCTCTTTGACGAGTTCTGCACCGATCTTCTCGAACGGGTCGTCGAGTTCGATCTCCTTGGCGATGGACACACCGTCGTTCGTGATGGTGGGGGCGCCCCACTTCTTTTCAAGAACTACGTTGCGGCCACGTGGGCCGAGGGTGACCTTTACGGCGTCGGCGAGAGTGTTCAGGCCGCGCTCGAGGCCGCGACGGGCCTCTTCGTTGAAAGCAATGATCTTTGCCATGTGTGTTTCTCGTCCCTCCCGGACGTCGTACAAGCGAATAAGTTGGCACTCGAACTGTGCGAGTGCCAAGGTCAAAATTAGCACTCGACAGGGGCGAGTGCAAGACAGCCCAGCGCACTCGACAGGGGCGAGTGCAAGACAGCCCAGCGCACTCACGGGGGCCACGCTTGCGGTGGTTCGGTGCGGTGATTCGGGGCGGGCACTCGGGGGCTCCTCGGCCGTGATCTGCGCGGGCTTGGGCGGCGTGCGTGCGTTAGATCACGGGGCGCGGGTAGCGGCTTTCAGCGCGGTGCAGGGTTCCGAAAACAGCCCCGGTTTTGCACAGCAGGACCGGCGCGGTCCGGCGCGGTCCGGAGTGGTCCGGAGCGAGCGGGCGTTATTCCGTAGGCTCGTCCGTGGCTTCGGCTGCGGGCGCAAGGTAGTCGGTGCCGATGACGATGGTGATTTCGGCGCCGGGGAAGACATCAGCCTCGACGAGGCGGATTTCTCCGCGACCGAGGGCAATGGCGAGCCCCGCCGCTACGTCTTCGTCGGCTTCGTTGCTGTAGTAAATGTAGGTGTCTTCGATGTCCCGGGCGGAGGCGGGGGCGGCGCTGCCGGTGGGCCAGCCTGCGGCGGTGAGGTCGTCGAAGATGGTGGTTTGGAGTCCACTTTCGGGGGTTCCATTGAGCACGTCAATGGTGATGCCGCGGGCGGCATCGAGGGTTGACGGATCGGTGAGAGGCTCGACGGTTGCCGTCGGCTCGGGTGTGACGACGGGTTCTTCTGGGGTGGCGAAGAACGGCAGGCCTAGGTCGTCATCGAGGTATTGGCTCAGGGCGAAGAGACCGCCGAAGACGAGCACGCCGGTAGCGAGCAGCGCCCAGGCGAAGCCGATCCAGCCACGACCACGGCGCTTGGGGCCGCGGTGGGCTCCGATGCGCTCGACGTCGTCGGGCAGTTCGTCGAATCGATCTTTCGGGTAACTCGCCATTGCTTAGTCTGTCAATTCTTCGTCATGGAGGCTGGTGGTGGTTCGCACGGTTCGGGTGCGGTTGTCACGAGTGCGGCGCAGTCGCGAGACCAGCATGGGGTCGTAGCGGACGGCTGCAGGGGTGTCGATTACCGCGTTGAGCATTTGATAATAGCGCGCACTGGAGACTCGAAACTGGGAGCTAATGGCCTCTTCTTTTGCGCCGACGTGGCGGGTCCATTCGCGTTCAAAGTCGAGGATGCTCTTGTCGCGTTCGGACAGACCTGTAGCGGGGTGCGATGCGCTTTCGTTTTCTGACACGGCTGAACCTCCCCTGTGCAGGTAAGCCTAGGGCGTGGGCCCGGTGGCTTTGCCGAGCGACTCGGCTTGAGAGCCCATTTTGGGCTGGTCGAGGTTAGGATGGCCTTAGTACCCGTTTTCTCCGATTGGTTTCTATGCGCATCCGACTCCTCACTGCTGTTGTGGTGTTGTCTGGCGTTGCTTTTGGGGCCAGCGGATGTTCGGCAACTTCGATTGCGGAGGCTCCGGCGGTCACGGTTACCGCCGACTTGACCTCTCCCCTTGCGGCGTTGTCGGTGTTGGGCGATGCGAAGGACTACAGCGGGTTGGTGCAGGCGACGCTGCCGACATCCGGCATTTCTGCTCCGGAGGCCGCTCCCCCACAGTCGTTGCCGGTAACGGTCACCTCGCACGATTTGAGTGGCGATATTCCTGTGACGGTGTCGTCGACGGATCGCGTTATTGCGATGGACATCTCGGGGTCGATTGCGGCAACGATCGCGGGGCTTGGCCTGGTCGATTCGCTCGTGGCGCGGGACATTTCGACGACGTTTGATGAGGCATCCGAATTGCCAGTGATTACGTCGAATGCGCACACGGTGAACAGTGAGGCGATTCTGGCTCTGCGGCCCGACCTGGTTCTGACCGATGGCTCGATCGGCCCGATTGATGTGGTCGTGCAGTTGCGTGATGCGGGGATCCCCGTGGTTTTTGTGGAGACCGAGCCATCAGTCGAGGGTGTCGCTGAGTTGGCTCGCCAAACAGCGGCCGCGCTCGGCACTCCCGCCGCCGGCGAAGAGCTGGGCGCGCAGTTGAGTGCGGAGATCGAAGCGAAGATCGCCGAAATCGCCGAGATCGTTCCTGCGGGCGATCGCTTGCGCATGATGTTCCTCTACTTGAGAGGCACCTCGGGCGTGTACTACCTCTTCGGGCAAGAGTCGGGCTCTGATGTGCTGATCAACGCACTGGGTGGCGTGGATGTCGCGGCCGAAATTGGCCTCGAAGGAATGCGGCCCATGACGGACGAGGCCATGGTCGCGGCGAACCCCGACCTCATTCTGGTGATGACCGGCGGTCTCGATAGCGTCGGCGGCGTGAGCGGCTTGCTCGAAGCTCGCCCCGCCGTGGCTCTCACCGAAGCCGGCATCAACCAACGTTTTGTCGAGATGGATGACGGCGAAATATTGAGCTTCGGCCCCCGCACCGTCACGGTGCTGGATGCACTCGCGCGTGCAATCTACGCGCCAACCTCGGGTTCGTAGGCCTCGCCTAGATGTCGCTGCTGTCGGGCTTCGCTGAGGTGTCGGGCGAGTCTGCGGCGTTGCCAGCCTTAGCACCCCGTGCGCGTGCGGTTCCGCGACGTCGGCTGACGTAGAACACAACTCCGATGCCCCAGACTAGCGCGATGACCGAGGCCATCACAACGAGGTTGCGGGCCAGCACGGGGTCGCGCAGGCGCGGTTCGGGCATGCACTCGGGCGTCGCACTGAAGCTCACCATGATGGGGTCAAACTGAGAATCGGGCGGGTACGTTCCGAAAGCTTCCGACCCGGCCTCGGTGAGGGTGACGGGGGCATCTGCGAGCAGCGCGGTGCCGCCTTCGACAGTGATGCCTGAGACATCAATGGTGGCAAAATCGACGTTCTGGGCATCCACGGGAACACCTTCTTGTGTGGTTCCCGACACGTCAAAGACGAGGGTTGCTGTCTTGCTGGCGTCGAAAACGATCTCGAGTCCGCTGAGGGTGGTGTCGAGGATGCCGTCGTGCCCCATGAAGCGCAGCGTTCCGTCGAACGCGATCGTGCCTTCACCCGCGTCGAGCTGGCCGGAGCCTGCCGTCCAACCGAAGTTGGGGGTGTCATAGGTGGCACCGTCGCTCACCGCCCATTCACCATTGGCGATCGTGCCGCTGATGTACGACCGAAGCGACTCTTTCACGCCCCACGTGATCGCGGCATCGGTCACGTCGCAGATGTCGGAATCGGCAGCGACGGTTACGTTCGCGGGGGCAGCGTCAGCTTGCAGGAGGCTCGCGCCCGCGGCATCCGGAACTGCAGCATTGCTTGTCATCGGAGTGAGCGCGATAGCAACCGCGGTGATGACGAGCGCGGCGGGGCGGAGCAAGCAGACGTTGAGGCGACGCATTACTGTACGGGGCGGTACATCGATTGGTGCATGATCGTGGCTTCTTCGTAGAGCTCACCGAAGGCTTCGAAACCGAACTTGGCGTACAGCGGCACAATGTATTCCTGCGCATGAAGCAACATCGCCTGATCGCTGTAGTCGTTGACGATGCGTTTCATGATGATCTGCGCAAGACCTTCTCCGCGGCGATCTTCGCGAACCACCACGCGACCGATCACGCAGTGGCCATCACGGTATTCGGCGATTTCGTTGTGTAGAACGCGGACGTAGGCGGCGACTCCGAGGTCGTCGGTAATCCAGTAATGCCGCGTGGTGTCTTCTTGATCGCGGTCGTCGAGTTCAGTCTCGTCGACTTTTTGCTCAACAAAAAATACGTCTGTGCGCAGTTTCATGATCGAGTAGAGCTCGGTTGTTGTTAATTCGCCCCAAGACTTGGCGATCACGGAATCATTAGACACAACCACGAGTTTAATGTACTGAGCAGCGAGAGCTGGCAACTTAAGGAGACCACTATGACGTACAAGGTGACTAAGACCGAAGAGCAGTGGCGCGAAGAGCTCGGAATCAAGTATTCGGTGCTCCGCGAAGCTGGCACCGATCGCCCGTGGTCTGGCGCCCTTCTCGACGAGAAGCGTGCCGGCACTTACCGCTGTGGCGCCTGCAGCGCTGAGCTCTTCAAGAGCGACACCAAGTTCGATTCTGGTTCGGGATGGCCCAGCTTCTACGAAGCCATCAACCCGGATGCTGTTGAGCTGCGCGAAGACCGCTCACTCGGCATGGTTCGCACCGAAGTGGTGTGCGCCACCTGTGGTTCGCACCTCGGGCATCTCTTCGATGACGCCCACCAGACTCCGACCGGAGACCGTTTCTGCTTGAACTCTTCGTCGTTGGAATTCGACGAGCAGGACTAGTTCGACGGCAGCGTTATTTCGGCTGCAGAGTCTTAGGCGGTCGCTGACTCGAAAGTGACGCGATCGCCACGGCGATGAGGGTGAGCACCACACCGATCACGGTGGTCGGTGCCACCCCATCGCTGTCTGTGGGCAAGAAAATCTCGAGTGCGAGCGCACCGATCAGCTGACCTGCAATCGATCCGAGAGCAAAAAACAGCACTCCCGTGATCGGCACGAGAACGGCGGCGACCGCGATAAAGATGACACCGATCGCTCCCCCGACGTACAGCGTCGGGTCGGTGGGGAAGTCGTGTTGCCAGCCACCGGCGAAACCGTAGGAGATCGCCGCGATTGCCAGCACCGTCGTGCCGACGACGAAATTGACGTAGGTGGCCGTGAGGGGCGAACGCGTCACGTGGCGTACGTGACCGTTGATGGCCTGCTGCCACCCGATCCCGAATCCGGCGGTGAGAGGCAAGAACACGAGCAAGAACGGTCCGTCGAGGCGCAAATCAGCCAGGCCAGAAAAAATTACGGCCCCCACTGCGAGGGCGGATGCCGCCACCCGCAATACCGTGACCGGTCGCTTCTGGAGGCTGCCGATACCCACCCGGTCGATCACGGCGGAGCTGATGGTTTGGCTCGCGACGACCGCCACGGTGAAGAGAGCGACGCCGAGAGCGGTAGCCGCCAGGCCCTGGGTCAGAACGAAGAATGCACCGAAGGCTCCCCCGCTGAGGTACCACCAGGGCAGTCGTTTACTGACCACTTCGGTGCGAAGCGTTCGAAATCCAGCACGCGCGGTGGGCACAAACGGCACGATGAGCGTGAGGATGACGAGGCCCGAGCCAAAAGAAATAAACGCCGCAAGGGTGGAGTCGTGAAGCTCCACAGCGAGCTCGCCGTTGATGCGACTTTGGGCTGCGACGAGACCGCCAGCGACCATTGCGGCGAAGATTCCGGCGAGCGCGCGACGGCGACTTCGAGGACTGGTTGGGAGCATAGGGCTAGTCATGTCTAAAATAGGGCGTTGGCCCAAGCCTCCTTAGCTCAGCTGGCTAGAGCACCGCTCTTGTAAAGCGGGGGTCGTCGGTTCGAATCCGACAGGAGGCCCAGCAAAGAATGTCGAAGGCCGTCGGGGTTGTTTTAACCCTAGCGGCCTTCGACATCGCTGTTTAACTGACGCCTGTCGGAGGAATGCCGTGCGGGTGCTACGTCGGGTCGACCATCACCTTGAGAGCGGTGCGCTCGTCCATCGCGGTGTAGCCATCGGGGGTCTGCTCGAGTTTCACGGTCTGATCGAAGACCAGCCCCGGGTTGACCGTTCCGTCGAGCACGGCGGGCAACAGCTGCTCGATGTACGCGCGAGCGGGAGCTACACCTCCGACAAGGCCGACGTTCTTGCCGAAGAGACTCTGCCGACCGACCGGGGCATCCTCGTACTGCGGAACGCCGACACGGCTGATCACTCCGCCGGCACGGACAACGCCAAGGGCCTGCTCGTAGGCGGGCATGAAACCGACAGCTTCGAGAACCGCGTGGCTTCCCGTGCCGCCGGTGAGTTCGCGCACCTGGGCGATGCCCTCTTCGCCTCGCTCGGCGACGACATCCGTGGCTCCGAAGTGGATGCCAAGGTCAGTGCGCGCCTTGTGGCGGCCCATGAGAATGATGCGCTCGGCACCCATCTGCTTGGCGGAGAGCACAGCGAGGAGGCCGACAGCGCCATCACCGATGACGGTAACGGTCTGGCCAGGAGCAACGCGAGCCTTGTAAGCCGCGTGCCAACCGGTGGCGTAGACATCAGAAAGCGTGAGGAGGCCGGCGTACTGTGATTCGTCGACAGTGCCGGGAACCTTCACGAGGGTGCCGTCGGCGAAGGGCACGCGCACAGCTTCGGCCTGGCCGCCGGTGATTCCACCATTGCCCCAGTACCCGCCGTGGATGCACGAGGTCTGGAGCCCTTCAAGGCAGAACTCGCAGGTTCCGTCGGAGTAGGCGAAGGGCGCGATGACGAAGTCGCCGACTTTGAGCGTGGCGACATCCTTGCCGAGCTCTTCGACGACGCCGATGAATTCGTGACCGATGGGGCGAGCATCCGCATCCGCTGGCATGGAATGGAAGGGGTGCAGATCGCTGCCACACACACAGGCGCGGGTAATACGAACGACCGCGTCAGTGCTCTCGATGAGCTTCGGGTCAGGGGCAGTGATGACGCGGACATCGCCGGCGCCGTAAATGTAAGTAGCTCGCATGACCCTATTCAACGCCTGCGCGACCCCGAGTGACGAATCAGTCTTTGTTCAGCGAGCGGGGGTAGTCGTCAGTGGATGGTGCGACGCTTGAACGTAGAGCACCCAAGGAGGACCAGACCGTGGCCAGCTTCGCCGACAAACCCATCCTCGACGTCAGCATCGCCGAATGGACGGACTACCTCGAGAACGAGCCGTCGCCCGACGGCGTGCGCCTCAAGCTCCGCAAGAAACTGTCGAAGGCCCCCGGCATCACCTGGAGTGAAGCCCTCGATGTCGCCCTGTGCTTCGGATGGATTGACGGCCAGATGGCACGCCTCGACGACGACTACACGCTGCAAGCGTTCACCGCGCGCCGCAAAAACAGCCCGTGGTCTCAAGTGAATCGCGACCATGTTGCGCGGCTCATCGAGGAGGACCAGATGCGGCCAGGCGGCCTCGCCGAGGTCGAGCGCGCCAAGACCGACGGTCGCTGGGATGCCGCGTACAGCCAGAAGAACATGACGACTCCCCCAGACCTGCAGGCCGCCCTCGACGCGAACCCGGCCTCGGCAGATTTTCACGCCAGCCTCACCAAGAGTGAGCGCTTTCAGATCTATGCGCGGCTCACCGGCATCAAGACGCCAGCCGTCCGCGCCGCCCGCATCCGGGACATCGTCGAGAAGGGTGCGATCGGCGAAACGGCCGTAGCAGCAGGGCGAGCGGGACTCCGGCGGAATTACTCGGGCAGCTGCGCGATACGCCGATCGAGATGCTGCTGTTCGGCGGTGTTCGTGGCCAGTTCGCGCGCTCGGGCGAAGGCTTTCGCCGCCACATCCGCATCGCCGGCACGCAACAACAGCTCGGCACGAGTAGCCCAATACAGGTGATAGTTCTCAAGGCCGGTGATTTCGGCGAGCAAGCGCAGCCCCGCGTCAGGGCCGTCGGCCATTGACACCGCGACCGCACGATTGAGTGCCACCACGGGCGATCCACCCGTCATGGCCAGCAGCACGGCATAGGCGGATGCGATAGCCGGCCAGTCGGTGTCAGCAGCAGTGCGCGCTGTGGCATGGTGACGCGCAATGACCGCTTGGGTCTGGAACGGCCCCGGCTGCAGGCGTGCGAGCGCACTACGCAGGAGCCGGTTCGCCTGTTCGACGAGCTCACCGTCCCAGCGGGTGCGATCTTGGTGCTCGAGAAGAACCAGTTCGTCGCCGCGAAAGCGAGTGTCGTGGCGGGCGCGAGCGTAAAGCTCCAACGCCAGCAGCCCCTCGACTTCGGGATTATCGGGGAGCAGTTCGCGCGCGGTGATCGTGAGACGAATCGCTTCTTCGACGAGATCGAGGCGGGCACCAGCACCGCTCCCCCCGCGAGAGATAACCCTCGTTGAAAATGAGATACACCACGGTGAGCAGGGCATCGACTCTCGCTGTGAGGTCTTCCGGGATGCTGAGCGGGATGCCCGCATCACGAATCTTGCGCTTGGCCCGCACGATCCGCTGCGCAAGCGTCTGTTCGGGCAGCAAAAATGCGGCCGCAATCTCCGCTGTGGTGAAGCCGCCGACGAGCCGGAGGGTCAGCGCCACTTGGGTGTCTCGATTCAGTGCCGGGTGACAGCAGAGCAGCAGCAACCGCAGGTGTTCGTCGCCCGAATAGTGAGCATCGTCAATCAATTCGGGCACCTCCTCATCGTTGCCGCCGGGGCCATCGTTCCCGCCGCTGTTGTGCTCGGCGACAGCCAGAAGATCGGGGGCTGCCCGCGCAAGACGTCGCGCAGCGGCAGCATCGCGCCGCACCCGGTCGACCGCGCGATTGCGCGCCACCGTGTAGAGCCAGGCTGCGGGGTTGTCAGGCACTACGGCCCAGTTCAGAGCCTCAACCAGCGCATCCTGCACCGCATCATCGGCAACGTCGAGGCCAAAGCGGTGCGTGAGAAGAGCGAGTACGTGCCCACTCTCCTCACGCGCCAGGCGGGTGACCGCCTCTGAGTTATCCGGCACGCTACGAGGGCACCACCGGGCGAACCTCGAGCGAGCCGGCCGGAATCGGAACCTCCGCAGCAAGCGCAAGTGCCTCATCCAGATCTTTGGCTTCCACAATGTAGAAGCCGCCGAAGTGCTCTTTGGTTTCAGCGAACGGTCCATCGACGATCGTGTCGCCGGCACCATACGCCCGACGAATCGTGGTCGCGGTCTCGACGCCCTGGAGCTGATCGGCAGCAACATAGTGGCCGCCATCGATGAGTTTCTGGTTGTAGGCCATCCACGGCGCCATCATCTCGTCGAAGGCGTCCGTGCCCGGTTCTGGGCCATCGAAAGGTTCAGAATGAATCAGGATCATGTACTGCATGTTGTTTCCCTAGCCGATCTGTGAAGTGTGGCCGATGACAACGGACATGACGATGAGAACTGCGAGTACTCCACGATAATCATGTCCTTTCGGGGCCGGGGATTTCCCTGCCCTCACTGACATGACGCAGCGCACGTGCCGAATCGACACGTGCGCTTGAAGAACTTTAGAAAACACCGTCAGGCCCTCGTCTACCCGGCAATCCCTTGCCAAAAACCCCGGAATCGCGGGCCAGGAAGCACAAAAACGGGGACCCGCGCTAGGCGCGGATCCCCGTGAGTTTTGCTACAAATTACGCACCGGGGGTGAGTACACCATCGATGAGGTAAACGGTTGCGTTGGCCGTGTGAACGCCACCACAGATGACGTTGGCGCCGTTGACGGTGATGCTGTCGCCGCTACCAGCAACGGTGACCATTTCGCCGTTGACAGTGGTGAGCTCGCCAGCAATGTCATCCGGAAGGATCTGGCCAGGAACAACGTGGTAGGTGAGGATGCTCGTGAGCAGTTCAGCGTTCTCGGGCTGCATGAGAGCCTCTACGGTCTCGGCAGGAAGCGCTGCGAAAGCGTCGTCAACCGGAGCGAAGACGGTGAATTCTGAACCGTTGAGAGTGTCAACGAGGTTGACGTCTGGGTTCAGGCCACCCGAAACTGCTGCGGTGAGGGTGGTGAGCAGCGGGTTGTTCGACGCGGCCACTGCTACCGGGTCCTGAGCCATTCCGACGATCGAGCCGCTTCCGTCCGGAACGGTCTCGGCGTAAGCAGCGCAGCCGGCGCCGACGAGGTCTGTCGTGTAGTCCATCTCCATCGACGGTGAGCTCTCTTCAGGAGCCGGTGCTGCGGTGTCGTCTGCTGCGCCAGTGGAACAACCGGCGAGGCCGACCATTGCTACTGCAGCGAACGTGAGGGCGGCGATGGTGTTGCGCTTAATGGATCGCATGTGAATCTCCTTGGTGAAAGTTTGTGGCCCCCGATGGACCCTGTTTACCGACTCGCTGCCGGCTTACACAGGACTATTCGGGGCACCCCCGAAAAGGGTTTGGAACTTTTCCAAAGTTTTTTGAAATGGCTTTTGCCTAGAGGGAGGCACAGATCTCTGCCGCGTAGGCTCGCAGCGACGGCTCTGGACCCGCAGACTGCCCCACCGATCCGAAAGCAGCACCCCCATGAACCAACGTGCGGCCCGACGTGCGACTCGAGGCTCGACGCAACGCTCGCCGCGAGGCTCGATGCGACCTCGGCCAACGCTCACCTCCGTCTTCGCCACCCTCGGCGGCGTGTTCCTGAGCTGGATGCTGGGCGCCGTCGTCGTGCGACTCGGGCTCGACTGGTCAGATACGTTCCCCTACTCCCCCGCTTCAGAGTGGAGATACCTGGGCGTCGCGCTTCTTGCGCTGGCCATCGCCGTCGGCGGAAGCATTCTGGCGTGGCGCTTCGGGCGGCGCTTCAGACGGCATCCGAAGCCCGCCGCAGACGACCGCCAGTAAAGACGTAGCAACCTCAGACCAACCCTTACGGGCCACGGTTCCGAACTTCACTGCAGCCGCCCGGGCTCCCGGGCGTCACACAGTTCTGTGGAGGAACCTCATGCTCAGTCTCGCCCTTATCGGCTTCCTAGGAGGCATCATCACGGGTATATCCCCGTGTATCTTGCCGGTTCTGCCGGTCATCTTCTTGTCTGGTGGTGCCATGAGCGCCCGAGACGAAGGGGAAACCAAGAAGCGTCGCTTCGCTCGCCGCACGATGCCCACCGCATCCGATGCCGCCGCCATCAGCGACAGCGCTACCGCAACAGCAACCGCTGAGAAGGATGCCGCCCCCAAGGTTTCACCGTGGCGCCCCTACTTCGTTATCGCCGGCCTCGTTGTCGCGTTCAGCGTCTTCACGCTCATCGGTTCGCTCATTCTCGCGCTGCTCAACCTCCCCCAGGACTTCCTGCGCTGGGCCGGCATCGTCGTTCTCGTCTTGATCGGCCTTGGCCTCATCATCCCCGCTTTCCAGCACATTTTGGAGAAGCCTTTCTCGTGGATTCCGCAGAAGAATGTCGGTACAGACAAGGGCGGCTTCGTGCTCGGCCTGGCTCTCGGTGCCGTCTACGTGCCCTGTGCAGGACCAGTTTTGGCGGCTATCACGGTCGCTGGCTCAACCGGACGCATCGGGCCCGAGACCATCGTGCTCACGATCACCTTCGCTATCGGTGCCGCTCTTCCGCTGCTGATCTTCGCTCTTGCCGGCCGCCGCGTCGCCGAGCGCGTCAAGACTTTCCGCAAGCACCAGCAGAAGATTCGCGTCACTGGTGGCGTTCTGATGATCGCTCTCGCGATCGGCCTCGTGTTCAACCTGCCGCAGGCACTTCAGCGTCTCGTTCCTGACTACACGAGCGCTTTGCAAGACCAGTTCAGCAACTCAGAACAGATCGCAGAACAGCTCAATCTTGGTGGTCTCGTCAACGAGCAGAACAAGGATCTCGACCAGTGCAGCAACGGCGGCACCGAGCTAGAGAGCTGCGGTATCGCTCCTGATATTCAGGGCATCCAAGAGTGGTTCAACACCGAGAACAACGAAGAAATCACTCTGGATGAGCTGCGCGGCGAAGTCGTTTTGATCGACTTCTGGGCGTACTCCTGCATCAACTGCCAGCGCGCAGTTCCGCACATCAACAGCTGGTACGACGCTTACAAGGATCTCGGTTTGAACGTTATCGGCGTCCACTCCCCCGAGTACGCCTTTGAGAAGGTTCCCGCCAACGTCAAGGCTGGCGCCGAGAACTACGCGATCGAATACCCGGTTGCTCTCGATAACAACCTCAGCACCTGGACCAACTACCGCAACCGCTTCTGGCCGGCACATTACCTCGTCGACGCTGAGGGCGTTGTTCGTCACATCAAGTTCGGTGAAGGTAGCTACCAGACCACCGAGAAGCTCATTCGTGAACTGCTCGTGGATGCCAACCCTGACGTTCAGTTGCCGCCAGCAACCGAGGTCAGCGATGACACTCCCGAAGCTGGAACCACGACTCCCGAGACGTACC
Organism: Salinibacterium sp. VpJ6; assembly: GCF_059767345.1. NCBI lineage: Bacteria > Bacillati > Actinomycetota > Actinomycetes > Micrococcales > Microbacteriaceae > Salinibacterium > Salinibacterium sp. VpJ6. The sequence goes on from NZ_JBSOQL010000001.1 coordinate 962,277, forward strand.
TCAGCCTCGGCAAGGTAGTGAACTACGGCGGCGACGAGAAGTATTCGTCGGGCACCAACACGTACAGCTTCCCGTCGAAGCTTGCCGACAACAGCTTCGCCCTCAAGGGCGACTGGGAGCTCACCTTCCAGAACGCGACTCCCCGCAATGGCGAGGGCACGATCAAGCTGAACTACACCGCCAGTGAAGTTCGCATGGTTCTCGGTGGAGAAGGCACGATCACCGTGAAGCGCGATGGCAAGACGGAGACCATCAAGGTCTCGGGTACGCCGAACTCCTACTCGATCATCCCCAAGGGCGACACCATCGAGACCGGCACACTGGAGGTGACCGTGAGCGAGGGCGTTGAAGCGTACTCGTACACCTTCGGCTAACCAGCACTCCTCTGCACGAACACAAAGGGCCCCCGATCCAAACGGATCGGGGGCCCTTTGTGGCGAGTGGAAGCCTCGTGGGGAGGGGATGCTCGCGAGAAACTAACGCTTGTTACGGCTCCGGCGTGGGAGTCGGTGTCGGCGTCGAATTGGCGTTGAAGTCATCACCGGCAACCTGAATAACGAATGCCTGGAAGCTAGCGAGATCGTTGACCGCACCCTCGTACTTCACGCCATTGACGAGAACCGTGGGGGTGCCCGTCACAGGTCCGACGTCAGAGTTCGGAATGGGGTCTGAAAGGGCACGCGACGTGGAGTTCTTGACCCATGTCTTGAAAGTCTCGTCATCAATGCACTCAGCGACTGCGTCAGTGTTCTCTACTCCGACAACATCCAACAGCGCGATCAAGTCATCGTCGCTCAGACCTGTCGTATTCTCTGCCGGCTGCACTTCTTCGGAAAGAAGCGTGTTGTGGTACGCGTAGAAGTCGTTCGGCGAAGTGTCCGCGACACACGCGACAGCGTTGACTGCACGCGATGAGTAGCGCTGACCCTGCGAAAGACGGTCGAGGATCGTAATGGGGTGAATCTCGAGAGTTGCAGCGCCATTCTCGACGAGGCTCTCGATGTATTCAGCGTTGGTCTGCTCGAAGGCACCACAGATCGGGCACAGGTAATCGACGTACACCTGAATATCGAGTACGCCGGATTCCTCGTCACGAACGTTGGGAGTCGGCTCGGCGTCCGAGGCGTTTGCCGCGGCGGGAGTCGCGATGAACCCTTGGTTGAGTTGGATGCCGTCACTCGCGAAGTTCTTCGGACCGGGGCCGGCAGGCTGGTTGGAATTCACCAGCACGAGAGCGATGACGGCAACAATCGCAACGAGTGCGAGGCCGACGCTGCCCTGAAGAATCCACTTGGTACGGCGGTCCTTCTTCTTCTGTTCGTCACGTTGGATGCGAGCTTTTTCCCGCGCCGCTTCGCGACGCTCATTCTTAGTGAGTCGGCTGTCGCCGGAGTTGCCGTTGCTCAATCGAACCTCTTTTGCCGTATGAATCGCTGTGTTGGGCGCCCAGAAACGACGGCGCACCCGTCGAATTCTAGGAGGAATCTCTGGGAATTGCCCAACTGAATGCCAAGTTCGCCACTGTTCTGGGGTGGACCACTCGGTCGGCTGACCCCCAAAAAGGTGCAATAATGACGCAACGCGGTTTCGACCGCTGTCCATCACAACGGATCGTCCGGCACGTACCTGCCGGTGAAGGAGAAAAATAGAACAATGGCGTCTGTAACTTTTGACAATGCAACCCGCCTCTACCCGGGATCAACGGTCCCGGCTGTAGACAAGCTGAATCTTCACGTAGAAGACGGCGAATTCCTCGTACTTGTCGGCCCCTCGGGTTGCGGTAAGTCCACCAGCCTCCGCATGCTTGCTGGCCTCGAAGAGGTCAACGATGGCAGCATCCTTATCGGCGACCGCGACGTCACCGACGTTCCGCCGAAAGACCGCGACATCGCCATGGTCTTCCAGAACTACGCGCTGTACCCCCACATGACGGTTGCCGAGAACATGGGCTTCGCGCTCAAGATCGCCGGCGTCAACAAAGAAGAGCGTGCTGAGCGCGTACTCGAGGCAGCAAAGCTGCTCGACCTTGAGCCGTACCTCAACCGCAAGCCCAAGGCCCTCTCGGGTGGTCAGCGCCAGCGTGTGGCCATGGGTCGCGCTATCGTTCGCCAGCCCCAGGTCTTCCTCATGGATGAGCCGCTCTCGAACTTGGACGCCAAGCTGCGCGTTCAGACTCGTACGCAGATCGCTAGCCTGCAGCGTCGCCTCGGAGTCACCACGGTGTACGTGACTCACGACCAGACCGAGGCACTCACCATGGGTGACCGCATCGCAGTTCTCAAGGACGGCCTCCTCCAGCAGGTTGGTACTCCTCGCGACCTGTACGAAGCACCTCAAAACGTGTTCGTTGCTGGCTTCATCGGCAGCCCTGCCATGAACCTCTTCAGCGTTGACATCGTTGATGGCGGCCTCCAGTTCGGTGACGCCGTCGTTGCGGTTGATTCCGAGACGCTCGGTGGCACGGACGCAAAGACGGTCACCATCGGCATCCGCCCGGAAGATGTCCTCGTATCGACCTCAGGTAGCGGCCTTCCGGTCGATGTCGACCTCGTTGAAGAACTCGGTGCCGACGGTTACCTCTACGGTCACGCAGACATCAAGGGCGAGCGCGTAGACATCGTCGCTCGTGTTGATGGCCGCTCGCACCCGAACGCTGGCGACAAGGTCTTCCTCACGCCGGAGCCCAACCACGTTCACGTGTTTGACACCGAGTCGGGCCTCCGCCTGACCAAGAAGCCTGTAGTCGCAAGCTAACTTCCGCTTTACGATCGAGCCCGTCGACGTCGAACCCAGTTCGGATGTTCGGCGGGCTCCTTCCTTTTCAAGGACACGTGAATGACTGGTTCCGTCAATATCACCGCTGCGACCGCTGATCCGGCTCTGCTCGACCTGCCCTGGTCGTTGCCGCTTGAGCTGTGGCCCGACGATGCAATCGCCACTCTTCCCAAGGGCATTTCGCGCCACCTCGTGCGCTTCGCCAATCTCAGCGGCTTCGTCGTTGCGATTAAGGAGACCTCCAGCGAGCTCGCTAAGCGCGAGTACGAGATGCTGCGCACGCTGCAGAAACTCGACGTGCCGTGTGTTGATCCGCTCGCGATCGTGACGAACCGCACTGCGGCCGACGGCGAAGAACTCAAGTCTGTTCTGGTTACTCGCCACCTCAAGTTTTCACTCCCCTACCGAGCTGTGTACTCACAGAGCCTGCGCCCCGAGACCGCGCGCCGCCTTGTCGACGCCCTCGCGGTGTTGCTCGTGCGCCTGCACATCGTCGGCTTCTTTTGGGGTGACGTCTCCCTCTCCAACACTCTCTTCCGCCGTGACGCTGGCGCCTTTGCCGCCTACCTGGTGGATGCCGAAACCGGTCAGCTCTACGACCGCCTCTCCAACGGCCAGCGCGAGAACGACCTCGAGATCGGTCGCGTCAACATTGCCGGTGAACTCCTCGACCTTCAGGCAGGCGGGCGTCTCGAAGAAGACATCGATCCCGTGGAAATCAGCAACGGAATCGTCGCCCAGTACCGCACGCTCTGGAAGGAACTCACGGGCTCCGAGCGCTTCGACCACTCCGAACGCTGGCGCATCAACCAGCGCGTCGAGCGCCTCAACGCGCTCGGCTTCGACATCGAAGAACTCGCCATCAAGACCGAAGACTCGGGCACACGCGTGCGCATCCAGCCCAAGGTTGTGGATGCCGGACACCACTCTCGCCGCCTGCTGCGCCTCACCGGCCTCGATGCCCAGGAGAACCAAGCCCGCCGCTTGCTCAACGACATGGATTCGTACCGCGCCGCGTTCGACAAGCAAGACATGGACGAAGAGATGCTGGCCCACGAGTGGGCGGCGCGGGTATTCGAGCCGGTCATCCGGGCTATCCCCAAAGAACTGCGCGGAAAGCTCGAGCCCGCCGAAGCCTTCCACCAGCTGCTCGACCACCGTCGTCAACTGGCACAGGATTCCGGCCACGACATCCCGCTCGCCGAGGCAGTGAGCAGCTACGTCGAGAACGTTTTGCAGTTCCGTCGCGACGAAGCCACCATGATCAACCCGCCCACGGGAGCGTTCACGATGCCGATTACACTGCCCGGCGATGGCGAAAGCGATCTCGACGGTGATGACGACGGCGAAGACTGGCGACTCAAGGTCTAGCATGCCCCCAGCGGGCGATTGCCGCGGCGACTGTTAGCCGGACAGCAGTTGTTCCAGCCCGCGACCGGTCACGTGTTCAAACACGAGATTGGTCTCGGTGTGGGCGACAGCCGGATGACTGGCCAAGTAGGTCAACATGAAGTCTCTGAGCTCTGCCGCACTGCGCGCCGCGACGTGCAACAGGTAATCGTCTCCGCCGCCGGTGTGGAAGAAGGCAAGGACGCCAGGCCAGCGGGGCGCGGCACTGCGGAACGCATCCACGTCTTCCCGCACGTGCTTAACGAGCTTGATCGAGATGAGCGCTTGCACGCTCATACCGAGCTTGGCGACATCGATATCGGCGTGAAAACCGCGCAAGTAGCCTTCGTCGTGAAGGCGGCGCAGTCGCTGGGAGACAGTGGATTCCGAGACGCCGGCGGCGGCGGCGAGCGCCGAACCTGAGCGGCGCGCGTTGGTGGCCAAACTGGCCAGAATCGCGCGGTCAACAGAGTCAATGGGCAAGCTGTTGGGTTCGGTCACGGGAGCCTCCTCCATCGCAGCTTATGCGAAAAATGTCACATTTCGTGAAGAACCTGCATCGGGAGTTGATTAGAGGCGCACTTTCTGTTGTTATCTAGTCATGCTGCCTCACGACATCCATCTCGAAACCCTTGCTGTTCACGCGGGAATGGAGGGCGTGCAGGAATCTGGAGCCCACGTTCCCTCTATTGACCTCTCAACGACGAACCCGCTGCCCAGCGTTGAAGTCGGCGGTGACTCCTACGAGAACCTCGCCACGGGAAACCCCATCATCGACGGTCACTCCGCGGTGTATCAGCGACTCTGGCAGCCCGGCGTTGCTCGCTTCGAAGACGGCCTCGCGGCTCTTGAAGGCGCAGAAGCAGCCGTGGCGTACGCCAGCGGAATGGCAGCGCTCTCTGCCGTGCTGATTGCCATTGCCTCGGCCGGTCGACCGCACGTTGTGGGCGTTCGCCCGCTCTACGGCGGAACCGACCACGTACTCGACAACGGACTGCTCGGCACTACCGTGACGTGGGCCGATGCCGACTCGATCGCCAACGCCATTCAGCCCAACACCGGCCTCATCATCATCGAGTCGCCCGCTAACCCCACCCTCGAACTCGTCGACATCAAGAAGGTCGTGGCCGCCGCTGGCGCCGTGCCCGTTCTTGTCGACAACACGTTCGCGACCCCCGTACTGCAGCGCCCGATTGAGCTCGGCGCCGCAATGGTGCTGCACAGCGCCACCAAGTACCTCGGCGGTCACGGGGATGTCATGGGCGGCGTCATCGCCACGAGCGAAGAGCACGCCAAGGCTCTGCGTAACGTTCGCGCGCTCACCGGCGGGGTCCTTCACCCCTTCGCGGCATACCTGCTGCACCGCGGCCTGCGCACTCTGCCCCTTCGCGTCCGCGCTCAGCAGGAGACGGCCGGTGAACTCGCTCGCCGCCTCGACGGCCACCCCGCACTCGCACGCGTTCTCTACCCTGGCCTGCCCGGCCAAGACCCCGCTGGCCTCATCGGCACTCAGTCCGCTGGCGCTGGCTCGCTCATCGCGCTCGACCTTGCCGGAGGCTACGACGCCGCGGCGAAGTTCACCGAGGCAGTAAAGCTCATCACCCACGCTGTCTCACTGGGCGGCATCGACACGCTCGTGCAGCATCCGGCATCGCTCACGCACCGCCCCGTCGCCTCCGAGGCGAAGCCCGGCGCTGGCATTGTTCGACTCTCGGTCGGCCTTGAGCACGTTGATGACCTGATGAACGACATCACGGCAGCCCTCGACGCTGTCACCAGCAGCTAGCGTCACTCGCCGCAACGCGAAGAGCCGCTGTCCCCGACGGGGCAGCGGCTCTTCGGCTGTGCAGCGGCTCTTCGGCTGTGCAGCGGCTCTTCGGCTGTGCAGCGGCTCTTCGGCTGTGTAGCTCAGGCTGGGCCTGAGACGGTGCTACTTCTTGAGACTGTGCTACTTCTTCTTGCGAGCAGCAGCACGCAGCTTCGAGATTTCGTAGAGCGTGACACTGGCTGCGATACCGGCGTTCAGCGACTCGGTGGAAGCGCTGATCGGAATCGAGACAATGGCGTCGCAGTTCTCGGTAACGAGCCGCGAAAGGCCCTTACCTTCGCTACCCACGACGATCAGCACGGGCTCTTTTGCCAGCGGCAACGATGGAAGCGACAGGTCGCCGTCTCCGTCGAGACCGAGCACGAAGACGCCGCGCTTCTTGTATTCCTTGATCATTTGCGTGAGGTTGTTCGCCATAGCAACGGGCGTACGAGCAGCAGCACCGGCCGAGGTCTTCCACGCGGATGCCGTCATGCCGACCGAGCGACGCTGCGGAACGATGACACCCTGGCCGCCAAACGCGGCAACCGAACGCACGATGGCGCCGAGATTGCGGGGGTCAGTGATGCCGTCGAGAGCGACGAGCAGCGGAACTTGGCCGCGCGACTCGACCTTGTCGAGAAGTTCCATCGGGTGCGCATACTCGTACGGCGGCACCTTGAGAGCAACGCCTTGGTGCACGGAGTCGAATCCGGCGAGGCGGTCGAGTTCTGGACGCATCACTTCGAGCACAGCAATGCCGCGCGCGGTAGCGAGCTTCAAAATCTCCTTGACGCGGTCATCGAACTCGATGCGCGCTGCCATGTAGAGAGTGTGAGCAGGAATCTTGGCACGCAGGGCCTCGAGCACGGAGTTGCGGCCGGTGACCATCTCCGACTCATCCGCCGACTTCGCTACGCGCGACTGTCCGCCACGGTTTGAGGGCTGCTGCGGAGCGCCCGACGGCTTTCCGCCCGAGCGACGCGTTCCGCCGGCAGCTTCGTAGCGCTCGGCGGCAGCCTTGCGCTTGCCCGCGGGGTGGTACGGACGATCTTCTGCTTTAGGGGTGGGCTTGCGGCCTTCGAGAGCCTGACGTCCCTGGCCTCCCGAGCCGACCTGGGGGCCCTTGCGGCCCTTGCGTACCGCTCCTGCGCGGGGTGTGTTACCTGGGTTTTTCACGAGTGTTGCTCCTGTCGGAAGCGCCGATCAGTCACGGCAAGCTCCAATGCGATCCGGTCGAGTCATCTTCTAGAGTGATGCCCGCCGCTGATAGTTCATCACGGATTCGGTCTGCAACAGCGAAGTCTTTCGCCGCGCGGGCCGTATTACGATCCTCAATGAGCGTGTCAACCAGTGCTGATAATGCAGCAACAGCCGGTTCTGAACGATCAGAACCCCATCGTGGATCAAGTGGGTTGATACCCAAAACCTGTGCCATAGCGATCACTTGCGAACGCGCTGTAGCGACCGTTGCAAGATCCCCATCGTCGAGGGCGGCATTGCCCGAACGAATCGTTTCGTGCACTACCGCGAGCGCTTGCGGCACCGCAAGGTCGTCATCCATCGCTTCGCCAAATGCCTCGGGCACCTCGTTGGTGTTCGCAGTATCAAAGCGAGTGTCACGCAGTCGGCGCGACGCCCGCTCGATGAACACCTCAAGGCGCTCAAAGGCGGCCTCAGCTTCTGCAAGCGACGTGTCAGTGTAGTCGATTGTGGAGCGGTAATGTGCAGCACCGAGCAAATAGCGCACCACTATCGGGCGGGCAGCATCCAAAAGGTCGCGGGCAAACACCGAATTGCCGAGTGATTTTGACATCTTCTGGCCGTTGACGTTGACCATGCCGTTGTGCACCCAGTGCCGTGCAAACTCATCGCCGAGCGCTGTTGACTGGGCAAGCTCGTTCTCATGGTGCGGGAACCGCAGGTCGAGCCCCCCACCGTGGATGTCGAACGCTCCACCCAAATAGCGGCGCGACATGGCGGAGCACTCAATGTGCCAGCCGGGGCGACCATCGCCCCACGGCGATGACCAGGATGCCGAAGTGGGCTCGGTGGGCTTGCTGCCCTTCCAGAGTGCAAAATCGCGAGCATCGCGCTTGGCGCGCGGATCGGCATCCGAGGCAGCAACCATATCGTCGAGCTTCTGACGGGTGAGCTCACCGTAGGAGGGCCACGACTGGGTATCGAAGTAGACATCGCCCGAGCCATCGGTGGCGGCATAGGCGTGACCGCGCTCGATGAGCAGCGCAATCAGGTCGCGCATTTCGGAGATGTTGGCTGTCGCGCGCGGCTCATAGCTCGGCGGGAGGATGCCCAGCTCGTTGTAGCCCGCAGTGAAGTCGAGTTCGATTCGGTAGGCCAGAGCCCACCACTGTTCCGTCGAGCCCTCGGCTGCGGCATCCGCTGCCTTGCTCAGAATCTTGTCGTCAATGTCGGTGACGTTGCGCACGAGAGTGACATCGAGACCGCGGTAGGTGAGCCAGCGGCGCCAAATGTCGTAGACGAGCGCTGAACGCAAGTGACCAATGTGCGGGGCCGACTGCACCGTGGGGCCGCACACGTACATTCCCACCTTGCCCGGTTCGCGGGGTTCAAGGTCGACGAGGCTGGCGCTACGGGTGTCATACAGGCGAATAGTCACTAAGCAAGTTTAGCGACCGCCGCTGGGTATTACACGGTTGACAGCAAGCACGGGGCTTGAGAGCCCCGCGCTGCAGACGATTACTTCGTGTAGGTGTAGAAACCACGCCCGGATGCGACTCCGAGGTAGCCCTTGTCGATGTATTCGGTCTTGAGCCATTCGGCAAACTTCTGCGTCTTCTCGTCACCGTGAGACATGATGTTGTACGGGGTCGTGAGACCGATCACGTCGAAGATCTGGAACGGCCCCATGGGAGCGCCAGTCGCGATGCGCCAGGTGTTGTCCACGTCAGCAGGTTCTGCGTAGCCCTCGGCACCGAGCTCGGCTGCCGCGTTAAGGAACGGCACGAGCAGCGAATTGAGAACGTAGCCGGCCTTCTCCTTGTGAATCGGGATCGCCACCATGCCAATGGCCTTCGAGAATTCCACGACCGCATCAAAGACGGCGGGGTCGGTGTCGCTCGTACCCATGATCTCGGCAGTGTTGAACTTCCAGATCTGGTTAGCGAAGTGAAGCGCCAAGAACTTGTCGACGCGACCGGTCGAGTCCTTCATGTCGCTCGGCAACAGAGTGGAGGAGTTCGTGGCGAAAATCGTGTGTTCGGGGGCGAGCTTTCCCAGCTCGGCGTAGGTGGATTTCTTGAGGTCGAGAATCTCGGGGATCGCCTCGATCACGAGGTCTGCTTCGGCAACAGCATCGCCGAGGTCAGCCGAGAAGCGCACGCGAGTGAGTGCGTCCTTCGCTTTGCCATCGGCTGCGCCGTCTACTCCGTCGGCAACGTAAGTGTCTACGAGTCCGTTGAAACGCTCGCGAGCCTTATCGAGAGCGTCATCGTTAATGTCGTAGGCGACAACGTCGAAACCGCTGTACGCCGTTTGGAAAGCAATCTGTGATCCGAGCACGCCTGTGCCCAAAACTGTTACACGCTGAATGTTTGTCATTGCGCCTTCTTTCTCTCAGGTGCGGTGATCGACCGCTCCTCTGAACATACGCCTGCGAACTGTGTCTTGACTGGGTTTTCCGCGCAGCGCGAAACGCTTAATCCTTGTAAACGCTGGAAGTTACATGCACGAGTGTGTAGACGGCCGTAGAATGAGTGCAAATCAGCAACGAAGCATGAGAGAGGGATGGACCCATACCCAGTCCACGCAACCAAGCCATGCTTGTGAAAGCAGCCACTCTCTATTACCTCGAGGGCAAATCACAAGCCGAAGTCGCTCAAGAGATCGGCGTCTCGCGATCGAACGTGTCTCGCGTTCTCGCTGATGCCCGCAAGAACGGCATTGTTGAAATCCGCATCAACGACCCCTTCGGTCGCGCTCAAGACCTCGAAGCACAGCTCGTTGCTCGCTACGGACTGCGCGAATGCCGCGTTGCCCCCAGCACCGGCTCTGACAACCAGCTTTCCCGCGTCGGCGCGCTCGGCGCGCAGTGGCTCATCGACAACTTGCCCCGCGATGGTGGCGTGGCTCTCTCCTGGGGCTCCAGCGTTCAGGCTGTCGTCGACGAGATTCCGGATGATGCCTCCCACGAGAACATCGAAGTACTCCCCCTCGTGGGCGGGCTTTCCATCGTCGACTCCGCTCGCGACGGCAACGTCTTGGTGCGTCTTTTGGCCACCAAACTCGGAGCCCAACACCGCCGCCTCTACGCGCCCGCGGTTGTCGAATCGCTCGAATCCCGCGAGGCGTTTTTGCGGGAGCCCTCGATCACGGGCGTGCTCAATGCTTCTCGCCGAGCAAAGATCGCGATCGTCGGAGTCGGAAACGTCGGCAAGGGCGCGTCGAGCGCGATCATCGAGTCGATGAACCTCAGCCGCACCGAACGCAGCGAGTTCGCAGCATCCGGAGCAGTGGGTGACTGCTGCACGCGCTTCTTCGACCACGAGGGAAAACTTGTGGAGTCTGCCGTCAACGACCGTGTGATCGCGATCGACCTTGACGAACTCGGCAGCATTCCCACCGTGGTGGGCGTTGCTGCGGGAGCGCACAAGCTTGAAGGTACACACGCGGCGCTCACCGGCGGGCTCTTTGACGTGCTCGTCGTTGACTCTGATCTCGCACTAGCCCTGCTCAACCAGCGCTAGCCCACCGGGCGTCGCGCAGGTGTCGCGTACTGAGTGACTACGGCTTGAGCTGACGCCGAGCTAACTACTCGGCGGCGGAAGCGAGAAGCTCGGCGAAGGTTGCCGCGAGCGCTTCTGGCGTTGTCGCGGCGCTTAGAGTGTCGTGCCAGCCGTCGAGCTGGAAGACCCCGATGAGTTGCGACAGCATTTCTGCTTGCGCATGCGGTTCGGTCACGAGGATGAGAACGGCTACGCGAGCCGCCACGGTCGAGTCCGCTCCACCCATTTCGCCGAATTCGACGGGCTGCGCGAGGGTGGCGATTCCGAGCCCTGATTCGATGGCGTGCTCGACATCAGCGTGGGGAATTGCCACCGGAATGACCGTGGGTAGACCAGTGGGGAAGGCGCGTTCTCGCTCGAGAAGTGCTGCTTCGTAACTGGGGTGCACGGCACCAACCGCGAGAGCCTGCTGTGCGAAAGCGGAGAGCACTTCGGCGCTGTTGCCTGCTACGAGCCCCACAATGCTGAGGTCGGCGCGGGGCACGACGGGTGCTGCTGTGGGGGTCTCACTCATTGTTTCTCGTCCTTCTGGGCGCAGGTGTTAGTCAAAAAAATCTTGCCGTCTACACATTTGTATATCAAAGGTGCATAATTGTCACGAAGCTATCGCCCCGCGAATACATTGGAGTATTGAAAATGGCCACAAAACGCATCCTCGTGATCTGCGGCACTGGAGTCGCAACATCCACTGTGGTCGTCACTAAAATTCGTACATTCTGCGAATCCAAAGGACTCGACGCCAAGATCACTCAGGGCAAAGTAGCCGACACTCTGCGCGGCGACCTCGACGCAGACTTTATCGTGGCCACCACCCAAGTGCCCGATTCCGTTGGCATCCCGGTCATCGCCGGGCTCCCCTTCCTCACCGGAATGGGCCTCGACAAGGTGTTCGCCGAAATCGAGCAGCAGTTCGCCTAACCCGCGACACAAAACGGCCCGCGCCCCGCGCGTGGCCCGCAGCATCATCAGCTTGACGAGCACGCGCGCAGTACTGCCGCGCGCTCACTCCCCAGCCTCGACAAACCTCAGAGAATTGGACGTTCAGCGTTGAACATTATTGAAGATATTTTGACAAATATCACCAGCTACCTCACGGCTCTTGGAGCCTCCGTTACCCTGCCGATCCTCATCACGATCTTCGGCATGATCCTTGGCCAAAAGTTCAGCCAGGCACTGCGTGCCGGTGTGCTGATCGGTATTGGCTTCATCGGCATCAACCTCGTGATCGGGCTCATGGCCGGCACGGTTGGTCCCGCTGCTCAGGCCCTCGCCGTGAACCTCGGCGTGAACCTCACGGTTCTCGACGTGGGCTGGCCCGCGAGCGCAGCCATCGCCTTTGGATCCACCATCGGGGCGGTAATTATTCCTGTCGGCATCCTCGTCAACATGTTGCTGCTGTGGTCGGGCCTTACCCGCACGTTCAACATTGACCTGTGGAACTTCTGGCACTTCGCGCTCGTTGGCGCTCTTGTCGGAGCCGTTACGGACAACTTCTGGATCGGTATCGCCGCGGCCGCCGTGCACATGGTGATCGTTCTGGCTCTCGCCGACCTCTCGGCACCGATGATTCAGAAGTACTTCAACTTCCCCGACATCTCGTTCCCCCACGGAACCAGCGCGCCGTACATCCTGTTCGCGATCCCCTTCAACTGGGTCTTCGACCGCATCCCCGGCTTCCGCAACCTGAAGGCAGACCCGCAGACCATCGAGAAGCGCTTCGGTGTCTTCGGTGAATCGATGATCTTGGGTCTCGTACTCGGAATCATCATCGGTCTCGCCGGCTTCGGTTTCGACAACCCGCGCGAAGACTCCATCGCTATCCTCGTACTCGCCATCAGCCTCGCTGCCGTTCTGCTGCTTCTGCCGCGCATGGTCTCGATCCTCATGGAAGGCCTCATCCCGGTCTCCGACTCCGCTCGCGAGTTCGTTCAGAAGCGTTTCCCCGGTCGCAAGTTCTACATCGGTCTCGACACCGCTATCGCCGTGGGCCAGCCCGCCGTGCTCGCGACGTCGCTCGTACTGGTTCCGGTTACCGTGCTGATCGCTATTGCCCTTGCTCCGCTCGGCAACCAGGTGCTGCCGCTCGTTGACCTCGCCACGCTGCCGTTCATCGTGGCCATGATGGTTCCGATCTTCCGCGGAAACATCGTGCGCTCCGTCATCGGTGGCGCCATCGTTATTGCGATCGGCCTCTTCATCGCCACCGCAACCGCACCGCAGTTCACGGCCATCGCCGAAGCCTCGGGCTTCAGCGACACGCAGGGTTCGCAGCTCATCTCGTCGCTCGTTGACGGAGCAAACCCCCTGACCGGTCTGTTCTTCGGAGTAGCAAACCTCGGCGGCTGGACCATCGCGGTCCTCGCCGTGCTCTCCCTCGGATTCGCCTACTGGGTGAGCCGCCTCGAAAAGAAGCGCGACATCGTGCGTGCTCAGGTCGAAGCGGATGCCGCAGCCGCATCCGACGAAGAAGCAGCTAAGGCCTAACCAGGTCTAGCTTCGCCGCCGAAAGCCCCGCTCCCCCAGGAAGGAGCGGGGCTTTTGTGCGCGTCGAGAGCTCACGAACGAACCCTTGGACCGCCATCGGGCCAGTGACGGGCGTATTCGGCGCTCAGAACGGCGCACAGGGCTCGTCAGCTAACCGCTGCACCACACCCGTTAACGCACAGAAGGCCCACACCAATCGGTGCGGGCCTTCTGTGGTGATTGCTATTCGACGGTAGCGAGCAGTTCTGCGAGCTCGTCGAGCACAGTGTCAGCGCCCTCGTCGTCGGAAGCCAGCGTGACGGTTTCGCCCTGAGAGACTCCGAGCGAAATCACGGCGAGGATGCTGGCGGCGTTAACAGCCTTGCCATCCTTAGCAACGGTGATCTTCAAGCCGCTCTTGCTGACCGCCTGCGTGAAGAGTGCAGCGGGGCGAGCGTGGAGGCCCGAGGGGGAAACGATTGTGGCTGTGCGTTCTGACATTGTGTACCTGTTTCGAAACGTGGTGGACTGCGCCCCTTGAGGAACGCGGCTGGGAGGACCCGCGGGCGGGTTGCGACTCTAGAGCAAACGCTCCGGATTCGCGACGAGGTTCGTGATGGTCGCGAGCATGCGTGCGGCATCAGCACCATCCGCTACACGGTGATCGACGGTGAGACCGATCGTGCAGCTCAACCGCACACCGAAGGTCTCGTCGTCGAACACGCGCATGCGTGGCTTGACGGCGCCCGACGACAGAGCCGTCGACTGCGGTGGGGTCAATAGTGCGTTGAACGATTCCACGCCGAATCCGCCCAGGTTCGAGAATACGCTTGTTCCGCCGCCGAGTCGCGCGGGCGGCAGAGTGCCCTTGCGCGTCTCGTCCACGACACCGGCGATCTCAGCGACCAGCTCAGCAAGTGTTCCCTCGTGCGAGTTCTTCAGCACCGGTGCGAGGAGCCCCGATGGCGAATCGATCGCGAGGGCGATCCCGATGTGCTCGTTGGCGACGACTCCCTCATCAGTCCAGGTGCCATTGAGCGCAGCGTTCTCGGCCAGAGCGATCGCTTGAGCCCGCACAAAGAGTGCGGTCCAGCTAGCGCCACCGAGTGTGGTTTTACGCACGGCAGCCAACGCTGACAGGTCAAGGTCAACATAGGCAGTGAACTGCGGAACGAGAGCGGATGCCGTCATCACCTTGGCAACTTGCTTGCGGGTGCGCAGGCGGCGAGCTTCCACCGGGTCAACAGCCTTGGCCGGTGCAGCGGCAGCTGGAGCGGCAGCTGCAGCGGCCGCTGGAGCGGCAGCGGGAGCAGCAGGAGCAACAGGCGCGGCCGGTGCAGCAGGAGCCGCGACCGGAGCAGCAGCAGACGCTGCGGGGGTTCCGGCAGCAGCTGCTTCAACATCCGACAAACGAACCGTGTTGTCCGGCCCGGTCGGCGTGACCGACGAGAGGTCAACGCCGTGTTCGGCGGCGGCACCGCGAGCGGCCGGAACAGCGGGGATCCACCCGGTCTCGATGGGGGCAGGTACGGCAGTCGGAGCTACTTCCGCAGCGGCCGGAGCGGCAGCGGGAGCGTCAGCTGCGGGCTCGTCAAAGAGTCCACCGAGCAGGTCATCGGCCTCTGTCGTGATGAAAGCGATGGTGTCTCCCACCGCGTACACCTCATCGGGCTGGGCGATGATGCGAGCGAGTACGCCGTCGAAGGGCGACTCCACTTCCATGTCAACCTTGTCGGTCGCGACCTCACAGATTGGCTCCCCGGAACGAACCGAGTCACCCTCCTGCTTGAGCCACGCGACCATGGTGCCCTCTTCCATGGTCATGGACATCTTGGGCATTGTCAGAGGCAGCTCAGACATGTCACCACTTCCGAACGAGATCAGTGGCCGCCGCAACGATGTCTTCGACCTGCGGCACCGAAGCGCGCTCGAGCTTGGGAGCGTACGGGATCGGGATGTCGAGGCCAGCAAGACGCTTGATCGGCGCGCGAAGGTAGCCGAAGGCATCCGATTCGGAGATGATGGCAGACACTTCAGACATGAAGCCGAGTGTACGCACCGCTTCCTGCACGAGCAGAACGCGGCCGGTGGCCTTGACGGTGCGCAGGATGGTGTCGCTGTCGAGCGGCTTGAGCGTGCGCGGGTCAACCACGGTCGCTTCGATGCCGTCGGCCGCGAGAATCTCAGCTGCTTCGAGCGCGCGGCTCACTTCAACACCGGTGGCGATGATCGTGAGGTCCTTGCCCTCGCGGGGAACCGCAGCGACGCCGAGCGGCGTGCGGATGTCGCCTGTGCGAACCTCGCCCGAGGTCTTGTAGAGCAGCTTGTGCTCGATGACCATGACGGGGTTGGGGTCGTCGATGGCCGAGAGCAGCAGGCCCTTGGCGTCATCCGCCGTTGCCGGCATAACAACCTTGAGACCGGGGATGTGAACAAACCAGGCTTCGAGGCTCTGGGAGTGCTGCGCGGCAGCACCCGTTCCCGAACCACCCGGCGCGCGGATAACCATCGGAACGTTCACTGCGCCACCGAGCATGAAGTGAATCTTCGCTGCCTGGTTAGCGATCTGGTCCATGGCCTGAGCCGTGAAGTCAGAGAACTGAATCTCGACGATCGGGCGCATGCCCGTCATCGCGGCACCGACACCGGCGCCCATGATGCCGAGCTCGCTGATGGTGGTGTCGCGAACGCGGTCGGGGCCGATCTCGTTGATGAGCTCACCGGTGACACCGAAGGCGCCGCCGTAGGTTCCGACGTCTTCACCCATGATGAAGACGGCAGGATCCTTGGCCATCGCGATACGCATAGCGTCGCGAACAGCCTCGGAGTAGGTCATGGTTACGGTTTCGCCCGTCGCGGGCGCTGCGGTCTGTGCCGCGGTCGTCTCAATAGTCATAGTCGTTACCTTGCGTAGACGGCGGAAAGAAGGTCGTCAGCGGTGGCGTCCGGCGCAGCGTTGGCGCGCTGAACGGCACTGCGCAGTTCGGTGCGCACGTTGTCGCGAACGGCATCGATGTCAGCCTGCGTGAGGCCACCGGCGGCGAGAGCCTGAGCTTCGAACAGCGGAATCGGGTCCTTGCCGCGCCACTCATCGATCTCGTCGCGAGTGCGGTACAGGTTCTTGTCCGACTTCGAGTGTCCGCGCCAGCGGTACGTCTTCGCTTCGATGAAGGTCGGTCCGCCGCCGGCACGAGCGCGGTCAACTGCTTCCTTCGTGGCGTCGTAGACAGCCTGAACATCGTTACCGTCAACGGTCACTCCGGGGATGCCGTAGCCCTTCGCGCGGTCAGAAAGCTGGTCGAGATTGAAGGCCTTCTCTGACGACATCGACATGCCGTAGAGGTTGTTTTCGCACAGGAACACCACGGGAAGCTGCCACATGGCCGCGAGCACAACGCCCTCGTGCCAGGCACCCTCACCCATCGCACCGTCGCCGTGGAAGCTGACAGCAACCTGCTTGGTGCCGCGCATCTTGGCCGACAGCGCTGCGCCGGTAGCGATCGGAACGCCACCAGCCACGATGCCGTTGGCACCGAGGTTTCCGGTTGCGGTATCCGCAATGTGCATCGAACCACCGCGACCGCGGCAGTAGCCAGTCTCTTTCGCGAGAAGCTCAGCCATCATGCGCTCCATGTCGGCGCCCTTAGCGATGCAGTGGCCGTGACCACGGTGCGTCGAGGTGATGTAGTCGTCCCTGTTGAGGGCGAGGCATGCACCGGTCGGTACGGCCTCTTGACCGATCGAGAGGTGCATCGTGCCGTGCATCAATCCACGGCCGTAGAGGTCTTCCACTGCTTCTTCAAAGCGGCGGATCTTCCACATGGTGGCGAGGCTGGCTGCCGCGAGTTCGCGGTTCGCAACGATCTGCGTATTCATAGTTGTCACCTTTCTTAGGCGGAGAGCAGCGAAGCGAGAGCGGGAACCTGCAACTGGCCATCGGCCAGAAGGGCATCCTGCAGCTTGCGCAAAATCACGATGGTCTTGGTTTCGTCGAGCTGCACGTCGTCGTACGTGACGGCAGTTCCCTTGGCGACATCGCGGATGAGCGTGCCGGCCGATGCCAGACCGATGGGCAGTTCGCGACCAGCCTTGGCCTCGGCTGCCGGTACAGCGTCACCGTAGACATGCTCGCCACCGATGCCGTCAATCTTTTCGCCGACCTTGAGGTCGCGCTTAGCCGTGGCAGAAACGTCTGCGTTCCAGGCGATCGGAGCAAGCGACGGCTGGCGGTCGATCATGACCTCACCGATCGACAGCACTGCCTCGACGCTCGCGAGGTGGTACGGACGGTAGAACGCGAAGTAGGGGCCTTCACCGAGCTTGAGGTAGCTGAGCTCCTCGTGCACAACGGGGTCGGTTGCCTTAGCAACAACGAACACACCGGGAGCAACCGGGCCAGTGGCGTAGTCGACAACACCGCTGCGGTCGAGGATTCCGCCGTCTTCGATGGGCTTGAAGATGTCCTGCAGGGTCGGCACCGTTGCGGCCGGTCCGTGCATCGAACGCTTCGTGAGCTCGAGGTCTGCCGCGTTAGCGAGGGCAGCCATCTCGATCATGGTCTTGGTTCCATCGACGAAGCTGCACAGCATCCGCGGGTTCATACCCTTGGTCTTTGCTTCTTCTTCGAGGCTGCTGGGGGTAGCCGTCTCGTTGAGGGGGTTGTTCTTGCCCTTACCGGCGAGAACAACGTCGAGACCGATGTCTTCGACGTACTCGACGAGCTTGAGGCACTCAACGGGCTCATCGCCACGGCAGACCGTGTAGATGTTGCCGGTCTGAGCGGCGATGCGAGCCAGGAGGAGACCGACGGTAACGTCAGCTTCTACGGTCATGAGGGCGACATCCTTGCCACCGAGCAGCGAAGCGAGAGCGACCTTGGCGGCGATCTCGGGAACACCCGAGCACTCGATGACCATGTCGATGGGAAGCTTCGGAAGGGCGAGAGCGTCGTTGACGACAACGTGGCCGCCGGCTTCGATCGTGGCGGCGAGCGTCTCGAGGTCTGCTGACTGGTCGACGTCGGTGATGCCGGCGTTAGCGAGAGCACCTACGGCACGGTCAATTGCAATGTCGGCGACGGCGGTGATGTCGACGCCCTTTTGGCGAGCGATCTGGGCGATGAAGCCGGAGCCCATCTGGCCTGCGCCGACGAGACCGATACGAACGGGACGACCGACCTCACGCTGACGCGCAAGCAGTTTGTTTGTGTAACCCATGACTACCCCTTTGAAACCACGTTGATGCACTTATGTGCGCTTGTTAATCAAGTATGTGTATTTAGTATGCCCCGTCGGGAACGACGATGCAATGTCGGATGCCGAAACACCCGAACGAGTGATGTCGCTACTTGCGGGCTGCCGCTGCGACGTTGCGCTTGTACGTCACCCAGTACTGCTTGGTGGCGTAGTCCACGGCTGCGGTCATCATCTTCTCTTTGGTGCGCAGCGTTGCGGTGTCGAGATCACCGATTAGCTCGGGGCGCGGCTTGAAGCGCGCGAGAACGGTGCTGCCGACCATGGCCTCGGCGGCCACGATGCGGCTCGTTGAGGCATCAACGACCATGAGAACGATGGCGCCGCGGAGGAAGTGCTTGCCGCGGCCCGAGACCAAGAAATGGTCTTTCGCGCCAATGAAGCTTGTTCCGAGACGCTTAGTGGCACGCGAGTACGTGCGCTGTTGGAGGAGGCTAAACACAACGCTCAGAACGAGCGCTGCGATCAGCAGCAGTGCGAAGCCGGTATCCATGTCAACTACCTTCGATGAGCTCAATGGTGACGCCGGCGTCGGGCAGCGATAGCGTGCCCTTCGCGTGAATGGCGCCGGGGAGAATCTTCTGGCTGTCTTCTGGGTCGCTGTAGACCACGAAGTGGCCGAGCGTGCGGAGGTTGTTGGCCGCAATCTCGCCGACCTCCGTAATGGTGACTTCAGAGTCCCCCACCCGCAGCACGTCGCCCGGCTGGGGATCGCGCTGCGGGTGGTGGTGCGTGACAGTGTGAACGACACTTACCTCAGCCAGTTCGGCGGGGCAGGGTTCTCCGAAGAAGATCACCACTCCTCCGTCGAACATTTCGGTGGCGTCCGTTCCGATGGACGTGACCTCGCTGCGGTAATAGGTAGTCATTGCTGTCTCGCTTTTCTCTGCTGTTGCGTGTGGTGGTTGTACTGGCGGTGGTGCTTAGATCAGCGCGAAGCTTGCGCCCCACGCGATCAAGACTGCCAGCGGTGACGTGATCAGGCGAGAGAAGAGCACAGCGGGTACACCCACTGCAACCGTCTCCGGCTTGGCTTCTCCCAGGGCGAGGCCCACGGGCACGAAGTCACAACCAACCTGACCGTTGATGGCGAACAGCGTCGGCAGTGCGTACTGCACCGGCAGTGCGCCAGCGGCGATCTGTGTACCCATGAGTACACCGACGACCTGAGCGATAGCCGCGCCCGGTCCCAGAATGGGCGACAGGAACGGTAGTCCCGTGATCACACCAAGCAGGATCAGTCCGATCGGGTTCGAGGCCAACGGAGTCACTGCCTGCGCAATGAGATCCGAGAGTCCCGAGTAGGTGACGAAACCGATCAAGAGGCTCACATAGGCCATGAACGGCAGGATCGTCTGCAGCACGAGCTGAACCGTCTGGCGACCAGACGAGAGCAACGTGTTGATGATGTTTCCGATGACCGAACCGAAGCGCGTCGCGATGTTCGAGAAGAAACCGATGAAGCCGCCACCGGTCGTCGTCTGAGCCGTGAAGTGCTGAACGTTGCTCGTGCCGAAGGCTCCCGAGGGGGCCGGGCTGCCGATAGCAGCTTCGGATGCAGCGGATGCCTCAGCGGCGTGAGTCGCGAAGGCGTGCTCGCCATCAACCAGCTCAACGTTGTCAGTGCCGACAGCGGAAACGAAGACGTCGTCGGTGATGTACTTCGCGAGGGGGCCCGAGGGCTCTCCAGGGAAGACGTCGACGGTCATCATGCGCTTCTTGGGGTAGACGCCGATGCGGGCAGTTCCACCACAGTTGATCACGACAGCGACAACGCGCTCTTCGGGAATGCTGTTGGTGAAGCCGTCAACAGCTTCTGCACCAGTGAGCTCGGCGATCCGCGCAGCGACCGGGTGGATTCCGCCACCGGTAACCGAGAGAACGACGTTCTTTTCTGCGCTCGGCTCGAGGAGGAGCCCCTTGCCCCAGCCGCCGTTACCGGGCTTGACGAATACGTTTCTGTAGGTGTTCTCGCTCATGATCACACCGCCCCTTCAGTGGAAACCGAGGATCCGGTTTTCTTGGTCGACTTTGCCTCGATGAAACGCTCGCTTGCACGGGCGAATTCGCGGTCGTACTCGTCGAATACGGCCGTGAGGCCCTGGCGACGAATGAGCAGCTTGGTGATCCACTCGGTGACGATTCCGCGAATGAAGATAACGACGATGCCGGTACCGAAGTACAGCAGCGCGAGCAGCGGGTACTTTTCGGGAGCGATGGAGAGCACTCCAGCCGAGACACCCGCCCAGACGAAGATCTCGCCAGCGTTAGCGTGCGGGAAGAAGGCGGTGACAGGGTGCACGAATGACACTGCAGAGTCGTAGAACGCCGGCTTCTGTCGTTCGGGTAGATAGATGCCGAAGGAGTACGCCATCGGGTTGGTCAAGACGATGACCGCGATGATGGGCATGAGGGTGTAGCGAGTAATGGCCCAACGAGCTGACCACTGTACTGCGCGGGTCATGCGTGCTTCGCCCACCCAGGTGGTGATCGCGTACATGAACGTGAGCAGCACGATCAGCGTCGGCAGAATGCCGGTTGCGAGACCAACGAGAGCTTCACCCGATGCGTTGAACAGGCCGATGAAGTGCGTAGCACCCCAGGTGAGGGCCTGAATGATCGGGTTGTCGCTGGCCGGTACTGGCGGCGAATCAGCCGCCCAAATTATCGTGTCCAGAACAGATTGCATCTCACACCTTTCTCCAGCCGCAACTTCGTTGTCGGCGCCTGTCAGGGCCGGTGGCGTGACGTGAGGTGTGTGTCCCCATCGACCCTGGTACTGCATTTGCACAATTGTGAGCATCGGACTCACAGTCGTGTAGTAACAGGTATATCAGGCTCGCAAGCAATCGACCAAGGCATGAGCGAAAGAAATTACTGCTCAGGTTCGCTCTGGTTTCGAACGCGGCGATTCGCTACGCGGAATAACCGCGCGTCAACGAGCTCAGCGGCGTGCGCACAAGTGGATCGCCGGGCAACCGCGCGATCGCGCGGCACCGCCCAAAGCGACTACTCGCGGTTGTGAGTGGCCTCGGCGACCGTGCGCGCATGTACGAGTGCCGTAGCGATTGCCGCCATGCCCTCGCCGCGGCCCGTGAAGCCGAGCGCATCGGAGGTCGTGCCCGCGATGCTCACCGAAGCGCCAAG
Source organism: Salinibacterium sp. VpJ6 (assembly GCF_059767345.1). NCBI lineage: Bacteria > Bacillati > Actinomycetota > Actinomycetes > Micrococcales > Microbacteriaceae > Salinibacterium > Salinibacterium sp. VpJ6. The sequence continues at coordinate 983,876 of NZ_JBSOQL010000001.1, forward strand.
AATCCCGCTCAAGAACCCTTCAGCCTCTACACGACGGCGCGAGACCATCGGGTGGTTTCCAATGAGCTGAACGGAGACGTTGCCCACTTCGAAGCCGGCTTCCCGCATGAGAAAGAGGGTTTCGCGCAAGAAGACATCACCATGGGCATCTTCAAACTTGGGGTCGCTCGTGCCGAATACGCTGCCCAGATCGCCGAGCTTCGCGGCCGAGAGCATGGCATCGCAAATCGCGTGAGCGACAACATCGCCGTCGCTGTGACCGCGGAGGCCGACTTCGTCGGGCCAGTGCAGCCCAGCAAGCCACAGAGGCTTAGTGTCGTCGTACGCGTGCACATCCGTACCAGTACCGACTCGGATGCTGGTGGCAGCAGACTCGGTGAAGAGCTGCTCGGCGCGACGCAGCTCCCACGCGGTAGTGATCTTGAAGGCCATGGGGTCGCCCGCGATAATGGACACCGGGTAGCCCGCAGCGGCGACCAAAGCTGAATCGTCGGTGTGCTCTTCTTGAGCGGCCTCATGGGCAGCTACGAGCTGGCCACGAGGGAAGCCCTGCGGGGTTTGCACCGCCATGAGCACGGAACGGTCGACGGTCTCGACGATCTGATTGTTGTCATCCGTACGCTTAATCGTGTCGGCAACCGGAAGGCCGGGCACGACACCAGCGTTCGAGCTGCGCACTTCTGCGGCAACCGAGTCAAAGACAAGGCTCGGCGTGAGCGGGCGTGCCGCGTCGTGCACGAGAACTACGTCGATGCTCGATTCGAGAAATTTGAGGGCCTCAGCAACAGACTCCTGGCGCGTGGAACCGCCCACGATAATCACGGGCTCCCGATCACGGCCGCCGGGGACCGAGCGCGCGAGCTGCTTGGCGATGGGGCCATACGACTTCGGAACAGTGATGATTACCTGAGTCGGCTCCGCCATTCCGAAAACGGATTCGAGAGCGCGACTGAGAGTAGGACGACCCGCCAAGTGAACGAAAGCTTTTGGCTCGTTGCGACCGAGGCGGGTGCCGTTCCCGGCGCCGAGAAGGATCACGGCGACGCGGGGATTAATCTGTGGATTCATATGAGGCGGGTATCTCCAAATCGATGGGCGAGGAAATACTCCTCCGCCAAAAAGACGTAGCGAATCAGCCTACCCATGCTCTCCTGTGAATACACAGTCAGGGCTAAGGGGTTATGAAGCGAGAACCTCGTCGAGAACCAGAGATGCCTTGTCTTCGTCAGTCTTCTCAGCGAGCGCAAGCTCAGAGATAAGAATTTGACGTGCCTTCGCAAGCATGCGCTTTTCGCCAGCCGAAAGGCCGCGATCCTGGTCACGGCGCCAGAGGTCACGAACGACCTCAGAAACCTTGATGACGTCACCCGAAGCAAGCTTCTCCAGGTTGGCCTTGTACCGGCGCGACCAGTTAGTGGGCTCTTCAGTGAACGGCGCGCGAAGCACCTCGAACACAGCGTCGAGCCCCTCGCGACCGATAACGTCGCGAACGCCCACGAGATCAACGTTCTCTGCGGGCACTTCGATGGTGAGATCACCCTGAGTTACATTGAGCTTGAGATAGATTTTCTCTTCACCCTTGATGGTGCGCTTCTTAACCTCGGTGATGGTTGCAGCACCGTGATGGGGATAAACGACAGTCTCGCCGACCTCAAACAACATGAATAGTGGTCCTCTCGAAGAAAACCCAGTTTATCACAGTAAACGCATGGTAAGGGTTGCCTAAGTAAAGCACTCGGCGCAGCTATCTATTAGGATGGATTTGTGACAGTACGCACTCGCGCAACACGCGCCGCAGCCTCCGCCCTCATCGCCGGAGCCCTCCTCGTGGGCACCGCCGGTTGTTCGTTCATTACGCCTACCGCGACGTTGAACCACTACGACCCCAGCGACGGTATCGGCGCCGAAGTCGGCGACGTCAAAGTACGCAACGTCCTCGCCATCAGCAACGATGACGAGTCCGCCGTCAGCTTGATGGTCACCATCATCAACACCAGCTCCTCGAGCGGCAGCCTGCGCATGCAGTACGAGTCGGCCGAGGGCGAACGCATCGACATCTCCAAGCCGGTCACCTCTGGTGAAGTCAAGAGCTACGGCACCGAGGTCGATGGCGACATGATCGTGATCGCGGATGCAGGCATCCGTGCCGGGCAGTTGTTCCCCATCTACTTCCAGTTCGAAAACGACAGCGGCCAAGAGCTGCTGGTTCCCGTAATGGCGAGCGACGACGTTATTTACGCCGACCTCGCTCCGGCTAGCGCTCTCAGCGAATAGCCTCACTTCCCACTGGTGTGCCGAAGCTAGGTGCACCCGAGCTAGCCCGCGTGCACCCGCGGCGTTTTAGTCTTCGAAGCGATACCCGAGCCCGCGCACGGTCACGAGAAGCTTCGGTTGCGATGGAGTCTTTTCGATCTTGGTGCGGATGCGCTTGATGTGAACGTCGAGAGTCTTGGTGTCGCCGAAGTAGTCGGCGCCCCACACTCGATCGATCAGCTGACCGCGCGTCAGCACGCGACCGCCGTTGCGCAAGAGAAGCTCGAGCAGTTCAAATTCCTTCAGCGGCATGCCAACATCGACACCATCAACCGTGACCGTGTGGCGCTCAACATCCATCCGCACTCCCCCAGCCTCAAGCACCGAGTCGGTCTCGTCGACGTCCTCCGCCCGACGGCGCATTACTGCGCGGATGCGGGCCAAGAGCTCACGAGTGGAATAGGGCTTCGTTACGTAGTCATCCGCTCCCAGCTCAAGGCCGACCACGATATCCACTTCGCTGTCTTTGGCCGTGAGCATAATGATGGGCACGTTCGAGCGGGTGCGAACCTCGCGGCATACTTCAGTGCCGGCAAGGCCGGGCAGCATGAGATCTAGCAGGATGAGGTCGGCACCATTGCGGTCGAACTCAGCGAGCCCCGCGAGGCCGTCTTCGGCGATGGTCGTTTCGTAGCCTTCGCGCTCCAGCAGGAACGCGAGAGGCTCGCTCAACGACGCCTCGTCTTCGACGATCAAAATGCGGGTCATTGCTTGTCTCCTGTTGCGTTGGTTACGTCGGGATCGATCTCGGGCAGTCGAATCGTGAAGGTGGAGCCGTGGCCGAGTTGCGACCACACGCGGATGTCGCCGCCGTGGTTCTGCACCACGTGCTTGGCGATACTGAGGCCGAGCCCACTGCCGCCGGTGTGACGGCTACGCGCGGGGTCGCTGCGGTAGAAGCGTTCGAACACGCGGTCGAGTTCGTCGTCGGGGATTCCGACGCCCTGGTCGGTGACCGAGACCTCGATGGCGCCGTCACGGTGACGCACTCCGATTCCCACGCGCGTGTTCTCGGGCGAGTACTGCACGGCGTTCGAGATGAGGTTATCGAGGGCGAGCACGAGAAGGGTTTCGTCGCCGAACACCTCGAAGCCCGTGAGACCGCCGCTGGCCAGACTGACCTTGTTGAACTCAGCGACGGCACGGTTCTGGTCAATCGCGATAGACACGACATTGTCGATGTCGACCAGAGCAGCCTCCGCCAGGCCGTCAGCGGACTGCAATCGCGAGAGTTCGATGATCTCCTGCGTGATGCGAGCGAGACGGTGTGACTCTTTAGTGAGGCGCTTAGCGAACCGCTTCACCTGATCCGGTTCATCCGAAGCACTGACGAGCGCTTCAGCAAGCAAGCCAACGGCGCCGATCGGGGTTTTGAGCTCGTGGCTGATGTTGGCGACGAAGTCACGACGCACCTCATCGAGGCGGTACGACTCAGTGCGATCTTCGGCCAACAGCAAAACGTATCGCGTGCCGAGGCGAGCAACACGAACAAAAAGATAAATGTTGGCATCACCGAAAGGGCCACGAGATAAGTGCACTTCTTGGGCAATTGGCTCGCCGGTGCGACGAACTTGGTCAACAAATTCGACGAGTTCCGGATGCACGAGAGCGTGGTTCCACACGAGACCGTAGGTGAGCGCCCCCGTCGATGCCTTCATGATGTTATTCGAGGGATCGAGCACGATACCCGCGGATTCCAGCGCATCGATGACCTGATCTACGCCATCCGGCACGGCAGAAGAGACCACGTGGGCGGCTCTTTGACCCCGCTTAGCGGCTGCGTAAATGATGAAGGACATGCCACCGCCGAGAAATACGCCAAAAGCGAGGGCGGCAGGCACGAGCCACGCAGAGTCCATACCGACTAGATTAGTTACATCTGAAGCGTCCGCTTGCCGCAAGTTCGCGACGAGTGCTCACTTCAGATAAAGTTCAGGCCGCCAACACCTGTTGTTAACCTAACGCGGGCAGGGTGGCCTAAGCCGTGCGGGCTTCGTCATGCCCGTATCGAAGGGACGTAGATAGCGTGCGCGAAGTATTTCAACAAGAACTGCGCGAGGTGCAAGATCGCCTCGTGGAAATTGCCAGCCTGGTGGCTGTCTCAATAGACAACGCCACAAAAGCATTCAATGAATCAGATGTGTCACTGGCCGAAACAGTGATCGCAGACGATGACCAGATTGATGCGGCTGCAGCCGAACTCGACGAGCTCGCGATCAACATCCTCGCTCGTCAGCAACCCGTCGCCCGCGACTTGAGAATTGTAGTGAGCGCGCTGCGCATCAGTGCATCGCTCGAGCGCATGGGTGACATGGCTGAGCACATCGCTCAGCTCGCTCGTTACCGCTTCCCCGACAAGGTCGTGCCCAAGTCATTGCGAGCAACTTTCGCAGAACTCGGAGCACTCGATGTCGCGGTCGCCAACAAGCTTGTTGAGTTGCTCAAGCATGAAGATGTGCGCGTTGCCGAAGAGATTCGCAACGACGACGACAAGATCGACGCGCTGCACCTCAGCGTGTTCGACAAGGTGCTCGGTGAGACCTGGAAGGGCGCTGCGGTCGACACTGTGGATGCCACTCTCGCGTCGCGCTACCACGAGCGTTTCGCAGACCATGCGGTCTCCATCGCCAAGAAGGTTCAGTACCTTGCTACCGGCGACTGGGTTCCCGCCGACGACTAATAGCCGTCACCACGTAACAAAGCCCCGACGAGATTCGATCTCGTCGGGGCTTTGTGCGTTAAGCGAGCGTGGGCTGAAGGCTACTTCTTGCCCTGTGATGCGACCGCAGCAGCGCCGGCAGCGGCAGCTTCGGGGTCGAGGTAGTACGCGGGCTTGATCGGCATGAAGTTGTCGTCGAGCTCGTACACCAGCGGGATCCCCGTGGGGATGTTGAGGCTCGCGATGTCGTCATCAGAAATGCCATCGAGGTGCTTCACGAGCGCGCGCAGCGAGTTGCCGTGAGCGGTGACGAGCACGGTCTTGCCTGCAGCGAGATCCTTCGTGATGTCGGATTCCCAGTAGGGAAGCATGCGATCAATAACGATCTTGAGGCTCTCGGTACGAGGAACTTCACCGTCGATGCCGACGTAGCGACGCTCGTGTACCTGGCTGTATTCAGCGTCATCAGCGAGCTCGGGCGGCGGCACGTCGAAGCTTCGGCGCCAGGTCATGAACTTCTCTTCGCCGAACTCTTCGAGGGTCTGGGCCTTGTCTTTGCCCTGCAGCGCACCGTAGTGGCGCTCGTTGAGTCGCCAGGAGCGCTTGACCGGCAGCCAGTCGAGGTCGGCGACCTCGAGGGCGATGTTGGCGGTGTGGATCGCGCGCTTGAGCAGCGAGGTGTAAAGCACGTCAGGCTGCTTGTCGAAGGCAGCGATCATCTCGCCGGCACGGGCGGCCTCGCCGCGACCTTGCTCGGTGAGCCCGACATCCACCCATCCGGTGAAGAGATTCTTTTGGTTCCATTCGGAGTTGCCGTGGCGCAACAAAATCAGGGTGTGAGTCATAACTCAAGAGTACCGAGAATGATTGGATGCCGCTGCTAGCCGCGAGTAACGGCTCCGAGGCGGGGCAAGCGGGGCACGTTTGCTTCGGCTCCGGCGTCGGTGGGAACGATGACTTCTTGCGCGGCGGCAATCTCACCGATGTCGGAGGTGACGGCCAACGTTTCTGCGGCATCCACTCCTCGCTTGATCACGGCGAGCGCAATTGGGCCAAGTTCGAAGTGGCGCGCGGAGGCGGTGACGGTGCCGACGGTTTTTTCGCCGAGACGAACTTCGGCACCGACCTCGGGCAGTGCGCCCTCGGAGCCATCGAGGTGCAGCATCACGAGGCGACGCGGCGGATGCCCGAGATTATGAACTTTCGCTACGGTCTCTTGCCCGCGGTAGCAGCCCTTGTTGAGATGCACTGCGGAGCGCATCCAGTCGAGTTCGTGCGGAATCGTGCGGTCGTCGACTTCGGAGCTGAAACGAGGACGCCACGCAGCGATGCGCAGGGCATCGAACGCGAGCGAGCCGGCAGCATCGAAGGCTGACAGATCGGCATCGACGGCGACGAGGGTTTCGCGGTAATTCCACGTAGCGGCGGGGTGCGTCGCTGAGGTGGCGTACTGATGGCCGCCGCGCACAACGGACGACCACGGATCGACCCAGACAAGCGGCACATCCTGAGATGTGGCGGCGGGAACCTCGAGCGCGTCACCAAAGCTGCCGATCGTCACAAAGTCATCGCTGCGGTCGGCGATCTCTACGCGCAGCATGAACTTCATGCGGTTGAGCCAGGCCGCGAGCGCTTCGCGCTGGGTGCCGTCGATGAGCAACCAGAGGGACTCGCCATCGTCAATAAGCCGCATAGCGTGCTCGACGCGGCCATTGGGGTTGAGCAGCAGCGTTTCGGCGCTCTCGCCGGGAGTCAGCCCCTTGAGGGACTGCGTGGTGAGCGAGTCGAGCCAGGTCAGCCGGTCGGGACCAGTGATGGTGAGAACGGCACGGTCGGCGAGTTCCACCACCGAACGACCCTCGGTGAGCGTGCGCTGTTCCCCAAAGGGGTTGCCATAGTGCTCGGGCGGTTCGCCAATGGCACCGGGGCGTGCAGCGAACACACTATTCGACACGAGCGAGCCGTCCCGATGCGTGCGTGCGCAAATCTTGGCCGAGAGCGGCGATATCCCACGCCCAGAGCAAGTGGTTTTCGACGAGGCCGTACATGCGCGTTGCCGCGGTGTACTCCTTGGCGCCTTGCGTACGCATGACGGCGTCGGTCGCGAGGTCGATGCGGGGCCCCGTCACTTCGCCGATGTAAAACTCGTTGATGCCACCCGGATGCACGATGGACGCTTCGATCTCGAAGCCACCGTTCGGGGTGCGCAGTTTCTCCACCTCTTCGGCGGAACCGAAGGGGCGCTCCCCCAGCGCCGGCAACAACCCAGGACCGGGGTCGCCGTCAGTGGCAGCTCGGCGAAGGCGCCAATAGCCGGTCTCGGTTACATGGGGAGTTTGCTCATCATCGAGCAACCACGTGTACGAGTTGTAGTTGAGGTGCGGAAGCCCATCGTGGGTGAAGCTAATGCGCTGACCGAACTCGACACTGCGCGTTTCGTCGCCGATCTTGTAGTCGACAATGCCCGTGCCCTCCCAGAGGCCAACGAGCCACGAAAGTGGCGATAGTTCAGCAGGGCCGGAGGCGTCGAGCTCAATAACCATGGCGCGCGGTTAGCGCTGGCCGCGAAAGAGGTTGTAGACGACGACGACAGAGACGTAGCCGATCGACAGCGTCGCGAGACCCAGAAGGCCAACAAAGAAGAGCTCAAGTGCGAGAAGCATGTACTAATCCTATCCCTGTGCAGCCCAGCAGCACTAAATGAGAGCGAAAATCGCTGTGGCCGCAGCCACAACAACAAGGGCGCCAACCATGCTGGCGGTTGCGCGCGCTACGAAGCCCTCTTTGCGATGAATGAGCAGTTGAACAACGAACGTAAGGATGACGCAGGCCGCGAGGACAATCGCCAACCACGTGACCCGTGACTCGGGCGCAGCTACCGCGCCGATAATGACCGTGCCTACGAGGCTCAAGGCCCACACGGGCACGACGCTCCACTTTTGCCAAGTCATTGCCCCATCGTATCGAGAAGAGCACGATTCGGGGGCCGTCATGAGCGCGCGGCGTCGCACGGTAGAATCACTTTTACGCAGTGGGGAGGCCATATGGCACACATCTTGATGCTTAGCTCTGCGCCCGATGCTGATCCATTACCCGCCCTGGGTTTGCTCAGTCATACGGTGGAGGTAGTCGTCGCCGCGCCCGCAACCCTCGTTGCCGCGCCAACTACCGACCTCATCGTCGTCGACGCGACCACCAATCTTGCCGCAGCCAAAGGGCTTTGCGGCGTTCTTCATTCCGGCGGAATCTCGGTTCCCCTCTTCGTGATCGTCACCGACGGCGGGCTCGCTGCCGTCAACCACCAGTGGCACATCGACGACCTCCTCGTTGCTGGCGCGGGCCCCGCCGAAGTGGATGCCCGCATCCGCTTGGCCCTGGCGCGCCGCGAAGGTGAGAGTTCGGCATCGAAAATTCGCGCATCCGGAATCGTGATCGACGAAGCAAGCTATTCAGCGAAGGCTCGTGACCGCTCGCTCGACCTCACCTTCAAAGAGTTCGAGTTGCTGCGCTTCTTGGCGTCGCACCCCGGGCATGTGTTCACTCGCGAACAGCTACTGAGCGAAGTGTGGGGCTACGACTATTTCGGAGGCACCCGCACCGTCGACGTTCACGTTCGACGTCTGCGCGCCAAACTCGGCGACCTCGAATCGCTCATCGGCACCGTGCGTAACGTGGGCTACTGCTTCAACATCGCCGAAGAGGCGGAGAAGGCCCCCAAGCCTGAAGCTGTTGACCCCGTTGCGAGTGCATCGGATGCCGCTGCCGACGCCATGCCCGAGAGCATCGCCGTCTAAGGCACACTCTCACCGATTTTCTCCCCATCCTGGGCCGAGTTAATCAGTTGTTCATCACTGAGTGGCAGGATGATCAGATGGACAATGACAGCGCGATCGCCGATCCCAGCTCCGCTACAGATTCTCTCGATGAATATGACATCGATGAGTCGTCGAGCGTTGACGACGGCACGTTGATTTACGACCGCTACCTCGACCGCGAGCTGAGCTGGCTCGCGTTCAACCAGCGCGTGCTCGAACTCGCCGAGGATGAGTCGCTGCCGCTGCTGGAACGCGCCAACTTCTTGGCCATCTTTGCCAGTAACCTCGACGAGTTTTTTATGGTGCGCGTTGCCGGCCTCAAGCGTCGCATCGACACTGGCCTTGCCGTACCGACGAACACGGGGCGCGCTCCCGCCGAAGTTCTCGAAGAGTTGAGCGCCGCCGCGCACGCACTGCAAGAGCGTCACGCGGCCGAGTTCCGCAACAGCGTCAAGCCTGCGCTCGATGCTGAGGGCATCCACATTGAGTCGTGGTCTGACCTCGGCCCCGAAGACCGCGAGCGCGTTGACGAAATCTTCTCGAGCCAGATTTTTCCTGTGCTCATGCCGCTGGCGGTCGACCCCGCGCATCCGTTCCCGTACATTTCGGGGCTCTCGCTCAACCTGTCGATTCGGGTGCGCAACCCGAAGACGCAGAAGGAAGAGTTCGCGCGCCTGAAGGTGCCGAGTGTCTTGCCGCGGTTCATTCAATTGCCGGATGACGGTAGTGATCAACTGCGCTACATCCCGCTCGAAGATCTGATTTCCAACCACCTCGATGCGCTCTTCCCCGGCATGGAGATTCTGGCGCACCACGAGTTCCGTGTTACTCGCAACGAAGATGTCAACGTCGATGAAGACGAGTCGGAAAACCTGATCAAGTCACTTGAGAAGCAGATTCTGAACCGCCGCTTCGGGCCGCCCATCCGTCTCGAAATCACTGACGACATGGATGAGGTGACGCTCGGCCTTCTCGTGCGCGAGCTCAAGATCACCGAGCAAGAGGTGTACCGATTGCCTGCCCCGCTTAACCTCGGCGGACTCTTTCAGCTCACCCGCATCGATCGCCCTGCGCTCAAGTACCCGCGCCACGTGCCCATCACGAGCCCGAGCCTCATGCCCACCGAAGGCAATGAGCGGGCGGATATCTTCCGGGCGATCGCTCGCAAAGACGTCCTGCTGCACCACCCCTATGAGTCGTTCTCGACGAGCGTTCAGGCGTTCTTGGAGCAGGCTGCCGCCGACCCCGATGTGTTGGCGATCAAGCAGACGCTGTACCGCACGAGCGGTGACAGCCCCATTGTCGAGGCTCTGATTGACGCTGCCGAAGCCGGTAAAGCCGTGCTCGCGCTCGTGGAGATCAAGGCACGCTTCGATGAGACTGCGAACATCTCATGGGCCCGCAAGCTCGAAAAGGCCGGCGTGCACGTGGTCTATGGCCTCGTCGGGCTCAAGACGCATTGCAAGCTCGCGCTCGTGGTGCGCCAAGAAGAGGGCAAGCTGCGCCACTACGCGCACATCGGCACGGGAAACTACAACCCCAAGACCAGCCGCCTGTATGAAGACCTCGGGCTGCTGACCGCCGACGACCAGGTCGGAAAAGACCTCACCCGACTCTTTAACGAACTTTCTGGGTATGCCATCGAGAAAAAGTTCAAGCGACTTCTCGTGGCTCCGCGTCATTTGCGCAAGGGCCTCGTGAAGCAGATTGCGAACGAAGCCAAGAACGCTCGCGCTGGCTTGCCCTCGGGCATCCGGATCAAACTGAACTCCATGGTGGATGAAGCGATCATCGACGCTCTCTACCGCGCCAACAATGCGGGCGTTCCGATCGACATCGTGGTGCGCGGAATTTGCTCTTTGCGCGCCGGAGTTCCGGGGCTCAGCGAGAACATTCGGGTGCGTTCAGTGCTCGGTCGCTACCTCGAGCACTCGCGCGTGTTCTCGTTCCACAACAACGGCGATCCCCAGGTTTTCATTGGCAGCTCCGACATGATGCACCGCAATCTCGACCGTCGCGTCGAGGCCCTCGTGCGCATCGTGGAACCCGAACACATCGAGGAACTCGACTACATGTTCGACCTCGCTGTTGCCGACACCACCGCCTCGTGGTGGCTCGATTCTGAAGGCGATTGGGAACGCCACGGCCGTTCAGAGGACGGCGAACCGCTCGATGACCTACAGAATGTTCTTATGAAGAGAATTACGCAGCGCAAACGAGGCGGAGCTCGCCGGTGACCGCGGCGACCACACCGGTCCTAGCTGCAGGCATCGTCTGCTGGCGTGTAGTAGATGGCAAACCCCGCGTGTTACTGGTCCATCGCACCGTGCATAAAGACGTCTCGCTGCCCAAAGGGAAACTCGATCCCGGTGAAATGCTGCCCGAGACTGCCGTACGCGAAATTTTCGAAGAGACCGGCCTGAGCGTCGAACTCGGAGTTCCGCTCGGCAAGGTTCACTACACGCTCGGCAACGGCCGCGACAAGTACGTGCACTACTGGGCTGCCGAAGTGAACGACCATATTCTCGAGCGCGCCAAGTTCACACCCAACGACGAGATCTCATCGCTCGAATGGTTGTCACTCTCCAAGGCCCGCAAAAAAGTCAGCTACGAGCACGACATCGACATTCTCGATCGCTTCGCAGCCATCTACGAGGCCGGCAATGCCCGCACCTTCGCGATGATTGCCGTGCGTCACGGCAAAGCCGTTCCCGGAGAAACCTGGGACGGGCCGGATGCCACGCGACCGCTCATGCACCGCGGAACAGACCAGGCAGCCACGATCGCCGGCAGCATCGCCGCGTTCGCCCCCGACCGCATCCTGAGCAGCACCGCTGCCCGTTGCCTCGCCACGATCACGCCGCTGTCGCAACGCACCGAGCTTGAGATCAAAGCAACCGATGACCTGAGCCAAGACGCGTACCGCAGCAACGGTGCCGCCGTGACCGCTCTCATTACCAAGCGGCTCAAGAAGCAGCAGTCCACTGTGATGTGTAGCCACGGGCCCGTGCTACCTCAAATGGTGAGCGCACTCGCCGAAGCCTCACACACAAAACCGGATGCTAATTTGCGAGCTGCGGCAATGCTCAGCACGGGAGATTTTTCGGTGCTGCATTTTGCGCGCGACACCAAGAAAGTGCGCCTAGTGGCGGTGGAAACACACCAATCCTGATGCCGGATCCGGAGCGCTGAGACCGGCGAAGGTTGCCGGGCGGTGAAATCCTGCCGAATTCGCGAGAGAATGACGTGCACGTCAGTTTCTCGAAGGGATCCCTGTGAAGTTCACCCGCCTCGGCACCGCCACCGCACTCGCGATGGCAAGCGCACTCGCTCTCACAGGATGCGTTCCCGCTCCCGTCGGTGACGTCTCGGGCCCCTCCGGCACGATTATCGGTGCCGGTGCGTCCTCCCAGCAGGCCGCTCAAGAGGCGTGGGTTCGCGGCTTCCAACTAGCAAACGTGGCCGCGACGGTCGAATACGACCCCATCGGGTCTGGCGGAGGGCGCGACACCTTCATCGGTGGCGGTGCCGCGTTTGCTGCATCCGACCGCGCGTATAAGGTCGAGGAAATCGCCGAAGCCGACTTTGTCTCGTGCGTGCCCGACACCGGCATCCTCGAGATCCCCGCCTACATTTCACCGATTGCGATCATCTTCAACCTCGACGGAATCACCTCGCTCAACCTCGATGCGGACACGATCGCCGGCATCTTTACGGGTGAGATTGACCAGTGGGATGACACTGCCATCGTTGATCAGAACCCCTCCGTCGATCTGCCCAGCCGCAACATCACCGCGGTGCACCGCGCGGATGACTCCGGAACGACCGCCAACTTCACCGATTACCTCGCCGCGGCAGCGCCCTCGGCCTGGACCGTCGGATCCATCGAGAAGTGGCCGCTGGAATTCGGCGGCGAAGCGGCGCCCCAGACCTCCGGTGTCGTCGACGCCGTCACCAACGGAACCGGCACAATCGGTTACGCCGACGCCTCCCGCGCTGGCGACCTCGGCACCGTCGCAGTGAAGGTCGGCGACGACTACGTCTCCTACTCCCCCGAAGCAGCCGCTGCGATCGTCGACGTCTCGCCCTTCGGCGAAGGACGCGGCGAGACCGACTTCGCGGTAGAAATCGACCGAGCATCCACCGCCAGCGGCGTGTACCCGGTCGTGCTCATCAGCTACCTCATCGCCTGCAACGAGTACGTGTCGAACGACCGGGTGGATGTCATCCGTGGCTACCTCGACTACGTGATCAGCCCCGAGGGCCAACAGGCCGCGGCTGCTTCTGCCGGTTCGGCACCGATCTCTGATTCCCTCTATGAGAAAGCTCGCGCTGCCGTCGCAGCGATCAAATAGCTCACATCCCCGGGATTCCGGGACTGCTCTTCGTGGTGTTGACGGGTCGTTTACCTCCCGTTTACCTAACCGGGTAAAGGTGGCTACCTGCGCTGCCTAGGTTTTCTATTTGGGTCGCACCGGCCTGAAACCTGAAATCAACATCCCGAAGGGAAAACTGTGAACTTCAAGCGTCTTGGCACCATCGGTGCCATTGCTATCGCAGGCACCATCCTCCTCTCATCGTGCGCAGCAGCAGCCGACAACGGCAGCGATGAAGGATCCACTTCAGACCTCACCGGAACGCTCGTTGGCGCCGGCGCATCGTCGCAGCAGTCAGCTCAAGAGGCGTGGGTTGCTGGATTCCAGACCGCGAACGAGAACGTCACGGTCGAGTACGACCCCATCGGCTCCGGCGGTGGACGCGACACGTTCATCGGCGGCGGAAGCCTCTTCGCCGGATCTGACCGCGCCTTCAAGAACGAAGAAATTGACGAAGACAACTTCGCATCGTGCGTTCCCGGCACCGGCATCCTCGAAATCCCTGCCTACATCTCGCCGATCGCGATCATCTTCAACCTCGACGGTGTTGACTCGCTCAACCTCGACGCTGACACGATCGCCGGAATCTTCACTGGCGAGATCACTAACTGGAGCGACGACGCTATCGCTTCGCAGAACGACGGCGTAGACCTGCCCGACCTCGGCATCACCGCCGTACACCGTGCAGACGACTCGGGAACGACCGCGAACTTCACCGACTACCTGTCGGCTGCTGCTCCCTCGGTCTGGACCGTCGGATCGATCGAAACCTGGCCCACCGAGTTCGGTGGCGAGGGTGCTCCTCAGACCTCGGGTCTCGTTGACGCCGTCACCAACGGAACCGGAACCATCGGTTACGCCGACGCCTCGCGTGCCGGAGACCTCGGAACCGTCGCCGTCAAGGTCGGCGACGAGTACGTTCCGTACTCCCCCGAAGCTGCAGCAGCAATCGTTGACGCATCGCCCTTCGCAGAAGGCCGCGGCGAGACCGACTTCGCTGTAGAGCTCGACCGCGCATCCGACGCCTCGGGTGTCTACCCGGTCGTTCTGATCAGCTACTTGATCGCTTGCAACGAGTACGCCTCGAGCGACAACGTTGACCTGGTCAAGGGCTACCTCAGCTACATCATCAGCGACGAGGGACAGGCCACCGCGGCTGAGTCCGCTGGTTCAGCACCGATCTCCTCGGCTCTGTTCGAGAAGGCTCAGGCTGCAGTAGACGCCATCAAGTAACACCTTGAGTCTGCTTCGACCCCGTTGCTACTGGCAGCGGGGTCGGGCAGACTTTCCTCTGGGTCACGTGAACTCGTTCGCCCAGAAACCAGCATGACAACCACACGACGCACTAAGCCACGCCAGGGATAAGGGATACTCGACACATGACCTCGACTGCGGCCCCCCGTATCCGCGCGAAGCAGCGCCCAGGAGACCGCCTCTTCTCAGGTACAGCCCTCACCGCTGGTGCGCTGATCCTCGCGATCCTCGCCGCCGTCGCGGCCTTCCTCGTGTTGCAGGGTGTTCCCGGCATCACCGCGGACCCCGAGAAAACCACTCTTCTTGAAGGCACGAACTTCTGGGCCTACGTTGGCCCGCTCGTGTTCGGAACCCTCTGGTCGGCCGGATTGGCCCTCCTCATGGCCGTGCCGATCGCCATCGGTATCGCCCTCTTCATCTCGCACTACGCACCGCGACCTCTCGCCGCAACGCTCGGATACATCATCGACTTGCTGGCCGCCGTGCCTTCCGTAGTCTTCGGCCTCTGGGGCGGAAACGTACTCGCCGTGGGAGTGCAGCCGTTCTACACCTGGCTCGTTGACAACTTCGGCTGGATCCCGCTCTTTGCCGGCCCAGCCTCGGGAACGGGCCGCACCATTCTCACCGCTTCGATCGTGCTCGCCGTGATGATCCTGCCGATCATCACCGCCATCTGCCGCGAAGTCTTCCTCCAGACTCCGGTACTCCACGAAGAAGCTGCTCTTGCTCTCGGCGCTACCCGCTGGGAAATGATCAAGACTGCTGTGCTTCCTTTCGGCCGCGCCGGTATCGTCTCCGGTGCCATGCTCGGCCTCGGCCGCGCGCTCGGCGAAACCATGGCCGTTGCGATGGTGCTCTCGGCCTCGAACGTCATCACGTTCAACGTGGTCAGCTCGACGAACCCGTCAACCATCGCCGCTAACATCGCGCTGAGCTTCCCTGAGGCTTACGGCCTCAACGTGAACGTGCTCATCGCGACCGGCCTCATCCTCTTCGCCATCACGCTGGTCGTCAACACGATCGCGCGCTACATCGTCAACCGCCGCAAGGAATTCTCGGGAGCGAACTGATGACTACCACCACACCAGCGCGCCCCATCCAGAACGCGTACGCCGCCGGCCAGCTACCTCGCTGGGCTCCCCTGCTCATCCTGATCAGCAGCCTCGTCACGTTCATCCTGATCTTCCTGTTCATTCAGGCCGGCCAGGTCGACGGCGAATTCAACATCGTCGCAGCGATTCTCTTCGGAGTCGTTCTCTACGGCGTTGTGCTCGTGACCGTCTCACGGCTCGTTGAAGGCCACCGTCGCGCCGTAGACCGCCTCGTGACGACCCTGGTGACCCTCGCCTTCGTTGTGGCGCTCCTGCCGCTCATCTCGCTTCTCTACACCGTGGCGATCAACGGTGCGGCTCGCTTCGACCTCGACTTCTTCACGCTCTCGCTGCGCAACGTCGTCGGCGAAGGTGGCGGTGCGGCTCACGCCATCATCGGCACGTTGCAGATGACGTTGGCGGCCACCGTGATTTCGGTTCCCATCGGGCTCATGACCTCGATCTACCTCGTCGAATACGGTCGCGGCCGTCTCGCCCAGGCCATCACCTTCTTCGTGGATGTCATGACCGGCATCCCCTCGATCGTCGCCGGCCTCTTCGCCTACTCCCTCATCGTGCTGTTCTTCGGCCCCGGCGTACGCGTCGGAATCGCCGGAGCTCTCGCCCTTTCGGTGCTGATGATCCCCGTCGTCGTGCGCTCGAGCGAAGAAATGCTGCGACTCGTACCCAACGAGTTGCGTGAGGCCGCGTTTGCACTCGGCGTGCCCAAGTGGCTGACCATTCTGAAGGTTGTGCTGCCGACATCCATCGCCGGAATCACTACCGGTGTGATGCTCTCCATCGCCCGCGTCATTGGCGAGACCGCACCACTTCTTGTGGCTGCTGGCTTCACCAACAACTTCAACTACTCGCTGTTCAGCGACCGGATGCAAAGCCTGCCGGTATTCGTCTACAGCTCGTACATCTCCCAAGGCACCGATGCTCAGGCCTACATCGATCGGGCGTGGGCCGGAGCGCTCACCCTCATCCTGATCGTGATGGCGCTCAACCTGCTGGCCCGCATCATCGCCAAAATCTTCGCCCCCAAAACCGGTCGATAACCGAAGGAACCTAATTCGTGTCTAAGCGCATCGAAGTCAATGATCTCAACGTCTACTACAGCAAGTTTCGCGCTGTAGAAGGTGTCTCGCTCACGATTGAGCCCCGTACGGTTACCGCCTTCATCGGCCCCTCCGGTTGTGGCAAGTCGACCTTCCTCCGCACGCTCAACCGCATGCACGAGGTCATCCCCGGCGCCTACGTCGAAGGTGAAGTTCTCATCGACGGCAACAACCTGTACGGCCCCGGCGTCGACCCCGTGAACGTGCGTCGCCAGGTGGGCATGGTGTTCCAACGCCCCAACCCCTTCCCCACGATGTCGATTCGCGACAACGTGCTGGCCGGGGTGAAGCTCAACAACAGCCGCATCACCAAGAACGACGCTGACGACCTCGTTGAGTCATCGCTCGTGGGTGCCAACCTGTGGAACGAGGTCAAGGACCGCCTCGACAAGCCCGGCTCCGGCCTCTCGGGTGGGCAGCAACAGCGACTCTGCATCGCCCGCGCCATCGCTGTGAAGCCTGACGTAGTGCTGATGGATGAGCCGTGCTCGGCCCTCGACCCCATCTCCACCCTCGCCATTGAAGACCTCATCGAGGAACTCAAGCAGGAGTACACGATTGTGATCGTGACCCACAACATGCAGCAGGCCTCGCGCGTCTCCGACCGCACCGCCTTCTTCAACATCGCGGGTACCGGTGCCCCCGGCAAGCTCATCGAATACGACGACACCACCACGATCTTCTCGAACCCCAGCGTTCAGGCAACCGAAGACTACGTCTCCGGCAAGTTCGGGTAACGAACCGCTCGAGCACGCTGTCGCTATGGAACACAACGAAAAGCCCCCGGCCAACTGGCCGGGGGCTTTTCAGTGCAATCGTGCACGGGTAATAATTGCTCGATTGCGGTGAATTCAGGTGCTTGTGGCACCAGGAACGAGCAGGGCGCGGGTCGCGCGACGCTCACCGAAACTAAAAAAGGGTCTCCCCGATGTAGCCGCCCTCGCGGCACCCGGGAGGAATCGCGAAGACCGCAGAACCGACCGGTGTGGTCCAGGTGTTGAGCAGGTCGAGGGTGTCGAGTGCTTTCTGCACGGGCACAAACTGTTTATCGATATCTGCTTGGAATGCGGCGAACAGCAGTCCCGAATTGGAGACACTTTCGGCGCCCGTCAGCACCGTATCGTCGTAGTTGTAGCCGCGACGAAACATCTTGTTTGTGGCCTCGTGCTCTAAGGAACGACGAACGTGGGCGAACGCGGGGATGACGGGAAAGCCCAGCCGATCCTTTGCTTCTAAGTCAGGCTCGTCTCCTTCCACGCTGCCCGTGAGCGGTGCCCCGGTGTCGAGCGTGCGACCGATGGTTTCCTCTCGACCAAGGCGGTCGATCTTGTCCCAGCCGTCGAGATCCATGAAGATACGACGCAGCACGAAGCTCGTGCCGCCCGCCATCCACGAGGGAACGTCGGTGCTCCAGACGGCATCATTGAACTCGGTGGTTCCCGGCGTTGGATTGCCGGTTCCGTCGAGCTGGCCGAAAAGGTTGCGCATCGTGGCGGCCGGATTCTCGGCCCCCGCTGCACGGCGAAAACCAGACTGCGACCACCGTGGTAAGGCGAAGCTGCGAGCATCCTTGAGTAGCATTCGGGCAGCGTGAGCAACCGTTAGCGGGTCGTTGGCGGCGATTTGGATGAGAAGATCGCCATCACAATAAGCCGGGTCGAGCTGGTCAATGCCGAAGGCCGGAAGTGGACGCAGCCACTCGGGTGCTGTTTTGCCCGCCAACTGCACCACGCGAGGACCGAAGCCGAACGTGACGGTGAGTTGAGCGGGGATGACGGCAAGCTCAGGCTCGGAATCGGCCAACGCGGGCTGGCCTGCCGTGAGGCGAGCCGCGTCATCCGTCAGTACGCCCATGAGGCGCTTCAGAGCGGAAGCGTCAACGCTGTCGAGAAGATCGAGCGCGATGAAGACCGCGTTGGACTGCGCCGGGGTCTCGATGCCAGCCTGGTGCGTGCCGTAAAAGGGCACCGCCCCCTCGAAGGCTTCCTGCGGAGTGAACTCCGCACTGCCGCCGATGTGGGCACCGTCACCCGTGCTTGTCGACGCGACAGAACCCGAAGTATCACCAACGATGCTCACTCCGGCGGCGGTTGCCGCGCCGACGCCCGCCGCAGCGGCACCGCCCCAAAGGAGGTGCCGCCGCGAGAGCCGACCCGATGTGTCGGACTCTACTGGTTCAGACAATTACTCGTTCATCTCCATGTCACCGTGATCCATGTCCATCTCATCGTCGCCCTCGTAGTTCTCGTTGGCACCCGAGTAGTCCTTGGCGGGAGCCGTGAACTCTACGGTGCTGCCGTCGTCAAGCGTGAGAGTAACCGTGACGTCATCGCCGGCAAGAATCGGGTCAGCGACGCCCATGATCATGATGTGGTTTCCACCGGGCTCGAGCATGAGCATCCCGCCGGCCGGAATCGTGAATCCGCCGTCACTCTCCTGCATCATCATGTCGCCGGACTCGTTCTCGAGCGTCTCGTGCAGCTCGGTCATGTTGGAGGCGCTCGTAGTTGCCGACACGATCGTGATCTCGCGATCAGTGGGGTTCTCGACCATCCCGAACGCGGCCGTCATGCCGCTGTCGATCGCCTTGACCCAGGCGTCTGTTGTGGTGAGCGTGGTCGCCGTCGACGCCATGTCATCGGTGTCGTTATCAGTGGATGCCGTGGTCGAGCATCCGGCGAGAGCAAGCGCTCCTGCCGCGAGGATTGCGATCAGGCTGACGGTGTTCTTGGTGCGTGTAGTGCGGATCATTTCTGTATTACTTCTTTCGTCGAATCCAGAACCATCGCGTGGCGAGAGCCCCGGCAAAAAGGGCGATGCCAATACCGGCACCGATAAAGCTGGTGACAACGAGCGGGCTAACGCTCGACGTCGAATTTTCTGACGGGCTCGTCGCGGCGTCGCCTTCATCCGAGGCCTCCGCGTCGAGCCCAAAAGTGGCCCCCGGAGTCTCCTGACCCACAGCGAACTCAAAGCTGCCCGAAATGGGGTGGCCATCGCTAGACACCACTCGCCACCGCACCTGATAACTGCCTTCAGGCATATCTGGCAGCAGCGGTTGCACTGCGGTGCGCTGCGTCACCTTCATAGGTCCACTAACCCAGTCGGTGCCGTCGGCATCCACCACCATGGCGAGCTGGGTGATGTCCATGAGTTCGCCCGTGAATTCGAGAGTGATCTCGCTCGGAGCAGCCTCAAGCACTTCGTTCTCGTTCGGCATCTGCTCAATGATTTGGTCGTGAGCAAAAGCCGTTTGTGGCAGCGTGAATACGAGAAGAGCAGCAAGGGCTACTCCCCCGACCACGCGCGTGCAATTACGCACAAACGTCATCTGAGTTGTCAGCTTTCCATTGTCATTGCGGAAGACGAGACGCTCCACGATGGTAAGCGCCCTCGGCACAACCGCGCAGGGGCGGCACGATGCCACCACGCTGCAGAAAGGGTTAGAAGAAGACCGCGCTGACGGTCGGTGGGCCTCTCAAGCTCACGACGGAACGCAGCAATTGAAGCGGTGCCGTGATCTCGTCACGGCAGACTGCGCTTGCCACCACCGCGCGTCGGATGACAAGAGGAACGCCCTGCGGCGAAAATAGTCGGCGAAGCTGCCGGCCAGCACTCGCGGTGATCGAGCCGAGCGCGGTGACGCCCTGACGCAGAGCCACAATCGTGATGATGCCAGCGACAATGTGGCCGACGGTCATCGCCCCCGCACCGTGCGCGCCGTGATTGATAGCGCCGGCAGCAGCAGAGAAGGCGACATCGTGATGGCCGACGGACTGCGCCACGATATTGGCGGGGTTGCCAATCACCGCGAAAACGGTGTGGAAGAAAGTTTGAGCGATCGTGACGGCCACCGCGACGCGCGGGAGCGACATCCGCTTGCCAACGAGCGGAATGCTGATGAGCGCCGCAAACGTCAGGGCAAGAACGAGGGCGACCCAACTGGGCGCACCACCACCGCCGAAGATGTGGGCGGTCGCAGCGACAAATACCGAGAAGGCAGCAACCAGCGACGAGCGGAGAACTTGGGCTCCCCTGCCGATCATGATTGCTCCCTAGGTAGTCGAGCCTCTGAGCTGAGGCTCGACATCAGTTTACGCGCTCTCGAAGACCACAATCGGGTCGGTGGTGGGAGCATCCGAACCACCCTTGGGCTCGATCGTGACTCCCACAATGTCGCCGGCGCCCATTTCGCCATCGAGCACACGCCACGTTGGGCCGTCCTCGGCAGCACTCATGAGGCCAGCCGGGCGGGCGCCCGCCTCATCGATGTACCAGAGCTCGTAAACCTGGTCGGCAGGCAAAGCCTCAAGACCATCGACAATCACAGCGGATGATGCAAGCTCTCCCGACCACACGAAGGTAGCCGTGGCTCCCCCTGCGACCGTCGAGACAAGACGCTGCGAGTCGCTGGCAGCATTGATCGCCGCAAGCTGGTCAGCCTGCTGAGCCGCAAACGTCGACTGCTCGACCGACGTACGACCGATTGATTCGGCAACCACGCCACCGGCAACGATGAGCGCCACTGCCGCGGCGACAGCCGCCAAAGCAGTAGCCGGACGCGTGAACCAGCGGGCTTGAGCCTTAGTCTCCGCGGGAGTCGCCGGGGCAGGCAACGAGGTACTCGACTGCTGAGCCGAGGCATCAGCAGCGGGCGCAACCGAGGCAGCAAGCGGCGTGACGTTCGAGAGTGGCGCGGATGCGGCATCCACACTGCTCGAAGCCTCGTCAGCCGCAGAAGCGACATCTGCTTCGCGCGGCAACTGCGGTGTTTGCGCAATCATCGCCATGAGGTTGGCTTTGAGGGCAGGAGGCGGAGTGACCGGGTCAATGGCCATTCCGAGTGCCACTGCCGTGTCAGAGAGTTCGGTGGTCTCGGTGCGCGTCTCATCAGAAGCAGCCAAGTGCTTCTCGAAAGCCTCGCGCTCTTCGGGGCTTAACGCGTTGAGAGCGTAGGCGCCAGACTGTGCTGCGAGGTCGTCGTTACGGTCGTTCATGATGCCACCCCCATTTCGTCGCGTAAGCGGATCATTCCATCACGTAGTCGGGTTTTGACAGTGCCGACAGGAACCTTAAGCATGGTCGCCACCTCACTGTGGCTATAGCCGCCGTAATACGCAAGGGAAACAGCTTGGCGCTGGAGTTCAGTCAGTCGGGACATGGCCTTCTCTACCCTTTCGTGTTCGAGTCGGACTTCAATGGTTTCTGAGACGTGATCGTAGTCCGGGTTGTGATCACGGATGCCGATACGAACGTCGCGGTCGCGGGACGACTGCGATGCACGTACACGGTCAACAGTTCGGCGGTGAGCCATGGTGAGAATCCAGCTCACTGCTGCCCCCTTATTCGAATCGAATCGGGTTGCGGTTTGCCAGATCTCCAAGAAAATTTCTTGCGTCACTTCTTCGGACTGCGAATGGTCGCGAAGGAGTCTCTTGACGAGTCCGAAAACTCGAGGGGCCAGTTGGTCGTACAGCTCGCTAAATGCGGCCTGATCACCAGTGGCGACACGCTCTAATAGGTCTTGCGGGCTCGTGGCAGGCACACCCGGTTCTTCGGGCGTTGCGCCGACATCAGCTTCACGAGACATAAGGACAAGCATGACAGGTTCCTGTGCTCCTTCATCGCAGTTCGTGTGGTTCAGCAGCGAATCTTCAGTCAGTGGATGCGGGGCCGACGATGGTTTTCGTCAGTTGCTTTCACTGGTTAGTAATTCGGTGCCCTAGCGAGAAGGGTTTGGTCGAAAGCTGCCCGGAAATCGGCGAAGTTGCACGGCCTGCGGCGAGGGCCTGAAAAGCCGCGTGCGGGCGCTAAAAAGCCGGGCCACAGAGAACGCCTCACGACGCAGGGCCGCTCGAAGCGGCTAATTTTGGAGCCCGGGGTTACTGTGGCCCGGCGAAGAAAAGTGTAGCAAAAGGCTCGCTGTGTGCCACCTTGGAGAGTGCATTTGGGGACGGTGTTCGCGTGCAGCGAAGACAAACAGCACCCAGCTAATCGAGCGAGCCGGCCCGAAAGAGCTTGGCGCAGGCCGTGAACTCTGTCGCCATTCGCGAATAGCGGTCGGCCCGAGTAGTGAGTTCGCTCGCCCGCTCCGGGTTCAACACCTCTTGATCATCAGCGAGACTTCCCGCGCCGGAGGCCAGGATACGACTGAAGGACGCAGCCCGATCGAGGGCAACCCCA
Organism: Salinibacterium sp. VpJ6; assembly: GCF_059767345.1. Taxonomy (NCBI): domain Bacteria; kingdom Bacillati; phylum Actinomycetota; class Actinomycetes; order Micrococcales; family Microbacteriaceae; genus Salinibacterium; species Salinibacterium sp. VpJ6. The sequence continues at coordinate 1,006,688 of NZ_JBSOQL010000001.1, forward strand.
AAGTCGCCACGGAAGAGTCCGCGTAGCACCTCATCCGCCAACGACTTGATCTCGTTGGGACCCGTCGGGTTCACCGCCCCCGTGACCGCAGCGTCGATCGTGGCAAGAGTGTCGATACCGCGCTGAAAGAGCAAGCTCGTACCCACCGCATCCTGTTGGATGACGGCACGCAATAGATAGATGCGCCACAGCGCCCCGGGCAAGCTGCTGGGGCTCGATCGCGACCACAGCTCGGCGAGCGCATCGATGCCATTTTTGTCGGTGTAGGCCACGATGCGGTCGACCACGGCAGGGTCATCCGTGTTGCGTGCACCTTCAATGAGCGCGTGGGCGGTATCGTGGGCGGCGCGCATTATTTGGGCCGGATCTTGCCCGCCTTCATATGTGTCAAACTTGTCTGTCGAGTATTGCGTGGGCTTATGGAAATTTTCGGCCATAAGATCACGGTACGCTTAACATGTAGGGCCTGTAGCTCAGTTGGTAGAGCATCGGACTTTTAATCCGCGGGTCGCCGGTTCGAGCCCGGCCGGGCCCACATTTCGTCGCCTTTGAGGCAGTTCCTTGCGGTTCTTGTGCGTTCTTAGAGTCGCGCCGCGATTAGGCTCCTAACCATGGAGTTACGGGACGCTGGCGGAACGAACTATCTCAGCATCGAGCCCATGGCTTACCAGTTTGAGGATGTACGGGTCGATCCTTACGACGCCAACTGGCTCCTGATCGATGGGCGAGCCCGCTTGGGCGCCGAAGAGTGGAACTTTCTCGAGCCCTGCCTGCTCGTGGACGAGGCACGCGACCTCGGCACGTGGCTTCTGCGGGCCGCCCGCGGGCTTGTTGAGCCGATGGAGCTAAGCGGCCAAAGCGAGCTGCTTCCCACGCGGGAGTTCGTCGAACCGAACCTCGGATTCAGTCTCGTGAGCTTCGAGCCGTCTGCGGTAGTCATCCGTGTGTTCCTTTGGCTCGAGTCACAGCCTCCGAGCGTGACGAGTGAGATGGAATTCTCTATGGACCTCACGATCGCGCCGAGTGATCTCACGCGCGCGGTTGCTGCGTGGGAGCAGGAGCTCGCGGAGTTCCCTCTGCGCTAGAGGCTCTCGCACGACGCACGAGGCGTTAGCATTGTCTATCTCTAATTAAAACGATTCATTCGCGCCGCAGCAAAGGAGCTCGCCATGTCATCCACTCCCCTCCGCATCGCCGTCACTGGCGGAAACGGCAAGCTCGGGCGGGCGACCGTTGCTGGTTTACGTGCTGCCGGCCACACGGTGACCGTGCTCGATATGGCTGGCCCCGACCGCAGCCAGTTCACCTACGTTGACCTCACCGACTACGGCCAAGTGGTAGATGCTCTCGCGGGCATCAATGATCGCAACGACGGCGCGGATGCTGTCGCTCACCTCGGCGCAATCCCGGCCCCGGGTCTGTGGTCGGATGCTGCCACGTTCCACAACAACATGAACGCGACCTTCAACGTGTTCCAAGCGTGCAAGCGACTCGGAATCAAGACCATCGCGTATGCCTCGAGCGAGACCGTCTTGGGTTTGCCGTTCGAGACTCCCCCGCCGTACATCCCGCTCGACGAGGAGTACGAAACCCGCCCCGAATCGACCTACTCGATGGTGAAGCACCTCGAGGAAGAGATGGCGCAAAAGTTTGTGCGTTGGGATCCCTCGCTGAGCATCACCGCGTTGCGGTTCTCCAACGTGATGGACCCTGCCGACTACGCCGAGTTCCCGAGCTTCGATGCGGATACCCGGCTGCGGTCCTGGAACCTCTGGGGTTACATCGACTCCCGTGACGGAGCCGACGCCATTCGTTTGGCCCTGGAGACCTCCCGCCCCGGCTACGACGTCTTCAACATCTTTGCTGCCGACACCGTAATGACCCGCCCCAATGCGGACCTCGTGGCGGAAGTGTTCCCCGGCGTCGAGCTTCGCGGCGAGCTCGGCGTCAACACGTCACTGACCTCGATCGCCAAGGCCGAGCGCCTGCTCGGCTGGGTGCCGCAGCACAGCTGGCGCGACTAGCGCGCCCGGATCTTTCGGCCGCAGACGCGCTGGTCTCTAGAGGCCTGCGATGAATGAAATGAGAACTGAAATGGAGCCCAGCCCGGCTGCGACGGCAAGAGCGAGCGCCCATGCGAGCCGCACCAAGTAAGCCTGCCTATCCTTGCGCTCGAGTTCACGGAATTTCGAAAGATAGCTCGGATCGATCGAGAGATCTGCGGTCGGATGCCAAGTACGCGCCTCAGTCGCGGCATCAATAATTGACGCGAGCTCATCAGGGGCCAACACTGCCCTGCGCCGTTTCAACCAGCGGGGCAGCCGGCGGGCATCCATAACGCTCACGTCCTGCGGGCGCTGCCGAAAAGTGAACGATGCTGGCTCGACAATCGCTAAGACCGCGTGCACGTCGACATGGATTCCTGTGGCTGTCGTTAGCAGTTTGGCAGCGCGCTTGGCCTCGTGGCGAGAGTTACGAAGGTGGTCTGTTTTCTGGCCAGCAACCATAAGCATTCGCTCACCGACCCAGATCTTCTTTCCCAGGTGTCGTTTGGTGTTGATCGTGAAGACACCGGCTGGGCCGATAACCACGTGGTCGATATCGCTGTCGCCCTTGCCGACTGGAACTGCATGGAGAATAGCCCACTCCGGGCCGAGCTGCAGAAGGAGATCGCCAACTTTGCGTTCGCCAATCGCTCCCGAAAACCAGCTTTGAGCGTGCGGATGCACGGGACGAAATCCAAACAACTGGTGAAGAACGTTGTGCGGCTCCATCGTTTCTTGAACCCGGAACAACTCTTCGATGACCGAGTACGCCGCAGGCCGCTCGATCAGATCGCTCGCTACCCTCGCCGGAGATTCGGGCTGCACAGCGTGAACTTCGTTAGTCATTCTTCCCCCACGAGCACTCCCCCGAGCGCCATCAAACCGAGGCTATCTCGTTTGCGAAGCGCGCCGCGGCCCCCAAGACGGGCGACGGCGCACGATGCGCCTGCGGACGAAACGACGAGTGGCGCACACAGTGAACATTCGAACACCAAGCACGCCCCCAAACCGGGTCACGCTGGGCGACCCCGATCCGCAGAAACCGGGGGACGGCGCGCAACTTGCCGCAGGATGTTCACCGCGCGTCCATGTTGGAGTGCTGGACTACGCCTATGACCGGCTACGTGTCGCAGTATCCTCGACCCGACCATTACGTGTTACATCTCAGCGACGTGCACCTTCTGGCCGATGGGCGGCGCCTCTACGACAGCCTCGACAGCGAGACCAAGCTGCGGCAATTGTTCGCTGAACTGGAAGCATCCGGTTCTCGCCCCGAAGCAATCATCATCACTGGCGACCTCGCCGATAAGGGCGAAGCTGAGGCCTACCGTGCGCTCCGCGAGATCGTCGAACCTGTAGCCGATCGCCTCGGAGCGCAAGTGGTGTGGGTCATGGGCAACCACGACGACCGCAGCACCTTCACCACGACTCTTCTCGATGAACCCGCCACCACCGCGCCCATCGACCGCGTAATCGACGTCAACGGGTTGCGCATCATTGCGCTCGACTCAACCGTTCCCGGCGAACATCATGGCGATATTTCGGATGCCCAACTGCTGTGGTTGCAGAACGAACTCGCTACCCCGGCACCCCACGGCACCATCCTCGCGATGCACCACCCGCCGGTGCCCACGGTTCTCGATCTTGCCGTGACCGTCGAACTGCGCTCTCAAAAGGAGCTCGCCGCGGTGATCCGCGGCAGCGACATCCGCAGCATCATCGCCGGTCACCTGCACTACTCAACGACCGCGCTCTTCGCGGGGATCCCCGTGTCAGTCGCGTCGGCCACCTGCTACACGCAAGACCTCAACGTGCCCGTCGGCGGCACCCGCGGTCGGGATGGCGCCCAGTCATTCAATCTGGTGCACGTCTACGACGAAACCGTGATGCACTCGGTCGTTCCTCTCGGCGACTACGGGAGCCTCTCGTATGTCACGCCAGAAGAAACGGCGGCGATTCTCGAGCGCGACGGAATTACAATTCCGCCGCCCGTGAACCCTCACGTTGTGCCCAGCACGCAGGCCGCGTAACCTCGCTCACCGCACCGACGGCCGCGACTGCTCACAAGTAACCGCAGCTCCGCGCTGCCCTACTCGGCTTCGGACAACTCCCACGGCGCCGGAATCGGGTAGTACTCATCGAGGAACGAGCGCACCGCAGCAGCACGGTCCTCCGCTGAAATCTCGGGGAAGCTGCCATCGTTCAGACAGAAGAAGTCGCTCGAGCGCTTGCGCAGCAGCGAGCGCATCTTGCGCAGCCCTTCAATGGATGTCGTGTCTACGTACTTCACTTTGGCATCCGTTTGCACGATCGCTTTTCCGCTCAGCAGCGCGTAGTAGTGGTACAGCGAGTTGGTGACTGAGATGTCGGTCGCCTGACGGAACGCGCTGGCACTCGTGCGTGCGAAGTCGTCGGGGAACTCTGCCTCGAGCTCGCGCATCACCGAAACGCGTAGCGGGGTTGCCGCGTGCTCGAGGTGACGCGTGATGGTCGCACCAAACTTCTGCTGCAGCAGTCGACGATTAACGCGCGCCGCATTCTCGAAACCAGAGCGTTGCAAGCTGCTCTCGCCAAGACCAATACGCGTTCGTGCCTCGATGAACTTGGAGATGCCGCCCGGCGAGTAAAACATCGAGGGGCTCACGTGACGACCAAAGAACATGTCGTCGTTGGAATACAGAAAATGCTCGCTGATTCCGGGGATGTTGTGCAACTGGCTTTCGACCGCGTGCGAGTTGTGGGTGGGCAGGTCTTCGGGGCGCTCAAAGAAGTCTTCGCTGCGCATGAGCGTGACGCGCGGGTGCTCGGCTAGCCACTTGGGGCGCGGCGAGTCGGTGGCGATGTAGATGTTGCGAATCCAAGGCGCGTACTGGTGCACCGAGCGCAGGGCGTACTTGAGTTCGTCGAGCTGCCTAAAGCGCGCCTCGGAATCATCACCCTCGCCGACCACGAAGTTGGCCATACGGGCAGCACGCGCCTTCTGCCATTCCACTTCAGCGCCATCGACCCACGAGAACACGAGGTCGATTTCGAAGGGGATGTCGTGGGCAAGCTGGTCAAACATTCCCCGAAGCGTCGGCCAGCTTTCACCGTGCAACTCAACGGTGTCGTTGATGGCTTCGTTACTCGGCAGCCAGCGGCGCATGAGCGCGTTCGGGTTCGGAGCAACAACCTCGTTGCGCATGTACTCCCACAGTTCGATACGCACACCAAAAGGCTCGTCAAAGCGCAGGCGGCCGGCAGGCTCGACGCGGGGTCGAAAAATCACGAACGCCTTAGCTTTGATTACCGGCGTGAGTACGCCATCCGCGACCAGCACCGGGGTGTCTCGCTCATCGGACGGAACGCGCTTGCCGTTCGACTTGATGCGCGCCGGCTTCACGTAGAAGGGCTCGCTCTGGCAGGCGGCGATGAGTGCGAGGCGCAGCCCCTTGCGGTCCTTGGTATCAATCGCAAGTACGGGAGTCTCGTCTTCACCGCGCACCATCACAAAGGGGATCTCGGCGGCGTCGAGCATGCGGCGCACAAACAGCAAATCTTCGCGCACGGCTTCACGCGGCGTGAGGGTGCTGTTGCTGAGAGCAAGCAGTCCATCGTGCAAGACGACATCGTCGCGACCGACTACGGCGGGAGAAGAAACATGGTCAATCATGGTGGCCCCAATGTTCGAGCCTGGCTGAAATGCCCAACATCCGAAAACGGATGCCGTTAGCTCCTTTGAGAATAGCCCGAACCACTGAGAATCGGTCGCTTCGCGCGCGCAGCAACCTGCTCTAGATCACCACTCCGCCATAGCCAGCGCTCGACCCGGGGCCGACCAAGTCGCGGGTCAATGCGACCCTGCCAAACTCATCGTGCACGTTCACTCCGGTGATGCGCGAGAGTTCATCGGCGGCCACTTCTTCACCGAAGGGGCCATCCCGGTCGAAGGTGTGCGTCGCATCGATCACAAATGTCACGTCATAGCCGAGGTTACCGCCCACGCGCGCCGTGGTTTCGCAGCAGTGGTTGGTGGTAATTCCGCAGATGACAATCGACTCGATCGCGGATGCTTTCAGCCACTCGTCGAGGTCGGGGCTGCCATGAAAACTCGAATTCACACTCTTGGTTACGAGCAAATCGGGAGTGCCCGACAGCAGCTCTTTGAAGGCGTTGCCCGCAGAACTTGGATGCAGCGGTGAGGTCTCGTCGTCGGAATCGTGCCGCACATAGACGATGGGCCAGCCTTCGCGGCGCCAATGCCCGATGAGCATTCCAATGTTGGATTCGCAGTCGGGGTTATTGCGAGGCCCCCAGTAGGCAGCATCATCAAAACCTTGCTGTACATCGACAACGATGAGTGCTGCAGCCATTGCGACCTCCGGGGTTTAGCCGAGACTTACCCCGAATAGTAGCCCTAGTAGGTACGTTGCCGCAGCAGCTCCATAGCCAATCGCGAGTTGGCGCAGGGCCCGCTTGAGGGGTGAGGCGCCGGAAAGCAGGCCAACAATTGAGCCTGTGATGATCAAGGCAATGCCGACAAGAACCGAGGCGATCACTACCGCAGTGAGCCCCTCTGCTCCGAACAGGTACGGCAGAACTGGAATAACCGCGCCTGACGCAAAGAAACAGAAGCTGGATGCCGCAGCCCCCAGAGCCGAACCGATCGGGTTGTGCTCGGCTGTCGCGGTCGCGGCTTCCGTGGTGCGGCCGGCGAGCACTTCAGCGGCGTGCAGCTCGGCTTCGTGCGTGCTCATGCCGCGAGCGCGGTAGACGAGCGCCAGCTCGTTTTCGTCGACGTCGAGGTGGGTGACCGAGTCCACCGCTACCGGTCCGTGTGCTGCCGCGTTCTCGAGTTCAAGCTGCGAGCGCACCGACACGTATTCGCCCGCGGCCATCGAGAGGGCTCCGGCGAGGAGCCCGGCGACACCCGACAGCAGCACGACAGCGTTGGGGAGCCCGGCAGCACTCATGCCGAGCACGAGGGCGAGGTTGGAGACGAGCCCGTCGTTCGCTCCGAACACGGCGGCACGGAACGTTCCCGAGAGGCGTTGACGCCCGCGAGTTGCGAGCGCGCGAACGACCTCTTCGTGCACGGCTTCGTCGGCGGCCATTGTGTCGGTCGCGTCGTCGTCATCCAGATAAGGCGACCGTGACTCGGCGCGTTGGGCAAGGGCGAGCACGAAAACTGAGCCAAAGCGTCGGGCCAAGAAGCCGAGCATCCGAGTTCGCGGGTCGGTAGGAAGCGGGCGACCGACCTGCTCCCCCAGCAACGTCATCCAGTGATCTTCGTGGCGTTTTTCGGCAGCGGCGAGCGCCAGAAGGATCTCGCGCTCTTCGCCGGTGCGGCGGGATGCCAGATCGCGATAGACGGCCGCTTCGGCGCGTTCGGCGGCAAGGTAGCGTCGCCACCGCCGCACATCGCGGGCTCGGGGTGTTGCGGTCGGGTCGGGCTGTTTCATGCCGAGAACTCGACGCCCCAGGTTGCAGCGAACTCGACGCCGGGCTCAAGCCACAGCAATCCGCGACCCGTGTTGAAAGCGTTGGGGGCGGCCGTCATCGGCTCGATCGCGACGACCTGGCCGATGCCGGTGAGGGTCGGAAAGTTGCGCGGCGTGAACAACTGAACGAAGTCGAAGTTCTCGTCGACGGTCACGCGCACTTCGCGGCCATCAGGCGCGGTGAGGCGAGCGGCGACGCCATCGACAACCTCGACGCCGGCGAATGCCATATCGAGGTCGAGTTCGCCGACCGGGCGCCCAGTACTCAGGTCGAAGTCCGTTCCGGGCACAGCAACTTCCGCCGTCGGGATGAGGCGCTCATTCGATTCGAAGCGAGTGGCGGCGGTCATCGTGAGAGTTAGTTCCGCGATGGGAGTGTCACCGATCTTGAAGAACGGGTGGGTTCCGAGCGCATACGGGGCTGCAGCATCCGAAAGGTTTGTAGCGGTGTGGCTGACGCTCAGCCCACCCTCTACGAGTTCGTAGCGCACGGTGGTGTGCACGTGGAAGGGGTAACCGTGCTGCGGGAAGATCGTCGCGCCGAGGGTGACCGAGCCTTCCGTGCGTTCGATCAGCGAGTAGCCGGTATTGCGCAGCAGTCCGTGAATGGAATTGTTGCGGTCGCGCTCCGTGATGTCGAGAGTCTGCGGCTCGCCATCGAGCATCCACGTGCCGTCTTCAATGCGATTCGGCCACGGCACCAACACGATGCCGTCAGCGAAGGGCGGCATCGCCGATTCGGCGTAGGACTCTACAAGATCGACCCCGCCGATGCTGAACTCTCGCAGCGAGGCGGCAAGTTCGGTGATGGTCGCTCGCGCTTCACCCTGCTCAGTGGCTCGAGTGATGATGTACTGGGTTCCTGTAGGCGTGCTCACCGCAACAGCCTACCGGCGCACCAGCCACAACCAAGGAAGCACCCATGTCAGATATTCGCGATGACGTTCTCTACGACTTCGAGGCCGTGTTCGGTCACCCCGCCGCCGGCGTCTGGTCCGCTCCCGGCCGCCTCACGCTGCTGGGCACTGCCGCTAGCCCCGAGACGGATGCCGAACTGGCCGTGGCCATCAACCGCCGTACGGTGTTGGCGGCATCCACTCGCTCCGACCGCACCGTGCGCATCGCGAGCGCCCTCGTGGATGAACTCGTCACGATCGAGCTCGACGAGCTGGCCTCCACCGAGGTGCAGGGCTGGAGTCGCATCGCGCTCGGTATCGTGCAGGAGGTGCTGGAGGCATCCGACGCTGCGGCGGCACTCACCGGCGTTGACGTGTTCATCGACACCACCGTGCCTGTGGGCGCGGGTCTCGGCTCGTCGGCAGCACTCGAGGCGGCGCTGGCACTTGCACTCAGCGACCTGTGGAACCTCGGCGAGCACACCGCTCACCTTGCCGAGCACCCCGACGTTGCCGCGAGCGTCTTCGCTCTCGACGACCACGCCCTCGTGCGCTTGGAGGGTGAAACGCGCCCCGAGCCACTCCCCCTCGACTGGCAGACCGCCGGCCTCGAGCTTCTCGTGATTGACACCGACGCTCCCACCGCCGATGCGCTCGACACAGCGATCGCGGATGACGAAGTGCGCCGCACCCTCCACACCGTCACCGAAAACCAGCGGGTGCGCGACGCGGCTCTCGCCATTCGCGACGAGACCCCACGACTGCTCGGCGCCCTGCTCGACGCCTCACACGCGAGCCTGCGCGACGACTACGGAATCTCGACCACCGAGATCGACCTCGCCGTCGAAACAGCTCTGGCCGCCGGTGCTTTAGGCGCGCGGATGCTCGGCCGCCCCTTCAGCGGAGTGGCCGTCGCTCTCGTCGACACCGACACGGCATCGCGGGTACGGGTAGCTCTCGATGGAGCCTTCGCCGAGCACGCGTGGGGCCAACCGACCGTCACCGCAGTGTCTCCGTCGATGGGAGCGTTGCGCGACCGCTAGCGGAAAGCAGCAGGCAGCAGCTATCCGACGAGCTTCAGAACGAGCGCAACGGCAAACGCTGCGCCAACGATCACGCCTGCCCAGACCCACACGCGGGGCCACGGAAAGCGACGCTTGCGCGGTTTACGAGGCACACCCTGCGGTCGCGACACGTGCTGCAGCTTGGGCGCGGAAGGCTTCTGCGCCGACTCCTCGGCCACTCTTAGAGCCGCTCGGCCGCGTCGACGACGTTCTTCACGAGCATCGCGCGCGTCATGGGGCCAACGCCACCGGGCATCGGCGAGAGGTAACCGGCAATCTCAGCAACAGCGGGGTCGACGTCTCCGACGAGACGGCCCTTGCCAGTTGCCTCGTCGATCACGCGAGTGATTCCGACATCGAGCACGGCAGCGCCCGGCTTGATCCACTCGGGGCGAATCAGCGCGGCGGAGCCGACAGCGGCAACCACGATGTCTGCCTGGCGAACGTGAGTTTCGAGCTGGGTGGTGCGGGAATGGGTGAGGGTGACTGTGGCATCCAGTCCCTTGTTCGTGAGGAGCAGCCCGATCGGGCGACCGACCGTCAGGCCGCGACCGACAACAACAACGTGCTTACCTGCGATGGGAACGTCATAGCGTTCCAGCATCTCGACGATTCCGGCCGGGGTGCAGGGCAATGGCGAATCGAGCTTCGTGCCCACGCCCAGCACGAGGCGGCCGAGGTTGGTGGGGTGCAGGCCATCCGCATCTTTAGCGGGGTCCATGAGTTCGAGCATCGCGTTCTCATCGAGACCGGCCGGCAGCGGCAGCTGAATGATGTAGCCGGTGACGGCGGGGTTCTCGTTGAGCGCAACGATCGCATCCCGAACATCGTCAGCGGATGCCGTGGCTGGCAGATCAACGCGAATAGATTCGATGCCCACTTCGGCGCAGTCGCGGTGCTTGCCTGCTACGTAGGAACGACTTCCGGGGTCATCGCCCACGAGAAGGGTGCCGAGGCCCGGAGTGATGCCGCGAGCCTTCAGGGCATCCACGCGCTCGCGCAGTTCGTTCTTTACGGCGGTGGCCGTAGCGACACCATCAAGCTTTACTGCGGTCATCGTTTTCCGTTCGAATCGGGCCCATGCGCTGATCGGCCACCTACACAACTGCCATCTCCATTAAACGCTAAAGAGCCCACCTCCGAGTTCACACGGTGATGGGCTCTTGAGCTTCAGGCTGTTTCAGCCCGGTTCTGGGTTCTTTAGGCCCAGCTACCGGGGCTTTCGAGACCTTCGTAGAGCGGGAAGGCGTCGGCGAGCGCGCGAACGCGGGCGCTGAGCGCAGCCGTGTCGGCACCGGGCTTGAGGGCCTCGGCGATGATGTCGGCAACCTCGGTGAACTCAACATCGCCGAAACCACGAGTGGCGAGCGCCGGCGTACCGATGCGCAACCCCGAGGTGGTCATGGGCGGGCGCGGGTCAGCGGGAACCGAGTTGCGGTTCACAGTGATACCCACAGAGTGCAGCAGGTCTTCACCCTCTTGACCGTTGATCTCAGACTTGCGCAGGTCAACGAGTACAAGGTGCACGTCGGTGCCGCCCGTGAGAACGTCGACGCCAAGCGAGGTCATGTCGTCTTGAACGAGACGCTCAGCGAGAAGCTTGGCGCCACGAAGGGTGCGCTCCTGGCGGTCCTTGAAATCGTCGGATGCCGCGAGCATGAATGCGGTCGCCTTAGCGGCGATCACGTGCATGAGCGGTCCACCCTGTTGACCGGGGAACACGTTGGAGTTGATCTTCTTAGCGATGTCAACGTTGTTGGTGAGGATGAAGCCCGAGCGAGGACCGCCGATGGTCTTGTGAACGGTCGACGACACGACATCCGCAAAGGGAACGGGGTTGGGGTGCAGGCCTGCGGCAACGAGTCCGGCGAAGTGCGCCATGTCGACCCAGAGCACGGCTCCGACCTCGTCAGCGATCGAACGGAACTCAGCGAAGTCGAGCTGGCGGGTGTACGCCGACCAGCCAGCGATGATGACGTGAGGCTTGACCTCAAGGGCCTTGGCACGAACATCCGCCATGTCAAGAACGCCGGTCTCTTCGTTAACTCCGTACGCGTGAGCTTCGTAAAGCTTGCCCGAGAAGTTCAAGCGCATGCCGTGCGTGAGGTGTCCACCGTGGTCGAGCGAGAGGCCGAGGATGCGGTCGCCGGGCTGAGCGATAGCCGACAGCACGGCAGCGTTAGCCGAAGCTCCCGAGTGAGGCTGAACGTTGGCGTACGCCGAACCGAACAGGCTCTTGGCGCGCTCGATAGCGAGCTTCTCTGCAACGTCAACGAATTCGCATCCACCGTAGTAGCGACGCCCCGGGTAACCCTCGGCGTACTTGTTGGTGAGAACCGAGCCCTGCGCCTCGAGAACAGCGCGCGGAACAAAGTTCTCACTCGCGATCATCTCAAGCGTATTGCGCTGGCGGTCGAGCTCTTGAGCGAGCACCGCAGCGATCTCGGGGTCTACCTCAGAAAGAGGCGAAAGGAACGAGGACACAGATGATCTCCTTGCGACAGGTGGTGGATACCTCTCAATCTACCGCGTGCTGGTGAAGGTAGCGAGAACCTGCAAGAATTGACAGCAGTTAGTTAGGACACCTGACAAACCCTCTGCTGAATGGAAATCAATGACGACTCTCCCTGTGATGCCTGCCCCCGTACACATCCGCGCCACCTCGAGCCAATTCGAGCTGACAGCGACGACGAGCATCCACAGTTCTGGATCAGCCGTCGATGTCGCTCGCTATCTGTCGCAAGCGCTTCGCCCCGCCACGGGCTTTGACTTCCCCCTCCGCACCGATGGCGACGCCGGCAGCGACCGCGGCTCCACCGACTCCGCGTCGTCCATGATTTCCCTCACCATCGGCGACACAGCGCTCCCCGTCGCGGGTTACCTCTTGACCGTGCGCGATGACCGCATCGAAATACGCGCGGACGACGCGGCCCACCTCTTCGCTGGCGTACAGACCCTGCGTCAGCTGCTTCCCTCCGCGATCGAGGCCACGACAGCACAGCCAGGCCCGTGGCACGTGCGCGGCGTGGAGATCAGCGATTACCCTCGATTCGCCTACCGCGGCGCGATGCTCGACGTGGCTCGCCACTTCTTCTCCGTCGCTGAGGTACAGCGCTATATCGACCGGATGGCGTTGCTCAAGCTCAATGTGCTGCACTTACATCTCACCGACGATCAGGGATGGCGGCTGCACATCGAGTCGTGGCCCCAGCTCACTGCTCTCGGCGCAACGACAGCGGTCGGTGGCGGCAGCGGTGGCTTTTATAGCGCGGCCGACTACGCCGAGATCATCGCGTATGCGGCATCCCGCTACATCACCATCGTGCCCGAAATCGATATTCCCGGCCACACCAACGCCGCTCTGGCCGCCTACCCCGAACTCAACGCGAGCGGCACTGCCCCCGCGCCGTACACCGGCATCGAAGTGGGTTTTAGCTCACTCGCAATTCGCTCGGAAGTGACCTACCAATTTCTGGATGACGTCTTTCGCGAAGTCAGCGCCCTCACTCCGGGGCCCTATCTCCACTTGGGCGGCGACGAATCACTCGCGACGAGCGATGATGACTATCTGTACTTCATCGCACGAGCGACTCACATCGCTGCCAGCCACGGTAAGACACTCATCGGCTGGCACGAAATGGGACGCAGCCACGAACTGCCCCACGGCACAATCGGGCAGTACTGGAGCTACCTCACACCGCGAGAGGATGCCGATGCCCGCGTTACCTCATTTATCGAACAGGGCGGTCGCATGATCATGTCGCCCGCCGACGCCATTTATCTCGACATCAAATATGCCTCAATCGAGCCGCTCGGGTTGGAATGGGCCGATGGCCCTACAACACTCCATGATGCTTATCACTGGGACCCCGCCGCAATTGTGCCGGGTGTGGCCGACGAGCACATCCTGGGCATCGAAGCGCCCCTCTGGACAGAAACGATCGACAACCTGCGCGATCTCGACTACATGGTATTTCCGCGCATTATCGCCGCCGCCGAGATTGCATGGTCGCCACGAGAAATGCACGACTGGGCAAACTTCACTCAGCGTCTGGCAGACTTGTCGCCGCGACTCGATGCCGCACAGATCAACTACAACCGCGTCTCTGAAGTGAGCTGGCCCGAAGTGAACAACAAATCGTGACCCACCAGATCATCCACTCTGCTCAGCTCGTTACTGACAACGCAGTACTCGCCGATGGCTGGGTGGCGTGGAACAACGACACGATCGTCGCGACGGGCACCGGCGATGAGTGGCGAGCCCTCGCCACCGCGCAGACCTCGCTGACGGATGCTGCCCGCAGCTACCTCACTCCGGGTTTTGTCGACATCCACTGTCACGGCGGCAATGGTTCGGCCTTCGACGATGGCCCCGAAGCCATCCACACCGCGCTCAGCGCGCACCGCGCGAGCGGTACCACTCGCTCCGTCATCTCCCTCGTCAGCGGCGAGCACACCCGCCTCGTCGCCAACCTTTCGGCCATCGCCGAGCTTGCGGCAAGCGACCCACTCGTGCTCGGCAGCCACCTCGAAGGCCCGTTTCTTCACCAGTCATTCAAGGGCGCCCACAGCGCAGCGGTGTTGCGCAACCCCACCGCTGCCGAAATCGATGAGCTGTTGGCAGCAGCGAACGGCTCCCTACGGCAAATAACCATTGCGCCCGAACTCGACGGAGGACTGGCTGCGATTCGACAGCTGAACGCGGCCGGAGTGGCCGTAGCGATCGGGCACACTTCAGCCGATTACGACCAGACCCTCGCCGCGATTGATGCTGGCGCCCGACTGCTCACCCACACTTTCAACGCGATGAAGGGCATCCACCACCGTGAGCCCGGCCCGATCGCAGCGGCGATCAGTCGCGAGTCGATGATTCTTGAGGTCATCAATGACGGCGTTCACGTGCATCCGGATGTCGTCAAAATGCTGTTCGCCTCGGCGCCCGGCCGCGTTGCGCTTGTGACCGACGCCATGGCGGCGACGTGCGCTGGCGATGGCCACTACGAGTTAGGGTCGCTCGACGTCACCGTGACCGACGGCGTTGCGCGCCTCAGCGACAACGGCGCGATCGCTGGGTCGACACTCACGATGGATGCCGCGGTGCGCCGCGCCATCGCCGAAGTGAGCTTGAGCGTGCCGCAGGCTGTTGCCGCGGCCACCGTTGTTCCTGCCCGGGCTATTGGGCGCGAGAGCGACCTGGGCTCGCTCGCTCCCGGATTCGCCGCTGATGCCGTGTTGCTCGACGCCGACTTTAGGGTGCGGGCGGTGTGGGCTGCTGGTCGCGAATTGCCGCAGTCCGAGCAGCTCGACGCCTAAGCAGTTCGCCGCCGATGATCGCGAAGACCACGGCAACGCCCAGAATGGCGGCGTCAACGTACGGCAACGAGATGACCCCGTAGTTGTCGAGCAGGATGCCGCCCACGAGCGCGCCGCCACCGATACCGATGTTGAACGAGGTCGTGAGGTAGGCCGAGCCGACGTCGCGCATGCGGGGTGAGGCCAGTTGCAAGAGTCGTGTTTGCATCATCGCGGGAACTCCGCCGAAGGCCGTTCCCCAGACGACGATGACGGTGAACATGATGGCGGGCTCGGCGGGGAACAGAGCGAGCAGCACGGCGCAGATGGCGACGATTGCGACGGTGACGGGGATGATGCTGCGCGGGAAGCGGTCGACCAAGAGGCCTGCGAGCGCGAGACCGAGTGCACCAGCGGCACCGAAGATCAGCAGTACGCCGGCGACGGCACCGGTGTCGATTCCGGCCGGGCCGATCAGATACGGAACGATGTAGGTATAGAAGAGGTTGTGGCCGAGCATCACGAGAGCGACCAAGATGCACACGTAAATGACGCCGGGAACGGACCGGTCTTTGCGCAGCGGGATCGAGATCTCGCCGGTGGCGAGGGGCTGCTGGTGATCGACCGGCGGCAGAATCCGTACGACCATGATCGTGAGGGCCGCGATGATGATCGCGATCACGACGAAGGCGAGGCGCCAGCCGAGGGCGTGACCGAGAGCGGTGCCCACTGGCACTCCGAGCACGAAGGCGGCAGTCGCGCCCGCACTCGTGACGGCAACGGCGCGGCCAACCTGGTGAGGGGGAACGAGGTGAGCCGAGTAGGCACCGACCACGGCCCAGAACAGTCCGTGCGACAGCCCACCGATGATGCGGGCAATCACGAGCACCGCATAGTTGGGCGCCACGGCAGCAAGCAGGTTGCCGATCACAAAGACGACAAGCACGATGATGACGAGCTTCTTGCGGGGCTGGTTACGCGTGAGCGCGGCGAGCGGAGCCGTAGAGATAACGACAGTCGCGGCGAAGATCGTGATGAGCAACCCCACCTGCGACTCTGAGACGGAAAGCTCAGCGGCGATCTCCGGCAGTAACCCGGTGGGCAACCATTCGCTCGTGACCGACGTGAAGATCAGCGCCGAGAGAGTGAAGAGGCCTGCCCACGGGAATGCCTGAGATGAAGTTGCTGAAGAAGTGTGTGGCGTGCTCATGTTTGACTAACTCTACCGTCAGCACCGGTACGCTAAATCAGTGACCACCTCAATGCACTGGATCGTAACCCTCACTTGTGATGACAAGCCCGGCATCGTTCACGCCATCAGTGGCGCCATCGTTGAGGCCGGCGGCAACATCACCGAGTCGCAACAGTTCTCCAGCGACGACACGGGGCGCTTCTTCATGCGCCTTCAAGTGGAGTCGGATGCTCCGCGCGAAGTCTTCGAGCAAGCCCTCGCTCCCGTGACCGAGCGGTACGCGATGGAATGGCAACTCGACGTTGTGGGGCGCCCGCTGCGCACCCTCGTGTTGGCATCCAAGGCTGGACACTGCGTCAACGACCTTCTCTACCGCCAGCGTGCTGGCCAGCTGCCGATCGAGATGCCGCTCATCATGAGCAACCACCCCGATTTGGGCTCGCTTGCCGAGTTTTATGAGGTGCCGTTCGAGTCGCACGCCGTCACGACGCCCGGCCAGAAGTTGGCCTTTGAAGAGCGCATCCTCGAAGTTGTCGAAGAGCACGACATCGAACTCGTCGTGCTTGCGCGCTACATGCAGATTCTCTCGCCCGAACTGTGCGAACAGTTGAGCGGCAAGATCATCAACATCCACCATTCCTTCTTGCCCGGCTTCAAAGGGGCGAACCCCTACAAGCAGGCCCACGCCCGCGGCGTGAAGCTCATCGGTGCCACCGCGCACTTCGTGACGAGCGACCTCGACGAAGGCCCGATCATCGAACAGAACGTCGTGCGCGTGGATCACGCGAGCACCTCAAGCGAACTCAGGTCGATCGGTCAAGACGAAGAAAGCCGCACCCTCACGCAGGCCGTGAGGTGGTTCGCCGAAGACCGCGTGCTGCTCGATGGCGCCCGCACGATCATCTTCCGCTAGTCCCCGTCAAGCAAGTCACGAAGCTTGAGGGTCGTGCGCCAGTTGCGCACCGTCATTCGCTTCGAGAGGCGGTTAGCTCGCAGGCGGTCAATGCGCGATGTCGCTGAATCGATGACCGTGCGCGAAAAGTAGAGCGCGTCTGGGCCTGCTGCGACAGAGTCAACCTGTTCGTTGAGTTCGGGCACAAGCGCGAGTGCTTCCACTGCGGTGAGAGGCCGCTTGAGAAATAGCACATCGCTCAGCAACTCGGCGAAACCGTGATCGTTCGGAGCCGCCGCGACCGTCGCCGCGAACTCGTCGCGGGATCTCACGACAGTGAGAATGTCTGCACCCAAGCGCTCGCGCAGCATCCGCTCGATCGTGACCTCGAGCTCGGCGCTAGTCGTCGCCTTTGAGGCGAACACCACGTTGCCGCTCTGGATGTACGTGCGCACGTCACCGAAACCCGCATCGTCAAAGCACTCTCTGAGTGCGGCCATGCTGATCACATTCGAGCCACCCACATTGATGCCGCGAAGCAGCGCAACGTAATTTGTCATGAGCTAACGATGGCACGGAGTACCGCCACGAGTCATCGCCTCGCTGGTAAAGTCTGGAGCTTTAGTGCAGTCGCTCCCAGTCGAGGCGGTTCTCCCAGGAGTAGCGGTAGTAGTCGGCAAACTTGAGCTCGGATGCCGCAGCCTCATCAACAATCACCGTGACGGTGGAGTGCAACTGAATTGCCGACCCCGGCAGACTTGCCGTCACCGGCCCCTCGACGGCTCCCGCGAGCGCCGCCGCCTTCTTCTCCCCGAACGCCAACAGCACCAAATGCCGGGCCCGCTGAATGGTGCCGAGCCCCTGCGTAACGCAGTGCGTGGGCACCTCGTCGGGTGAATCGAAGAAGCGAGCGTTATCGAGCCTGGTCTGCTGCGTGAGCGTCTTCACTCGAGTGAGTGAAGCGAATGATGATCCTGGTTCATTGAAGCCGATGTGCCCCGTCGACCCGATTCCGAGAATCTGCAGATCAATACCACCGGCCGCAACGATCGCGCGCTCGTAGTCGGCACCGGCCGTCTCGATCGGGCCGCTCTCGGCCGGCACCTGCACGAGTTCGGGCGTCAACCCGAGGGGTTCGACGACCTCTCGGGTGATGACCGAGCGGTAGCTTTCGGGATGCCCCGCAGGCAATCCGACATATTCATCGAGAGCAAACCCCCGCACAGCAGACAGGTCTAGGGCTCGAGCCGCGAGCGCAGCCCACGTTGTCAAGGGCGTCGACCCGGTTGCTAGGCCGAGTACGGTATCCGGGCTCCGACGCACGAGCACTTCGATGAGGTCGGCAGCGATTTCACCGGCAGCCTCTTTCGAATCGACAATCACTACTTCTGCCATGTCACTGCCCTCCTGCCTCGCTGCTCACCATGGCTGCGCCCACCGCCGCTGCAGGAAAGTCGGCCGGCAATCCGTGCACGCGACTACTCAACTCGATTGAGGCCAAGAACGCCGATGTGCTTTCCCAGCGTGCCAGCACTGCACGAACGTCAGCAACGAGGTCGCCGAGAGTGCTGACTCCCCCACCGAGTACGACCGAGTCGACATCGACCGTCAAGATCAGCATCCGTACCGCCGCAGCAACATTCTCAACAAGACGAGTTCGCACGGCCACCGCCGCGGCGTTTCCGGATGCCGCAGCCGCAAACAGTGCAGTGGTCGGCTGATCAGAGTCAGTGGGCCACATGCGCGCCACTCCCGAGCCCGACGCCATCGTTTCGAGGCAGCCTCGCTGACCGCACGGGCATTCAGCGCCCTGCGGATCAATCGGCACGTGCCCGATCTCTCCCGCCGCACCGCGTGACCCGCGCCAAAGCTGACCACCGAGTACGAGACCCGCTGCGAGTCCCGTGCCCAAATTGAGGAAGGCCATCGAATGGCTCGGATCCGTCTCGAGCAAGTGAAAGGCGCCCAGCGCTGCCGCGTTCACATCGTTATCGATATTGACACTGCGCCCCAGACGGGCCCCGAGTTCGGCGCCGAAGTCGAGTCCGTCAATTGCAAGGTTAAGAGCGTGCGAGACACGACCTTCCACTACCGTCCCGGGAATACCGATCCCAATGCTCGTGAAATCAATCGTGTATACCCCGACCTCGCCCGCTAACTCTGCAAGCGCCAGCATCGTCGAGGACACGAGCGCGTCGGGACCAATACCCGAACGAACCCGCACCCGCCCCGCGATCGCTCCGTGCGCGTCGATAGCGACGGCATCCGTCTTGGTACCGCCGATATCGACGCCCACCATATATTGCGACGTCACCCCTTCACCGCCCCCGACACAAGACCACTCGTCATGCGCCCCTGAACCAGCAGGAAGAACACAATGACCGGGATGGCCATGAGTGTGGAGCCAGCCATAATTGCCGACCAGTTCGTCGTGCCATTCGCGATCTGGAAGGTGCGCAACCACACGGGCAGCGTCATCATCTCGGGTCGCGAGTTCACCACAAGGGCGAGCAGGAACTCATTCCACGCCTGAATGAAACCGAAGACGCCGGTTGCGACCAAGCCCGGCGCAAGCAGCGGCAGGGTGATTCGCCAGAACGCTCCAGAGCGTGACAGGCCGTCGATCATGGCAGCCTCTTCGAGCTCGACCGGCACTCCGTTCACGAATCCCCGCAACGTCCAGATCGTGAATGGCAGAACCGTGGCGACGTACACAATCGTGAGTCCCATAATCGTGTTGAGCAGCGACCAACTATCGAGCACTCGATACGTGGAGACGATCATTGCCTCAGCCGGAATCATCTGAACGATGAGGATGGTCAGGATGAAACCCTTGCGACTCTTAAATCGAAAGCGAGTGACCGCCAACGACGCTAAGAACGCGAAGACCAGAGCGATCACGACAGTCGAGACGGTGACCACAATGGAGTTGCCGAGAGCCGGCATGAACTGCGAGCGGGTGGCATCGAAGAGCACCGTCTCGTAGTTACGCAGGGTAAAGTTCTGCGGCCAAAAGTTGACTTCGGAACCCAGAATTTCGTTGTTCGGCTGGAACGAGGTTTGCACCATCCAATAGACAGGGAAAATAGAAAATGCAGTGATCACCGCAGCGATCGCACTCAAGAGCACCTTTTTCACAGCTCTTCCTCCTTAACGCTTTGACGCACGTAATAGAACGAGATCGCCGTGATGACAATCACCGTGATGACCGCGATTGCGCCACCCGTACCGTACTCGCCGGTGCCCAGCGAATTTTGGTAAATGTAAACGCCGAGAGTCGACGTCTGATCCTTAATTCCGCCGATTCCTTGGAGGGCGAAAATCTGCGTGAAGACGCGGAGATCCCAAATGATCTGCAGGATGAAAACCACCAGAAAGATCGAACGCAGGTACGGAAAAATGATGAATCGGAAGCGCTGCACTGGCCCCGCGCCATCCAACTGCGATGCTTCAATAACTTCATCGGGCACCTGAGTGAGCCCCGCGTAGATGGTGAAGACGACGAAGGGGATCGCACCCCAGATCACAATGAGCGCCGCGACGAAGAAGAAACTCAAGGGTTCGATCAGCCACGAATGACCGATGTAATCGAGGCCGAACCAGTGGGTGAGAACGTAGTTCACCACGCCGTAGCCAGTATCAAACATCCACCCCCACACGATCGTTGCCGTCAGGGCGGGCATCGCCCACGCCAGTAGTAAGCCGATCGACAAAACGAGCCGCATGACTTTGCCGAGCGCTGACATGAGCAGGGCAATCAGTGTGCCCATAACCATCGTGCTGACGACGCACACCGCTGCAAAAGCGAAGCTGCGGAACATGACTAGCCAGAAGGCCTGGTCGGTCAGAACCTCAATGTAGTTATCAAATCCGATGAACGGCGACGGTGCACCAAAGACTTGAGCGCGCCCGAACTCTTGGAACGACATGATCACGAGTTGGATCAGCGGCCACCCCACCACGGCTGCCAACACGGCAGTGGCAGGAAAGAGCAAGGAATAGGGGGTGAACTGCGCGCGCGGTTTCTTGACCGCGCGCTGACTGCCAGATTGCGAAGGCGCAATCAGGCGGTCCCCATCGACGTCGCCCGGGGCGACATCGAGAGAGGGGGTCGGTGACATAAGAGCTCCCGGTTAATATTGAACTGTGCCTCGAACCTTTTCCTAGGGCGATGGCAACGAAACGGGTGCTCGGCTCAGTCATGCGCGACCGCGCCGAGCACCCTTTTGTGAGTAACCTCTGCCATCTCCGGCGAAGGGGTTAGTCGTTCAGAATGCCGTCGATTGTGGCGTCCAGTTCTTTCGCAAGCGCCGTCACATCGCCACCCTGAGCGACCTGCACGAAGAAGTCCGTCAACGCGCCAGACGCTTCAACGTCAGCCCACTTGGGCGATGGCGGAGTGAGGCGGGCAGCACCGGCAGCTTCAGCGATCGCCTGAGCAACCTCATCTGTTCCCAGCGTGTCTGCCAAGGAGAGCTTCGCCGGCACGAGGCCATTGGCGCCGTAGATCGACTGGAACTCGTCGCTCAGGATGATCGCCAATGCCTTCTTGGCGAGCTCGGGGTGTGCCGAGTTGGCCGACACCGCAATGTTCGAACCGCCGGCGAAGACCTGCGCCGCGCCGCCATCCTTGCCCGGCATCGCGTAGACACCGAGGTTGGCTTCCTCGTCGGGGCAGCCGGGGGTTTCGGCATCCAGCGGAGCCAGAATCGACCACTTCACCCAGCTGGGAGCCGAGAGCTGCAACGTCGAACCCTCGCAGTAGCCAACCTGCGGGTTGGTCTCGTTGGCGTCCTTGGGGGCCCGCGATGCGTTAAGCATCACATCTTGAACCTGCTCCAGACCGGCAATCGATCCGGGCGAGGAGAACTGCGACTTCCAGCCGTCGCTCTCGAAGGTCGCGACTTCGCCACCGTTCTCCCAGATGAAGGGCAGAGCGTTGTACCAGTCTTGACCAGGCCACCAGATTCCGGATGCGCCCGGGTTGGCATCGGCGAGCGCGACGCCATTGCTAACGTACTCGTCGAGGGTGGTCGGAACGCTGAGTCCTGCGGCAGCGAGCGCGTCTTTCTTATAGAAGACGAGTCGTGATCCCGAGTACAGCGGAGGAGCGTAGAACTTGTCGTCGTACGAACCCGCCTCAACGAAGCCCGGTAGCAGGTCGTCGCCACCGAGAGCATCGTAATCAGCAGTCAAGTCGAGGAATGCGCCCGCCGACGTGAATGCTGCCGCTTGAGTGTTTCCGACCTCGACGATGTCGGGGCTGTCGCTACCCGAGAGGTTCGTCGTGAGCAGGTCAACAAGGCCACCCCACGCTTGCTCTTCGATGGTGAGTGTTGAGCCGGGGTTTTCTGACTCGAAGGTGTCGATCAGGTAGTCACGGGCCTCTTGGGGAGTGTCCGTTCCGACCAGCCACACGCGCAGGTCGGCGGTGGCATCTTCGCCGCTGCCGCTATCCCCTGCCGAACAACTGGCCAGCGTCAACGCTGCCACGACGCCAAGCGCCGCGATGCTGAGTTTCCTCACTGTATTTCCTTTCCTAGGGCGATGGTGCCAGCGGAAAACTGGACACCTCGTGGTGCAGGAGCTCGACTATGAGACTCCTAATTGCGCGGAGAGCACCATCACGGCTGCGCCGCGCATGACAATGTCCTCTCCGAGCGCTGTCATCCGCACCGTCAGATCGCCGTGGAATTTGGCCATCGTCCGTGCACGGAGTGTCTCGACGGTGGCGTCTTTCAACGCACCCTCAAGTAGGGAGGTCGGGCCGCTCAACACAATCTCCGAAAGATTGAGCGCGCCCACGACGGGAGCAAGGGCAATGCCGAGGCGCTGCCCTGCTTCCGCCACAACGGTGTTTCGTTCGTCATCGGTGGATGCCGCAGCCTGCGCGACATCCAAGCGCGGCGCTGCTAACCACGTTTCTAAACATCCGGTCTTGCCGCAGGCACAATCCATACCGCCATCGGTACCGACGACAACGTGGCCAATCTCGCCTGCAGCGAAGCTGCTTCCGAAGAGAGGGATGCCGCCGAGCAGCAGCCCAGCACCCACACCGTGGCCGACTTTGACGAGCATCATGTCGCTGGCTGCACCGCCGAAGCTGTGTTCGGCGAGTGCCGCGACGTTCGCGTCGTTAGCCACCACTACGGGTAATTCGAACCGTTCAGCGACCATGCTCTGCAAGGGCAGGTCGTTCCATCCGAGGTTGGGGGCGCTCAGCACGACCCCTCCGAGATCGACAATTCCCGGAGAGCCGATGCCGATGCCGAGCACGGGCCGGGTGGCGTGGGCGAGCAAGGCGTCGACTAGAGCGATAACTTTGGCTGTGGCATCCGCACCGCTGCTGTCGGCGAGAGGAATGTCGTGGCGGTATCGGATCGCCCCGTGGATGTCCATGACGGCGCCGCGGAAGGTGTCGTAATCGCTGAGGTCGACGCCAATGATGTCGAGGGCTTCAGCGTTGAGCTCCAGCATGGTGGCGGGCTTGCCTGGTCGGCTGCCTTCGCGGTGGCCCGTCTCGATGACGAGTGCGTCAGTGATGAGCTCAGCAACGAGGTCGGAGATGGTCACCCGAGTCAGGCCCGTTTCACGGGCGATATCCGCGCGGCTGAGTTCGCCTTGGCGGTAGAGAGTTTGAAGCACAAGCGATCGGTTGTGATTGCGCGCGTGTTCGGGCAGCACTTTTGCTGTTGGTCGTAGCGCTTTTCCGTTCGTGAACCCCATTGTCATGTTTGTTAGTAAACTTTACGAACTAAAGTTTTGCAACCCCTCGCGACGTAATTGTTACCGGAGGCCTCTCACCCACAGCCCAGATATCCGTCCGGTAGAATGTCATTGACGAAGACACTGACCATCTCGCCACTCTGTCGCAACGCCATTCGCCTTGGCTGCGCTGCAGCACTCGACCACCAGATCGAGCACCCCTAAGGGAGAACTGCACTGAATCCGCAAGGTTCCAGCCACAGCTCGAAGCGGAGAGCCCCGTGATAGTGCTGCTCGCAGCGTTTGCGCTCGTATCCTTGGTGATCCCTGCGCTCACGCGTCGCCTGCACACTCGTGTCTTCTTTGTCACGGCTCTCATTCCTGCTGCGGCATTTATCTACACCCTGCTGCAGACTCCCGCTCTTCTCGCGGATGCCCCGCCCACCGAAAGCATCCCCTGGATCTCGCAGCTGAACCTCGATCTCAGCTTTCGCGTAGACACCCTCTCGTGGCTGCTTGCTCTCGTTGTCACCGGCGTCGGCACACTCGTAATGCTCTATTGCATCAAGTACTTCGCTGATACCGAAGGAGGCCTTGGTCGCTTCGCTGCGGTCTTCCTCGCCTTCACCGGCACGATGTACGGCCTCGTGATCGCCGACAACGTCTACTTGCTCTTCATCCTGTGGGAAGCCACGACGGTCTTCTCCTTCCTGCTCATCGGCCACAACACCGGTCGACTCGCGAGTCGCATTGCTGCGATGCAGGCCCTGATCGTCACGACCGCCGGTGGCCTCGTGATGCTGGTCGGTCTCGTGATGCTCGCGGAGCGCACCGGCACTGCCAGCCTGGCGCGGCTTATCGACCTCGCCCCCGAGGGCACCGCCGTCACGATCGCGATCATGCTGATTCTCGTCGGCGCGCTCAGCAAGTCGGCCATCGTTCCGTTCCAGTTCTGGCTACCTTCGGCGATGGCCGCGCCCACTCCGGTGAGCGCCTATTTGCACGCGGCCGCGATGGTGCAGGCCGGCATCTACCTCATCGCCAGACTCGCTCCCGGCTTTGCTCACACCCCCGGCTGGCAACCGTTGCTGCTCGGTTTGGGTGTGTTCACGATGCTGGTGGGCGGATGGCGCGCGCTCACGCAGGTCGACCTCAAACTTCTGCTTGCCTATGGCACCGTCAGTCAGCTCGGGTTCTTGCTCACGGTCGTGAGTTTTGGCACGCGTACCGCGGCTCTTGCCGGAGTCGCATTGCTCCTTGCCCACGCTCTCTTCAAGGCGGCGTTGTTCTTGGTCGTTGGCCTCATCGACCACCGCGTCGGAACCCGTGACCTCACCAAGCTCAGTGGGCTGGGCCGGGAAGCTCCCTTCCTCACTACCATTGCGGTAATTGCCACGGCATCCATGGCGGGCATCCCGTTCACCGCCGGCTTCGTGGCCAAGGAGTCGGTGCTCGCGAGCTTCATCGAGAGCGCGAGCGCGGGCTCAGCGCTCGGCTGGATCGCCATCGTCGGCGTCTCCGTCGGCTCCACCCTCACGGTCGCCTACAGCGCCCGCTTCGTCTGGGGTGCGTTTGCGAGTAAAAACGGTGTCGAAACCGTGCGGCCGCTGCATGAGAACGTGTGGTTCCTGTCGTCGCCCGCCATTCTCGCCGCCAGCAGCCTGGTTCTCGCACCATTCTTTGGCACCGTCGGAACCGTGCTCGAAGGCTATTCAACGCAATTCGTCTCCGAGGGCTACGACTACTCGCTCAAGCTCTGGCACGGCTTTGATGCCGCGTTCTTCATCTCTGCTGCCACGCTGCTCGTGGGTCTGGCGCTGTTCTGGGCTCGCACGAAGGTCTTCGCGCTGCAGTCGCTCGTGCCGGCGATCGTCGATTCGAACAAGTTGTATCGCTCCACGCTGCGCACGCTTGACCGCGTCGCGTTGCGGGTGACGGCGACCACTCAGCGTGGTTCGCTGCCCTTCTATCTCACCGTGATCCTGCTCGTGATGGTGGGTTCGGTAGGCAGCACGCTCGCGCTCAATCGCAGCTGGCCCGACTCCATCCGACTCTTCGATAGTGCCGGCCAACTCGCGATCGGTGCCGTCATGATCGTGGCCGCGCTCGCACTTGTGGCAGCCCAGAAGCGCTTCCAAGCGGCGGTTCTCGTCGGCGTCGTTGGCTACGGAATGGCGGCGCTCTTCGCGTTCCACGGTGCGCCCGATATCGCCCTCACGCAAGTTCTGGTCGAGACCGTCACTCTCATCGCCTTCGTGTTGGTGCTTCGTCGCCTGCCCGCTCGCCTCGGCAAGGCTCACGGCAGTTCACGCCGCGTGCTGCGTGCTGCCGTTGGCCTCTCGGTGGGGCTGCTCATGGGCATCGTCGCCATCGTCGCGCTCGGCGCCCGAAGCGCCGACCCCATCTCGGCGTCGCTGCCCGACCTCGCGTACGAGATTGGTCACGGTCGCAACGTCGTGAACGTTGTGCTCGTCGACATCCGAGGCTGGGACACTCTCGGCGAGCTCTCCGTGATCGTCGCCGCCGCAACCGGCGTTGCGAGCCTCGTGTTCTTGCGCAGCCGCACCGACAACCTGCCGCGCGTCTCAGAGGCCCGTGCCCGCGGAACGATCCGCGCCCGCCTGAAGCCGTCGCGCGAGATCGTCTCGTCCGAGTACGTACCGGGCGTTCAAGACCCGTCAACTCGCAACGCGTGGCTGCTCGCGGGTCGCAAGCTGGCTCCCGAAAACCGGTCGATCCTGCTCGAAGTTGTCATTCGCTTGCTCTTCCACCCCCTCATCGTGCTTTCGCTCTATCTCTTGTTCGCTGGCCACAACCTCCCCGGCGGCGGTTTCGCGGCGGGGCTCGTCGCTGGTCTTGCTCTGGCCGGTCGCTACCTTGCTGGCGGACGCTACGAACTCGGCGCCGCCGCTCCCTTCGACGCCGGGCGCATCCTGGGTGTCGGTCTCGTTCTTGCTGCGGGCACCGCCACCGTGCCGCTGCTGCTGGGGGCGGATGCTCTCACCTCTACGTTCTTCGAAACGACCATCCCCCTGCTCGGCCACGTTGAGTTCTCCACCTCCACCATTTTCGACATCGGGGTGTACCTCGTGGTCATCGGAATGGTGCTCGATGTCCTCCGCAGCTTGGGCGCCGAGATCGATCGTCAGCGCGAAGAGTCCTCTGAATCTCTCGAGAGCGGAAGCACCATATGAACGCCTCTCTCACCCTCGTGATCATCATGGTCGTGCTCTATTCGGTAGGCGTCTACCTTCTTCTTGAGCGCAGCATGACCCGCGTGCTGTTGGGCTTCTTGCTCGTGGGCAACGCGACCAACCTGCTGATTCTCATCGTGTCGGGTCCCTCCGGCGCCGCTGCGTTCTATGGTGAGGATGCCGCTACCGCCGATCCCTTGCCGCAGGCGTTCATCCTGACGGCGATTGTGATCACGTTCGGCGTCTCCGCGTTCTTGCTTGCGCTGATCTACCGCTCGTGGCGCTTGGCCAATGCCGATGTGGTCTACGACGACACGGAAGACCTCGCGATGGGCCGCCGCCGCACCTCGGTCACGACCGACCGTCCGGTCGATGGTGACGACACCGAATTCGGTACTCGCGCGGCCGCCGCTATCTCCACCGCTGTCGACCTCAAAAAGCAGGAGGAACGCGAGGAGCAAGAGAGCCTCGCCGCCGAACGCCGACAACAGGAACTCGACAAGAAGGAGGGAGACGCGTGAGCGCCCTCACCACTCTCGTCGTTCTCCTGCCCTTACTCGGTGCAGCAGCAGCTCTGACTCAAGCCAAGCGCCCCCGGGTGCAAACGCTGATCACCGTCAGCGTGCTCACCGCCGTTCTCGCGATCGGAGCCGCGCTGCTCGTCGCTGTCGATACCAACGGTGCGATTGCGGTCGAGGTCGGCGGCTGGCCCGCGCCCTATGGCATCGTGCTCGTGATCGATCGACTCTCGGCGCTCATGATCGTGGTGTCCGCAGCCGTATTGTTGGCCGTCCTCGTATTCTCCGTGGGTCAGGGTCTTGCCGACGGAGACCGAGAAACCCCAGTCTCGATCTACTACCCGACCTACCTGATCTTGGCGACCGGTGTGTTCAACGCTTTCGTCGCGGGTGACCTGTTCAACCTCTATGTCAGCTTCGAGATCCTCCTTGTGGCCAGCTACGTGCTGATCACGCTCGGCGGCACCGAACCCCGCATTCGCGCGGGCACGGTGTACATCGTCGTTAGTTTGGTGTCGTCCGCCATTTTCCTCGCGGCGATCGCCATGATCTATGGCGCAACCGGCACCGTCAACATCGCCCAGCTCACCGTGCGTCTTGCGGAACTGCCCGCCGATGTTCAACTGGTGCTCCACGTCATGTTGCTGATCGGATTCGGCATCAAGGCTGCCGTCTTCCCGCTCTCCTTCTGGCTGCCTGACTCCTACCCGATGGCGCCAGCACCCGTCACGGCCGTCTTCGCTGGGTTGCTCACCAAGGTCGGTGTCTACGCGATCATCCGCACCGAAATGATCATCTTCCCGGGTGGCGAACTCAATACTGTGCTGCTGATTGTGGCCGCGCTCACCATGGTGGTCGGAATCCTAGGAGCGGTAGCGCAGTCCGACATCAAGCGACTGTTGTCGTTCACGCTCATCAGTCACATCGGCTACATGCTGTTCGGCATCGGCATCGATACCGCGGCGGGGCTCGCGGCAGCAACGTATTACATCGTCCACCACATCACCGTGCAGACGACCCTGTTCTTGGCCACCGGGCTCGTGGAACGACAGGGCGGCACGACCGGCATCAACAAACTGGGTGGGATGCTCAAGGCCAGTCCCCTCATCGCGGTGCTGTTCTTCATCCCTCTGCTGAACCTCGGTGGCATCCCTCCGTTCTCCGGATTCCTCGGCAAGCTCGCCCTGTTCGAGGCAGGCGCCAACAACGGCTCCACGCTCGCGTGGGTGCTCATCGGCTGTGGTGCAGCTGTATCGCTACTCACGCTGTATGCCCTCGCTCGCGCCTGGAGCATGATCTTCTGGCGTGACGCCGAAGAGGTCGCCGACTACGAAAACCCGCTCGCGATGTCCTCCGAAAACAGCAGCTCTGCCACGGTCGAATCCGTACGCACGACGCCGCGCATCATGGTCGGCGCGACGGTAGCGATGGTTGCCGCGAGCGTTGCGCTCACCGTGTTCGCGACTCCGCTCTTCGACCTGAGCGCGAATGCCGGCGAGAACATTGACGGCCCGGCGTACTACGTGAACACTGTCTTCCCGGGAGGTCTCGAATGAGCGCCCACGACAGCCAGCCCACTTCCGCGGCAGCGTCCACTACGTCCGCCGTGAACCAACCCGTGACCGAACACCGAGCATCGCGCTCCGAAGTACGCGGCCGAGTCTGGCAGCAACTACCACTGCTGCTCGGTCTCGTGGTGCTGTGGGCCGTTCTCTGGGGGCAGTTCTCCTGGCTGAACATCCTGACCGGTTTCATCGTCGCGATTCTGGTCACTCGCGTGCTCTACCTGCCCCCGGCCGATATCTCGGGGCGATTGAACATCTGGTACTCGCTTGTCTTTCTCGCCCACTTCATTGTGGATGTCACGGTGGCGTCGTTCACGGTCGCCTTCCAGGCGCTCAACCCGCGACCGATTCCCACCTCATCCGTTATCGCCGTTCAACTACGCACGCGTTCTGACTTCGTCATGACGTTGGACGCGATTGCGATGTCACTGGTTCCCGGGTCGATCGTCGTTGAAGTCGACCGCGAGCGTGCCATCCTGTACTTCCACACTTTCGATACGACTACCGCCGCCGATGTTGAAGCGATGCGCACCAAGGTGCTCCTCGTTGAAGCGCGCATCGTTCGCGCCATCGGGTCGAAAGATGACCTTGCCCGCATTCACGAGACGGAGGCCACCCGATGAACGAATGGGTCTTCATCGCCGTCGGGCTGATGCTGCTCGTTGCGGCCCTCCTGGCGCTTTACCGCATCATCCGCGGCCCCTCGATTCTTGACCGCATGATCGCCTCCGACATGCTGCTCACGACAATCATTTGTGCGCTCGGCGCGGAGATGGTCTACCACGGTCACACCCGCAGCCTGCCGGCGATGCTCGTGCTTGCCACCACCGCATTTCTCGGTTCTGTCGTGGTCGCGCGCTACGTGTCGCGGAGGACCAACTCATGACCCTCGACACGATCCTCGACGTTCTCACTGGCGTTTTCCTCCTGCTCGGCGGCTTCCTCTCGGCCGCGGCCGGGGTGGGGCTCTTACGCTTTCCCGATGCGATCGCGCGACTGCACGCCACCACCAAACCCCAGATTCTGGGCCTCACGTTCGTGCTCTTAGCCATCGCCCTGCAGAACCGTCAGCTCTCGACGATTCTGCTGTTGATCTTTCTCCTGATTTTCCAGATGATCACCGCGCCCGTTTCCGCTCACATGATCGCTCGCGCCGGCTACCGAGGCGGAATCATCGCGCCCAATTCGTTGCTCGTCGACGAACTCGAACAAGCCATTGACGCGGCACCCGAATTCGATGACGCCGAGGAAGAAGGGGCCGACGATCCCTCTGGAACTGCGGACGCCACCGAAGAGAGTTCGGACGACCCCGCCGCCGACAGTTCCGCGGCTGTCGCAGACGACACCGCGCAGCCCACGAACGTTCCGACGACCCGCGATCCTCTCGACACCGACGACACCAGCTCGCGCAACGACTAGCGTCTGGCAATCGTCGCTGAGAGCGCTGAAAGCCCTGAGATTCCAGCTTCTCGTCAGGGTTGCTCGGGCATACTGAACACTCGCCAACCTCTGGGAGCCCCATGCGTAACCTCACCGACAACAAGACTGCCGTAGCCCTCTTTGCCGGTGTCACCCTCGTGGGTGCACTTTCCGCCTGCTCGTCGCCGAGCACCGGCACGGGCAGCGGAACTGCCGATGTGAATGCCCCCGACGCCGGCGCCGACTACACCGATGGCACCTACACGGAGTCGGGCGACTACACCTCTCCCAACGGCGCCGAGAAGGTGGATGTCACGCTCACCCTCGAGAGCAACACCGTCACCGACGTCACGGTCGTCGGCTACGGCGAGAACCCCAACTCGATCCAGTTTCAGGGCGAGTTCATCGACGGAATTGCCGACGAAGTCGTGGGTAAGAACATCGACGAGCTTTCCGTCGACAAGGTAGCCGGTTCCTCGCTCACGAGCGGTGGCTTCAACAAGGCTGTCGACGCGATCAAGGCTGATGCCCTCGCCGAGTAAACAGTTTGATGCCATCGGTGCGCCCTGGCAGATCGACACTGCGGAGCCCCTCGGCTCTGACGTAGAGGCTGCCGTAGCGCACCGAATCGAGCTGTTCGACCGTACCTACTCGCGGTTTCGCGACGACTCCCTCGTCACCGCGATCGCACGCACGCCCGGCACCTACACTTTTCCGACGGATGCTCCCCCGCTGTTTGAGCTTTACCGTCGTCTTTACGACGCAACGAACGGAGCGGTCAGTCCGCTCGTGGGCCGCGCTCTGGAAGAGCTCGGCTACGACCGCACCTACTCGCTGCAACCCGCTGCCACCCACACGCGCGTTCCCGACTGGAGCGAAGCCATCAGCTGGAACGGCAGCGCTCTCACGACGCTCACCCCGGCAGTACTCGACGTGGGCGCCGCAGGCAAGGGCTACCTCGTCGATCTCGTGGCGGCGGTGCTCGCCGAGCACGGTGTCATGACAAGCACGGTGGATGCGAGCGGAGACATTCTGCACCGCGGCGCTGGCGAATTGCGGGTCGCCCTGGAGCATCCGCTCGACACCAGCAAAGCGATTGGCGTGGTGACGGTGAGCAACGAAGCGATCTGCGCCTCGGCCCCCAACCGCCGAGCGTGGGCCGGGCTGCACCATATTCTGGATGCTCGCACCGGACTGCCCACCGACCGCATCATCGCGACGTGGGCCATCGCCCGCACTGCCCTCGAGGCCGACGGCCTCGCCACCGCACTGTTCTTTGCCGAACCTGCGGAGCTCGAAGCCGAGTTCGACTTTCAGTGGGTGCGGATGCACTCAACCGGCCGAGTCGAGCACTCGGCGCACCTCACCGGAGAAGTATTTCTATGAAACGTTGGCTCGATCGAACCCTCGGCGCCGTCGCCATGTACAAGCTGGTGCTCGGCAGTCTCGCCGTACTCGCTGTCGTGTCGATCGCGCTCGCGTTCGTCGGCCTCGTCTCGCCTGACCCCTTCGCGCTGCTCGCCAGTTTGCCGGTCGCGGTCGCGTTTAGCTACGGCGCCAGTTGGCTCGGAGCCCGCATCGTGGGTCAGCGAGCGCACCTCGAATCGTCGCTCATCACGGGGCTGCTCGTGTTCTTCATCATGGCACCGAGCCTGCAGCTGTCTGGACTGCTCGCCATTGCGCTGGCCTCAACGATTGCCGCGGCATCCAAGTTTCTCATCGCATTCCGGGGGCGCCATATCTTCAACCCGGCGGCACTCGGCGCGTACGTTTTCATCTTCGTACCGCTCGGTTTTCCGACGTGGTGGGTAGGAACCCCCTGGCTGCAGCCGCTCGTTCTGATCGCCGCGTTCCTCATTCTGTACCGCACGCAACGCCTCGATCTCGGGCTCACCTTCGTGGTGGTCGCGGCCGGCATCCGCATTGCGTTCACGCTCGCTACCGGTGGCGACCTGACCGAGGCGCTCAGCTTCACGTTCTTGTCATCTCAGATGATCTTCTTTGCCGGCTTCATGCTGAGCGAACCACTCACTTTGCCGCCGCGACGCTGGCAACGCCTCAGCCTCGCGGTGCTCGTCGCCCTGCTCTTCGCCATCCCGTTCTCGATCGGTAACTTCTACAGCGACCCATTGCTGGCGCTGCTCATCGGTAACCTCGTGGCGTTCGCGTTCACCCAGCGCCGCACCATTCGGATGTCGCTCACCGAGACCGACGAGATCGCTCCCGGAACGTGGCAACTCACTTTTGCACCGCACCGGCCGATCCTCTTTCGGGCGGGCCAATACATCGAGCTGTCGCTGCCGCACTCCTCTCCGGACTTCCGCGGAGTGCGCCGCTACTTCACGATCTCGTCAGCACCGGATGCCGGGGCCACCCTGACGGTGACGTTCACGGTCGCCGAAAACTCCAGCAGCTTCAAGGCTGCCCTCTTGGCGCTGCCGCGCGGTTCTCAAGTGAACGCGACGGGAATCTGGGGCGACTTTGTACTCCCCCGCAAAACGAGCGAGCCGCTCTTGCTCGTCGCCGGCGGCATCGGCATGACGCCCTTTGCGAGCCAGATCGCGCACGCTCACCGTCACGACGAAGAGCGTGACATTGTGGTCATTTACGCCACCTCGAGCTCGGCAGCCCTGCCCTTCAGCGATGTTCTCACCGCCGCCGGTGTGCGCGTCATCGTGTTCGGGCCGCAACCCGCCGACGCCCTTCCGGCAGGCTGGGTTCTCGGCAGCGAGGGGCGCCTGAACGGCGACGCTCTCTCCGCACTCGTGCCCGATCTAGCCGACCGCCGGGCTTACCTTTCGGGCCCGCCCGCGCTCGTCAGCGATCTGAAGGCGACGTTGCGAGCAAACGGCACCCGCCGCATCCACACCGACTATTTCTCGGGCTACTAGCTCGGCGCCTGCACGCGCTCCGCGGTCGAACGTGGTGAGCCGCGCAAACGACGCTGAAGGCTCAACGCCCGTAAAGCGTTGAGAATCGTCACGAGGTCAACCACTTCTTGCAGCGCAGCGCCCACCACGGCGGGCAGCGCGCCCGTCATGGCAAAGAGCATGAGCCCGATGCTGATGGCGATTCCGATCCAGATGCTCTGCAACGCGATCTGCACGGTGCGCTGACTGACCTGCACCGCGGAGACGACCCGGTGCAGATCGTCGACCAGGATCACGACATCGGCCGATTCGCTCGCCGCCGTTGAGCCTTTCGCGCCCATCGCGATGCCGACGTCGGCGGCTCCCAGCACTGGCGCATCGTTCACGCCATCGCCGACCATCACCACCGGATGCGGCGAGGTCGCGTGCACGAGCCGCACCTTGTCTTCGGGAAGACACTCGGCGTGTACTTCGCTGATGTGGAGTTCGTCGGCCACCTTGCGCGCCGTCTCTTCCACATCGCCTGTCAGCATCAAAGTGTTCTGAATGCCCAGCTCGCCCAACTCCGTGAGCGTGCGCGCTGCTTCGGGCCGCACCGCATCGCGCAGCACAATAGCGCCGGCGTACTGATCATCGATGCTCACGTACACGGCAGCCTCGCCGCTCGCGAGGTCGATGCGAGTCAGCGCGGGCGCCTGCTGCGCCACGAAGGCGGGCTTGCCCACCGTCACCAGCCGAGCCCCGACGCGGGCCTGCACGCCGTGCGTGGCGACTTCGCGGGCATCCGCTACCTCGGGCAGATCGAGCGAGCGTTGCTTCGCAGCCTCGACGAGGGATGCCGCGAGCACGTGAGACGAATACTGCTCGGCAGCAGCGACCAAAGCCAGCAGTTCGTCGGCGCTGAGCGCGCCCTCGGGCCGCACCTCGACGACCACGGGTCGCCCACTCGTGAGGGTGCCGGTCTTGTCGAACACGACAGTTTTCGCGCGGGCGAGAACCTCGAGAGTGCCGGCGTTCTTGACGACGACGCCGTAGGTCGAGGCGCTCGACATGCCAGCCATGAACGCTACCGGGGCCGCAATCAGCAGCGGACACGGCGTCGCCACCACGAGTACTTCGGCGAAGCGCACGGGGTCACCCGAGATCCACCAGGCGATTGCGGCGAGCCCAATCGACACGAACGTGAAGGGCACAGCATAGCGATCGGCCAACCGTACGATGGGCGCCTTGCTCGCCGCCGCCTCGGTGACGAGCTGCACGATGCGTTGGTATTGGCTGTCGGATGCGCGGGCGCTCGCCTGCACCGTGACAGCTTCTGGCCCATTCACCGACCCACTCAAGAGGAGGTCTCCGGTCACTTTTTCCACGGGCATGCTCTCGCCCGTGAGCGACGATTCATCGACGGATGTCGCGGTGGAGACCAGCACGGCATCCACCGGCACGATCTCCGAGGGACGCACCACGAGGCGATCCCCCACGGTGACCTCGGTGGCGGGCACGTCAACGATGTCGCCGGACGCCGTCACCTGATGCGCAGTTTGCGGAACGCGACCCAGCAGCGCATTCAGCTCGCGCTTGGCCCGCCCCGCCGCGAAATCTTCGAGAGCTTCTCCACCGGTCAGCATCAGCACGATCACGATGCTTGCCCAGTACTCGCCCACCACAACGGTCGCGACGATGGCGGTGACCGCCAGCACATCGAGCCCGAACTCGCGTTTCAGAAGTTTGCGCACCATCGACACCGCTTCGCGCGCCGCCACCGCGAGCGCGTAGAGCGAGAGCAGCCAGGGCACAACGGCGGATGCCGCAGTCCAGTTCAATGCCAGCCCCACGACGCCAACCACAACCGTGAGTGCAACGAGCGGGTAGCGGCGCACCGCCGAGCCCAGCGTGATGGAGCGAGAAGTAGCCATACCTTCGTTCTACTCTCGTTCGCGGCATCCGGCCAGCCAGCACAGGCTCCCCTTAGCAGTGGCTCGGGGCAAGGTTCGGGGCCGGGTCGCTAGGCTCGACAGCATGACACGTCGCCGACCTCGGCATCCGGGGCATCCGATCCCCTTTCAAAGCGACAACCGCTCACCTAAGCTGAGGGCATGACCTCCACCGCCGCGGCAGCGCTCACGATCGACCCGGAAAGCGCCCCGCTGCCCGGAGCGTCGATGCGGGTGGCGATGCGCCGGTTCTTCGATCGATCGTTCCGGATGCGCGGTCGTGCCAGTCGCAGCGAATACTGGTGGTGGATGCTCGTGAACCTCGTCGTGGTCACGACCCTCCAAGTCGTCGCCCCGCTGATGATCGCGGGCCGTCCGCTGAGTGATGCGCTCAACTTTGGCCCCTTCGGCTCGCTTGTCTATCCCACTCTGAGTATCGCGAGTTGGAGTGACTCCACGACCGCGAATTCGCCGGTGCTCGTCGCTCTCGCTTTCATAGTGGGAGGCTGGGTTCTACTGACCGCGATCCCGGGAATCGCGATTATCGTTCGGCGCCTCCACGATTCGAACCTTTCCGGCGGGTGGGCGTTCTTTGCCCTCTTCCCGCTGGGGGCGATCATCGTGCTGGGACTCGCCCTGCGTAGTTCAGACCCTGAGGGTGCGCGCTTCGACTAGCGTGGCAAGCGAATCTCCACCGTGCCATCGACGACGCGGCTCTCGAAACGCGGCTGCGGACTCGTCGCCGGACCGTGGATGACCTCGCCTGTGTCGAGCGAGAATGCGCTCTGGTGCCAGGGGCATTCCACACACGCGCCGCCCGGAGCGGAATCGTCCTCGACGACGTAGCCGTCGTGAAGCTCGGCCCCGAGATGGCTGCAGGTGTTGGAGAGCACCGAGACCCGCTCACCCCGACGGAAGACCACTACTTCAGTGCCTGCGACGACGCGCTTCTCGAGAGCGCCCTCGGGCAAGTCAATGAGTGGCGCTAGCTGCTGCCAGCCGCTGGGAAAGGTGGCTTCGACATCCGGCGCGTGACTGACGCCCGCGGCCTGCCGATAGGTCAGGTGCCCGCCGAGGTAGCCGCCGCCTGAGGCAATCGCAAGCCCGGCATAGCTCAGCACTTTGCCGCTCGTGTGCTTTCCGCGGGAGCGCTGCACGAAGGATGCCGCAAAGAAACCCGTGGCCACGATATTGACCGCGGCATGCACAATGCCCACGCGCTGCTGCTTCTCGTCGAGCTGCGACCAATCGGCAAAGCCAGCGACTGCCGTGCCGCTCGCGCCCAGCACTCCGACGCCGACCAGGGCACGCGATGCTTGTTCGGTGCCTGGCACGGCGTCGAGCACTCCGGCTGAGATCCACGCTCCCAGCGGAACATGCACGCCCAGCGGATGCACGGGGTGCCCCATCGGCACGCCATGAAGTACGTCTCGCAACCACCGAGGGCGAAGTACTGCATCGACGACGCCCCGCGTCTTTTCGACGGCGGGATCAAGCGAAGTCGCCTCCTCGAGGCGATCAACGTTTCGTAATACTGGCAGTCGTTTCATCAGTTCCTCGTCCCTGGCAAGTGCGGTTGAATGAGTTAGACCGTGACCGACTCAGAGGATCCGGTCTGAGGCTGGTCTCCGGTCACTTTCGCGGCAACGACGCCGACGAGAGTCGCGACCTTGCCCGGGCTCTCCCAGTACTGAGCCGATTCGCCCTTGACATGAATCAAGACGACCGAGGGGTCGGTCTCTCCGCCCTCGAACCACACGTCGGTGAACGAACCCCACAGCTCCGACTTCTTCGCCTGGTCGCGCACGACTTCAGCGGTGCCGGCGAGCGACAGCCACTGCGAGGAGCCCGAGTAGGAGACGTTCACGTGAGGGTGGGCCTGAAGCTGCTGCACGGCATCCGCGGTGTCGGAGGCAAGGAACCAGCAGTCGCCGTCGAACTCAGCCTGCTGAACCGTCATGGGGTGGCTGTGCAGAGCACCGCTCGCGGCGACCGTGGTCAGCATCGCAATTCGGGTGCTCTTCATGATGGAGCGGATGGTGTCGAGCTGGTCTGCTGTTGCGTGGCTGTGAGATGACATTGTGTCTCCAATTCGTCGACGGTTGCGCAGTTGTGCTGCGCTTCGACGCTAGGGAGCGATCCTCAACACTGGCCGAGTGCTAGCCGAACGTTAGATGAGAGCGACGAGTCGCTTTTCTGCGAACGACATCAACGATGACGAGTGCCTTCCCCCGCGAGCACCGCCGCATACCCTTCGCGGTAGCTCGGATAGGTAAACGAGAAGCCTGTGCTTTTCAGCAGCGCGTTGCGACAGCGCTTACCGCGGCCCCTGCCACCGGTGGTTCCGCTTGCACGTTCGAGCGGAATGGGTTGCTCAATACTGCGAGCGAGAAACTCGATGACCTCGCGCTGATCCGCCGGCTCATCATCTACACCGACATAGATGCTGGCGGGCGAGGAGGCCATTGTCGCGAGGTGCACGATGGCCGCTGCAGCGTCATCCCGATGGATCAGATTGGTGAAGTAAGGGGCGGGTGCCACCGTTTCAGCCCCGTCACGGATGCGGTCGATCTGTCGGGTGCGGCCCGGCCCGTAGATGCCCGCCAAGCGAAGAACCGTCGAATTGGCGACGCCCTCGAGCAACAACTCTTCGGCTTGCCGCAACACGGTCGCTGTCTCCGTCGTCGGCGTCGCCGGTGTAGATTCGTCGACCCAGGAGCCGTCGCTGACGCCATAAACGGCGGTCGACGAGACATAAATGACTCTCGGTGCAGCAGCGCAGTCTCTCTCGATAGCAGCGGCGACGTTCCGCACACTGTCGACGTAGGTCGCGCGATAGCCCTCGCGCGTGCGCTGATCGGGGCTGACCGCAATTACGACGATGCTGGTATCGGAGGGAAGAACCGGCATCCGCGCAGACAAATCAACCGCTTGCCCAGCGATTTCGAGCGGCAACTTCTCGATCGAACGACGTAGGCCCACTACAGAATGCCCCAGCGCCGCAAAGCGGAGCCCTGCTTCGATCCCTAGGTCACCGCATCCAGCTATGACGACCGTCACTGTTGCCTCCTCACGATGCACCGCGCGGCACGCTGTCGCGTTCTGCACGAGCGAGCACCGCACAGCACCCGCCGCTCAAGAATAACCAGAGCAAGCTGGGTGAGCTCCTGCGCGTGCACACAGAGAAGGGCCCGAAAGCCGAAGCTTTCGGGCCCTTCGTGAACGTCGTGGCGTACGCCAGTCAGTTACCGCGTGAGACGCAGATTATGCGAGGCGTGCGGCCAGGTTCTTGTCGAGCGTGTCGAGGAACTCTTCGGTGGTTTCCCACTTCTGGTCCGGTCCGACGAGCAGCGCGAGGTCCTTGGTCATGTGACCACCCTCCACCGACTTGATGACGACATCTTCCAGGGTCGAGGCGAACTCGATGAGCTCCTGGTTGTTGTCGAGCAGTCCACGGTGAGCGAGTCCACGGGTCCACGCGTAGATCGAGGCGATCGGATTCGTGGAGGTGGGCTTGCCCTGCTGGTGCTGGCGGTAGTGACGCGTCACGGTGCCGTGAGCGGCTTCTGCTTCAACAACCTTTCCGTCTGGCGTGGCCAGAACGGAGGTCATGAGGCCGAGCGAGCCGAAGCCCTGAGCTACGGTGTCGGACTGAACGTCGCCGTCGTAGTTCTTGCACGCCCAGACGTAGCCGCCCTCCCACTTCATGGCCGAAGCGACCATGTCGTCGATGAGGCGGTGCTCGTAGGTGAGGCCGGCAGCTTCGAACTTGTCCTTGAACTCGGTCTGGAAGATCTCTTCAAAGATGTCCTTGAAGCGACCGTCGTAGGCCTTGAGGATCGTGTTCTTCGTCGAGAGGTACACGGGGTAGTTACGCGAGAGACCGTAGTTGAGGCTCGCGCGAGCGAAGTCAACGATCGAGTCATCGAGGTTGTACTGAACCTGAGCGATTCCGTCGCCGGGGGCGTCGTAGACCTCAAACTTCATGGGCTCGGAGCCGTCTTCGGGAGCGAACTCCACGGTCAGCTTTCCCTTGCCCTTGAAGAGGAAGTCGGTGGCGCGATACTGGTCGCCGAAGGCGTGACGGCCGATGATGATCGGCTTGTTCCAGCCCGGAACCAGACGCGGAATGTTCGAAATGATGATCGGCTCGCGGAAGATAACGCCACCAAGGATGTTGCGGATGGTGCCGTTAGGGCTGCGCCACATCTTCTTGAGGCCGAATTCTTCAACGCGGGCTTCGTCGGGGGTGATGGTTGCGCACTTGACGCCAACACCATGCTT
Organism: Salinibacterium sp. VpJ6; assembly: GCF_059767345.1. Lineage (NCBI taxonomy): Bacteria > Bacillati > Actinomycetota > Actinomycetes > Micrococcales > Microbacteriaceae > Salinibacterium > Salinibacterium sp. VpJ6. The sequence goes on from NZ_JBSOQL010000001.1 coordinate 1,046,035, forward strand.
TTGGATGGCGTGAGCCGCATCGATGGTGATCTGGTCGTCAGTTGCGTCACGGCTTTCGATGCCGAGGTCGTAGTACTCGAGGTTAACGTCGATGTACGGGTGGATCAGGGTGTCCTTGATCCGCTGCCAAATGATTCGCGTCATTTCGTCGCCGTCGAGTTCGACGACGGTGCCTTCTACCTTGATCTTGGACAAGCTTTGCTCCTTAGTTAGTGGCCTCTACCAGCTTACTCTTTTTCCTAAGTATCTCGACATCGAGATACCTTGGCGCATCTGTCTACCGCGGGTTAGCCTGTATTCATGGGTGAGCTAAGACTTGAAGAATTATCGGCAAGCACCATCGTGGCTGCCAACAACCTCTCGCTGCGTCGCGGGCAGGAGCAGTTCGTCACACCGCCCTCCTACGCGATCGCGGATGCGTTCATCGATCCGCTAACTTCGTGGCCGCGCGTCGTCGTAGACGGCGACAAGGTCGTGGGATTCGTTCGCGGCAACTTCGATGCCAACGCTTCTCAAGAAGAGTTCCGCAGCTGCATCTGGCGCGTCAGCGTTGCGGGTGATGAGCAGGGTCAGGGAATCGGCCGCTTCGCGGTCAAGGCTCTCGCCGAAGAAGCTCGCAGTCGCGGCTTCGACCGCATCACGGCCATTTGGGAAGAGGGCGACGATGGCCCCGAGCAGTTCTTCCTCAAAGTGGGCTTCCAGATTGTCGGCGAAACCCAATATGGCGAGAAGCTGGGCGAGTACACGCTCTAGAGCGTGACCTCTCCCCTGCTCCTTTCCCGCACTCTCGCTCGCCAACCTGACGCTCGCTGACTGAACGCTCACGATGCCCGCCCCCAGCGACGATTTCGTGAGCCGCGTGCTTGAGGTCGTTGAATCCATCCCACCCGGGCGCGTGATGACGTACGGCGAGGTGGCTGCCACGATCGGCTCGCGAGCCGCGCGCGCTGTCGGAACCGTAATGGCCCGCTACGGCTCCGAGGTGGCGTGGTGGCGCGTCATCCGTTCGGGCGGGCATCCACCCCTAAGTCACGAAGATCGAGCACTCGTGCACTACGAGGCCGAATCGACGCCACTGAAATGGGTGCCCGACGGCGAGTACCGCGTCAACCTGCGGTTAGCGCGGCACCACCCCTAAACGAGCGAGTTACGCCAGGCAGCGTGCAGTTGCGCGAACTTGCCGGAGCCCGAAATGAGTTCTTGCGGGGTGCCGTCTTCGATCACGCGGCCGTGTTCCATCACAAGCACGCGGTCAGCAATCGCGACCGTAGAGAGACGGTGCGCGATGATGACAGCGGTGCGATCGGCGAGCAGCGTTTGAAGGCCGGCCTGCACGAGTCGCTCGCTCGGGATGTCGAGCGACGCGGTTGCCTCATCCAGAATCAGCACCACGGGGTCAGCGATAAACGCGCGCGCGAACGACAGCAGTTGTCGCTGCCCCGCGCTCACGCGACCACCTCGTTTGTTCACGTCGGTGTCGTAGCCGTTGGGTAGCGCTTCGATGAACTCGTGCGCGCCTACCGCCTTCGCGGCCGCGATGATCTCATCGCGAGTGGCATCGGGCTTACCGAGGGCGATGTTGTCGGCAACGTTGCCCGAGAACAAATACGCCTCTTGCGTGACCATGACGATCGCACGGCGCAGGTCTTTCGGGTGCAGCTTGCGCAGGTCAACGCCGTCGAGCGAGACCGTGCCCTGGCTGGGGTCGTAGAACCGCGAGATGAGCTTCGCGAGTGTAGATTTACCGGCACCCGTTGTTCCCACCATCGCGACCGTCTGACCGGCCGGCAGCTCGAGATCGAACTTCGGCAGGATCACTTTCTCCGAGTTGTACGCGAACTCCACGCCGTCGAACTTCACGGTGCCCTTGGCCTTGCGCAGATCGATGGGCGTCGTGGGGTCGGCAACCGTCGGGCGCTCTTCGAGCACTCCCGAAATCTTTTCGAGTGCCGCTGCAGCCGACTGGTACGAGTTGTAGAACATCGCCATCTCTTGCGCCGGAGCGAAGAATTGACGCGCGTACAGCAGCGCACCGAGCAGGGCACCGATCGCGAGGTCGCCGGTCGAGACGCGCAGTCCGCCCACAAGCAGAATCATTGCGAGGGCCACGTTTCCGATGAGAACGAGACCCGGGTCGAAGATTCCGAACAGTTGGATGACGCGGGCGTTGGCATCCCGGTAGTTCTCGACGAGCCCACCGAACTGTTCGCGGTTGCGCTCTTCCTTGCGGAATGCTTTGACCGCACGGATGCCGGTCATGGTCTCAACGAAGTGCACGATCAGCTTGGCCGAGGTGGTGCGCGTCTCGCGGAAGTGCAATTGCGACCGCAACTGGAACCAGCGCGTGAGGAAGCCAAGCGGAACGAGGGCGCAGAACAGAATCACGCCACTCACCCAGTCGAGCGAGAACATCGCGATCGCGATGAACCCCATGTAGAGCGCGCCCTGAACGAGCTGGTTGATGCCCGAGTCGAGCAGTTCGCGAATCGCATCGAGGTCGCTGGTCTGGCGCGCGATGATGCGGCCCGAGGTGTAGCTCTCGTGGAATTCGAGACTCAACCGCTGGGTGTGCAAGAACACGCGCTTGCGCAGGTCGAACAGAATCGCTTGGCTCACGCGTGCGCTGAGCACGGTATACCAGGCGATCATCGAGGCGCCGATGATGCCCGTGAACAGGTACGCCCCCACGGTGATTCCGAGGGGCAGCGCGTCGCCGTCGATAAGCGCCGGCAGAGCACGGTCGATGCCGAAAGCGATCAGTGCGGGGCCCGCAACTTGAGCGGCGGTACTGACGACAACAACGACCATCGTGAGAATCACGCGGGCGCGCAGCGGCGCAATCAGCGAACCAAGCAGTCGCAGCGAACGCTGACGAATCTGGCGGCTCTCATCCTTGGTGTAGTCGTTACGCTCTTCGCCGGAGGTTCCCATCACGCTCATGAGCTGACCTCCTGTTCTTCCTCTTCGAGACTGGATATGACGTATCGGTAATGGTCGCTCGTGGCGAGCAGGTCGGAGTGCTTTCCGACTGCGGTGACCTTGCCATCTTCGAGAAGAGCAACCCGGTCGGCGAGCATCACGGTCGATGGCCGGTGAGCAACGATGAGTGCCGTGGTGGAGCTCAGCACTTTGCGTAGCGCCGCCTCGACGAGAGCCTCAGTGTCCACGTCGAGCGCGGAGAGCGGGTCGTCGAGCACGAGTACCGCGGGCTTCGCGGCAACGGCGCGAGCGAGCGCGAGGCGCTGACGCTGACCGCCCGAGAGGCTCAAGCCCTCTTCACCCACGAGGGTGTCGAGGCCGTTCGGCAGGTCGTAAACAAAGTCGGCCTGCGCGATGCTGAGTGCTTCGCGCAATTGCTCTTCGCTCGAGTCGGGGCGACCCATGAGCACGTTCTCGCGCACACTCGACGAGAACAGCGTGGCATCCTCGAACGCCATTGCCAGGTGACGACGCAGCTCCAGCAGAGTGAGGTTGCGGATGTCGACGCCGTCGATACTGATCGAGCCTTCTGTCACGTCGTACAACCGTGTCGTGAGCGCCGTGATGGTGGACTTGCCAGAACCGGTGAGACCGACAAGAGCCATCGTCTCCCCCGGCTCGATGCTGAGGTCGACACCATTGACGAGGTCGGGAACGTTCGCGGGCGAATCCGGGTAGCGGAAGTGCACGTTCGTGAACTGCAGGTGCCCCTTGCTCTCCGTGATCGTCTCCGGGTTCTCGGGATCCGTGATCGGGTTGTCGGAGTCCATGACTTCGAAGAAGCGGTCGGCCGCGGTGCGCGCGTCGAACGTCATCGAGAGCAAGAAACCGATCGATTCCACGGGGAAGCGCAATACGGTCGCGGTCGCAAAGAACGCGACGAGGTCGCCGGCCGAAATGTTTCCTTCGACAACGAGCCAGACGCCGCCCAGCAGGCCGAGGGCGAACATGACGTCGGGTACGAGCAACAGCCACAACCAGATGCCCGCAATGGCGCGAGCTTTCTCAATCTCGGTGCCGCGCAAGCTTTCGGCCTGAGCCGAGAATCCAACGAGCGCGTGCTTGCCGCGACCGAATGCCTTGAGAACACGGATGCCGTGAACCGACTCTTCAACGGCCGTCGCCAAGTCACCGGTCTGGTCTTGACTGCGGCGAGCCACGATCGAGTACTTCTTTTCGAACACGTAGCCGTAGATCCAGAGCGGAATCGAGGTGACGATGAAGATCACGCCGAGAATCCAGGAGATGTTGACGAGGAAGATCAACCCCACGATGATCGTGAGCACGTTGACCACGAGCAGCACGAGCCCGAATGACAGCCAACGGCGGATGAGGCTCAGGTCGCTCACGGCGCGCGACAGCAACTGCCCGCTGGGCCAGCGATCGTGGAAGCTTACCGGCAAATGCTGCAGGGTCATGTAGAGCGTGTTGCGCATGCGCGCTTCAACGTGGGTTCCGGGCGTGAGCACGAAGTAGCGGCGCAGTGCGATCATGATCGCTTCGACGATGCCGAGCCCGAGGACGATAAAGAATGCGGGCCAGATTTCGCCGGAGTCACCCGACTGCAGCGGGCCGTCCACGAGCGAACGCAGCACTTGCGGGATGAGCAGCGCAACGATGCCGGCCGCGAGCGCAGCCGCCATGCCGAGATAGATGTGAGGCATCGCCGGTTTGGCGTACGGATATACACGGCGGATGGCCGCAAAGGTGCCCACGGCTTTGACGCGCGGGGGCTGGACAGAATCGTGAGACAACGTGGTTCCTTGACGAAAAGGGATCACCGCGAACGGTGATCGTGATTACTGCGGGTCGCTACGGCGCGACCGTGAACCGCTGCAATTCGTCAGCCAGACGCGGAGCAGACAGCTTTTTAGAATATGCCTGCTCCGGCCTAACCACAATCGTTAGAAGCTAAATTTTTTGACAGAGTCTCAACTCAGCGGATGCGGACGGAGAGGCACGTGACGCAGCCCTCCATCTTCTCAAACTCTGACACGTCAACAGTCACGACGCGATACCCGAGGTTCTCGATGAGAGCCGCGGTTTTCGGGGCCGACGATGACATCAGCACCGCGTCATCCGACAGCACCACAACAGCGGCACCTTCGGCCTCGGGCACGGCCAAGAAACGGTCATAGAGGTCGACATTGTCGACGAGATCGGGGTACCCAATGATCGTGCCGTCGGGAAGTGCCGTGACACCGCTCTTGAGGTGCAGCACTTTCTCGACCGGCACGGCAATGAGGGTGTAGCCCAGGGGCGTTACGATCGCGCGCAGCTGGCGGATGCCTTCAGCATTGGTGCGACCACCGCGGCCCACATAGACCGTGGAGCCAACCTTGAGAACGTCGCCACCGTCGAGCGTTCCGGGCTGAGTGATCTCGCGAAGCTCGAGGCCCAGGTCAGTGATACTGGCGCGAATTGCATCGATCTCGGGCTGGCGGCTTTCGGCGCCGGGGCTCGTGAGCACGGCAACTTCGCCGAACATCACGACGGTGTCTTCGATGAAGACCGAGTCAGCAAGCTCATCGGCAGCGGGCACCTCGATGGTCTCGAAGCCGTTGGCCTGGAGCGCTGCGACATAGCCTTCCCACTGAGCATCCGCGAGTTCGGCGTCGACGGGAACACGGTCAAGGTGCGTGAGCTCGCCGTCGGCCATACGTGACGACGGCGCACGAACCAGAGCGGTGAGGGTGGTCGGTTGGTGAACCGGCCGGGCAATTGCTGCCCAGACACGACGACCAACGGTGACAGCCGCGATGATGGTGGCAACGACAAAGATGAGGTTGGTACCCAGCAGACTGGCCAAGATGAAGGTCATTGCCTCGGGGTTCCACTCGGCACCTGACGCGATGATCCCCAGTGCGGTTCCGAAGAATGCCGCAGCAATACCCAGCACAAGGCCCGTGACCGCAGCGGTGTACCAGAACCGGTTGATTTCCAGCGCTGCCGCTAGGGAGTACAACACGAACAGCACGAGCGCCATCGGCAAGAAGTACTCGGCAATCGCCGGAAGGTTCTCGGCCGCGGCACCGTTCGCCGTGAAGAACGCCAACCCAGTTGCGAGGTACACGGTGCCGGCAACGGCAAGTCCTGAAATAAAAGCTGCGCCGAAACGCGTTCCCACACTAATCATGCGCCCAAACCTATCTGTATCAATCTATGTTTTTGCCTTGAGCGCGCGCGAACGCCTCTCAACCGCGCGTCAGCGTCCGTAACGCGAGCGAGTGCCGCGCTGCGGTCGCGCTGAAGGTCGCGCTTAGTGGAAGAAGTGGCGCTCTCCGGTGAAGTACATCGTCACGCCAGCTTCGATCGCTGCCGCAATGACCTCTTCATCACGAATGGAACCACCGGGCTGAACGACCGCACGAACACCGGCATCGAGCAGCAACTGGAGTCCGTCAGCAAAGGGGAAGAACGCGTCGCTGGCCACAACCGAACCCTTGGCCCGGTCGCCGGCACGCGAAATTGCGAGCTGGCACGAGTCAACACGGTTCACCTGCCCCATACCGACACCCACGGATGCTCCGCCGTCGGCAAGCAAGATAGCGTTCGACTTCACTGCGCGCACTGCACGCCACGCGAACTCAAGGTCAGCGAGGGTCTCCGCATCGGCGGCGTCGCCCGCAGCGAGCGTCCACGCCGATGCCGGCGAGAAGTGCGCGTCGAGTTCTTGCACGAGCATGCCGCCCGAGATCTGGCGTAGTTCGCGGCTGTCGCGGGCGTAGCCCTCGGGCAGCTGAAGCAAGCGCAGGTTCTTCTTAGCCTTCAAGATTTCAAGTGCTTCGGGCTCGAAGCCGGGAGCAACGACAACCTCGGTAAAGATCGGGGCGATCGACTCTGCTGCAGCCTTGGTGATGATTCCGTTGGCCGCAATAACTCCGCCGTAGGCCGAGATGGGGTCGCAGGCGTGCGCCAAAACGTGGGCTTCTGCGATGCTGGCCGCAGTGGCGATTCCGCACGGGTTAGCGTGCTTGATGACCGCGACAGCGGGAGTGTTGTGGTCGAAAGCGGCGCGCAAAGCGGCGTCGGCATCCACGTAGTTGTTGTACGACATCTCTTTGCCGCCGAGCTGCGTGGCCTGAGCGATTCCGGGCTGAGCAGCAACACCGTAGAGGGCTGCTTCTTGGTGAGCGTTCTCGCCATAGCGGAGTCCGGCGAGCTGGTCGGCAGCAACGTCGAGGTGAGCCGGAGTGGTGGGAACGGATGCCGCGGCAGCGTCGTCGCCCAACAGAGCGCCGGTCATGAACCACTGCGACACCGCGGTGTCGTAGGCGGCGGTGTGCGCAAAGGCTTGCGACGCGAGCGCGTAGCGCTGCGCGAAGGTCGTGCCCTCGCCCGCGGCGGCGGCAATGATCTCGTCGTAGCTGTCGGGGCTTGTGACGATGGCGACGTTGGCGTGGTTCTTGGCAGAAGCGCGCACCATGGCGGGGCCACCGATGTCGATCTGCTCCACGATGTCGGCGGGAGCGGCACCCGAAGCGACGGTCTCGACGAAGGGGTAAAGGTTGACGACGACCAGGTCGAAGGCCTTGATACCGAGGTCAGCGAGCTGAGCTTCGTGCGATTCGAGGCGGAGGTCAGCCAGAATGCCGGCGTGTACGGCGGGGTGCAGTGTCTTGACGCGACCGTCGAGCGACTCGGGGAAACCAGTGACGCTCGATACCTCGGTGACGTCGTAGCCCGCTTCAGCAATCGTCTTCGCGGTCGAACCGGTCGAGACGAGTTCGACGCCCGCGTCGGCAAGCGCGCCGGCAAGGTCGAGAAGTCGCGACTTGTCACTCACGGAGATAAGCGCGCGGCGGATCGGAACGACATTGCGTTCGCGGAAATCGGCAGGATTGTGACGGGGGCCGCTCATGGGATTCAGAGTTCCTTTAGGTTGATGCGATTGGTGGCAATGTCTTCGATCGTCTGCACCAGCAAGCGCCGTTCCACCGGCTTGATGCGAGCATGCAGATGTTCTTCGGTATCCCCCGGCTCGATCGCAACGCGCTCTTGCACGATGATCGGACCACTATCGACACCGTTGTCGACCTTGATAACACTGGCGCCGGTCTGGGTTGCCCCCGCCGTAAGAGCATCGCGAACCGCGTGCGCTCCCGGAAACTCGGGAAGGTACGCCGGATGCGTATTGATGATGTTGGGCGAGAGCGCTTCAACAACGCGCGGCGGCAACAGCTTCATGAAGCCGCTCAGCACCACGAGGTCGGCGTTCCAGAACTGAATCTGCTCGAGCAGCTCATCGCCCCACGCGTCGCGGTTCTCGAAGTTTGACATCGCCACCGAGAAGGTCGGAATGCCGTAGTGCTCGGCATGATCAAAACCGTCCGCAGCCCGGTCGGCGCCGACGGCGATGACACGAGCGGGAAAGTCGGCACTCTCGGCCGCTTCGAGCAGGGCAGCGAGGTTAGACCCGCCCCCAGAGATCAAGACAACGAGTGTGAGCACCCACCCAGCCTAGCGCTCAGTGAACCCGTCGTCAGCGCGTTCCGGGCGAGCAGCCGCCACGAGGCCGAGCCCCGCCGCGACCGAGAATTCAAGCGCAGCCCACGCGGCGACGATCCAGGGCTGGGGGCCGACATCCACCAAACGGCCAGGACCAGCTGAACCAGCGGATGCCCAGGCCAGCCCTCCCACGATTACCGCGGCCGTGACACCGATTCCCAGCGCCACTATCGCCAGCTCGCGGCGACGAAGTTCGCCGGCGATGCGCGGGCCAAGAACGGCGGCGACCAAAAAGCCCACCACAATCGGAGCAAGCAGCCCTACGAAACCGAAAGCGAAATCTCCCCCGGGTAGCGCGCCCAACAGCGGGATCGCGGGAACGGGCCCGAGCGTGGTCGCAAGCGGTGAGACCGCCGAGCCGGTGCCAATCGCAAAGCCGGGGCCGACGAGCCACGAGGCCGCCCAGATGACGACGTTGGGGAGAAGAGCGAGTTGGCCGATCGTGACCGCGACGCCACCCAGTACCTCGGTGTGAAGCCCTTCGTAGAGCGTGATGATGTCGGCGAACGACGTGACAATCGCCGCCGTCGTGATGAGCGAAGCGACTGCGAACAACCCGGCAGCCGCGATGGCGCCACCGCGCAGAGAGGTCGAGACGATCGTGCGCACGTGAGCTGGCCATCCAGAAATCCAGCGACGGATGCCCCCAGAAACGGGATTGCTTGCCGACACGATCTGGCTGCCGATCAGCAGGCCGAGCGCAAAGACGAGGGTCGGCAACAGAGTGCCCTGCCACAGCGACGGACGCGCCACCGGGTGCAGCGCCGACAGCGTCAGTACGAGCGACGCCAACCCGAACGTCGCAAGGGACGCGAGCGTGCCTAACAGCACGTGCGAAGTCTCGGCGACGCGGCGACCAGCGCGCACACCCAAGAGAAGAGTGAGCAGGGCAAAGCCCAAAAGCGCCATCGTGATCGTGACGGGAGTGCTCGCGGCGGCAAGGCCGACCGAACTCGCCACTGCCGGATCAAGGACGACGGTGATGTCGGTGCCATGACCGACGAGCCAAATGTCGACCGCCGTGCGCCAGAACACCGTCCAGTCAATCGCCAGACCGTAGTGGACGCCCCACAGCAGCGTCAGCGGCACCAGCGGAATCGCAATCCCGATAGCGACAACGAGCAGCGCCTCGAAGGCGGCGAAGAGGAGGGTGAGCTGGCGATTCATGTCGTTGCCGAGAGTACCCCGCAGCACCCACAAGCGCGCTGCGGCCTACCGCAAAGCGGCGATCTCACGGCGGAGATTCCCGCACGAAGAAACAACAACGACTGGCCACCCGTGGGGAGGTGACCAGCCGTTGTTGTCGTGGGTTAGCTACTGAGTGAGTGCCGCCTAGAAGACGATCCAGACCCAGTCGTTACTGCTCTTTGAGCCCGTGACGTTGTCGCCGGCCGGAGTGAACTCCGCGCGAACCTGGTGCAGGCCACGATCAAGCTTCGGCAGCTTCACCGTCACCTTTCCGTTGTCCGACTCGTCGAGCGTGATCGTGTCGACCTTCTTGCCGTCGACGGTTACCTTGACCGTTCCGGTCGCGGCAGCATCCTCGCCAGTAGCGACGCGGATGGTGGCGCTCACGGTGTTCCAGGAGAACGCGATGTGCTTGCTCACCGACAGGCTCACGCTCGAGCTGTAGTTGATCATCACAGCCTCGGAGGTTGCGCTCGCGCTCGGCAGGTCCTTCTTGCTGGCGGTGACAACGACGGTAATCGCCTTGCCCTCGTCAGCCTTCGTGACCGTGTACTTGCGCTTGTCGGCGCCGGCGATGTTCTCGCCGTTCGCCTGCCACTGGTAGCTGTACTTCAGCCCGTCGACATCCCACTCACCGGGGTTAGCCGTGAGTTTCTTGCCGACCAGAGGCTTGCCCGAGATCGTGGGCAGAACGGTGTTTACCGGAGTTCCCGGCAGAACGTCCTCCTGCGTCACAACTTCAATTGCGGTGGTGGCACCCGTGTCGCCATAGCTCACCAGACCGAGGTAGTTCGTGAACGGGGCAAGGCCCTCCCACGATGCGGTGTAGCTCACGGCTTCGCCCTGAACGCCCGACAACACGGCAGGGTCGAGACCCAGCGGCTCTCCGGCACCCGGAACAACGGCGAAGGTTCGCACGTCGAACGCGGTAGCGGGATTAGCCGCATAAACCGAGGCGAGCACGAGGTAGTTACCCGGAGTCGGATCAGCAAGGTTCACTCGCTCATCCGCAGCACCCGTGGCTGACTGCCACCCGGCAATAGGCGTGCCCGCGTCATCAAGCAGGTACACGACGAGGTCGAGGTCTGCCGTGTCGTCGATCGAGTCGAGATCGAAACGCGCGTAGGTCGTGCCCTCAGGCACGGTTGCCGCGTACTGGAACTCATCTCCGGCAACACCAGATCCCGAGTGATCGGTTTCGGTGCCCGTGGGGTCCTCATAGAAGACACCAGCGGTGAGCCCGGTCGAGGTCAGCGGGATGTCGCCATTTCCGCCGGGCGTGACCGTCACTTCGACGGCGCCGTAAGTGCCGGTTCCGCTAGCTGTGTCCGGCGCCAGGATCGTGACGGGGCGTACTGCGATGGGGCTGTGCACGACAGTGTCGCCGCTGGTCCACGTGAGAGCACCGGTCGTGAACTGGTCGAGCGGAGCATCCGTTCGGCTGATTGTCACTTCGTAGCTCTGAGTTTCGCCTGCCGCACCGAAGGTCAGCGTGGAGGGCGAAACGGTGGCGTCGATGCCGGGCACCGAGATGGATGCCTCGAACGTGCCCGCCTGAGTGGAGGTCACGGTACGAGTAATCGTTTCGGGCGCCGTCAGCGAACCGATACCAATGGATGCCAGGTTGAGGTTGCTGGGATCGATCGCTTCGACCGCGGGGTCGAGCACGTCGTAGCCAGCGCCCTCAATGTAGGACAGCCAATCGCCGATGCCGTTCAAATAGAGCAGGCCAGGTTCAAAGAACTTGGTGGGGTCCACGTGACCCGAGCCCTGTGTGAAGGGATCAGTAACGGGATTTCCGTCGCCGTCCACGGTGTCGTAGGCGGTTGTCATGAACGCCGACTTGATCTCGGCGGGAGTCGCGTTAGGGCGCTCGCCGAGGTACAGAGCGGCGAGACCAGCAACGTGCGGCGACGACATCGAGGTGCCCGAGAGCAGTGCGAACGTGGGCTCGGCTCCTTCAGCGTTGGCGCTAGCGGCGAGGATCCCGACGCCGGGGGCCGACACGTCGGGCTTGATGATGTCGCTACCGTCAGCTTCAACGGGACCGCGCGACGAGAAGCCAGCGACCTGAGGGGTCGGCGGCTGGTACGCGGTTTCGTTGCCCGGCGTAAAGGTCGCCGTGGCGCCTTCAGTCGAGGCGTACGCAACAACAGCATCGCGATACTGAGCATCCAAGTGGATGGTCGGAATCACGTGAGTGTCGAGGTCAGTCGAACTCGGAGTGACGTTGACGAGAACCGAGCCGATACCGCCGGCGCGAGCAACCTCGGCCGACTTGTCAACGCGAGCGATGACACCTCGCTCACAGACCACGATCTTGCCGACAACGAGAGCCGGGTCAAGAGTGTCAGCGAGGCACAGGTTGGGGTCAACCGCGCCCTCAAGAGCGACATCCGCAGCGTTGACGAGCTCACCCGTCAGCGGTTCTGCGGCGGGGTCGAGGTCAACTGTGATCGATGCACCGGCGAACTCTTGGCCGTCACCGAGGGTGACTGTGGCTTCGTAGTTCGGGATGGTGCTGGCCGCGACCGTGGTGATCCACGGTGCAGCGTTGTCGAGCGTTGTTGCTCCGGGGCCGTCGTTTCCGGCGGAGGCTGCGACGAAGACGCCGGCAGCAGCCGCACCGAGGAACGCCTGGTCGGTGGGCGACACGGTGCTGGTGGCAGCGCCTCCACCGATCGAGTAGTTGATCACGTCAACGCCGTCAGCGACAGCCTGGTCGATCGCAGCCAAGAGGTCAGTGGATGCACAACCGTCGTCGGTCGTGGCTACGGGATCTGGCCCGCTCCAGCACACCTTGTAGGCAGCGATCTTGGCGGCGGGGGCGACACCCGAGAAGTAGCCAAGGGCGTTGCCGCCGACGTTGGCGTCAACTTCGAGGTTGCCGGCTGCGGTGCTCGCGGTGTGCGAGCCGTGGCCATCACCGTCACGCGGCGAAACGTACTCGCCCACGCTCGCGTCGCCAAGGTTGCCGGCGCCGAAGCCGTCAACAAAGTAGCGAGCGCTGATGACCTTGGTCGTGCAGTCATCGGCGGTGAACTGGTCGCCTTCGGTGCAGACACCCGTGAAGGTTTGACCGTCTGACTTCTCGAAGACGATGGATTCGCCATTGCGGTAGGGATCGGCGCCCGGCGTGCTGCCGAGAGCGTCACCGGCGAAGGCCGGGTTTTCGGGAGCGAATCCGGTGTCGAGCACGCCGACAACGATTCCTTCACCGGCGGTCTCTGCACCGCCAATGGATGCCCAGAGTCCGTCTGCGCCTTCGAGGCCGAGGAATTCAGTTGACCGCTGCGCTGCGGTGATCTTCTTCAGCTCATCCGGAACGATGGACGCAACCAGCTTGTTGGCCGAAAGCTCTGCCGCTTGGGCTGCGGTCAGATCGGCCGAGAAGCCGTTAGTCGCAAGCGTGTACGAGTAGTCGATGTCAGCGCCGACGGATGCCGCGGCATCCTCTTGCTTTTCTTCCAGATACTCGGTGTAGTCCTGCACTACTTGGCGGCGAGTGTCGAGTTGCTCGCCATCGGAAGGGGTTGTTGCATCAAAACCGCGCACACCACCGTCGTAGGTTGCGGCAGCCTGATCCACCATCGTGACGATGTAACGCCCCGGGGTAAATTCAGTTTGGCCGCCGCCACCAATGGATGCTGGTGCAGCTGTGGCGCCGAGTGCGGCGCCGGTAACCAGGGAAGTGGCGACAAGAGTTGTCGTTGCCACCACCGATATGACTCTTCGAATGCTCACGAATGTTCCTATTCTTCTGTGAATGGGACTTGCCTTATTGACGTGCACACGCTGATCAGAGCGTGTTTGCGAAGCTGGTGGTCGGGCACTCACCACGAGCCACTATATGTGCGTTCTACCCCTTTATAGGGGGTCTCGGTCGAGCAGCGTTACCTTAACGTGACGTATTGTCCGCTCTTTGGGGGACCCCACCTCAGAGGCGTCCGCGCGACTCGTGGCGCAGCAAAAGATCGCACGAAGAAAACTCATTCTCGCCACGCGCATCCGCACACCCTCACCCATACTGGGAAGATGAAGCGTTCACCGATCTACGTCGAGATCGATATCGCAGCACCTATCGACGTGGTGTGGCACCTCACACAAAACACCGACCTTCATAGCCGCTGGGATCTGCGCTTCAGCCGCATCACTCCAGCCGAGGTGCTCGACGCTAACGGATACCGCTTCCGTTACGAACGCCGGATGCCCTTCCACACGATCGTGGGAACCGGAACAACCCGGGGTGAGATCACGAGACCCGACGGCACCCGAACCTCTGCTTTGAGGTTCACGACGCGCGACCGCCTCTCCCCACTCGGCGATGGGCGCGGCTACTGGCGTTACGTTCCGATCCCTGGCGGCACACGCTTCATTACCGGCTACGACTACGAACCGGCGTGGGGTAACCCTCTCGACCGCGTCCTCATCCGCCCGATCGTCGGATGGCTCACCGCGTGGAGCTTCGACAGCCTGCGGCTATGGGCCGAAAGCGACATCGAGCCGCATTCGCCACTGGCGTTCTGGAAAGCGGGCCGGCCGCGGGCAGGGCGTTGCCGTCGAAGGCCGCAACGCGGGCGTGCCATGGACGACGCACCAGCCACCCTCAACGCCTTGGAGGCACCGTGACCTCAATGTTCGCCACTGTGCTCGGGGATGACTTCGCTCGCCTGCATCCCATGCTCCAGAAGCGTTTCGGAGTCGGTCTTGATTCGGGCTACGGGGTGGTTGGCACTGGCGTCATGTCGAGTATCCGTCGTGGCCCGTGGTGGACGGTACCGTTTCTCTGGATCGGATGGTTCCGCAACATCCTCACGCCAGACATCGGCGACAACGTTTCCTTTCGCATCGAGAACTTTCCCTACCGCGACCCCTTCGGTCGCGAGACGGTGACGTTTGTGCGCGAATACACTGTGCGCCGCAAGCCCACCCGCTTCGACGCGACAATGGTGCTCAACACCGCTGGCGATCGCATTGTCGACTACTTGGGCACGCATCAACACTTGGCCGTCGATCTCGATCTTGCCGTGACCGCGGACGGTGCCCTGCACTTGAGGTCGGATGCCCAACGTTTCTATGAGGGCCCTCTCGCGTTCCGCTTTCCGATGCTCTTCAGCGGTCGCGCCGATCTTACGGAAGCGTTCGACGATGAGAGCAATGAGTTCGTGATCTCTCTCGAAGTGCGCAACCGCTTCTGGGGGTTTCTCTTCGGCTATTCGGGCCGCTTCACGTGCGAGTTTCCCGAAGCCGTCGATGCACCGCAGCGGCTCAAGCCCGTGCGGCACGAGCTTCGCGAATAAGGCAGCGGAGCCCCCAGCCACGGAGCCGAGTTCTTCTGAGCACGCTGCAGAGGAAACTTTTCGTGAACTCAAACACGTCGAGCGAAGAACACTAAGTATGAACAACGACAGCGGCGTGATCGAGCGTTCCTTGCGCGACCCTGCCGCCTTCGGCGAACTATTTCACCGGTACGCGGGGGCACTCCATCGCTATGTTGCCCGGCGTGCTGGAGAGTCTCTTGCGGATGACGTCACGAGCGAAACTTTTCTGATCGCGTTCGAGCGCCGAACGGCTTTCGACCTCGGTCGGGATGACGCGCGACCCTGGCTTTTCGGGATCGCGACGAACCTCATCCATCGTCACCGCATTGCCGAAGCACGCACGCTCAAGAGCCTCGAGCGCGCTGCGGCCGAACCGGATTACGACAACAGCCCCAGCGTCGATGAATTCGTCGACGCGCAGCGGGAAGTGAAGAAGATGGCACGGCGACTGCGACGGATGTCGAGTGCCGACCGCGATTGTCTTCTTCTTTTCGCGTGGGGCGATTTCACCTATGAACAAATCGCACAGAGCCTCGACATCCCGATCGGCACTGTGCGCTCACGAATGAATCGAGCTCGCCGCATTTTGCGCACCGAGCCGCTATCGGAGGAGGTACATCATGGACAAACTCACTTTGCTTCGGACTCTGCGCAATGACGTTGCGGAACCCAGCACCGAACAACTCGCCCCATCACTCGACAAGCTCGAGCGCGCTTTTCAGTCCGCGCACGCGCAAACACCTGCGCAAGAAATTGCCGTGACAGCTACGTCGTCTACTCACACAGATAGATCCGTCGCACGGCGGCGCTTCGCATTCGCCGGCTTCAGCGTCGCGGCAGCATTCGCGCTGGTCGGCGTGCTTGTGGCATCGAACGTGCTCGGGCTAGGAGGCTGGCGCGGTGGAGCAGACCCCGCAGCTGCTGCAATTCTGGAGCACGCCGCAACCGCAGCGCTCACATTCTCGGATGCCCCGCTCAGTGAGGGGCAATACCTCCGTGTTTCCAGCCAAAACGTACACATCACCGATGGACAAGAAAACAACGGGCCCATCATCACGTACCGGATAAACGAGTCGAGTCAGCTCTATGTTCCGGCCGACCGCAGCGACGATTGGGTGTGGGTGCGCAACCCGAGCCAGCTCGTCGACGTACTCACCCCCGGCGGCGAAGCCTCCGCGGAGCGCTGGCTCCCGTCCAGCACACAGGGAAGGGATTCACAGCTGTTGCGGGCTCCAGCCGGTGCCTTCTATGGGAATACTGCGGAAAGCACCTGGGGGAGCTTTGACTCCATGCCCCGAGACCCCTACCTGCTCTTGAATTTTATCTACCTTCGAACCCTCGGTGCTGGCCCATCGCCCGACGGCGAAGCCCTCGTCTTCATAGCCGACACTCTCCGTCAAGGAACAGCACCTCCCGATCTCCGCGCCGCACTGCTAAGCGCAGCAACGATGATCCCTGGTGTCACCATCACCGACGACGAAGCCACACTTGACGGCTCGACGGGGACAGCAATCGGCCGTGTTGAGATCAACAATGCGGTGCGCGTCGAAATCATCATCGATCCCGCCTCAGGCCGCCTGATTGGCGAACGGGAAGTTGCGGTGGTCGACATTCCGGAATCGGATGTTGTCGCGGGCGACATTCTGAGTTGGTCGACCGTCAAGACCGCCGTCGTAGACGCCGCCCCCGCTGGCGGAACGCCCGATGGGGTGAGTTGCGTGTTTGATCCGCGACCGGAAAGCTTCGGCTGCGCGACGTCTGGGAGCAACTAATGGCTCAGCGAATCGATCCGGGCGAGGTCCTGCGCTCATGACGGTCGATCCCGCTGCCATTCAGCTGCCCCCGTGCCAGAGCATCATGATCATCGAATCGCCGCCGGCAGTCCCCTCCGGTACCCAACAACACGAATGCTCGTCCGATGACGCCTAGTTGCCGGCAGCGCCATCTCGCCCATGCCTGCTAACGAAAGAAGCGCCGCCGTCCAGTGGACGGCGGCGCTTCTGTGTAGCGAGAGTGCTTGCTACAGAGTTTCGAGAATTTCGCGCATGAGCTTGGCAGCTTCAGACGGCGTCTTGCCGACCTTCACACCAGCAGCTTCGAGCGCTTCCTTCTTGGCCTGAGCGGTTCCGGCCGAGCCAGAAACAATCGCGCCGGCGTGCCCCATGGTCTTACCCTCGGGAGCCGTGAAGCCAGCAACGTAGCCCACGACGGGCTTCGTGACGTTGGCCTTGATGTAGTCAGCGGCACGCTCTTCAGCGTCTCCACCGATCTCACCAATCATGACGATCGCCTTGGTCTCGGGGTCCGCCTCGAACGCTGCGAGAGCGTCGATGTGCGTCGTGCCGATGATGGGGTCGCCACCGATACCGATAGCGGTCGAGAATCCGAGGTCACGGAGTTCGTACATCATCTGGTATGTGAGCGTTCCCGACTTGGAGACGAGACCGATCGGGCCCTTGCCGGTGATGTTCGCGGGCGTGATGCCGACGAGTGCTTCACCGGGCGTGATGATTCCGGGGCAGTTCGGACCGATGATGCGGGTCTTGTTGCCCTTCTCCTGCGCGTAAGCCCAGAACTCGGCCGAGTCGCCGACGGGAACACCCTCGGTGATGATGACGAGCAGCGGGATCTCAGCGTCGATAGCTTCGACGACGGCATCCTTGGTGAAGGCCGGAGGAACAAAAGCGATCGAAACATCCGCTCCCGTCTTCTCCATTGCTTCAGCAACCGTGCCGAACACGGGCAGCTCCACGTCGCCGTGGACGACGGTGGTACCGGCCTTGCGTGCGTTGACGCCGCCAACGACCTGGGTGCCCGCAGCGAGCATGAGAGCGGTGTGCTTGGTGCCCTCACCGCCGGTGATGCCCTGAACGATGACCTTGGAATCCTTGTTGAGGAAAATTGACATGCTCGGTTCCTTACTTCGCAGCGTTGGCGAGTTCGGCGGCCTTGTCGGCGCCCTCGTCCATAGAGGCGGCTAACGTCACGAGGGGGTGGTTCGCTTCGGCGAGAATCGCGCGACCCTCCTCAACCTTGTTGCCGTCGAGACGGACAACGAGAGGCTTGTTTGCTGAGCGGCCGAGTTCTGCGAGCGCACCCACGATTCCCTTGGCAACAGCGTCACAGGCGGTGATTCCACCGAAGACGTTGACGAAGACGCTCTTGACCTGAGGGTCGTTGAGAATAACGTCGAGTCCGGCAGCCATAACCTCAGCGGAGGCTCCACCACCGATGTCGAGGAAGTTGGCGGGCTTCACGTTGCCGTGGTTTTCGCCAGCGTAGGCAACAACATCCAGCGTCGACATGACGAGGCCGGCACCGTTACCGATGACACCCACTTCACCGTCGAGCTTGACGTAGTTAAGGTCGTTGGCCTTGGCCTTCGCCTCGAGCGGGTCAGCCGCTGCAGCGTCTTCGAGAGCAGCGTGCTTGGGGTGACGGAACTCAGCGTTCTCGTCGAGCGATACCTTGCCGTCGAGAGCCAGGATCTGGCCGTCTTCGGTGAGCACGAGGGGGTTGACCTCAACGAGAGTTGCGTCTTCGCCCTTGTACACGTCGTAGAGCTTCACGAAGACAGGGGCAACCTTGTCAACGAGCTCGGCCGGGAAGTTCGCAGCCTTGGCGATTTCGGTGGCCTTGGCGAGGTCAATACCCTGCATCGGGTTGACCTCGATCTTGGCGAGAGCCTCGGGGCGCTCAACAGCAAGCACCTCGATTTCCACTCCACCTTCAACGCTGCACAGCGAAAGGTAGGAGCGGTTTGCTCGGTCGAGCAGCACGGAGAAGTAAAACTCCTGCGCGATGCGAGCACCGGCAGCAATCATTACTCGCTTGACCGTGTGGCCGTTGATGTCGAGGCCAAGGATCTGCTCGGCTGCGGCGTAAGCGTCGTCGGCGTTGTGAACAACCTTGACACCACCCGCCTTGCCGCGACCGCCGGTCTTGACCTGAGCCTTGACTACAACGGTTCCACCGATTTTCTCGGCTGCTGCTTTGGCTTCTTCTGGGGTGTCGGCAATCAGGCCGGCAAGTACTGGTACGCCATAAGACTCAAATACGTCTCTGGCCTGGTACTCATATAGATCCACGCTGCTCATTCCAATCCGCGCGTAATGGTGAGTGGGGAAGGCGGCGAAACGGAGCCAAGTTGGTCGGCTCCCAGAGTCGCGCGCCAATAGAAAACCTTACCGTGCCTAACGTTGCGGGTTTTCCGATAGTGGGCTGTACAGGGCGAAAGATCAGCAAATCTTGTGTTTGCACGCTTCTAAACTGGCTTCATGCCCGCATCCGCCCCTCTCAGAATTACGGATGTCTCTGCCGACGTCGCTCTGTTGGCTGGCGGCGGGGCGGCCATACTGTTGCAAATCGCGCACCCCGCTGTGGGGCAGGCGGTCGCCGAGCACAGTGACTTTGCGCGGCGCCCCTTGGATCGCCTCAATGGCACCCTCACGTATCTCTACGTCACCGTCTATGGCACGCCGGCTGAGGCTGCCGAGGTTGCGCGGCGAGTGGGCGCGGCTCACCGTCTGGTGCGGGCAGACAGCTACGACGCCCGTGACCCGCAGCTGCAGTTGTGGGTTGCCGCCACGCTGTACGACACCGCTATGCGCGTGCGCCAGTTGGTATTCGGGCCGTTGCGCGAAGTGGATGCCGAAACCTTGCTCGCCGACTACGCCGTGATCGCGACCGCGCTGGGCGTTCCCCACGCGCTGTGGCCGGCCGACCGTGCGGCATTCGCCGCCTACTGGAACGAGAGCGTGGCTTCGTTGCGCGTCACGGACGCGAGCCACCGAGTTGCCCAGCAGTTGCTGCATCCGACCGGCGGACCGTGGTGGCTGCGGGCGTCAATGCCGCTCGTGCGCGTGCTGACCGCCGGGTTGCTGAGCCCTGACTTGCGCGGGGCCTATGCGCTGCCCCACAACCAGAAACGCTTCGACCGGATCATGCGGGTCACCCGCGCGGTGTACCCGCACCTTCCCCGCTGGGTGCGCTTCGCGGCGCAGCGCCGGTATCTGGCGTCGTTCCGGCGATCGCTCGCCTCACGCTGAGCTACGCGAGTTCGAACTCGATCGTTCCGGTAGCAATCTCGGCAGAAACGAGTCGCACACGCACCGTGTCTCCGGCCGAAACCGTGCCGGAGATGCGGGCCGTAATTACCGGGTCCGCGATCTGGATGACGCCACCCTCGCCGCGCTCCGAAACCACTGTTGCCTCGAACTCCTCGCCCACTCGCGGCCTCAACAGTGCCGCTTCGATCACGTCTACCGACGAGCGGTCGAACTGCGACGCCAGCTGACTCGTGCGGCCCATGATCTTGGGCAATTGCGGCAGCGCTTCACGCACCCACTGGGGAACATCGCGACCAGCAACGATTGCCTCACACGCCACGAGCACGAAGCGGTCCACGAGTCGCCGCAGCGGCGCAGTCGCGTGAGCGTAGGGCGCTGCAACGGCGGCCTGGATGGTGTCTTCGGGCAGTTCGCCGTCGAAGGGCGTGTAACCGGCTCCGCGAAAGAGAGACGTGGCGGCGTGGGTCGCCGCGAGGGCGCGAGGGTCGGAGTGGTCGAGGGTGCGCAAGTACTCGCCATAGTTTTGGTTCTCGGGCCACGGGCATCCGAGGCTAGCTACCTGACGGCGGAACTGCTCAAGCGTCTCGTCATCGGGCGCGGGCATCGTGCGCAGAATGCCCACCTTGCCTTCGAGCATGATGCGCGCGGCCTCCATGCCGGTCATGAGCGAGACGTGGGCGTTGTAATCCTCGACGGGCAGCGAGGCGCGACGCTCGATCACATACTGGCCATCAACGACAGCCACTTCTTCGTCGGGACGGTTGAGGCTCGCTCCCCCGCGCTGGCGTTCGAGCTCGGTGCGCAGGCGCCCAAACTCGGGCAGCAGCGAGAGCGATTCATCCGCGCGGTCATTGTCGAGCAACTCTTGCACTTCGACATAGTTGAACTGGCGACGGTTACGCACTTGCGCGCGCACGAGAGTTGTCGCGATCACGGAGCCCGCGGCATCCAAGTCGAAGGTCCACACGAAAGCGGGACGCGTCGCACCAGCGAGAAGCGAAGCGGCGTCTTCACTGATGATCGTCGGATGCAGCGGCACTCGGTCGTCGGGACCGTACAGGGTTTGACCGCGCTTGCGAGCTTCGGCATCAACGAGGGAACCGGGCAGCACGAAGGCGGGCACTTCAGCGATCGCGTACATCACGCGCAGCGTTTCGCCGGTGCGTTCGAGGTAGAGCGCCTGATCGAGATCGGTGGCGCCCTCGGGGTCGATCGTGACGAAGGGAATGGCGGTGAGGTCGAGCTCAGGCGGCTCGAATGCAGCTACAGCAGCCGCAGCCGCTTCTTCGACTTCAGCACTGAATTCGGTGGGCAGCTTGAGCTCAACGCGCACTGCTGCGAGCGCCTTCGCGAGCTCATCGTCGGTATCGAGCGGTCGAACGCGCGGAACAACCAGCCGAGGCTCCCAGTGACGCGGCGTACCCGACTGCGGTGTTCCTTCGGAATCAAAGTTTCTCAATGGGAGCAATCTTGATCAGCAGGCGCTTGCGCCCTGCGGTGTCGAATTGAACGTCAGCAATGCTCTTCGGGCCAGCGCCCGTGACTTGATTCACGGTTCCGTCACCAAAGTCAGTGTGGCGGATGCGGTCGCCCGCCGCCAGAGTGAGGTCACCGTTGTCGCGCACGGTTGCAGTGACCGCATTGGCCCATTCGGTCTTGGCGCGTGGAGGTGCCGGCGGCAATCCGCCCGCTGCCGCCGCCCGGAGCGAACCAGACCACGAGCCGCCACCGCCGTTGCCATCGCGGCGAGCGTTGAGCGCCCTCGACTGAGTGCCGCCACGCGAGTTCGCCATTCCCGGCGACTGCTTCCACTCGATGAGTTCGGTCGGAATCTCTTGCAGGTAACGGCTCGGCATTGCCACGTTGACCTCGCCGAACTGCGCGCGAGTCATCGCGAGCGAGAGGAAGAGTCGCTTGCGAGCACGCGTGATGCCTACATAGAACAGGCGACGCTCTTCAGCGGGGCCACCGGGCTCGTTGGCCGACATACGGTGAGGCAGCAGGTCTTCTTCAACACCGGTGAGGAACACGGAGTCGTACTCGAGGCCCTTCGCGGTGTGCAGCGTCATGAGCGACACAGTTCCGCTTGAGTCATCAAGGTCATCGGCCGCGGCCACGAGCGATACCTCGGTGAGGAAGTCGAGCAGGGTGCCATCGGGGTTGTTCTTGCCGAACTCCTTGGTCACGGCCACGAGCTCGTCCACGTTCTCGGCGCGAGCTTCATCCTGTGGGTCTTGCGAGGCACGCAGCGCAGCAAGGTAGCCCGAGCGTTCGAGCAGCTCGGTCAAAATATCGGCAGGCTTGGATGTTTCCACCTTCGCCATTACCTCGTCGAGCACCTCGGCCAAACCGACGATCGCTTTCGTCACCTTGGGGCCCAGACCGAGTTCGGAGGCGTTGCGCATTGCATCGCGCAGGGTCATCTCTCGGGCATCCGCCCACGCCTGCAGCGCGGCCTCGGTCGCCGGACCGATGCCCCGCTTCGGGGTGTTCATGATGCGGCGCAAGGCCAGTGGATCCGCCGGGTTCGCCACCGCAATCAGATAGCCAAAGGCATCCTTGATTTCCGCGCGCTCGTAGAACTTCGTGCCCCCGAGAACTCGGTACGGCAGGGCCGCGCGAATGAAGATCTCTTCCAGCGCACGTGTTTGCGAGTTGGTGCGATAGAAGACGGCAATGTCTTTGTAAGCGACGCCTTCAACGTGCAGCTTCTGGATTTCATCCGCCACAAACTGCGCTTCGTCGTGCCCCGAGTACCCGGTAAAGCCGACGATCTTGTCGCCCGCGCCGACAGTCGTGAAGAGCTTCTTGTCTTTGCGGTCAAAGTTGTGGGAGATAACCGCGTTGGCGGCATCCAGAATCGTCTGGGTCGAACGGTAATTCTGCTCAAGCAGAATCACGGTCGAGCGGGGAAAGTCACGCTCAAATTCCACGATGTTGCGTATGTCGGCCCCGCGGAACGCATAGATCGACTGATCGCTGTCGCCCACCACCGTGAGCGACGCAGCCTCGAGTTCGTTGGACTGCCCCTGCACGAGTACGCCAGGCGAGGTCTCGAATTGCTCGGGAGCCGGCGGCTTGGTCAGCTCACGAATCAGCGAGTACTGCGCGTGGTTCGTGTCCTGATACTCGTCGACAAGGATGTGCTTGAAGCGGCGCTGGTACGTTGCCGCAATGTGCGGGAACGCCCGGAAGAGGTAGACCGTCTGACCGATGAGGTCGTCAAAGTCGAAAGCGTTGGCATCGCTGAGACCGCGCGTGTAGCGGCGGAAGACCTCAAGAAATTTCTTCTCTGTCGGGTCGTTCAGGTTGGCATCCCGCGCGAAACCTTCGACGTCAGTTAGCTCGTTCTTGAGTTGCGAGATGCGATTAGCGGCCTTGCTGACGGTGAGGCCAAACATGTCGGCGTCGAGCTCTTTGAGAATTCGCTTGAGTAGCGCTTTGCTATCGGCCGAGTCGTAAATGGTGAAGTTCTTGGAGAACCCGAAGGCTTCCGCTTCGCGCCGCAAGATGCGCACACACGCGGAGTGGAAGGTGGAGATCCACATGCCCTCAGCCGAGTCGCCGACGATCGAACCGACGCGCTCGCGCATTTCGGCGGCAGCCTTATTGGTGAAGGTGATGGCCAGAATTTGGCTCGGCCATGCTTCACGCGAGCGCAACAACCCGGCGATACGACGCGTGAGCACGCTCGTTTTGCCCGAACCGGCACCCGCCACAATCAGCAGCGAGGGGCCGCGGTACTCAACGGCTTCGCGTTGGCGCGGATTCAGCCCATCGAGCAGAGGGTCGCCAACGGGATTGCCGTCGTCAGAACGGCCAGGGTCGTGAGAGTCAAGAGCTGTCGTCATCGCCCCTCGACTCTACCCGCGCGCAGTGACCGCGAGGTCGGGTTGGTCGGCAAAGACACCATCGAGACCGGAATCCATGAGGGTGCGAAACTCTGCGAGCCAGTCTCCGTGTTGTTCAGGCTGCTTGCTCGAGCGCAGGTTCTTCGGCAAGAACCGATTCTCGGCGCGCAGGGTCCAGCAGAAAACGAGGAGACCGGCGGCGTGAGCACGGTCAACCAGGTCGTTCGTCCCCGTGAGGTTGCCGGCCAGATCCTTGAGCATGAGCATTTTCTTGTCCACGCTGATGCCGTCGACTTCGCGCGCGAGCTGAGCGAGCCCGTCGTCACTGAGGTGATCGGCATAGCTGCGCGCCTTCGAACCGTGCTGGGCGATCAGATCAGAAGGTGCACCGCTCGACTCGAGCAAGAACACCAGCTTCCCCGGAATCCCTCGATCCCGGATGCGGTGCAGCACGCTCTGCTCGAACGATTCGATGATCAAGTTGTCGGCCGTGGCCCACTCCCGCACGTCGCGCGCAAAGAGTTCGTCGAGCGGCAACCCGATCGACGCAAAGTAACTCGCGTGCTTGATCTCGGCAACGATCTTCAGCGGGCGACGCGTCGCCTCCGGGTGCTGGTCAACAATTTCCAGAAGGTCGCTCAAGCGCAGAATCGGCGATCCGTCGTTGTGGGTCGTGCTCGCCTGACGCACCTCGGGCAGCCGCTCGCGGGCCCGCAACGTCGAGAGTTCGTCCCACGTGAAGTCCTCAGTGAACCATCCCGTGATCGCGTCGCCATCGATAGTCTTGGAAGTACGCCGATCCGCAAATTCCGGATGCTCGGCAACGTTCGTTGTGCCCGAAATCTCGTTCTCGTGGCGCAGCACCAGCACGCCATCCCGAGTCGCGACGATGTCGGGTTCGACGGCATCCGCCCCCAGCGTGAACGCAAGTTCGTAGGCGGCTCTAGTGTGCTCTGGGCGATAGCCGCTTGCCCCGCGGTGCCCGATCACAAGCGGGCGAATGGTGGTGCTCATTGAGTCAAGAATATGCGTTTCATCGGCTCCCACTAATATTGGGGACATGCCCGAATGTTCGTCATGCGCTGCCCAAGTGCAACCGGAGTGGAAATTCTGCATCTATTGCGGAGAACCCACCTCGGCGGATGCAGCGCGCCCGGCGCCGTTAGCAGCGCCCCGAACGAACCCCATCGCGATTCTCGCGCTCATTCTCGCCGCTTTCGGTGGAGCGCCCGCGCTGATCTTCGGTCACCTCGCGATGCGCCAGATCAAAGAGAACGGCGAACGCGGCATGATCATGGCCCGCATCGCTACGGTGCTCGGCTACGTGTGGTTGGTCGTGTGGGGCATCCTGCTGTACTCGCTGCTGACCAATGTCAGCTAACCGGTTCTCGCTCGCCCGCGACTGGGAACCCACCCGGCGGCTCCCGCTCAAGTGGGGTCACTACGCCGACCGCTATTGTGCGGGGCTCGTGCTCATCATTGCGGGTGCCGTGCATTTGCAGGGTGCCAATAACTACACCCTCATAATTTTGCTGATCGGCACTACTGCCACGGTCGTCGGTTGGTCGATCATGCCCGCGAAGGGCTGGCGCCGGATGATCGTGGCCCTGCCCGCGGTCAGCCAGATCTGGATCATGCTCACCGGCCCGATGTCGATGTGGACGCTCGCCATCCCGCTGCTCTGTTGGCTTATCGTGCGACACCGACCGCTGATCTCCTACCTCGCGCTCATCATCCCAGTCGCGAACGGGGTTGTGCTGACGCGCTTCTATCAGGAGTACTCCTCGATGCCTCAGGCACTCGCCATTTCGGCGGTCGTTCTCGTGGCCGCAGCGTGGGTTGCCCAGCTGATCGCTCAGAGCGCAGCCGTGCGGCGCTGAAAGTCCGGCATTTCTCAGCGAACTCCGGTAGTTTTGGGGTGCGTCACAAAAGTGTGACACCACCCCAAGCAGAGGAATCATGGCACTCAATAACCCCGCTTTCTCCCGCGATGCTGCGTTTAGCTCGCGCGGCGGAATCGCCGTAGCGAACCAGGTATCCACCCAAAAACTTAACGACATGTACAACCGCGAGTCGGCTCCCGACTCCGGTGATGTCATGACCGTCGAAGACACCATTGCTAAGACTGCCGGAGCCTTCGCGCTCCTCGTGATTGGTGCAGCCATTAGCTGGATCATTGCGCCCGCATTTCCCCTTCTCTGGATGGGTGCGGGCTTGGTCGGTTTCGTCCTCGCGCTCGTCAACATCTTCAAGAAGCAGCCCTCCGGCGCCCTTGTTCTCGCCTACTCGGCGGTCGAAGGTGTCTTCGTTGGTGGCATCTCGCGTTTCTATGAGAACGCCTACGGCGGAGTCGTCACTCAGGCCGTAATCGCAACCATTGTTGTCGTCGGAGTTACTCTCGCGCTCTTCGCCAGCGGCAAGATTCGCGCGTCGAAGAAGGCCACCAAGGTGTTCATGATCGCCCTTATCGGCTACGTCGTGTTCTCCCTCGTCAATCTCATTCTGATGCTCACCGGAGTTACGCAGGGAACGCAGGGGCTTCGCAGCATCGAGTTCATGGGCATCCCGCTCGGTGCCATCATCGGTGTGCTTGTCGTCATCATGGCCGCATACTCGCTCGTGCTTGACTTCGACTTCATCCAAAAGGGTGCCGCCAACCGTGCACCTCGCGCCTACGGCTGGAAGGGTGCCTTCGGCATCATGGTCACCGTAATTTGGCTGTACCTCGAGCTGCTGCGCTTCTTCGCGATCCTTCGCGACTAGCGCCACCGTCTCGCAACGACAAAGCCCCCGTCACCTCGGCGATAGCCGGGTGACGGGGGCTTTGTTGTTAAATTCTTATTCCCACTCGATGGTTCCTGGCGGCTTCGACGTGACGTCGAGAACCACGCGGTTCACCCCATCTACCTCATTGGTGATGCGGTTAGAAATTTTGGCCAGAACGTCGTAGGGCAAGCGAGTCCAGTCGGCGGTCATCGCATCTTCCGACGACACCGGGCGCAACACGATCGGGTGACCGTAGGTGCGGCCGTCGCCCTGAACGCCCACCGAACGAACGTCGGCGAGCAGAACAACGGGGCACTGCCAGATCGAGTCGTCGAGACCCGCAGCGGTGAGCTCGGCGCGAGCGATCGCGTCAGCCTTGCGCAGCAGTTCGAGACGGTCGTGAGTGACTTCACCGATGATGCGGATACCGAGGCCAGGGCCAGGGAACGGCTGGCGGCCAACAATGACCTCCGGCAATCCCAACTCGCGACCGATCGCACGAACCTCATCCTTGAACAGGGTGCGCAGTGGTTCAACGAGTTGGAACTGCAAGTCTTCGGGCAGGCCGCCCACGTTGTGGTGGCTCTTGATGTTGGCCGTGCCGGTTCCGCCGCCACTTTCCACGACATCCGGGTACAGGGTTCCCTGCACCAAGAACTTGACGGGCTCTTCGCCACCCTGAGCTTCGAGCACGAGCGCCTCAGCGGCGTTCTCAAAGCTGCGGATGAATTCGCGGCCGATGATCTTGCGCTTCGTCTCGGGGTCAGTGACTCCGGCGAGGGCATCCATGAACTGGTCAACGGCGTCGACGGTGACGAGACGCACACCGGTAGAGGCGACGTAGTCTTCTTCAACCTGGCGACGCTCATCCTGACGCAGCAGACCGTGGTCGACAAAGATGCAGACCAGCTGGTCACCAACGGCCTTGTGCACGATGGCGGCAGCAACAGCGGAGTCAACTCCACCAGAAAGACCACAGATAACGCGGGCCGAACCAACCTGCTCGCGGATACGCTCGACCTGCTCAGCGATCACGTTGCCGCTGTTCCAGTCGGCGGGGATGCCCGCAGCATCGTGCAAGAAGTTCTTGAGCAAGTCTTGACCGTGAGTGGAGTGCTTCACCTCGGGGTGCCACTGCACTCCGTAGAGACCGCGCTCCTTGCTCGCAAATGCGGCAACCGGAGTCGCATCGCTGCTGGCAAGAACATCGAAGCCTGCCGGGGCTTCGGTCACAGCATCGCCGTGGCTCATCCACACCGTCTGCTCGTTTGGCTGGTCGGCGAGCAGCGAGCCGCCTCCACCCTGAACCGTCATGTCGGTAGCGCCGTATTCACGCAGTCCGGTCTTAGCAACGGTGCCGCCGAGCTGGCGGGCCATCACCTGGAAGCCGTAGCAAATACCGAAAACCGGAACGCCGAGCTTGAGGATGCCGGGGTCGAGGTCGGGCGAGCCAGGCTCGTAGACACTCGACGGGCCACCGCTCAGAACGATGCCGGCCGGGTTCTTGGCCGCAATCTCTTCAGCGGTGATGGTGTGAGGAACAATCTCGCTGTACACGTTGGCTTCGCGCACACGGCGTGCGATCAATTGCGCATACTGAGCGCCAAAGTCGACGACGAGAACGGGGCGAGCGTTCGTGTCTGCGGATGTGGCCGTGGAGTCGGTCATGCAGTTGCCTTTGCGGAGTCAGCGCCGGCCGCTTTCGCAGCTGCAGCGGATTCGAGTGTCACGATCTTCGCCTCAACGAGTCGAGGCACCTGACGTTCGAGGAAGAACGACAGGAAGGGGATGACACCGCCGAGGGCGATGTAGAGGAAGCGCAAGAAGGAGAATCGCGTCAGGCGCCAGAGGATAAAGTCGGCCGCGACGTAGAACACGTAAAGCCAGCCGTGAACGATCAGGATGATTGTCGAGACGTTGATGCCCTGCACGAGCTCTTTCGGCGTGAGCGTCAAGAAAGCGGAGGGTCCGTTCAGCTCGATGTCGCCACCCAGTCCGTAGCGGAACACCATCATGAGGCACAGCACGAGCAGGAAGGTACCGGTGATGATCGACGACACCTTGTAGAACGTGAGGGTGCGACGAATGTTGGGGATATCTGAAAGCCGGGGACCGAGAGCCATGGTTCTAGTCTACGGCCGGGTCAGGGGTCGAAACTTCGCGCTCTTCTTCCCACACATCCCGCACGAGGCGGTACCAGAGGAAGACGGCAAAGCCGGCGAACACGACCCACTCCACGGCGTAGAACACGTTGAGCAAGTTGAGCGAGACTTCGGTCGACGGCGGCGGGGAATCGATTGCTTCGAGCCCAGCCGGGGCTTCGAAACTAACCACGTAGCCGCCGTAGGTTCCGGCGGGCACCTCGGACCACAGGTTCACGAGTTCGGAGACGGCAAGAGCGCTGCGCTGCCCCTGCTCGAAGTCGGACTGTTGCGGCGACTCCGTCGGCAGCAGGCGACCCGTGATGGAGGCGGCGAGTGGCGAAGCCTCAAGCTGTGAAATAGCGGATGCCGCGGCATCCGACGTCGCAGCCCAGCCGAGCGCAACCGCCACACTGGCACCGCTCGGCTCAACGGCGTGGCCCACGACCCAGTAGCCGCGCCCTTCAACATCGTTGTTGCGGTCGGAGAGCACGATGTAGTCACCGGCAATCAGCTCGGCCTCAAATGTCACCGCTTGACCGGTCGTCAGATACGAGAGCGGAGCCTGAGCCGTGGCGACGGAATCGAGCGCCACGATCGTCTCGCTCTGCTGCTCGGTGATCTCGCCACCTTCGAGGCTGCGGCTGAGCTGCCACTGCCCGAGAGCCGCAAAGCTCGCCGCGATGGCGAGAGCCAGGATGAGCGCGCCGATCCAGCGCGGCCGACGGGCAATCTGCCACATCGTGGCCGGTGCGGTGTCAGAAGCCGGGTCAGTCAGGGGGGAAGGGCTCGTACTCACTCGCTAACGATATCTGGTGCTGCGAGGCGAACCCTGTCAGCCGACTCATCGTCAGGCTCCAGTTGGCTCGCGAGTTCGGCATCAACACGCTGCAAGTAGCGTTCGACTTCGGTGGTGGTACGGGCGGCATCCCAACCCAAAACATCCGCCATCAGCTTCGCGGCGACGGGCGCAGCAGAGACGCCTCGATCCCATGCCTCAATCGATATACGAGTGCGGCGGGCCAGTACATCATCGAGATGAAGTGCACCCTCAGCAGTGGCCGCGTAGATGACTTCGGCCGCAAGGTAGTCATCGGCACCGGGCAGCGCTTCCGCTAGCGCGGGCTTCTCGCGCACGAGATCGAGCACCTCGGTCGCAAGCACTCCGTAGCGGTTGAGAAGGTGTTCGACGCGCGACTTGTGCACGCCATAGGTACGGGCGAGCGCCGAGCGCTTGTTCCACGCGGCCTTGTACCCTTCCGCGCCGAGCAGCGCGACGTCCTCGGTGATGCTCGCAGAGATCTTGCCGTCGAGCGCATCGACGGCGGCATCCACGGCATCCTTCGCCATGATGCGGTACGTCGTCCACTTGCCGCCAGCGACGACCACGAGACCGGGAACGGTGTGGGCCACGATGTGTTCGCGACTGAGTTTAGAGGTGAGGTCGGACTCCCCCGCCAGCAGCGGCCGAAGCCCGGCATAGACGCCTTCGACATCGTCGCGCGTCAGTGGTACCGCCAGTACTTTGTTGACGTGTTCGAGCAAATAGTCGATGTCCGCCGCCGTTGCTGCGGGATGCGCTTTGTCGAGATCCCAGTCAGTATCGGTCGTGCCGATGAGCCAGTGCCGGCCCCACGGAATCACAAACAGCACGCTCTTCTCGGTGCGCAACAACAGCCCGAGCTTCGACTGGAAACGATCACGCGGCACCACGAGGTGCACTCCCTTGGAGGCTCGCACCTTGAACTGGCCGCGCTCGCCCACCATCGCTTGAGTGTCGTCGGTCCACACTCCGGTCGCGTTCACGACCTGCTTGGCGCGAATCTCAAAACGCTCGCCGGTCTCCCGGTCATGGGCCATCACGCCGACAACGCGCTCCCCCACTTTGATGAAGTCTTCGACGCGAACGCGCGATGCTACATGCGCCCCATAGTGGCTCGCCGTGCGTGCGAGCGTCGACACGTAACGAGCGTCATCGACTTGAGCGTCGTAGTAGGTGAGACCACCACGGAAGGCGTCACCGCGAAGGCTGGGCGCTGCACGCAGCATTTGCGTGCGCGTCAAATGGCGGTGGTGAGGCACTCCGGGAGGTCGTCCGCCCGTGTGGCTCAAGAGGTCATAGAGCAACATTCCCGCACCGATATATAGGCGTTCGAACACGGGTTTAGTAACCGGATAGAGGAACCGCACGGGGCGCACGAGATGCGGAGCCAGGCGCTGCAATAGCAACCCGCGCTCCTTCAGCGCTTCTCGAACCAGCCGAAAATCGAGCTGTTCCAGATAGCGGATGCCGCCGTGCACGAGCTTCGAGGAACGGCTCGACGTGCCCGAGGCCCAGTCACGCGCCTCAACCATGCCGACGCTCAGGCCGCGCGTCGCGGCATCCAGAGCGCTTCCGGTACCAACAATGCCGCCACCGATCACCAGAACGTCAAGTTCTGTTTCGCGCAACGCAGCAATTGCGGCCGCGCGCTGTTCGGCACTCAGCGGTGCTGTCGGGGCAATCGATCGGGGCTTGACCATTGTTTTTCCTCCAGCGTCTGGCGGTGAGCGTGTGCTCAGCGCGCGGTATCAGCTACAGCGTGTTGTACGGAGCGACGACCACGTCGACCCGTTGGAATTCTTTGAGATCGGAGTATCCGGTCGTCGCCATCGAGCGGCGGAGTGCACCGACGAGGTTCGACTGACCGTTGGGGTGAGATGACGGTCCGTTGAGAATCTCGGCGAGAGGAGCAATCTGCCCGACCTCAACACGGTTGCCGCGAGGCAACTCGGAGTGGTGAGCTTCTTGACCCCAGTGGTAACCGCCACCAGGAGCATCCGTAGCGCGGGCAAGCGCGCTACCCAGCATGACGGCGTCAGCACCGACCGCGATGGCCTTGACGATGTCACCGCTCGTTCCGAGTCCGCCATCAGCGATGACGTGAACGTAACGGCCGCCCGACTCGTCCATGTAGTCACGGCGAGCGCCGGCGACATCCGCTACGGCGGTTGCCATGGGAGCGTGGATGCCGAGGGCAGTGCGAGTAGTGCTCGAGGCACCGCCGCCGAAGCCTACGAGCACACCGGCTGCTCCAGTGCGCATGAGGTGCAGTGCCGCGGTGTACGTTGCGGCGCCTCCCACGATCACGGGAACATCGAGTTCGTAGATGAACTCCTTGAGGTTGAGGGGTTCGCTCGTCTTGGAGACGTGCTCAGCGCTCACGGTCGTACCGCGGATGACGAACAGGTCGACTCCAGCATCCACAACGGTCTGGTGGAGTTCTTTCGTGCGCTGCGGACTGAGCGCTCCGGCAACGGGTACTCCGGCTTCGCGAATCTCAGCGAGACGCTGCGTGACGAGCGCCGGCTTGATCGGCTCGGCGTACAGCTCTTGCATACGCGCAGTCGCCTGGTCGGCGGGAAGCGAGCGGATCTCCTCGAGCACGGGCTCGGGGTTCTCGTAGCGGGTCCAGAGACCTTCGAGGTCGAGCACGCCGAGACCGCCGAGCTTACCCATCGCGATTGCGGTTGCGGGCGAGACCACGGAGTCCATGGGAGCCGCGATAACGGGGATGTCGAAGGTGTAAGCGTCAATCGTCCAGTTCACCGAGACATCGCGCGGGTCACGCGTACGGCGCGAGGGCACAATAGCGATGTCATCAAAGGAGTAGACGCGGCGAGCGCGCTTGGCACGGCCAATCTCGAAATCATTCACTACTCCAGCCTACCGCGCATGGGATGGGGCGGAACCAGTGCGTCGTTGACATTCGCTGAACAACTGTTTAGCTTGTTAAACATGCGTTCAAGAACGGATGACTCGACTACCAAAGCCCGCATTCGCGATGCCGCGATTCGCCTTATCGGCCGCAGCGGTTTCGCCGCGACGAGCGCCCGTGCCGTCGCGGCCGAGGCCGAAGTCAGCGCCGGCCTCGTCATCCACCACTTCGGCAGCATGCGAGACCTCAAGACAGCGTGCGACGACTTCATCATCAACGAAGTCACCCACCGCAAAGCGGGCATGGGCGAAGGCGATGTGAGCGCCGCCGTGAGCGAGTGGTACGCCGACCTCGACACCTACGAACCCTGGCTTACCTACCTGGGTCGCCTCTTCACCGATGATTCGGATGCCGGAGCCCACCTCTTCGATCGCTTCGTCGAACTCTCCCGCGAGATGCTCGAGCAGGGCGTCGCAAGCGGAGCCGTGCATCCCAGCGACGACGAACACGCGCGAGCGGTGCTCCTCGTCACCCACAGTCTGTCGATGCTCACCCTGCAGAGCCACATCGCTCGCAGCCTGAACAGCGCACGGCTCAGCCTCGACAGCCTGAGTCGTATGGGCAACGCTGCTGTCGAGATTTACACGCATGGTGTCTACACCGACAGCTCGACTCTCGACGCCACTCGCGAGGCCGTCGCCGAGGCCACTCGCGAAGCCGCAGACATGCGCCAGCACGTGCAAGATCCCGATCCGCCTGCGATGGCCGCCGACATCCCCACCCCCTAGTCACTTCCCTCTGATTTGCCCCACGAAAGGACGAGGCCCCGGCCTCCCTTATGACTCTTGCTATAGAAACCCGAGCGCTTACGAAGCGCTACGGCCGCCACACTGCGCTCGACGGCATGGATCTCGCCGTCGAGACGGGCAGCGTGTTCGGCATGATCGGCCCCAACGGCGCCGGCAAGACGACCGCGATGCGGCTACTGCTCGACATCATCCGCCCCACCTCGGGCGACGCTACCGTTCTCGGTCGCTCCCCCATCAGCGGCGGTGCTGCACTGCGCCGCAAGATCGGCTTTCTCCCCGGAGAACTCCTTCTCCAAGGCCGCGTGACCGGTCGCTCTTTGCTCAAGCACTACGCCGAAATCAGTGGCCCCGTTGCGCCTGGTCGCATCGATGAGCTCGCCGAACGGTTGGGGCTCGACCTCAGTCGCCACGTGCGCAAACTCTCCAAGGGCAACAAACAAAAGCTCGGCCTCGTTCAAGCGTTCATGCACGAACCGAAGCTTCTCGTGCTCGACGAACCCACCAGCGGGCTCGATCCCCTCGTGCAGCAAGAGTTCTTGAGCATGGTGCGCGAAGCCCAACACAATGGCCAAACCGTGTTCCTTAGCTCCCACGTGCTGAGCGAAATCCAGAATGCGGCCGACAACGTCGCCGTTCTACGCAACGGCGTGATCGTGAAGGTCGGCGATGTGGCGAGCCTGCGGGCCAGCGCTGTGCGCCGCGTTTTCGTCGACTTTGCGGATGCCTCGGCCGCGAGCATCCAATCAACACTCGCTGCGCTGCCGAACCTTGACCACCTCACCGTGACCGATGGCGCTGTCGTGCAGGTCACCGGCACCGTCGAGGGTCACATCGATGCGCTCGTCAAGGCGATTGCTCCCTTCCACGTGGTCGACCTGCGGGTCGAAGAGCAGGACCTTGAATCCTCGGTCATCGGCCTCTACTCGAAAGAGGCAAACAAATGAGCCAGTCGCCCCGCACCATCCTTCCGCTGACCCGCCGCAACCTTGCTGACTCGTGGCGTGGGCTTCTGGGGTGGACCGCCGGAGTCACCGGCGCAATCTTCCTCTACGTTCCGCTGTACTCATCGTTCTCGGGTGAAAACGCGGGCTTCGACGACATCATCGCCTCACTGCCCGAGGGACTCGCGAGCACGCTCGGGTTCGAAGACCTGTCGAGCGGCGCCGGTTATGTGCAGGCTACCTACTTGGGTTTGATCGGATTCGTGCTCTTCACGATCGCCGCGACGCTCTGGAGCTCGGCAGCGATTGCGGGCGATGAAGAGTCAGGCTCGCTCGAACTCACACTCGCGCATGGAGTCTCGCGAGTGCAGGTGATGGCCGAGCGCAGCCTCGGGGTAATCCTTCGTATCGTCTGGCTCGCGACGGTTTCTGCGTTACTGATTCTCGCGCTCAACGACTCCTCGGGAATCGAGCTCGAACCGATCAACGTGATTGGCGGATGTCTCACACTCCTGGCACTCGGAGTACTCGCGGCCAGCTTCGGCCTCGCCGTCGGTGCCATCACGGGTCGCCGCGCTTACGCCTCCGCGGCAGCAGCCGGAATCTCGCTGCTCGGCTATGTGCTCAATTCGCTCGGCAATCAGAGCGGTGACGTCGAGTGGCTGCACACCCTGTCGCCCTACCACTGGGCCTTCGGAAACTCACCGCTCAGCAACGGCGCCGACGCGGGCGCTCTCGGGCTCCTGTTCGGCATCTCGGCCCTCGCACTCGTAATCGGCGGGTTCGTGTTCACCCGCCGCGACGTCTCCGCGTAGGCAGCACACACCCCTGCACAAACAGCAAAGGCCTGCGGAAAGCTAGTGCTCTCCGCAGGCCTTCTGCGTGTCTCAACCGCTCACTCGCGGGCATAAACGCCAGCGAGTGTGCCGCTGTTAGCGACGGTAGTTCGGTGCCTCAACAACCATTTGGATGTCGTGGGGGTGCGATTCTTTCAAGCCTGCGGCGGTGATGCGCACAAACTTGCCCTTCTGCTGCAGCTCCTGAATCGTGCGAGCGCCGGTGTAGAACATCGACTGACGCAGGCCACCGAGCAGTTGGTACATGACGGTAGAAACGGGGCCGCGGTAAGGAACCTGACCTTCGATGCCCTCGGGGATCAACTGGTCGTCCGAGGGAACGTCGGCCTGAAAGTAACGGTCGCGCGAGTACGAGGTCTTCTTGCCGCGCGTCTGCATTGCGCCAAGCGAACCCATGCCGCGGTAGCTCTTGAACTGCTTGCCGTTGAGGAAGATGAGGTCGCCGGGGCTCTCATCGGTTCCCGCAAGCAACGAACCGAGCATGACGGTCTCCGCGCCAGCAACGAGTGCCTTGGCAATGTCACCGGAGTACTGGAGTCCACCGTCAGCGATGACCGGGATGCCGGCCTCGCGTGCGGCGAGCGACGCTTCGTACACGGCGGTCACCTGCGGTACTCCGACACCGGCAACGACGCGGGTTGTGCAGATCGAGCCGGGGCCGACGCCCACCTTCACGGCATCCACACCGGCGTCGATTAGAGCCTGGGCTCCCGCGCGGGTGGCGACGTTTCCGCCGATGATGTCGATGGCGTCAAACGAGGAGTCAGCCTTGAGACGGCGAACGATGTCAATAACGCCGGCGGATTCGCCGTTGGCGGTGTCGACAACGATGAGGTCAACGCCCGCATCGCGCAAGCGCTCAGCGCGCTCCCACGCGTCGCCGAAGAATCCGATTGCAGCGCCTACACGCAGGCGGCCCTCTTCGTCCTTGGTGGCGTTGGGGTACTGGTCAGTCTTCTCGAAGTCTTTGACCGTGATGAGACCACTGAGCTTGCCAGCGTCGTCAATGAGAGGGAGCTTCTCGATCTTGTGTTTGTTGAGGATGGCAATCGCACCCTCGCGGTCAATGCCGACCGGAGCGGTGACGAGCGGGGTCGTGGTCATAACGTCGCGCACGAGTACCGAGTCCATGTCCTCCGGCTCGATGAAGCGCATGTCGCGGTTCGTGATGATTCCGACGAGCGTGCCGTCTTCTTCTACGACCGGCAAACCGGAGACGCGGAACTGGCCACAGAGGGCATCCACCTCTGCAACGGTCGCTTGTTGCGTAGTTGTTACCGGATTGGTAATCATGCCGGATTCGCTGCGCTTGACCTTGTCAACGTAAGCGGCTTGATCGTCGATTGAGAGGTTGCGGTGAAGCACCCCAAGGCCACCATTACGGGCCATCGCGATCGCCATTCGAGCCTCGGTCACCGTGTCCATTGCAGACGAAATTAGTGGCGAAGACACCCGAATCCTGCGGGTAAGACGTGAACTGGTGTCAGCATCGCTTGGAATTACGTCGGTGTGCCCGGGCAAAAGCATTACGTCGTCATAGGTGAGGCCGACGAAGCCGAAGGGGTCTGGCTGTTCCATGTTAAATCTTCCTTACGGCGGAGTGCGAAACCGGCGATCTTGTGTTAAATCTCCGGCCAATCAATATTAACGGGTTTCATGCCAGAACATTCCCCCGCATAATGGCTTCACCGCTTTGCACCCGACAAGCATTTGTGTGTCGGACCGCAATCGGCCGGTGTCGTCAATGCCGTCGACACATCAGAACCCGCGGGATTCTCGAGTCCGGCTGGGTCCCTTCCTGGAGGTCCTGTGAACACAGCGGATTATCGCCGCACGCGACGGAAAAATAGACGAGGAGTGCTTGTAGCACTCATAGTTGCCCTTTCCGCTGCTTTCTCTCTGATGGCCATGCCTGCACTGGCTGACGAAGTAAATGTCGACGAATACGACAACAGCATCATCGGAAACGTCAAGCTCAACAGCGAGCCGCTAGAGGGTGTACTACTCACCGTCTCTGGTGGCGGCTACGAGGTTGAAGTTGCTACTGATGCTGACGGTCGCTGGAAAGTCGGCGTGCCCGACGGCGACGAGTTCAGCGTCACCCTCGACGAATCAACACTGCCCGACGGCATCGCGGTGATTGATGAGACCGGCGAGGACGACACCCCGAACGTCAAAGAGGCGATGATCGGCCCGAGTGGCTCGACCGTCATGAACTTCTTTATCGGTCGCGGTGAACGCAACGTCACGAGCTTCTTCGACCAGTTCGTCGAGCGCATCGTCAACGGCGTCAACTTCGGACTGATGCTCGGCCTTGCCGCCATCGGCATCTCCCTTGTCTACGGAACCACTGGGCTCTCCAACTTTGCGCACGCAGAAATGGTGACGTTCGGTGCGGTGATGGCGCTCATAGTGTCGGTCGACCTCGGTTGGCCAGTCTGGATTGCGATACCGCTTGCCGTACTCCTCAGTGCCGGCTTCGGGTGGACACTCGATGCCGGACTCTGGAAACCGCTGAGAAAGAAGGGCGTCGGCATTGTTCAGCTCATGATCGTTTCGATCGGTCTTTCGCTGGCGCTGCGCTACACGTTCCAATACTTCCGCGGTGGCGGAACCGAGCAACTGCCCGGCTCTGACTCCCCCGACATTCCGCTCTTCGGATCGGTGTCGCTCAGCCAAACCAACATGATCAGCATGGTCGTCAGCATCGTCGTCATCGTGATCTTCGCGTGGTGGTTGGTCAAGACCAAGATCGGTAAGGCCACACGAGCTGTCTCCGACAACCCGTCGCTCGCAGCAGCGTCCGGCATCGACGTCGACCAGGTCGTACGCGTTGTTTGGATTCTCGCCGCAGCGATGGCCGGCCTCGCCGGTGTTCTCTGGGCCTACTTCCGCCCGGGCATCCGCTGGGATATGGGTGCGCAGATTCTGCTGCTCGTCTTCGCCGCGGTCACCCTCGGTGGACTCGGAACTGCATTCGGCGCACTGGTCGGCTCGATCATCGTCGGCGTGCTCGTTGAGACCTCGAGTCTCTTCATTCCGTCAGACCTGAAGTATGTGGGTGCGCTCGTCGTACTCATCGTCATCCTGCTGTTTAGACCTCAGGGCATCCTGGGTCGCAAAGAGAGAATAGGTTAGGGGCCGCACATGGATATTCTGCAAATTCTCTCCAACACCGGGTCATCGCTGATTGCACCGGCAACGATCGGATACGCCCTCGCGGCACTCGGTCTTGCCATGCACTTCGGCTTCACCGGTTTGCTCAACATGGGTATGGCCGCGTTCATGGCAATCGGCGCCTATGGCTACGCGATCTCGATCCTCACCTTCGGTTTCCCGTGGTGGGGTGGCATGCTCGTAGGAATCGGCGGTTCGCTGGTCTTCGCGCTCATCCTCGGTATTCCTACCCTGCGCTTGCGCGGCGACTACCTGGCGATCGTGACCATTGCAGCTGCAGAAGTTGTGCGTCTGTTGTTCCTGACCACAACCTTTGATAAGTACACCGGCTCGGCCGATGGACTTAGCGGTTACCACGCGAGCTTCCGCTCGTTCAACCCCATTCCGGATGGCACCTACGGCTTCGGTCCGTGGGAGTACAACGCCAACGGCTGGTGGGTTCGAATCTTCGGAATCGCCGTGCTGGCTCTGGCAGCGTTCATCCTCTGGGCTGTCATGCGCAGCCCGTGGGGTCGCGTCATCAAGGGAATCCGTGAAGACGAAGACGCCGTGCGCGCCCTCGGCAAGAACGTGTTCTCCTACAAACTGCAGTCGCTGATGCTCGGTGGTGTCTTCGGAGCGATGGGTGGAATCATTTACGCCCTCCCCGCCTCGGTTAACCCCGGTGTGTATGTGACGTCGCTGACGTTCTTCGTTTACACCGCACTTCTGCTCGGTGGAGCCGCCACGATCTTCGGACCGATCATCGGTTCCGTAATCTTCTGGGGCGTTCAAACCCTCTTGAGCAACCTGCTTCCCGCCCTGGTCAACATCGGTGTATTGCCGTTCATGACCACGACGCAGTCGCAGACGGTGCGTTTCATCCTTGTGGGTGTGGCGCTGATGTTGCTCGTGATCTATCGACCACAGGGCATCCTCGGCAACAAGAAGGAGCTGACCTTTGTCAAGTAAAGACTCACCGGCTGCGCCGGTGGAACGCGAAAAAACAACGGGGCTCCACAAGGGCGACATCGTCCCTGGAGTTGCCAAGGTCGATCCGATCATCATTGCTGACGGCATCCGTCGCACCTTCGGTGGTCTGACCGCCGTGAATGTTGATCACGTCGAAATCCCTCGCAATGCGATCACCGCGTTGATTGGTCCAAACGGTGCAGGAAAGACGACGCTGTTCAACCTGTTGACCGGCTTCGACAAGCCCGACGCCGGAAAGTGGACGTTTGACGGACACTCTCTCGCCGGAATGGGTGCCCACAAGGTTGCACGACTTGGCCAGGTGCGCACGTTCCAGCTCACGAAGGCTCTCGGGCTCTTGACGGTGCTCGAGAACATGAAACTCGGCGCGAAGGATCAAATCGGGGAGAACATTTTCCGCGGCATGATCCCGAGCCTCTGGCGTAAGCAAGAAGCCGAGATCGAAGAACGCGCGATCGTTCTGCTCAAGAAGTTCAAGCTCGATGCCAAGTCGTCTGACTTCGCGGCCAGCCTTTCCGGTGGTCAGCGAAAGCTGCTCGAAATGGCTCGCGCCCTCATGAGCCAGCCCACTCTGGTGATGCTGGATGAGCCCATGGCCGGTGTTAACCCCGCGTTGA
Source organism: Salinibacterium sp. VpJ6 (assembly GCF_059767345.1). NCBI lineage: Bacteria > Bacillati > Actinomycetota > Actinomycetes > Micrococcales > Microbacteriaceae > Salinibacterium > Salinibacterium sp. VpJ6. The sequence continues at coordinate 1,085,929 of NZ_JBSOQL010000001.1, forward strand.
CTCAGTCGCTGCTCGACCACATCCTCGACCTTAAAGACGAGGGCATGACAGTGCTCTTCGTTGAGCACGACATGCACATGGTGCGTCATATCGCCGACTGGGTGATCGTGATGGCCGAGGGTCAGGTCGTGGCAGAAGGTCCGCCGGATCAGGTGATGAAGAATCAAGCCGTCATCGATGCGTACCTCGGTTCGCATCAGGATGTCGACCTCGGCGTGGTCACTGGCCGCATCGAAGGCGAACTCAACACGGCTGCGATTGATCTCGCTGAAGAGGTAAAAGAACTCGACGCGAACATCGCTAAGCGCAAGGAGACCGGCAAGTGAACGCTATCCCCACCGAGAACGCGGTAGTCCACGTCAAGGACCTCACTGCGGGGTACCTCCCGGGCGTGAACATTCTGAACGACTGCAACTTGGTCGCCAACCCCGGTGAGCTCATCGGAATCATCGGACCGAACGGTGCCGGCAAATCGACCCTGTTGAAGGCAATCTTCGGCCAGGTTCAGGTGCGTGGCGGTTCGATCAGCCTCAACGGTGACGACATCACCGGGCTCAAGGCAAACAAGCTCGTGTCGCGCGGTGTTGGTTTTGTTCCGCAGAACAACAACGTGTTCCCGAGCCTGACCATTGAAGAGAACCTTCAGATGGGGCTTTACCAGAACCCGAAGATCTATGACGAGCGTCTTGAGTTCGTCACCGGCATCTTCTCCGAGCTGAAGTCGCGCCTCAAGCAGCGCGCGGGTTCACTCTCGGGTGGTGAGCGCCAAATGGTCGCCATGTCTCGAGCACTCATGATGGACCCCCACGTTCTCCTTCTCGACGAGCCGTCCGCCGGACTCTCGCCCGTGAAGCAGGATGAGGCGTTCATTCGGGTATCGGAGATCAACAAGGCCGGAGTGACCACGATTATGGTGGAGCAGAACGCACGTCGTTGCCTGCAAATTTGTGACCGCGGTTATGTTCTCGACCAGGGCCACGATGCCTACGAAGGCACCGGGCGTGAGTTGCTGAATGACCCCAAGGTCATCGGGCTCTACCTCGGAACCCTTGGCACCTAGCCAACTCGCTTCGCTAAAGACCCCATCCGGATTCGTTCGGGTGGGGTCTTTTGCGTGCTCGAGACGCTCAGCGCCGTTCTGAGCGGCGGTTCTCGCCTGGATCGTCCATGAACCCGCCGAGCAGGCATGCGTCGCTTACAGGGCTACCTGATGCCGTTTCATGTTCCTTAGACAGCAGCCAACGAGGCTGAAACTCTTTCAGCACCGGATTGCGAACTAGATCAGCGTGCACGCTTCCATGCCGCGAGCTTGGGATTGCGGGCCGGGGCTGCACGCACGCGAACTAGCACCCCCAAGGTCGCACCGCGTAGCGCCGAGCGCTGAGGGCACGAAGAAGGCCCCAACCCGTGAGGGTTGGGGCCTTCTCTTAGCGAAAGCTACGTCTCAGTGAGACTTAGAAAGCGCTGTAGGTGTTGTCTTCACCGTACTGGTAGATTCCGACCTTGGCCTCGGTGGGGTCACCGAGTTCGTTGAAGGTGATCGGACCAGAGATGCCGTCGTAGTCAGCGGTGCCTCCACCGTTGATGATTTCTGCACAGTCAGCGAAGGTGGTGCACTTCTCGCCGTTGCCCGAACCACCCGATACCTCCTGAAGCGTCTCAGCGATTGCTGCGGAGTCGGTGGAACCGGCTGCGAGCGATGCGAGAGCAAGAAGGATGACCGAGTCGTAGGACTCTGCTGCGTAGCTGAACTCTTCGAGCTCAGGCTGTCCCGAACCAACGTAGAACTCGTTGAGTGCCGACGTGAAGTCAGCAATCGTGTCTACGCTCAGGCCGGGGAGGGTTCCCTTGGCACCGGTGAGGGTGCCTGCTGCGAATTCGTCACCGAAGTTCGCGAGGTTACCGTCTACGAAGTAGAGGTTCTCTGCGGGGAAGCTGCTGACGATGCTCGGGAGCATGGTCGACACTTCTTCGAAGGTGATCAGCGCGATGGCGTCAGGGTCCGCAGCAAGAACTTCGGAGATCTGAGCATCGAACGTGGTGTCACCGGTGTTGTAGGTGGGCTGCGAAACAACTTCACCGCCGGCTGCTTCGAATGCTTCCTGCGTGAACTTGGCAAGGCCGGTTCCGTAGGAGTCATTGAGAACGATCATTCCGAGGGTCTCGTGACCATCGCCAGCGATCAGGTTTCCGAGAACCTCACCCTGAAGAACGTCGGAAGGAGCGGTACGGAAGTACAGTCCCTTGTCGTCGTAGTCAGTGAATGCGGCCGAGGTGTTTGCCGGCGAGAACTGGATTACTCCAGCGCCAACAACCTGGTCAATGAACTGAAGCGAAACACCCGAGGATGCTGCACCAAGAATTGCAGAAACGTCTTCACCGAGCAGGCGAGGGATTTCAGTCTCGTATGCCTTGTTGTCAGTGTCACCCGAGTCACCCTGGATGAGTTCGATCTGGATTCCGGCGTCTGCCTCGTTGATCTGTGACGCTGCGTACTCGGTACCGGCGATCTCGGGCGGGCCGAGGAATGCGAGGTTACCGGTGACAGGAAGGGCCGTTCCCAACTTCAGGGAGAGCTCACCGCCCTCGGAACCGGTGGAGGTGTCTCCGCCGTCAGTTGCACAGCCAGCTAGTACCAGTGCGCTTGCACCGACGATTGCGAGACCGCTCAACAGGGTCCGCTTGGACCGTGATGGGGAGGCCGTAGCCTTCGCGAATACGCTCATGTTGCTCCTTGCGTTTCGAATGTGTTCAGGAATCAAATGTGGCACTGCGTTGTCACCACACAGTCAAGCTATGCCCACCCGTGACGTCTGCACAATACGTCTGTACTACAGCCTTGTAACACTGTTCGAATCGTTACCATTCGTAGACTTTTCGAAAACGCAGGTCTTACTTAGCCAATACGGGTGTACACGTTGTCGCTACCGTACTGGTAAATCCCAATGATGGCGCCCTGAGGGTCACCATTGTCACTGAGGGTTATTGGCCCCGAAACACCGTCGTAATCTACGGTGCGGCCATCGAGCACAATCTTCGCGGCATCCGCAAAGTTGAGAGCAACCTCACCATCACCGCTGCCACCCGACACCTCTTGCATTTTGCTTGCGATGCCTTCGCCGGAGATCTTCTGCGACGCCAGGGCGGCAAGGCTCGCCAGGATAACCGCGTCATAGCTCTCGGCGGCGTAGCTAAAGTCCTTGAGGCTCGGGTTGATTTCGAGAAGCCGGTCGGTGAAGTCCGAAATAGTTTCCACATCAAGACCCGGATGCGTCACGATGGAGCCCGTGAGGCTGCCGGCCGCAAACCCTGAGCCGCGCTTGCCGAGCGAGAGCCCGGTGAAGAACAGTTGGTCGCCCGAGTATCCGGCGGCGATGAACGCCTTGGCAATCTTCTCCGCCTGCTTCGAGCCAACAATGGCTACGGCATCCGGTTTGGCTTCAAGAGCGGCAGTGATCTTGTCTTCGAGACCTGTTGCTTTCTCGTCGATGCTCTCCTGGTAGATAACCTCGCCACCGCCACGGAGGAACGTTTCGCTCACCGCACGGGGAAGAAGCGGGCCGCAGAGTGCATCTTCAGAGAGGATGGCGATTGACCCATCAACGCGGTCGGCCATCTCGGCACCCAGGGCAGAACCCTCCAGAGCACAGGACGGCGACGTGCGCCAGTACAGCTGGTTGTCGTCATAGTTCGAGAAGTCGGGCGAATCGTTCGCCGGGGAAATCTCGACGACTCCCGCCTCGGTGATCGTGTCGATCACTTTCTTAGAGATTCCGTTCGACAGACCCCCAATGATCACCGTGGCGCGGGCGGCGAGCAGCTCCGTTGCTGCTTCCTCCGCCGTCGAGTCACTGGAGTCTCCGGAGTCACGCGTCTCCACGTTGACAGTGAGGTTTGCGTTGGCATCGTTGACGTCTTGAGCGGCCAAAGCGATCGCTGCCGACACTGCAGGGCCGAACTTCTCGAGGGCTCCCGACTCGGGCACGAGAGCACCAATCGTCAGGGTCAAATCTTTGGGCGCAGCGCGCTCTTCAACGGGTTCCTCCACCGAGCATCCGCTCATGACGAGAACGGCGGCGAGCACGCCGGCAACTGTCGCGAACCCACGACGGGCTCGGCGCGACACGGGAATTCCAACGGGAATGGAAGTCATCACAGTCGCTCCTATCTACCGCTCAACACAGAGAGCGGCATAGTTACGGTAATGGCCAATCCTGAAAAAGCGAACTCCGGAGAGCTAATCCGGAGCCAAAAGAGTGGCCCCAATCCGGGCGGCACTCGAATTAGCCGAAGATTGCACCACTCTTGTAGACGAACTTATTCTCGCCGTCGTACGCGTAAAAACCCCAGAAAGCGGGCTCGACGTTGCCACCAGGCGTGAAGTTTACGGGGCCAGAGACGCCGTCGTAGTCAATGTCGTTGGTGGTCTTGAGAACCTCAAGGCACTCAGCAAAGCTCAGGCACTTAACGCCGCTCTTCGAGACGTCGTACAGCGAACCTGCGATCGCCTCCCCCGCGTCATCCTGAGCGACAATCGCCGCAAGAACCGCGAGCATCGTGGCGTCGTAAGCTTCGGCCGCATAGCGGTAACTGGTCAGCTTAGAGTTGGTGGACTTGAGCGTGGCGATGAAGGCCTTGGAAGGCTGGTGGCCTTCGATCACTCCGCGCACTCCTTTAAGCGTGCCGTTCTTGAACGTTTGAGAATAATCACCAGTGTTGAGCGAGGTGAGCCAGAGCTCTGAACTCGTGAACCCCGCAGCGACAATCTTCTCGATGGCTGCCTTGGTGGCCTTTTCTGAGTCGTAGGTGGAACCCACGACAACGACATCGGGTGCAGCCTCTTTCAGGCTCGCAATGATCGGGTCGAACTTGGTCGTCGATGCCGTGAAGACTTCGTCAGCGACAAGTTCCGTGTCATATTCGGCGAGCGCCGCAACGAAAGTGTCGTGCAGTGCGGTGCCCTGCTCATCCGCGATAGAGACAAAGGCAATCTTCTGCGCCGTCTCGCCGCCGGCGAGCGCATACGCCAGTGCATAACCCTGCTGATCGTAGGCGGGAATCGTACGGAAGAAGTAGCCGTCATCGAAAACATCGTCGAGGCTCGAGAGCGTGGCGGCGGGAGAAATCAAGGGAATCTTGGCATCCATCGCGAGAGGAATTGCCCGCTGCGCGAGAGCCGATGATGAGGGGCCGATAACTACATCTACGTCTTCTGCGACAAGTTTCTTGAAGTTCGACTCCAGCGTGGTCTTTTTGGCTTCGCCGGAATCAACCGCCACAATTTCGACAGGCTCATCGTTGACGCCACCGGCAGCGTTAATCTCTTTTACTGCCGCGGCCACCCCGGCTTTCTGGGCCGCCGCGAGGAACGAGAAAGTTCCCGATGTCGGAAAGATAGTGCCGATGCGCAGGATGCCATCACCCGTGGGCGTCACCGCGGGAGTGGGCGTTGCCGACGGGGTCGACCCCGCATCGGCGGTCGCGGTCGGAGCAGCGGGAGGGGCTGGGGCGCTGCAGGCGGAGAGCGCGGCAACCACCAGCGCTGCGACCATGACACGTCTCGCCGGCTGAATCCTCGCCATTGCCTCGCCTTTCTTAGCGTGCAGGTCTCGGGCGACCACACACCGTCAGAGGAATACTACGGGGCGCCCGGAGCCTCCGCGGCAGAACCAAGCCGCGTACGCGAAGAGTGACGGAAGAGATCGAACGTGAGAATTGCCAGCGCCAGCCACACGATGGCAAAGCCCAACCAACGCTCGGGCGGCATGGCCTCATGAAAGATAAAGACAGCGACGATCAACTGCAGAATTGGCGCCAAGTACTGGGCCAACCCCATGTAGGTAAGTGGCAGTCGCCGAGCGGCCGCGGCGAACAGAATCAGCGGGATTGCGGTAATGGCACCCAAAAAGAGCGTCAACGTGAGGTGACCGGCTCCCGCGGTACCCGCAGCGAGTTGCCCATCGGCCGAGAGCACGAGCAGAACAACAACCGCGATGGGCGCAAGGAATGCTGTCTCGACGGCCAAGCCACCAATGGCATCCGCTTTAGGGCCGACGTTCTTCTTGACGAGACCGTAGAAACCGAAGCTGAAGGCGAGGCCGAGGGCAATCCACGGGAAGCTGCCATAGCCAATCGATAGCACCAGCACTGCAAGCGCACTGATGCCGAGTGCCACCCACTGCAGCGGACGCAAGCGTTCGCGCAGGATGACGACACCGAGCAGCACCGTGACGATCGGATTCGTGAAGTACCCCAGTGACGCCTCGACAATGTGACCGTTGAGGCTTGCGTACACATAGATCAGCCAGTTGACGACGACGAAGGCGCCGCCCAAGCCGAGCGTCCAGAACGTCTTACGATCACGGATGATGGCAAGAACCCGACGATAACCGCGAGTGAACACCAGCAAGATCGCGCAGAACACCAGCGAAAGTACGATTCGCCAGGCCACAATTTCAATCGCGCCCGACTCCTTGAGGGAGAAGAACACGATCGGCATCGCGCCCCACAGCACATACGCGGAGACAGCAAAGCCGAGACCACTCGGAGAGACGCGGTCGGTGGCGGGCGAAGGAGAAGTCACTTCTAAATCCTAGGGCTGACGACGAACGCTCAGCGCCATCCGCAATGCTGACGAGCCGTGCGGCCCGACGCCTCCGGATACGACGAAAGCCCAGAGCCGAGGCCCTGGGCTTTCGAACTGTCCTGCCGTAAACGGCGGACGAGAAATGAGTATCGCGTTAGCGAACGACTACTGCGAGAACGTCGCGAGCCGAGAGTACGAGAAGGTCTTCTCCGCCGTACTTCACCTCGGTTCCGCCGTACTTGGAGTAGATGACCTTGTCACCGACTGCGATGTCGAGCGGCACGCGGTTTCCGTTGTCATCGATGCGACCGGGACCTACGGCGACTACTTCGCCCTCCTGGGGCTTCTCTTTCGCAGTGTCAGGAATAACGAGCCCAGACGCGGTGGTCTGTTCTGCGTCAACCTGCTTGACAACAATGCGATCCTCGAGCGGCTTAATGGACACCGACACGTTTGACCTCTTTCTAAAGTGCTTGGGCTGGCACACTCCCTGTAGGAGTGCCAGATCAACTATACGGCTTGGTTGGCACTCGATCAACGTGAGTGCCAATTCGGATGCGGATACGGTTAGAGAATGAATCAGAGCGAATTGCGCGAGCTACTTTCAACCGAAGGGCTTCGCCTCTTGGACTCGCTGCCAGCCTGGCATTCGAGCGACGAAATCGTGCGCACCGTCGCCGAGCTGCGCAAGGCCGGCCACAGTCCCGGCCTCGTCGCCGCTGTTCTCAGTCAATCGAAACTGCGCGCGAAAGCCGCGGGCAAGTTCGGCCCCTTCGCCGAGCGGATGCTCTTCACCGAGGCCGGGCTCGAACAGGCAACTCGACTCTCCGTCGCCGCCCAGCACGCCGGCCGCTTCGCGAAAGCCGGAGTGAAGTGGGTAGCCGACCTCGGCTGCGGCATCGGAGCGGATGCGCTCGCCATCGCCGCCCTTGAACTTAATGTCACCGCCGTCGAAAGCGACGAGACGACCGCCGCCATTGCAGCATTCAACCTCGCTCCGTGGCACAACGCCCAAGTCGTGCACGGCGACGCCGAATCTGCCGATCTGGCCGGCATCGACGGCATCTACCTCGACCCCGCTCGCCGCGACGCCCGCGTGCGCCTCACCAACCCCGCCGACTGGACCCCCTCGCTCGACTTCGCCTTCGGCCTCGCTGAGCGCTACCCCACCGGCATCAAACTCGGTCCGGGCATCGACCGCGACCTCATCCCCGACAATGCTGAAGCCCAGTGGGTATCGGTCGGGCGCGAAGTCGTTGAGCTCGGACTCTGGTTCGGAGCGGCAGCCCGCCCCGGCATCCGCCGCGCTGCGCTCGTCATCGGCGATCACGGCACCGCCGAGCTCACGGCAGCTGCCGACAGCGAAGACGAAGCCGCGGGAGAACTCGGACAGTATCTTTATGAACCCGACGGCTCTGTCATCCGGGCGCGACTCATTGGTGATCTGGCTCGTCAGTTGGACGCTCGCATGCTCGACACATCCATCGCCTATTTCAGTGCGGATGCCGCAGTCGCGACCCCGTTCGCCACGTGCTTTGAGATTGTGGCCGACTTCGCTCTCGACAAGCGCTCGCTCAAAAAGGAACTGGCCAGCCGCAAAATCGGGACCCTAGAAATCAAAAAGCGCGGAGTCGATATCGACCCCGCGACTTTCAGAACGTCTCTCTCGCTCAAGGGCGAGAACAGCGCCACGCTTATTCTCACGCGAGTGGGCGGCAAACGTCGCGCGCTGCTCGCACAGCGCACGACGTTTGCTGAAACCTCAGCAGCTACTGCTTAGTAGCCGCCGTAGTACGGTCCGCCGTAGCTCGCGTTAGCGATGAAAACGAAGAAGGCAATCACAGCGATTACCGTCAGCAAACCAAGCGCGGTGGCAATGTAGCCGGTGATGAGGCCGGTGAGCCAGAGCGGACGGGCGTAGGGCTGCTTCTTCTGCGCCATGTGACCCAAGACAACTGCAGCGATACCGGGCAAGAAGCCGAGTGCCATGAACGTGAGAACGACGCTCGAAATACCCGTTGCCATCGAAGCGATCGACAAACCCTTGGGCGGGCCTGCCGGCACGGGACTGTACGCCGCCTGGCCGGGAGTAGGGCTGCTCGCATAGCCGGGAACGGGAGTTCCGTTGGTCGAAGCATAGGGGTTGGAAGGTGCTGCGGCTGGCGCTGCTTCGGGAGCAACCGGCGCTGCTGGCGCATTGGCGGCAGCGGCGTTGTCGGCAGGTGCAGTCGCGGGCGCGACGGACGGTGCCGGCGCCACGGGAGGAACGGTCGTCCCCGCACCCGGCGCGGCCTGAGCGTCTGCCGGAGCAGTCGCAGCATCCGCGGCCTCAGCAGGAACGGCGGCGGGAGCCGCTGCGCTCGTGTCGTTGGCAGCAGCAGCTTTAGCTGCAGCCGTCTTCGCAGCCGACGTTTTAGCTGCAGCCGCTTTCGTGGCAGCCGCCTTCGTCGTCGTCGATTTTGTGGTCGAGGCCTTCGTCGTCGCCGGCTTCGCTGTTGCAGGCTTAGCTGCTGTCGACTTGGCAGCGGGTGTCTTCGCTGCTGCGGCCTTGGAAGGAGCGGCCTTCGCTGCGGGCTTGGCCGCGGTCGACTTCGCGGCACTCGCGGAAGGAGCAGCCTTCGCAGCCGGCTTCTTCGCGGCGGGCGACTTCTTGGCGGCGGGCTTCTTGGCGGAAGGAGTCGCCTTTGCGAGCGGAGCGTCTGACGTGGAGGATCCGCCGGGCGAAGCGATCGGCGGGATGGAGCCGTCTGAGTTATTAGTAGCCATGCGCACACTTTAGCAAGCGCGGCTCAAACAAAAGAGGCCCGCACAACCGTGCGAGCCTCTTTTGTTACTTCACGTGTTAGTAGGAGCTAACGCCGCCGATCGTTGCAGCACCGATGATGGTGATCGCAACGATGAGGCCGATGACGAAGCCCAGGTAACCAAGGATGAGGCCGATGATGGCGAGAACGTTGCCCTGCTCACCGGTCTTCTTGATCTGGCTGAGGCCGATGTGACCAGTGATGATGCCGACGAGGCTCAGGCCGATGATGGAGGTAACCAGCGAGATGATCGAGAGAACATTCCACTTAGCAGCCGGTGCGCCTGCAGGTGCTGCAGCGTAAGGGGTGGGTTCGGACATAGCGAAGTGCTCCTTAGATAATGGGGCCGATTGCGGCGCACCTATATTCTCAGTCTGCAAGAAGCCTGTCAACGCAGGTTGCTCAGAGTTTACGGCGGCGTCACGCCTGAATTTGGGTCACCGGCAGCGTGGAATCAGCGCTAAAGCCCAAAGTTGAGGGATTTTTACCCGCCATGACCAATTGGGCGCCCAGTGCGGCAATCATCGCTCCGTTGTCGGTGCAGAGCGACAGCGGAGGAATGCGCAACTCGATGCCCGCAGCGGCGCAACGCTCGGCAGCGAGCTCGCGCACCCGAGCATTCGCAACGACTCCGCCACCGAGGAGCAAACGAGGAACGTCGCGATCAACGCAGGCTGCGACAGCCTTGGCAAGAAGAATGTCGACCACCGCTTCGCGGAAGCTGGCGGCAACATCCGCCTTCGAGTAGTCCGTTTCTGCATCCTGCTCGCGTTCGACCCAGCGGGCCACCGCGGTCTTCAGCCCTGAGAACGAGAAATCGTAGCGGTGGCGCTCGAGATCCTTCGGCCGGCTCAAGCCGCGAGGAAAACGGATCGCTTGGGGATCGCCCGTTGCGGCAATGCGGTCAATGTGCGGGCCACCCGGATACGGCAGCCCGAGCAAGCGCGCGACCTTATCGAAGGCTTCGCCTGCGGCGTCGTCAATCGTCTCGCCCAGCAGCTCGACATCCGAAACCAAATCTCGCACGTGCAGTAGCGAGGTGTGCCCGCCCGACACGAGTAGGGCGATGGTGGGGAGGTCGATCTCGGTTCCGTCGCCCCGAAGAACATCGGCACCGACGTGACCAACAAGGTGGTTGACGGCATAGAGCGGCTTTCCCGTCGCCACAGACAGTGCCTTCGCCGCAGCGACACCGACCATCAGGGCGCCGGCAAGTCCTGGCCCGCTCGTGACGGCGATCGCGTCAAGATCCGCCAGGTCGACGCCGGCTTCGGCGAGCGCCTGCTCCAGCGCCGGTTGGAGCGCTTCGAGGTGCGCGCGGGCCGCAACCTCGGGAACCACTCCCCCGTAGCGCGCGTGCTCCTCCATCGATGACGAAATGACATTCGCCAGCAAGTGGTTGCCACGAACGATGCCGATGCCGGTTTCGTCGCAGCTCGTCTCGATTCCGAGAACGAGGGGATCGGTTGTGTTGAGGGGCGCAACACCCGACAGTGCGGATGCCGTGGTCGCTTCGGTCGCTGCCGCCGCGGCCGCCGTCGACGCGCTCACTGGCCGACCGCCGGAGCAAGCTTGGGCTCGGGAATCGTCAGTTGCATCACGATGGCGTCAACCCCATCCGGTTGGTAGTAGTTGGGGCGCACAGCGATGCGCTCAAATCCGAGCGAGTCGTAGAGTTTTTGCGCCGAAGGATTATCGTCGCGCACTTCGAGAAACAGTTCGCTGGCACCGCGATCACGAGCCTCGACCATGAGCGCGTGCATCAATGCACGACCGATTCCGTGGCGGCGAGCATCCGGAGCAACCGCAATAGTTTGGATGTCTGCCTGCCCCGAGCGGTACGGCGCACGCAAGCCGGCATAGGCCTTCACCACGGCGGACTCCTCAAGCGTTGTCGCCACAAGGTAGTAGCCGTGGTTGTCGCCGAGCTCGCCCCGCATCATGTCGCTCGACCAGGCGTCGTTGGCGAACTCGCTCGCCTCGATCGCCATGATGGCGTCGAGGTCGTCGATCGTGGCGCGGCGTAATTGCCAGCTCATGCGGTGACTCGTTTCGGTCCTGCGGAGGGGGTGACGTCGGGCGAGCGCAAATAAAGCGCCTCTTCGCCCGCAAACGGACGGTCGTTTTCGCGGAGCAAGTGCGCGAGACGTGCCAGGCGCGTGGCTTGCACCGGCTCGGTGTCGCGCAGCGCAAAGTCCTCGAAGTTGGGCACGCTCGTGGCGAGCTCAGCGGCCGGAGCCAATGCGGGGCCCGCGACGAGAATCGGCAAGCCAGCGGCATCCGACCCCTCGTACGTTGACCAGTACAGCTCTTTGCGACGGGCGTCGGTAGCCACCACTACGGGTTCTGTCTCGCCGAGCGCGAGAGCATCGTGAGTGACGACGGGCAGCAATGGAAGACCGGCGCCAAAGGCGAACACTCGAGCCGCCACGATGCCGACCCGCAGTCCAGTAAAGGGGCCCGGGCCCATACCGGCCACGACACCGGTCAGGTCGGTTACAGCGACTCCCGCATCGGCGAGGACACCGTGGATGAAATCGCCAACCACCTCGGCATGCTTACGGGTGTCGAGAGAATTGCGTTCCGCGCGCACCGAACCATCGGCCGCCACGACCGCGACGGTCGTTCCCGCCGACGTATCAATCGCTAACAGCATTGAGCCACTCCATGTCTGCCCACCGGGGGCCAGTGCCCGTCACGGTCACCGTGCGCGGCTCAATGGCCTCGTCGGCGAAGTCGTCGTGTGATTCGCTGAGGCCGTCAGCGCTGTTCTCGCGGGAGCCCCCGCCGATGGGGCGCGCGATGTCCACGGTCAGCCAGCTGTCGCTTACTCCGTCAAGCAATCCGGCACCCCACTCCACGATCACGATGGATGCTTCGAAATCGATATCGAGGTCGTCGAGTTCTACAGCGCTACTGAGGCGGTACGCGTCGACGTGGACGAGCGGCGCAGCAGCGTCAGTCGACAATTCAACTCCCACGTCATCCAACCGAGGGTGCGTGCGTGCCAGCACGAACGTCGGGCTCGTGACCGTGCCACGGATGCCGAGAGTCTCGCCAATCGCCCGCGTGAGGGTTGTCTTGCCAGCGCCAAGCTCGCCGTTGAGGAGAACCAGATCCCCCGCGCCCAGTTGCGCAGCAATAACCGCGCCCAGCTCGGCCATGCGATCAGGCGTAGCAATAGTAAAAGCGCTCACGATTCGTACCTGCGGGTCACTCGCGGCCCGATGCGGGTCACGATTTCGTAATTGATAGTGTCGGCCGCTTCAGCCCAGTCGTCGGCGCTCGGCACCGCGGTCGCAGGATTGCCGAACAGCACCGCTTGATCACCAATCGCCACTGTCGCGTCGCCCATGTCGACCACAATCTGGTCCATTGCTACGCGGCCAGCGACCCGGCCGAGAACGCCATTGATCGACACGGGGCCGCGATTCGACGCGTGACGCGGAATTCCATCGGCGTAGCCCACCGGCACGAGCGCCAACGTGGTATCTCGCTCGCAACGGTACGCGTAGCCGTACGAGACTCCAGAACCTGCTGGGACGCGCTTCACCGAGACCACGGGAGCGCTCAGCGTCATCGCTGGCACAAGGCCGAGAGCCGCAACATCCACATCAGCGGAAGGAGCAAGACCGTAGCTCGAGATTCCGACGCGCACGAGGTCAAAGCGAGCCGCTGGATGCTTGATCGCACCTTCGGATGCCGCGATGTGGCGGAGATCCGGGCGCAAGCCCACCGATTCGGCCATCGCAATCGCGGCGGAAAACTGCTCGATCTGTTCGAGATCATGCTCGGCGCCGGCGTTGGCCAGATGGCTCCAGAGCCCCCGAACGCGAATGCGGCCCGCTAGCTCATGGGCAACAGCGGCTTCGAAAAATTGGTGCCACTCATCCAGAAAAGCACCGTTGCGGTGCAGGCCAGTGTCGACCTTCAGGTGAACGTAGGCGGTATCGGATGTCGCGGCAACTTCATTCAGCTGAGCGAGGCTGCTCACGCCGAGGTCGATCTTCGCGCGCACCGCTTCGCCGAATGCTGCCCCCGGCTGGTGCAACCACGCCAAGAGCGGAGCGTCGATTCCTGCCGCGCGCAATGCGAATGCTTCGTTGAGGTCGGCGACGCCCAGCCAGTTGGCACCGCCGGCGAGAGCGGCACGCGCACTTTCCACCGCGCCGTGGCCATAGCCATCCGCTTTCACGACGGCCATAACCTGCACCGGTGCGACGAGCGCCCGCAAGGTCTCAACGTTGTGGCTAATGGCTGCGGTGCTGACCGTGGCAACTCGAAGGTCACTCATGGGGTGGCCTCGGCAATGACATAGGCAATAGCGATTCCCGCGTCGTGGCTCATCGAGAGATGAACCGAAGTGATGCCCCGACGATCCGCAATATCTTTCGTCGAGTTGTGGAGTTCGAGCGAGGGATTTCCCAGCGCATCCGACACCACCCGCATGTCGTGCCAAGTGACGCCACTCGAATCTCCGAGGGCCTTGATGAGTGCTTCTTTCGCGGCGAACCTTCCGGCGAGCGAGCGAAGCGGGCGAGGTTTGCCCTCCTTGAGTTGTTCGCTCTCAGAGAACAGGCGCGATGTGAGGGTCGGTGTGCGCTGCAACGCTCGCTCGAAGCGGGCGATGTCGACGACATCCACACCGATCCCCACAATCACGGTGAAACCTATTCGACGGTGACAGACTTCGCGAGGTTGCGAGGCTGGTCGACGTCGAGTCCCTTCGCAGCAGAAAGCTCCATACCGAAGATGTGCAGCGGGATGACAGCAAGCAGCGGCTCGAAGAACGAACCAGCCAGCGGAATCGGGATGACCTCATCGGCGAAGGGAAGCACGGCGGCGTCACCCTTCTCGGCAATCGCAATAACGCGAGCGCCCCGAGCACGGATCTCCTGAATGTTGGAGACGACCTTCTTGTGAAGCGAGTTCGGGTCGCGCGGGCTCGGAACGATGACGAAAACAACCTGGCCAGGCTCGATGAGCGCGATCGGACCGTGCTTGAGCTCGCCAGCGGCAAAGCCCTCAGCGTGAATGTACGCGAGCTCCTTGAGCTTGAGCGCACCCTCGAGCGCGACCGGGTAGCCGACGTGGCGACCGAGGAAGAGCACCGACTGAGTGTCCGTCATCCAGTGAGCAAGCTGCTTGATCGACTGCGAGGTAACGAGAACCTCAGAAATCTTCTCCGGCACCGCCTGCAGCTCTGCGACGTTTTCGCGAATGGCGTCATCGCTCAGCGTGCCACGCACGCCCGCGATGTGAAGGCCGATGAGGTAGAGCGCAGTGACCTGAGCAACGAAAGCTTTCGTGGATGCCACAGCAACCTCGGGGCCCGCGTGCGTGTAAACAACTGCGTGCGATTCGCGCGGAATCGTTGCGCCGTGCGTGTTGCACACCGACACAACCTTCGCGCCCGACTCCATCGCGAACTTGACCGCCATGAGCGTGTCCATCGTTTCGCCGGACTGGCTGATCGAGATAACGAGCGTGCGCTCCGTCAGAATCGGGTTGCGGTAGCGGAACTCGTGAGCGAGTTCCACATCAACGGGAACACGAGCCCACGCCTCAATGGCGTACTTGCCGAGCATGCCCGCGTACGCAGCAGTTCCGCACGCGATAACGACGATGCGGTCGATGTTGGCGATGATCTCGTCACCGAGCGGCTCGAATTCGGTGAGCTTGACCAGACCGTCCTGAACGCGACCAAGAATGGTGTTGGCTACGGCATCCGGCTCTTCGCTGATTTCCTTGGCCATGAAGCTCGACCAGCCACCCTTTTCGGATGCCGAAGCATCCCAAGCGATGTCGAACTCTTCGACCTCAACGGCATTGCCATCGAAGTCGATGACGTCGACGGAGTCGGGGCGGATCGTAACAATCTGGTCCTGACCGATGGCAACGGCGCGGCGCGTGAACTCTACGAATGCAGCAACGTCGGAGCCGAGGAAGTTCTCGCCATCACCCAAGCCAATGACGAGGGGCGAGTTGCGGCGAGCGCCGACAACGACGCCGGGCTGGTCCTGATGAACGGCGAGAAGTGTGAAGGCACCTTCGAGACGAGCAACAACAGCGCGCAGTGCCTCAGTGAGGTCGCCGCTCTTTTCGTACTCGCGTCCAACGAGGAGTGCAGCAACCTCGGTGTCGGTCTCGCTAGCGAAGGTCGCACCTTCAGCAAGCAGCTCGTTCTTGAGCTCGGAGAAGTTCTCGATGATTCCGTTGTGAATCAGGGCGAGCTTGGAGTCGCGACCCAGGTGAGGGTGCGCGTTGACGTCGGTGGGGCCACCGTGAGTTGCCCACCGCGTGTGTCCAATACCGGTCGCTCCGTTGTGGAGCGGGGTGGCTTCGAGGTCATCGACGAGCATCTGGAGCTTGCCGGCACGCTTACGCGTTCCGAGCTCACCATCCTCGTCAATGATCGCAATACCCGCGGAGTCGTAACCCCGGTATTCGAGACGCTTAAGACCGCCGAGGAGAACCTCAAGGCTTTTGTTGTTACCGACGTAACCGACAATTCCACACATGGAGACGAGTTTAGTTCCCCAAGCTGGGTATCTGTGCGCAGTTAGGATGAACGTGATGCACGAACATGGCTCCGGACACGGTCACATCTCTCCCTTTTTTGAAATCGATCGGAGCGATTGGGCTGAACTTGCTCCCAAAATGAAAGTTCCCCTCACCCAGGCGGAGCTTATTGAGCTGCGCGGATTGGGCGATGAGCTCGATCTCACCGAGGTCGCCGAGGTCTATCTACCCCTCAGCCGGTTACTCAACCTCTACGCCGAGAATGCCCAGCGGTTGCACGCCGCCACGACGCAGTTTCTGGGCGCCACTACCTCGAGCACGCCGTTCGTGATCGGTGTCGCCGGGTCTGTCGCCGTCGGCAAGTCGACGATTGCGCGCCTGTTGCGCGAACTGCTCTCCCGCTGGGAGGGCACGCCCCGGGTCGAGCTCATTACGACCGATGGCTTTTTGCACCCCAACGCCGAACTCGAGCGTCGCGGAATTCTCGAGCGCAAAGGCTTTCCCGAGAGCTACGACCGTCGGGCCCTGCTGCGCTTCGTGAGCAAGATCAAGGCCGGCGAACCCGAAGTGCGCGCGCCGTTCTACTCGCATTTGGCGTACGACATCATTCCGGATGCCGCGGTAACCGTGCGCAAACCCGACGTTCTTATCGTCGAGGGCCTCAACGTGCTCCAGCCCCCGATGGCGGGCAAGAGCCTCGCGGTTAGCGACCTTTTCGACTTCACCATCTATGTGGATGCTCGCACAAGCGATATCGCCCATTGGTACGAGGAGCGCTTCCTCCGCTTGCAACGCGGCGCGTTCAGTAATCCGCGCTCGTATTTTCACCGCTTCGCCGACCTCGACGAGGATGCTGCCCGCGCCCGTGCTCGCGAGGTGTGGAAGCGCACCAACGAGCCCAACCTCACGCAGAATGTGCGCCCCACTAGGCCACGGGCGTCGCTCATCCTTCGCAAAGATGCCGATCACGCCGTCTCGAAGGTTCTGCTGCGCAAGACGTAAGGGGTGCGCGGTATCGCGACTGTGTGGCGGAGCCGGATAATGTTTGGGTCAGTAAGAGGCTGAACGCCTTACTGATTGAACTGTCTAGCGGCTGAGCTGAGTACGAACAACCTCAGCGAGGCGGTCTGCCATCTGCTGAGCAATTTCTTGGTGTTCGGCTTCGACCATTACGCGAACCATCGGTTCGGTTCCGGATGCTCGCAACAGCACGCGCCCGGTGTCACCCAGCTCTTCTTCCACCGAGGCGACCGCGTCAGCGATTACCGTGTCGGAGCCGAGCGAGTGGTGGTCGACTCCGCGCACATTCACGAGAACCTGTGGGTACACCGTCATGACCTCGGCGAGCTGCGCGAGCGTTTTTCCGGTACGAGCCATTTCTGCCACCAGGTGCAGTCCGGTGAGGATGCCGTCTCCGGTAGTGGCGAACTTGGTCATGATCACGTGACCCGACTGCTCGCCACCGAGGGAGAGCCCGTGGGCACCCAGCGCTTCGAGAACGTAACGGTCGCCCACCTTGGTCTCGAGCATCTTGATGTTGTGCTCTGCCATGGCGCGGCGCAGCCCCAAATTGCTCATCACGGTCGCTACGAGCGTGCGATCGTGAAGCACGCCGCGTTCGGCCATGGACACCGCAAGGATCGCCATGATTTGGTCACCATCGACGACGTTGCCCTCTTTGTCGACAGCAAGGCAGCGGTCGGCGTCGCCATCGTGGGCGATTCCGACATCGGCACCGTGGGCGAGAACGGCAGAAGCGAGGTTGTCGAGATGAGTTGATCCGACACCGTCATTGATGTTGATTCCGTCGGGATCCGCACCGATTACGGTGACCTTGGCGCCGGCATCCGTGAACACCTGGGGCGAGACGCCCGCCGCTGCACCATGAGCACAGTCGAGAACGACGTGGATGCCGGCAAGCTGGTTCGGCAACGTCGACAAGAGATGCACGACATAGCGATCTTCAGCATCGGAGAACCGGCGGATGCGACCAACCTCAACACCGGTCGGAGCGAGGCTCGGAGCGGAGAGAGCGGCTTCGATGCGGTCTTCGACCTCATCGGGAAGTTTGGTGCCGCCCTGACCGAAGAATTTAATTCCGTTGTCAGGTGCGGGATTGTGCGACGCGGAGATCATGACTCCGAGGTCGGCTTTAAAGTCGGCAACGAGGAACGCTGCTGCCGGGGTGGGGATTACTCCGGCGTCGAAAACATCGACGCCCGAGCTCGCGAGCCCCGCGGATACTGCGGCGGAAATAAATTCGCCGGATACGCGGGGGTCGCGTGCCACAACTGCAACCGGTCGGCGGCCTGAAGCGCGCCGACCATCAGCAACTCGGCCTTGGCCCAGTACGACTGCTGCCGACTGAGCCAAGCCGAGTGCAAGCTCGACAGTAAGATCACTGTTCGCGAGTCCGCGAACGCCATCTGTACCAAAAAGACGTGCCATACGTTGCCGCTAGCAGGCGAAGCGGGTTAGCGCTTCGAGAACTGCGGAGCCTTACGCGCCTTCTTGAGTCCAGCCTTCTTACGCTCCTTGACGCGAGCGTCACGAGTGAGGAAGCCGGCTTTCTTGAGGGCAGCACGGTTGTTCTCTTCGTCAATCTGGTTGAGCGAACGAGCGATGCCGAGACGCAGTGCGCCGGCCTGCCCCGAAGGGCCACCACCGGTGATGCGTGCAATGACGTCGTAGCCACCGAGCAGGTCAAGGATCTTGAACGGATCGTTGATGAGCTGCTGGTGAAGCTTGTTGGGGAAGTACTCGGCGAGCTCACGGCCGTTGACCGTGATGGTGCCCGAACCGGGAACGAGACGCACGCGGGCGATTGCCTGCTTGCGACGTCCTACGGCTGCGCCGGGAACGGTGAGAACGGGGCGAGGTGCGCTGGGCGCCTCAACTGCTGCCGACTCGGTCGTGTACGACTCGGGTGCACCCTCGGTGATTGAATCTTCGATCTTAGCCACTGTAATAAGTCCTTTAATTCTTTGCTTCGTGAAGCGCGGGCGCTACTGAGCGACCTGGTCGAGGGTGTACGGCGTGGGCTGCTGGGCAGCGTGCGGGTGCTCAGCACCTGCGTATACCTTCAGCTTGGAGAGCTGAGCGCGACCGAGCGAGTTCTTGGGGAGCATTCCGCGGATTGCCTTTTCAACGGCGCGCGCGGGGTGCTTCTCCAACAGCTCGGAGTACGTGGTGGCCGTGAGCCCACCCGGGTAACCGGAGTGGCGGTAAGCCTTCTTCTGCTTGAGCTTGGAACCGGTGAGGGCAACCTTCTCAGCGTTGATGATGATGACGAAGTCACCCATGTCCATGTGCGGAGCAAAGGTGGCCTTGTGCTTTCCGCGGAGCAAGATGGCTGCGTGGCTGGCGAGACGGCCGAGAACGATGTCGGCTGCGTCGATGATGACCCATTCCCGCGAGATGTCGTCGGGCTTGGGCGAATATGTGCGCGTCACAATAGTGCTGCTTTCATTGATCGAGTGAGGTGTTCGTGAATCCCGCTCCGATGGTTGTTTCTACAGAAACAATTCCGGTGGAGGGCTCATGATCGGATGCCGCACCCTATAGTGCAGACACCAAGGGTCAACAATAGCGGAACTCCGGGCCCGCAGCAAACGCCACTGATGTCAGTGATATCAGCCCGCCGCAAACCGCCGGGCCGAGGACGCAGATGTTTAGTCGAACAGTTCGCGGCGCGAGCGGGTGAGTTCCGCGCGTGCCCCCAGTTCGTCATCCGGCGGATAGCCCACTTCGACGAGAGACAGCCCTTTCGCCGGCATGACCTTGAACTCGCTCCCCTTGGAGCGTTCGTCGCGAATGTCGGCCGGCCGTGAAGAGTCGATCTTGCCCTGGCCCACGTAAACACCAGCACCGACGAGCGACCGCACCATGCTGTGGCAGAAGGCGTCGGCACGAACCTCAGCCAACACGATACCCTCTTCGGTACGGCGGAAGCTGAAACGCTCGAGGGTGCGCACGGTCGTCGCCCCCTCGCGGGGCTTGCAGTACGCAGCCCAGTCGTGGAGGCCGAGCAGCTCGTTTGCGGCCACGTTCATGGCGTCGACATCGAGGGTGGCCGGGTACCAGAGCGTGTGATTGCGTTGGCGGGGATCACGCGGCGACAGGTTGTCGGCGATGCGGTATTCGTAGCGCCTCCACAGCGGCGAGAAGCGGGCGTCAAAACCGTCGGCAGCGATTACCGACTGCTTCACAAAGATGTCGGACTCGAGGCCCGTGATTCCGTTGACCCTGCGCGCTAAGGATGCTGGGCCGTCGTACAGTCGACCGCCCATGTTTCCGCGGCGAGGGCGGTCGAGACTACGCAGTTGGGTGTCGGTGAGGTCGAGGTGCGCAACCTGGCCGGTGGCGTGCACTCCCGCATCCGTTCGCCCGGCGACGACAAGCTGCGGGATGACGCCGAAGCGTCGAAACACGATTGCTAACGCGTCTTCGATAGTGCCCTGCACCGTGCGCAGGGGCGGCGGCTGTTTTCCCCACCCAAAGAAGTTGGTGCCGTCGTAGGCGATGTCGAGGCGCAGCCGCGTATAAGGGGTGGCATCCGACTCGGGCGCCGGGATGGCGGGTGCCGCTTCATTCATAGTTCAACCCTATTTCAACAAGAAAACCCCGGCCCGCACGAAGCGGAGCCGGGGTCTTCTCAAGCGAAGAAAGTTACTTCTCTTCTGCAGTCTCTTCGGTTGCAACCTCGTCGGCGACAACTTCTTCAGCAGGAGCTTCCTCTACGGCGGGCTCTTCTGCAGCAGCCTTGGGCTCAGCCTTAGCGGCAGCCTTCGGGGCCTTCTTCTTAGGTGTAACGGGCTCGAGAACGAGCTCCATCTGAACCATCGAAGCGTTGTCACCCTTACGGTAACCAAGCTTCGTGATGCGGGTGTAACCACCATCGCGGTTCTCAACCTGCGGTGCAATGACCGTGAAGAGTTCGTGGATGACGGTCTTGTCGCCGATGATTCCGAGCGCGCGGCGACGGTTGTGCAGGTCACCCTTCTTCGCGAACGTGATCAGGCGCTCAGCAACGGGACGCAGGCGCTTGGCACGCATTTCCGTTGTCTTGATGCTCTTGTGAGTGAACAGGGCTGCGGCCAAGTTGGCGAGCATGTGGCGCTCGTGCGCCGGTCCACCGCCGAGACGCGGGCCCTTAGTAGGTGTAGGCATTTTCTAGTTCTCCAGTGTCAAAGGTTCGAGCCAGTGGCTCAAGCGTTGGTCTCGTCGTCGGCGTATCCGCCGTAGAAGTGTGCTCCGTCGAATCCGGGAACGCTGTCCTTCAACGACAGTCCCATCTCAACAAGCTTGTCGCGCACTTCATCAACCGACTTCTGACCGAAGTTGCGGATGTTCATGAGCTGGGTCTCAGAAAGAGCAACCAGTTCACTCACGGTGTTGATGCCTTCGCGCTTGAGGCAGTTGTAGCTGCGCACCGAAAGATCAAGATCTTCGATCGGCATGCTGAGCTCGGTCGAGAGCACGGCGTCAACCGGTGCAGGACCAATCTCGATACCCTCTGCTGCCGTGTTGAGCTCGCGAGCGAGTCCAAACAGTTCGGTCAGCGTACGACCGGCCGAGGCCACTGCATCGCGAGGAGTGATTGCGGACTTGGTTTCTACGTCAACAACGAGACGGTCAAAGTCAGTGCGCTCACCGGCACGAGTTGCCTCGACACGGTAGGTGACCTTGAGTACGGGTGAGTAGATCGAGTCGACCGGAATTTGGCCGGCTTCGCTGAACTCGCTGCGGTTCTGCGTTGCGGTGACGTAGCCACGGCCACGCTCGATCGTCAGCTCAAGTTCAAACTTGGCCTTGTCGTTGAGCGTTGCAATGACGAGTTCCGGGTTGTGGATCTCTACACCGGCAGGTGCAGAAATGTCAGCCGCGGTAACTTCACCCGAACCCTGCTTGCGCAGGTAAGCGGTGATGGGCTCGTCGTGTTCGCTGGAGACTACGAGGTTCTTGATGTTCAGGATGACCTCGGTCACGTCTTCCTTGACACCGGCGACGGTGCTGAATTCGTGAAGAACTCCATCGATACGGATGCTGGTTACAGCTGCTCCGGGGATCGACGAAAGAAGGGTGCGACGAAGTGAGTTTCCGAGGGTGTAACCGAAACCGGGCTCAAGCGGCTCGATGACGAACCGTGAACGGAATTCGGAGATGTTCTCCTCAGCAAGGGTGGGACGCTGTGCAATGAGCACTGGTAATTCCTTTCGGCAAAGTGTCCGCTATATGACACTTGTGGGCGACGGGTGGCTGGGCCCGACGTTGTATTGAGTTGTGCGCTGGAACTGTGAGCGAGGGCCACTTGGGCCCTCGCCACACGACGCCAGCACTAGCGAGTTGCCTCGTTAGTACGGCGTGAAACTAAACGCGACGACGCTTGGGCGGACGGCAACCGTTGTGCGTCTGCGGTGTTACGTCGTTGATCGAACCCACTTCGAGGCCAGCGGCCTGCAGCGAACGGATCGCGGTTTCGCGACCTGAACCCGGTCCCTTGACGAAAACGTCTACCTTCTTGACGCCGTGCTCTTGAGCCTGGCGTGCAGCCGACTCAGCAGACATCTGTGCGGCGTAAGGGGTCGACTTACGCGATCCCTTGAAGCCGACAACGCCTGACGAGGACCAGCTCAGTACTGCGCCGGTCGGGTCGGTGATGGTGACGATGGTGTTGTTGAACGTTGACTTGATGTGAGCCTGGCCCACAGCAACATTCTTCTTCTCTTTACGACGCGGCTTACGAGCGGCCGATTTTGGTGCTGCCATTGTTTTCTCCTAAAACGTTGATGGCGACGACGCTGGGGTTGAACCCAGGGTCTATCGGGCCTTCTTCTTGCCGGCTACGGTGCGCTTCGGGCCCTTGCGGGTACGAGCGTTGGTCTTCGTGCGCTGTCCATGAACGGGCAGTCCCTTGCGGTGACGGATACCCTGGTAGCTGCCGATTTCAACCTTGCGGCGGATGTCTGCTGCAACCTCACGACGGAGGTCACCTTCTACCTGGAAGTTTCCTTCGATGTAGTCGCGCAGCGCGATGAGCTGGTCATCGGTGAGATCCTGAACGCGGATCTCTCCGCTGATCTGGGTGTCGGCGAGAGCTTTGAGAGCTCTCGTGCGGCCAACACCGTAAATGTAAGTCAGTGCGACCTCTACACGCTTGTCGCGTGGGATGTCGACGCCGGCTAGACGTGCCATAGTGGCTTCTCCTGTTGATGAGTGGAGGTCTGTAGCAGCACCTGTGCACCGGCCTCCAACCGATGGTGTCCCCTATACCCACTTTCGCAGGCGTCAGATCTGGTGTTGCTAGTTCTGTGTATTGAGTTGTGTGCTGCGGTGTGTGGCGATTACTCGCCGCACGCGCGCAACCATGCGATCTGCTCGCGGAACCTTAGCCCTGGCGTTGCTTGTGACGCGGGTTCGACTTGCAGATAACCATGACGCGACCGTTGCGGCGAATTACGCGGCAGTGGTCGCAGATGGGCTTAACGCTGGGGTTAACCTTCATTATTTTTCCTTGTGAATCGCTGTCGTCGTTCCACTAGCCCGCAAGGGCAGCGTGGACGTTACTTTCCAGCGCGCTTTACTTGTAGCGGTAGGTGATACGGCCGCGAGTCAGGTCATACGGGCTCAGCTCTACAACTACACGGTCCTCCGGAAGGATTCGAATGTAGTTCTGTCGCATTTTGCCGGAGATGTGCGCGAGCACAACGTGGCCGTTCGTCAACTCAACACGAAACATCGCGTTGGGGAGAGCCTCGACAACTGCTCCTTCGATCTCAATGACACCGTCTTTTTTGGCCATAGCCTCTTCGTCGCTATAAGTGTTGTTCGCTGGTCTGCGTGGATTGTGGTGAGTGACTTTGGGAAAAGCCAAGGCGCGAAAAAATCGGCCTGAAACACCAAAGAGCAAGCCTACGCTAATCCCGGGCGTTTCGCCAAGTTGGGTCTAAGATTGCGCGCTGACAGTGTCGACTGCGTCAGCGTAGAGCGCGTCGCCCTCGCGAAGTCCCATAACCTCGGTGACGAATTCGGCTGCCGACAGTGATGACAACAGCTCGAGCATCCGCACACTCTCAGGGTCTTCCGGCACCGCAAAGTGCAACGCTGCGCCCATGGCACGCAGAAGCGCGCTGGGGGTGGTTCCGGATGCCGCAAGCTCACTAGCCGGGCTCACAAAGCGTTCATTGCGCGAGAGCTTGCGCAACGGGCTGCGCCCTACGCGCTCAGGAGTATCTGGCAGGTGGGGGTTGCTGAAGCGACGCGTGCAGGTAGCGACGTACTCGGCGTGCTCGCTGGCATCGAATCCGTGCTTAGCAATCAACATCGCGCTGGTCTCAGCAAGCACCGCGGCGACCTCAGACGCGACAGCATCGATGTCCATCGCGGCTGCGAGCGTCTCTGCGCCCTGGGCGCGGCCGTGATAGGCCAGCGTTGCGTGGCCAGTGTTAACGGTGAAGAGCTTGCGCTCGATGTAAGGCTCAAGATCTGAGACGAAGTGGACGTCAGCGATCTCGGGAACGCTGTCTCCGAACGGACCGCTCTCAATGGCCCACTCGAAGAAGTCCTCGACGGTGACGTCGAGTCCTGCAGCGGGGTCTTGGGCCGGCACAATGCGGTCGACAGCGGTGTTCGCGAAGATGGCCTTAGCGGCGAGCGTTTCAGCATCGACCGCGACAGCAACTTCGGCGCGAAGATTGTTGGTGGCGTAGAGCGCGTTTTCGCACGCGAGCACCTGAAGCGGGGGCAGTTCGTCTGAGCGCTTCTTGATCGCCTGAGCAATCAGCGGTGCAACAAACTTGAGGATGTTCGGGCCGACGGCCGTCGTCACCATGTCGGCGGTCGCGATCTCATCGATCACGCCGGCTTCGTTGGTCGCGCTGTTGAGAGCGCGGAAGTTATCTACCGTCCACGTGCGGGGCTCGGCCCCGACTTCGTGAACCTTGTAGTTATCGGCAGCGGCCAAGGTATCGATGAGCTCTGCCGCGACATCCGCGAAGACGATCTCGTACCCAGCTTTGTGCAGAATCAGGCCGACGAAACCGCGGCCGATGTTGCCGGCGCCGAAGTGTACGGCTTTCATGCGTTGTTCAATTCAGACAGAAGGGCGAGCAGCTCGTCATCGCTCGAGGCGTCGACCAGCTTCTGCACTTCGTCGTTATCGCTAAAGATTGTGGCGACTGCAGCGAGAGTGTCCATGTGGCCACCGTCTTTGCCTGCGATGCCGACAACGAAGCGAACCTCGTTGCCATCCCAATCGATGGGATCCGCGTACCGCACGAACGAGAGCGCAGACGACAGGATCGTGTTCTTGCCCTCGTTCGTGCCGTGCGGAATGGCCAGAAAGTTACCCATGAAGGTTGACGTCAACTCTTCGCGGGCCTTCATGAAGCCAAGGTACTCGGGCGTTACTGCACCAGCAGCCACAAGGATTTCCGCTGCCTCAGCGATGGCATCCTCTTTGGTGCGGGCGGTGCCAGCGGCCTTGATTTGGTCTAGCTCGAGTACCTTGTTCATGATGTCTCCTGTTACTTGCCAACCATGTTTACGACTTCATCGTATTTCGGACTGTTCATGAAGTTATCAACCGAAACATGAATTGCGCCGGGAACTTTCTGCTCAGCGCGTTCGGTGAGCTTGTCCTGGGTGATGATCAGGTCTTCTGAACCATCCAGGTTAGCGATCGCCTTATTCGTGACGTTGACACCTTCGATGCCAGCTTTCGCGAACTTATTGCGCAGAACGGTTGCGCCCATCGCGCTCGACCCCATACCAGCGTCGCAAGCAAACACGACGTTCTGGATCTTGGTCGCGGTTGAGGTTGCAGCAGCGGCTCCGGTTGCAGCAGCACCGGTTCCGAGCAGGTCGCCTACCGAGCTGTCCTTGCCCTTGTTAGCGGCGTTCTTAGCAACAGCAGCAGCAAGAGCGTCGTCGCCGTTAGCCATTGCCTCAAGGTCACGCTTACGGCCGGCGCGGATGATGACCGCAGCGACAGCGAACGACACAGCAGCCGAGAACACTACCGACAGCAATACGCCGACGATGCTTCCGGGAGGGGTCTGGGCGAGGACCGCGATGATCGATCCGGGCGATGCCGGAGCGCGCAGACCTGACTGGAAGATGACGTTCGTGAGAACACCAGTTGCTCCACCAGCGATTGCAGCGACAACGAGAAGCGGCTTAGCCAATACGTAGGGGAAGTAGATCTCGTGAATACCACCGACGAAGTGAATCAGGATGGCGCCGGGAGCGCTTGCGCGCAGCAGGCCAACACCGAATACCAAGAAGGCGAGCAGGATGCCGAGGCCGGGGCCAGGGTTTGCTTCGATGAGGAAGAGGATCGACTGGCCCTTTTCGAGCGACTCGGCCGTACCCAGCGGCGTGAAGACACCGTGGTTGATGGCGTTGTTGAGGAAGAGGATCTTGCCCGGCTCAACGAAAACGCTGGCGAGCGGAAGCAGGCCGTTGTCAACGAGGAACGCGATAACCGATTCGAGGCCATTGCTGATCGCGGTAACGATCGGAGCGATGAGGAAGAACGAGGCAACGGCGAGCAACATTCCGACGATTCCGCCGGAGAAGTTGTCGACGAGCATCTCGAAACCGGCCCGAATCTTGCCCGCCCAGAGAGCGTCAATCTTCTTCACGACCCATGCAGCACCGGGACCTACGATCATGGCACCGAGAAACATCGGGATTCCGGCGCCGATGATGACACCCATCGTCGCGATGGTTCCAATAACTCCACCGCGAGTTCCGTAGACCATGCGGCCACCGGTGTTAGCGATGAGCAACGGGAGCAGGTATACGATCATCGGACCAACGAGGCCCGTGTTCGTTACCTCAGGATCAAGGCTCCAGCCACCGAGCTGCTGTACCCACACCGGGTCGATGCCGAGCAGCGGCAACCAACCGGTCTGGATGAAGAGGGCGGTAATAAAGCCCCAGGCGATGAATGCCGCAATATTCGGCATCACCATTCCACTGACGAAGGTTCCAAATTTCTGGACCCCTACGCGCGCACCGCCTGATTTGGCGGTCGTAGACGACGTTGTCATTGTTTTACTCCGATATCTGTGATGTTGGGATACTGCGAGGGAAGCGAGCGATCTCGACTAGTTTTCGTCGTGATCGGTACTGAGAATTTCGGTCAGTTCGGCGATTACAGCGTCGGCGCCGTCTCCTTCTGCGGAGATCGTCACCTCGTCGCCGTGGCTGACGCCCAGTGAAATAACGCTGAGGATGCTCGACGCATTGACGGACTTGTCACCCTTAGCAATCGTGACGTCGAGACCAGAAGCGGCTGCCGCCTGAGTGAAGAGTGACGCGGGACGAGCATGAAGGCCGTGCGATGACGCCACTCGAATAGTTTGTTCAGCCATTGTTGCTGCTTTCTGTTGTTGCCTGAGGGAGGGCATTGAGAAGGTCGAGAGCAATGTCTGCCCCAGCGGCGTCGAAATTGATCACCGGAAGCTGTACCGCGCGGGCGCCAATTACTGCAGCCGCTGTTTCGGCCTGGTCAAAGAAGTCTGAGACGTGAGAGCTCACAAGCACGACATCCACAGAAGTGAGAGGCATGCTGAGTGCGGCAACACTCGCCGGGGTAAAGGTGTGTGGGAGCCCACGAACAGTTGCCTGGCGGCGCAGAGCGTGTGCCAAGAAGGTGCTCGAGGCACCTGCACCGCATAGAACCAGCACACTAGACACCTGATCGCCTCCTCGCGAAAATCAATCGAACTTCCTTCAGTGTCTATGGTCGCTGGGAAGTGCCTTCGAGTTCCAGTAGAGAAGATTCCGCCCCTGCGGAAAGGTTCATACGCAAGAATGGTTATCTCATGCTCGATAACCACGCGCGACTCATAGAACGCCTAGCCCAGTCCGAGGCATGGGTGACCGCTGCCGAGCTCGCAGACAAGCTCGGTGTCACCACCCGCAGCGTGCGCAGTTACGTCACGGCAGTGAAGTCGTCGGCCCTCCCCCTCGAAGTGATCGAGTCCTCCACCTCGGGTTACCGCCTTAATCGCGACAACTACGCCGAGTTCCTCAAAGGAGCGAACAACCGCGAGTCCGAGCGCCCGCGTGACCGGCAGTACCATCTCGTTCGACGACTGGGAGATGTGCCTGAGGGCAACGACATCCACGCTCTCGCCGAGAGTTTCTTTGTCAGCGAGTCCACGATCGAGGCAGACCTCCGCAAGGTCAAGTCCGTGGTTGAAGAGTCAGGCCTTACGCTTTCGCGACGCGGACCACTCGTGATCCTTTCCGGAACCGAGCCAAACCTGCGCCGCCTGCTCAGCAAAATGTTTCGCCACGAAGAGTCTCAGGGATTCCTTGAACTCGAGAGCATTCAAAGCGAGTTCGAATCTTCCGACCTTCGCTCGTTCAAGACCGCGTTACTCGACCTACTTGATTCACACGGGTACTTCGTCAACGAGTACGGAATCAATCACGTGCTCCTGCACGTCGCAATCGCAGCGGACCGCACCGGACCATCGAATTCCGCGGGTGCTGACGAACCGTCGATCAGCTCCGATGAGACCCCGTCGGCGTCTGCAGCGTTCTCGAAAGATCTTGCTGCGCTCATCACAACTCACTTCGGTGCGAACCTGCGGCAGGATGACCTCAACGAGATCGAGTTGCTGCTCACCACGCGAGTTATCACTCGCTCTGCCGGGTCCAGTTCGCCGGCCGACGTAGATCTTGAGGACCTCATTACTCGCGTGCGCCGCACTGTGCAGCACGTCGGCGAGGAGTACCTCATTGACCTCGACGACGACGACTTCATCATGAGATTGTCATTGCACGTGCGCAATCTCATTCTGCGCGCTCAAGACCTCTCGTACTCTCGGAACCCCATGACGAGGTCGATCAAGACCACCTACCCCATGATCTATGAGCTCGCGGTCTTCATCGCTGCCGAAGTGCAGCGGGATGAGGGCATCATCATTCACGATGACGAGATCTCCTATATTGCGCTCCACGTTGGCTCGCACCTCGAGCGTCAGGCAAAGCAAGAAGTACGGCTCACCGCTGCTCTCGTGTGCCCCAACTATCACGACCTCCACGTCATCCTGCGCGAACGCATCGAAGCGGTGCTCGGCGACGAACTTCACTTGCGCATTGTCATCACACGAACCGATGTCGATCTGGCCGAGCTCTCTACAGACCTCGTACTCACGACAATCGACCTGCGATCCTTTGCCGACAACGTGGTGCTCATCCAACCTTTCCTTACCGAAACTGATGTGGATGCCATCCGCCGTGCCATCGGTCGCGTGCGTCGTCTGCGCCGGCGCCGTCAACTCACCGACGAGCTGCTTCGATTCTTCGACCCGGCCCTCTTCTTGCGCAATTTCAGCGCCCCTAGTGAAGAGGCGATGATCGCCGCACTCGGACACCGGATGATCGAAGCCGGCGTGATCGACCACGGGTACATTACTGGCGCGATCGAGCGCGAGCGCATGTCATCCACCGCCTTCACTGACACACTCGCGGTCCCCCATGCCATGACGATGAACGCCCACCGCACCGCAATCAGCATTGTGATCAACGAGACGCCGATGCCCTGGGGCGAGAACCGCGTCAATGTGATCGCACTCATCGCGTTCAGCGCTGCAGGCCGCAACACATTCCAAACGGTGTTCGACCAGTTCGTCACCGTCTTCTCAGATCGCGACTACGTGCAACAGCTCGTCAAGAAGGCCGTGGACTTCCCGACTTTCATCGACGAACTCGTTCGCGGCATCGAAGACTAACTAGCTGAATTCGCCAGACACGGGCCCAAGCTCCAGTACCGGCTGCGGCTCCGGCTCCGGCTCCGGCTCCGGCTCCGGCAACAAGAGCCCACAACAAGAAATCCCCGCTGCCTAGAGGCAACGGGGACTACTCAAGAACGAGAACTAGCGTGAACCAGCGTCCGTCGCGGAGATTCCGCGATCGAAGAGTGCTTCGGTGATTCGAGCCGTGACAGCGTCCACTTCACCAAGAGCGTCGATCGTTACGAGTACATCGCGACCCGCGTAGGTCTTGATCAGCGGAGCGGTCTGCTCGCTGTAAACCTCGAGGCGATGACGAACAACCTCTTCAGTGTCGTCGCTGCGACCCTGCTCGAGTGCACGCTTCCGCAAACGACCGACGACAACTTCAGTGTCGGCTTCCAGCTCGACGACTACATCGAGCGCTGAGCCGTGGCTCGCGAGAAACTCGTCGAGTTCGCGCACCTGGTCGGTCGTGCGGGGGTAGCCGTCGAGAAGAAAGCCGTTCTTGGCGTCGTCTTCTTCGAGGCGGTCGCGGATGAGCGCGTTCGTGAGGGAATCAGGAACGTTGTCGCCAGCATCCATAAATGCTTTCGCCTTGGTGCCCAGCTCGGTGCCATTCTTCACATTGCTGCGGAAAATGTCACCGGTAGAGATAGCCGGAACGCCATAAATCTCGGCGAGACGAGCGGCCTGGGTGCCTTTTCCAGCACCAGGAGGACCAATCAAGAGAAGTCGTGTCAACGCAACAAACCTTCGTAGTGGCGTTGCTGCAGCTGCGAATCGATTTGC
This sequence comes from Salinibacterium sp. VpJ6, assembly GCF_059767345.1. NCBI lineage: Bacteria > Bacillati > Actinomycetota > Actinomycetes > Micrococcales > Microbacteriaceae > Salinibacterium > Salinibacterium sp. VpJ6. The sequence continues at coordinate 1,116,384 of NZ_JBSOQL010000001.1, forward strand.
TTGACGGTCTCAAGACCGACGCCAACGATAATCAGGATGCTAGCTCCACCGAATGGGAAATTTTGGTTGGCCCCGATGACCACAAACGCGATCAGCGGGATCATTGCCACAAGGCCGAGATACAACGAGCCGGGCAAGGTAACACGAGTCAATACGTAGTCAAGGTACTCGGCGGTCGGTCGACCAGCGCGGATACCCGGAATGAAGCCACCGTACTTCTTCATGTTGTCGGCTACTTCTTCAGGGTTGAACGTGATTGCCACGTAGAAGTAAGTGAAACCGACGATGAGCAGGAAGTAACCGATCATGTAGATCGGGCTATCGCCAGAGACCAGGTTGTTCTGGACCCAGACGACCCATGCTGCGGAAGTCTCGCCAGCTTGTGGCTGGTTGAACTGCGCGATCAAAGCGGGGAGGTACAACAGCGACGAAGCGAAGATCACGGGGATCACACCGGCCATGTTGACCTTGATGGGGATGTACGTGTTGTTGCCGCCATAGGTTCGGCGACCCACCATGCGCTTGGCGTACTGAACGGGGATGCGTCGTTGGGATTGCTCCACGAACACGACGGCTCCCATGATGAGAACACCCATGATGAGCACGAGAACAAACGTCTCTACACCGTTGCTGAGGTAGATGCCCCAGAGTGCGCTGGGGAAAGTCGCGGCGATCGAGGTGAAGATCAGCAACGACATTCCGTTACCGATGCCGCGCTCCGTAACAAGCTCACCCATCCACATGATGAGGCCGGTACCGGCGGTCATTGTGATGACCATCAGCAGGATTGCGTACCACGCATCGTTGGTGATGAGTTGGCTACATTCAGCAACACCAGCCGACTGGAACAGTGCACCGCTTCGGGCAACCGTAATCAGAGTCGTGGACTGGAGGATCGCGAGAGCGATGGTGAGGTAACGCGTGTACTGAGTCAGCGTTGCCTGGCCGGACTGGCCCTCTTTGTGAAGTGTTTCGAAGTGCGGAATGACCACGCGAAGTAGTTGCACGATGATCGATGCCGTGATGTATGGCATGATTCCGAGCGCAAATACGGAAAGTTGAAGGAGCGCCCCACCACTGAAGAGGTTGATGAGGTCATACAGCCCGCCACTCGAAGCGTTAGCTGCGAGACAGGCCTGAACGTTGCCGAAGTCAACGAACGGCGCGGGGATGAAGGAGCCAAGTCTAAACAGCGCAATGATGCCTAGCGTGAACCCGATCTTCCTGCGAAGGTCAGGCGTGCGGACAATCCGCGCGACAGCTTTAAACACAAGGCCTCCGATTTATCTATGTACTACGGGCGAGTGGGGAACCCCTTGCGGGATTCCCCACTCAACCTGCCTGCGTATGTCACCGGTGTGACGTACGCGACACTAACGTTTGTCGTAGTGACAGTTACTGAACCGAACCGCCGGCTGCAACGATCTTCTGCTCGGCAGAGCCGGAGACCTTGTCAACTACAACGTTCAGCTTAACCGTAATATCACCCTGACCAAGAACCTTGACCTTTTCGTTCTTGCGAACGGCGCCCTTCGACACGAGATCTGCGACGGTTACGTCGCCACCCTTGGGGTAAAGTTCCGCGAGCTTCTCAAGGTTTACAACCTGGTACTCAACACGGAACGGGTTCTTGAATCCGCGCAACTTAGGTGCACGCATTACGAAGTTGATGTTTCCACCTTCGAAGCCGAGACGCATGTTGTAACGCGCCTTGGTTCCCTTGGTTCCACGACCCGCAGTCTTACCCTTGGATCCCTCACCACGACCAACACGCATACGGTCCTTCTTGGCACCGGCAGCGGGACGGAGGTGGTGCATTTTCAGAACCTGCGGGCGGCTTGCAACATCGTCGCTCGAGGACTTCTTTGCAGCAGACGCCTTAGCAGCAGTCGACTTCGCAGGAGCCTTCGTGGTGGATGCCTTCGCAGCGGGAGCCTTGTCAGCAGCGGCCTTTGCAGGCGCAGCCTTCTTGGCAGCAGGTGCCTTAGCGGCAGCAGCCTTGGGGGCTGCAGCCTTCTTTGGAGTTTCTTTCTCGTCAGCCATTAGTCAATCTCCTCGACCTTGACAAGGTGAGCGACCGTGTTGACGTACCCACGGTTCTGCGAGTTGTCCTCGCGCACAACCACGGAGCCGATGCGCTTGAGCCCGAGGCTGCGCAGCGTGTCGCGTTGGTTTTGCTTCTCACTAATTTTGGACTTGATCTGGGTTACCTTCAGGCGACCAGCCATCAGACACCTGCCTTAGCTTCAGCCTCAGCGCGCAGCAAGCGAGCCGGGATTACGTGTTCTGCATCGAGACCACGACGAGCAGCAACCGCGCGCGGCTCTTCGAGCTGCTTGAGTGCTTCAACCGTCGCGTGAACGATGTTGATCGTGTTCGAGGAACCGAGCGACTTGCTCAGTACATCGTGGATACCGGCGCACTCGAGTACGGCGCGAACGGGGCCACCAGCGATAACACCGGTACCAGCGGATGCGGGACGCAGCAGGACTACACCAGCAGCTGCCTCGCCCTGAACCGAGTGAGGGATCGTAGCGCCGACGCGAGGAACGCGGAAGAAGTTCTTCTTCGCCTCTTCGACACCCTTGGAGATCGCGAGAGGAACTTCGCGAGCCTTGCCGTATCCAACACCGACCATGCCGTTACCGTCACCGACGACGACGAGAGCGGTGAAGCTAAAGCGACGACCACCCTTGACTACCTTCGATACACGGTTAATGGTGACGACGCGCTCCAGGAACTGGTTCTTGTCGTTGTCGCGGCTGTTGTTTCCGCCACGTCCACCACGGTCTGGTCCACGCTCACGGCCGCCACGACGAGCCTCGCGGGGCTCGCTCGTAACGTCGGTTGCTGGGGCGTCTACGACGACCTCAGGGACGGAGATGGCGCTAGTCGCCTCAGCGGCCACGGCCTGCTCCTTGTTTGTTGTCTTGTTGTCCACGTTGTCGCTCACAGGTTCAATCCACCCTCTCGCGCTCCGTCGGCGATAGCTGCGACGCGACCTGCGTAACGGCTTCCACCACGATCAAATACGACGGCCTCAACACCGGCCTGCTTCGCGCGTTCGGCAACCATTTCGCCGATCTTGCGTGCCTTTGCGGTCTTGTCTCCATCGAACGTACGCATGTCCGACTCCATGGTCGATGCTGAAGCGACGGTTACGCCCTTCGAGTCATCGACAACCTGGACAAATACGTGACGCGCTGAGCGCGTAACCACGAGACGGGGGCGCACCTCGGTGCCCACAACCTTCTTGCGGAGACGTGCGTGACGACGGCCCTTAGCGGCCGACTTGCTCTTACCTCTGGTTCCGAGAGCCATGTCTACTTACCACTCTTTCCGGCCTTGCGACGAACAACTTCGCCGGCGTAGCGCACACCCTTGCCCTTGTAGGGCTCTGGCTTGCGCAATTTACGAATGTTGGCTGCTACTTCGCCAACCGCCTGCTTGTCGATGCCGCTGACAACTAGTTTGTTGTTTCCCTCGACCGCGAAGCTAATGCCTGCGGGCGGGTCAACGGTGATCGAGTGCGAGTACCCGAGAGCAAACTCAACTGAGCTGCCCTTTGCAGTGACACGGTAACCGGTACCAACGACCTCAAGGCCCTTGGTGTAACCGTCGGTAACACCGACAATTTGGTTAGCGATGAGCGTACGAGTCAAGCCGTGAAGCGAACGCGATTCGCGCTCGTCGTCGGGACGGGTTACGAGAACCTGACCCTCTTCGAGTGCTACAGCGATGGGAGCCTTGACGGTGAGCGCGAGCTCACCCTTCGGGCCCTTTACGGTGACGTCTTGGCCGTTGATGGTGATGGTGACACCAGCGGGGACATCAATAGGAAGTCTTCCGATACGTGACATTTTTGGTTACCACACGTAGGCGAGGACTTCCCCACCTACGCCCTTCTGAGTCGCCTCTTTGTCGGTCAGCAGACCAGAGGAGGTGGACAAAATCGCCACACCGAGTCCGCCAAGAACCTTTGGGATTTCGGTCGAGCGAGCGTATACACGAAGACCAGGCTTCGAAACACGCTTGATTCCCTTGATGGAACGCTCGCGGGCGGGTCCGTACTTAAGTTCGATCGTGAGGGTCTGACCCACACGAGCGTCTTCGTTGCTCCAGCCGAGGATGTATCCCTCAGCCTTGAGCATTTCTGCCAGGCGCGACTTCAGCTTGCTCGAAGGCATTGAAACGCTGTCGTGGTGCGCCGAGTTGGCGTTGCGCAGTCTGGTCAGCATGTCAGCGACCGGATCTGTCATTGTCATTATGTGTTTCCTGTCTCAACTGGTTTCGGCATCCGTTACACGAAGGCCGACCTGGTCGATCGGTGTTACTTGGTTAGTTAGATGCGTTCTCAGCGGAACGGAAGGGGAAGCCCAGTGCCTTGAGCAGTGCGCGACCTTCTTCGTTGTTCTTACCGGTCGTAACAATCGTGATGTCAAAACCACGAACGCGGTCAATCTTGTCCTGATCGATCTCGTGGAACATGGACTGTTCCGTGAGGCCGAAGGTGTAGTTACCGTTGCCGTCGAACTGCTTGTCCGAGAGGCCGCGGAAGTCGCGGATACGAGGAAGCGCCAACGTGATCAAGCGGTCAAGGAACTCCCAAGCGCGGTCACCACGGAGGGTGACGTGTGCGCCAATGGGCTGTCCTTCACGGAGCTTGAACTGAGCGATCGACTTGCGAGCGCTCGTTACGTAGGGCTTCTGACCGGTGATCGCGGTGAGGTCCTTGACGGCCCCATCGATGATCTTTCCGTCGCGAGCAGCTTCTCCAACACCAGTGTTCACGACGACCTTGACGATGCCGGGAATCTGGTTGACGTTGGAGAGACCGAGGTCCTTCTTGAGCTGTTCCGCGAGTTCAGTGCGGTACTTCTGCTTGAGGCGCGGCTGGATTTTGCCAGCAGCAGGTGCAGTCGTCGTCATTAGTCTGCGTCCTTCTCGGTTGCCTTCTCGGCATCCTTCTTCGAAGCCTTCGGCTCAGCCTTAGCGGCCGCCGACTTCTTGGTCTCTACGCGGCGCGACTTCTTGAAGAAGCGCTCGCGCGTGGTCTTGCCACGGTCATCGGTGGTGACGGTGAAGCCAACACGAGCCGGGAGCTTGGTCTCGGGGTCAACGAGAGCGAGGTTGGACACGTGAATCGGTGCCTCCATCGTCTCGATGCCACCGGTCTTGGTTCCACGCTGAGTCTGGCCAACCTTGACGTGCTTGGTGACGAAGTTGACACCCTCCACGACAACGCGGTCTTTTCCAGCGATAACACTGATGACGCGACCCTGCTTGCCGCGGCTTCCGCCACGCTCCTGGGTCGGGCCGCTGATGACCTGTACGAGGTCACCCTTGCGAATCTTTGCCATAACTACAGCACCTCCGGTGCGAGCGAGATGATCTTCATGAACTTCTTGTCACGAAGCTCGCGGCCGACCGGTCCGAAGATACGGGTACCACGGGGGTCTCCGCCATCGGACTTGAGGATTACAGCCGCGTTCTCATCGAACTTGATGTATGAGCCGTCTGGACGACGAGTCTGCTTGATTACGCGAACGATGACGGCCTTGACGACCTCACCCTTCTTGACGTTTCCGCCAGGAATCGCGTCTTTGACGGTTGCCACAATGACATCGCCGAGACCTGCGTAACGACGGCCTGAGCCACCGAGAACGCGAATCGTGAGGAGCTCCTTGGCGCCGGTGTTATCGGCAACCTTTACTCGGGATTCCTGCTGAAGCATTACTTAGCCTTTTCGAGGATCTCGACCAGACGCCAGCGCTTCGTGGCGCTGAGCGGACGGGTCTCGCTGATTAGAACGGAGTCACCGACGCCGGCCGTGTTGGCCTCGTCGTGAACCTTCACCTTGGAGTTACGGCGAACAACCTTGCCGTACAACGGGTGCTTCACGCGGTCTTCAACGATGACAACGATGGTCTTATCCATCTTGTCGCTCGTTACCAAACCACGGCGGGTCTTGCGGTACCCACGAGCGACCTCGGCGGTCTCCGCGGTCTTCTTGTCTTCAACCTTGGCCATGACTACGCCTCCTTCGTCTCGTCAGTGGCGTCAGCTGCGGGCTCTGCCGCTGCGTCTGCCTTCTTGGTGCTGCGCTTCTTGGTTTCCTTTGCAGGAGCCTCGACAGCAGCAGGGGTTGCACGGATGCCCAGCTCGCGCTCACGGATAACCGTGTAGATGCGAGCGATGTCGCGCTTGACAGCGCGAATACGTCCGTGGCTTTCCAGTTGACCGGTTGCGGCCTGGAAACGAAGGTTGAAGAGTTCTTCCTTCGCCTTCTTCAGCTCGTCAACGAGTCGTTCGTCTTCAAAAGTGTCTAGCTCGACAGGGGCTAGCTCCTTGGATCCGATCGCCATTATGCGTCGCCCTCCTCGCGCTTGATGATGCGTGCCTTGAGGGGCAGCTTGTGAATAGCACGAGTGAGTGCTTCGCGCGCAGTCGTCTCGTCCACACCGCTGAGCTCGAAGAGCACGCGACCTGGCTTGACGTTGGCGACCCACCACTCGGGCGAACCCTTACCGGAACCCATGCGGGTTTCGGCGGGCTTTTTGGTGAGCGGACGGTCGGGGTAGATGTTGATCCACACCTTTCCGCCACGCTTGATGTGACGCGTCATGGCGATACGAGCTGCCTCAATCTGGCGGTTCGTAACGTATGCGGGCGTCAGAGCCTGAATACCGTACTCGCCAAACGACACCGTGGTTCCACCGGTAGCGTGGCCGCTACGGGAGGGGTGGTGCTGCTTGCGGTACTTGACCTTACGGGGAATCAACATTGTTATGCCTCAACTCCTGCTGCAGCCTTAGCTTCTGCCTTGGGGGCTTCAGCCTTGGGTGCGTCAGATTTCGGTGCGGACGACGGTCCACCGCCGGTGCGGCGGCCACGGTCTCCACCATCGCGACGCTCAGGGCGCGACGACTTCTGGTTAGCCTGCTCGCGAGCGAGCTCCTTGTTGGTGATGTCGCCCTTGTAGACCCACACCTTGACACCGATACGACCGAACGTGGTCTTGGCCTCGTAGAAGCCGTAGTCGATGTTTGCGCGCAGCGTGTGCAGCGGAACGCGACCCTCACGGTAGTACTCCGAGCGGCTCATTTCTGCGCCACCCAAACGACCCGAAACCTGGATGCGAACACCCTTGGCGCCGGCGCGCTGAGCACCCTGAAGGCCCTTACGCATTGCACGACGGAAAGCGACACGAGCAGCGAGCTGCTCTGCGATTCCCTGAGCAACGAGCTGAGCTTCAGCCTCGGGGTTCTTGACCTCGAGGATGTTGAGCTGAATCTGCTTGCCGGAGAGCTTTTCGAGCTCTCCACGAATGCGCTCTGCTTCGGCGCCGCGGCGACCAATCACGATACCCGGACGGGCAGTGTGAATGTCTACGCGAACGCGGTCACGGGTGCGCTCGATCTCAATGCGGGCAACGCCTGCACGGTCGAGGTTCGACTTGAGCAGGTTGCGGATTTTTACATCCTCTGCAACGTAGTCGCTGTAACGCTGACCCGGCTTGGTGCTGTCAGAGAACCAACGCGACACGTGGTCGGTGGTGATTCCCAGACGGAAACCGTAGGGGTTTACCTTCTGTCCCATTACTTCTTCCCTGCCTTGTCGGCCTCGGCTTCAACGACGTGGTCTGGCGTGGCCAGCACGACCGTGATGTGGCTTGTGCGCTTCAGGATCTGGAACGCGCGGCCCTGGGCACGCGGCTGGAAACGCTTGAGCGTTGCACCGTCGTCGACATAAGCCTTCGAGATGATCAGATCCTGTTCGTCCAGGAACGTGTTCGAAGCGTCTGCCTTGACTCGCGCATTGGCGATTGCAGATGCAACCAACTTGTAGACCGGCTCGCTCGCGCCCTGAGGTGCGAACTTCAAAATTGCCAGTGCTTCCTGTGCTTGCTTGCCGCGGATCATGTTGATGACGCGACGAGCCTTCATGGGGGTCACGCGGATGTGACGCACGCGTGCGATCGACTCCACCATTTCTCTACCTCCTACACCACCGCGTTAGCGGCGGCGACCCTTCTTGTCATCCTTCACGTGTCCACGGAAGGTACGGGTGGGCGAGAACTCGCCGAGCTTGTGCCCAACCATGGTTTCGGTGATGAACACCGGAATGTGCTTGCGACCATCGTGCACCGCGATCGTGTGACCCAGCATTGCTGGAACGATCATTGAGCGGCGCGACCAGGTCTTGATTACGTTCTTGCTCTTGGCCTCATTCGCCTTGACAACCTTTTGTAGGAGGTGGTCGTCGACGAAGGGGCCCTTCTTCAGACTGCGTGGCATCTTCTGACTCTCCTACTACTTGCGCTTCTTGCCGACATTGCGGCGGCGAACGATGAGCTGGTCACTGGGCAGTTTGCGCTTACGAGTGCGGCCTTCTGCCTGGCCCCAAGGGGAAACGGGGTGACGTCCACCGGACGTCTTACCTTCTCCACCACCGTGAGGGTGGTCGACAGGGTTCATGGCAACACCACGGACGGTCGGGCGAACGCCCTTCCAGCGCATACGGCCGGCCTTACCCCAGTTGATGTTCGACTGCTCGGCGTTGCCGACCTCGCCGATCGTTGCACGGCAACGAACGTCAACGTTGCGGATTTCTCCGGAGGGCAAACGCAGCTGGGCGTAAGGGCCTTCCTTGGCAACGAGTCGAACCGAAGCTCCAGCGGAACGGGCCATCTTGGCGCCGCCACCGGGGCGAAGCTCAATCATGTGGATAACCGTACCGACGGGGATGTTCTTCATCGGGAGGTTGTTACCGGGCTTGATGTCAGCGCCGGCACCCGACTCAACAATGTCGCCCTGCTTGAGCTTGTTGGGAGCAACGATGTAGCGCTTGGTTCCATCAACGAAGTGAAGGAGAGCGATACGTGCGGTGCGGTTGGGGTCGTACTCGATCTCGGCAACGCGGGCGTTTACGCCGTCTTTGTCGCTGCGCTTGAAATCGATTACGCGGTACTGGCGCTTGTGGCCACCACCAACGTGACGGCTCGTGATGCGACCTGCGTTGTTGCGGCCACCAGTCTTGGGCAGAGGGCGCAGAAGCGACTTCTCTGGCGTCGAGCGGGTGATCTCAGCAAAGTCTGCAACCGAGGAACCACGGCGACCAGGCGTCGTGGGCTTGTACTTGCGAATAGCCATTAGTTTCTCCTTGGTCCTTAACCGACAGCGGTGAAGATGTCGATAGAACCGGACTTGAGCGTGACGATGGCGCGCTTGGTGTCCTTGCGCTTACCCATACCGAAACGAGTGCGACGGGTCTTGCCCGTGCGGTTCAACGTGTTGACCGAGTCGACCTTGACGCTGAAGATCTTCTCAATAGCGAGCTTGATCTCGGTCTTGTTCGCACGGGGGTCAACCTCGAAGGTGTACTTTCCCATGTCGATCAGGTTGTAGCTCTTCTCGGAAACCACGGGAGCGATGATGATGTCGCGTGGGTCCTTGTACGTGACGGTCATGCGCTGACCTCTTCCTTGTTCGAAGACTTGGTGTTGAAGGCAACGAACGCGTCGAAGGCGCCCTTGCTGAACACGATGTCGTCGCTGACGACGACGTCGTAGGCGTTGAGCTGGTCGTATGACAGAACGTGAACGCCGTCGAGGTTGCGAATGCTCTTCAAGCTGTTCGCATCTTCGCGCTGAAGCACGACGAGAACGTTCTTGCTTGGTGCGATGCTCGTGAGCAACGCGGAGACAGTCTTCGTCGAAGGCTTGTTGTCAACGGCCAGAGCGTCGATGACGTGAATACGCTCGCCGCGAGCCCGGTCGGACAACGTGCCGCGCAGTGCAGCAGCAATCATCTTCTTGGGGGTGCGCTGTGAGTAGTCACGCGGGTGTGGACCGTGAACGATGCCACCACCCTTCATCTGAGGAGCACGGATCGAGCCCTGACGAGCGCGACCGGTTCCCTTCTGCTTGAACGGCTTGCGACCAGCACCCGAAACTTCACCGCGGCGCAGGGTGTTGTGCGTACCCTGACGTGCAGCTGCACGCTGTGCAACTACAACCTGGTGGATGAGGGGAACGTTGGTCTGCACGTCGAAGATCTCGGCGGGAAGTTCGACAGAGTCAACCTTCTTACCCTTGGCGTCGATGACGTCGATGGAGGTAGCCATGTGTACTACGCCCCCTTCACTGCGTTGCGGACGAAGACGATACGGCCGCGAGCACCGGGAACAGCGCCCTTGATGAGCACGAGTCCCTTCTCGAGGTCGATCGAGTGGACGGCGAGGTTCATGACCGTTACACGGTCACCACCCATACGACCGGCCATGCGCATGCCCTTGAAGACACGGCTGGGGGTCGACGAGGCACCAATGGAACCAGGCTTGCGGTGGTTACGGTGTGCACCGTGGCTTGCAGATACACCCTTGAAGTTGTGACGCTTCATAACACCGGCGAAACCCTTACCCTTGCTCGTGCCGACGACGTCGACCTTCGAGCCGGGGGTGAAGATGTCGACTGCCAGCTCCTGGCCAACGGTGTACTCCGCGGCGTCGGGGGTGCGAATCTCGGTGAGGTGACGGCGAGGCGTTACACCTGCCTTGTCGAAGTGACCGGTAAGCGGCTTGTTGACCTTACGAGGGTCAATCTGGCCGTACGCGATCTGGACAGCGCTGTATCCATCAACCTCGGGGCTACGCAGCTGCGTAACAACATTCGGGGTGATTTCGACAACGGTCACGGGAACGAGCTTGTTGTTCTCGTCCCAAACCTGCGTCATGCCGAGCTTCTTGCCCAGCAGACCCTTGGTCGTCTTAGTTGTAGACATTATTTTCCTTATCGGCTCAGTCGCTCAATAACTGCGCGAGCTAAAGCTTGATCTCGATGTTGACGTCGGCCGGCAGGTCGAGACGCATAAGCGAATCCACAGCCTTGGGCGTCGGGTCGATGATGTCGATGAGCCGCTTGTGGGTGCGCTTTTCGAAGTGCTCGCGGCTGTCCTTGTACTTGTGAGGTGAGCGGATAACCGCAACCACGTTCTTCTCAGTGGGCAGCGGCACTGGGCCTACTACCGTGGCACCCGCGCGGGTAACCGTGTCAACGATCTTGCGTGCCGATGAGTCGATGACCTCGTGGTCGTACGACTTGAGTCGGATGCGGATCTTCTGTCCCGCCATGACTGGCTCTCTTCCCTTAGTACTGTTGAGGCACTGCGTGCACCTGGGCTGTTCGACGCCGAATGTTGCCACCCGAAGACGCTCAGCACTTCTGCTTTCGCACCACTATTTATCTGTCAAGTTCTTGCTGTCACTGCTTGTGATACCAACCCGCGAGGCCGCGAGGAGCACATGCTGGCGAGCCAGCACACGCGTCTCCCGCAGCAATAACTCTTTCGAGTGATTATTTGGGGAGTTGGTTAAGCTTGGTTCTTCTCCCCGCGGCCTAGCTGCTACACACTGTGTGATTCACGCTCTGCGTGACCCACACGTTGTGGAACTATGCACTGACTGGGAGTGATCCGCGCGCACATGGCGGCGAAATGTTGAACTAGAAGAGTCTGTCACATCCGGGCATTTGCTGCAACCCGGGCGTGTCGGATTTTCAGGCTACTTCTCGATGCCGAAAGTACGGCATCCAGATCAGTCTATTTCAGTACTCCTGGGTGCCGATATGACGGGGTTTAGCCGGCTCTCAGCCCCAGCGGCCGCACACGCTCATGAACGCCATCCAGAAAGACGCTGGAGACCAGCGGAACCCCTGGCCGGTACGCGAGATGACGGTAGTGCGGAGCATCCAGAATCTGGGCATGTGCTCGCGCGCCGACCCGCAAATGACCCACATCACCTCGCCGCAGCGAGCGCGCTCCCCCGAGGGTCGCTGCCGTCACCGCTTCGGCGGACGTCATTCCCATCTCGCGCACCGCCAGCGCGATGCAGAACGGGAGGGATGACGTGAAGCTGGAGCCGGGATTGCAGTCGCTCGCGAGCGCAACGGCGACGCCCGCGTCGAGCAGGCGCCGGGCATCCACGAACGGATGTTTGGTCGAGAACTCGACGCCGGGCAAGAGGCCGACGCTCGTAGTGCTGGCGGCGAGCGCGTCGACATCGTCGTCGGAGAGATAGGTGCAGTGGTCGACACTCGCAGCGTCGAGCTCGACCGCGAGCTGCACGGCACCGGACTCCCCCAATTGCGCTCCGTGCAGACGAGCACCCAAGCCGCGGGCCTGGCCGGCAGTGATGATGGCGCGCGTTTCGTCTTCGGTAAAGGCACCGTGGTCGCAGAACACATCGATCCAACGCGAGAACAGGGCGCAGGCTTCGAGCATCTCTCCCCTGACGAGCGAGACGTAGGCGGCGCGATCCTCGGCGTATTCGGCGGGCACGACGTGGGCGCCGAGGAAGGTTGTCTCGTCGGTGAGCGTAGAGGCAAGACGCAGCATCCGCGCCTCATCGTGAACGCTGAGGCCGTAGCCGCTCTTGATCTCGATCGTGGTCGTTCCTTGGCGGCGCATCTCTGCCACGAGCGCCGTGGCGTTGGCGAGCAGTTCGTCGTCGGTTGCCTCCCGCGAAAGCGCAACGGTGCGCCGGATGCCGCCCGCCTCATAGCGACGACCCGCCATGCGCGCTTCGAACTCCTCCGAGCGGTCGCCCGCGAAGAGAAGGTGGCTGTGGCTATCGACAAAACCTGGCAGCACGCAGCGGCCAGCGGCATCCACGTGATCGTCGGCAGCAGGGGCTTGCTCCGTCGGGCCCCACCACGCCACGCGGCCGCCGTCGAAAACAATGGCAGCATTCTCGATCTCTGGCTGCTCGTTGTCGTGAGTCAGGAGGAGCCCGATGTTCGTGATCACAGTGCTGGCATTCGCGGTGCTCGTGTTCACGGTGCTCGTATTTGCGGCGTTCGTGTTTGCGGCATTCGTCATCGCAGGGCCGCTCCGGAGATCGCTTCGAGAACGCAGAGGGCCACGAGGCGCACTGTGCGTTCGTCGGCGGCGTCGGCGGCGGCATCCACTTCAACAAGGTCAATCGAACAGACGGCCGGATGCGCGGCAGCAATCCGTGCGGCAGCGCGCAGGTCAATCGCCGCAATGCCACCCGGTACTGACGCGGGGCAAGCGGGAGTAACCGCGCGGTCGCAGACATCGACATCGAGATCGACGTGGATGGGGCCACCAGCGGCACCCGCAATCTTCAGAGCCTGCGCCATGACATCGTCCATCGACCGCGAGCGCAGTTCGTCGCGAGTGATGACGGTGATTCCGGCCTCACGGGCGCGCTCGGCGTAGGCCAGCGAGTTCGCCAGCGGCTCGATACCGATCTGCACCACGCGGTTGCCGTCGAGGCCTGCCTCGAGAAGTCGACGGACGGGCGAACCATTACTCGTTCCGTCGCGTAGGTCGTAGTGGGCATCGAGCGTGATGAGGCCAGCAGTGGCGATCTGTGATCCCCAGCGTCCGAGCGCGGTGGGTACCGTTGCGGCGTTATCGCCACCCAACGCGATAACAAGCTCGGCTCGCAGCTCAACGACCGCCTCGATCGCATCCGCTTCGTTCAAGTCAGGCTCGCGCACATTGCCGGCGTCGACGATCCGCAGATCGGACAGCGCGGCATAACGCCGCAGAGCCTCCCGCACCGCCTGAGGCGTAGTGTGCGCTTGAGTCGGAGAGAGCGACGTACGCGAAGTCGGCATGCCGATGAGTGCGACATCCGCCCACTCATCAGCAACCGGTGCGGCCCAGTCTCCCGCGCGCGGCCACAGCGGATCAGCGCTCAGCATTGTCGCCCTTCGTGAGTGGAGCCTCGTTCATAGGGATGCGAACGCCGAGATCATCAGCGACCGCGATGGCTTCATCGTAGCCAGCATCGACGTGACGGATCACTCCCATCCCGGGATCGTTCGTGAGAACGCGCTCAAGCTTCTGGGCAGCCAGCTCGGTTCCGTCAGCGACCGTCACCTGACCGGCGTGGATCGACCGGCCAATGCCAACACCGCCGCCGTGGTGAATAGACACCCACGTTGCTCCCGACGAGGTGTTGACCATCGCGTTGAGCAAGGGCCAGTCGGCAATCGCATCCGAACCATCTTTCATCGCCTCGGTCTCGCGGTACGGAGATGCCACCGAACCGCTATCGAGGTGATCGCGGCCGATCGCGAGTGGGGCAGCCAACTCCCCCGAGGCGACCATCTCGTTGAACTTAAGACCAGCCTTATCGCGTTCGCCATAGCCGAGCCAGCAGATGCGGGCGGGCAGACCTTGGAAGTGCACCCGCTCCCCTGCCAGCTTGATCCAGCGCGCGAGCGATTCGTTCTCGGGGAACAGCTCAAGAATCGCCTTGTCTGTCTTGTGGATGTCGCTGGCCTCGCCGCTGAGGGCGGCCCACCGGAACGGCCCCTTACCCTCCGCGAACAACGGACGGATGTAGGCCGGCACGAACCCCGGAAACGCAAACGCATCCGCGTATCCTGCTGCGCGTGCCTCGGTGCGGATGTTGTTGCCGTAGTCGAAGACCTCGGCACCCTGGCGCTGGAAGCCCACCATCGCTTCGACGTGGATCGCCATTGACTCGCGAGCGCGCTGGGCGAAGTCGGGGTGGCTACGGGCGCTCTCCCAGTCGCGGAAGTCAACGCCGAGCGGCAAGTACGCGAGGGGGTCGTGTGCGCTGGTCTGGTCGGTGACGATATCGATCGGGGCGCCCATCGCCAGCAACTCAGGCACGGCTGCAGCCGCGTTGGCAAGGACGCCGATCGACAACGCCTTCTTCGCATCGCGAGCCGCAACGGCGAGCTCGACAGCGTGCGCCAGCGACTTCGCCTCGACGTCGAGGTAACCGTGATCGATACGCCGAGTGATGCGGCTCTGATCAACATCGATGCAGATCGCAACACCGTCGTTCATGGTTACGGCGAGGGGCTGAGCCCCGCCCATGCCTCCGAGGCCGGCCGTGAGGGTGATGGTGCCCGCCAGAGTGCCACCGAATCGTTTCGCCGCGACCGCAGAGAAAGTTTCGTAGGTGCCTTGCAGTATGCCCTGCGTACCAATGTAGATCCACGATCCGGCCGTCATTTGGCCGTACATTGTGAGGCCCAACTGCTCGAGCCGACGGAACTCATCCCAGTTCGCCCAGTCACCCACGAGATTGGAGTTGGCGAGCAGCACGCGGGGCGCCCACTCGTGCGTCTGCATCACACCGACGGGCTTGCCCGACTGCACGAGCAGCGTCTCGTCGCCCTTGAGCGTCGTGAGCGAACGCACGATTGCATGGTAGCTGGGCCAGTCGCGGGCAGCCTTGCCCGTGCCGCCATAGACGACGAGATCTTCGGGATGCTCGGCAACCTCCGGGTCGAGGTTGTTCTGCAGCATCCGCAGAGCGCCCTCCTGCTGCCAGCCGAGAGTAGTGAGAGTGGAACCACGCTGTGCCTGAATCATGACTGCTCCTAGTGAAGTTCGGTGACGGAACGTGCTGCTGCAACAAGGGCACCCGACTGCACGAGTTCAACGCTCGCGGCAATGTCGGGGGCAAGGTAACGGTCGGGGCCTGCGCCGGGCACTCGCTCGCGCAGGGCGTCGATTACGGCGGCCGAAACCGGGGACGGCTTTTCGCCGCGCATCTCAATGCCGCGTGCGGAGGTCAACAGTTCGATCGCCAGAACGCGCGAGAGACCGTCGATGCTGCGACGCAGCTTGAGACCGGCACTCCAGCCCATCGAAACATGATCCTCTTGCATGGCGCTGGTCGGAATCGAGTCGACGGATGCCGGCGCCGCGAGCCGCTTCATCTCACTGACGATGCCTGCCTGGGTGTACTGCGCGATCATGTGACCTGAGTCGACCCCGGGATCCGCGGCGAGGAACGCGTTCAGCCCACCATTGCGGTTGCTGTCGAGGAAGCGGTCGGTGCGACGTTCGCTCATGCTTGCGACGTCGGCCGCCACAATCGCGAGGAAGTCGAGCGCATAGCCCACGGGCGCCCCGTGGAAGTTTCCGTTCGACTCCAAGCGCCCATCGAGGGTAACGACAGGATTATCGATTGCGCTCTGCAACTCGCGCTCGGCAACGCGTCTCGTGTGATCGACCGTGTCGCGAGCCGCCCCGTGAACCTGCGGAGCACAACGCAAGGAATAGGCATCCTGCACTCGGGTAAAACCATTGGTGGCGTGGGCCGCGATCGTTCCCGAATCGCGCAACACTGCGCGCATGTTACCGGCGGACACCTGCTGGCCGGGGTGCGGCCGGAGGGCGTGAAGATCTTCGGCGAAGACGCGATCTGTTCCGGCGAGACCCTCGACGCTGAGAGCCGCGGACAGGTCGGCGGCGGTGAGCAGCGCGCTCAGATCGGTGATGGCCATCGACAGCATGCCGAGCATCCCATCCGTGCCATTGATGAGCGCCAGGCCCTCCTTTTCGTGCAGCACGACCGGCTCAATTCCGGCAGCCTTGAGAGCAGCGGAGGCGGGCATCAACTCCCCAGCGACGCGCACGTCGCCTTCGCCCATGACCGCCAACGCGCAATGCGCCAGCGGAGCGAGGTCGCCCGAGCACCCGAGGCTGCCGTACTCCCCCACGATCGGAGTGATGTCGGCGTTAAGCAGTGCGGCATAGGTTTCGGCGACAACTGGGCGCACTCCGGTACGGCCGGTTGTCATCGTGGAGAGGCGTAAGAGCATGGTCGCCCGCACCACCTCAGCATCGATCTCGGCGCCAGAGCTGGCGGCATGGCTGCGCACCAGAGATCGCTGCAATTGCACACGCTGCTCGAGAGCGATGTGTTTCGTGGCGAGGGCACCGAAACCTGTCGACACCCCGTAGTGCGGCCGAACGTCGTTCGCGAGAGCCTTGATGACGGCGCGCGACGCCTCGATCTCGGCGATAGCTTCAGGCGTAATCGACACACGCGCACGGTGGCGCGCCACAGCCACGACCTCGGCGATGCTGACGGGGCCAACGCCAAGAGAAACAGTCTGCGGAGTTTCGGGATTCATGATCCCAGTGAACGCTGATCGCCCTTCTGCTGCGATAGTGATTCGCGATATGGTGTCTGAGATATCAGACAGGGGAAACGTGCCCAGCATTCCGGCAGCCCGCAACACTATGGCGGTGCTTCGCCATCTCGCATCTCGCAAAGGACCGGTGCCCGCCTCGGCGTTGGCCCGCGAGCTCGGACTGCCCCGATCATCCGTCTACCAACTACTCGCAGTCATGGTCGCTGAGGGCTTCGTTGTGCACTATCCCGAGGATCGAACCTACGGGCTCAGTGCCCTCGTCTCTGAGATTGGTACTTCGGCGCTGCGCAGCGAACGGCTCTCTGCTCTCGCCTCACCGCTGATGCGCAGTCTCGCTCGCGAAGCTCCCATCCCGGTCGTCGCTCACCTAGCGGTTTTGAGCGGCGCGGATGTCAGCTACGCGGCACGCGTGCAAGGAACCCGCGCTCCCACGACCGTCTCTGCGGTCGGTGTGCGCCTGCCCGCCCATCTCACCGCCACCGGCCGTGCCATGCTCGCGCGGCTCACCGCGCCTCAAGTCCGCGCTCTGTATCCGACTCGGGCATCTCTGACGCGCCGGCAAACCGCTGGGCCCCAAACGCTGGCCGAACTTGACCGGATGCTGGATTCCGCCCGCGCACGGGGCTGGGCGAGCGAGATCGGCGACGTTACCGCCGATTACTCCTCGGTGGGTGCCGCGGCGCTCGACCGCAACGACTACCCCACAGCGGCGATCGGCCTGACCTTCCGCACGGATGCGGTGGGCGAGCACTGGGATGAGCTCGGCGCCGCGACGGTGGCTGCTGCTCGCGCCCTCACCGGCAGGCTCACCGGACGGTCGAGCTGACCTGACTGCTGAACCGCAGGCGGCGACTGCAGGGCGGGAGCGAAAGTGATCGTTAAACGACAAAGGGCCGAGCCTTTCGGCCCGACCCTCGTCGTAATTAGTTACTGAGCTTACGCCAGAACCTTGGTTACCTTACCGGCACCTACGGTACGTCCACCCTCACGGATGGCGAAGCCGAGGCCCTCTTCCATGGCGATGGGCTGAATAAGCTCAACGGTCATGTCAGTGGTGTCGCCAGGCATAACCATCTCGGTGCCCTCAGGCAACGTGATGACGCCGGTGACGTCGGTGGTACGGAAGTAGAACTGCGGACGGTAGTTCGCGTAGAACGGGTTGTGACGCCCACCCTCATCCTTGGAAAGGATGTATGCGGTTCCCTCGAAGTTCGTGTGAGGAGTAACGGAACCAGGCTTAACAACAACCTGTCCACGCTCTACATCTTCACGCTTGGTTCCACGAAGAAGCAGACCACAGTTCTCGCCAGCCCATGCTTCGTCGAGCTGCTTGTGGAACATCTCGATACCAGTGACCGTGGTCTTCTGGGTCGGACGGATTCCAACAATCTCAACGTCAGAGTTGATCGTGAGCGTTCCACGCTCGGCGCGGCCGGTAACAACGGTTCCACGACCAGTGATCGTGAAGACGTCCTCAACGGGCATCAAGAACGGCTTGTCCTTGTCGCGTACGGGGTCCGGAATGTTCTCGTCAACTGCATCCATGAGGTCCAGAATCGACTGAACCCACTTCTCGTCGCCTTCGAGAGCCTTGAGGCCCGAAACGCGAACGACAGGTGCGTTGTCGCCGTCGAAGCCCTGGCTGCCCAGGAGTTCGCGAACCTCGAGCTCAACGAGCTCAAGGATCTCTTCGTCGTCAACCATGTCGGACTTGTTGAGTGCTACGAGCAGGTAAGGAACACCAACCTGCTTCGCGAGCAGAACGTGCTCGCGAGTCTGAGCCATCGGGCCGTCGGTCGCTGCAACCACGAGGATTGCACCGTCCATCTGAGCAGCACCGGTGATCATGTTCTTGATGTAGTCAGCGTGACCGGGAGCGTCTACGTGTGCGTAGTGGCGCTTGGTCGTCTCGTACTCAACGTGCGAGATGTTGATGGTAATTCCGCGCTGACGCTCTTCCGGAGCCGAGTCAATCGACGAGAAGTCACGCTGGACGTTGGTTGCCGAAGGGAACTTGTCTGCAAGTACCTTCGAGATCGCTGCCGTGAGCGTGGTCTTTCCGTGGTCAACGTGACCGATGGTTCCGATGTTTACGTGCGGCTTGGTCCGCTCGAACTTGGCCTTAGCCACTGTGGGTCCTCCTCAGGACTCGGTTGCTTCGCATCCGACGACTTATCACTGCCGAATGTTCTGCAAGTTGGTGTGTATCTATGTTAGTTGCGCGCTGGTAGTGCGGCGATTACTCGCCCTTGTTCTTTGCAACAATCTCGTCAGCTACCGCGCGGGGAACCTCAGAGTAACTGTCGAACGTCATCGAGTACACCGCGCGACCCGAAGTCTTGGACCTCAAGTCACCGACATAGCCGAACATTTCCGACAGCGGTACGTGGGCGCGAACGACCTTTACGCCGGTCGCGTCCTCCATGGACTGGATCTGTCCGCGGCGACTGTTAAGGTCACCGATGACATCTCCCATGTACTCCTCGGGAGTACGAACCTCGACCGCCATGAGCGGCTCGAGGAGAACTGGGTCAGCCTTGCGAGCTGCTTCCTTGAATGCCATGGTTCCCGCGATCTTGAACGCCATTTCTGACGAGTCAACATCGTGAGCAGCGCCATCGAGGATGATTCCTCGGACGCCGACCATCGGGAATCCTGCGAGGATTCCGACGTTCATCGAGGCCTGGAAACCCTGATCGATCGAGCCAATGTATTCGCGAGGAATACGGCCACCGGTGACCTTATTTACGAATTCGTAAATGTTGTCGCCTTCAACCTCCATGGGCTCAAGCGAGATCTGGACCTTAGCGAACTGTCCCGAACCACCGGTCTGCTTCTTGTGGGTGTAGTCGTGCTTGTCCACAACGCGTCGGATGGTCTCGCGGTACGCAACCTGCGGCTTACCAACGTTGGCTTCAACGTTGAATTCGCGCTTCATGCGGTCGACGAGGATGTCGAGGTGAAGTTCACCCATTCCCTTGATAACCGTCTGGCCAGTTTCCTGGTTCTGTTCGGTACGGAACGTGGGGTCTTCTTCAGCGAGCTTCTGGATGGCAACACCAAGCTTTTCTTGGTCAGCCTTCGTCTTCGGCTCGATCGCTACCTCAATAACGGGCTCAGGGAACGTCATCGACTCGAGAACGACCTGGTCGTTCGGGTCACACAGCGTGTCACCAGTCGTGGTGTCCTTGAGGCCGATGACGGCGTAGATGTGTCCAGCGGTGACGCTGTCGACAGGGATCTCCTTGTTAGCAGCCATCTGGAAGATCTTTCCGATGCGCTCCTTCTTGCCCTTAGTGGAGTTAGCGACAGCTCCACCAGAGTCAAGGTGTCCCGAGTACACGCGAATGTACGTGAGGCGACCGAAGAAGGGGTGCACTGCAACCTTGAACGCGAGAGCCGAGAACGGCTCGTTGGCGTCGGGCTTGCGGATGATGATCTTCTCTTCATCGCGCGGGTCTGTTGCTTCCATGGGAGGCACGTCAACCGGCGAGGGAAGGTAGTCGATAACAGCATCAAGCATCGGCTGAACGCCACGGTTCTTGAATGCAGAACCACAGAGAACGGGGTAGATCTCGCTGTTGACGGTGAGCTTACGGATGGCAGCCTTGATCTCTGCAACCGTGATCTCTTCGCCACCGAAGTAACGCTCCATGATGGCGTCGTCAGTCTCAGCAACAACTTCGAGGAGAGCGGTGCGGTATTCCGCAGCCTTTTCCTTGAGGTCTTCGGGGATCTCTTCGATGGCGTACTTAGCACCCATCTGAACGTCACCCTTGGAGTCTCCACGCCACGTGAGTGCGCGCATCTCGACGAGGTCTACGACACCCTCGAACTCTGACTCGAGTCCGATCGGGAGCTGAAGAACCAACGGACGAGCGCCGAGGCGGTTAACGATGGTGTCTACCGTGTAGTAGAAGTCCGCGCCCATCTTGTCCATCTTGTTGACGAAGCAGATGCGGGGGACGTCGTACTTGTCAGCCTGGCGCCAGACAGTCTCTGACTGCGGCTCCACACCCTCTTTACCGTCGAACACAGCGACAGCACCGTCGAGAACGCGGAGCGAACGCTCCACCTCAACCGTGAAGTCAACGTGGCCTGGGGTGTCGATGATGTTGATCTGGTTTTTGTTCCAGTAACACGTAACAGCAGCGGACGTGATCGTGATGCCACGCTCCTGCTCCTGCTCCATCCAGTCAGTAGTCGACGCACCATCGTGAGTTTCACCAATTTTGTGGTTCACACCCGTGTAGAACAGGATGCGCTCAGTCGTAGTGGTCTTGCCGGCATCGATGTGAGCCATGATGCCAATGTTGCGGACCTTAGTCAGGTCGGTGAGCACGTCCTGTGCCACAGGTTCCTCCGAAGTATGTTGGTGAAGCGAGAATCTCAATAGTGAGGCGAGTCAGACAGCGCCTGACTCGCCTCACTGCGAGGTGCTGACTACCAGCGGTAGTGAGCGAATGCCTTGTTCGACTCGGCCATCTTGTGGGTGTCTTCACGACGCTTTACAGCGGCGCCAAGTCCATTCGATGCGTCCAAGATCTCGTTGGTGAGACGCTCAGTCATCGTCTTTTCACGACGGCCCTTTGCGTAGCTCGTGAGCCAGCGCAGTGCGAGCGTGTTTGCTCGGTGAGACTTAACTTCAACGGGAACCTGGTAAGTCGATCCACCGACACGACGCGACTTGACCTCAAGGGTCGGGCGTACGTTGTCGAGAGCCTTCTTGAGAGTGACTACGGCGTCTTGGCCGGTCTTCTCTGCCACGCCTGCGAGTGCTCCGTAAACGATGCGCTCAGCGAGGCCCTTCTTGCCATCAAGAAGAATCTTGTTGACGAGCTGGCTGACGATGGGTGCGCCGTAAACGGGATCCGCGACTACGGGACGCTTTGGTGCTGGTCCTTTACGAGGCATTACTTCTTGTCCTTCTTCGCGCCGTAGAGGCTACGAGCCTGCTTACGGTTCTTAACGGCCTGGGTGTCGAGCGCTCCGCGAACGATCTTGTAGCGGACACCGGGGAGGTCCTTTACACGACCACCGCGGATGAGCACCATCGAGTGCTCTTGAAGGTTGTGACCTTCTCCGGGAATGTAGGCCGTGACCTCGGTACCGTTTGAAAGCTTGACACGAGCAACCTTGCGAAGAGCCGAGTTCGGCTTCTTCGGAGTTGTTGTGTAGACGCGCGTGCAAACGCCGCGCTGCTGCGGGTTGGACTTAAGGGCGGGAGCCTTGGTCTTGACGACCTTCGGCGAGCGTCCCTTACGCACCAACTGCTGAATGGTGGGCACTAAATTACTCCTTGATTTTGCTGCACGGTGACAGCGTCATGATGGTTAGCATTCGCTGTTCTTTGCAGGACACCGAGTTCATCTGGACCCACGCCCCGCCACACAAGTCGAATGAACGAACTATGCGGATGGTTTATGGATATGCCGTGGGGGTCAACCAGAAGGTTGAACCCTGTGATGTGGAGTTGCTTGCACCCGAACTCCGCTAGCGCGGTGACCTGCAAGAGGCATAGTTCAAGCGCACGGCAAAGCGCACACCTCAGAAAGAATAGCCCCCCGGGTGTACCGGGGTCAAATGATCACAGCGCACACGCAGGCTCCAGAACAGGGCACGCGATGGCGCACGCGCGCTTAGCGTTGAGCAGCAGTTTTCTCTGCGAGCTCAGCTTCCCATTTCGCGCGGGATTCGCTGTTGCGCTGAGTGACCTTGCGGCCGCGCTTTGCCACGAGCGCACCCGACCAGAGCGACACCTCACGGCCGATAAGGCCGGCTGAGATAATGAGCGGATCGACCAAAGCTCCAGCGAACATGACTTGGGCCTGTTCCGGCGTGTTCTGAATGACGCCATTGATCAGCGACAGCGCACCGATCGTGCCGAAGTAGACCACGAGGCCGACGATGATGCTCGAGAACACGTGCGCAGCCCAGCCGGCACGGTTCACGATGAGCGCGATGACGATCGCTCCCAGTGCGAAGAATGCGACGGGCACGTAGAACGAGGGCGCCTGGACGAAAGCGAGCGCAACGCGACCCGTCGCGGCTGCGCTGATGATTGCGACCGCGAGTGCGAACACCAGAGCAAAGACCAGTGTGGAAGCCAGAGCGATAAACACACCGAAGCCACGGTTTCCTGCGACCTTGGGAGGAGTCGGCGCGGTGACGTACACAACGCGCGGCTCGGCGGATGCCGCTCCCGCTGCGGTGGTGGTGGTGACGGCAGGCTCCGGGTCGGCAACGACTTCGGGCTCGGGCTCGGGCTCGGGCTCGGGCTCGGGCTCGGCGACGATCTCTGGCTCAGCCGCTACAGCAGGCTCTGCCATGGGCTCGACTTCTGCCTCCAGCGTGGAATCGTCGTACACCGCGGTATCTGCGGGAGTAGCGGGCTCAGCGATGGGCTCCCCGAGGGGTGTGGCAGCCGGCGACTCGTCAGCAGGTGCAACCGTCTCGTCGACCACTACAGCATCCTCAATGTTGTCGTCGTTCTTCGGTGAAAAACCACGCTCTACAGATGGATCGGTCATGACTGTTGCCTCCTCGTGCCAGCGACTGATGCTCTCAGTGTACTGAAGCAACTCTCAGAAACGAGAAGAACGCCACGACCAAGAGGTCGTGGCGTTCTTCTTCATGCTGTGATTTTGCTAGTTGACCGTTGTTCCGTCAGCGCCGGCATCCACGTTAAGTGTTGAGACATCGGTGCCCGGGAGCACGTAAACGTAGCCATCGATCTTCATCTCGAACTCGCCGCCATCAGTTGCGGGATCGTAAATAATCGAGGACATGCTCAACACACGTACGCCGGTTTGAGCGGTCTCCAAGAACGAGTGCAACGCGGCAGGCTCGCCCGCCACGCGAATCGTGACTGCGACGGCAACAAGGCCTGGAACCGAGGGCACCGCTTGCACGTCGGTTGGTGAGGTAGCTACGGGCGCCTCAGCGGCATCGCCTTCTTCACCCTCCACGGGAGCAGCGACCGGTGCATCAGTTTCGGGCGGCAGAGCTTCTTCAACGCTCAGGTATCCCATGCTGACCAGGAGCACGCCAG
This sequence comes from Salinibacterium sp. VpJ6, assembly GCF_059767345.1. Taxonomy (NCBI): domain Bacteria; kingdom Bacillati; phylum Actinomycetota; class Actinomycetes; order Micrococcales; family Microbacteriaceae; genus Salinibacterium; species Salinibacterium sp. VpJ6. The sequence goes on from NZ_JBSOQL010000001.1 coordinate 1,140,389, forward strand.
CTTTCGACGCGAGCGCTTCGATCTGAGCTGCGAAGACTGACGTGTTATGCACTGCTGGAATGCCTCGCTGAAGGTCTTCCAGCTCCGCGAACAGCGCTGCAGAATCTTCATCGAGAGCCTTGAGGCGCGCAAGTTCTGCAGCCTTCACTTGATTCTGAATCTCGACATCAGCGAGCTGGGTGTCAGATTCTTTCGCGGCGCTGAGCGCTGGCCCGACTCCCACTGCCCAACCGGCAGCGAGAATGACGATCACCGCGACCACACCGATAAGTGTCCATAAGCGTGTCAATGTCATGATCCGCTCCCTTCTTCAGTCGCCTCAGGAGTGTCACTTGGACTCGGCGTTTCAGTCGCTGTGGGTGTCGGCGTTGGCTCCGCCTCGGGCTCTTCGTCCGCGGTCTCAGCTTCGACACCGTCGAATCGGTGAACGAGAGCGTTCTCATCCAAGTAGACAACGACATCCACCGTGTAGGTTCCGTCGTCTTGATAGTTTGCAGCGACCAAAGTTGCATAGCTCACACCGTCGATGCTGGGGACCGATCGAAGCCACTTATCTGAGGCCGCGATGTTGGCGAAGTTGATTTCCATCGCAAACTGCGCGTTCCGCTGTGGTTCCACGGTTGATGTCGCGGCGCCGAATTCCAGAAGCGGGGTTGCCGTCTCGAAGCTGTATGAAACCACGACAGCCCCGGAGGGGAGCTTCTTACCAAGCGCGTTGAACATATCCCGCACTGAAACCTCAGTCGAGGTCGCGAAAATACGAGCACTTGTGGCAGATTGCACCATCTGCCCGGCAACACGAACGTCATTGTATTCGCCCTGTTGCGTGATGAGGGTCTGCGTAAGTGCACGAGCGTTCTCGAGCGCCAAGGAGCGCTGGAGCGCATACAGGTTCATACCCACCGATGCCAGAATGACGACTCCGATTGCGACAATCGCAACGAAGATTGCACGGCCACGCGCTCGGGCCGCCTGCTTCTTCTGGCCAACCTCTGGTGGAAGAAGATTTACATAGGGCGGATACGCGGTGGGAACTTTCAGTTCCTTGCGGGCTTTAGGAGCTTTGCTCTTGTTGTCGCTCATGCGGAGACCCCCGTTACCAGTCCGAGAGCTACCGACATGTCAAACGGAGAACCTGTTCCCTTGAGCTGACGAGAAACGGCAGTCATCGTGAACGGGTCGGGCAAGGATGCCGGTGTCTTGGTGAACTCTGACACTGTTTCTACGAGGCCCAGCAACTGCGAGCCTCCACCCGTCATCACGATGCGATCAATCGCACGGTTGTTGCGGGCATTCTGGAAGTACTGAATCGTGGCACGGATGGCCATCAACGTTTCGTTGACCAACTCGAAGGAAACCTCGAGAGCGGGGCGTTGCTCCGCGGTCGCCCGTGCCGCAATGACACCGACGGAACGCTTAATAGCTTCAGCATCGCGTGAGGAGATATCGAGTCGCTGCGAGATTCCCTTGGTGATGTCGCCACCTCCGGTCGGGAGGAAACGGATGAAGTGAGGAACGTGACCCTCGAGCGCAACAAGAGTCGTTGTCGACGCACCGATATCGACCAGCAGTGTAGTCGTGGAACCGAGCTCGGGAGTCGAGAACAGTCGCGTCAGAGCAAACGGCGACAGATCGACGTTGACGGGCGTGACGCCACCGGCGGATGCCGCGTTAACGTTCACGAGCACGGGAGCCTTAATCGCGGCAACCAGCATGCCCTGGAGCATGGGGCCGGTCTCCCCCTCTGCCTCGGCGGCCGGGTAGAAGTCGAGCAGTGCATCCGAAGCCGGAACAGGCAGCAGGTCTTGCACCTGAAAAGGAAGCGACTCGCGGACCTGGTTCAACGGCAAACGCGGAACCGTCACATCGCGGGCAACGACTTTGGAGTTACCAAAGCCGATGACAACATCGCGCGTGCGGAAACCGTTGGCCGACCACAGCTTTTTGATAGATGCCGTGACAGTGGCGGAGTCGATGACTTCGCCCGCGCGCACAGCGCCCTCGGGCAAGGGCACTTCGCCGAAGCGAAGCACCGTTGGCTTCTGAAGGTGCGGGTTCTCAACTTCAACAGCACGAATCGCTGTTGAGCCGATATCCAGCCCCACTAATTTCTTTCCCATAGTTCCCCCCGGGCCGCGGTCAGACGAGACCGGCGGCCACCATATATCCATCCCACAGTTGTGAACCGAAAGCGATGCCAACCCACGCGCCCGCGATCATCCACGGTCCGAATGGGATAGCTGTGCGCCGGCCTGCCCGCCGAATGATGAGCAATGCGATTGCAAATACGCCCCCGAGCAAGAATGCCGCAAAGGCACCCACTGCGACGACCCCCCATCCGAGCCACCCCAGATAGAGGCCAAGGACGGCCGCGAGTTTGACGTCGCCCATGCCCATGCCACGCGGCTGGACAATTGCGATGATGAAGTAAAAGACGAAGAGCGCTGCGCCACCGGCGAGAGCGCCGAGAAGAGCTCCCCAGTTTCCCGTGCCGGCGCTGGCTACAGCAAGCAACACCGCACCCACCACGATCGATGGCAGCACGATGCGGTTCGGCAAAGTTTGCGTATCGAGGTCGATCAACGTGAGAGCGATCGAGATCGCCGCCAGGTACAAGAAAGCAGGCAGCGCCCAGATGAGACTGGTCTCAGCTCCGATGAAGGCGGCAGTGAGCCCGAACGCGACAGCAGTCGCTGCTTCGACCAGCGGATAACGTGCCGAGATCGGCTCGGAGCAATCGCGGCAACGGCCACGAAGGACTAGCCAACCCACAACGGGAACATTGTCGTACCAGCGGATGCGGTGCTCACACTTGGGGCACGCGCTCGGCGGTGACGTGAGGTTCTCGCCGCGCGGCAATCGCCACACCACTACATTCAAGAACGAGCCGACAGCAAGTCCGAGAATTACAGCAAAGACGACAAGAAGAGCGGTTGCTGTCATCGAGCGGCACCCGAAGCTTCGAACGCGGGCTCGACCTCAATCCAGACGTTCACGCCGTACGTAGTAGTTACGGGAGAAAGGAACTTGGGAGGAGCAACATATTTGAGGCGCACGTCATAAACGTAGTTCTTTACGTAGCCTCCGCTACCACTGCGCACGATTCCGCGGAACTTTTGCGCGATGGCACCGTTGACAGTGAGAGTGCCTCGGCCGCTGCCGATGCTCGGGTTTTGTACCGCAAAGGTGTGGCCCACCGACAAGATCGCTGCGTCGATGCGTCGGTTATAGCCGCCAAGAAGCGTGTTGTCGTAATAACGGCTGGATCCGGTCGTCGGGTTCCACACCCAGATAGCGTCGTTGCCCACGAGCCCGAGCACGTCTTCTTGGCTATCGCGGTATTTAATGTCGCCAGTCACGTAAACGTAGTGTTCAGCCGACAGAGTCGCCTGGCCGTTGACCGTGCCCTTGACGAAGAGGTCACCGTTGCGGCAGTCGTAGCTTCCACTCGGCGCAACTTCGTAGCGAATGGGGTAGCCGATGCCGTTGCCGTTGCCATTGCTGTCCCGGTAGCCGCTCTCGCCAACGCACGAGAGTCCGCTCGGACGGTTCGAGCTTGACCAGTAGTTCGGGTCGCTCGCTACGCTGGGGACGTTCTGTACATAGATCACATTGCTCGGAGGCAAGGTAAAGGTTGCACCGGAACTGCTGCGTAGCTGAGAGAGACTTCCGCACATCGCTGGAGTGCTTCCGCCAGTGGCCGGGGATCCCGTGATCTGAGTCTTTTTGGTCCAGGGCGAGTACACCGTGATGGTGCCATTCGAGTTCAACGTGATTTCGGTCGGCCCCGTGTAGAGGCAACCGGGACGCGGGACACCGTCAGTCACAAGGTCCGAACGAGTCTCACGCAGGTGCTGAGAGTTCGTTGCCGGCATCCCGATAACCGGGCTGAAGCTCGGCGCGCCGGGAATGGCGAAGCTCTGACCGTTGCAGTAGTTGCCGTTGGAGTCGCGAGGGTTGTACTTGACCCCGCTCGAAGGGCGGTAGCTCGTTGTCACCGCGCCGAGGAAGGTAGCGCTGCAGATACGGATGGTGTCGTTCGAGTGCACGGGACCATCGATGGTGTCGCCGCCCGAGAATGCAATCTCACCGCAGTTGCCAGAGATACTGCTGCGACCATCCCACCAGTACTTCACGCAGTTGTTGCTCGCGCTGCTGAACGAGGGGTCCATGATCTCGTAGTCAGTGAAGTAGAGGAAGTCGATGAAGCCAGACTGGCGAAGGTCCGCCACGATGGTGCGGGTTTCACTGCCCACTTTTCCTGTGGCGCGCACGCGAATGGTTCCGCTGCTCTGGTAGTTAGAGTTGTCGACCTCATAGCGGAAGAAAGAGTTGTCGTCGCTGCCCGGAACCGTAACCCATGGCTCTGATGCCAAGGTGTTGAAGGCAGCATTAGCGTTGGTGCCCGTCGGCAGACGAACATCGCTCGTCGACGAGAAATCGGCTACAGGGTTCCCGTACTGCACGTACGACGTGTCTTCTGAGAGTCGGCTCTGGTAATCCTCGACACCGGCATAAGCCGCCGCCAGTGACGCCGACCACTCCTGAGTCGCGGCAGCCTGCCGGAACCCGCCAGTGGCGTAAGCCACTGCCGTCGTCACGAGAAGTCCCAGCACCACGGTGATACCAATCACCATGGGCAAGGCTGCCCCTTGCTCGCCGCCAATACGGGCGCGAAGAAAACGGATCATCGGTCGATTCCAATCCGGGAGAACCCTAGGTTCGGGATACCTACAGTGTTTTCGAGAGTGGCGGTCTTTGCCCCACCCGAAGGGTCTGTTTGTACCGTCATAGTCACTTTCACCGCAGCGATGAGGCGTCGATCAGTTTCCGAGAGTGAACCGCTTGAGGGCATCGTCAATTCGACGTTGTCCTTCGTGTAGAACTGGAACACCGGAGACCCCCCGGTCGCGATCTGGCGCACGACGGTGCGCTGCGATGCAGGGGTGCTATAGAAGCTGAAGTATCCCGACGAGAGCGCCCGGGCATCCCAGCGGGTTTCGACCAGCGTGCGGTCGCCCGTTATTGCGAACTGCACTTTCACGGGCTCCGGATCGAGCGCGTCGGTGTCGAGGTACGCTTGCAAGACAACGTTCTCGGGGCTCGCAACGCTGAATACTGGCTCGTTGAGCGCAACGCTCGCGACAGGATTCTCGGTTCCGGAGCGGATAACGCGGGTCAACTCGTTCATCGCAATAGTGGCCGCGGACGTGTTGGCGCTCGCGGAGCGCTCGTCAGCAAAGGTCCGCGTAAACGTGACGAAGATCGTCATGACCATTGCGAGCAACATTCCCATGAGTGCCATTGTTACGATCAGCTCGCTCAGGGTGACACCAGCTTCATCGCGCCGCAGTCGTGAGACACGAGAAAAAAGAACACTTCGCAACGTAGTCATTAGGAAGCCACCCGCGGATCGACGGTGACCACGCCGGGAACTGTCGCAGTTGCGCCAACGATCGGCGCAAGAATGCTCCCGAGTCCGACGGTAACCCAGCTGCCACCCGTGCGGCGCTCGATCTCCCACGTTCCGTAGGGCAACGCGATGAACTGAGTTGCAGAATCTAAGCGGTCGAAGGTCAGGGTCACTGACTCGGTGCAGCCGGGGTCGGCACTACCCGCGACTGGAGCGGTCGACTTTACGCGAATACGATCGCCTGCAAGCGCCGTTACGTCAACGAGTCCCATAGGAACCGTCATGTCTACGCTTCCGCCTGGATTGGCGGCGACGGCTACCGCATCCGGAGAACGGTACGTTACCCCGGCGATGTCTTCTTCTGGCCACAGTGCAGGGTTAGGCGAGGCGCAGTAGTCAGCGGTGCTGGCCGGGTCTTCGGGCTTCGGAATGTACGTTCCCGCTACCCCGACATACCCCGAACGCCACGGGAAAAGGTTGATACTGCGCGACAGACTCGACGAACTGCTCGACTCGGTATGGACTCCGTAGGTGCTGATAAAAGCGGTATCCATGTTCGTCGGAATTTCGACGTTCGCCGGCGCCGGGCTTGCTACGTACTTGACGTCGAAGCGTGCGGCCTGGTCATAGTTGAACGAGACCGAGCTCGCGGTTCCCGCTACGACCTGCGTGAGCTGGCTGGGCGAGCTGGACTGGCCATCATCTGTGATGTAACCGGAGCGTGAAACGCTGACGTTGTAGTTACCGGGCGCGACCTTGAGGATGAAGGAACATCCGTCAGTGTCAGTCGCTGCGGGCGAAGTAGACAAACTCTGAGCTCCCTCGGAGGGAGAAGCGGGGCTTGCGCCGACGCTCACGCCTTCGGACCCTTCACCGGAGCCGCCGATCACGGAAACCAGGATCGTGCCGAGTGCGGGGTCGTTGATGCGATCATCCGGAGCCAACAGGCTGTCAAAGCGCACCGGCTCGGTACCGGTACGCATATTGGGCCAAGAAACTTCGATATTGATGCGCTTGTACTGCAGGGTTCCACCACCGGAACCACAGGACGCTGCAGTGTTACTCGATGGCACCCACGCGGTTGAACGCGTCACCGTGAAGACGTCGCCATTGAGCGTCTTGGTGTAGGTGTCGTCGAAAAGTGTGAAGACGTCGCTGGCGTCGCGAGCGAGGTCGATTTCTTGAGCGGCAAGGTTGGCCGCCACTACGCGAGCGCGATTGTCGCGAGTGATAGCCAGAACGGTGGCCAGTGATTGGAGCACGCCGAGGGAGACGATTGCGAAGATCATCATCGCGACGAGAACCTCAAGAAGGCTCAATCCTGAATCGGAGCTACGAAGACGCTGTAGAACCTTATACATGATGAGCCCTTTCGTGCGGGTGTAAGGGTGTGCAATTCGTGCGGCGGAGATGGGTTCTCCCGTGCGAGAGCGATCACTCTCGGAGTGTGAAAACGGGGCGCCGCCGCTTGGCGACGCCCCGTTCTCCTACTACTTACCTACTACGGCGTGACTGCCGAGTCGGTGGTGATTCCGGTGTTGCTGTCGTAAGCCCACGCCTTGGTCGTGTACTCGGAGTGAGTTACAGCAAAGGTGTAGCTGTTGCCGTCAGCGGCGGGCGTAACAACGAGAGTTACCGAAGGAGTCTTCTTGTAACCGTTGTCCGAGAGGCCGGTGTCAGAAAGACCGGTGAACGAACCGTTGTTGCCTACGGCGTAGGTCTCGGCAGCGATAACAGCGTTAGCGATGTCCGACTTGACCTGCGATTCCCAAGCGCCCTGGCGCTGGTTGAGGAAGAAGGGGATAGCGATCGCGGCAAGGATGCCGATGATCAGAACAACGACGAGGAGCTCAACGAGAGTGAAGCCCTTCTGGTCGTTCTCGAGGTCGGAGCGCTTGCTGCGCAGTGCTTCGTTCAAACGTGCGATCATTTTGGATTTCCTGTCTGTGGTTCGGATCTTGGACAGGGGCCCCCAGAAAAAATCAGCTTCTCAGCCCCCCACAAAAAATACTCTCAACATGTGGGCTTGCTGAGAATCCCACAAACGGGGGTGAACCACCCGAATTACGCCCCCAGTCTGAGGGGTGAGGTGCGAGTCGTGCCGGTTTTTGCGCCTAGTTCAGGGGTAAATTTCGCCGGCACGGCTTCGGGGCACCCGGCCGCGACTGCCGGAACACGTGTGCACTCCGCTGCGCCGCCTCCGCAGCCCAAGACGCGCGTTAACGACCAAACGGGGGCATCACGACTCGGGTCGCGGTGCCCCCGCCTGGGGCTGCTAGGTGCCTCTGTACTACTTGATCTGGTCGAAGATGGCAAAGATCGGCATGTAGAGCGCGATAACCATCACGCCAACGATCGCGCCAATGACACCAATCATGAGCGGCTCGATGAGTGCTGTGAGTTGCTCTGTAGTCTTCTGCACCTCGTCGTCGTAGAAGTCAGCAATCTTTGAAAGCATGACCTCCATAGAACCGGCGTCTTCACCGACGGCGACCATCTGGGTGACCATCGACGGGAAGACCGGCTCTTTGGCCAAAGGAACCGAAACCGACTGCCCTGAACGAACCGAATCAGCCACGCGGCGTAGGGCTTCCTCGATCACGAAGTTTCCCGATGTCTCTCCCACAATCGAGAGCGCGTGAAGAATCGGCACACCAGCGCCGAGCATGGTTCCAAAGTTACGCGTGAAGCGTGAGATCGATACCTTGCGGAAGAGGGGGCCAAAGACGGGTGCCCGCAGCTTCCACGGGTCAACAGCCTTACGGACCTTCTCGGTGTGCTTGTTCTTGCCCCACCACACGCTGAAGATAATGCCGCCGACGACCAGGATCGGCGCGATGATGGTCATTCCATCAGACATCCACACCAGCATCTGGGTGAGCAGCGGCAGCTCGCCTCCGAGATCGGAGAACATTTCCTCGAACACCGGCACGATAAAGAGCAGCATTCCGACCACGGCAGCGATCGCCATGATGAGAACGACGACAGGGTAGGTGAGCGCGGACTTAATAGTTCCGCGAAGCTTTACTTCGCCCTCAAAGTTGTTCGCGATCGACTCGAGCGCGTTGTCGAGGAATCCGCCCGTTTCACCCGCACGAACCAGGTGGATCATGATCGGGGGGAAGACGGTGCCGTGCTTAGCGAACGCATCGGACAGCGTTCCACCGGTTTCGACGTCTTGACGAATCTCCCCGAGAGCCTTCGCAAGCGTGGGGTTTTCTGTCTGCTCTGAGAGGATGACCAGCGCACGGATGAGCGAGAGTCCCGACGAGATCATCGTCGACATCTGGCGGCTCATTACCGCGAGATCATCGAGGCCAACGCCCTTCTGCAAGAAGGAGATGTTGATCTCTTTGTTGAGGCCAGTGCCGGCACCGGCTTCGGTAACCGAGATCGGGCTGATCTCCATCGCACGGAGGCGCGCGAGGACGGCGTTCTCACTCGATGCGTCGATGCGTCCCTTGACAACCTTGCCCGACTGATCGCGGGCCTTGTACTCGAAGGACTTCGTGGTTGAGGTAGTCGCGGCCATTATCTCGGTACTCCCGTTGAGCTATCGCTCATCAGCCGGTGCATACCCTCGGGGTCATGGGCCTTAGCCATGGCTGCCTCTTCGGTAATCGCACCGGACTTAGCGAGACCAGCAAGGTGCTGATCCATCGTGTGCATACCAGCGCCTCGGCCAGCCTGCATGGCGGAAGGAATTTGGTAAATCTTTCCTTCGCGGATGAGGTTTCCGATAGCCGGGTTCATCGTGAGCACTTCTGTAGCCACCACGCGGCCCTTTCCGGATGACCGGCGAACAAGTGTCTGACAGATGATGCCCTGCAGCACGGCAGCGAGCTGGGTACGAACCTGACCCTGCTGGTGCGGCGGGAAAACGTCGATGATGCGGTCAACGGTTTGCGCAGCATCCTGAGTGTGCAGGGTGGCAAACACGAGGTGACCAGTCTCGGCAGCGGTCAGAGCGATCGAGATGGTTTCGAGGTCTCGAAGCTCACCGATCAGAATGACGTCCGGGTCTTGACGCAGAACGTGCTTAAGCGCCGCGGTGAAAGAGTGGGTGTCACGACCGACCTCGCGCTGGTTGACCAGCGACTTCTGGTTGCCGTGCAAGAACTCGATCGGGTCTTCGACGGTCACGATGTGGTCGGCACGGGTGCGGTTGACCAGGTCAATGAGCGCGGCCAAGGTGGTGGACTTACCGGAACCGGTTGGCCCGGTCACGAGCACGAGCCCACGCGGCAGAGTAGCGAACTGCGATACCGACTCCTGGATACCGAGGTCTTTCAACTGCTTGATCTCGGTCGGGATGATTCGGAAGGCAGCACCGAGGTTGCCGCGGTCCATGTAGAAGTTCACGCGGAAACGAGCGGCTTCGGAAAGCTCGAACGCGAAGTCGAGTTCGAGAGCCTCAAGGAACTGCTCTTCTTGCTTCTGGTCGAGGATGCTGAATAGCGCGTCGCGCGTGCGGTCCTTATCCCAGACAGCAACACCCTTGAGCGGCTGAAGTCCGCCGTCGATGCGGATCATGGGCACAGCGCCGGAAGCGATGTGAAGGTCCGAGGCGCCGGTGTAGACGACCTCTTTCAGAGCATCCAGCAGCTCAGGGTTCGACCCCTCACGGGCTGTGAGTTCCATCTCGGGACGAGCTTCGCGCTCCTCCTCGACGATCTCGGGCACCGACAGCAGTTGGGACTCGCGGCTGGGCTTGGGATCGGCAGCACCGAACCCGCTCGTAAAGCTCAAGAGCCCCTCGTCGACTCCGGGCGGCGGGAAATTCAGTTCGCCCTCGGCAGCGGGGGCGATGTCCGGCAGGTCAAGGAGTCCACCGTCGGCAGCGGGCTGCGACGGGAACTTAAGCGTCGGCGCATCTGCCGGGACCTCATCCATGATCTGGGTGGGGGCGTCGGCGGGAGCACTCGCGGCGTCTTGGGCGAAGTAGGGCACTTCGGCCGCGGTCGGTGACGGAGCCGGAGCTGCGTCAGCGACGGGCGCCGCAGGCTCGGCGGGTGCAGCAGCTGCTGGAGCAGGAACCTCAGGCGCAGCCGCTTCCGGAACAGGAAGCGACGCCCCGGCGGCCGACGTTGCGGCCGAGGTCTGAGACATGGCGCCGGCTGCAGCTTGGCGGAAGAGTTCGTCGAGCGAATCTATTGAGGTGACTGGCTCGGTCGCCATCCGGCGAGCGCGACGCCCACCCTCAGCGGCTGCTTCGCCCTGCGGCGCTTCAGTCTGAGGTGCGGCAGCGGGCTCAGCCTGAGCGGCAGGCGCAGCCGGAGCTGGTGGCGCAGGAGGCGCGGCCGGGGGCGTAACGCCAGAGGTATCCGTGCTCTTAATCGAGCCAGAGGGCGGCGGAATGGTCGGTAGCGGCGATGCCGGCACAGTGGCGGCCGACGCCGAAGGCGCGGCGCCCGTCTGTGCCCACTCGGGGAACGCCGATGCGGATGCTGCCTGCGGCGTACCAACGCCAGGAACGCTCGTTCCCGGTGTGGGCGGTGGTGCATCCGATGGAACGCTCTGCCCTGCGGGCCCGCCCTGTCCCTTCGGCGTGAACAAACTCTCGTCTACCGATTGCGACGGGATGTCGTAAATCCGCTTAGCCATAATTCCCCCAGATACTTCGTCTTATGCGACGACGCGCAAAATCTCTTCGACTGACGTCAAGCCGAGTTGAGCTTTCGCCCACCCGTCCATGCGCAGCGTGCGCATTCCCTGCGCAACGGCGACTCGGCTGATTTCCGCGCTCGAGGAGCGTGCAACAGCGAGACGTTCAATCTCTTCAGTCACTGCCATAACTTCGTGCAGTGCAATTCGACCGCGGTATCCCGTCTTGGAACACACGGTGCACCCGACGGGTGCGTAGAGAGGCGGCATCGGACCTTCTGGGTTGAAGCCAACCTTCAAGTTAACGAGATCCTGCGGATTGTGCGTCGCAGGCTGCTTGCAGCGGTCGCAGAGGCGACGCGCAAGTCGTTGAGCCACAACGCAGTCAATAGCCGAACCGACCAAGAAGGGCTCGATGTCCATCTCGATCAGTCGCGTGATGGCGGCAGGAGCGTCGTTGGTGTGCAGGGTGCTCAACACGAGGTGGCCAGTAAGCGCGGCTTCGATCGCAATCTGCGCCGTTTCCTGGTCTCGGATCTCACCAATCAGAACGACATCCGGGTCAGATCGCAGAATTGAACGCAGCGCGCTCGCGAACGTGAGTCCGGCCTTCGGGTTGACTTGAACCTGGTTGATTCCCGCCATGCGGTACTCCACCGGGTCTTCAACCGTAATGACGTTGATCTCCGGGCGAGCCACAGCGTTGAGGGTTGTGTAGAGCGTGGTCGACTTACCAGAACCCGTAGGCCCGGTGACGAGGATCATGCCGTAAGGCTTGGTGTACGCCTCTTTGTAAATCTTGGCGTTGTGCTCGAGCAGGTACAGCTGGCTCAGGTCGAGCGTCGTGTTCGAGTTGTCGAGAATACGCATAACGACTTTTTCGCCGTATACGGTCGGCAACGTGGCAACACGAAGGTCGATTTTCTTCTGACCGTGGATGACGGAGATACGGCCATCCTGAGGCTTACGACGCTCAGCAATATCCATTTCAGCCATGATCTTGAGGCGCGAGATGACACCGTTCTGAATCTGGCGAGGAGCGCGCTGCATCTCATGGAGAACACCGTCGATGCGGTATCGAACGCCGAGGTCGTGCTCTCCGGGCTCGATGTGAATATCCGAGGCCTTGTCTTGGATGCCCTGGCTGATGAGCAGGTTCACGAAGCGAACGATAGGTGCATCGTCTTCGGTCGGCTCGTTGTTGTTCGCCGCGAGAGCGACGTCCGTGGTTGTTGCTTCTTGCTCGAGCTCGCTGCTCAGGCTGGAAAGCTCACCGTCTGCGCGGTGGAAGCGGTCGAGTGCGGTCTGGAGGTCGCTGCGCTCAGCAACGACTACACGGATCTGGCGACCCGTTGCCGAACGAATGTCATCGAGGGCAAAGATGTTGCCGGGATCGACCATGGCCAACACGAGGTATCCCTCGCTGAACGCGATCGGCAAAACCTCGTGACGGCGGCAAATCGCGGCAGGTGCAAGAGCAACGGCCTGGTGGTCGACGGCGAAGTCGACGAGCTCAACGAACGGGACTCCAGCCTGGGCGGCGCGCGCAGAAGCGAGCTGTGCCGGCGAAATGGTTCCGCTGTCGAGTAAGTTTCGGACGAGTGCTTCCTCGTCGGTGTGAGAAGTTCCTACAGAATCGATGCTCTCAATCGGCATCATTCCGCGAAGAATCAGTACTTCAGCAAGTGTGGTCACGCGTGCCTCCCCCCAAGGTCCTAGCGGAGTCCAACGCTAATCGACTCACATCTGCACCACTAGCCCCACTTGTGAGGGGTAGTCAGGACGTTTCAGGAAGCCCATTCGCCGCGAGTCGCAGCATTGAGTGCCAAATTGATGTTCTTTTCGACGTATACGGCCAATCGAGGCAACGCACATTCGGTGATGACATCAGAAATATCTTGGGCGTGACGGTGAGCACAGGCTTGCACTGCGGATCGCGCGGCCGAGAGGCAGGGTGAACACGGTCGAGTCGATCGCGCATCTTCACCACGGTAGTGCCGCTCTTCGTGGAGCACGACGGCGAGCTGAAAAGTTACGAGCTCCAGAGTCTCCACAAAAGCGTGGAAGAGATCGTGCGGCCAGTGCCCGGCGCGGTCGAAGGCCGCGAAATCGGAGTCACGGCAGACCACGCAGCCGACCTCGGTTCCGGCAGCGGGCTGTCGCCATTCCGAAACGAGGCGGTACCAACGCTGGAGAGAGCAGTCGATGAGATCGTTAACCGCGTGACGATTCATAAGCCCTCTCCCCCGAAAGATGATCATCTGACCTACTGATGGTCGCACCGCGGCAGAGTTCGCGGCAGTCGTCACTATCAATGACACCCGTTTGGGGGACAGACAGAAAGTTCCGGTACATTTGTCGTAAGTGACTGCAAACCATGCGGGCCATACGCTTACCCTGATCCGAACGGGGACACGATTGACACCGCACGACGAACTGCCACGCACCTACCGCATAGGGCACGTGGACGATCACGAAACTGTGCAGCTCGGTTTCGCGTCACTCTTAGCGCATTGCCCCGACCTCGTCGTTCATTCCTCGGCGGCGAGCGTGCGCGATCTTGACGCAGTCGTTGCTGAACTGGATCTGGTCGTTCTCGATGTGCGCCTCTCGGACGGCAGCACGGTTGACGAGAATGTCGCCTGGTTGCGGGAGCGCGGCCTTAACGTCTTGGTGTTTACCGCAGCGGACAACGCCTCCGAAGTGCGTGCGGCATCCCGAGCGGGCGTACTCGGGATCGTGCGCAAGTCAGAGTCACGCGATGTGATTGTTGATGCGGTTCGCGAAGCAGCGCTCGGCAACCCGGTGGTGACTACCGACTGGGCCGCCGCGTTGGACTCCGACCCGGAACTTGCCGCGGCGGGGCTCAGCCCCAAGGAACAAGAGGTGCTCGCCCACTACGCCTCGGGCGATAAGTCGGTCGCGGTGGCTCACCGAGCTGGTCTCTCTGCGAGCACCGTCGCCGAGTATGTTCGTCGCATCCGTCACAAGTACGCGATGGCGGGACGGCCGGCCGCCACGAAAGTTGATCTATACAAGCGTGCCGTTGAAGACGGCATACTTCCTCCCCCGCACTCATGAGCATCGGCGCGATTGTGGGCAGTACAGCCGCTCCTCCTCGCGTGGAAGGGGGCGCCGAACTCGGAGTCGTGCGCACGATGACGTTCGTATTCGCTGCCGCCTCGATGATGTTTTTGGGGCTCTCGGTCGGGTCTTTCTTTGACGAAGCCGCCTACGTACTGCCGCATTGGGAATTGGTGGCCGGCATCGCCGTGTTCGGTACGCCACTGATTATTGCCGCAGCGTCTCCGTGGAGTTCACTGCGGCAGCTTCGCATTCTGCACGGGGCATATGCGGTCATTTTCGCCGTCGCCGTTCTGAGTTGGGTGCCAGCATTCGTTAATGGTCCGATGCCTCCCGAATCCGCGCCCTGGGTGGTCGGGATCACGGCGCTGGGCACGACCCCTGCCGCGATCGCTTGGCGTCCGGTAGTTGCATGGTCATATCTACTGGCAGCATCATTCGTGATCGCGCGCATCCGTATCATCGCCGACGGAGGCGCAGATGTGTCCCTGGCCGTGCAGTTCGCTTTCTTCACGATCACCGTCTGCGCCGCTTTCACTGCCGTCGCCACCGTCGCAATGGCCGCCGGTCGTGAAGTGGATGCCGCTGCGGCTGCCGCACGCAGCTCATCAATGCGCGCAGCAGCGCTCACCGCCCGCCGCGAAGAGCAGGCCCACCTCGATGCTCTCGTGCACGACGAGGTCATCGCGACGATCTTCGCGGCTGCCGGCGCCGGGCGCAGTGACTCGGCGTCGACCCGAGCGCAAGCCGCGCGCACAATCGCACGGCTCAGCGAACTCAGCGGCGCTACAGCGAGCGTTCCCGAGCTCGTCCACGTTGACTACTTTGTGCAGGGGCTCGCGTCATCCATTACAGAAACAACGGATGCCGCTGAACTCACTGTGGAAGGCTCGCGTGAAGCCCCCTTGCCTTCGTCGATTGCAAGCGCGCTCATCGAAGCGACCGTCGAGGCGCTGCGTAATAGCGTGGTGCATGCCGGAAGTGACGCCGCCGCAGTATCGCGGGAGGTTCGCCTTCTCCTCTCGCGCGATGGTGTGGAGATCACCATCAGTGACGACGGCCAAGGCTTCGACCCCGCATCGGTTCCGGCCAACCGTCTGGGCATCGCGGTGAGCATCCTGGGTCGCGTGAACGCCTTCCCCTGCGCCCGTGCAACGGTGTGGTCCGAACCCAATCGAGGCACTCGAGTGACGGTCGGGTGGTCCGAATGATTCACGAGCTAACACCGCGAACACGATTGGACCTGCCTCAGATCACGGGCCGCGGAGCGCACGCATTAATCTGGATCTACTTTGTGACGATTTCGGCTCTCGCGCTGCTCTCGCTCGATGACGTTGAGTCCGCCACTCCCGTCTACATCTCGATCGCACTGTTTGCCAGCATCTGGTTCGTGCTCACTCACGACACCCGACCCCGCGTCGGAGTGGGAGCGAGCATCTACGTCATCGTCGCGAGCGTCGTGGTCGCCGCCATCTCGTCACACAATGCCATGGTCGGTGGATTCTCTCAGTGGTACGTGGGCGCGGGCGCGCTCGCCATGTTCTACCTCAGCCTTCGCCGGCGAAACCTCTTAGCGTGGCTCGGCTTCGCTGCGATCGGCGGGGTCGTAATTCTGTGGGGGCTCTCCACCGAGGATCGGCTGCTCGAGGCAATCCTTCTCGTGGCACGTCAGGCGCCGTTCGTGCTTGTCGGCTCCCTTTTCTCTCTCGGCATGAGACGCACTCGCCAACGACTGGACGGCATCCACAGCGTGGAGACCGCTCGCGCCGCGGCCGAAGCTGCTGCCCTCGCTCGCACGGCGGAACGCTCGCGGCGGCTTGCAGGCCTCGATGCCGCCGTTGGCGTGCAACTTCAGCGCATCGCTGATGGTGACGAACTCACGGATGACGACCGCGCGGAACTCCTGATTGCTGAAGCGCGCCTGCGCGATAGCCTTCGTGCGCGCCAGCTCGACCTCCCCGAAATTGTGGCGGCGGTAAAACGCGCTCGACGCCGCGGCATCACCGTCGTGCTGCTTGACGACCGCTACCCGCTACCGCTGCCCATCGGCGCTCTCTCCGCCGTCACCGAAGCTGCCGTGCGCATTCTCGACGAGACCGCTGACGGCTCCGTCACCATCCGCTTGCTGCCTGCTGGGCGCGCGCTGCTGGCCACGATGGTCACGGATGACGAAGAGTACTCGCGTATCGAGATTCCGGCTCCGTAGCCGCCGTACCGCGCTGCGCCTTGCCGCGCTCCGCGTCACCCCGCTCCGCCCTTGCCGCGCTTCCGCTTAACGACGAAGGGCCCCCGTCGCAGTGACGAGGGCCCTTCGTGGTATCACCCGGAGGCGATGCCGAGACTACTTAGTTGTAGGTTCCCGGCGTGGAGTCATTCGAGCTGAAGCTGTCGAAGTCGACGAAGCTCAAGTCGCTCTCAGTGAGGCTTGCATCATCAGCGAAGATGCGGTTGGGGTAACGTTCGGCTTTCGCCTCTTCCGTTGCCTCGACCGATACATCGCGGTAGCGAGCCAATCCCGTACCAGCCGGGATGAGCTTACCGATGATGACGTTCTCCTTGAGTCCCATGAGCGGGTCGGACTTGCCTTCCATGGCCGCCTGCGTAAGAACGCGGGTGGTCTCCTGGAACGACGCAGCCGACAGCCACGACTCAGTCGCCAGCGAAGCCTTGGTGATACCCAAGATCTCCTGACGAGCGGATGCCGTTGCCTTGCCCTCGGTGAGAACACCGCGGTTGAGCTCGTTGTACTTCGAACGGTCGACCAGCTCACCCGGGAGGAGCCCAGTGTCACCGTGGTCAACAACAGTCACCTTGCGGAGCATCTGACGAACGATGACCTCAATGTGCTTATCGTGAATCGGTACACCCTGCGAGCGGTAAACCCCCTGGACACCATCAACGAGGTGCTGCTGCACGGCACGGACACCGCGAACACGAAGAACTTCCTTCGGGTCAACGTTTCCGACGTGAAGCTGCTGTCCGAGCTCAACGTGCTCGCCATCCTCAATGAGGAGGGTTGCACGACGCAGTACCGGGTAAGCGATGGGCTCGTCGCCATTGTCTGGCGTGAGGATCAGCTTGCGGCTGCGGTCGGTGTCTTCGATCGTGACGCGACCAGCGGCTTCTGCGATGGGGCTTGCACCCTTAGGGGTACGAGCTTCGAAGAGTTCCGTAACGCGGGGAAGACCCTGCGTAATGTCGTCTGCCGAAGCAACACCACCGGTGTGGAAGGTACGCATGGTCAGCTGGGTACCGGGCTCACCGATCGACTGTGCGGCGATAATTCCGACAGCCTCACCGATGTCAACGAGAAGACCGGTTGCGAGCGAGCGGCCGTAGCAGACTGCACACACACCAACAGCGGACTCACACGTGAGTACCGAACGAACCTTGATGCTGTGAACACCGGCTGCAACGAGCTTCTCGAGCAGAACGTCTCCGACGTCTGCACCAGCAGCGGCGACTACATCGCCCTTGTCATTGGTGGCATCCGCAGCAAGGCTGCGAGCGTAGACCGAGTTCTCAACGTTGTCGTCGAGGATCCACTTGCCATCAGCGTTCTGCGCTGCGATGGGCATGTCCAGTCCCTTGCGGGTGCCACAGTCGTTTTCACGAATGATGACATCCTGCGACACGTCAACGAGTCGACGCGTGAGGTATCCGGAGTCTGCAGTACGCAGTGCGGTGTCGGCCAGTCCCTTACGAGCACCGTGAGTCGAGATGAAGTACTCGGCTACGGTCAGGCCTTCCTTGTAGGAGTGAACGATCGGGCGAGGGATAATCTCACCCTTCGGGTTCGATACCAGACCACGCATACCGGCGATCTGACGAACCTGCATCCAGTTACCACGAGCACCCGACGACACCATGCGGTTGATGTTGTTGTCAGTGCGGAAGTTGGACTGCATGGCAGTCGCTACTTCTGCGGTTGCCTTGTTCCAGATCTCGATGAGCTCCTGACGACGCTCGGCGTCGGTCGTGAGTCCCTTCTCGTACTGGCCCTGAACCTTGGCGGCAATCTTCTCGTAGCGACCGATGATCTCCGGCTTGGTCGGCGGGGTCACGATGTCAGACAGCGCAACGGTTACACCCGAGCGAGTAGCCCAGTGGAATCCAGCGTCCTTGATCGCGTCCAGTGCCGAGGCAACATCCACCTTCACGTACCGCTCAGCGAGGTCGTTGACGATGGCCGAGATCTGGCCCTTGTCTGCGAGTGCCTCGATGTACGGGTAGTCCTTCGGAAGCGCCTCGTTGAAGAGCGCGCGACCAAGGGTCGTTTCCATGAGCTTGGACTGTCCCTGAACGAAGCCCTCGGGAGCGTCTTCCTCAGCGAGGTAGACGTTGTCGAGACGCAAACGAATCTTGGCGTTGAGGTCGAGCGAGTGCTGGTCGAACGCGAAGATCGCTTCAGCGACCGACGAGAACGCACGGCCTTCGCCGACAGCACCCTCCGTGAGCGTGGTCAGGTGGTGCAGACCGATGATCATGTCCTGTGTGGGCAGAGTCACCGGGCGACCGTCAGACGGCTTGAGGATGTTGTTGCTGGCGAGCATAAGAACACGAGCTTCAGCCTGCGCCTCTACCGACAACGGAAGGTGAACAGCCATCTGGTCACCATCGAAGTCAGCGTTGAACGCAGCACAGACGAGGGGGTGAAGCTGAATAGCCTTACCCTCAACGAGCTGAGGTTCGAATGCCTGGATGCCCAAACGGTGCAGGGTTGGTGCACGGTTCAACAGCACGGGGCGCTCACGAATGATCTCTTCGAGTACGTCCCACACCTGCGGACGTGCACGCTCAACCATGCGCTTGGCGCTCTTGATGTTCTGCGCGTGGCTCAAGTCGATCAAGCGCTTGATAACAAACGGCTTGAACAGCTCGAGAGCCATCTGCTTGGGAAGACCACACTGGTGCAGCTTGAGCTGCGGTCCAACGATGATCACCGAACGACCGGAGTAGTCAACGCGCTTTCCGAGCAGGTTCTGGCGGAAACGACCCTGCTTACCCTTGAGCATGTCGCTCAAGGACTTGAGGGCACGGTTACCAGTACCGGTGACGGGGCGGCCACGACGACCGTTGTCGAACAGTGCGTCAACGGCTTCCTGAAGCATGCGCTTCTCGTTGTTGACGATGATCTCGGGAGCACCGAGGTCAAGGAGACGACGCAGACGGTTGTTGCGGTTGATCACACGACGGTAGAGGTCGTTGAGGTCGGAAGTCGCGAAGCGACCACCATCCAACTGAACCATCGGGCGAAGCTCCGGAGGAATAACCGGAACAACATCGAGAACCATAGCGGCCGGCGAGTTGCCGGTCTGCAGGAACGAGTTGACTACACGCAGGCGCTTGATGGCGCGGATCTTCTTCTGACCCTTACCGTTAGCGATCTGGTCGTGCAGTTCAACGCTTTCGAGCGCGAGGTCGAAGGACTCAAGACGCTTCTTGATCGCTTCGGCACCCATGAATGCTTCGAAGTAGCTACCGAAACGGTCCTGCAGTTCCTGGAAGACAGAGTCTTCAGGCTTCAGGTCACCGATCTTGAGGGTGCGGAAGTCTTCCCACACGCGCTCAAGCTGAGCAATCTGCTCATCGATCGACTTACGGAGCTGAGACATTTCCTTCTCAGCAGCATCCTTGACGCGGCGCTTCTGGTCGGCCTTCGCACCCTCTTCCTCAAGAGCGGCGAGGTCTTCCTCGAACTTGGTCAAGCGGTCGGCGATGCGGGAATCGCGCTGGCCTTCGAGCGTCTTGATTTCGAGACGGATCTCGTTCTCAAGCGCGGGGAGGTCAGCGTGACGGCCTTCTTCGTCAACCGAAATGATCATGTATGCAGCGAAGTAGATGACCTTTTCGAGGTCCTTCGGTGCCATGTCGAGCAGGTAACCGAGACGGCTCGGAACACCCTTGAAGTACCAGATGTGGGTAACCGGAGCGGCGAGCTCGATGTGGCCCATGCGCTCACGGCGCACAGCCGACTTGGTTACTTCAACACCACAGCGCTCACAAACGATGCCCTTAAAGCGGACTCGCTTGTACTTGCCACAGGAGCACTCCCAGTCGCGCGAAGGTCCGAAGATCTGTTCGCCGAACAGACCGTCTTTCTCCGGCTTGAGTGTGCGGTAGTTAATGGTCTCTGGCTTTTTTACCTCACCGTGCGACCAGCGACGAATGTCGTCGGCGGTAGCGAGACCGATTTTGATTTCATCAAACGCGTGAACGTCGAGCAATTTATCTTCTCTCTTCGAAAGTTCTGCAGTCGTAATCGGTCGGGTTAGATCTCGTCAACAGACGAGGATTCGAACCGCGCAGAAATGTTGATGCCCAACTCTTCAGCGGCACGGAACGCTTCATCGTCCGAGTCGCGCAGGTTGACCGTTGAACCGTCTGCCGAAAGAACTTCGACGTTGAGGCACAGCGACTGCATTTCCTTGATGAGCACCTTGAAGCTTTCGGGAATACCCGGCTCCTGGATGTTCTCGCCCTTAACGATGGCTTCGTATACCTTGACGCGACCGAGGATGTCGTCCGACTTGATCGTCAGAAGCTCCTGCAGTGCGTATGCGGCACCATATGCCTCGAGCGCCCACACTTCCATCTCACCGAAGCGCTGTCCACCGAACTGAGCCTTACCACCGAGTGGCTGCTGAGTAATCATGGAGTACGGACCGGTTGAACGAGCGTGGATCTTGTCGTCAACGAGGTGGTGCAGCTTGAGGATGTACATGTAACCGACCGAAACGGGAGCCGGGAACGGCTCTCCCGAACGACCATCGAACAGACGGGTCTTACCCGTGTGGTCGATGAGGCGGTCGCCGTCACGAGTAGGAGTCGTGGAGTCGAGAAGACCCGCGATTTCCTCTTCGTACGCACCGTCGAATACAGGGGTAGCAACCTTGGTTCCGGGGGCAGCGCTGAACGCTTCCTCCGGGAGGTTCTTTGCCCACTCCGGCTTGCCTTCAACTTCCCAGCCCTGCTTTGCAACCCAACCGAGGTGGGTTTCGAGGACCTGACCGAAGTTCATTCGACCGGGGATACCGAGGGGGTTCAGGATGATGTCAACCGGGGTTCCATCGGCCAAGAACGGCATGTCTTCGACAGGCAGAATCTTGGAGATAACACCCTTGTTGCCGTGACGACCAGCGAGCTTGTCACCTTCGGTGATCTTGCGCTTCTGGGCGATGTACACAACAACACGCTGGTTAACGCCCGAGCCAAGCTCGTCATCGTTGTCTGCGGAGAATTCCTTGACAGCAATGATCGTGCCCTGCTCACCGTGGGGAACCTTCAGCGAGGTGTCGCGAACTTCGCGGCTCTTCTCGTTGAAGATGGCACGGAGCAAGCGCTCTTCAGCCGAAAGCTCAGTCTCACCCTTAGGCGTGACCTTGCCGACGAGGATGTCGCCGGGGCGAACCTCTGCACCGATGCGGATGATTCCACGCTCGTCGAGGTCAGCCAAGAGTTCTGGGCTAACGTTCGGCAGATCGCGCGTGATCTCTTCCTTACCGAGCTTGGTGTCGCGAGCATCCACTTCGTATTCTTCGATGTGGATCGACGACAGTACGTCATCCTTGACCAGGTTCTGGCTCAGGATGATCGCGTCCTCGAAGTTGTGGCCCTCCCACGGCATGAATGCCACGAGGAGGTTCTTTCCGAGGGCGAGCTCGCCGTTCTCCGTTGCGGGACCATCAGCGATGACCTGACCAACTTCGACGCGCTCTCCGGCGCTGACGATAACGCGGTGGTTGTAGCTCGTGCCCTGGTTGGAGCGGTCGAACTTGCGCAGGAAGTACTCCTGCGTTCCGCCCTCATCGAGCTGAACAACAACGACGTCTGCAGAAACCTCAGAGACAACACCAGCCTTGAGCGTGGTGACAACGTCACCAGAGTCAATGGCGGCGAAGGCTTCCATACCGGTTCCCACGAGCGGGCTCTCGCTGCGCAGCAGCGGGACAGCTTGACGCTGCATGTTGGCACCCATGAGTGCGCGGTTTGCATCGTCGTGCTCGAGGAAGGGGATGATCGAGGTCGCTACCGACACCATCTGGCGCGGCGAGACATCCATGTAGGCAATGTCTTCAACGGGAACGAGGTCAACCTCGCCACCCTTCTTACGAGCAAGAACGCGGGGCTCAGCGAACCGCATGTCCTTGGTAAGAGGCGCGTTTGCCTGCGCAACGATGAAGTCGTCTTCATCGCTTGCAGTCAGGTAGTCGATGGTGGTCGAAACAACGCCGTCGATCAAACGACGGTACGGGGTCTCGATGAAACCGAATGCGTTGATGCGTGCGAACGATGCGAGCGAACCGATCAGACCAATGTTGGGGCCTTCAGGAGTCTCAATCGGGCACATACGGCCGTAGTGAGAGGGGTGAACGTCTCGAACCTCAACGCCAGCGCGCTCACGGCTCAATCCACCTGGGCCCAGCGCCGAAAGGCGACGCTTGTGGGTCAGACCCGCGAGCGGGTTGTTCTGGTCCATGAACTGCGAGAGCTGCGACGTACCGAAGAACTCCTTGATCGCAGCGACGACGGGGCGCACGTTGATCAGAGTCTGCGGGGTGATGGCTTCGATGTCCTGCGTGGTCATGCGCTCGCGAACAACACGTTCCATACGGCTGAGGCCGGTACGAACCTGGTTCTGGATGAGCTCACCCACGGCGCGGATACGACGGTTACCGAAGTGGTCGATGTCGTCTACGTCGAGACGGATGTCGACCTTCTTGCCATCGCGAACACCCTTGATGCTGGCTGCACCGC
Organism: Salinibacterium sp. VpJ6; assembly: GCF_059767345.1. NCBI lineage: Bacteria > Bacillati > Actinomycetota > Actinomycetes > Micrococcales > Microbacteriaceae > Salinibacterium > Salinibacterium sp. VpJ6. The sequence continues at coordinate 1,163,247 of NZ_JBSOQL010000001.1, forward strand.
TGTCGCTAACCGCAACGTTGGGAGCAGTGGTGTCGTGGAGCGACACCATGTACTTGATGGTGGCAATGATGTCTTCAACGGTGAGGACCGACTCTTTAATGTCGGTGTCGAGACCAAGCTTGCGGTTGATCTTGTAGCGACCAACCTTCGCGAGGTCGTAACGCTTCGAGTTGAAGTAGAAGTTGTCGAGAAGCGCGCGTGCGGCTTCTGCAGCTACCTGCTCGCCCGGACGCAGCTTGCGGTAGATGTCCTTGAGCGCCTCTTCCTTAGTGAGGATGTTGTCCTTCTCCAAGGTGGCCTCGATCGACGGGAAGCCCTTGAACTCCTCGAGGATCTCTTCGCTGGACAGGCCGAGGGCCTTCAGGAAGACCGTGACCGACTGCTTGCGCTTACGGTCGATGCGAACGCCGACCTGATCGCGCTTGTCGATCTCGAACTCAAGCCAAGCACCACGGCTCGGGATGATGCGAGCCGAGTAGATGTCCTTGTCGGAGAGCTTCTCGGGCTGGCGGTCGAAGTACACACCAGGCGAACGAACGAGCTGAGAAACAACAACACGCTCGGTTCCGTTGATGATGAAGGTGCCGCGAGCCGTCATGAGCGGGAAGTCACCCATGAAGACGGTCTGAGTCTTGATCTCACCGGTGAGGTGGTTCATGAACTCAGCGTTGACGTACAGAGGCGCAGCGAAAGTCTTGCCGCGCTCCTTGCACTCGTCGATGGAGTACTTCGGCTCTTCGAGCTCAGGATCGGTGAACGACAGTTGCATCGTCTCACCGAGGTCTTCGATCGGCGAGATCTCTTCAAAGATTTCGTCGAGACCACTGCGTGTAGGCAGATCGGTGCGGCCAGCGGCAACACCATCCGTTACACGCGTTTTCCAGCTGTCGTTGCCGACGAGCCAGTCAAAGCTCTCGGTCTGCAATGCAAGCAGATCGGGAACCATGAGTGTGTCGGTAATTTTAGCGAAAGAAAGCCGCGAAGCTGCGCGGCCATTCTTTGGGGACTTATTGGTGGACGCATCGCGCGCAGCAGCCAAGGAACAACCTCCGTGAACCCCGTCGGGTTCGTCTGTCAAGATGATTGACGGTCGGTAATGAAATGCTCACCAGAATCACCCCGCCGCTATACTCGGGGCACCCAGCTGTCCGCAATATGACTGCTTAATTTGTCTGGGAGCGCAAGGATCTACTATAAGCCGCTATGCCGCGCCGTGTCCACCCGATTCTTGACCTAAATCGAGAATTCGACTAGGGGTTTGCTGTGAGTCCCGCCGCCCGCTTCTTGGCGGCCATGGCCCCGAAGGCCTCCCAGATGAGCCGATGGGCGTTGTTTACAGTGATGTCGGCGTGGTCATAGGCCGGCGCAACCTCCATGACATCGAAACCCACAACATCCGTTTCGAGCACAATTTGGCGGACGATACGTAGCAAATCAATGGGCGCGAAGCCTCCCGGCTCGGGTGTTCCCGTTGCCGGCGCGAAGCCAGGGTCGAGCACATCGATGTCGATCGAAATGTAAACCTTGGATGCTCGCGCCTTCGCCGCCGCGATAATCTCGGGGATCATCTCCTTGACGCCGCGCTCCCAAAACTCCTGCATCATGAAGTGCTTGAGACCGTTATCGCGCATCCACTTCTGGTCTTCTTCTCCCGGCCAGTAACCGCGCAAGCCAACCTGCAAGAAGTTGGGGCCCGGAATGGCGCCCGACTCGATGAGGCGACGCATCGGCGTTCCGTGGCTGGCCAGGTTGCCCTCGAGAATGTTCGCGGTGTCGGCGTGCGCATCGAAATGGATCATGACCACATTGCCGAAACCGTGGTGCTCAGCAACCGCCGTTGCGGCCGGCCACGTGATCGAGTGATCGCCACCAATGACGAACGGAACGATGCCGCGGCTGGCGACCTGCGAGACGCGCTCGTGAATCGCCGCCTTCGATAGCTCCCACATTCCGTGACTCGTGACGGCATCCCCGTAGTCGATGACGTCGAGGTGGTCGAAGATCTCGACGCCGAGGTCGAGGTGATACGTGCCGGGGTCGTAGGCGCTGGCACGTAAAGCACGCGGGCCGAAGCGAGCGCCCGGGCGGTTGGTGGTGCTGTCGTCCCAGGGAGCACCAACGACGGCGACATCCGGCTGCCACGAATCAAGCTGCTCCGGCTCGCTCAGCATCGGTCGCATTCCGAAGGTTGCCGGCCCCACATAGGACTGGGCGCTCAATTGCGCCTTGAGGTGGGGTGGAAGTTCGCGGTTCGCATCAGCCATGCTTCACCGTACCGCTCAGCGGTTCTGGCGCCCGCGAGCGCGGCTGCATGTCTGCACGGAGTGTGGCAAAGTCAATGCCATGGCCGAGCATCCCAGCACCACCCTGAAATTGAGCGGCCACTTTGCCGAGATCGCCCCTGACCGTTGGCAGGATGGCGCCTTCACCCTCACCGTGGACGGCACGCCTCAATCGCACGTCAACATGGACGATCCGAGCCAGCTGTTCTTCGAGTACGTGCAGCGCATGGGCCACGTCATCGACCAGCTTTCGGAGCCCGGTGCGCCCATCACCGCCATTCACCTCGGCGGTGGCGCCCTGACCCTTCCCCGCTACGTCGAGGCCACGCGTCCCGGCTCACGCCAACAGGTCGTCGAGCTGGAGTCGGATCTCGTGGACTTTGTTCGCGCTGAGCTTCCGTGGTCGAAGCGGGCATCCATCCGCGTTCGTCACGGTGATGCTCGCGAGGTGCTGGCAAAGTTCCCGGCCGGGATGCGCGGAGCCGTCGATCTTCTCGTCGTAGACGTCTTCAGCGGCGCCCGCACTCCCGCTCACGTCACGAGTGTCGAGTTCTATGAGGAAGCCATGACGCTCCTGGCACCCGCGGGCGTTGTCGTCGTGAACGTTGCCGACGGACCCGGGCTCGCTTTTGCGCGCAGCCAGGCCGCGACTCTCAAGCACACGGTTGGCCACGTAGCCGCCCTCGCCGAGACTCAGATTCTCAAAGGTCGCCGTTTTGGCAACATCGTGCTTGTCGGTTCTCCGTCGGCCCTCCCCCTGCACTGGATGCCGCGGCTGCTCGCCGGCGGTCCGCACCCCTCAAAAGTGGTCGCCGGCGTTGAACTTTTGGACTTTATCGGCAGCTCTCCGGTGGTCACAGACGCCACTGCGGTGAAATCTCCACCCCCATCCAAAAATATTTTTCAGGTCAAACCGGGTAGAGGATAGACAGATCTGTCCCCTTGTACCCCGATTTTTCTGAGACTTTCGGGGTACAAAGCGTGTACCCCTTTCGCGCGTTTCCGGCGACATCCGCGTACAATCGGGGTATTTCGTCCCCCAAACGGACCCTTCTAGTCCCCCATGGTGCGGACATGGCCTGCCCCCCACTACTGGGGACTGTCCTCCATTGTGCGGACAAGTAGATTCGTTTTTAGGAAGTTGAGCGCGAGGCCCGAACCTCGCGACTACTCATCCCGAGATGCAGGAACCCGAAACCAGCAGCCAGCTTCTGATCCCGATAACCCGAACCACATTCATCCCGGCCTGCACTGCTGCGCCGCGAAAGGAAATCATGAACAAGCTCGTTAAAGGCTCCATCGCAGGTGCAGCAGGAATCGCTCTTCTCCTCGGTGGCGCAGGAACCCTCGCTACCTGGAACTCCGTAGCAACCGTCAGCGCACCGGGAACCATCTCGGCAGGAACGCTGAGCATTGCCGCAGCAACCGGCAGCACCGATGGCTGGAAGCTCGGCAGCGCAGCGACCGTCGCGTCGCCCGCCAACTTCAAGATCGTTCCCGGCGACACCGTCACCTACACGAAGACCTTCAACGTCACCGCAACCGGCGACAACCTGACCGCAACCGCAGCTCTCGGCACGCTCGCCATCACGGCAGCTAGCTCGAGCAGCGCCGACACCGCACTCGCAGCAGCACTCACCAAGTCGGCAACGTTCACCGTCAACGGCGCATCGACCTCGACCGTGAGCACCGCCGCGGGAACGCAGCCCGTTGTTGTCAGCGTCACCATCACGTACCCGAAGAGCCCCACCGCCGGAACCGAGAACGGTTCCAAGCTGGGTGCCGTATCGCTGAGCGACTTCACCATCACGCTCACGCAGAACTAGTTTTACCCCGCTGGGTGGGCGGTCTGGGGGGACGCACACCCGGCAATCCTCTTCACATTTCGTAGTAGTTTTCTCTCACAGAAAGGCGGTGCACCATGAACTCCTCGACAGTTCGCGGATCGCACCGCCTTGACATGGTTAACGGCCGTCACCAGCGCCGCTCAGCATCGTTTCTCACCGCTTTCGGCGGAGGAACCCTCGGCGTAGTCAAAGCAATGGCCGTTCTCGCCATCGCCGTCTCGCTCGGCCTCGTGGGTACCGGCGGAACCTACGCCTTCTTGAACTCCTCCGCTACCGCGACGCCCGGTTCTACCATCAGCGCCGGCACCGCCGCTCTGACCGTCGGAAACCAGTCGCTCAATTGGACCGCACTTGCCCCAGGCAAGTCAGTCACCGGCACGTTCACGATCACCAACACCGGTGACGTGCCCCTCGTACTTTCCGCAGCAATCGCTGCGACGGCAACAGGTTCATCAACCACGAACCCGTTCACCATCTCTGTCGCCAATAGCGCGTGCCCCAGCTCGGGCGTTCCCACGGGAACCCTGAACAGCACGCTCGCCGCTGGCGCCTCCACGAGCGCCTGCCTCGTCGTCACTCTTCCGGCCAACGCGCCGTCAAACGCCCAGTCGACAAACGTCGCCATCACCGCCACGATCTCTGGAGTACAGCCGTGAGCCGCATCGCAGAGCGCACGACCGCTCAGGGCTACCGCGGCATGAAGCGCTCCACGCGCGTCTCGATCATCGCGGGCGTAGCCGTATTCCTCACGCTCGTTTCTGGCGTTAGTTTCGCCGCCTGGACCGCGTCATCCACCAAGACCGCCACCGCCGCCACCGGCGCGGTTGCATTGACGACGGCGACCACCAGTGGCGCCTCCACGATCAGCGCCCTCGGTCCTCACACCTACACGGCCACCAACCAGACCGTGACGAAGCCCATCACCGTGCGCAACACCGGCAGCGTCGAAGCGTCAATCACGAGCGTCACTATTTCTCGTAGCGGAACCCTCGCGGGCAACCAAGTTGCCGTGAAGTTCTGGGTGGGCACGAGCTCCGCCTGCGCCGCTACAACCCCTGTGGTCTCCTCGACACTTGCCGGTGGCACCGTGTCACTGAGCACGCTCAACATCACCCTCGCGTCTACGGGCAGTGCGATCTTGTGCGCTTCCACGACTTTCACGGGCAACATGGTTACTCAGGCCGGCCGCACGACTGATGTGACGTTCGCCCTCAACTCAAGTGCGGGAACGAACTGGAACGCCACGGATGCTGTCGCAGCAGCGGGCCGCTCCTTCACCCAGTCCATCTTCATCAGCACGGCACCGAACGCACCAACCAACATGCAGTGCACCAACGGTTCCAACAGCTCGAGCGTGACCATTGCATGGTCGACGCCATCCGGCTTTGTAGCCCCCAACGGCGGCTACAACATTTACTACAACGGCTCGCTCATCGGTAACACCGCCGACACCACCGTCGGACTCACCGGAAGCGGCGTCAGCGGAACGGTCACCATCCGCGCCGTTGCCTTGGACGGCACCGAATCAGCCGACTCCCCCGGAATTCCGCTCGAACCGCGCTCGTACACCTGGTGGGGTCAAGGATCGGGTCTCGCATGCGGCTAGGACTTCGCCGGGCATCCGGCATCGCCACCGCTGCACTGCTCAGCCTCATACTCGGCGCAACGCCCGCAAGCGCTGCAACCGGCGTTGGCGTCGTTGAACTGAGCGATGACGGCGTGAGCTTCGCCCGCACCTACCCCGGCGCAGTCTTCGACAGCATCGCGCTGCTGAGCCCTGGCGACAGCCAGACCGAAACCATCTACGTGCGCAACACCGGCACTGCGGCAGGCTACCTCCGCATCACCATGCGCGACGTGTCGTTCTCGGACGCTCACTACGCCGATGCCCTCACCGTGACGACCAGCACTCCGAGCAACGCCGGCGCCGCTCAGGCGATCAGCGGCGCCTCGCCCTGCCTCGTCACCACCGAAGGAGTGCTCGTCGCTGCCGGCCAGACCGTGCCCGTGACGGCAAACCTAACTCTCGGCAACTTGACCGGCACTCAAGGTCAAGGGGCTACGGCATCCATTTCGCTTCGCTTTACGCTCTCGGACACCACCCCCGGTAGCTTGCCCGCAACACACTGTGGCAACAGCGGGTCGACGGTTCCGCTCGTGCCTAGCGTTCCGGGCTCCACGGCGACGACGACAGACACCACCGCCAACGGAGTCGGAAACACGTCGGCGCTGCCGGTTCCCACACCGAGCCCGAGCCCCGCGATAACCGACAACGGCATTGACACGGCCAACGGACTTACCCCCACGTTCCCTTCGGGATTCGCGCTTGACCCCAACTCCTGGCGGCTTTACCAGGAGTACCTTGTACTCATTCTGTTCTTGGCCGCGCTGGTCGGCGCTGGAATCTCGTGGATCGCTGGCCGCCGCACACGAAAGGACGCCGACAATGTCTAACCTGACTACCCGTGCAGCCGCTCGCGACTCCGCCAACACGGACGAAGAAAAGTCCCACGGAATTCTCTACTACCTCGGCATGGGGATCAGCGGCGGTCTCTTTGCTCTCGTTCTGCTTGTGGGTGCGCTCGTCATCATCGTTCCCAACCTCGCAGGCGCACTTCCCCTTACTGTGCTGACCAGTTCGATGGAGCCCGGGCTGCCTCCCGGAACGCTCATCGTCGTCAAGCCCATCGATACCGACGAGATCGCTGTGGGCGACGTCATTACGTACCAAATCGAATCTGGTAAGGCCGGCGTGATCACTCACCGCGTCACGGGCATCACCAACTCCAGCGACGGCAGCCGCACTTTCACGTTGAAGGGCGACAACAACGACGTCGCCGACGAACTGCAAGTGCTGCCCGTTCAAGTGCAGGGCAAGCTTTGGTACAGCGTTCCGTGGATCGGTTACGTGAGTAACTTCGTCAACGGCAGCGCCAAAGCGTGGCTTGTTCCGATCATCGCCATCGCCCTGTTCGTGTACGCCGGCTTCATGATCACCAGCGGAATCATCTCGGGCGCCCGCAAGCGCAAGCGTCGCCGGGCTCGCGCTCAGCGCGAAGCCGAGCGTGCAGCATCCATCGAAGCAGCTACTGCCGGGGATGCCGTCGAGCCGGCCGACAACCGCGTGCGGTTGGGCTAGCCCTTCATCGATTAGCCTCGACAGGTGGCTGAACTTTCCCGAGTGCGCGTGTGGGCTGATGCTCTCATTCGATTGCACTTGGATGACAGTTGGCAGTTCACCTTCGACAACGCCAAAACCCGTGCCGGGCTCTGCAATTACACTCACAAGCGCATTTCGGTGTCGCGGTATTTGGCTGCGCGGTATGAGGATGACGAGATCCACCAGATCTTGCTGCATGAGATCGCCCATGCGATGGCAGGCCCCGGTGCCGGGCACGGAGCGCAGTGGAAGGCCGTAGCGAAAGAGCTCGGCTATGAGGGCAAACGACTGCACGGTGGCGCGATCGCCGATGAGTTTGCACCCTGGGTGGGCACGTGCCCCGCCGGCCACAAGCACTATCGCTATCGCAAGCCAACGCGCGTGCTCGCGTGCGGGCTGTGCTCGCGCAAGTTCAGCACGGCCAATCGCATCGACTGGGTGCATCGGGTCGTGTCGCGGCCACGCGGTTAGGTCGTCCCGCGCTTCGCGTTTCGTCGCAGAGCGCGCACGTCGCACGTCGCACGCCCTCGAGTCGGGCCGCGAGCGCAACCGGTCACCGGGGTGTCTCGTAACCGGCGATAATGGTTAGGTGCATCATCCCGAAACCGCTTCCCCGATTGGCACGCCCGCAACTCTGCCCGCCGCCACGTCCTCAAGCACGCCCCCGACTGACAACGCCGGTGGCGCAACTGGCCAGTGGTTCACGTCTCGCTCTTCACGTCAGTGGTGGTTTGATTCGGGTGCGCGTGCGCTCGACTTCGCGTACACGGGCGCTATGGGCGACAACCCCGCGTGGGAGCGGCTGAACACTCCCGCCGATTTAGCGACGTGGCTCGAAGGCCGCTTTGAAGCCTGCGACGGCACGGTCACCGATCGCGATCTCACCGACGCCAAGGGGCTGCGCGAAGCTATCGCATCGATTGCCACCGCGCTCAGCGTGAACGGCACTCCCGATTCCCGCCAGGTCGACATCATCAACCTCTTCGCTGCGACTCCGGATGTTCCGCCCCGGCTGGCCGGCGGAAGCCTTCAGGCCGGTCGCACCCGCGTTCGCACCGGTCAGGCGCTCGCAACGATGGCGCGCGAAGCCATTTTCCTCTTTGGCGAAGAACAGCACGAACGCATCCGTGAATGTGCTGCGGATGACTGCGCGCTCGTCTTCTACGACGAATCACGTTCAAACAACCGCCGCTGGTGCTCGATGCAACGCTGCGGCAACCGCGCAAAAGTGCGCAGCCACCGTGCTCGCAATGCGGCACGCTAACTGCGCACAAAAGACGCTCGTCGATTAGTCGACGAACTGAACCTCTTTCCAGAAGGTGACGTAGTTGGAGAAGTCCTTGCCGACGCGCTCTGCTGCACCCGGGAGGATGTTCGGGTAGCTGAACGCACGGTCCTGGTACTGCTGGCCGTTGGCGCTGACAACGAAGTACTGGCAGTCACCCTTCCACGGGCAGTGGTACGGGGTGGGGCTCTTCACGAGCAGTTCGTGGTTCACGCTGGCCGGCGGGAAATACCAGTTGCCCTCAATCTTGAGGAGATCTTCCTTGGGTGCTTCTGCGATGACGGTGTCGCCGATTACTGCCTTCATACTGTCCTCCGTTGAGTCGATGTCGTGAGTCAATGACAGGTAGCTCAGTCAGTGACTATTCGGTTCAACGCTCACAGCGCGAGGGTCATTCCCGAACGAGTTCCCGACTGTGCTGAACGATGGCAAAACTGGCTGCGGAATTGCTGGCAATGGCGGCATCGAGGGCGCCGCGTCCGGCATCCTGAATCAGCTGCTGGCCCGCGGTGCTCGCCGACAACAAGTGGTTGTGAGCAGACTTGAGGCCCGTGAAAGCAGCGACAGCGGATGCCGCTTCCGGAGAAATGTAGTCAATGCCAGCATCGGCGAGAGCATCCACGATCGCACCCGCCGCGAGGAGGTCGTCGACGGCGAACCCGCCGTCCGCGTTTCCGGCAGCGATGACGGCGACGGTGAAGCGGTCACCTTTGAGTTCTTGTTGCGCGATGACCCACTCGGCGACGGCCGTGGCTGCCCCGGTGCCGGCGCTGAGAACCGAGAATTCTCCGGGCAGCTGGGGAGCGGGCGTGGAACCGTCGGCCAGAGCATCCGCCCACACGACGACGTCGGCGCCGTCGCTCAACTCGTGCGCTTGAGCGCGACCGAAGCCAAAGCGGACCTGGTACTGGGGTTGGGTGCGGGGATCGTTCACTTCTTGAGGCTAAACGCCGTGGCCCGTGAATTCGCACTGGATTACTGATTGTGACAAGAGCACACTAGAGGCATGCGCGTGCTGCTGAAGTTCGAACTCGATTGTGCCCCCGACGACGCTTGGCGCGCCATCCGCAGCCCGCACGTTTTTCAAGAGGTCTCGGCACCGCTCTCGACTTTCACCTCATTGGAAGTTGGCGGCTTTCCGGAGCTGTGGCAAGCGGGCGAGCATCCGGTGCGCATGGCTGCTGCGGGGCTGTTCCCGGTGGGCCAACAAGTGATCGATGTGTCATTCCCGGATGCTCCTGAAGGTGTTCGCATCATGCGTGACAGCGGCCGCGGGCTCAGTGGTCCCCTCGCGCTCGTCGCGCACTGGGAACACTCCATGGCGATCAGTGCCGCGCCCGGAGGCAAAACCCTCTACCGCGACCAACTCATCTTCAGTGCGGGAGTTCTTACTCCCCTTCTGTGGCCGCTCTACTGGGCGTTTTGGCAGTGGCGCGGTGCGGCTCTGCGCCGCCTGGCCCCGTCGTGGAGTTGGGGCACAACAAGAAGAAGTAATCTCAACCTTTAGGTTGACCGTTCTGGCTTCAGCCGTCGGCGTGAGCCGAATCGCAGGGGCGAAAGGAACACGCGGTGCCTCGACTGCGGCGGAGCAACACATCAGGGCGCGGCTACTCGCGCAAGCGATCAGGCAAGGGCTTTAGCTACAGCGACCCTGCCGGCGCGACGGTCACCGATGCCGACCTCAAGTCGCGGTTCGCCTCGCTCGGCATTCCACCCGCCTGGACCGAAGTCTGGATCTGCCCCTACGAGAACGGCCACGTTCTCGCGACTGGCTTCGATGAGGCGGGCCGCCGCCAGTACATCTACCACCCGGCCTGGCGCGAACGTCAGGACCGCGTGAAGTTCGACCGCGCTCTTGAACTTGCCGCCGTGTTGCCGGGCGCTCGCGGCGTCGTCACCCGCACCTTGCGCTCGAGCAAAGACCCTCGTGAGCGCACTCTTGCCGCAGCCTTTCGGATGCTCGACACCGGCTCCTTGCGCGTCGGCAGCGAACGCTACGCCGAAGAACACGGCAGCCACGGCCTCTCCACTCTGCTGTGCGATCACGTCACCGTGGTCGGCGATCGCGTGCAACTCTGCTTTCCCGCCAAGAGCGGTCAACAGTGGGAGAGCGAAATTGTGGATGCCGACCTCGCCGAGTTCATTCGACGCCGCCTGCGCAGTGCTCCCGACGCTTCGGTTCTCTCCTGGCGGGAAGGCCGCGAGCGCCGCTCCCTCACCGCAGCGGATATCAACGACTACGTTCGCGAACGCACAGGCGGTGACTTCACCGCCAAGGACTTTCGCACCCTGCGCGGCACGATCGCGGCGGCATCAAGTCTGGCGGTGAGCGCAGCCGCAGCCGACGTAGCGGTGAAGAAACTGAGCCAGCGGGCACGATCGCGCGCTATTCGCGAGGCGATGGAAGCGGCAGCCGAGGTACTTGGCAACACCCCCGCCATCGCTAAGAAAAGCTACGTCGACCCACGCATCGTCGACCTGTTCTCTGCCGGCGAGACGATCAACCCGCAGCGTCTGTCCTCAGCCGAGAGCGAAGTGCGGGCGCTGCTCTCGCGCGACAAGTAGCGGCCTGTTGGCTGCGCGTTTTGCGATGGCAGGGTTTGCGCTGGCGCGTTTCCCGCGGGCGGATGCTGAAGGCAAGCGCCCCACCAAGCTCGCTGTCGGCTGCGCGGGTTAGCCTGAACTCATGACCGCTCTTGAAGTAGCCGACTGGCGCCGCCGCAACTTTGCTCTCTACGCCGCTATCCGCGAGAACCCGGATGCCGCGAGCGCCCACGCCGACTGGCGTGCGGGACGAGATGAGATGTTTGCCACGCATCCAGCTTCGCCGCTCTTGCCTGAGGACCTGCGCGGCTTCAAGGGGCTGCCGTTTGAGTCGTACAATCCCGACTGGCGTTTCGAAGCATCCATTGTTCCTGGCGACGGTCGCCGCATGAACGTGGAGACAGGAACGGATGGCGTTGTGCCGTTCAACCTGCTTGGCACGGTCGAGATTGAGTCGGTTGGCTCGCTCGATGTGTGGCGCTTGGCGTCGTATGGCGGCGGAATTTTTATCCCCGTGAAGGATGCTTTCTCTCGAGTGAAGGGCGGAACCTACGGTGGTGGCCGCTACCTTCTCGATACCGTCAAGGGTGCCGATCTTGGGCCGGGGAGCACGCCCGAGTCGCTCGTGCTCGACTTCAACTTTGCGTACAACCCGTCGTGCGCCTACGACCCCGCGTGGGCCTGCCCGCTCGCGCAGGCCGGAAACACTCTGGCTGTGCAAGTGCCGGTAGGCGAGCGCTACTAGGGGCATAACTGCTACGCTGGGGGAACTTGCGAAACAATTATGTTTCCCTGCGTCGTAGAACGCTTCCCTCTTCTCGCCCACGTCAATCAGAAACGTGAGGCTCGTAGATAACTTTCTCCGGCGAACTGGAGTAATCCGCGCCGAACGAAAGTTCGAGATCTGACCTGTGTGCCGCATCCGTGCGAAACGCCTGATTGGGTCGGTGTAGATCAGCACTGCCACGTTCAATCCGAACGGTGTGTGCGCCTCCGGTGTAACGCCCATCTGTTACTTATGCCCGAAAGGCACCACCGTTTTGACTGAACAAACTTTTAGCTCGCTTGGCGTACCCGCCCCTCTCGTTGCTGCACTTGCAGCCGATGGCAAGACCACGCCGTTCCCCATCCAACTCGACACCCTTCCCGACACCCTCAATGGTCGCGACGTACTCGGCCGCGGAAAGACGGGCTCGGGCAAGACCCTCGCCTTCTCGCTGCCCATGGTTGCTCGCCTCGGCGGCAAGCTCTCGGGCGGCAAGCGCCGCTCGGGTCGCCCCCTGGGTCTCGTGCTCGCACCGACCCGTGAGCTCGCCACGCAGATCTCTGCTGTGATCGAACCTCTCGCTGCGGCCTACGGCCTCAACACCACCACGATCTTCGGTGGCGTCAGCCAGAACCGCCAGGTTGCGGCCCTCAAGGCCGGCGTCGACATCGTCGTTGCTTGCCCCGGCCGCCTCGAAGACCTCATGAAGCAGGGCTTCGTGAGCCTCGACGCCATCGAGATCACCGTGCTTGACGAGGCCGACCACATGGCCGACCTTGGCTTCTTGCCCGTCGTGACCCGCATCCTCGACAAGACTCCGAGCAATGGACAGCGGATGCTGTTCAGCGCCACCCTCGACAACGGTGTAGACAAGCTGGTTCGCCGCTTCCTCCACAACGAGGTACTGCACTCGGTTGACGAAGCGACTTCGCACGTCTCCGCCATGACTCACCACGTGTTCGAGACCGAAAGCGTCGAATCCAAGCGCGTTCTCATCGAGAAGCTCGCTTCGGGCACCGGCCGCCGCATCCTCTTCATGCGCACCAAGCACCACGCCAAGAAACTGGCACGCCAGTTGACGGATGCCGGAATCCCCGCCGTTGACCTGCACGGAAACCTCTCGCAGGTTGCCCGTGACCGTAACCTCGCCGCGTTCTCCGCTGGCGACGTGAAGGTGCTTGTCGCTACTGACGTTGCCGCGCGCGGCGTGCACGTCGACAACATTGAGCTGGTCATCCACGTCGACCCGCCCGCCGAGCACAAGGCATACCTGCACCGCAGTGGCCGTACCGCTCGTGCTGGTGAAGAGGGCGACGTCGTGACGATCGTTCTTCCGACCCAGCGCAAAGACACCGCAGCGCTGTTGCGCAAGGCCGCCATCACGGTGACCCCGCAGCACGTCAACGCCAAGTCAGAAGCCGTCGTGGCCCTGACCGGCGAGGTAGCCGAATACGTGAAGCCTGCTCCTCGTGCAGCAGCTCCCGTCCGTGGCCAGTCGCAGGGTGGACGTTCGCAGGGCGCAAACGCCCAGCGCAAGCGTTCGCGTCGCGGTGGCGAAGGTGCTGGATTCTACGAAGGCGAACGCGACGGTGCCCGCGAGGGTGGCCGTGGTGGCGCCGGTGGACGTGGCGGCAACGGTGGCGGTGGCGCTCGTGGCGGCCGTAACGGTGCAGCACGCGATGGCGCCCGAGACGGTGCTCGCGAGGGCGCTCGTGATGGCCAGCCCCGCGGCGGCGCTCGTGGCGGCCAGCAGCGTAACGACCGTCAAGGCTCCGGCCGTGGCGCCGTTGTAGCCGGTTCCGGTGCAAGCGAACAGCGTTCAACTCACCAGCCTCGCCAGCAGCAGTCCGAAGCCCCCTCGCGTCCGCGCGGCGGCAAGGGTCGCGCTCAGGCCGGCAACGGCGGACCGGTTCGCGTCGGCCAGGTCGTTCGACCTAACCGTCGCGCATCGAGCAGCGGGCGCTAAGCCTTAGCTCTAACTGGTGCGCGTGAGCGTGTTGCCGGGTGCGCGTGAGCGTGCCGGCGAGCTCGCGTGAGCGTGCGGCGAGCACGCGCAGGCGTGTCGGCGAGCTCGCGTGAGCGTGCAGGCGAGCACGCGTGCGCGTGCGCGTGCGCGTGCGCGTGCGCGTGCCACAGTTTTACCGTCGAGGGCGGCGAATCACCCCCAGCACTGCTGGGGTGGGGTTCGTCGCCCTTCGGCGTTTAAGGGCGCGCTCGCTGATTGGGTGGCTGGGTCGCTGGGTGGCTCGTGGCTGCGCGGCTAGCTAGCTGTCGGGTAGTCCGTCGGCCGAACAGTCCGCCTGATCACCATTTGGAAATTCAGGAAACTCTGTTTCGACCAGCGTTCACGGGCCCGAGTGTGCCCGGATTTCGGGGCATCCAGTCTGGCAACCCACGTGCGCACATCAGATTTCCTGAATTTCCAACGTTGGGCAGCTCCCGTCCCACCCGCGGACGCGCAATGCACAGCAGCAACAACGGCCTACGCACGGGCACGAGCACTAGCTCGAGCCCGAGCTCGAGCTCGAGCTAGTGCTCAGCGCACCACACGCGGCGCACAACGACTCGCCGACCGCGGGCGCGGTCACGCTGCGCGAGCGCGGTCACGCTTCCCTTCGGAAATTCAGGAAACTCTGTTGAACCATCCGTGTGCACGGCATCGCTCCCGCAGAGTTCTGGGCTTTTTCCGCGCCCGTGCGCGAACCCGTGAACGGATTTCCTGAATTTCCAAAGCTTGCCCTCAGCAGACTGACGGGCAGGAGCTAGCTCGCGCTTACGGCAGCACTCCGACGGACGCGAGGGCCGCGCGCAGTAGCGCTCCGCGGCCACCTTCCATGTCAGCGGTAACGTCGTCGGATACCGCGGCGGCGGGGCTCAACCAGGTGAGCTCGAGCGCATCCTGACGTGGTTCGCACGTACCGGTGACCGGAACGACGTAGGCCATCGAGACGGCGTGCTGGCGGGGGTCCGTGAACTGGCTGTCGCCGGGCCACGGGAAGTATTCGGCGACCATGAACGGGGTCGGACTTGCCGGGAGGAGAGGGAAGGCCATGGGGCCCAGATCCTTTTCCAGATGACGGAACAGAGCATCGCGCAAGGTCTCGCCAAACATGACACGGCCCGAGACGAGCGTGCGGGTGATCTCACCGCTGTTGCCGCGCACCAGAGTGCCGACCTCAATGACGCGACCCAGCCCATCCACGCGTACGGGAACAGCCTCGACATAGAGCAGCGGCAGTCGCCTGCGGGTCTCCGCAAGCTCTTCATCTGAAAGCCAAGACGAGTTGGGGTCTGGTGTGCCGACGGAGCTCATGCTCCATTGTCACCTATCGCGCGGGCTTGGCGTGCACGATGTCGTCGGTCGGATGCCGCGGCGGGCCGACCGAGGTGGCCACTAGTCGTCCCCAATCCCGCTTTCACTCGCGCAGTGCACAGCTCGCGCAGTCCCAAGCCGGAGGCAACAGCCCCCGAATTAGCGTTCCTCTCTCAGGCACACGCCTGTCACACGAAAGGGAACCCATGACCGAGAACAGCCCCTCCGCTTCTGAGCCGTCACAGGAAAGCGACGGAGAACGCGCGGCGCCGACAACGGCAACACCGGCATCGGCATCGGCATCGGCATCGGCTGAGGCTGAGGCTGAGGCTGAGGCTGCGCCCACGCCTGCCCGCGTTCCGCTGCCTGGGTGGGCGTGGGCGCTAATCGCGGTCGCGATCATCGTGTTTCTCGCGTCCGCCGCTACGACCACGATCATCGTGACCTCAGCGCTTGCCTCCGCCGGCTCGTATGAGTGTGACGAGTTCGGTGAGTGTTCCGGGAGCGACGCGACTAAGGCGCGACCCGAACCGACGAGTTCCGGGAGCGATCGACCTGCGGTCGACGTGCACGTTCCGCTCGATCGAAGCGCAGTGTTTGAAGGCCAGCCGGTGTGGTCGATCGCTCCCGGGGCTACATGGAAACCAACAACGTTTGATCGCGCTGGCATCAATGTGCTTCAGGATGAGGCCACTGGCTGTCAGCTCGCCACCACCCAACGTCTGGCTTTGCCTGATCCCGACGTTTCGGACGATTTCGACGGTTCTTATGCCGTACTCGTGCGGGAATTCACTGCTTTCCTTGAGGAGGATCCCGACGCGCAACTCCACGATCCGGGCCTGCTCGACATCGCTATCGCGGAGGTTGGTAGCGACTCGACGATTGAGTTCGCCTCGGTCACCATCAGTCACACCAATCCCGACGGAGTTGCCCAGATCACTGAACTGGCAGCCCGATCGATGCTCGGTTCGGAGAGCGAATTGATCGCCAGGCTCACCTGCGACGCCCCAGTGCACAACGCTTTCACTGCACAGTTCGAGGTATTTTCCGAGGTTCTTTCGGTCACACCAACCCCCTAGCCGCGCCGCGTAGGCTTTGTGCCATGCAGATCGATTCCTCCGCAGTGCTCTGGTCGGCCCCCGAACGCGAACGGGCAGGCCGCCCGCTCATCGTGTTGTTGCACGGCTACGGCTCCCACGAGGGCGATCTGTTTGCGCTGGCACCCGCGCTGCCGCTCGGTCCGGTCATCGCCTCGCTGCGAGCGCCTCTCCCCGAAAGCGGCGGGTTCTCGTGGTTCCCGATCGATCTCAGCGGCGGCGGTCTCCCCCAGGTTTCCGGGGTGGATGACGCCGCCAACGCCGTGCTCGCATGGCTCGATGCCCAGCAGTACACGAGCGTGAGCCTCCTCGGTTTCTCGCAGGGGGCTGCGATGTCGCTCCAGCTATTGCGGCTCGCCCCGGAACGCTTCACGAGCGCCGTCGCACTCTCCGGGTTCGTGGCCAGTGCCGAGCACCCGGGAGATGCGAAGCTCGCGAGCATCCGTCCGCCCGTGTTTTGGGGCCGCGGCACTGATGACCCGGTTATTCCTACGGCGGCGATTGAGCGCACCGAAGAGTGGCTTGTTGATCACACCCGCGCCGAGACCCGCATCTATGAGGGGCTTGCGCACGCGATCTCCACCGACGAACTCAACGACTTTGTGAGCTTTCTGCACACGCACGCTGCGAAGGAATAACGCGCCAGTCGAACCTTGCGAAATACAGGGGAACTGCGCCAGTTTCACTCGGCCATAGTCCAACTAGCGCGTTCGCTTTCCCGCCGTCATCCTGTGGCATGCTGCTCGCTCAGTCGTAGAGTCCTTCTGGCCATTGCGGGCAGATCTCGTTGATGTGAAACCACTCATCTTGGGTGTAGTCCACCACGCCGAGGTAGGGTGACCAGCCGTCGTATCCGTCGATGAAGGTCACGCGACTCGGTGGATCTGGAGGCTCGTAGCCTTCGCCTTTGAGGCAGGGTATGAGCTTGTCAATGTAGTAGTCGTAGACCATACCGAGTCGCTCGTCCGTCCAGGGAGTGAGGTATTTTGGGTCTCGAGGGTACTGAGCAGCACAGACATACGCGGCGATCGCGTAGGCCTCTTCCTGACCGGGTGGGATAGTGCCGGAGGAGAGGCCGCCGTCCGGGGTCGCGGAGACATCGGGAAACCCCTCCGCGTTCATGCATTCTGCCTGCACCGATGCCCACTCGTGTAGGTCGATGTACCGGATCAGTGGCACGTCGGGACGCACCGCGTCCGGGAATCGGGCAATGACCGTGCTCCACTCGAAATCAAGCTGTTCTTCTAGCGAGGGTGCAGTCACCGCGCCTTCTGTCGACGTCTGCCCCGTTGGGGACGATGCCTTCGGGCTCTCGTCTCCGCGCTCTGATAGCGGCGTGCAAGCGCCGAGCGCGAGAGCAACGCTGAGGACCGTAATCGCCACTGCGGGCAGGCGCTCCTGCACTCCCCGCACACGGTGCCGATTGTGTTCTGTCGGTTTCATATCACCCTTCCTTCGCGTTGTGGAGCTGGTGCAGTCTCATCTGCTTCGATTCGCGCTGGGCCTATTCCCGCAGGTCATCGCGAATGATAGTTGCCAACTTGAGGAATGATCGGGAGTGTAGCATGTGGCCTCGACTTCGGTGGGGGTGCAGCACTAAGGGCTTGTCGAGCGTGGCAGGAGAGCGACCTGCGGCACGCCCGAGAGTCATCGCCCTTTGACGCGACACTGCACTCTGTCAGGGGTTGCGACGAAGATAGAGACATGAGCGACGTGCTCGGCAAATTTTCGCCCGCCACCCGAGAGTGGTTCCAGGGCGCGTTCGATGCTGCCACCCCGGCGCAACTCGGCGCGTGGGATGCTGTCTCCTCCGGAGCCAACGCGCTCGTCGTTGCCCCGACCGGTTCCGGTAAGACACTCGCCGCTTTCTTGTGGGCGATCGACCAACTCGCCTCGAGCCCGCCCCCGGCCAATCCCAAACAGCGCACTCGCGTTCTTTACATCTCGCCGCTGAAAGCTCTTGGCGTTGACGTCGAACGCAACCTTCGCGCCCCGCTCGTCGGCGTCACCCAAACCGCTCGGCGGCTCGGGCTCGGCGAGACCGACATCACCGTGGGCGTGCGCTCTGGAGACACCACCGCGCAAGACCGCCGTCTTCTCGCGCGCACCCCACCCGACATTCTCATCACGACCCCTGAGTCGCTGTATTTGATGCTCACCTCAGCAGCCCGCGAGACCCTCAAGAACGTCGACACCGTCATCATCGACGAAGTGCACGCGGTTGCCGCCACCAAGCGCGGCGCCCACCTTGCTCTCTCCCTTGAGCGGCTGGATGCGCTGCTCGCGAAGCCCGTACAGCGCATCGGCCTCTCCGCCACCGTGCGACCGATCGAAGAAGTAGCGCGATTCTTGGGCGGACGAGCCCCGGTCTCGATCGTGCACCCGCCCTCGGCGAAGACCTTCGAGCTGAGCGTCGTTGTTCCCGTACCCGACATGACTATCCCCGGCACCGTGGCCTCCGCACGCGGCAAAGCCAGCGGCGGCGACGGCAGTGACGACGAGGCGACTCCGGAATCAGCGGCATCCCTGTGGCCGCACGTCGAAGAACGCATTGTCGATGCGATTCTCGAGCACCGCTCCACCATTGTTTTTGCTAACTCGCGGCGGTTGGCTGAACGACTCACCGCCCGCCTCAACGAGATCTACGACGAGCGACTGAGCGAGGGCAGCGTCGACGGCGGTGGTGGTGACGCCGGCGGTGGTGGTGACGCCGGCGGCGGTGGTGACGCCGGCGGCGGTGGTGGTGACGGCGCAGATGGAACTGGTGACGGCGCAGACAGCGGAACCGGTAATGCCGCGGCCGTTCTCGAGCGATCCCAAGCCAGTGCGGATGCCGCCGCCTACGCCGCCCCGCAGCAACCGTGGAAGCCACCCGCCCAGATGATGGCGCAGGGCGGATCCACCATGGGCGCCGCGCCGCTGCTCGCCCGCGCGCACCACGGCTCGGTTAGCAAAGATCAGCGGGCGATCATCGAAGACGACCTCAAAACGGGAGTGCTGCGCTGCGTCGTTGCCACGAGCTCGCTCGAACTTGGCATCGATATGGGCGCCGTCGATCTTGTCATTCAGGTTGAGTCGCCGCCGTCGGTCGCGAGTGGGCTTCAGCGCATTGGGCGAGCCGGGCATCAGGTTGGGGAAATCTCCAAAGGTGTGTTGTTCCCGAAGCACCGCACCGACCTCATCCACACGTCTGTCGCCGTTGAGCGGATGCGGAGTGGGCAGATCGAAGCGCTGGCCGTGCCGACAAACCCGCTCGACGTACTCGCGCAGCAGACCGTCGCCGCCGTCGCGCTCGACGAAATCGACATCGAGGAGTGGTTCGACACCGTGCGCCGCAGCGCCCCGTTCTCTACCCTGCCGCGCAGCGCCTTCGACGCAACGCTCGATCTGCTGAGCGGGCTCTACCCCAGCGACGAATTCTCTGAGCTACGACCCCGCGTGGTGTGGGATCGCATCGCCGGCACGCTCAGCGGTCGGCCCGGCTCTCAACGCCTCGCCGTCACCTCCGGCGGCACCATCCCCGACCGCGGCCTCTTCGGCGTCTTCATGATCGGCGGCGAAGCCGGAGCCCCCGGTCGTCGCGTTGGTGAACTCGACGAAGAGATGGTCTACGAATCCCGCGTTGGCGACATCTTCGCGCTCGGCACTACGAGCTGGCGCATCGAAGACATCACCCACGACCAAGTGCTCGTCTCCCCCGCTTTCGGCCAGCCCGGCCGCGTTCCGTTCTGGAAGGGCGATGGCCTCGGCCGCCCGGCGGAGCTGGGCGAAGCTATCGGAGCATTCACTAAGGAAATTGCTACGGCATCCGCTGACGATGCGCGTGCCCGGGCCGAGTCGATCGGGCTCGATGAGCACGCCGTCACCAACCTGCTCGCCCTAGTGACCGAGCAGAAGGCATCCACCGGTCACGTGCCGAGCGACACCACCCTTGTTGTCGAACGCTTCCGCGATGAGCTGGGCGACTGGCGAGTGATCTTGCATTCCCCGTACGGCATGCCCGTGCACGCACCCTGGGCGTTGGCGATTACGGCGCGCATTCGCGAACAGCTAGGGGTGGATGGCGCGGCCATGGCCGGTGACGATGGCATCGTCGTGCGCATTCCAGACACCGATGCCGCGCCGCCCGGTGCCGACCTCTTTGTGTTCGACGCTGACGAGCTCGAGCAGATCGTCACGGAAGAAGTGGGCGGTTCGGCGCTGTTCGCCGCACGCTTCAGAGAGTGTGCCGCTCGTGCTCTGCTGTTGCCGCGCCGCGATCCCGGCAAGCGTTCGCCGCTGTGGCAGCAGCGCCAGCGTGCCTCACAACTGTTGGATGTGGCGCGCAAGTACCCGAGCTTTCCCATCGTGCTTGAGACCGTGCGCGAAGTGCTGCAGGACGTGTACGACCTACCGGCGCTCACGGCGCTGACGAAGCGCATCGCGAGCCGCGGCATCCGCGTGATGGAGACCGAGACGGATGTGCCGTCGCCGTTCGCGCGCAGCCTGCTGTTCGGCTATATGGCCGCTTTCGTATACGAGGGCGATTCACCGCTGGCCGAGCGTCGCGCTGCAGCTCTCTCGCTCGACCCGGCACTGCTCGCCGAGCTTCTCGGTCGCGCCGAGCTGCGCGAATTGCTCGACCCCGACGTGATCGCCCAGACCGAGAACGAGCTGCAGCGACTGGTGACAGAGCGTCATGCTCGGGATGCCGAGGGGCTCGTCGATCTGCTGCGCGTGCTTGGCCCGCAAACCGTTGCCGAGATCGAGGCGCGCTCGCTCGTGACCGGCGCCGCCCTCGCCACCGACTTGGCCGGGCTCGCAAAAGCGAACCGCGTGCTCGAAGTGACCATCGCGGGCGAACGCCGCTGGGCCGGCATCGAAGACTCTGCACGACTGCGGGATGCCCTCGGGGTCCCGCTGCCCATTGGCGTGCCCGCCGCGTTCATCGAGCCCGTCGACGATCCCGTCGGCGACCTCGTCAGTCGCTACGCCCGCACCCACGGACCTTTCACACTGGCGGATGCCGCCGCCCGCTTCGGTCTCGGAACCGCCGTCGTGCAGGACACCCTGCGTCGCCTCGCGGCCGACCGCCGCGTCGTCGATGGCGAGTTCCGCCCCGGAGCGAGCGGCACCGAATGGTGCTCGGTGGATGTGCTGCGCCGCCTGCGCAGTCGCTCGCTTGCAGCACTGCGGCAAGAGGTCGAACCGGTGTCCCACGCGACGCTTGGTCGGTTCCTGCCCGCCTGGCAGCACGTGTCCGCCGCCGGTGACTCGCTGCGCGGAATTGATGGCCTGGCACAAGTGATCGACCAACTCGCTGGGTACTCAGCCCCGGCATCCGCGTGGGAGAACTTCATTCTGGGTTCGCGCGTGCGCGACTATTCGCCCGCCTGGCTCGACGAGCTGACAACGTCGGGCGAAGTGGTGTGGGCCGGGCAGGGCGCGCTGGCGGGCAGCGATGGCTGGATCAGTTTGCACCCCGCGGCAACCGCTGCGCTGACGTTGCCCGAGCCCGATCGCGATGGGCTGAGCGAGCTGCAGCAAAGCATTCTGGAGGCGCTGGCCGGTGGCGGTGCGTTCTTCTTTAGGCAACTGTCGAATCAGGTGGGCAGCACTGACGACAAGGTGCTGCTGAAGGAACTGTGGGATCTGGTGTGGCGGTCGCTCATCACGAACGACAGTTTTGCGCCCCTGCGCGCGCATCTCGGCGGCACGGTGCGGGCCACTCGGGCGCCGCGTCCGGCACGGGCTCGCGCCTATCGCGGACGCGTCTCGACGGTGGCACAAGCCGGGCCGCCGAGTGCGTCCGGCCGGTGGGCACTGCACGAAACGGCCGAGGGTGAGACGACGGTGCGCGCCAAGTCGACCGCCGAGTTGATGCTCGAACGGCACGCTGTCGTCACGCGCGGCGCGGTCGTGAGCGAGGGCATCCGTGGTGGCTTCGCCCTGACGTACCGCGTGCTGAGCGGCTTCGAAGAGACCGGTCGCGCCCGCCGCGGCTACTTCATCGAGGGGCTCGGTGCTGCCCAGTTCGCGACCGGAGCCACCGTCGACCGCCTGCGTGGTTTCACTCGGGATCCGGATGCTGCGCCCCAACTTTTGGCGATCACCCTCGCCGCGACTGACCCCGCGAACCCCTACGGGGCTGCTCTTGGGTGGCCGGTGGTTGGTGGCGCGGATGCTGGGGGTGATGGCGGCGACGCTGCCGACCCGTCTGACGAGAATCTTGATCCTGCTCCAGCTAAGTCCGTCGCGGATGCCCCCAAGAAGCATCGCCCCGGCCGCAAGGCGGGCGCGATCGTCGTGATGGTCGATGGGCATCTGGCGCTGTATCTGGAGCGCGGCGGCAAGTCCCTGCTGGCCTTCGATCTGGAACCCGCCGTCGTGGATGCCGCGACCCGCTCGCTCACGAGCACCCTGCGGGGCACGCTACCGAAGCTGCGCATCGAGAAAGTCAACGGTGATTTCGCCGTCGGCACCCCGGTGGGCAAAGCCCTCGTGGAGGCTGGGTTTGTCGCGACGCCGCAGGGGTTGAGGCTTCGTGCCTGAGGGTGATTCCGTCTATAAGGCGGCAGCGAAACTACGGGCCGCGCTCGACCAGCAAGTGCTCACCCGCACCGACTTTCGGGTGCCCGCGTTCGCGACGCTCGACCTCAGCGGCCAGACCGTCACGAGTGTTGTGCCGCGCGGCAAGCACCTGCTGATTCGGGTTGCCGAGGGCCCCGACGCCGCCGATGCACCCGCCGCCGCACCCGCACCCGCACCCGCGAGCGAACCCGGCTCGGGCCTCACCATCCACAGCCACCTCAAGATGGAGGGCGTCTGGCAGATTTACGGTGCCGGCGAGCGGTGGCGCAAGCCGTCCTACCTGGCTCGCGGAGTGCTCAGCACGGCATCGAAGACCGCGGTCGGTTTCGAACTGGGGCTGCTTGAAGTGGTGCCCACGGCATTCGAAGACAGCATTGTGGGGCACCTGGGCCCTGACCTTCTCGGGCCGGACTGGGATGCCGAACTCGCGTTGGCGAACCTGTTGTCAGACCCAGCGCGTCCGGTTGCGCTCGCGCTACTCGATCAGCGGAACCTCGCTGGTCTCGGCAACGTTTTCGCGAACGAGTTGAGCTTTCTGCGCGGTGTTCGGCCGCACACCCCCATCGGCGAGATCGCCGACCCGAAGCGCCTCGTCGCGCTCGCCTTCAAGGCGATCATGGTGAACAAGGACCGCCCGATCCGCAATCTCACAGGCCTGCCGCGCGGCAAACCCCGCTACTGGGTGCACGGGCGGCGCGGGGAAGCGTGTCTGCGCTGCGGCACCCGCATCGAGTCAGACCAGCTCGGCACCGGCCCCACCGACACCCGCTACATGTGGTGGTGCCCGAGCTGCCAGAAGTAGGGCTCGCTGGGTAGCGGGCAGTGTCGCGTTCCGAGACGCGTGAGTTCGACAATGCCCTGAAGCAATCCAAGCGCGTGTTTTCGATAGAGACGCGTCAGCTGATTTTCGTTCTGTTACTGCGACGAACGAGATACCACGAACTCATCGCCCTCATACATTCTCGTACTCCGGCCATCAAAGAAAACAATGTCAACGCAATCCGACCCGTCGGGAATTAGCTCGACGATCGCTGAATCAAATTGTTCACTCCAATCCCCTCCTCCAGCTCGAACGGGAGGGTAATCACCATCCGCCGCCCGCCGGGACCGGAATCATCGAAGTCAGCTAGAACGGGTACCACATGAGCCAGGATGCCACTAAAAGCAGGTGCGTGTTGCTAAGGCCGACCGGAGATCAGCTCACGGAGTCGAACCCTGCTGTCGCATTTGACCGTTCGGACGAGGGCGCTTCAGCCCGGACTCCCGCCGAGCGTAACCTCAACTCCTTCGCCTCCGTAACACTGCCGGGCTGGCCAACGCACAGACCCACTGTCTGTGCAACTTCTCCCCCTCCCCGAGATATGCCGCGGTCACTTCAGCGCGAGACTCTGTCAGCGGTTGCGCCACCTCGAAGTAATGCAACCGCCTCAAGATCGGGGGCGCACCACCCGCTGCTGGGAAGATCTACGGCGTCGAACCATACAAGTTCGTCATGGTCAGTGCTCGATATCGGACCCGCTCCTGTGAGCGTGGCCCAGATGCAAACCAGGTCGATGACGCCGTGCGACGTAGAAACTCGCGACCGGCACAACTGATCCCCTGGAGAGATTGTGATATCCAGTTCTTCTCGGAGCTCACGCACTACCGCCGTTGCGGGCGTTTCGCCGGTTTCGACTTTGCCACCCGGAAATTCCCACTTGCCCCCGCTCCGGATGTCTGGCCGCCGGCGGGCGATCAGCACTCGACCGTCGGCGTTTTGAACGATCGCAGCGGCAACAAGCATCTTTCGATTCTCCTCCAAATAATTGGGAACTGCACTCCCTTGCGTTCGGTTTCAAGGCAATAAGATGAGTGTTAGTCGGGACAGGGCCGGCTCAACGCAAGAAGAGGTGCAATGGTGCGGCTTGTCAAGGAAGAGACGCTCGACGACGTATTGAACGAGGTGTTCACTGCGATTCGGAACGAGGGCCACTCGATCTCTCCGACCCAGGGTGAGGCACAGGAACTCGTTGCAGTAACGGTTGAGTTGTTGCACCCACGAGCGCGGGTCAGTCGGAGCCAAACGCGCGGACGAATCTTCAGCGCTCTTGGCGAGTTTCTCTGGTATCTGTCTGGCTCCGACGATCTCGAAATGATTCGCTATTACATCAGTGGCTATGACAAGTTCGCGCTTGAAGGACGCATTGAAGGTGCCTACGGGCCGAGGCTGTTCGGCAAACAGTCACGCCTAGAGGACGTTATCGATTTGCTTCGACGGAAAAAAGACACCAGGCGTGCCGTGGTGCAGATCTTCGATCATTCAGATCTCTCCAACCAGTTCGACGTGCCATGCACCACTTCGATGCAGTTTCTCCGCAGAGAGGACCATCTTGACCTCATCGTAACGATGCGGTCAAACGACGCTTACGTTGGCCTGCCCCACGATGTTTTTGCCTTCACCATGATCCAGGAGATCGTTGCTCGTCGGCTCGGAGTTGAACTTGGGCGTTACGTCCACTTCGTCGGCAGCATGCACACGTACAAGAGAAACCTCAGCGAGATAGACAAATTTGTGGACCACGACGGTTGGCAGACTTTTTATCAGATGCCAGCTATGCCTGCGACGCCGATCGAGGACGCACTCGTCCAAGTATTGGACGCCGAGAAGAAGATCAGAACTCTTGGATCTACGGCGGTGCTAGGAACAGAGATCGAATCCGATGCCTATTGGGGCGACATCGTCAGACTCCTGCGCGCTTTCGCGACCAAAGACGCCGAAGAGATTGCCCGAATACGATCAGCACTAATCAACCCCTTCTACGCGCTATATCTTCAAGACAGAGAAGAACAGAGACGGAACGCACCATGACTAGGAATAACTACGCGGCGGACGCCCTCCGCATAGAAGCGGAACTCCAGATTTATGAAGCAGCTCACGGCGGGCTGCCTGGTGCGGTCGATCCCGCAATCCGCGCAGCTCTTATTGAGCAGATTATTGACTCGGAGCAACGTGTTGAGTACTTCAACCGGCTCAAAGCCCGGGATCTTGACGCGTCCAGCACCGACCCGAGCTCACCGGGCTTCGATCCTTTAAAGGCATCGATCCTTCACGCGCGCGCAGGCGACTACGATGAAGCCGTTTGGCTGATCTTCCTATTCGTGCATTTTGGGAAGCATTCAAGAGCCGGATGGCGATACGTCCGAGACGTCTATGGCCGCCTGGGAGATGGCGAGACCTGGAATTGGAAGCAGACATCCGCCGATCCAACATTGTTTCGGTTCTGGTTAGATGAGCATCAGGAAGCTTTGAAAGCGGCGCCGGGACCGCGCGGATTCAGCAACCATCGCAAGTACCAGAGTTTGAACGCGTGGGAGCCAAACGGCACGGGCGAAGCAGTCGAATCCTACGTCGGTTGGGTTCTGAGCAACGCTAACGATCACGAGGGACACTTCAATCAGTATCCAAACCTTTCGAGCACCGAGCGGTTCGCGTCGCTCTACACATCCATGGATGATGTCGCTCAGTTCGGAAGAATTGCCCGTTTCGACTACTTGACCACATTGATGAAACTTGGCCTTGTGGACCTCACCTTGCCTCACTCTTACCTTGTCGGAGCCACCGGACCTCTCAGGGGTGCGCAGTTGCTTCTCAGAGGCCAAATCGGTGAAGGTGGGGCGCTGGAACTGCAAACCGAGCTCAGCATACTTTCTGATCTAACCGGCCTCCGCCCTGATGTGCTGGAGGATGCAATCTGCAATTGGCAAAAAACTCCGGACCGCTACGTGCGGTTCTCAGGGTAGGCAGCACCTAGGTGAAGGTTTCCGCCCTGCCAGCTGTACCGTCGCTTCAACTTATTCAGCTGGTTTGGACTGAGCTTTCCACGGTGCTGCAGCTGGCCAACAACGATGCCGGGCGGGACCCCGTGCCGCCCAGCAAAGCGCATTATGTCCCGCATCGCAGGCCCTTGGGCGCGCCTAGCGCACAAATCATCGAGCCCGAACGGAATGAGGGTCTCGGCTGCGAACTTATTGGCTTCGGCCTCCATAACCGACAGTCCTTCTTCCGGGGAGCGGTCAAGCTCGTCCACGAAGACATCCTCATCCGGGTGAAGCAGCAGATGCCCAATCTCGTGAAATAACGTAAACCACAGATGATCGTCGGACATGTGGCGCGCCGAAAGCGCGATGGTTGGAGTATCTTCCGAGCTTCGGAACGTAACTCCGCTGACTGCGACGCCCTTGATCGGGCGCAGCACAATGAGCGCGACCCCACACTGGGCGAGCTTGTCCTTCACCAGCGGCACAAATACCCGCGGATCACGCACTCGTGTGACTGCACGAATTTCATCGAGTGCACTTGAGAGAACTTGAGGATTCCACTGCGGCAACGGGCGCTGTTGCGCCATACGCTCCGCCTGCCGCATCCAAGCGGCCAGCTTGACAGAGTCCGAATCGAAGGCGGCGGAAGCTCGATAGCGTGCTCGAGTGACATTGCTACCGAGACGTGCTTCCGCGTCTTCTGCTGACTCAACGCCAAAGAAGTCAAGCGCCAATCGTGCCTGCGCGCGCCAGCTAGGCGACGAGTCGATCCAACCCATCGAGATCATCTGGTCGAGCGGTAGCTTCCGCGCGAATTCATCGGCCGATAGCGCGCTAAGACTTTCATCGAACTGGGCTTCGCGGGCCAACCAAAAATCGCTCGACCCGCCAAGAGCCTTTGAAAGTAAGTGGGCGAGCTCAGCGTCGATCGAGCGCTCTCCGCTTAGGATGCGCCGCATCTCAGGGTCCCCCACCCCAAGACGATCCGAAAAGTCATCCAGGCTCCAGTGAAGGCGCTCTATCGCTCGCAGGATACTGTTCGCGGGCGAGGAAGCCCAGCGCGGCTCGAAGGTGGCTATAGTCATCTACTTACTCCCCTTGGGCCTGATGTCGTCGATCCGAATGCGTTTCGCGTCTCCCCAACTTCCAAAGCTAAGGGTGCGCACGTGGTGGCGGGAACGCATTGCTAGGCCGACAATTTCGTAGCTACTAGTAACTTCGACTGTAATCGTTCCGCGCACTGTATCCAAGACATCCACAACGAACGGGAGTGCACCCAAGTCGGGGGCAGCATGCAAATCGGCGAGGGTGTCACGCAACGCCGCTAAGACCGGCTCGCTCAGGGCGCCCGCCGTTCCGACGATGCACAAGTCGCGGATGTCGCGGCTTCCGAAGCTCAACTCCATCGCGGCATGCGAGCACATTTGCTCGTCGTGACATTCTGGCGCTGCTTCACATCGCGAGCCTATAGGACCCGGGTGGCTCCAACACTTTTCTGCTCGCGGTGTGGCGGAACGCCTCGTGTGACTACCCGAACGTCCATGGCATCGACACAGCCCGGAGGAGAATCATTCTGAACCAGTAGTCGCCATCCTGATCTCTCGACGAGTTTATTGAGAGGCACCTGGTATGTGAGATATTCTCCCCGAAGTGCTCACGTGGGACATCCCCGAGGAGGTTGGGCATGGGGGCGTCGCGATCCTTCGAGCACCACGAGATCACTCGAATATGCCTCCGGTATCGATGTTCACATCGCGTCTCCATGCAAGATGCTCTCCATCACCCCGCACTCACAAGAAACTCTGAAGTTAACTTGCTCGCGGCCTCATAGCTCAGTTCGCATGAATGGGCACGAACGACATTCCTGTTATCGAGCCTGTTCAGAATGCTGCGAGCAGACGGGGCCAGTCCAGCCGGAGTCGCCCGAGTGCATTCCGCGGTCTCGCATCCGTTGGTTTTCCTCTATCCACAACCAACTCGGTTGCGCGGATCACCAGCTCTTTAGCGACCCCGTGAAGCAGGGCGCGCCTCAGTTTCCGCCGACTCGTCAGCGGATGTTCAAGTGCAGCATGCGCTCCGCAGAACGTCGCTCAAACTAGCGCTTGAAGTCGGTGAAGCGTATGTCCAATGCTTCCCGAGATGGATAGTTCCCAGCTAAGGCGGGTAAGGAAAGCTTAACCCTGTGCATGTCTTGTATAGCGTGTTTCAGCATTAATCCTCCTGACTCGGCGCGAAGCTCCTCGTTTACATGCACCAGATAGTCTGGCGATATGCCGATGAGGTTTTGATCGAAAGAGGCATGATGAATCTTGCATAGCGCGAGGCCGTTGTTGACGCGCGCGACGCCTCTTTCATCGCTGTCGGGCACGATGTGCGCGGCATCCAAAAGCTCAGGATGCGCAAGGCGACATACCGCGCACGTGCGCTGGTAGGCGATCATTACTCTTGCTCGGAAAACCGGTTGATGTACTCGGCGTTTGACCACTTGCTCGACGTAACGCTTCGCAATCTCGTCTTCGGGCGCGGCAAGGGATCCTGGCCATGCAGCCTCGCCAGTCGCGATCAGGAAGTATCGCTCTGATCGGTTCTCATCGATCACGAACGCTGGAACGCTGGGTACATATACATTCGGCTTCAACTTTTCGAACAGGATGATTGGCGTTCGAGTTTCCATCGCCACTCGCAGCTTTCGGTTGTCACCGCCGACAGGATCTCCTGAACGCATTGAGTAACGCAGTAGACCGTCGTCGCCCACGTTGTCGCTATAAGGACTTTCAGCCGACGTCACAACTGAAAGCGTCGAATCAAACTCGACGGGATTTCTAATCCCTCGGCTGTAATCAATCAAGCCGAGGCGCTTACCCTCTATTTCGAAGTTGACCAGCTCGTCGCGTGATGCATAGCCGCCGTTCCGATCCATCATGATTTCAAGATCGGCGAATATCGCAAGTCGGAGTCGGCCCTGCTCATAGGAATTGAGTGCCATGGACCCAGTATGGTGGCGAAGCGAGAAACCCTTCCCGCAACACGGACAAACTATTGGCAGTCAGGTGCCGGGCTCCGCACCGAAAAGTCAGCACCCCCTGCCACACTAGCCACGTGACAGATACCCGCACCGATGCCCTAGCCGTTCTCCGCACGCTGGTCGGCAATGAGACTGCCGATTTTCATGAGGGACAGTTTGAGGCGATCGAGACGCTCGTCGATGGGCGCCGCCGCGCGCTGGTCGTGCAGCGCACCGGGTGGGGAAAGTCCGCCGTCTACTTCGTTTCCACGCTGCTCATGCGCCGACGAGGTGCGGGCCCTACCGTGCTCGTGTCACCACTGCTGGCGCTCATGCGGGATCAGATCGCCGCGGCATCCCGCGCCGGAGTTCGGGCCGTCGCCATCAACTCCACCAACCCCCACGAATGGGCCGAAGTTCAGCAGCAGCTCGCCAACGATGAAGTCGACGTGCTGCTCGTCTCGCCCGAACGCCTCAACAACCCCAGCTTTCGCGACAACCAACTACCCGCACTGATCAACCGCATCGGGATGCTCGTCGTCGACGAAGCGCACTGCATCAGCGACTGGGGCCACGACTTTCGCCCCGACTACCGCCGCCTGCGCGAACTCATCGCCACCATGCCCGACGGCGTCCCCGTGCTCGCCACGACCGCCACCGCCAACTCGCGCGTCGTCGCCGACATCGCCGCCCAACTCGAAACCGGCAGCGGCGGCAGCGCCGAAAACACAGCCACGGGCAGCACCGAAGTCGTCACCATCCGAGGCCCCCTTGCGCGAGCATCCTTGCGCTTGGGTGTCCTTAAACTGCCGGATGCCCGAGCTCGTCTCGGCTGGCTGCTGAGCCACCTCGCCGAACTGCCCGGCAGCGGCATCATCTACACGCTCACCGTTTCGGCCGCCGAAGATACCGCGCGGCTGCTGCGCGACAGCGGCATGGATGTGCGCGCCTACACCGGCAAAACTGACCCGCAAGAACGTGAAGAGTCCGAGAAGGCGCTCAAGAACAACACCATAAAAGCGCTCGTCGCCACGAGCGCGCTCGGCATGGGCTTCGACAAACCCGACCTCGGCTTCGTCGTGCACCTCGGCGCCCCGTCCTCCCCCGTCGCGTATTACCAGCAGGTCGGACGTGCCGGTCGCGCCACCGACAATGCCGACGTGCTGCTGATGCCGGGCCGCGAAGACGAAGACATTTGGGAATACTTCGCCACCGCATCCATGCCCGACCAAGCCAACGCCGAACTCGTGATCGCCGAACTGACTGCCGCCGCGAACTCCGGCGCCGGCCCCGTCTCCACGCCAGCACTCGAAGCCCGCGTGAACCTGCGCCGAACCCCGCTCGAGCTACTGCTGAAAGTGCTCGACGTGGACGGCGCCGTCGCCCGCGTGCAAGGCGGCTGGACCGCCACCGGCCAACCCTGGAGCTACGACGCCGAACGCTACGCCGGAGTTACCGCCGCCCGCCGGGCCGAACAACAACACATGCTCGACTACGAACGACTGCCCGCCGGCACCGAAGGCTGCCGCATGGAATACCTGCAACGCGCCCTCGACGACGACACCGCCACCCCCTGCGGCCGCTGCGACAATTGCGCCGGCGTCTGGTACCCCACCGACATCAGCACGGATGCCACCACCCGCGCCACCGCCACCCTCGACAAAGTCGGCGTCCCCATCGAGCCCCGCGCGCAATGGCCCACCGGAGCCGACAAACTCGGCATCCCCGTGCGCGGACGCATCACCCCCGAACAACGCGCCAGCGAGGGCCGCGCCCTCGCCCGCCTCACCGACCTCGGCTGGGGCGGCACCCTGCGCACTCTCTTCGCCCCCGGCACCCCCGACGCACCAGCAAGCCCCGCGCTCGTCGCAGCCTGCGTCCGTGTGCTCGCCGATTGGGGGTGGGATGAGCGACCCGTCGCCGTGGTCTCGATGCCGTCACGCAGCAAACCACAACTCGTGGCATCCGTCGCTGAAGCCCTCGCCAGCGCCGGCAAACTGCCCTACCTCGGTGCGCTCTCGCTCACCGGCGATGGACCGCACGGCGACCCCGGCGGCAACAGTGCCTACCGACTCGCGAGCGTGTGGGGGCAATTCGAGTGGGCGGGTGGCGAACTGCCACACGGCCCGATCCTGCTCGTTGATGACCTGGTCGACTCCCGCTGGACCCTCACGATCGCCGCGAAAGCACTCCGTGAGGCCGGGGCGGATGCCGTGCTCCCGTTCGCGCTCGCCCTGCGCGGATAGTTTCTGTCTACATCGGCATCCGAAACGTCAATTTATACTTGAAATGTATCTATCTGGACGTTACTATTCAAGCATGAACACTCCGGATGCCCTGCGCGCGCTAGCGGCGATCTCATCCGGCCAGTGGGGAATGGTGACGACGGCGCAAGCCCGCTCGATCCACGTAAGTCGAGTACAGATGGCACGGCTCGCAGACGACGGACATCTCGAGCGCCTCGCCCACGGCGTCTACAGAGACGCCGGGAGTCCACCACACGAGTTCGACGACATTCGAGCCGCATGGCTGAGCCTCAAGCCAAACCGGCTGGCCGAAGACCGAATCCGGGACGGAGTCGGCGGAATAGTCGTGAGCGGAAATACAGCGGCCGCACTGCATGGGATTGGAGACTTCCTCCCCACGCCTTACGTTTTCACTTCGTCCGACCGAAAACAGTCGCAGCGTCCCGACATCCGCTTCAAACAAAAGAATCTTGCCGTCGACGACGTCACGCTGGTAGTTGGAATTCCGACCACTGGAGTTGAGCGAACGATCGCTGACCTCGTCCGCGACAAAGAAGACCTGAGTCTCGTCGGGGACGTTGTGGGCGACGCACTCCGCTCTAGAACCCTTCAGCTGGATTATCTTGTTGCACTGCTCGGCCCCCTTTCCGCACGAAACGGGTTCGCCAAAGACGACGGGCTCGGGTTCCTGCGGAAGCTTCTCGAGCTGGGTCACGTAGATGTAGCGAGCCAACTCCAGCGGGTGGTGTCAAACCCCGCCTGGCAATCAGCGACGTCCGAGACCGACATGCAATCCCTGCAAGAGCTCGTGAAAGATGCCAGCTCGCTACACACACTTGCGACGCTAAGCCAGGCACAGCATGCAGGCTGATCGGGGTGCGTACCCGACCGGCCGCGCCGTACAAGCCGCGATCAAGAGTGCAGCCCTCAAAGACGAACGAGCCAAATCAGTCGGCGTCGGCGACCTGATCCGACAAGCAACGTTCGACCGGTTTCTGTGCCGAATTTTCTCTGACCAGTCAACCAAGTTCGCCCTCAAGCGCGGCACTGGTATGCTCGCCCGGTTGTCGACGAGCAGGGCGACAAGAGATATCGATTTGGCGGCACAAGAGAACGAGCTCGACACCGCCGTAGCCGAACTGCGGCAACTCGCATCCGTTGATCTCGATGACCATTTCAGGTTCGAATTCACGAACAGGATCGATCAGCTCGAGGGAGAGAACCAGCCGGACACGGCCGGATGCCGACTGATCTTTGACCTGTACGTCGGCGTGACGAAACAAGGCACCCTGTCTATCGACCTCGCAGCGGGCTATAAACCCACGGGCAAGCTGGAAACGATGAGACCAGCGAACCGGCTGCCGCTCACTCGGCTTCGAACCTTCGACTACGTGCTGTACCCGTTAGCGGACCAAGTGGCCGACAAGCTCTGTGCCACCCAGGCAACATACGGTGAGAGCAAATCACCCTCGTCGCGCGTCAAGGACTTGATAGATCTCCTTCTCATCTCGCTCACTGAATCGGTGGACGCCCGCCAGCTGTCGATTGCCGTCGCGACTGAGTCCAAGCGTCGTAGCCTCGAACCCATCACGGCGTTCCTCCTTCCCTCTGACTGGTCGAGTCGGTATCTCGTGCTCGCTCGACGTCTCGGGCTGGTGGATAGATTCCCCAGCGCTACGGCCGCCGAGGAACGCGTTCAGGCCATGCTGAATCCAGTACTCAACGGCTCCCTTGCCGAAGGCCGATGGGAACCGAGCGCTGGGGTCTGGAGAAATACTTAGGTACC
Organism: Salinibacterium sp. VpJ6; assembly: GCF_059767345.1. Taxonomy (NCBI): domain Bacteria; kingdom Bacillati; phylum Actinomycetota; class Actinomycetes; order Micrococcales; family Microbacteriaceae; genus Salinibacterium; species Salinibacterium sp. VpJ6. The sequence goes on from NZ_JBSOQL010000001.1 coordinate 1,196,945, forward strand.
CTAGAAAGGACGAAGTCGCTCGGTGAGAGATTCCCGCCGCGACTACGGAGGTGGCACCAATGCATGAAATGCAACCCAGTTCCGCCCACGGAAGCTTCTCCGCTGCAAGCGGCCGCATAGCTGACGTCGAAGCGCAGATCGCCTCGAACCAGTACCGCGACGGCAACATTCTCCCGGAGCCCGAACACGCCGACCATTTTCGGCGCGGCCTACTCATGGCTCTGCTCACCATTCCGATCGCTGCCATCCTCGCCGCCGTCTTCGGACTCAACTCTCCAACCGCAGGCGCCGCCACCGCCCCTTTCGCGATTGTCATCGCGTTCGGTTTCTTCGCTCGTGGTTCGGGGCGCTCCCCTGTCACCGGCCGAGGGTTCACGGCCGCAGCTGGCATCGGCCTCGTAACAATGGCCATAGCTGCCGTGATCAGCTACCCCTACAGTCTGTTTCTCACCTACCTCTACGACGGCGGCACCGGTGGCATCCTCAGCTCAGGGTTTGCACGCTTCTTCTCAACCTGGGTCGACGCGAATGTGATGTTGATACTCGCCTCGATTGCCGTCGTGACAGTAGTCTCTGTGGTGATCGTGTGGAGAAAAGCACGAGCAGCCCGAGCCCACACCACCGCCCAACGGTAGTCGCTGCCCGGGAATGACCCGCCTGCAGGATGCCCATCTGCGGACTACCCGGAAGCCCAGCGATGACCGACAGCTCGACCACCCCTGACGCGCAGATCCACAAGCCGTATAACTTCGTGCTCGGCGCACTCGCCTCCCTCCTCGCGGTCCCGCTGACGGTGATTGTCACGATCGTCATCGGCCAGTTCGGCTTTGAGTACTCCGCGACCTTCGGTGGCCTCGGCATGGTCTTCGCTTTCACCTTCTTCGGCAGCGCCTCCCGCCGCCGCATCGTTCGAGGCTTTGGCTTCGCATTCGCTCTCCTCGTCGGCCTCGTCGCCGCCAGCCTCGGAGTCATCGCCGGCTTCGTCTCCTCCGTCTACTACTCGTTCAACGCCGTAGGCGGCAAAGGCGGCCTGCTCGGCGACGTCTTCATCGGACGCATCGTCTACCGCCTCACCGAACGCCCCGAAGACTTCTTCATCCCCGCCGCCATCGCTGCCTTTCTCGCGATCATGTTGCTCATCAAATATATGAAGACCGCGATTGCCGTGCACGGAACGCCCGCCGACGCTGTTGGCAACGACGCAGCCGCAACACCTGCAACATCCACGACGCCTGCAACTCCTGCGACACCTACACTCTCCGAGACCGTCGCCGCCACGACTCCAGAGTTGCCGGATGCCGCGGCCACGACAATCAATGCCCCATCATCAGGAATCCTGCTCAACGGCAAGCCTCTCGGCGAACCGGAGCCCAAGAAGCGCTTCTGGCAGTAGCGTCAGCACGCCCACACCAGGCACCTGAGGAGCAACCACACGCCACTGACCCATCCGCGGCGCCCAGCGTCTCCGAATAACTCTGCACACAGGAGTTCCGGCGCCGTGCCGGGCAAGTCGAGGCAGGGTAGGCATCATGACGATCATCCGTTACACCGGCATCTACAACGCGGATGGCGGCGTCTGGGGCGAGACCCGGTACGTGATCGGCCACATGCTCGGCACCGCAGCGTGCTCGCTGTGCGACATCACGCACTCGCCGATTCGTCGCAAACCTCAATGGGATGCCATGGTTGCCCGGCTGCCCGTGTCTTTCGAAGTGCGCCACCGCAACGAGATCACGCCCGCTGAGACTGCCCATGTTGCGGCGACGGGATTGCCGGTCGTTCTCGCCCATCACGACGATGGCCGCATCAGCACCGTGCTGCGCAGCGCTCAGTTGGATGCCGTGAGCGGCTCGGTAGTAGCGTTCGAGTTGGCGTTGACAAGGCCTGCACTCGCGAAGGCCTAGTGCGACTGCGGTCGACTACTGCGGTCGACCCAGGCAGCCAACTTCGGCAGTTGACTTCTCCGCTCTAGAGGCGTCTAATTGGAATACCCCTGAGGGGTATCTGGTTGAGAGGATGACGATGCCTGGTTATGACGAGAACAAAGAGCAGTTGCTTAAGCGGCTGCGTCGCGCTGAAGGCCAAGTTCGCGGCATCCATCGCATGATCGAAGAAGACACGTACTGCATTGACGTGCTCACTCAGGTGTCGGCCGCGACCAAGGCTCTGGAGTCAGTCGCGCTCGCGCTGCTCGATGATCACCTCAGCCATTGCGTCGCCGAAGCCAGCCGTGAAGGTGGCGCTGTGGCCGACGAGAAGATTCGCGAAGCGAGTGCGGCAATCGCGCGCCTCGTTCGTTCGTAGCCTCCGCTCGTAGTGTTCACTCACTCAGCTGTTCTGCACAACAACTTCCGCCCGCGCCTCGCGCCTGCGGCAATCGAAGGAGAATCATGACCCACACCGCCGATTACCTGGTCGAAGGAATGACCTGCAGCCACTGCGTCTCCAGCGTCACCGAGGAGCTCTCCGAAGTGGCTGGCGTCACCGACGTTTCAGTTAACCTCGCCTCGGGCTTGCCCTCCACCGTTTCTGTTACGTCTGAGACCCCTCTCGACGACGCCACCGTCAGCGCCGCAATCGAGGAGGCAGGCTACACGCTCGTGACGAGCCTCTGATGGCCTCCGATCCCAGCACCGTCAACCTTCTGGATGTCGAACTCGACATCACCGGAATGACCTGCGCCTCCTGCGCGGGCCGCATCGAGCGCAAGCTCAACAAGCTCCCCGGCGTCGAGGCGAGCGTGAACTACGCCACTGAGAAGGCTCGTGTTCGCGCGCCCGAAGGCACCGACCCGGAGCAGTTTCTCGAAACCGTGAAGGCTGCTGGGTATAGCGCCGTCATCCCGGCGCCCATTCAGGAACGCGACGAGAACGACAACGCGAGCCCCAAGAGCAGCGGTGACGATTGGGCTTCGCAGATGCTGCACCGTCTGCTCGTCTCGACCGCGCTGGCCGTGCCGGTCGTGCTGATGTCGATGATCCCGGCACTGCAGTTCACCTACTGGCAGTGGTTGGCTCTCACCCTCACTGCCCCGGTTGTCGTGTGGGGTGCGTGGCCGTTCCACCGCGCTGCGGCCGTGAATCTGCGCCACGGTGCCGCGACCATGGACACCCTCATCAGCCTCGGTGTGATCGCCGCGTTCGGCTGGTCGCTCTACGCCCTCTTCTTCGGCGGTGCGGGCGAAGCCGGCATGCACATGACGATGACGTTCTTCGGAACACCCCACGGTGGCGCAAGCGAGATCTATCTCGAAGTTGCCGCCGCTGTCACCGTCTTTATCCTGCTCGGCAAATACATCGAGGCCCGCGCTAGCCGCGAGTCGGGTGCTGCTCTTCGGGCCCTGCTCGAGCTTGGCGCGAAGGATGCCGCCGTTCTGCGCGACGGTGTCGAACAGCGCGTCGCCGTATCGTCGCTCGTCGTCGGCGACCACGTCGTCGTGCGCCCGGGTGAAAAGATCGCCAGCGACGGACTCGTCATCGAAGGCAACTCCGCCGTCGACGCGAGCATGCTCACGGGCGAATCAGTGCCCGTCGAAGTCGGCCCCGACGATCGCGTCACCGGCGCCACCCTCAACGTCGGCGGACGACTCGTCATCGAAATCACTCGCGTCGGCCGCGACACCGAACTGGCCCGCCTCGGTCGCATGGTCGAAGAAGCGCAGACCGGCAAAGCCGACATCCAGCGGCTTGCCGATCGCGTTTCGGCCATCTTCGTTCCGGTCGTGCTTGGCCTCGCGGTCGTTGCATTCGTCGGCTGGATGATCGCCGGCGGCCCCATCGAGCTCGCCTTCACGGCCGCCGTCACCACTCTCGTCATCGCGTGCCCCTGCGCCCTCGGCTTGGCAACGCCGACCGCCCTGCTCGTGGGCACCGGTCGCGGCTCGCAGCTCGGCATCCTGATTAGCGGACCCCAGGTCTTGGAACAGACCCGCTCGGTCGACACCATCGTGCTCGACAAGACCGGCACCGTCACGACCGGCGAGATGCGCCTCAGCAGCATCGAGGTGCTCGAGGGCGAAAACGAGGAGCTCGTGCTGGCTCACGCTGCCGCCGCCGAGGCTGGCTCCGAGCATCCGGTCGGCCGTGCCGTTGTTGCCGCAGCCGAAGACCGCAGCCTCACGCTCCCTACCGTCACCGACTTCGCCGCCCATGCGGGCACCGGCGTTCAGGCCACCATCGACGGCACTGTCGTGTTCGTCGGCAAGCCGTCGTGGCTCACCGCCGATCACCAACAGACAGTGTCGGATGCCGCCCTCACCCTGGTCGAGAAAGCCGAAGCCGCTGGGTCGACCGCGATGGTCATCGCCTGGGCCGGTCAAGCGCGAGGCGTGCTGGTTGTCGGCGACACCATCAAGGCAAGCAGTGCGGACGCCATAGCCGAGTTCACGCGGCTCGGCTTGCGCCCTGTGCTCCTCACCGGTGACAACGCCGGCGCTGCAGCATCCGTCGCCGCAACGGTCGGAATCACCGACGTGCATGCCGGGATTACTCCGCAAGGAAAGCTCGACGTCATCCGCCAGCTACAGGCCGAAGGCCGGGTTGTCGCGATGGTCGGTGATGGCGTGAACGACTCTGCCGCCCTCGCTGCCGCCGACCTCGGTATTGCCATGGGTGGCGGAACGGATGCCGCGATCGCCGCGAGCGACATTACGGTCGTCAGCGGAGACCTCATGGTCGTCGCCGACGCGGTTCGCCTCGCCAAGCGCACCCTCGGGATCATCCGCGGCAACCTGTTCTGGGCTTTCGCCTACAACGTGGCGGCCCTGCCCATCGCGATGCTCGGTCTGCTCAATCCGCTCATCGCGGGCGCAGCCATGGCCTTCTCGTCGGTCTTCGTCGTCACGAACAGCCTGCGGCTGCGTGGGTTCAAGTCGAGCGTGCGGTCAGAGCGCTAGCCGGTAAGCGTCGCTAGCTTCGGATGCACCACTCGCGAGCGCTTCACCCCTTGCGACCTCCGCGCTAGTCGCCGCTGGGCTGCTGATCGCGGCTACGAATTGCAATTCCCCGCGCCTCGTCCTCCGCCTGACGGCGGGCGAGCACGTGGTTACGGAAGGTGTCGCGCAGCGGCAACTGAACCGTGTTCTCGGCGGGCACCCCGGCGAGCAACTGACGCAACCGCGTGAATTCGGCATCCACTTCGAGCCCCGCCACGAACGCGAGATTGCTGATGTAGAGCCAGATGAGCATGGCGAGCGCTCCGCCGAGCCAGCCGTACACACGGTCGTAGCTGGCGAAGTTGGAGGCGTAAAAACCGAAGCCCGCGGTGGCAAGGCCCCACGTGACGATCGCGAAGAGAGCTCCGGTGCTGACCCACCGCATCCGTTCGTGACGCACGTTGGGCGTGTAGTAGTAGAGCACCGCGATGATCATGGTGAGGATGACGGCGAGCACCGGCCAGCGCCCGATCGACCACACGGTGATCCAGGGTTCGCCAATACCGAGCGCTTCGCCCACGGCGGTTGCAACGTTGTGGGTGGTGAGCAGCAACACCACGACGGCGGCGAAGGCGGCGAGCAGGAACGTGGAGAGCACGAGCATGAGCCCGCGGAACTTCACGAAGCGTCGACCCTCTTGAATCTCGTAGACGCTGTTCGCGGCACGACCGAAAGCGGTGGCGTAGCTCGACAGCGACCACACACTCAGCAGGAGCCCGACGGCGAGCGCGACTCCGGGGCTGCCGATAGAGAACAGCTGCGTGAGAGGTTCTTTCAAGACTTCGACGGTGCTTGGCTTGAGTACTTCGGTCGCGAGATCAATCACGGTGCCGGCGGCTCGATCTTTGCCTTCGGCGATCGCCAACACGGAGACGACGCTCAGCGCGGCGGGCAGAGTGGCGAGCGCCGAGAAGAAGGCGAGCGTGGCAGCGGAGTCGATTCCACGGTGCAGCATGAAGCCGTGATACGCGCGGCGAAAGGCGTAACGCCACTCTCGGCGAGGCTCTACGAAAGTATCTCGTTCTCTACTCATTGGAGAGTTTTCGGCGCACGACGGTGGGCATAACCAACCACAGCGCAATAGCCAAGAAGGCCGCAGTTCCGCCGGCAACCGCTCCCGCTGTGCGACCAGCGACCACATCGAAGATCAGCATTGCCGTGCCAGCGATAGTAAGCGACACCACGAACAGCGTCACTTTGAGGAGACGATCGGATGCCGTCACGAGTTCGGGCTTCGCTTTCTTTCCAAAGAGGGCACGGTGAAGACTCACGGGAGAGACGGCGAGCGCGGTCGCGAGAACTGCAGCTGACACCAGGGCGAGGTAGATCCGCACTTGGTAGTCATCCAGCTCGGAAAAGCGTTGCTGGAACGCGAGCGTCAACAAAAATCCGGTGAGAATTTGAGTACCGGTTTGGATGACGCGCAGCTCTTGGAGGATCTCTGTCCAGTTGCGATCTCCCCGTTCCGTCGAGGTCTCGTTACGACCGTCTTCCTGCGCGTCGGCGCTACTCACACTCGTGCTCATCCCCACATCCTAAGCAGTTCGGCGCAGTGTCATTGCCACCGCATCCAATGCGCCGCAGCACCCCGGGTTCCGGCCGCCCATTAGACCCGCTCAACAGGCTGCCGCAGCAGGGTACGGAGCTTGGATGACTCGACCTTGCGAAAGTCGTTGAAGTAGATCTCGTGGTGCTTGCCCGTCATTCGCAGCCCCTGTTCGGGAATGAACTCGGTGTGCAGCCGCGAAAGGATCTCGGCCTCATCGTCGTACGGCCCGAGGTGGAGTGTTTGCACGCACAGCCCCTCCTCGAGAGTCTCGAGTCTGACTTTGCCGAGGCTAGCGGGCAGAGTCTCGGGGGTCTTGCTTTTGGCGGTGACCGCGGCCACGGCATCCTGAAACATCGCGTCGGTGATCCACTCGGGCGTGAGGATCATCGCAGTCCAGTCCCACTGCGATTTGTCGCGGCCGGTCGTAAACGCGGCCATATCCTCGGCCCACCACAATGCTTCGAGCGGCGGCACGACATAGTCGCGGTCAAGCGCTTTGCTCGCGAACTTCAGCGTGTAGGCCACCGGATAGAGCGCGCCGATCGCGGCCGTGTATTCGCTGCCCTCACCGGGCGCACCATGGCCGTCGACCATGAGGTACTGCTGGGGCGGGACATCCAGAATTCTGAACTCGTCGTGGCGCGCTTTATACGCGTCGAGCGTCTTCTTGAAGTCTGTTTTCATTGCCCCACCCCGCCAAACATAGGTCGTGCAGTTAGCTGGCGCCGATGACGACGTTGGCGATGAGCATATCGAGCTTGCGCACATCAATGGCCTTGCCGACCTTGATCTTGATGTGGCCGGCGCGGGTCCACAACTCGAGCTCGGCGTTGAAATCGAGGGTGCCTGCATTCTCGGATGACCACATGAGAACACTCGAATAGGGCAGCGAGTACAGCTCCACCTTCTTACCCGTGATGCCTTGAGCATCACGCACGATGAGGCGCTTGTTGGTGAAGACGGCGCTGTCACGGAAGGTTTTGTAGGCCGCGATGGGCTGCTCGCCGGGGAGCAACATCGGCACGACGTCTTCGGGGATCGGGGCTTCAGAAACGAACGTCCAGGCTGCGATTACGGCGGCTTCCATCGGGTACTCCTTGAATCGGGTAATGGGCCGAGATCTCCGACCCGCACACACCCTATCGGCCACCGCCGACGCCCCTGCTGCGACAGCACTGCCGCACCCGAACGCGCCCAGATTCGGCAGCATCCGGAACAGTAGAATCGTTGCTGTGCCGCTTCCGGCGCGGTAAGGATTGCCCTGTGACATCGCCTGCTCAGCATGACCGCCAGCCGCTCGTCGAGCCGGGTGCACCGCTCGGCCCGCAGTCGCTGATTCGTTATTCGCGCCAACTGGCTAATCCTGATTTCGGCGAGCTCGCGCAGCGCCGCCTCGCGAACGCCCGCGTGCTCGTTGTGGGCGCGGGCGGCCTCGGTAGTGCCACCATCCCCGCCCTCGCCGCGATGGGCGTTGGCACCATCGGCGTAATCGATACGGATGCCGTTGAACTCTCGAATCTGCACCGCCAACTCGCTCACGGGGTCGCCGACATTGGGCGCAGCAAGCTCGATTCGATGGCCGAAACGGTCGGCCGGATCGATCCGGGGGTCTCGTTCACGGGCCACGATGTGTGGCTCGATTCCAGCAACGCGCTCGAACTCTTTGCGGGGTATGACCTCGTGCTCGACGGCAGCGACAACTTCGCCACCCGCTATCTCGTCAATGACGCAGCCGCGCTGACCGGCATCCCCGTCGTGTGGGGCGCAATCCTGCGCTATGGCGGTCAAGCCGGAGTGGCGTGGGCTGGTCACGGACCGACCTACCGCGACCTCTTCCCGGTGCCGCCGGCACCAGGCACCGTTCCGTCATGTGCCGAGGGCGGGGTTCTGCCGGCTGTGTGCGCCATGATCGGCGCGATCATGTGTTCCGAAACTGTGAAGCTCATCACCGGCATCGGCGACCCGCTTCTCGGCCGGGTGACAACCTACGATGCTTTGTCGGGGCGATTCCGGGAACTCGACTACGCCGCGAGCGACGAAGTGGATGCCGTCACCGAGCTCATCGACTACGAGGCGTTTTGCGGCGTAGCGGCTGCACCCGCCGCAAGCGGCCCCCTCGCCTCGAATGACGCGAACGGCACCGGCGACGAGATCGACTCACGCGAACTTGCGGCCATGCTCCGCAGTGGCGCGCCCCTGCAACTCGTCGACATTCGCGAACCCTTCGAGTACGCGATTGCCGCGATTGAGACTGCTGGGCTGATTCCGCTGGGTGGTCTCGGAGACCGGCTTGCCGACATCCGCACCGACATTCCTGTGGTTGTGTATTGCCACCACGGCATCCGCAGCGAACGTGCTCTGCGAATGTTGCAGAGCGCCGGCTTCACCAATATCCGCCACTTAGTGGGCGGCATCGACGACTACTCGCAGGTCATTGATCCTGCGCTCGCGAGGTACTAAACGTGAACGATCAGATCCCCGCCAGCTTCGCCACCATTACGGATGCCGCGATCGATGAGGCCGCTATCCGGCGCGCGGTGGAGTCCCCCGCTTCCGGCGCGGTCGTCGTGTTCTCGGGAGTTGTCCGCAATCACGACGCCGGCAACGAAGTGTGGTCGCTGGAGTATCAGGCGCATCCCGAAGCCGAAGCGCTGCTGGCTCAGTGCTGCGCCGAAGTTGCGGCCGAAACGGGCCTCGCCATTGCCGCAGCGCACCGTGTTGGCCTGCTTCAGATTGGGGATGTTGCCCTCTCAGCAGCCGTCTCGGCAGCACACCGTCGCGAAGCTTTCGAGGCGTGCGAATTGCTCGTCGAGCGCATCAAAGCAACGGTACCAATCTGGAAACGTCAGCAGCTCGCGGGCGGCGCGACCGAGTGGGTGGGGCTGTAAAGACCTAGCCGCCAGCGAACGGCGGAAGCACGTCGACGCGAGCGCCCACCGCGTACGTGGGATCACGACGAACGACGCCATCGATCAGGAATGATCCTGACTCGACGACTCGCTGCATGAGCGAACCATAGCGCTCGATGAGCAGGACCTTGAGCGTTGCCAGAGTCGCGCCCGACTCGATTTCGAGGTGCTCTTCATCACGCCCGGCAGCCTCGGCGGCTGCGGCGAAATAGCGGATGTGAAGGGTCATGTCAGCCACCAATGTACGACATCTCAATCTTCTTAGCGCCCGGTCCTGGCGTCGTCGCCAGCCGGGTGGTGTTGAGCGAGCGCAACTCTGAGTAGCGGTCGGTGCGGTTGCGCCAGAGGTGGGCCATGGCATCCGACAGTTCGCCGTCGGTGCAGCCGTCACGCATGAGAGCTCGCAGGTCGTGACCCGAGCTGGCGAAGAGGCACGTGTAGAGCTTGCCGTCGACCGAGATGCGGGCGCGTGAGCAGGTGTGGCAGAACGACTGAGTGACGCTGGAAATCACGCCGATCTCTCCGCTGCCATCGCGATAGCGCCAGCGTTGCGATGTTTCGCCGCTGTAGTTGGGGGCGATTTCTTCGAGCGGGAGTTCGGCGTTGATGCGCGCCACGACTTCGGCCGAGGGCACGACTTCGCCGAGTTGCCAACCGTTGGTGGTGCCGACATCCATGTATTCGATGAAGCGCAGAATGAACGGAGTGTCTTTGAAGTGGCGGGCCATCGCGACGATGTCTTTGTTGTTGTGCCCCTTCTTGACGACCATGTTGATCTTGATGGGGCCGAGACCAGCGGCGTGCGCTGCATCGAGGCCAGCCAGAATCTTCGCGACCGGAAACTTCACGTCGTTCATGGCTTGGAAGGTCGCGTCGTCGAGCGAGTCGAGCGACACGGTGACGCGCTTGAGCCCGGCCTCCTTCAGCGCTGGGGCAAGGTGGGCGAGCGCTGAGCCGTTCGTCGTGACCGCGAGGTCGAGGGGCGCGCCCGCCGGAGTTGTCAGCTTCGACAGCATCCCGACCAACTCAGGGAGGCCTTTACGCAGCAGCGGTTCACCACCGGTGAGGCGAATCTTCTCGACGCCGTGAAGCGCGGCAATGCGCGCCAGCCGGGTGATCTCTTCGAAGCTCAGAAGTTCGTCGCGCGGCATGAACGCGTAGTCGGCGCCAAAGACCTCTTTGGGCATGCAATAGACGCAGCGAAAGTTGCAGCGGTCGGTGACCGAAAAACGGATGTCGTGCAGCGGCCTGCCCAGGGTGTCCGCGACGGCCAGCGTGTCCACGACGGGGGTACCGATCGCGGAGGAACTCATAGCGTCAGACTAACCCGCGGCAGGCTGCGAAACCTCCGAGGCGGTCGCGTCAATGACATCGCCGACGTGAATGCGTCCACCATCAAGCGGAGTGAGCCGGATGCCGAACCACGTTTTGTGGTCACGCTGGCGGTGCTGCGCCAGGGTTCGAATCGGTTCCTTGCCGCGCTCGAGGGTGGAGGGTTCGATCGTGGTCATGACGCAGCGGTCGCAGATCATCGTGACGCGAAAGCGCACGTCACCGATGGTGACGTGCGACCAACTCTCTTCGACGAACGGTTCGAGATCGTCGATGATCACGTTGGGACGGAACCGGATCATGTCGAGCGGGGCGGCATCCGCCTCGGCCCACTCGTCGAGCTGACGCAACGACGCTTCGCTCGCGAGTAGCAGCGGGCCGCCATCGGCGAGAGAAACAACTTCGCCCGGCTGGCCGCCATCCTCGGGGTCGATCGCGCGCACGGTCGGGTCGGACTGCCAGACGAGGCGCGCCTCGAGGCCGACGCGTTCGCTCAGCCAACGGTTGACTTCGCCGCGAGCGGCAAGGGCGGTGCCCTGCCCGCTGTGGCTCACTGCGATCGTGTCGCCGCCATCCGCCATATCGACGGTCACGCTGGAGCCGTCGCGGTCGGAGAGCTGCACCGCCGTGTCGCTGAACGCGTGAGCGGAGAGACCGAGAAGGTGGTTGTGCTGGCGCGCGGTAAGACTCTTGCCGTCGCTGTCGACGATGGCCCAGCGCCGATCTTGGTCAAGGCCCCACGGATTGACGGCCGCCGAATCAACGTCTTCGCCGGCAAAAGACTTCACTGGATACACTCTGAGTCGTGTCACGCGCATGGGCGAATCCTAGCAACGTGCGCCCCAAGAACGACGGGATTGTCCCGAGGGGAAGCGGCGTGAAACTGCGGCGCTGATTAGCGGCGCGGATACACCGTGATCTGAGCTGGATCGACGGAGGCCACCACGGGGTCCCCCGGCGCAATATCGCGCGCGAGCAAATCGGCGGGCGAGGCTTCGGCCACGACGGTATCGCCCAACAGCGTGACGCGGATGCCCTTGAGGCCGGGCTCGAGCAGCTCGACAGTGGCGGGCCATTCGTTGGGTTGCGAGGGAGCGGATGCCTCCCGGCGCAGCGTCACCGCGGACGGCGGGAACGCGATCGACACCTCTGCCCCGACCGCCGATACGCCGCCGCCGACGGCGAGACCACGCCCATCCGCGAGCCGTAGGAGCTGGCTTGATTCGACGATGCCGTGCAGCACGTTGAGGCCGACGAGCGTGGCGGCGAACTGGTTGACCGGCTCGCCCAGCACCCGGGCGACGGCGCCGCTGTCGATGATGCGGCCCGCCTCCATGATGGCGACGCGGTCGGCCAGCACCATGGCATCCACCACATCGTGGGTGACGACAATGGTGGCGGGCGCGGTCGGCGGCCGGCCATCGATCCCGGTGTCGGTGGCGGAGATCCGGGAGGCCAGGCACTCGCGCAGCAGCGTGCGCACGAGGGAGGCGTTTTGCACATCGAGGGCGGCCATGGGCTCGTCGAAGAGCAGCACGTCGGGTTCGGTGGCGAGCACGCGGGCAATCGCCACGCGCTGCTGCTGACCTCCCGAAAGCTCGGCGGGTTTGCGGGCGGCGAACTCGCTCATGCCGACGGCCGCCAGCCATTCGGAGGCACGGTCGCGGGCATCCGTCGCCTTCATTCCGTGCGGGCGCAGCAAGCCGTGCGAGCGCAGCCCAAAAGCAACGTTCTCGAGGGCGCTCAAGTGCGGGAACAGCAGGGGGTCTTGCCCGAGCAAACCGATGCGACGACGATGGGCGGGCACCACGGTCATCCGCGCGCTGCCCGGCCGCCCGCCACCCGACTGCGCACCACCCAACTGCCGAACCTCGGTAAGCACGCGACCGTCGACCGACACCGTGCCGCGCTCGGGGGTGAGCAGCCCCGCGATCACCGCGAGCAGCGTCGACTTACCCGAGCCGTTCGGGCCCAGCAGCGCGAGCGTTTCTCCGGGCGCGACGGTGACGCTCGCGTCGAGGGTGAACGCGCCTCGGTTCACCAGCATGGTGGCATCCAGAGTCATAGCGTCACAGCTCCGGAGTCGGGCGCCAGCTGCGCAGCAGAAGCAAGATGACGATACCGACAACCACGAGCAGCAGCGACAGGGCGATGGCCGAATCTTGGCTCACTCCGGCGCCGTTGAACGCGGTGTAGATCGCGAGGGGCATGGTGCGGGTGGTGCCCGCGGCATTGCCGGCGAAGAGGGCGGTGGCGCCGAATTCGCCGAGCGCGCGGGCGAAGCAGAGCACGGTGCCGGCAATGACGCCCGGCATGATGAGCGGCAGGGTGACGCGGCGAAACACTGTCCAGCGCCCGGCACCGAGGGTTGCCGCGACCGCCTCGTAGCGAGTACCCGCAGTGCGCAGCGCGCCCTCGACCGAGATCACCAGGAAGGGAAGTGCCACGAACGATTGGGCGATCACGACCGCGCCCGTCGTGAATGGAATGCGGATGCCGAACCAGAGTTCGAGCACGCTGCCGACGAGCCCGTTGCGTCCGAGGAGGTAGAGCAGCGCGATGCCTCCGACCAGGGGCGGCATCACGAGTGGGAGCGTCGTAAGCGCACGCAGCAGACCGGCCAGCCGCTTGCCCGAGCGCGCAATCACGAGCGCGAGCGGAATGCCGACGATGAGACACAGCACCGTCGCGGCGAAGGCCGTCTGCAGCGACAACCAGAGTGCCGACTGCGCCTCCTCCGAGACGATCGCGGCCGGAACGCTCGGCCAGTCGGCACGGAGAAACAGCCCGACGAGGGGCAAGATCAGCAGCGCGAAACCGAGGGCTGCGGGTAGATAGAGCAGGCGTGGGATGCCGGAGCCGGCTGCTGTCGTGGTGCGCGAGGCCGTGCTTCGGCTGGCCGTGCTTCGGCTGGCCGTGCTTCGGCTGGCCGTGCTTCGGGTGGCTGCGTCGTCGGTGGTCTGCGCACTGCGCGAGGAGACACTCATGGCTTCGAGAATCCGTAGCGCGCGAGAATGGCCTGCCCCGGCGGCGACAACACGAACTCCACGAACGCGGCCGCGATGGCCGGTTGTGCGGCTTCGGTCAGCACGGCGATCGGATAGTTATTGCGAGCACTCGCAGCGTCGGCGATCTCTACTCCGTCGACAGCCCCCGCGGCATTCAGAACGTCCGTGACATAGACGAGCCCGGCATCCACTTCGCCCAGCTCAACCTTGGTCAGCACGGCCGTCACGTTCTGTTCTTCGGTCACGGGCGTGGGTTCGATGCCTGCAGCGTCGAGCAGGATGCGCGAAGCGGCCCCACACGGAACCGCGGGCGCGCACAGGGCAACCTGCACGCCGGGCTCCGCCAGATCGCTCAGTGCCGAGATGCCGAGCGGGTTGCCGGGCTGCACCGCAATCTGCAATTCGTTGCTCGCGAACGAAACGGGAGCAGTCGCCAGCTCGGCGCTGACCTGCTGCATCGTGGCGTCATCCGCGGCAGCAAAGATATCGACCGGGGCACCCTCACTGATCTGCGTGGCGAGAGTAGCGGAGCCGTCGAAGGAAATCGGAGCGATTGTGACGCCAGGGTTCTCGGCGCTGAAGGCGTCAGCCAATTCGGTGAACGACGCCGTCAATGAGGCCGCCGCGAAAATCGTGAGCTCACCCTGCAGCGCACCGTCCGCAGACGTGGATGCCGGTGCCGGGTCTGTTGCCGAGCATCCGGAAAGCACCACCAAGCCCGCCATCGCGACGGCGGCAACCGTCGTCAGCATACGAACCCGTCGTCGGCCGTGCCGCCCCTGCCAGCGCGACTGCCGCGCAGCCTTTGCATACCGCGCAGGCCCCGCCGCACCCATCACTAGGAGTTGTCTTTCGGAGCCTCAACAACCACCATCGTCGCTTTCACGACGGCGACCGCGAGCGACCCAATTTCGAGCTTCAAGTCGCGCACGGCTTCGGTCGACATGAGCGACACGATGCGATGCGGGCCGCACTGCAGTTCGACCTGCGACATGACGGTGTCGCTCAGGATGCCCGTGACGAGCCCGACCATTCGATTGCGAGCACTGCTCGTTGTCTCGGATGCCGCTTCCAATTGTTGGGCTTGCTGCGCCCGTTCCTGAGCACGCTGGGCGAGGTCCGCGCCGTCGATGACTTGGCGCCCGGCGTCATCCAGCGCCACCGGCAAACCGTCGGACGCGATCCACCGTCGTACGGTGTCGTCGCTGACTCCGAGGAGCCCTGCAGCTTCGCTAATCCGATAGTGCGCCATGATTCTGAGTTTATCACCGCAGATACGGAGATGATCAGTCGGATTCACCGCATCCGCCCCTCAGTTAGGGAGGAACCACCTTAGCTAGGGTGAGTGCATGGTTCACGACTCTTCTGCAGCGCCCGCGTCGATCAGCATCGAACAGCATCTCGCTCGTGTTCTCGAGAGCGTCACCGCGCTGCCCGCCATCACCGTGCCGATCGCCGAGGCGCTGCACCGTACCCTCGCCACCGACGTGCACGCCACCGCCGACGTTCCCGGCTTCGACAATTCCGCAATGGATGGCTATGCCCTTCGCCGCGCGGATGCCATGGCCGCTACCGTCGACAGTCCCGTAACGCTGACTGTCGTCGCTGACCTTCCGGGGGGCTCCGCCGAGAACCCTCCGCTCCAGCCCGGCGAGGCCGCGCGCATCATGACTGGCGCCCCCGTTCCGGACGACGCCGACTGCATCGTGCCCATCGAAGACACCGACGAGGGCACCGCGACCGTGCTCATCTATCGAGCTCCTGCCGAAGCGGCCTTCATCCGTCCGCGCGGTACCGACGTGCAGGCAGGCGACGCGGTGTTGCCCGCTGGCCGTGTACTCGGTGCACGCGATCTGGCGGCCGCCGCGGCATCCGGAGTCAGCACTTTGGCGGTGTACCCAGCGCCGCGCGTCGGCGTGCTCTCGACGGGCAGTGAACTGCGCGAGCCCGGCGACACACTCGCACGCGGCCAGATTCATGACTCGAATTCGCTGTTGCTCGAAGCACTGATTACCGAGTGCGGCGGCATCCCCGTACGGCTCGGGTCAGTGCCCGACGATGACGCTGCCCTGCGCGCGATTCTTGTCCAGCACGCGCCCACCCTAGATGCCATCATCACCTCGGGTGGAGTGAGCGTCGGCGCCTACGACGTCGTGAAAGCCGTGCTCGCCCCGCTCGGAGTGTGGTTCGGTCCCGTGCGCATGCAACCCGGCAAGCCGCAGGGCTTCGGACGCTTCCCGGTCGGCGACGCCGGCGGCCCCCTCCTCTTCGCCCTCCCCGGCAACCCCGTGAGCGTCTTCGTCTCGTTCGAAACCTTCGTTCGCCCCGCGCTACTCACGATGGCGGGCCACTCCACCATTCAGCGCCCGACTCTCTCCGCCACCGTCACGACGGGCTGGCGCAGCCCTGCGGGGCGCGCGCAATACATGCCCGCGGTTGTCGAACGGGATGACCAGGGTGCGGCATCCGTTCGCCCCGCGAGCGCCGGTGGTGCCGGTTCGTACCTCGTCGCGAGTCTGGCCGGAGCCAATGCTTTAGCCTTTGTGCCCGAAGACCTGACCGAGGTGCGCGAAGGTGACACCCTGACTGTCACACTGGTGTCATGAGCGATCAGCCTTTCACCCACCTCAATTCCGCTGGCCAAGCCCGGATGGTGGATGTCACCGCCAAGACCCCGACCGTGCGCGAAGCGACGGCAGAGGGTTTCGTTCGCTGCTCCCCGGTAATCATTGACGCGCTGCGCTCGGGCAATGCCCCCAAGGGCGACGTTCTAGCGGTCGCTCGCATCGCCGGCATCCAGGCCGCGAAGCGCACTGCCGAACTCTTGCCGCTTGCCCACATCATCGGCGTGCACGGCGCAACGGTTGATCTTGAGGTGACGGATGACGGAGTCGCGGTGACCGCGACCGTGCGTACCGCAGACCGCACCGGCGTAGAGATGGAAGCGATGACCGCGGTGTCCGTTGCAGCTCTCGCGATCGTGGACATGGTCAAGGGCATGGATAAGACCGTGCAGATTGAGAACGTGCGGTTGCTCGCGAAGTCGGGTGGTCGTTCGGGCGATTGGCGTCGGCCGGCCTAAGACGGTCGGCTCGAAGCGGCCCGCGTAGGGCGGCCCCGAGGAGCGCTCGCTAGCTAGTGGTCGCCGCCGTCTAGCTGCTCCAGAATGTGGCTGATCAGCGGCGTGATCACCGCGAGGCCCTCTTCGACAGCTTTCGTTGACCCGGGCAGGTTCACCACGAGAGCAGTGCCCGCAATACCCACCAGCCCGCGACTCAGCACCGCCATCTTCGTATGGCGTGCGCCTTCACGGCGCAACTCTTCGGCGATGCCGGGAATCTCTCGCGTGAGCAGGGGCCGGGTTCCTTCGGGCGCGAGATCCCGGGGTGCCACTCCGGTTCCGCCACTCGTGATGACGATGCGGGCACCGGCGGCGAGCGCGGCCCGGATGCCTTCGGTTACTGATTCCGCGCCATCCGGAATCACTGCCAACGACACCGCATAGCCCTGCTGCTCAAGCAGTTCGACCGCTCGCGGCCCCGAAGTGTCGGCGCGCTCCCCACGAAAACTGCGGTCAGACACGGTGATGACGGCGGCGAGGATGGGAGCGTGAACCATACCCGCTACGGTACGGCAGCCCAAACCCCCAGCGCACAACTAAACTCCAGATCATGCGCGCGCCAGAGTTTACGATCCGTCGAACAACTGTCGACGACTGGCGCGAGGTGTGCACACTGCGGCTCGAGATGCTGGCCGATACCCCGATCGGCTTTGCGGAGCGACTCGATAGTGCCCGCACCGCCACGGAGGCAGATTGGCGTTCGCGGGCCGTGCGCGGTCAGAATCCGCGCGGCATCTCGGTCGCCGCCATTACGACGGACGGTCGCTGGGTTGGCACCATGGGCGGCTACGTTCCCGATGCCACGACAGGACCGCTGCTGGTCGGCGTCTATGTCACGCCCGATTTTCGCGGTCGTCAGGCTGGCGTGACGGATGCCCTACTCACCACCATCGAGGAGTGGGCGGCCACCTACGGCAGCACCCTGACCCTCGGCGTGCACGAAGACAATGCCCGAGCGCGAGCCGCCTACGAGCGTCGGGGGTACACACTCACGCGGCACTCGGTGCCGTACGTTCTCGATAAGTCCCGACGCGAACTCGAGATGGTCAAGCAGCTCTAAGCAACACAGGCCGGTCGCGCGCCGCTAGTCCGTCAGCGGCGGAGTGCGCGGCGGCGCTACCCGACGCTGCGACACCGCCTCATAGGCGATGCCGATGCGCAGCAGGTCGAGGTCGGAATACGCGGCACCGGCGAAGGTGATTCCCACGGGCATGCGGATGTCGGCCATGAGCCCCATGGGAACAGTGACGGTCGGGATGCCCAGGTGCCGAATCGCGAGGTTGCCGTTGGCGACCCAGACACCGTTTCGCCACCCTGCTTCTGCCGTGGCGGGGTTCGTGCCCATATCGGCAGCGCCCACGTCGGCGACCGCGGGGAAAGCTACGGCGTCGAGCTCGTTGGCCCGCATCCATTCTTCAAGGTCGACACGGCGGGTTTCTTCGAGGCCGCGCACGCCCCGTTCGAGCTCGGGGATGTCGGTGAAGTGATCGTAGGGGTGGTCGCGCACCTGGGTCGGGTACACGGCGATGTCGTCTTCGAAGCCGTCGTAGCGATCGTGCGGGGCGCCGGGCACGCTCGGAAAAATCGTGCTGCCATCGACGCCGACGATCGTGTTAAAGTGCGGGTCGCCGTTAGCCTTCAGAAAGTCTTCCCACGCCCACGCCGAGAGATCGACGATTTCGCGCTTGAGAAACTCGGGGCTCACGAGACCGCGGGTTGCGATCGTGGGGGCACCGGCCCGGTCGGCTTCGTAGTTCGAAACGACCGGAAAGTCGACCTCCACCACGGTGGCGCCGGCTGCTTCGAGGTCACGACGTGCCTGGTCGAACAGGGTCAGGATGCTCGGGCGGGTGTCAATCGCGGTTCCTGTCGGACCGCCGACTCCGCGCGTGCCCGAGCCCGCCTCGGTATCGCGGTTGATGTACATCCGGGGAACGCCGAAGCGCTTGCCCGCCAGCGGCAGTTCCTCAGAGTCAGGCACGAGCGACAGATACGTCTCCGGCCGCACACTCGATGCCACCGGAATCTCCACCCACGGTTGCGAGCGCCAGAAATCTCCGCGAGTGTCGTCATCGTCGAACACGATCACGTCGAGCACGGCGAGCAGGTCGGCCATGGTGCGGGTGTGGGGCACGACGACATCCATCGTGGGCACGAGCGGCCAGTTGCCGCGCACCGAGATCACGCCGCGCGAGGGCGTGTAGGCGCAGAGGGCATTGTTCGAGGCCGGTGCCCGGCCGCTCGACCAGGTCTCTTCGGCGAGCCCGAAGGCGGCAAAACTCGCGGCCGTTGCGGTGCCCGATCCGTTCGACGATCCCGAGCCATAGGCGGCGGTGAGGTACTCGGCGTTGTAGGGGCTCTCGGCGCGGCCGTAGATGCCGGGCTGCATTCCGCCGTTGGCCATCGGGGGCATGTTGGTGAGGCCCAAGCAGATAGCTCCCGCATCGCGCAGGGCCCCAATGGTGGCGGCGTCCCGCATCGCCATCAGATCGGCGAAGGCGGGGCTGCCGGCTGCTGCGGTGAGCCCTCGGTGCAGGTAACTGTCTTTTGCCGTATACGGGATGCCGTCGAGCGGTCCCCGCAGTTGACCGGCCGCCCGGCGCGCATCAGATTCGCGCGCTTCGACGAGCGCCTCGGTGTTGGGCACGACGACGGCGTTGAGCTTCGGACCGCTGCGATCATAGCGATCGATGCGCGCGAGGTACGCGGTGACGAGCGCCTCACTCGTCAGGGTGCCAGCTGCGAGTGCTTCTTGCAGTTCGGCTATCGACGCTTCGACGACATCGAAGGTGCTCATCAGTTTTCTCCCTGTGACTCAGCGCCGATATTTTGCGAAACGGCGACAGAGGCGGCAGCGTCGGTGGCGCCGGGCAGTTGAGGCTGCTGTTGGGTGATGCAGTGGATGCCGCCACCGCGGGCGAAGATCTCGCGAGAGTCGACCATGCGCACCTCGCGGCCGGGATACGCGTCGGCCAGAATGGCGGCGGCTCGGGCATCCGCCATCTCGTCGTTGAAGCCACAGCCGATGACTCCCCCGCTGACGACAAGGTGGTTGACGTAGCTGTAATCGACGAAGCCGTGGTCGTCGCGCAGCAGGGCGGGCGCGGGCAGCTCGACGATCTCGAAGGCGCGACCGGCGGCATCCCGCTGGCTCTCGAGGCTGGCCCGAATTTCGGCCATCACCTGGTGGTCCGGATGCTCAGGGTTGGGTTGAGCGTGCAGCAGCACGCGCCCCGGCGACGCGATCGTCGCGACGATGTCGACGTGGCCGTTGGTGCCAAAGTCGTCGTAGTCGCGGGTGAGGCCGCGCGGCAGCCAGACCGCGTGAGTGGCGCCGATCGTGCGCAGCATTTCGTGCTCAACGCGTGCTCGGTCAGCGAGCGGATTACGGCGCGGGTCGAGCTGAACGGTGTCGGTGAGTAGAACGGTTCCTTCGCCGTCGACATGAAGTCCGCCACCCTCAGCGACGAGGAGCGAGCTGACGATCTCGGCGCCAGCAGCCTCAGCCACCACGCGCCCGATCTTCGCCGCCTGTTCCCACTCGGCCCAGGCCGGAGCACCCCAGCCGTTGAAGATCCAGTCGACGGCACCGAGAACGCCGGGGCGTTCATCGTCGAGCACGAAGGTGGGCCCGATGTCGCGCATCCAGAACTCGTCGAGCGGTGCTTCGAGCAGCTCAATGCTGCTGTCGAGCATCCGCCGAGCACGGAACATTTCGGTCGGGTCAACGACCATCGAGACGGGCTCGAACTGGGCGACGACGTTGGCTACATCAGACCAAGCGGCGTAGCCGAGTTCGCGTTCGGCGTCAGTCGCGCCGAGCGTTTCGCCGACGCGCGGGAACGCCATCCAGGTGCGCTCGTGGGCGGCAGTTTCCGATGGCATTCTCCAGCTCATGGCTAGCCTTGCGTCGCTTCAATAATGGTGGATGCCAACCGCTGTCCCACCCGAATAGCACCATCAACGTGCTGATAGCCGGCCGCCGCGAGGTCGCTCGAGCCGAACTGGATCGGCCCGACGGGTTCGAGCTGCAGAGCGCCGTAGCGCGTCAGCCCACCGAGGTCGAAGCTCGCCGCGTATGCGCCACGAGTCCACTCTTCGGAGGCCCAGTCGCTTTCGTAGTACACCGCCGGGGTGAGGGCTTCGTCGCCGTAATAGGTGGCGAGCGACTCAAGGATGCGGTGCTTGCGGTCGGCAGGATCAAGCGCGAACAGTTCGTCGGCCTTCTCCCCCGACACAAAGCCCACGAGGGTGCCACGCTCTTCGCCGTGGTTCGTGTTGTCGTACGCCTCATGCACCAGTTGGTAAGGACTGAAGGCCGTTCCCGAGAGGCCAGCCGCGCGCCAGAACGGGGTCGCGTAGGTCGCGTGCACCTTAATGACGAGGCCGAGCGAAGAGTGCTGCTGCATCTGCTGGCGCATCCGCGGCAGAGCTGGAACGTAGTCGATGCGGTCGTAGAGGTTCGGAGGCACGGCGACGATGACGTGCTTCGCCGTGACCGTGAGTTCATCACTCGTGACGGTCGCGCCAGCGGCGTTCCACTCGATGCGGCGCACCGGCTGCGAGAGTCGAACGACGTCGCCGCCCAACGCCTCAGCCATCACCAGTGGTACCTGCTGCAGACCACCCACCACACGCTTGTCGAGAATGAAGTCGGAGTCAACGAGGTTGCTGAAGCTTCCGGCGCTGGCCGCCATGAGCAGTGCCTGCAGCAGCGAGAACGAATGGGCGGGCTTGGTGAGCATCGCCTCGGCAACGAACAGGGCAACGTTGTCGGTTGCTTCGGCATCCGCGCTCTGGCTTTCTAGCCACGCGCGGTACGAGATACGGTCGAATTCTGTGGCCCGCGGATGCTCCCACGGAGCTTCAAGGTCAAGCTCAGCCACGAGGGCATCCAGCACCGAAATGAGCCGAGTGATCTCCGCTTCGGTCGCTGCTCCCGCCGGAAAGATGTCTCCCGTAAAGCGGCGAGCCACGCCATCCTTCGAGACGTAAACGCTCTCGCCTTCGCGGTAGCGCGAGTACGTTTCGAGGCCGAGCTCGGCAAGGGTGTCGATGAGTGCGGTCTGGTCAGGAGATACCCACTGACCACCGATCTCAAACATTTGGCCGTCGATCGAATCAGTCCAGAGACGACCACCGATGCGATCGCGCGCTTCGAGCACGATCACGCTGTGGCCTTCGCGAACGAGGGCTCTCGCTGCGGTGAGGCCTGTGGCGCCGGCTCCGACGATGACGACGTCGCGATCAATGGTGTTCATGCTCACCATTATTTACCACCTGTTCAATAAGAGTCAAGAACGGCTACACTGCGAGGATGGCAGCAGGCACAACTCGACGACGAAACGCTACCGAGCGAGCATCCGAAATCCGCGACGCGGCTCAGCAGATCGCACTGACTCGTGGCCTCGCCGCAATCTCGCTGCGCGCTCTCGCCGCCCACTGCGGAGTCACCGCACCCCTCATCACGCACTACGAGCCCAGCATGGAAACCCTCGTGGCGACCACTTTCTCTGACATTGCCGAGAAGGAAATTGCCGAAGTCGAACGTGTCGCTCTCGCACCGAACAAGCCCCTCGACCAGATTCGCGCGCTCATCGAGGCCATCGCCGATCCCGCGCGAGACAACGTCGGCGAAGTCTGGACCGACGCGTGGAGCCTCGGCCGCCGCAACGAGCCACTGGCCGAAGCCGCCCGGCAGTCAATGGATGCCTGGCATGCTCTCGCCATCGGCATCATCCGCGCGGGTCAGGATGTCGGCCAGTTCGCCCCGGTGAGCCCCGAGCGGGCAGCGCTCGTGCTCTTCGCACTCGTGGACGCCACCTCGGCCTACCAACTCGTCAACTTTCGCAGTCGCGAGACTCGCGAATCGCTCGTGCGCGAAACTCTTGAGGACATGCTCGGTGTGCCGCTTGGCTAACCGCGCGCCTCAAGGGCTGTTACCGACGCGCGAGTTGACGCCTCATCCACGAGTCGCGCACTTCAACCGCGGAACGCGAGACCACGGCGTCGGGGGCGATCACGTCGAACCCGTGATATCCACCATCCCATATATGGAGTTCCGCTTGACCAGCGGCGGCCCAGATGCGGCTAGCAAACGCAGTGCACTCATCTCTAAACACCTCAGCGGAACCGCAGTCGATATAGATCGGAGGCAATGACGAGAGGTTGGACTCGCGACCCGGTGCCGCATAGCTAGACACCTCAGCGGACCCCTCGCGGCCCCCGAGGAGCGCAGCCCACCCGGTGCGATTAGATTCTCGGTCCCACGTTCCTATTCCTTCGAATTGCTCGGACGAAACCGTATTGTCGCGGTCATCCAGCATCGGGCACAAGAGCATCAGCGCGGCCATGCTCGGCCCCCCTCTGTCACGGGCAAGCAATGCCACCCCAGCAGCGACGCCGCCGCCAGCGCTGATGCCGAGCGTGATGAGTCGACGGGAATCGAAACCGATGCTCACAGAATTTTCAGTCGCCCAAGCCAGCGCAGCGTAGGCATCTTCAACCGGGACGGGGTCGCGATGCTCTGGTGCCAGCCGATACTCAACCGTGATCACCACGACATCGTCGCGCACAATCCATTCAGCCAACCGACCGATTCCTGCGAACCGGTCGCCCGCGACCATACCTCCGCCGTGGACGAAAAGGATAGCGGCACCGGCCTCACTGTGATCGGCCCGCGAAATTACGCTGAGTTCGATCGCTTCGCCATTGTGCCCCCTGATCGTGTGATCCGTACACCGAAGAGGCTGACCAGCGAACTGATCCTCGAAGGAGCCGGTACTTATCGCTGAACGGCGACTCAGGATCGTTTCGGCACTCAGCGGATTAAAGCCCCCTCCCGGCAACGCCAGGAGGGGTTTATGAACTTCAGGGTCATAGGGCGGCCTGGGGAGAGAAGTGGTCATTCAGCGTTTCTTTCGTCGGAGAATTTGATGGCGTTCGGCATCACTAACAGAAAGCCGGTTTTCTGCAGATGAGATGCGGCTTAGTATTCAGCGTTTGAGCTCTCGATTGAATTCTCGTGATTCAATCGCCGGTTCGACTTCTGGGCCTGCAGAATTTGAGAGACCGCTTCTTGAGTTTCCCTGATGGAACGCTCGCTGTGCTGATAAAAGCCTCGGCCACTTTTTGCCCCAAGGTCGCCGTGCGAAACCTTTTCAATGAGCAATGCATTGGGCGCGGTGGAGTTGTCGAGGCTCGGGAATATTTGCTCACAGACGGCACGAAAGACATCAAGCCCTCCAAGGTCGGCCACACCGATTGGGCCAGCAACCGCCCAACGCGCGGCAAGGCCATCAGTAACGATGGCATCGACATCCGCAGCGCTTGCGACACCGCCCTCGATCAGAGACAGGGCTTCACGCAACAGCGCCGCTTGCAGCCGGTTCGCCACGAACCCGGGGCGCTCGGCCTTCAAAAGAACGGGACGCTTCCCCAGCCGCATAAGCATGTCGGTGAACAGACTGATAGTTTCGGGCCGCGTCTCCGCGTGCGGCACGACTTCTACGAGAGGAATGAGGTCAGCGGGGTTGAAGAAGTGCCCGATCAAGAAACGACTCGGCTGCACTACATATTGGGCCAACACGCTCGGCATAAACGTCGAGGTGTTAGACGCGATAATCCCATCGGTGGCGCCAGAAATGGAACGAAGGACTTTCGCCTTTACGTCCAGGTCTTCACTAGTCGCCTCAAAAACAACGGCGCTGCCAGAGACACATTCCTCAATGCTGCCAGCGATCTGAACACCATGCTGTGCAAGGTCGCCGAGCATTGGGTCACAAGCGCGTACTTCATAGCCCGCATTGACGAGAAGTCGGGCGATGCTTCTTCCCATCGTGCCCAACCCAATAACCGCGATGCGGCCCTCAGAGTTTTCGCCCATGCGCGTTCTCCATTCAACATTGACAACCTTTGAATACGGACTCTACAGTGATCTTGCTAAATGAAACAGCCTATTTCATCAATTGAAACCCAAGTGAACCAAGCATCTCAGCAGGATCGCATTGCGAAAACCCTCACCTGACTAATACCGAAGACCCGCAGTCCCTGCAGGACTTCGGCGTAGCGCTTGAGAGCGCCTCACCGGTGGGCCAACAAGAGGAGCGAGACGACAATGGAGTCGAACAATATCCCCGCGAAAGGCGTTACAAGGCGAAACTTTCTTGGCTTGATCACGGTCGCCGGTGGGGCGACCGTCTTTCCTATAGCCGGGGTTGCTGGACCAGCTCGTGCAGCCGAACCTCCGGCGCTCCCGGTGGCTCGCGCGGCAACTGTCGGGTTTGCTGAGGCGGACTTTGGCATAGCTTCGGGCGCAATCGGCAACTGGGGCAGTTCCGTGGCCCTAGCATTCGATGGAAACCGCCGCAGTATCGGCGCCGACCTCAGTGCCGCTCATCCCCTGAATGCGATCGAACTGATTCGCCAGAGTGAAGACGGCGACCCCCACCAACGTCTCGGCGTTAAAATTGGCGTGCTGACTTATGACACCGATCCCGCCATCGGCAATTTTGCCCACTTCAACATCACAGGCACCGCAGCGCTCGACTACCTCAGCCGGTCAGTGGGATTCGATCTTCAGGGACAGCGGGTTACCCGGCGCCTTCAGCTGCACAATCGAGGCACAACGACGCGGGTTTCGGAATCCGACTACACACTGTGGGCTAGCGACGACAACGTCACATGGGCACCACTGACGGGGTGGAATCTCACTGCGGAGGCCGTCGGCGGCAGGATGCAACACACATTCGATGGCTTCGAAGTAACCGCTCGCTACCTCAAGATTAATTTTGACTATCCCGGAACCGCAGGGTTCGATTTTATTCTCGACACTCCCCTCGAGAATGCTCGCGCCTTCGGCAGCATGCCCCCACCTGAGCCCGGCCCAGTCCACCGCATTGTCAGCCGCGACCTCTCTGTGTGGACCAGTGATGACAACGCAGCCTGGACCAAGATCCCTGACGTACAAATCGTTAATGTCGGAACTTCGCTGTGGCTTTACGGATTTGACGTCACCACTCGCTACGTGAAGGTTCACATGCATCGTGAAGACTCGGGTTCTGAGACTTTCCTCATCACGGATGTCCAGACGGGAATCCGCGTGTACGACATACCTGCGGAGGCGTTTGTGGCGGCAGGTGGTGGCGCCTGGAACTGGATCACTCCAGTGCTCGTGAGCAATCCGACATCGGAGACCCTTCGTGATCGGGCCGTCTTTATCTCAGCCGCAAGCCTCGACGTTGCTGGCCTTGTAGCCGCCGGGCGCCTGCAATCCGACCTCCGCGACCTGCGCTTCGCGACCACAGACGGAGTCGAGCTGCACGCCTACTCGAAAGGCGACGGAGTGTTTGTTCGAATCCCGAGTATTGCGCCGAGCGAGGAGAAGGAAATCTTGGCGTTCAGCGGAAACCCAGCCGCGACGTCGCGGGTCGCCCACGACGCGGCCGCTCTTCAGGTGGAGTACGGCCAGCGGACTCTTACTCCACAGACCGCGGTCGGCAATTGGGGTGGAATCGGCATGAAGGTCGTGCAACTTCCCACCGGACTCATGATGGCTGCGGCCGGCTATTCGGGCGGCCCCTTCCAAATCGCAGCCCGGTTTAGCTCGGATGGTGGACGGAGTTGGGGAAACATCGAACCAATTCTTCCCGTGGTTGCCCCTCCCGTGACCGCGGTGAGCCCCGGAGGCTTCCTGCTTGACCCAGTCACAGACGTTCTATCGATATTCTTCCTCGTCCAGACCGTCTACACCGTGGGCGGAGATTTCATGGATCGGTCGCAGAACGACGTACAACTGTGGACGGCCCGAACCACAGGCTATGACGCCAACGGACGTCCGATCTTTGGTCCAGCCCAGCACATCTCTCTCGAGGTGGAGGCCACCGGACAGCCTGTCGCGTGGGGGCTGTCGTACTCAAACGGCATCCGGACCGCGACTGGCACGCATCTCTACCCAGTGTCGTACATGATCGACTCGACCGGGACTTTCGCAAGCACCGTACTGCGGTCGACCGATGCCGGCGCCACATGGGTTCAGTCAACCGAGCTCATGCTCCCGAGCGCTCCCGACGGCTACGAACGGGGAGTCACCGAGCTCGCAATCACCGAGCTTGACAACGGCGACGTCATGCTTGTGGCGCGACAGCAGGACATGACAAAGCACTACTTCCTCTCATCATCCTCGGGGGATGATGGACTGACGTGGTCGACTCCGTCCGACAGTACGATTCTCTCCAGCAACACTGCTGCCGCCCTATTTCGTGATGAAAGCGGTGGCCACGGAATGACGTGGCCCGGTCACAACGGTTTCGGTCAGGTCAGTTATTACCGCAACAATTTGACGGCCGCCTATAGCGACGACGATGGTGAAACGTGGAACGGTTACCAAGATCTCCTCGCAGCGTCCTCAATCTCTACACCAGGCTGGGGAAACGTCAACGAAACCCGCACGGCGGTCAATGCCGATTCGTGGAGCGCACCTGACGATGCGAGGGTTTTCGCCTGGGGCCGCCCGACTCAGCCAACGATTGTCATGCACGTTGATGACTACGAATCCTTCGTGCGCGATAGTCACGGCGCCCTCGATGTTCCCGCCTATCGTTCAACAGGAGGGGTAGCGAACGGAACCGAACTCACCTCATCCCGATGGTGGAGAACGACCCGCACCGGAAGTATCGACCTTGTCGACGGCAGCCGCCCAGACAGGAAAGCGGTTCGGTTGCGCTCCTCACCGCTGGGTCCAGCAGGTGCCTCTCGATTGTTCCCGGGCATCCGAAAAGGGAAGATAGGTTTCGGGCTACAGATCGCAGACCTCGTCACCGATGTGCATCTGGTACTGCAGGAGGGTTTCTCCGCTCACCACAATTCGCGCGGCACAGCCCTGTCACTGAAAATCAGCCCATCGGGGGAGCTGCAGATCACGACGGACAGCGCATTTGCCCCGGCCCGTGCCGTCGGACACTGCAGTGGGGACGCTAACCCCGCTGCAGGAAACCTGACCGCAATGGGCGTCCATCAAATCGTCGCGTTCGATTATCAGAATCGAAGCATTGGCGCCGACTTGGGAACACCGCGAGAAATTACCGGGCTGGAGTTGGTCGACAACGACTTCGTCAGTTCCACCGGCAACAGGGTCGACCCCGCAGTCTTAGAGGTCTGGATATCGGACACAAATGACAGCGACTGGACTCTGGTCTCCGGCTGGTCAGGTGTGAAGAACGGGAACATAATCAGCCTCACGGGCGCGCCGCTGACGACTCGATACATCAAAGTCGCGCATCCGTACGCTGACACGGGTTGGACTGTCGGCAACGACGAACAGCGGATGCTGCGGGTACTGCCGGATGCTGATGATTCTCAGTCATTCAATACGCTGTCGACACCAATGACTCTGGTAGCCGGAACGTGGCACAGGGTCGAGATCGAAGTCGACATCCCCGGGAATCGGATTGTCTTAGCCGTCGATGGCGTTGAGCGGTCGGCAGTTTCCGTGCTCCACCCTGCTGAGGTACTCACCCATCTCTTGTTGCTGACGGAGCCGGCAGCCTCCGGAAGCGTCCAGATTGACGAACTTCTGGTCCAGGACACCTCTCTGGGGCTACCTGTCGTAGCGCAGGTTGGTACCACCTATGAACTTGGTTCGACGCCTCCGGGCGGCAGTGGCGGCAGCTCTTCGGGAGGTGGCGGATCGAACTGGGGAGCTAGCGGGTCGGATTCCGGCGGCGGCACCACCCCCGGCGCGCACGGGCTAACCGCTGTCGCGCTCGCGGCGACCGGAACGCAGCCTCATTTTTTCGGAACTTTGGCGACGGTTGGCGCCGTTGGAGCCGCATTAGGCGGGGGAATGCTTGTGCTCCGCAACCGAAATGTCGGGCGCGAACAGGAGAGCGAGTCCGACTCTCCAGCCGCTGGGTAGTCACCTAGCGCCTCCCGGATTCGAGCTTTCAGCTGCTGCGGTAAAGGCTGCTAGAACATTACTTCGCGACAGGAGCTGCCGTAGTGTTACTGTGACGTGTTTCTACAGGTGGAACTCGAAGAATTGAAATTAAGGGTGAACCCATGACAGCAGCAGACGAACCGAGCTATTCCATTCGCGCGGTTCAGCGTGTCTGCGATCTGCTCGACTTCATCCAAGCAAACCCTGGCACGTTGACATTGGCACAGCTATCAGAGGCAGCGAGCCTGCCGAAAAGTTCGGCATTTCGCTATCTAGAGACTCTGGAGCAGCGCGGATACGTTCATCGCGGCGCCTCCGGCGTGTACTCGGTTGGCGTCGCGCTACGCACGGAACGAGTGGACGTTATCGTCGATAGAGCGCGTCCTTACTTGGTGGAGTTGCGTGATCAATTTGAGGAGACCGTAAATATTGGTCGCCTTGATTTCAACCGTGTTCTCTATCTTGACGTTGTCGAGAGCCAGCGGTCAGTGCGACTCTCGGTGCGACCGGGCGACCGGGAAAGCATCCATTCCACCGCACTGGGCAAGGCAGTTGCGGCGTACCTCCCGGAGCGCCAAGTACGCGGAATATTGCGCGTCAGCGGAATGCCGCGTCTCACAGATGCGACCATAACGAGCGACGAAGAGTACCTCGCCGAGCTCGACAAAGTGCGAGATCAGGGGTACGCCATCGATGACGGCGAGAATGAACGGGATGGTCGCTGTGTCGCGGTCGGCATCCCCGGGCTGCCTGTCCCCATGGCGATTAGCTTGTCCGCGCCCGCGATGCGCTTTCCTCGCGAGGATGTCCCACGTGTAGCGCGCCGCCTCATGGAAATCGCCGAACGCCTCTCTGGCCCGCTTCAAAACGCCGAGCCCGAAACTCCTCCACTCTAAAAGCCTCAGAACCTCCATTCCGGATCACCTAGTAAAACTCGGCGTGCAGGCAGGCAAAACCACTGTTAGGGTGGTTGCCAACTGAGCCCTCGGCGATCGGACGAAGATGACTGCGCTTGACCAGTTTCACATGGGCGGCACGATTGCCGTCGTCACCGGCGGAACCGGACTCTACGGAACCCCCTTTAGCAAGGCCCTAGCCGAAGCCGGGGCACACGTCATCATCACTTCAAGAACCCTTTCCTCTGCGCAGCATGCTGCAACTGACCTGACGAGTTTGGGGCTCTCTGCGGAAGGGTATGAGCTCGATCAGGGCGATCCGTCTTCGATAACAGAGTTCAGAGATAAAGTTCTTGCCAACCACGGTCGTGTAGACGTGCTTGTCAACAACGCGGTTCTCCGCGCTGGCGGAGACCTGCACGGAACCACCGCCGAAGATTGGTCCGCAACGTCAAACGTGAATAGCCGCGGACTCTTTCTGCTGACGCAGGCTATTGCGGAGTCAATGCAACAGCGGCGATCAGGCACCATAGTCAACATTGCTTCAATTTATGGACTCGTAGCTCCGGATTTCCCTATGTACGAGGGCACGCCCGTAACTTCTCCCATTTTCTACGCATACGACAAGGCAGGGATGGTGGGCCTGACGCGCTACCTCGCCAGCGCCCTAGGTCCATACGGGGTTCGCGTGAACTGCTTGGCGCCAGGCGGACTTCGCACGGAGGAAACCAACGTGACCTTCGATGCTGCCTATTCTTCGCGAGTGCCTCTGGGACGCATGGCGGAGCCGGACGACGTAATTGGGGCGCTCCTCTTTCTCACCTCAAGTGCTTCGCGATATGTCACCGGCGTAACGCTGCCTGTCGATGGCGGCTGGACCGCCAAGTAGGGCCTCGCGTTACGATCACGTTTCGCTGCTTGACGCGCGTGACTCCCCGCGCATACTATCGGGAATGAAACGATCGCTTTCATTCAATGAAACAAGTTGGCAGTGTTGCCAGGTTGTTCTGAAACGGAGACAATCACATGAGAACTCGCAGACCACTCATGCTGATCGCTACGGCGGCAGTAGTCGCTCTGCTGGCGTCGGCGTGCGCAGGGAACACCAATGAGGGTTCGGGGGGCGATAGTGACGGACGAGCGGTTAGCGTTCAGCTCTACCAAGCGCCAACCACGTTTAACCCACTAGTCGCGGCGATTGGCCCCAATCAGCTGATGGGGCAGTTGCACTGGGATGGCCTGCTGTCCGTCACTGCTGACGCTGAGTATGGTCCCCGACTTGCTGAGTCGTGGGACGTTTCGGAGGACGGCCGCACGTGGACATTTAACCTTCGCGACGACGTACGCTGGAGCGACGGAGAGCCTTTCACCGCCGAAGACGCCGTCTTCACGTTCAACCTTTATGCGAACCCCGAGGCAGGTAGCGCGTACGCCGGCAAGTACTCCGCGGTGGTCGGCGCGACAGAGTTCGCCGA
Source organism: Salinibacterium sp. VpJ6 (assembly GCF_059767345.1). NCBI lineage: Bacteria > Bacillati > Actinomycetota > Actinomycetes > Micrococcales > Microbacteriaceae > Salinibacterium > Salinibacterium sp. VpJ6. Next base: position 1,228,103 of record NZ_JBSOQL010000001.1, read on the forward strand.
TGGGAATGCCGATAGCGTCTCCGGATTCCGCGCGGTGGACGACTTCACCTTCGAAATCGAATTGATCGAGCCAAACGTTGCATTCCTGGAAGAACTGGTCGCACCGATATTCTTCATTCTTCCTGAGCACGTCGTAGGGGAATTTCCCATCGACGGGCTTACCGACAACCAGTTCTTCCGCGAGCCGACCGTCGGTATCGGTCCGTACGTATTCGAGCGCTGGCTAACAGATGACCAAGCTGAGTTCGTCGCGAACCCCGAGTACCGCACTGAACTTGGCTTGGATCGCGTCTTCGCGCGATACCTCGCGACCGACGTAGCTATGGCGCAACTCGAGACCGGCGAGCTGGACTTTGCTCAGGTCTCCGCCGCTGACTACGAACGAATGAGCGGTGTGGAGGGAGTCACCCTCCAACGCACCGAGGGACCCGGCGTTATGGCGTTGCACCCTGCACTGGATGTACCGCCACTACAAGACCCGCTCGTACGCCAAGCAATCATGCACGCGATCGACCGCGAGGCACTCGTAGAGGAAGTCCTCGCCGGTCACGGAAAGGTTGTGGACACCCTTGTGCACGGCCCCGACTGGGCGGTGCCTAGCGACCTTACACACTACGACTACGATCCCGACAAGGCACGCGACCTTCTTGCGAAGGCCGGCTGGGATGCGAATACCACAGTCGAACTGATGATCGTTCCGGGTCAACGTGACCGCGACACGATTATGACCATCGTTGCAGCCCAACTCCAGGAAGTCGGCATGAACGCTGTCGTCGAGCAAGTCGAGCCAGCGGAGCAGGGTGATCGAATCGCGAACCGCAGTTTCGGCACACTCCTGTCAGCCTATGGTCTCTTCAGTGTCGACCCAGCGTCGATGAACGCTCGAGTCATGTGCGAACAGATCGGTGGAGCTAACCTGGTCGCCTACTGCAACCCTGAGTTGGACACACTCCTCAAAGCCGGAGTCGCGACGACTGACGAAACCGAGCGCGAAGCAATCTACGCTGACGCTCAGCGAATCATGAACGAAGAGCTGCCGATCATGGTCCTCTACGTTCCCGACGTTCTGGCTGCTACAAGTGAGCGACTCCAAGGCTTGGCTTTGAACCCGCTTGCGACGGATGCCTTCTGGGACGCTGCCGAATGGACGGTTACGGACTAGCATGATCGCCTTGCTCGCGCGCCGCCTGACACTCTCTCTTGTCGTTCTCGCTGGAATCAGCATGCTGCTGTTTGCTCTATTGCAACTCATGCCTGGTGACCCGGCCCGAATGATGATCGATCCGCTGACTTTCCGCGGAAACTGGGAAGAGGCTGTTGACAGGCGGCGCGCCGAGCTGGGGCTGGATCAACCGCTCCTCGTTCAGTACGGGATTTGGATCTCGGAGGTGTTGAAGGGCAACTTCGGATTTTCATACACTAATGGTCGCCCGGTCACTGAGTTGCTCTTTTCCCGCCTTGACGCCACGGTACGGCTGACCGGAACTGCGCTTATCATCGCGCTGGCAATCGGAATCCCCGTCGGAATCATTGCTGCGATCCGCCGCAACACTGTCGTCGACTACGGGGCGACCGTTGTCAGCCTTCTTGCCATTTCAGTTCCAAGCTTCTTTGTTGCCCTTCTCGGCATATACGTGGTCTGCCTCCAGCTGGGGTGGTTGCCCACAGCGGGAATGAACTCGCCCGGCAAAAGTGACTTTTTAGACTCTTTGGTGCACCTCATCCTTCCTGCGTCGATACTGGGATTTGCGCTCGCTGGTCCATGGGTTCGATACTCACGGGCCGCGATGATCGAAGTTCTCAATCAGGACTTTCTTACGACCGCCCGCTCTAAGGGCCTCGGCCGACTACACATCATTAGCCGTCACGCTCTTCGCAACGCGATGATCCCTCTCGTTAGCGTCTTGGCAATTCAGATCCCCAACCTTCTGGCAGGCGCAGTTGTGATCGAGCAGATCTTCTCTTGGCCAGGGATGGGGCGCCTTGCCCTCGACGCGGTACGCGCTCGGGACTATCCAGTCGTTCTAGGCTTCGTACTTTTCGTCGCAGTTTTTGTCCTCATCGCCAACCTCATCGCGGATATTCTCTACGCCGCGATTGACCCTCGTATTCGGCTGACAGGAGCAAAGCGATGACTACCAAAGACCGCAGCGCAACATCCGGACAAGACACAGCCCTTGTCTCGGCATCGCCGAGACAGCTCGCAATTCGTCGTTTCCTGCGCCATCGAGTTGCAGTGGTTGCGCTCGCGGTTATGGTGCTTCTCGCTCTAGCAGCAATCATCTTGCCGTATGTCGTCTCGATCGACCCTAACGCGGTAGATGTCCGGGCGATTCGACGAGCGCCAAGCCCAGAGCATCTTCTTGGCACGGATGCGGCCGGGCGCGATGTGCTAGCCCGGCTCATTTCTGGCGGCCAAATTTCTCTCCTCGTGGGGTTATCCGCTGCACTCATTGCGACCTTTACTGGACTCGTACTGGGCGCGGTCGCGGGATACTTTGGTGGATGGGTCGATAGCCTCATCAGTCGCTTCGCCGATGTCGTGATTACGTTTCCGACCCTCATCGCAATCATCGTTATTGTTGCCTTCGTTGGACCTAGCCTGCTAACCCTCATCATCGCGATTGGCCTCTTCGGCTGGCCAGTTGCATTTCGAATTGTGCGCGGTCTCACGCTCTCGCTTCGCGAGCAGGACTCGATTCAGGCGACAGTCGGCATTGGTGCGGGACCAGGCCGCATTCTGCGAAAGCACGTCATGCCTTCCGTAATCGCTCCGCTCACCGTAGTGGCCACCCTGGAGGTCGCTCAAGCGATCCTCCTCGAAGCCGCCCTTTCATTTCTTGGGCTTGGTGTCCCACCGCCCACCGCCAGCTGGGGGAACATGCTTAACGATGCGCAATCACTCACAATCCTTGAAACCACGCCGTGGCTGTGGCTACCGCCGGGAATCGCAATCGCCGTAACCGTGCTCGCCGTCAACTTCGTCGGCGATGGGCTCCGCGACGCAGTCGACCCAAGGTCGTCGCGATGACGGCGCCGTTGCTGAAACTCGAGAATCTCACCACCGAGTTCAAGGTGGACGGAGGGACGGTCCCTGCGGTGAATGGCGCAAGCTACGAGGTCATGCCAGGTGAAACTCTTGGAATCGTAGGTGAGTCCGGTTCTGGGAAGTCTGTGACGATCGCCTCCGCCTTGGGCCTGCTCCCGACTAATGGGCGTGTAGTCAATGGCCACGCTTGGTTCGACGGTCGCGACCTTGTCACGTTGTCTGATCGAGAGCGTAGCCGGATCCTCGGCAAAGAGATCGGGCTCGTATTCCAAGACCCGATGACTGCGCTCAACCCGGTAATGCGGGTGGGAGATCAGATTTCCGAAAGCCTGCTGCGGCACGATCGAAGCCTCGGACGGCGTGCGGCGGCTGCGCGTGTTGTGGAGCTACTTGCTGAAGTCGGCATTCCATCACCGGAGCAGCGAGCGCGACGCTACCCCCATGAATTCTCTGGTGGGATGCGACAGCGCGCGATGATCGCGATGGCGATCGCTAATAGGCCTCGACTTATCATCGCGGACGAGCCGACTACTGCTCTAGATGTCACGATACAGGCTCAGATTCTCGACCTGCTCCGCAAAGTACAGCGCGAGAACGATGCCGCACTCGTTATGATCACCCATGATCTGGGCGTAATCGCCGAGTTGGCACAGCGCGTGGTTGTTATGTACGGCGGACGGGTCGTGGAAACGGCCGACGTCGACACACTATTCCACGCGTCTCGCCACCCCTACACTCGCGGGCTGCTCGAAAGCCTTCCTCGACTCGGTTCTCGACAAAAGGAACTACTAGCAATTGGCGGTCAGCCTCCCGACCCCCGCTCGCTGCCCACCGGTTGCCCGTTTGAGCCACGCTGCCCTGTTGGGCGGGGCCGCGAAGTATGCCGAGACACACGCCCTCCATTAGAACTGGTCGGACGAGGGCACGTCTCTGCATGTCACTTTTCTGAGGAACTAGGCGCGACGAAGGAAACCCAATGACGAGCGAACCGATTCTTTCCGTTGAGAACCTTGTCAAGCATTTCCCCGTGCATGGAGGGCTCCTCCAGCGTCAGGTAGGAAGCGTTCAGGCGGTGAGCGACGTTTCCTTCAATATTTATCCCGGAGAAACCGTCGCTCTGGTCGGCGAATCCGGATGTGGCAAGTCGACAGTCGGCAAAACCATCATGCGATTCCACGAACCGACGTCTGGCTCGGTTCGTTTCGAGGGGCGAGATTTGGCAACATTACGACCCGCGGAGTTGCGCAAGATGCGTCGCGATGTTCAGTTCGTATTCCAAGATCCGTATTCTTCCCTGCCGTCCCGTATGCCTGTCGGTGAAATACTCCTCGAGCCCCTTGAAGTCCACGGCGTCGGTAATGCACGTCAGCGGCAGGAACGTGTGCTGGAGCTTCTTGAGCTGGTCGGCTTGGGGGCTGAGGCACTCGGCCGGTATCCACATGAATTTTCCGGCGGTCAGCGGCAGAGGATTGGTATTGCTCGTGCGCTTGCTCTCGAACCAAAACTTCTGATTCTGGACGAACCCATCTCTGCTCTCGATGTGTCCATTCAAGCTCAGGTAATCAACCTGCTCGCGCGCCTCCAGCGCGAGCTCGGCGTTGCCTACCTTTTCATTGCCCACGATCTCGCCGTGGTGCGGCACCTGGCTCACCGTGTCGCTGTCATGTATCTAGGGCGAATTGTTGAGTATGGCGACGCAGAGACGGTGTTCACTCGCCCATCGCACCCCTATTCTCAAGCCCTCTTGTCTGCAGTGCCGCAACCCGATCCTCGCCTTGCGGCCCTTTCCACTCGGCGTTTGCTCCACGGCGAGCTGCCGAGTCCGACGGCTCCGCCGCTTGGATGCTCATTTCATACTCGGTGCTGGAAAGCTAAGCCGGAGTGCTCACAAGAGCGCCCTCTTCTGCAGATTCGAACTCCTTCCGGCGCTGAGTCGGCGTGCTTCTTCGCGGAAGAGGAGTCGATGGTGGCAGAGGAGCGAGCATGAGCTCCTCGCGCTGGACCTCCAGCCGAATCGGCGCAGAAGCTGGCGTGGGAGATCCGGGAGTAACGGTCCACGAACTGGATTCGGGTATCGCCGGGCCGATGGTCCTTATTCTCGGCGGAATCCACGGCAATGAAGTGGGCGGTATCGTCGCAGCGGGATCACTCATCGAGTCGCCACTCGAGCTCCTTCGCGGCCGGCTGGTCGTCGCGCCGATTGCGCACGAGGCCGCTTGGAGTGCGGATATGCGCGAGAGCCCTATCGATGGAAAGAACCTAGCTCGTGTATTTCCCGGCGATCAAGCGGGTAGTTCGACCGAGAAGTTGGCACACCTCATCGCGACGCGCCTCATCGGCGCAGCGGATATCTTGATCGACTTGCACACCTCGAGCCCCGACACCGATATGCCTCTGTTTGCCGGATGTCTCGATGACGGTTCACCCGCTGCAACTCGGGCTGTCGAACTTGCCGTCGCCTTCCGAGCACCGACGGTCTGGACCCACGAGTCTCTCGGCGATGGTCGCACGCTTAGTGTTGCGCGTGACCGAGGAATTCCAGCGATTTACGTCGAGTCGCCGGCGGGGGGCGTGCTTTCAACCGCGAACCTGACCGCCTACCGCGCGGGAGTTATCCGGGTGCTCGCCGCTCTCGGAGTTGTCGAAGCGCAAGAAGAATACGAAACGTCAGTCGATCAGCTATGGATCCACGGCGATGGCGACGTTGACGCTTTCTCGCACGCAGCACACGACGGTCTGTTCGTCGCCGAACGCGGACTGCTCGATTCAGTCCGCAGCGGCGAAACGATTGGTCATGTTGTAGACGAACGCGGGCGCGTTATCGAAACTGTCGCCGCGCCAGAAACGGGGCTGGTCGCTACGATTCGACGACATTCACGAGTGTGCGCCGGCACGCCGCTGGTGGGGGTCGTACCGTATCGCCCGGATCATCTCGGGCGGGACAGTGATGCGATTGCTGCGCGCGTTGCATCGTCGGCCGGACTGACGAGGGAAAGAGTGGTGCAGCGATGAGTGACTCGCGGACACGTGTTTTGATAACCGGTGGTGCGACGGGAATCGGAGCGGCAATCGCCCAACGCTTCCTCGACGATGGAGCTGCTGTTGCGGTCTCTCAACGCACAGAAGAGTCGCTACGACACAACCTCGCAAGTTCCGGGCTCGAGGGCCGCGTAAGCGGTCTCGTCGCCGACCTCTCTGATGAAACAGCAGCGGCTCGATTGGTCGAGGAGGCGGTGGATGCTCTGGGAGGCCTGGATGTTCTCGTCAACTGCGCTGCGCTTACCGGCGATCGTGCCCGTCGTCTCGCAGAGGAGATTGACGAACGACACGTTCAAGCGATGCTCACCGTGAACCTCGGTGCGGTAATTCTTGCTTCGGTTGCCGCCTGTGCCCAGTTCCGCAAACAGGGAACTGCCGGTGTGGTCATTTCAATTTCCTCCGTCATGGCACAGGCGACCCAGCCCGGCGCGGCGGTCTACACGGCAACCAAGGCCGGCGTTAACGCCTTCACCAAATCTCTCGCCTCCGAGGCGGGAGCCGAGGGCATCCGCGTGCTCACTGTTTCCCCGGGAGACATCCGTACCGACGCGAGTCCCGAACCCGGCGACATTGTCGATGGCGGCACGGGCGCACGCACGCAGCGGGTCCCGGCTCTGGGGCGACCGGGTCAACCGACCGAGATCGCCGACGTCGTGTCATTTCTCGCGGGTCCAGAGGCTTCCTACATCACCGGTGTCGACATCATCGTCGACGGCGGTTGGCTCATTCGCTAACAACTGAGAGGTATCAATCTAAATGACGCACCCAGGCACTTCAGCAGCACTACCCGATGGAATCATCACCCCACTGGTGACGATGCTTGACGCATCCGGAGACATCGATGTGCGCGCAATGACGGCTCTCGTTGACTCACAGGTTGCTTCCGGCATCGATGGAGTGCTCGCTTCAGGCTCGACGGGCGAGCTCGGCACGCTGGGAGCGTCATTGCGCTTGCGTGCGACAGAGGTGACGGTGCAAGCCGCTGCTGGCCGAATTCCCGTCTGGGCCGGTGTTGCCGGACTATCAACTGATGACGCCCTAGTCGAAGCCAAGGAGGCTGCCGCCCGCGGCGCCGATGCCTTGCTCGTGCTACCGCCCTTGTACTTCACACACAGTGACGACGAACTGCGCCGTCACTTCGAGGCGATTCGCACGATCGATCTCCCGATCATCGCGTACGACGTACCGCCACGCACACCTCAGAAACTGAGCGTTGGGCTGCTCGCTCGCCTCGCAGCGGACGGCAACCTCGACGGCGTGAAGGACTCCTCAGGGGATCTCACTTCAGGTCGCCTACTGCGCGCGGCGATTCCGTTGGACTCGGGCTTCAAGGCCTATGCGGGAAGTGAAGTGACCCTCGAATCCGTAGAGGCAATCGGCTTCCAAGGAGTTGTCCCCGGCTTCGCAAACTTCGCGCCGGTGGTCTTTGCTGAGTTGTGGCGGGTGCTGCGTAACGGCGACCGTGAGCGGGCGTGGGAACTCTCGAGCTGGGTCAGCGCGACATTTGGCATCATTGGCGTGCCTTGGGCTGGCGCTGGCGGTCCGGCCCAAGCGATTGCTGCACTCAAGGTTGCGACCGCGTGGGCACTGGAGCTTCCGCTCGCTCAGCCAATGGGCCGCCCATTGGAAACCATCCCGAGTGCGGAATTCTGTGAAGGAGTCGTTGAGATTTTGGATCGCGCCATGGCATCCGGATCGGTCGAGCATGTGGCGTTTCGCTGATCGGCTTCCTTCCCTCGCTCCGAAAAGTATTGTCAGCTTGGGCGAGGGGGAAACTCCGCAGCTCGATTTGACCGGTGTCGTTCCTGGACTGGAGAGTTTGACACGGTTCGAGCTGAAAATGGAGGACCGCAATCCAACCGGATCATTCAAAGCTCGGATAGCGTCCCTCGCTCTCTCGCTCGCCCGAGACCAGAACCTACGAGGCGCAGTCGGCACCTCGTCCGGTAACGGTGGAGCCGCCACAGCAGCGTACTCGGCCGCGGCAGGACTCGAGGCAGTTCTCCTCGTTCTGCGAGGTGCCTTGGAAAGCAAGGTGCGGGAGATACGAGCGTACGGTGCTCGTGTTATTGAAGTTGACGGCCTCGGCCACGACGCAGATGCCACGATCACCACGGCGAGAAAAGTTGCGGCCGCCGCTGAGAGGTTCGGCTTCACGCCAATGCTCACCGGCTTTCGATTTGCTCCAGAAGCTATGCGCGCCGTGCACACCATCGCCTGGGAAATTGAGGAGTCGGCGGCGGCCGTCGACCACGTGTTTGCGCCAGTGGGGGGTGGCGGACTTGTTGCTGGGCTTTCGCAGGGCTTCTTGGCATCGGGTCGAGCCCCACGGGTTTTTGGTGTTCATCCCGACGGGATGGATGGAATCGTTTCGGCGCTGGCTGGCGATCCGATCGGTCGCGCCGCGGGTGCGGGCACTGAGATCTCGGGACTGCAAATGGCGGCGCTGTATGACGGCCCTGCCGCGGCCGCTGGCATTCGGGCAACCGGTGGTTCGGCAGTAGCGGTGTCGGATGCGCACATTTATGCCGCGCAGAGCGATCTCGCTTCCCTAGGGATTTTGGTTGAACCCGCGGGGGCAACGGCACTCGCGGGAGTTCGTCAGGCGTTGTCCTCGGGTCTTATTGATCATACCGCCCGCGTCGTCGCGGTCGTCAGCGGCGCCGGGTACAAAGACCCGCAGTCGGTTGACCGTTTCGCTCGTCGATCCGAGGGTGCCCCGGTGTCATCGTCAGATCTCGATCGTCTTCTTGAGACGTTGCTGGCATCGGAGGGCTCGAGATGAGTGGATTCCGTATCGGCGTTGCAGGACTCGGGTCCATCGGGCGTCAGCATATTGCGGTGCTGAGCAAGCGCGGAGATGTGCAGACGGTGGGCTTCGACCCTTCAGAACCATTGCGCGATCGAGTGCAGCAGGAGTTTGGTACCGAGCCCGCAGCGACCCTCGATTCGATGCTCGATTCGGGGCTGGACGCACTCGTGATTGCCAGTCCAGATCCCTTTCATTTACCGCAGTTGGCCGCGGCGGCCGCTCGAGGAATTCCGACGCTCGTGGAGAAACCTTTGGCGCCTTCTCTGGCAGACCGAGAACTTATCGACCAGATTCGGTCAACCGGGGTCCGCGTGCTCATGGGTTATGTGCTGCGACACCGGGCTGTCGTTCGGGAAGTTCGAGCCGCTCTCCAGTCAGGCGTGATCGGCAAGCCGGCGGGGTACCAGGTGATGCTTGGCGCGTATGGCACTATCGCCGCTGCGGAGTCACGGTTCCGGACACCGGAGGAGAATCGGTTGCTTCGCGACTATTCCCACGAGTGGGACTATTTACGCTGGTTCTTTGGCCCCATCGCCGAGGTCGTTGCCCACTCTCGGGTGTTTCCTGATGTAGAGCACGTGGAGTCGCCGAATGTTGCGGATGCACTCTTGGTGCACGCGGGTGGACTTAGCGGCGCGGTTCATCTCGATTACGTTGAGCCCGTGGGTGTGCGCACGATCCATGTTGTAGGGGAGGGAGGGAGCCTCTTTGCTGATCTCAGCGGTGGAAAGATTCGGGTGAAGCAGACCGATGGCGCCGAGTCCGTGCGTGATCTAACAGAGTTGCCGGCCGAAGCACTGCGACGGCAGGCCGACCATCTCGTCGCTGTAGCCCGAGGAGAGCAGCCGCTCGTCACGCTTGATGACGGGATGGCCGCACTTGCGGTCGCGGAAGCCACCGCGCGTTCCGCGCGCGATCGCGCGTGGGTGACCCTTCCCGTTGACGGCCCAACCAACGCCGCCTAGTCTTTTGCTGATTGAAACTGTTAGTCTTACTAGGTGAAACCATTTGGATCGCGTAATCGATGCGCGACGTCCCGGTTTTGTTTTTTGAGACTGCGGGATACTGGGCGGTTCCTTCGCGGAACCAAGGAGAGAGAGAATGACTGCGACCGGTGAAGAGACGACGGTGATCTCGGAATGGCCGAAATCACGCACAGCGTGGGAGCGTGCATCTCGCTCTGTCAGCGGTGGAGTAGCCACCGCGCTTCGGGCGACCGCTCGTCCGCATCCGCTCTTTTTCACCGGCGGCGCTGGTGCGACACTGACGGACTTCGACGGCAATAGCTATATCGACTACGTGCTGGGGTGGGGGCCAAACATCCTCGGTCACGGAAACCCAGCGCTTGTTGCTGCGGTGCAGGATCAAATCACCCGAGGCGCGACCTATGGCTCCGGCCACCTCTTAGAATTCGACGTCGCTGAACGGCTGCTCGAAGCGTTCCCTGGCACCGAGCGAGTGCTGTGGTCAAACACCGGCACGGAAGCAAACCTCGTTGCGTTGCGGATTGCTCGTGCCGCCACCGGTCGTGAGCACTTTGCTAAGTTTTCCGGCAACTACCACGGGTGGTCCGATCCGATGCTGATTGGCTACCGCCCCAACTCAGCAAGCGACTCGGCACTCGAGAGTCGCGGTCAGCTCGCAACCTCCGCCGAGCACGCGCACGTGCTGAATTGGGGTCAAGCCGAAGAGCTCGCATCGTTACTCAGCGAACGAGACGACATCGCCGCCGTTCTGCTCGAACCTGTGCTGTGCAACTCTGGCGTTATCGAGCCCCCTGAAGGATTCCTTGAGCGAGTGCGTGAACTGTGTGATGAACACGGGGTCGTGCTGATCTTTGACGAGGTCATCACCGGGATGCGAATCGCCTACGGTGGAGCAGTGGAGCGCTACGGCGTCTCACCCGACATCATCATTCTCGCCAAGGCAGTTGCGGGTGGTTTGAGCCTCGCAGCACTGCTCGGGAAAGCACGTCTTCTCGACCTCACTCTTGAGGGTGTCACCCATGCCGGGACCTACAACGGCAACCCCCTAGTGCTCGCCGCCGCTGGGGCAACCCTTGATGAACTCAGCCAACCGGGAGTGTACGAGAGGATGGAAACCCTCAGTGCGCGACTAGCAGAGGGCTTCCGCGATTCGCTCGCCGCACACGACATCGTGGGGGCAGTCAATCAGGTTGGCCCGGTAGTGCAGGTCACCCTCGGCGTGCCCGCGGTGGCCAGCTTCACCGATTTTCAGGGCGCCGACCAGGAGGGGTACGCCCAACTCCTGCTTGAACTTCTCCGGCGCGGTATCTTCGCCGTCGCCGGCGGTCGCTGGTACCTTTCAACGGCTCACAACGAAGAACAAATAGAGCGCACCATTGGGATTTTCGCTGAAGCTCTCTCCGCGTTTTCCGCACTCGAAAGGCAGTGATGGCTAGACCTCGCGTCGGGGTGCTAGGGGTCTACCACGAGACGAACACTTTCAGTCCCTTGCGCACGGGTTCCGAACAGTTCGCTCACCGCTGGTATGTGGGACAGCAAGTGGTCGACGCCTTCGCCAACACGCGTACGGTTTGCGGTGGCTTTTTCGATGGCGCTCGTGAAGCTGGCCTCGAAAGCGTCCCACTTTTCGCCACATTCGCAACCCCGTCAGGCACGGTCGAGAGAGATGCTTTCGAAGGCATTCTCGACGCGGTGCGGCTGGCGCTTCGCGGCACTGATGAACTCGACGGCATTCTGCTGGAACTGCACGGAGACTTCGTGGCTGATGGGGTGGCCGACGCAGAAGAGCAGATTGTTGCTGCGATCCGCTCGCTCCTTCCCGACGCGCCCATCGCTGCGGTGCTCGACTTACACACCAACTTCGCACGTCCGCGACTGGAGGATGTGGAAGTCCTGATTGGGTATCGCACCAACCCGCACATCGACACCTATGAGCGTGGGAAGGATGCCGCATCCGCTCTTGCCGCTCTTTTGGCCGGCGAGCCGGCTCCTTACCGGGCGCACCGCGGACTGGCGATCGTGGCTCCCCCGGCGGCGCAAAGCACGGCTGATGCTCCCTTGAGCGAGCTCATCGACGCCGCACGCGTGCTGCAAGAGAAAGAGTCACTCCTCGATGTGACCGTCTTAGCCGGTTATGCCTATTCGGATACCGCGCACACAGGGATGGGGTTCCTCGCCTCAGCCCGCCCTGACCGCGCCGACGCCGCCGAGAGAGCAGTTCAGGCACTGCTCGACCTCGCCGAATCCAAAGTTTCAGCATTCGCTGCCGAGTATCCGGATGCCGATGCCGCGATCGCGCAAGCGGCAAATTTGCGGTCCACCGGTCGGCCAGTAACAATCGCCGACACCGGCGACAACATCAACGCGGGCGCGAGCGGAGACACGACCTGGCTTGCCGAAGCGGCGCTGCGATACGGCAGCGGACGCTTCCTCACCACGATCACCGACCCCGCAGCACTCGCTCTGCTCGAATACGCCTCTGAAGCGAGAGCGGTGCAGCTTGGTGGCGCTGCATCCGTTCGTTCAGGAAACTCGTTGAAGGGCACAGCGAAAGTGCTGCGAGTCACCGACGGCAAGTTCACCAATACGGGCCCCATGGCGACCGGTGCAGTCGTGGACATGAAGGGCGCCGCGTGGGTACGCATCGGTGTTCTCGATATCGTGATTCAAGGAAGCTCAGTGCAACCAAACGATCCTGGAATGTTTACCGCCCTCGGAATTGACCCCGCCGACTATGACGTGCTGCTCCTTAAGGGCGCTGCAGCGCTCCGAGCCGGCTGGTCGCGCTACAGCGACCACTTCGTCTTTGCCGGCACGCCAGGAGAGACCGACTCTCTTCTTGGCCGCCTCGACTACGAGCGCGCGAACATCCGCACCGACCACCTCACCCCCGGCGGCTCCGCATGAGGCTCACCGCGGAATGCTTCCTGCTCGCCAGCGGATACCTAGGTTTCGGATTGAGTGACTATTGGGACGGGAATGCCTATGTTCTCCGTTCCGGAAACGAAGCCGTCATCATTGATACCGGAGCGGGACGATCGCCCGGCGCCCTCATCGCGCGGGCCGAAGCGCTTCTCGATCGCGCAAAGCTCAAGGCGATACTCATCACTCACGGCCATGTTGACCATTCAGGTGGCGCAACGTCCCTGTCTCGCGCTTTCAACGCACCGGTCCTCGCGAGCGCGCGTTGTGCAGAAATCCTCCGCGCAGGTGACGAAGAGGCCGTGGGGCTTCCCCGTGCTCGCCGAGATGGCATCTATCCGGCCGACCAGCGGTTGGAAGCGGTCGCCGCTGAATTCCTTGATGGCCCATTGCTTGTTGGCGACATACGCGTAACTCCCGTCACGACACCCGGACACAGTGAGGACCACATGGTTTTCGTGGCCGAGACGTCGCACGGCCGCGCGTTGTTCAGTGGAGACCTCATTTTTCCGCAAGGACGGATCGCCCATCTGAACACCCCTGACGCCAACGTGGCGGAGTCGGAACGAAGCATCCGGTCGCTGGCCGATCTTGGTATCGATCAGCTTTTCGCTGGACATGGCGCTGCGGTGCTCGGTGGGGCATCTGCCCACTTCGAGACCGCAATCGCCGCGTTTGACCGAGGCGAAATGCCTCCTTCTCTTCTGTCGTGACACCGAAGTAACCACCGAAAGGAAATCATCGTGATTACACACTTTGGAGCTCATCCCGATCGCACACTCACCCCAGCGGTGCGCGCGGGAGACTGGCTGTACATCTCCGGCCAAGCGTCTACCGATCCAGAAACGGGACAGTTCATTCCAGGTACCTTCGAGGAGGAGTTCGCCCGATCGATCGCTGGTCTCGACCGTGTGCTCGCCGAAGCGGGCGCCACTCGCGCGGACATTGTGCGCATCGGCGCCTACGTTCGTGACGAGGCAGCGCTGCCACGCTACAACGAGCTGTATCTCGCTGAATTTGCGCATCCGCGCCCCGCTCGCACGACCGTTGCGATGGGTTTTGAATTCCTGCAGTTCGAAATCGAGGCAGTCGCCTTCTTGGGATCACAAACCAACCCCGCGGAGCGTGGACTATGAAACTCATGCGCGTTGGTGCTCACGGGCAAGAGCGACCGATGGTTCGCGTGGACAACGATGTGCTTGTAGACGTTTCAGACATCGTCACAGACTTTGACGAGCACTTCTTCGCCTCTGACGGTGTCGAGACGCTGCGTTCCACCGTTACGAAACGCGCGACGTCGGGACAGACTCGCGGGCTCGAAGGTGAGCGCGTTGGAGCCCCAATCTCCCGCCCTCATCAGATCATCTGTGTCGGGCTGAACTATCGCAAGCACGCCATCGAATCCAACATGCCCATCCCAGAAGAACCAATCTTGTTCACGAAAGCGCCTAATACTCTTGTCGGACCGAACGATGACGTCTGGTTGCCTCGCGGTGAATCAAAGACCGACTGGGAAGTCGAACTCGGAATCGTCATTGGGCGACGGAGCGTGTATCTCGATAGCGACGAGGCCGCCCGCGCCGCCATCGCCGGGTACGTGCTCAGCAATGATGTGAGTGAGCGGGCGTTCCAACTTGAGCGCGGTGGTCAGTGGACGAAGGGAAAGTCGTCGCCGACATTCAACCCCTGCGGCCCGTGGCTGGCTACACCTGACGAATTCGACAACGTCTTAGATCTGGACGCTTGGCTCGAAGTCAATGGCGAGCGCTACCAGGACGGCTCGACGTCGGACCTAATTTTCAATCCGATTCAGATTGTGCGCTACATCAGCCAGTTTATGATCCTCGAGCCTGGAGACCTGATCAACACTGGAACACCCAGCGGAGTCGGCCTGGGAATGACGCCGCAACGGTGGCTGAAGGCCGGCGACTCCATCACACTCGGAATTTCTGGTCTCGGTATCCAGCATCAAGAAGTGATTGACACCCCGAGCGATCCCCTCTCAGCTAGTTCATAGGTGTCCTGAATTCGCCGATTGGCATCACCAATGAAAGGGTCGACCATGAGCCGTATCGAACCTGCCTCCCGTTCCAATCTCACATTGATAGAGGATGATCTTGGGCGAGCGCTCCGGTTAACTCTCCCCCGCGAGAAAGCCGTTTCCACACGCGCGTTCGATCGAGTCATTGCTGCCGTAGACGCCTCCCACTATCTGCTTACGCCTCGTGCGGTCGTCACACCGACGGATGCGGGCGAGGTGGCTACTCTGTTCGGCTACGCGAGCGCCCACGGAGAGCGACTTACCTTCCGCTCTGGAGGGACGAGCCTTTCGGGCCAGGCCTCAACTAGCAACATCCTCGTGGACACGCGCAAGCACTTTCGGTCGATCTCGGTTGAAAACGGCGGAACCATCGCCAGGGTGGGGCCCGGCGCCACGGTGCGGCAGGTCAACGCTCGACTTCTGCGCCATGGCCGAAAACTCGGGCCAGACCCTGCGAGTGAGATCGCCTGCACGATAGGAGGCGTTGTCGCGAATAATTCCAGTGGTATGGCCTGCGGCATTCGCCACAACGCCTACCGGACGCTTCGCTCGGCAGTAATTGTGCTCCCGAGCGGCACGATCATCGATACTGGTGAAAACGATGCGGATCAGAAACTCCGCGCCTCTGACCCCGCTTTGTGGCAAGCACTCACCGATCTTCGGGCGGAAGTTCTTGCCGATCCGCTGCTCACAGCGGAGATTACGCGACAACACAGCATCAAAAACACCATGGGGTACGGCCTCAACTCATTGATTGAGCACCACACGGCAATCGAGATACTCGCACACCTCATGGTCGGCAGCGAAGGCACCCTTGGGTTCGTTGCCGAAGCAACATTCAACACCGTCCCCCTGCTCAAACACGCGGCAACCACCTTGCTGGTGTTCGACAGCCTTCTTGCGGCCACCGATGCGCTCGTTGAGCTCAGCGCAACCGGCCCGGCAACAATCGAACTGTTGGATGCGGCTTCGCTGCAGGCGGCTCTCATCGACCCCCAATCAAGACGAGCCCTGCCCGATTTCGAGATCCGCGATCACTGCGCGCTTCTCGTTGAATACCAGACGGCCAGGCAGCACGAGCTGGCCGATCTGACAAGTCAGGCTGAGCAGCTTTTTGCCCGTCTGCCGTTAACTACTGCTGCTGCGCTGACGCAGGATGCCACGCTTAGGGCATCCCTGTGGCACATTCGCAAGGGGCTGTATGCCACCATCGCCGGAAATCGTCCATCCGGCACCACTGCCCTTCTCGAAGACATTGCCGTTCCTGTTACAGAACTGTCGAAGACGTGCGAGGGCCTCACCCGACTCTTTCGCGCATATGGATACGACGACGCGGTCATATTCGGGCACGCCAAGGACGGAAACGTGCACTTTCTCATCAACGAGAACTTTGAGATTGCGTCCAACGTCGAGCGCTACCGCGCATTCACAGAGGACATGGTCGACCTCGTCCTTGGAGCAGGCGGCACTCTCAAGGCAGAGCACGGCACGGGACGCATCATGGCGCCGTTCGTGGCACGGCAGTACGGTCCAGTGCTCTATCAAGTCATGCTCGACATTAAGAAAGCATTCGACCCTGCGGGCATCCTCAATCCGGATGCAGTGCTCACGGCCGATCCGGAGCTCCACTTGCGCAACCTTAAGTCTGCTCCGACGGTCGAAGTCGAAGTCGACCGTTGCGTCGAGTGTGGCTATTGCGAGCCGGTCTGTCCCAGCAAAGACCTGACGACCACGCCCCGGCAGCGCATCGTGGTTCAACGCGCGATCGCGGAGGCGGTCGCGCGGGGCGATGTTGCCCTAGCGAGCGAGCTTCGCCGCGAGCGAGAGTATGAAGTCGTCAACACGTGCGCAGTCGACGGGATGTGTCAGACCGCGTGCCCGGTACTGATCAACACCGGCGACCTCGTGACGCGGTTACGCGCCGAGGCCCTTCGCCCTATCGAAGCTGGCGTCTGGAACGCGGCAGGAAAGACATGGGGCGCCGTCACCCAGCTCGCATCGACAGCCCTGACTGTCGCCGCTACGATACCCCCACCGCTGATCACAGCGCCCAACACAGCGGCTCGAGCAATATTCGGCAACGACTCTGTCCCGCTCTGGTCACCGGACCTCCCTAAAGGCGGGACGCGTCGTCGTGGGGGAAATACGTCGCTTCCGGCTGAAGCTGTCTACTTCCAGGCGTGCGTCGGCAGCATGTTCGGCCCCACGCATGAGGAAGGCGGAGTCGCCGTCGCATTCGAATCGCTCGCGGCGAAGGCCAACATCGGGCTCATCCGCCCAGCTCAGATCAGCAGCTTGTGCTGCGGCACACCGTGGAAGTCGAAGGGCATCACTGCTGGGCACGACACTATGGTCGAGCGCACCGCCGCTGCGCTCTGGAAAGCATCGAATTTCGGGGAGCTTCCCATCGTGTCTGACAACTCTTCATGCTCGGAGGGTCTCATAGTCGCTCTCCAGACGGCCGTCGAGCGACATCCCGAATACAGTAATTTGCGGATCGTCGATGCCGTCGACTTCGCCACCGACCGGATCTTGCCATTACTGACAATTGACACCTCCCTCACGAACGTTGTCCTCCACCCGACATGTTCGAGCACCCGCATCGGCGCCAACCCAAATCTCGCGATCTTGGCAGGGCGACTCGCAGCTGAGGTTACGGTGCCCTCCAATTGGGGATGTTGTGGCTTTGCCGGAGACCGCGGGATGCTGCACCCAGAACTTACCGCCAGCGCTACCTCGCGCGAGGCAAAAGATGTTCAGGCAGGCAAGTTCGACGCCTACATATCGTGCGCGCGCACCTGCGAGATCGGGATGACTCGCGCCACCGGGAACCGATATCAACACATTCTTGAGGTCCTCGACCAAGCCTCATCCCCGCTGATGAGCAACGACTGAATCGTGGCCCGATATGACGAGCATGTTGGCTGACCGCTGACCGCAGTCGGCGACTCGCGCCCGTCGCCATCGGCATTATTCCGCAGTCGCGAGACCCGCGAGTCACTCGTGCGCGAAACCCTCGAGGACATGCTGGACGTCTCCCTGAGTTAGCCGCGCGGGTCGCGAGCGTCGACCCAGCCTGCGAAAACGCCGAAATCTGAAACCACTCAGTTGAGCGACATCCGGAACCATGGTTGAGTTATCACCACGGAGGGGAGTAGTCCCCGCGAAGCTCATCGTCATTACGGTCGTGTCATCATGGCCCGGTGCAGCTAGGGCCTGAAAGGGCTCGACGAGACCTCCAGAATTTCTAACATTCTGGAGTTGTTTCATGAACGTTCCCCTGTGGGCTTGGCTCGCCGTCATCGGTGTCATTCTGGTGATGCTTGCGATCGACCTGATCGCGCATCGCACCGCTCATGTCATCAGCGTGCGTGAAGCCGCAGCGTGGTCCGTCGTTTGGGTCGCCTCCGGTGTGACCTTCGGTGGCATTATCTGGTGGCTGTTTGGCGCGGAATTCGGCCAGCAATACTTCGCCGGCTTCGTCATCGAGAAGTCGCTTGCCGTCGACAACGTCTTCGTCTGGGCCATCATCTTCTCGGCCTTCGCCGTGCCGCCGCAGTTTCAACACCGAGTGCTGTTCCTCGGGGTCATTGGCGCTCTCGTCTTTCGTGGCATCTTCATCGCCGCCGGAGCAGCGCTGCTCAGCAGTTTCGCCTGGGTGCTCTACATCTTCGGTGCGTTCCTGGTGTTTACGGGCATGCAGATGCTCCGCAAACGCAACGAGCACTACAACCCCGAAAATTCGGCGGTCCTTAGAATCTTTCGACGCCGCGTGCCCATGACGGATGCCTTCTACGGTCAGAAGTTCGTCGTACGCAAGGCGGGCGTGCTGCTAGCGACCCCGCTGCTCGCCGTGCTGGTTCTTGTCGAGATCACTGACATCGTGTTTGCCGTCGACTCGATCCCGGCCATCTTCGCCGTCACCGATGAAGCGTTCCTCGTGTTCACCGCTAACGCTTTTGCGATCCTCGGCCTTCGAGCAATGTACTTTCTGCTCGCCGACCTCATGCACCGCTTCATCTACCTCAAGATCGGGCTCGCGCTCTTGCTCGTCTGGGTCGGAATCAAGATGCTCCTCCTCGATGTGTATTACATCTCCACCACGGTCTCGCTCGGCGTGATCTTCCTCATCCTCGCCACCTCCATCGGCGCGAGCCTCTGGGCCACTCGTGGCCAGCCTCGCCACGCAGTCGAAACCCCTGCGGGCGGCGGCTTCCGGATGGCGACCGACGACGAACTCGCCGAGGTCGATAGTGTGCCCACGTGAACCCATTCCCTTCGGTATCCCCTGACCTCTTCTCCTTCGTGATGATGGGCGTTTTCGCTATCGTCAACATCCTCATCTCACTTCTCGTCGCAATGGCGGGAAAACGCAAAGACCGAGGTTTCGGATCGTTCTTCTGGCTGTCGTTCGCGATGGGATTCCTCATCCCCGCCCTCGTCGTTGCTGCGCTGCCATTCCGCGAGGACGATCCTGATCGCCCCAGCAACAAGCGATAAGCGACAAGCGACAAGCGACAAGCCCAGAGACACGCTGGCGCCCCAGACGCTGGCTCCCCCGGCGCACAAAAAAGCCCCGCATTCACTAGGAATGCGGGGCTTTTCTTTGGCGGTACCGGTGGGATTTGAACCCACGGTGCGCTTTCACACACACAACTTTTCGAGAGTTGCACCTTCGGCCGCTCGGACACGGTACCGGGAGAGAGTTTAGTACAGATATTGGCGGCGTGCGTTCACCTGTTTTTGCGCATCGTCGTTCACTGGTTTTTGCGCATCCAACTGAAGCCGTGCAACAGCAACGCGCCGACAAGGGCCAACGAGCCCGATGACAACCCGATGGGGGCCAGCGACTGCACTGTCGCAACCGTCGCGTAGCTTTCAACTTCAAGATTTCCGACGCCATAGAGAATGGAGTTTGCCCACCACAGCGCACCGGCAGTTGCTGCGAGACCGATTACCCCGATCGCCCACAAAACGTATAACCAGGGGTTGCGCGCAAGACTCACGGGGGCGGCAGTTTTTTCAGGCTCAGCACCGACTGTCGCGCCGCTCTCGTCGACATAGGCTGACTGAGGAGTGTGCGCCTCAGAGTGGCCCTCTCCTGGCACCGTTGCCGGCAGCGCGGCGGCGGGCGGCGTAAAAGCATCTGGACGACTGGCCGCATCGGCAGCCTCCGCGGCCGTCGGACCGGCCGGACCGGCAACCGTCTGTGGGCGCCGAGCCTCAGAATCGTCAGCCCGCTCCCCGCGCTCCCCTGCCGCAAAGCCCCGTTGAAAGGCGGGGTCGAACCGCGGATCGAAAGTCTTGTCGGCCACAGCGATACTCCCTTGTTCGGTACCCCATCGTAAACACGATCGCGCTGAAATCGCGCATTCCTCAGCAATCGCCGTCGAGTGAGTTTCGCTCGGCGAGAACAACTGGCTCGCGGCATACCCCTAGGGGTATGCTCGAACAATGAGCACCGCCACCACACCACGCCCCCGCCGCATCCTCGTTATCGGTGGAGTAGCCGCCGGAATGTCCTTCGCCACCCGCATGCGCCGTCGCGATGAGCGCGCCGAGATCGTGGTCTTCGAGCGCAGCGGCCATGTCTCCTTCGCCAACTGCGGCCTCGCCTACTACCTCGGCGGCGTTATTACCGAGCGCGACGAACTGCTGCTCCAGACTCCCGCGAGCCTCGGCCGCCGCTTCGGCCTCGACGTTCGCGTCAACCACGAAGTCACCTCGATCGACCCCGCCGGCCACAGCATCACGGTGCACAACCGCAGCGACGACTCGACAAGCACCGAGCACTTCGACGAGCTCGTTATCGCTACCGGCGCGAGCGCCGCCATCCCGGCGATCCCCGGCAGCGAGCGGATGCTCGTACTCCGCAACATCGAAGACGTCGACGCCCTCCACACTTCCCTCGGCGACCTCGACCCCACGACCGCAAACGTCGTCGTGCTGGGTGCCGGCTACATCGGCGTCGAGATGGCCGAGAACCTCGCTAAGCGCGGCCTCAACGTCACCCTCGTGCAGCGCCCCGCTCACATCCTCGGCACGCTCGACGCCGAAATGGTCACGCCCGTCGAAGCCCACTTGCGCGCCAACGGCGTTGACCTTCGCCTCGGCACCGAGGCGGTCGCGGTGGATGACTCCGCCGTCCAACTCAGTGATGGCTCGAGCGTCGCGGCAGACGTTGTCGTCGCGGCAATCGGCGTGCGCCCCGACAATGCCCTCGCCGTGCACGCTGGACTGGCAACCGGAGCCGCTGGTGGCATCCGGGTCAGCGCTGGCTACCAGACCAGCGAACCTCACATCTATGCCGTCGGTGACGTCGCTGAAAAGGTCGGCGCTATCAGTGGTGAACACGAGCTCGTCGCCCTCGCAGGCCCCGCCAACCGCGATGGCCGCTACCTCGCTGACACTCTCGCCGGCGACGAAGTGGCATCGAAGCCGGCCTTGGGCACCGCGATCGTCGGCGTCTTTGAGCTGACCGTCGCGAGCCTCGGCTCCACCGAACGCGCGCTGCGGGCAGCGGGGCGCGACATCCGCGTTATCCACACCCACCCCGTGTCGCACGCCGGCTACTACCCCGGCGCTCAGTCGCTCTCCCTCAAGCTCATTGTCGATGTCGAGACAGATCTCATTCTGGGCGCTCAGGCGGTGGGTAAAGAAGGTGTCGATAAGCGCATGGATGTGCTGGCCACTGCCACGAGCTTCGGCATCACTGCGAGCGCTCTCGCCGACCTTGAGCTCGCCTATGCGCCGCAATACGGCTCGGCTAAAGACCCGATCAACCACCTCGGTTACGTCGCGAAGAACCTGCGCGACAACCTCAGCGCCTCAATTCAGTGGCACGAGATCGACGCCGAACTCGCGGCCGGAACCCTGTTGGTGGATGTTCGCACCGTCGCCGAATTCGAACGCGGCGCCATCCCGCACGCCGTCAACATTCCGCTCGACGAGCTGCGCGAGCGTCTCGACGAACTCGGTGACCGCCGCGTCATCGTGCACTGCCAGGTCGGACAGCGCGGCCACACCGCCGTGCGCATCCTCGCTCAGAATGGTTTCGACGCCGTGAATCTCGACGGCGGCTACCGCACGTGGAGCGCGGCCACCGCATAACCCGCGGCGCTCGCGCCCCCGCTTTCGCTCTCACCCACCTCACTCACCTCATCACTCGCAAGGAATTTCATGAACACCATCACCACGCACACGCTCTCCGAACTCACCAACCCCGTCGTCATCGACGTGCGCGAACCCGCTGAATACGTGTCGGGGCATGCACCCGCTGCCGCGAGCATTCCGCTCGGAGAACTCGTTGCCCGGGTCGAAGAACTCGACCGCGACGAAACCGTGTACGTCATCTGCGAAAGCGGCGGCCGCAGTGCACAAGCCGTCGAATGGCTCAACACTCAGGGCTTCGACGCCGTCAACGTTGAGGGCGGAACGTCAGCGTGGCGTAACGCTGGCCTGCCCGTCACGAAGGGCAACTGATCATGACAACGGATGCTGCAGCCACCGGCACCGCGGATTCCACGGCAGTCGTTGCCGATGCTGGCCACGATCCAGAGGCCATGCGCAAGATCATGAATCGCCTCAAGCGTGCCGAGGGACAACTTCGCGCCCTCATTGAATCGATGGGCGCCGACTCGAATTGCAAGGATGTCGTGACGCAACTCTCGGCGGTGAGCAAGGCTCTCGACCGCGCCGGCTTCATGATCATTGCCAATGCTCTGCAGTCGTGCTCAACCGAAGACGCCGATGGCCAGGGCAGCCACGACGGCATGACGAAAGACGACATCGAGAAGCTCTTCCTGACGCTCGCGTAGCGGTGTCAGTCGTGCCGCCTACTCTTGAACTATGGCCCGAGCTGTAAGTAATTTTCGCTGCACTGAGTGCGGCTGGACCTCCATCAAATGGGTAGGCCGCTGTGGCGAATGTCAGCAGTGGGGCACCGTGACCGATGCTGGTGCGGCCACGGGCATCACCAAGCGGGTCTCGACCGTCGCGGTCTCTGAGGCCAGCGGCGCGCGCTCCATTACCGAGATCGGTGCCGAGTCCGTCGCGCACTGGCCGAGCGGCATCGCCGAGTTCGACCGCGTGCTCGGCGGCGGCGTTGTTCCCGGGGCCGCCATCCTGTTGAGCGGCGAGCCCGGTGTGGGTAAGTCCACCCTGCTTCTTGAGGTCGCGTCGCGGGCAGCAGCATCCGGCCAGCGCGTGCTTTATGTGACCGCCGAGGAGTCCGTGAGCCAAGTGCGGCTGCGGGCCGAGCGCACCAACGCCCTGCACCCCTCGCTCTTTCTCGCGGCCGAAACTGATCTCGGCACCATCCTCGGCCAGATCGACCACGTCAAACCCCAGCTCGTGATCGTGGACTCGGTGCAGACCGTCGCCTCCGCCGCGACCGAGGGTATTGCCGGCGGTCCCTCGCAAGTGCGCGAAGTGGCCTCCACGCTCATCCGCGTGAGCAAAGACCAGAACTTGCCCATCTTGCTCGTTGGCCACGTCACCAAAGATGGCAACATCGCCGGCCCCCGATTGCTCGAACATCTCGTGGATGTCGTGCTGCAGTTCGAAGGCGACCGCCAGACCGCGCTGCGCTTCGTGCGCGCGCACAAGAACCGTTTCGGCTCCACCGAAGAGGTCGGATGCTTTGAGATGACCGGCGAAGGAATCGCCGAAGTCTCTGACCCCAGTGGCCTGTTCCTCTCGCACGCCCGTCAACCCGTCAGCGGCACGTGCGTCACGATCGCGCTGGAAGGCAGACGTGCCCTCCCCGTGGAGGTTCAGGCACTCATCGTGAAATCCCAAGCCCCGCAGCCGCGACGCGTCGTGAACGGCGTTGACGCCTCGCGCGTGGCCATGCTGCTGGCGGTACTCGAGCGGCGAGCGGGAATCCCGCTCTCCACGTTCGACGTTTACGTCTCGACGGTGGGCGGCATCCGGGTCACTGAGCCTGGCGCCGACCTCGCCATTGCTCTCGCCATCGCCAGCGCGTACAAAGACAAAGCGTACTCAGCCACGATGGCTGTCGTCGGCGAGATTAGTCTTGCTGGCGAGATTCGCCCCGCGTCGTCGTCTAAACAGCGCCGCGCAGAAGCCACCCGTCTGGGCTTCAGCACCGTGATTGATTCGGATGCCGCTCACGTGCGTGAAGCACTGCGCCTCGCTTTCGCTGGCGCCACCGACGAGCGCGTGCAGATCCCCGAGTTCTAGAGCGCACGGCACCACCAGCCGCACTTAACGAAGCAACGGCGACTCATCCGAAGACGAGCCGCCGTTGCGACTGAAGCCGTGGAAGCCGAGTGGCTAGCCGAACAGGGTCCAGAGACCCCAGTCCTCTACGCGCCAGCTGATCCAGCCGTTCTCGCGCTGCAAGCTCACCAGGATCGAGTCGCGCTGACCATTCTCTGGCTTCACTGCGCGACACGTGAAGGTGTCACCGATAAGAACCGGCGGAGTTGCCGGGCAGTCGAGTTCGATGTTGGCGCCGAGCGTTGCCGCCTGAGCCTGAATCGAATCCTCGATCTGAGTGCTGAAGGTCTGCGGAATGAGCGAAATGATAAGACCCGGAAGGATCAGCATTCCGATCACGAGCGAGACGAGAGTTGCCGACCAGGTAGCGATCGGGGCGATGCCCTTACCGGTCTCGCGCATTGTGCGGATACCGCGCATCACGAGGTAGACCGGTGCAGTCAAGAACGCCCAAGCTGCATTCGCGGGGCGTTCGTGGCCCCACACCTGAAGCAAGAGGTTGTCGTAGGCGGCAAGACCGAGAACCACGATGTACGGCGCGACCCACACCACGAGGAGTAGCGGCAGGTTGTTTCCAAGGCCTGCGCCTGCGATGAGGAACATGGCGCTCAACAGCTGCACGAGAGGCAGGATGGCGATGAGCCAGACAGCCGCGTTGTAGGTACGGTGTTGGCGAATCTCGCGCTCGGGAGCTTCTTCTTCTTCGGCGTAGGCGCTCAGCGTGGATGCACCAGGCATCGTGTTCGCGTGAGCGGTGGCCGATTTGGGAAGCAGTTGAGGCTCTTCGGCCTCACGAGTCTCATCAACGGGAGCTTCGAGTTCGCGCAGTGTCATCGCGAGCAGCGGCTGTGCGCTTAGCTCGTCGTGAACGGGTGCGGTCTCCGGCTCCGGCTCGCTACGAGTCTCTGTGACCAAGAAGTCAGCGGAACTGTCGCGCTCACTATCGCGCTGCGCACGTCGGGAAGGGTACCCGCCGATGTCATCGTTGAAGTCGTCTTCATCGTCGTCATCCGCAAAGGCCAGCTTGGTCGCTGACGGCTGCACAACGATAGGGGCACGGGCATCTGAGGTGTGCTCAGTCCAGGCTTGGGCATCCCACCAGCGCAACTGGGGCAAGCCCAGAGGGTCTGGGTACCATCCCGCTGGCACACCGAAACTGTTGTCTTCCACGTGGAACAGAGTAACTGGCACAGACGGGGGATAGAAAGGCCTGTTTATAACATTGATGTTGGCGTGAGTCTGGATGTAACCCTAAAGAGTGCCGAAAATGGCCCAAAATGGTCTATTTTGGGCTCTCTGTCCCCTGAACTGGGTGAACACCCTCACCAAACGAGCATCGTGCAATTTGCGCCACAGCGATGCTCTGGCGACGCTCGTCACGAAAGCGTGAGGGCATCCACGATGTCATCGGGGGACGCCTGCATCGTGTGCGGGCCCGCGACGTCGAACCACACCGACTCCAAAACGCCCTTATTGGTCTCCAAAAAGGCACGCAAATCATCCGCCCGGTACGCCACGACCTGGTGGTCGGTTTCCTCGGGAAGCATCGCGACATAGGTATCGACCGAGGAGAACAGCAGAAGCATGTACTTGTCAGCCTCGCCCCGTCGGAACACGCGCACTTGAGGCTCAGCGCCCTCCGCAGCATCCTCGCCACTGCTGACGTCGACGAGAATGGGCACCATAACGCGGTCGTTGCGCAGCGCGAGGGCGACCGACATAGGGTCACCAGCTTCAAGAGCCTGCGCGAGCATAGGGGAACTGAATTCGGCGCTCTGCGCCGCGGAGGTTGAAGAAGCCATGACCTATCCGGGTTAGTTCAACAAGAACTGTTTGGTGCTCTCAGAGCTGATGTCGCCGACCGAAACTTCGAGGTGGTAACTGGCACCACCGGCCGTTACGACGGGGCGGTCTGACTCACACGTGTCTGTTGCCGAGCGGGTGCGATCCCACTCGATGGAGCTTGATTGCACGGGCACACCGGGCTGCAGCACGACGGTGGTCGGTTCGCCGGCGGTCTGGCAGTGCTTGGAGTTCCAGATCTCGTCGTCACCGCTGGTGATTACGAACTCTTGGATGTCGCTGCCTGCCTCAACTACGCAGGGTTCCGTCATGGTGCTCTTGAGCGAGAACGACAGTTGAGGGTTCTGGCCCTCGTCGTAGCTCGAGGAGTCGGTGACCGCTTCGAGGCTGAGCTTGGCCGGGTCACAGATTGCTGATCCGGAGGCATCCGTAGCCGCTGGAGAGCTGGATGCCGCAGCCGATGGCTCGGTGCTCGCAGAGGTGGCAGCAGGGTCTGTCGATGCCTTCGGGCCGAAGATAATCAGCAGAATGATCGCGATCACAGCAAGGAGCCCTAGCCCGACGATCAAGCGCCGGCGCCAGTAGACGCTGCTTGACTGCGGGCCGACCGGATTCCTAAACGTCGACATACCGCAAGGCTAAACGTCTGAGGCCGCTAAAGGTGCTTCAGCATGCGCGTGTTGCCGAGGGTGTTGGGTTTTACGCGGGAAAGATCAAGAAATTCGGCCACACCCTCGTCAGGAGAGAGCGCCAACTGGGCAAATACCGTCGGATCAACGATTTCGTCCTCGACCGGTTCAAAGCCGTGCCGAGCGAAGAAGGCGGTCTCGAACGTGAGACAGAACAGTCGCTCAAGCCCCAGCGCACGCGCATCCGCTTCGATCTGATCGAGCAGCGCGTGGCCGACACCTGTGCCGAGCCACTCGGAGGCAACAGCAAGGGTGCGCACCTCGGCCAAGTCTTGCCACATCACGTGAAGGGCACCGCATCCGATGACTGAGCCATCGGGCGCAACGGCGACGCGAAACTCTTGCACGGCCTCGTAAAACACCACGAGGTCTTTGCCGAGCAGAATGCGCTCGTTCACCAGTGGCTCGATAAGGCCCTGAATGGCCCGTACGTCGTGCGTTCGTGCCGGGCGGATGCTGAAGGTGGTCACGCCATAACGGTACCGCTCAGGGAGCCGTTAACGACGAAGCGGCTGCCCAACACCCGGAGGTGTCGTGCAGCCGCTGTCGTGTGGCTAATGCCGCGGTGGCAAGGTCGGAGGCTTAGGCCTCGACTTCGGCGGGCTCCTTTTCGGGGAGACCGGGCTGGCGGCTCGTGACGAACACGAACTTGTTGTCAACGAAGTCAACGTGCACGTGGTCACCGGCGTTGAGCTCACCGTGGAGGATCTTCTCGCTGAGTGCGTCTTCCACTTCGTGCTGCACGGCGCGGCGAAGCGGTCGAGCACCGAGGGCGGGGTCGAACCCGACTTCGATGAGACGCTCCTTGGCGGGAACAGTGATCTCGACGGTGAGGTCGCGATCCATCATGCGCTCGGAGAGTCGCTTGATGAAGAGGTCAACGATCTGCAGCAATTCAGGCTTGCTCAGCTGCGGGAAGACGATGGTCTCGTCAACACGGTTGAGGAACTCAGGCTTGAAGTGCTTCTTCAGCTCTTCAACGACCTTGCCGCGCATGCGGTCGTAGGTCGTTGCAGAGTCGCCTTCCACTTGGAAGCCCATGGGGCCAGCGGTGATGTCCTTGGTACCGAGGTTGGTGGTCATGATGATGACGGTGTTCTTGAAGTCCACCACGCGACCCTGGCCATCGGTCAAGCGACCCTCTTCGAGGATCTGCAGGAGCGAGTTGAAGATGTCGGGGTGAGCCTTCTCGATCTCGTCGAAAAGCACAACGCTAAACGGCTTGCGGCGCACCTTCTCAGTGAGCTGGCCACCCTCTTCGAATCCTACGAATCCGGGAGGGGCACCAAACAGTCGCGAAACGGTGTGCTTCTCGCCGTACTCACTCATGTCGAGCGAGATCATGGCCGACTCGTCGTCGAACAGGAACTCGGCAAGTGCCTTCGCGAGCTCGGTCTTACCCACACCGGTCGGACCGGCGAAGATGAACGAACCACTCGGACGGTTGGGGTCCTTGAGGCCAGCACGCGTGCGGCGGATGGTCTTGGAGAGAACCGAGATGGCTTCCTCTTGGCCAATGACGCGCATGTGGAGTGCCTTCTCCATGAAGATAAGGCGGCTGGACTCTTCTTCGGTGAGCTTGAAGACGGGGATGCCGGTTGCTGCTGCCAGAACTTCGGCAATCAGACCTTCATCCACGATTCCGCTCGCGCCAACGTCGCCCGACTTCCACTGCTTCTCGAGGCGCAGGCGCTCTCCGAGCAGTTTCTTCTCTTCGTCGCGCAGGCTAGCGGCCTTTTCGAAGTCTTGGTCTTCGATGGCGCCTTCCTTGCGCGAGCGAACGTCGGCGATCTTGTCGTCGAATTCGCGCAGCTCGGGAGGTGCCGACAGGATCGACAGACGCAGGCGTGCGCCAGCTTCGTCGAGCAGGTCGATGGCCTTGTCGGGCAGGAAGCGGTCGGCGACGTAACGGTCGGCGAGGTTCGCTGCGGCAACAATGGCACCGTCGGTGATGGATACCTTGTGGAACGACTCGTACTTGTCGCGCAGTCCCTTGAGGATGTTGATGGTGTGCGGCAGGTTAGGTTCGTGCACCTGCACGGACTGGAAGCGGCGCTCAAGCGCGGCATCCTTCTCAAAGTGCTTGCGGTATTCGTCGAGGGTCGTCGCACCAATGGTCTGGAGCTCGCCACGAGCCAGCAGCGGCTTGAGGATCGAGGCAGCGTCGATGGCACCTTCGGCAGCACCAGCACCAACGAGGCTGTGGATCTCGTCGATGAAGACGATGATGTCGCCGCGGGTGCGGATCTCCTTGGTGACCTTCTTGAGGCGCTCTTCGAAGTCACCGCGGTAGCGGCTACCAGCAATGAGGCTTCCGAGGTCGAGCGAGTAAAGCTGCTTGTCTTTCAGCGTCTCGGGAACGTCGCCAGCAACGATCGCGTTGGCGAGGCCTTCAACAACAGCAGTCTTACCGACACCGGGTTCACCGATGAGGACGGGGTTGTTCTTGGTGCGGCGGGAGAGGATCTGCATAACGCGTTCCATCTCCTTCTCGCGACCAATAACGGGGTCGAGCTTGCCATCGCGAGCCGCCTGAGTGAGGTTGCGGCCGAACTGGTCAAGAACCTGCGATCCCTTGTCGGGCGCAGATTCGTTGCCACCAACGGCAACGGCTTCCTTGCCCTGGAAGCTACCGAGCAGCTGGATGACCTGCTGGCGAACCTTGTTGAGGTCAGCGCCGAGCTTCACGAGCACCTGAGCGGCAACACCTTCACCCTCGCGGATGAGGCCCAACAGGATGTGCTCGGTGCCGATGTAGTTGTGGCCGAGCTGCAGCGCTTCGCGCAGGCTCAGTTCAAGTACCTTCTTGGCACGCGGCGTAAAGGGAATGTGCCCGGTCGGCTGTTGCTGACCCTGGCCAATAATGTCTTGCACTTGCTCCCGCACGGAGTCGAGTGAGATACCCAGCGACTCAAGCGCCTTAGCGGCAACACCTTCACCCTCGTGGATGAGGCCAAGCAAAATGTGCTCGGTGCCGATGTAGTTGTGGTTGAGCATCTTGGCCTCTTCTTGGGCCAAAACGACTACACGACGGGCGCGGTCGGTAAATCTCTCAAACATCTCTTCACTCCTTAGATACCGCTACGAATTCGGTACCGATGTAAAGAGACTAACCAGAGAAATCGCGAAATAGTCTGCTGTTCGCCCTAGGCGTGACTGTGTGCAGTCAGCGCTCAGGATTGCACGCGCCGGGGCCCGCAAGCCGATGCACGGATGTCACCCGCTCACTCATAAAACTCGGGGATGCACTGCCCCGGTGCTGCGCCATCCAACAGTGTGACGCCGCTCGCTTGGATCGCGTCAAAGAGTTCTTGATCGTCAGCTGCCTTTTGGACTGTTCCCTCGCGGGTAGAGGTACGGAAGGAGAAGTCTCGGTCGAAGGAGAAGTGCTGGAAATGGAACCCGGCGAGTTGAGAGGAGGCCGCGGCAGCAGCGACAATCGCGGGCCAATCTTCCTCGTGGTATTCCGAGAAAAGTAGATCCACTTGGCGGCCCTGCTGCGCTGTGGGGTCGGCATCCCAGCGAATCCCGGCTCCTTCGGGGAAACTATCGCCGTCGTCAGGCTCAGCCGTGAGCCACGCATTGGTGCGCAACGAAAATAAGCCGCTGAGCCGCTCCGCAAGATTAAGCACCTCGCGCGGCGGAAGCGAACCCGACGACTGCAATCCCGGAATGGACCAGAACTCAAACACTCCGTTGCCCGCTGCGGAGAGCGCACCAGCGGGATTGCCTTCAGGAGAAGTGAACGAGATCGGCAGCCCAGGGCCTTCACCGTTGCCGTCGTACTGATTCATGGTCTAGGCGATGACCCCCAATTGCTGCTCCGCGAAAGCCTCGCTAACACCCACCTCGATCGTCGCGAAGCTCTCCCAGAAGGGGTTTGGAGTTGCCGTCCACGACACCTCGCTCACCCCCGGGATCCTCCTGAGCTCGCCGAGGCTTTCCATGAAATCGCGCTGCTGCGATTCGGAGAACCCGTCGATGCGGAGGTCGGATACCTCATCACCGAGCGCAGTGCACCCACCGAGCGCGAGCAAAACGACGGCCGTCACCACGCTCGTCACGCGCCGACGAAAATTCATGACTCAAGCTTACGTTTCGTCTGCCCACCATGATCGCAAGTCGAGAGAGCTCTTCGAGAGGCGCACAATGAAGGTTGCGTGCCATATCGATAAGCAATATGTTAACGCTTATCGTTAGTATCGAAAAACGTTAGGAAGCACTAATGTCCACAACCTCCCCCGCGACAGCAACGTCTCGAAGTGACCGCTACGGTTTCTTCGTAGTCATCGCCTTCGGGCTAGCAGCGGCAGTGGCCCTGCTCGTCTCGTTGATCCAGCGCATCATCGAAATTGT
The DNA here is from genome assembly GCF_059767345.1 of Salinibacterium sp. VpJ6. Classification (NCBI taxonomy): domain Bacteria; kingdom Bacillati; phylum Actinomycetota; class Actinomycetes; order Micrococcales; family Microbacteriaceae; genus Salinibacterium; species Salinibacterium sp. VpJ6. Next base: position 1,259,043 of record NZ_JBSOQL010000001.1, read on the forward strand.
TCCCAACGTCGAAGTTCCGGTCTTCGCCCCATTCGCCGACGAAATGGCAAGCTTGCCGATAGGCCCCGATGGCGCCGAAATCCTTGTCGAAGTCGATTCCGCCATCATCCATGTGACCGGAATGCCGCCCATCACGCTCATTTCACTCGTGCTGGCAGACGCTATCCCCGCGCTCGCCACGATCACCATGATCGTTCTCGGGTGTCTCATGATTCGAAACTTGCTAACTGGCCAAGTTTTCAGCGCGCACAATCTCCGGTTACTGAACGGCCTTGTTGTCGCTGCTATTAGCGGGTGGGCCCTAGGGCTACTGTTTCGCACGATGGGCACGAACGGCGCTTTCGCGACCCTCAGCGATTACAGCTACAACAACGTGCTCGCCGTATTCGCCCCCGCTCCGTGGCTCGCCGTCTTGGGACTCAGCGTCCTAGTTTACTTCTTCCAGATCGGTGCACGCCTGCAGCGCGAGACCGACGGCCTCGTCTGATGGCGCCTGCGGATGAGAACGATGCCACCGGCATCCACTGTCGGCTTGATGAACTGCTCGAGCAGCGAGGGATGACCCTCACACGGTTGAGCGAAATTGTGGGCGTGAGCGTCGTGAACCTGTCGATTCTGAAAAACGACCGAGCTCGCGCCGTCCGCTTCTCGACGCTGTTTGCGGTGTGCGCAGCGCTCGAATGTGAAGTCGGCGAGCTTCTCGTGACGGCTGAACGCTAAGCAACGCAGCAGCTAATTCGGAAAGCACGCTCCGGGGCCTGCACCATCGAGCAGCTTGGCGCCGGAGGACGCGACACCCTCGAAGAAAAGGTCATCATCGGCAGTGGCCTCGACCGAGCCCTTGCAGACGGAAGTGTGCATCCAAAAACCCCGATCACCCGTGGCGAATTGAAAGTTGACTCCCTCGATTTCGCTCGTGCGAACTGCAGCGCGAATGGCGTCGCTCCGCGAGTCATCGGTGTATTCATTGCTCGAGACGAAAACCGCCCCGAGCCCTTCATTAGTGCCAGATGGCATCCAAGAAACTTGAAACCCTTCCGGAAAATCCGAATCTCCGGCAATGGCGTCTGACTCCACCGGGTAAAAGAAAAGGGGCATGATTTTACGCAAATCACTAACCAGCTCGACGAACATCGACGGCGCAAGCTGCTCCGAAGACTGGATGCCCGCAACCTGCCAGTAATTCGGAATGTCATCGTCGACAACAGCCACATCGCGAAGGGCGGCGTAGTTCTCGATCACGAGATCAGTCGCTTCATCGCGATCCGATTCGTAGGGGATCGCGATCGAACGCATTCCCACTGCTCCCGCACCATCCCCCAAGAGCTCGACCCAGAGCTCAGTCTCGACGGCCGCAGAGGCAGCCCGCCAGAATTCGACATTCTCGACAAAGGAGTCGTTCGTGTCAGGCATCGCCCACAAGTCAATATGACCCGCAGCGTCCCCCGAAAACTTCACGCTGGCATGAGGTTTTACCGCAACCTCTTCGATAGCGCCGAAGCCATCGCGAAGGGTGTCAGAGAGCCGCCCCAGCTGGCTGTCATCAATTGTCGACGCAGCGGTAACCACAATTCGGCCGAGATCGCCGAGAGGCGTATCTGTCTCGAGTTCATAGTTCGCCGCCACCACGCCACCGAGCCCTTCAAGATCTGACACTAATGAAGCGATCGCGGCGTGTGCAAGCACATCCTTACCCGCCGAAGTCACAAGTTCGGACCCCTGCTCGACTAGTGAGCAACCTCCCAGAACGAGGGAAAGAGCTACGGCGCCCGAGATAAGTGCGGGCAGGCGTCGAGAACTTGTCATGATTTAAGAGTACGTTTCCGGTCGCTATTCGGCCTGCCCCCGAAAGGGTTGCGTCACGCCCCATAGCCAAAGTTAATCATTCCGTAACGTTATGCCGGTGCTGTTTGGCCATAAGGTGTCGTTATGCAGGGCATACCGCACGAATCCGCCAACCTCGACGAACTCACGCGCGCGCTCGACCTTCACATGCTGCGCATCCTCGTCGCCATCCACGACACCGGCAGCGTTTCCGCCGCCGCTCGGCGCCTCGGCTTCAGCCAGCCCGCCATCACTCAGCACCTCAAGCGCAGCGAAGCCCGCCTCAACATCGCCCTCGTTGCGCGCACACCGCGCGGCATGGAACTCACCGAAGCCGGCGCCCTGCTCGCCAGCCACGCTCCGCGCATCGATGCCGCCATCACGGCTGCAGCCAGCGACCTCACCGCTCACCTCGGCCTCGACCGTGGTTCCGTTCGTCTCGCCGCGTTCCCGGCCGCCGTTGCCAGCATCATCGCGCCACTGCTGTCGCGCCTCGATCGTGAGTTTCCGGGCATCCACGTCGAATTCAGCGAAGCCGCACCGGATGCCGCCCTCAGCGCCGTCGCCGATGGCCGCGCCGACATCGCCCTTGACTATCGCTACACGAGCGACCACTCGGTGGCATCGAGTTCGCACACGAGCGCCGATGGTCTTCGCTCGCGCTTTTTACTCTCCGAAAATGTGCTCGCGATTGTTCCGCGCGCGATTGCTGACCAGCTGGGCACCACCGCGAGCATCGCGGGGCTTCTTCCCTTTACGTGGATCGGCGGCCCGGCTACCTGCACTGAGCAGCTTGTTGCCGTCGCGACCGCCCTCGGCGAGAAGCCCACGCTGCGGCACGATGTGACAACGACCGGCGCAGCACTCGCGCTCGTGGCATCCGGAATCGGCGTGACGTTTCTGTCAGAACTCGCGATTGCCACCACTAGCCTGCCCGACGGCGTTGTCGCCCTCGAGTTGCAGCCCAAGCTTCGTCGACGCATCTATGCGACAACGCTCGACGACTCCGCCGACACTCCAAGCATCGCAGTGGCCCTCCGGCTGCTGGCCATGCGCGAGGTGGCCCGGAAAACCAGCAGTGATCGCGCGGCACTGTCACAGCACTCGCACCTCCAACGCGCGAAATTTGCATCCTCTCCTTTTACACCTCCTGTAACGCTCACCGAAAGGCACGAACTTCGCATGAGATCGACTAACTCCACCCTGGCTAAGGGGGCTCGGGCGTCTACCGTCGCGGTGGCCACCTCCGCACTGTTGCTCGCTGGCTGTGCCACGTCAAGTACTCCGACCGGCGACGGCAACATCGACACCATCACGGTTGCTCTGCCCGGCTCCCTCTCGAGCCTCTATGTGGGCGCCGAGAGTGGCATCCTGAACTACTACATCGCCTCCATCACTCAAGAAGGCCTCGTCTCGATCGACGCCGACGGTGCCCTGCAGCCGGGCCTCGCCGAATCATGGGACCAGCCGGATGACGTGACCTACGTTTACGAACTGCGCGACGATGCCATGTTCCAAGACGGCACCCCGGTCACCGCCGACGACGTCGTCTTCAGTTTGGAGCAGGCACGCGACGAAACCAGCTCGCCTGGCCTCTCGTATTACTTGGGCGGCGTTGACACCGTCGAGAAGACGGGCGACCTTGAGGTCACCATCACCCTCTCCGCCCCCGACTCGGCCTTCGCCGCCAACATGAGCACGGGTGGCGCCGCCTTCATCACCTCGCAGAAGTTCTGGGAAGAAAACAACGGCGAAGTGGGCACGAGCAGCAGCCTGCTTCTCGGCTCGGGCCCGTACAAGGTCACCGAGTTCGTACCCGACTCGCACGTGAACTTCGAGCGCGTTGACAGCTGGTGGGGCGACCTTCCCGAAGTGCAGAACATCAACGTGAAGTTCATTCCGGATGAGGGCACGCGCTTGCTTGCTGCTCAGTCTGGCGACATCGATATCGCGTTCAACGTTCCGCTGGCACAATCCAGCCAGTGGGAAGACCTCGACAGCATGCGCGTCGACTACGTGAACGACCTCTCGTACGTTGGTATGTACTTCAACACCGCCCTCGAGCCGTTCAATGACCCCAAGGTGCGCGAGGCCTTCGCTCACAGCGTTGACCGCACCACCATCGTCGACAAGCTGCTGCGAGGCCACGGCGAAGTTGCCACCGCCATCGCTACTCCCGAGTCGCTCGGCAGCGTCTACAGCGCTGACGATGCTCGCGACCTGCTCTCGACGATTCCGCAGTACGACTTCGACCTTGACGCCGCTGCTGACGCTCTCGCCGCATCCGACTACCCGGATGGCTTCGAGACCGACATGCTGTTCCCCTCCACGGGACAGCAGCTCGGCACCGCTGCCCAGTCGCTCGCCGAGAACCTCTCCAAGATCGGCATCACTCTGAATGTTCGTGAAGTTCCGATCGAGGAATGGCTCGCGAGCCTCGAGCAAGACAGTAGCTACGGCGTTGGCCTCATGTGGTACTTCTCCACCCTCGGCGACCCAGCAGAGGTTTCGACCTACATGCTCGGCGACTACAACATCTCGAACTATGAGAACCCCGAAGTTCTCTCGCTGTTCGAGCGCGTCGGCGCCGAGACTGACCCGAGCGCCCGCATCGACCTCCTCATCGAGGCCGAGACGCTGCAGGCAGAGGACGTCATCAGTGTTCCGCTCTGGTGGGGACAATCAGCAACCGCGTTCTCGAACAACATCGACATGAGCAGCTACAGCTCATTCGCGTTCATCTCGTCGTGGCCGACCCTGCTTACTCCTGCTGGATAATCAGTGACCACTTCCCCGATCGCACGCGCATCACGAGCTCGGCCCCTGGGCCGCATGCTCGTGGTGCGCGTGCTCGGCACCCTCGGAATTCTGTTGGTGCTCTCCATCATCGTGTTCTCGATGCTGCATCTCGCCCCCGGCGACATCGTCAAGAACCTGCTCGGCAATCGGCCATCCTCTCCTGAAGCGGTGGCCGCCATCCGGGCTCAGTACAACCTCGATCAGCCGCTTTACATGCAGTACCTGATCTGGTTGGGCAACGCCCTCACGGGAGACTTCGGGCAGTCCATTCGACTGCAAGACTCAGTCTCCAACGTCATCGGCACACGCCTCGGAATCACCGCTGCTCTTAGCGGACTCGCGTTCGTGCTCGCGCTCATTGTCGCGATCCCCCTCGGCGTGCAGAGCGCCGTTCGTTCGGGAAGCTGGATCGACCGCTTCGCAACCGGTTTCGGAATCGTCGGCCTTAGCGCCCCCACCTTCGCTGTCGGCCTTCTCCTGCTCTATGTCTTCGCGTTCTACCTGCCGATCTTCCCGGTCTACGGATCGGGCGACGGTGGCCTCGACACCCTCTGGCACCTCGTGCTGCCCGCCATCACCTTGGCGCTCGGGCTCGGCGCGATCATTCTCAAGCTCACCCGCACCGCCATGCTGCGCGAACTCGACAGTGACTATGTGACCTTTGGTCGCGCGCGGGGCCTGCCCGACCGACAAGTGCATATGATCGCCCTGCGCAACGCCGCCATCCCGATCGTGACCGGCGCCAGCCTCGTACTGACCTTCCTCGTCGGCGGCACCGTGCTCGCCGAAACGACCTTCGCGCTGCCCGGACTCGGCACCCTGCTGCAAGGCTCGGTGCTGTTCAAAGACATCGCCGTCGTGCAAGCGCTCACCCTGCTGGTGGCCGTGACGATTGCAACCATCGCACTGTTGGCCGACCTCGCCTACATCTTTCTCGACCCCCGCATCCGCGCTAAGGAGGGTGCACAGTGAGCAGCACCGAAGCTATCGTCTTAGCTAAAACACCCCGGTCGCGTCGTCGTCACCCGGTCGCCGTCTGGGTCTCCATCGCCCTGCTGGGTCTCGTGACGTTCTTGGCCATCTTCGGCAACCTCATCGCTCCGGATGCCACGGCCCAATCGATTCTCGATTCCTTGCTGCCTCCGGGCAGCCCCGGTCACCTTCTCGGCACCGACGAACTCGGCCGTGACGTGCTTGCGCTGACGATCGCGGGAGCGTCATCCGCCCTCGTTGGCCCGGTGTGTGTCGCTCTCGGGTCGATACTGCTCGGCATTCTACTCGGCACGGTGTCGGGCTACCTTCGTGGGCCGATCGACTTCATCATTGGCCGCTGGACCGATCTGCTGTTCTCGCTGCCGCTGCTACTGGCCGCCATCGTCGTCGCGGGCGTTTTCGGCGCTGGCTACTGGATGACCGTGCTGCTGTTGATCTTGCTGTTCTCGCCCTCGGACATCCGCATTGTGCGCGCCGGGGTCATGGAGCAGGCCGCGCGGCCATTCGTGGAGGCGGCCCAAATGCTGTCGCTCTCCAAGACCCGCATCATGTTCACGCAAGTGTTGCCGAACGTCTCGTCGCTCATCATCACCAACTCGATGCTCAACGTGGCCTTCGCCCTCGTGGCGTTCTCGTCGCTGTCGTTCTTGGGTGTCGGCGTCGCCCCGGGTACGGCGGACTGGGGGCGTCAACTCACTGACGGTCGCTCGATCATGATCGACAATCCTGCTGCTGTTCTCATTCCGGCTCTGCTCATCATCGGCGTCGCCTCCGCGGCAAACCTCGTCGGTGACTGGCTCGGCCAAATCTTGACCCGAACGGGACGCTCATGACCGAGACCAGCATGACGAACGTGCCCGCGTCGGGTGCCGGTGTGGCTGCCGGTTCGGCCGCCGGGCTGGCTATCGGCTCAGCATCGGGCATCGACTCGACCACTCAGGTGGCCGTTACCGGGCTCACGATGGACGGGCCGGCTGGCGTTGTTGTCGCCCCCTTCGACTTCTCCATCGCGCCAGGCGAGACCCTCGCGCTCATCGGCGAATCGGGCTCGGGCAAGACGCTCTCGGCCAAAGCTATCGCCGGGCTCTTGCCCGCCGGCTTCAGCGCGCGCGGCACCATCGTGCTATCGAGCGCCACCATCGAACTGCCCGCTACAGATGCTGTCTGGCGGGCCACCCGCGGTCGCCGCATCTCGTTGCTGCTGCAAGACCCCTTCACAAGCTTGAGCCCCGTGCACCGCTGCGGAACCCAAATCGCGATGACAATTCAGGCCGCGAGCGCCACCCGCCTCAGCAAGGCCGAGTGCACCGAACTGGTGACTCAGCGTCTAGCCGAAGTGAACCTGCCCGCGGATGTCGCCCGCGCGTACCCGCACGAACTCTCCGGCGGAATGCGCCAACGGGTTGCCATCGCGGCGGCCCTCGCCACCGACCCCGAACTGCTCATTGCTGACGAGCCGACCACGGCTCTCGATGCGAGCAACCAGGGCGAGATTCTCGACCTCCTTCGGGGCCTGCAAGAGAAGCGCGGCATGGCTGCCCTGCTCATCTCCCACGACCTCGGCATGGTCCGCGGGCGCGCCGAACACGTGCTCGTGATGCGCCACGGCGAAATCGTGGAGCGCGGTGTCACGAGCTCCGTGCTCAATGCGCCAAGCCACCCCTACACTCGGGCGCTCATCGAAGCCGACCCCTCGCTGACTGATCGCTCGGCTGGGGTCGTGCGTGCGGCATCCGGTGCTCGAGCGGGCGGCGACGGGGCGACCGGCGTAGGCGCCGGGGATCTCGTAGTCGCGACCGACGTCACGAAGAGCTTCGGCGATAAGACCGTGCTGCACGGAGTGAGCGTCACGGTGGGCCGCGGCGAAACCGTGGGCATCGTCGGCGAGAGCGGCTCGGGCAAGACCACGATCGCGCGCTGCATCGCCGGACTCGAGCGCGAGTCGAGCGGCGTGATCGCTTTTGACGGTGTTGCGCTTGCGCCGGGGCGGGCTTCGCGCACGCCCAAGCAGATGCAGATCGTGTTTCAGGATCCGTACTCGTCGCTGAACCCGATGATCAGTGTCGGGCGGTCGCTGAAGTTAGCGCTGCGCGTGGCGGGTCGTCCGGCATCCGACTTGAACGGCCTGTTGCAACTGGTGGAGTTGCCGCTCGAGTTCGCACGCAAACGACCGGCTGAGCTTTCGGGTGGTCAGCGTCAGCGCGTGGCCATTGCGCGCGCTCTCGCCGTGCAGCCCGAGTTGCTGATCTGCGACGAATCGGTGTCGGCGCTCGACGTGTCGGTGCAGAAGCAGATTCTCGATCTGCTCGCCAAGCTGCGCGTCGAACTCGGACTCTCGATCCTGTTCATCTCGCACGACCTCGCGGTGGTGCGTCAGCTCGCCGACCGCGTCTACGTGCTGCGCCACGGCGACGTCGTTGAGTCTGGCCTGTGCCATGACGTACTCAACGCCCCGACCCATCCCTACACTCAGGCGCTCGTTGCAGCGTCGATTCACGAAGCACCCACTCACTGAGCTCGGCGCCACAAGCGCCCGACTCGCCCCGAAAGGACCCCGTGGACACCTCCACTCCTGCTGACTCTGCCGACTCTGCCGCCTCGAACACGACCGACGCTGCCGTGAGTACTGCCGTTGACGCTGTCGCTGCTGCAACCATCGGCGCTGCTACCGTTCGGCTCTCGCCCGCCGAGCTTCCCGCGCACCTCCTCGGCGCTCTCGGCACCGAGCGTGCCGCTCAATGGCAGCGCGATCGCGAGCCGTATAACCCTCGGGTGTGGATGCTCGACTCCCCCACCGGCAACGCCGCCGCCCTCACCTCGGGGCGCCCGAATACGCGCTACACGAAGCTCGTTGACCTCTGGGCCGACAGCGATGCTGCCGCCCAGAGTCTTCTCGGCGAACTGATCGCGGCTTCCGCGGAGCGTGGCGACGCCGCCCTCAAGTGGCAGCTCCCGCTCGACGCAGAGCTCCCGGCTTTCGCCGCCGACCTCGGCTTCACCGAGCTGCGCACCCCGATCTCCTCGGCGGACGGCACTCAGGGCGTTCGCGGCTTCGCGCTCTGGCACGGCGGCTGGCCGCACGAGCAGTTGCGCTACTACGGCCAGACCACGCTGTTCACGTGTGGTGCGGTTGCCGCCATGACGGCTCTCAGCCACCTAGGCCTTGAACCCTTCGCCGACACCGAAGACGAGGATGCCCGCGAGCGCGAACTCGCCTTCTGGCGCTCCGCCACCAACTTCCCCGCCTGCGAGCCCCTCGGTCTCGCAGTGGCGGTTCACGACGTGATCGCGCAGTCGGCGTCCGCCATCAGTCTTGAGCTGCATCTAGACACGACCGAACCGACACTCCTCGAGACCTACGAGGGCGAAGAGCGCACGTTCCGCGAGCAGCTGCAAGAGCAGTCTCGAGTCGAAGCGGCGAGCCGCGGCATCCAGCAGCACACGGCCCCGCTGTCGATTCAACAGATCACCGAACGCGTGGCCGGTGGCGAACTCGCGATCCTCTTGATCGAAGAAGAACCCATGCACGATGCCTCGACGCCGCACTGGGTCGTGGCGCACTCGGTGAAGGGCGACACCGTTCTGCTCAACGACCCCTGGATCACGGCCGAGCAGGGCGAGACCTGGGTCGACTCCCACGATCTGCCCGTCTCGATCGCGGTGCTCGACCAGATGGTGGCGTTCGGTGATCCCCCTTATCGCGGGGTCATTTTTGTGGCACGCTAGCACTCACTGAGGTGAGGAGCCGCCGTGAGTAACACTGAGAAGAACCCCGCCGAAGTGCTGTGCGAAACGCAGCAGGGCGCTGGTGTGCAGTTACTTACTCCGCGCGAGGTTCCGCTCGGTGGTCCCCGTGCGATGAACGTGCGACGTACTCTGCCGCAGCGTTCCCGCTCGCTCATCGGCGGGTGGTGCTTCGTCGATCATTACGGGCCAGAGACGACGCGGATGCACGTGCCCCCGCATCCGCATACCGGTCTGCAAACCGTGAGTTGGCTCTTCGCTGGCGACATCGAGCACCGCGATAGCGTCGGCAGTCTCGCGACCGTGCGGCCCGGAGAGTTGAATCTCATGACGGCCGGTCGCGGCATTTCGCACTCGGAGGTCTCCCCCGCCGAGCCGACGATGCTGCACGGCGCGCAGCTCTGGGTCGCCCTGCCGAACGCCCACCGCGATACGGCTCCCTCTTTCGAGAACTACGCACCGGCACCCTTCGAGCACCAGGGTGCGAGGGTGAGCGTCTTCATCGGCGAGCTTGCCGGCGTGAAATCGCCTGCCCGTGTCTTCTCTCCGCTTCTTGGCGCGCAGCTCGACGTGCCCACCGGCACCAGCATCACGCTCGCTCTCAAAGCCAGCTTCGAACACGGCGTGCTCGTGGATGCCGGCGACGTAACCATCGCGAACGTTGCGACCCCCACCGATCACCTGGCGTATCTCGCTCCCGGCCTCACCGAACTGACTATCACGGCGACGACGGATGCCCGGCTCCTGCTCCTCGGCGGCGAACCGCTCGGCGAAGCCATCGTCATGTGGTGGAACTTCATCGGGCGCAGTCACGACGAGATCGTGAAGTTCCGCGCGCAATGGCAGGCCGACGTGATTGAGGGCGGCAACCCCGTTGGACGCTTCGGCACCGTGGCCAACTTTGACGGGCATCCACTGCCCGCCCCTGAATTGCCGACGATCAGGCTGAAGCCCCGCGATTGACCTCGCGGAAAGAAGTTGCCCCGTTTGTCGGCCGCCGAACCAATGCCCAAGGAGCTTTGCCATGAAGTTGAGCCGGGAGTATTGGAAACCACACAGCGCCATAAGTCGCCGACGAACCTGTGCTTACGCCCCCCCCAACCAGATCGAGATCGAGGAACTCAAGCGCTGGGCACGGCAGCTCGGCCTGCTGACAAAGGACGCTGTCGTGTTCGGAATTACCCACGATGGCCCCTCGACGACACCCCCAGCGTTATGTCGTTATGACGCTGCGATCGTCACCGACGTGGCCCTACCTGAACTCTCTGCTGTTGACGCAAGAACCTACCAAAGCACACGCCTCGCTGGTAGGGCCTACGCGATAGCAACGTTGCAGCACACCGCAGACGGCCTTGCGAATGGGTGGGCCGCCGCATTTCCTGCGCTTGCGCACAACGGGCTCACGCTCGACCTGCCACGCGCCATTGTCGAACGGTACGCAGCAGCGTCCCGCGCTCGTGACGAGTGCGAACTCTGTCTGCCGATTGTGGAAAACTAGTTCGAAGTTAGCGAGTCAGCCGGAGCAAGCGCATCGGGGTTCGCGGCGATCTTCGCGCGCTCCTGTGCCTCGATCTTGGCGTAGCTGCTGCGCTCGGTACGGTCAGAGCGAATGATCGCTGCCATGACGAACCAGAAAATCACGCCAACAGCGATCGTCGGGATGACGGAAAAGATCGCGTTCGACCAGAATTCTTGAGGCACGTTTCTAGCCTAACCGTTGACCAGGGTGACTATGGCGATAAGTACGACAAGTCCCACGAGAGTCACAGTCATGATGAGACGCGATGATTTGCGATCCACTACTGAGCCTTTACTAATACGCCAACGAGGCCGGTGAGCACCATGAAGAGTCCAGCGCCCGCCACGAGCACCCAGAGCGCAATGCGCATGGGGGTGATCGTCGACTTCTTCGGAGACTCAGCCGTATCCGGCGTTTCAGCCGCATCCGGAGTCTCGTTGGGCACTGGGTCAGTCATTGTCGTGCTTACTTAACCAGCGGGAAGAGGATGGTTTCGCGGATGCCGAGGCCCGTGATGGCCATCAGCAAGCGGTCAACACCAACACCGATTCCACCGGTCGGGGGCATGCCGTGCTCGAGAGCGCGGATGAAGTCTTCGTCGAGGCGCATGGCTTCGACGTCGCCTTGGCTGGCGAGGAGAGCCTGCTCCACGAAGCGTTCGCGCTGAATAACGGGGTCAACGAGCTCGGAGTAGCCGGTAGCCAGTTCGAAGCCGCGAACGTAGAGGTCCCACTTTTCAACGACGCCTTCGATGGTGCGGTGGTCACGCACGAGCGGGCTCGTGTCGACGGGGAAGTCCATGACGAACGTCGGGCGGTCGAGGCCCGGCTTCACGTAGTGCTCCCACAGCTCTTCGACGTACTTACCGTGGGTGGGCTGAGTGACCTCGATGCCGACGGCATCCGCCAGCACCTTCAGCTCGTCAGCGGACGTCTGCGGCGTGACGCTCAGGCCAGCTGCTTCGTTGAGGGAGTCGTACATCGAGATACGCGCCCACTCGCCGCCGAGGTCGTACTCGGTGCCGTCCGAGAGTGTGACGAGCGTCGAGCCGGTGACAGCCACGGCGGAGTTCTGTACGAGCTCCTGCGTGAGGTCGGCCATCTGGTTGTAGTCGCCGTAAGCCTGGTACGCCTCGACCATTGCGAACTCGGGCGAGTGCGTGGAGTCAGCACCCTCGTTGCGGAAGTTGCGGTTGATCTCGAAGGCGCGCTCGATGCCACCGACAACGGCACGCTTCAGGAACAGTTCGGGAGCAATGCGCAGGTACAGCTCGGTGTCGAAGGCGTTGGAGTGCGTGACGAAGGGGCGAGCGGATGCTCCACCGTGCATCGTCTGCAGCATCGGCGTTTCGACTTCGAGGTAGTCGTGCGCGGCGAACGTGGCGCGCAGGCTGGCGTTGACCTTGGCGCGAGCACGCACCGTGAAGCGGGCCTGGTCGCGAACGATGAGGTCGAGGTAGCGGCTACGAACGCGCTGTTCGTCGCTCAACTCGGAGTGCAGGTTGGGCAGGGGAAGAACGGCCTTGGCGGCAATCTTCCATTCCTTGACCATGACAGAAAGCTCACCGCGGCGGCTGGAGATAACTTCACCGCTCACGAAGAGGTGGTCGCCGAGGTCAACGAGTTCTTTCCAGAGTGCGAGCGACTCGTCGCCCACTTCGCCGAGAGAAACCATGACCTGGATGCGCTGGCCGTCGCCGGACTGCAGCGAGGCGAAGCACAGCTTGCCCGTGTTGCGGAGGTGCACGATACGACCCGCGAGACCGACGACATCGCCGGTGGTCTCATCCGCTTCAAGCGACGGGTACTTCTCGCGCACGGCCGGAATGCTCGTGGTGATAGCGACGCCAACCGGGTACGCCTCAGCGCCCGAATCGATGAGTCGCTGACGCTTCTCTAACCGAACGGCTTTTTGCTCAGAAACTTCGGCCTCAGTGGGCTCGGGGGCGTTAGCAGCGTCATTCACGCCTTCAATCGTAGCCGGGATAGCGACGCGCTGTCGCGCCCCGAACTACGGGCGAAAACTAGCCGACGTAGAGGGTCGCGTTGTCGATCAGACGGGTCTCCCCCACGCGAGCAGCGACGAGGGCAACAGCCGGCCCACGGTAGCCATCGGGTACCGGCATGAAGGTATCGGTATCGACGACGGTGAAGTAGTCGAGCTCGACGCCCGACTCCCCCATCAGCGCCCCCTGCGCGGCGGCGATCACGGCGTCAAGGCCACTGTCGGCGGCCGAGGTCGCCGCGTTCAATGCGGTCGACAGAATGGATGCCGCTTCGCGCTGGTGGGCATCCAAGAACTGGTTGCGGCTCGAGAGGGCGAGGCCGTCTTCTTCGCGCACGGTTTCGATGATCTCGAGCTGCACCGGGATGTTGAGGTCGGTGATCATGCGGCGAACGAGAAAGAGCTGCTGGGCATCCTTCTGGCCGAAGGTGACGAACTGCGGACTCGTGATAGCGAGCAGCTTCGCGACAACCGTGAGCACGCCGTCGAAGTGGCCGGGGCGCGTCTTGCCCTCGAACATCGTTCCGATCTGGCCGGCAGCAATCGTGGTGGAGGTCGGCCCCTTCGGGTACATCTCCTCCACACTGGGCGCGAAGACATATGGGACACCCATCTCTCCGAGCATGTCGAGATCTTCATCCATCGTGCGCGGATACTTGTCGAGATCTTCGTTGGCACCGAACTGCGTGGGGTTTACGAAGATCGAAACGATGCGCACATCGGCGAGCTCGGCGGCGCGCTCAACGTGAGCGAGGTGACCCTGGTGAAGAGCGCCCAGCGTGGGCGTCAAAGCGATGGTGCGGCCAGCGGCGCGCTCGTGCGCAACCACATCGCGCATACCCGCGACGGTCTCAATAACTTGCGGGCGGGGGTGTGAACTCACGAGGGGTCCTCCTGTGAATGGGGCCTCGGCTCGGGGTCGAGCAAGGAAACATCGATGCTAGTCGCTGTGGCACGCGCGAGCGCACTCTCAACCGAGGAGCGCAGCAGCGGCCCCAAGACGCGAGAAGGTGCATCCACCCCGACGCTAGCAAGCAAATCTAAGGATTGACCGACGATGGCGGCCGAGAAACTCGTCGCGGTGCTCACCGCTTCGGCCCACGCAGCACGCTCGCTTTCGGCGATGACGATCGGCTCGGCGCCCATCTCGACGACAAGCGCTTGGGCGATCGGCAACACCGGGGTGGGCGCGCTAACGGCGCAATAGGTTTCGTGCAGGCGGGTGAGGTCGAGGCTCGTTCCCGTAAAGACCATGGCCGGATGCACGGCGAGCGGAATCGCCCCGGACGCAAGCGCAGGCGCCAATGCCTGATAGCCGAGCCCGGGCGCCGTGTGCAACACGAGTTGCCCCGGCTGCCAGACTCCAGCATCGGCAAGGCCCTGAGCAAATGACTCGATCTCGCCCTCGGGAATCGCTAGAATCACGAGCTCGCTACGCTCGACCAGTGTCGGGATGTCGAGCACGGGAACCTCAGGAAGAATCGCGCTTGCGCGTTCCAAGTTGCGCTCGGAGGATGCCGCGATCCCGACGATGGCATGGCCTGCGCCCGCGAGCGCTGCGCCCAGAATCGGGCCCACTTTGCCCGCGCCGATGATGCCGATTTCGAGCCGGCCTGCTGCCTGGGCCATTACGCGTAGTCCTCCGGGGTTTCGGGGGTTGCCGGGGTTTCGGGGCTTGCCGGGGGTGCAGCCGCTTCCGGAACTGCAGGAACTTTGGGGGCTGCGGCAGTTGCGGGTGTTGCGGGAGCGGCAGCTTCCGGAGCTAAAGCAATTTCAGGTGCCACGGCAGCACTGCGCCAGCGATGGCTCGTGTCAACGCCGGCAGCGTGCACCGCGGCGTGCGCGACCTCGTCAAAGAAGCGCACAACATCGCCGCGATCCAGCGCACCGATCGTGGCCGATATCGGGCCGGCAACAGTGTGAATACGCAGTTCTGCGAGGCCCATGCGGCGCAGCAGCGGCCCCTCGTTCATGCTCACGCTCTGCATGCGCGCTTGAGGCACCAGCACAAGCGAACGCCAGATGGCTCCCTTGCGCAGTGCTACGGCATCCGAAATCAGCACGAAGCCGTTGCGGCGCCACGAGAACCAACGCAGAATCGCTGCCCGTTTGGGCGAGGTGACGTAGGCGTCGTCGTGGGCTCCGGCGGCAAGGCCGCATTCGAGCAGCTCGCGCGATTTCTCGTCGGCGAGGCTCGGCAACACAAGCTGCAGCACGCGGTGCACATCGTTCATATCGCCGACGGGCAGCAGCGTGGTCTTCGCGGTCGCACCGCTCGAGCTCGCCGCCTGCGACGCGGTATTGATCTTGATTTCCCACCAGCCGGCAGCGCGCCACAACAGCGGTTGCGATACCTCGACCGCGTGAATACGGCCGGGCGGCAGCGTCTCGTTGGTCGTCGACAGCAAGCCATAACCGACTCGGATGCCGTCATCCGTAGAGGCGATCGAGTAACGCAACGAGCGCGTCAGTCGCGATGCCAAATAACCAAAGAGACCGAGGAGGCCCGGCAGCAGCGCGAAGATCCAGCCATACTTGCCGGTGGCAATTACCGTGGCGATGATTCCGATGGCCGCGAGAATCGCGATCACGGTTGCTTCGCTCAGCACGAGAGATCCGATGAGCCGCGGGATGCTGATGCGCACGATCGACTCGGGTGGAGCCGCATTGGGGTCGAGCTCCGGTGCCAGCAACTCATTCACGCGGGACTCGACGAGCCCTCCGACTCCGGCCGGAGCTGCGGCGGTCGCTGCCGCTGCCTCCGCCGCACGCGTTCCCGAGGCAAGCTGCAGGATGGCAAGGCGCAGGTCATCCGCGCCCGCCGAGCCGAGATAGGCCAGCTCGACGTTCGCGTCTTGGCCGGCCACGTTTACTTCGAGCTTGGCGGCGCCGAAGAGTCGAGCCAGGAACGGGCGCGAGATGTTGATGCCCTGAATACGGTCGAGGCGTCCCCGCCTGTTGGTGCGGAAGACGATGCCGCTGCGCACCTCAACGAGTTCATCGGTGATGCGGAAGGTGTGCATCCGCCACGACAGGTAGAAGCCGCCGACGCTCAGCAGCAAGACGACCAGCACGGCAAGAATCGCGAGAAGAATGAGGCTTGAGTCCGCGAAGCGTTCCAGGAACTCGAACTCGCGGCCGCCACCGAAAACGCGATCAAGGAAGAAGTCTCTGGCATTCACGACGATGACACCGATGATCGCCACGAACGCGATGCCACCGCGCAAGAACGGCGTCGCCGGGTGCAGCCGGTGCCACTCGCCATCGGCCAGACGACGAGCGCTTTCGGGAACGGTCAGCGCCACGGCGGGGGCGGCGGGCTCCGCGGCCTCGCCGGGTTCGCGCGGATCGCTCACAGTCCGGCCCTACGGCTTTCAGCCAGGGCGACGAGCGTGTCTCTCAACTCCTCAGCATCCTGCTCGGGCAGGCCAGGAATGACGACTCCGGTGGATGCCGCTGCCGTCACAAACTTGAGTTCGCTGAGGCCGACGGCGCGATCGAGGGGTCCGCGGTTGATGTCCACGAGCTGCATGCGACCATAAGGCACTGCAACCACGCGGCGGAACATCAGTCCGCGACGAAAGACGAGGTCATCCTCACGCAGCATGTAGCCGATGGCCCGCACGCGACGTGGGGTGAGCAGAATGTTGATGAGAAAGATGATGCCCAGCGAGATGGGGATTGCCGCTAGCCACGTGATGCCGCTCACGAAGGTGGGGATCGAGGTGGCGATCGCGAGAATGACGCCCACGATCAGCAGGCCACCGACTTCAACGACGGCGTACTTGCGGGAAACTCCGCGCCACTCGGCGTCGGGAAGATCGAGTCGCTCAGTCACGCTGCTCCTTGGGGGTCCATCGGACGCTGCGACGACGGGTCGTCGTCATCAGGCGGGATGGTGCACAAACGTTCAGCGACCAGTCCTGCGATCAGCAAGACTACCGCGCCACCCGAAACCACGAAGCTTGTGGCCACGGCTCCGCTGCTCGGGGTAATAGTGCGGCTCAGCAGGTAGAACGCGATCGCGAGAGTGGCGCCGCCCAAGAGCGCGCCCGCGAAGCTCGACGCTTTCGCGAGCACCACGACCCGGAGAGCGAAGAAGGGATTCACGCGTTCTTTGCGCAGACCGCGCGACGAACGATAAATCGGCACCGCCAACACCACGACGATCACGGCAATGAGAAAGAGCGAAACGGCCAGCGCAATCGACGGCAACACGATCGGGTTTCCGGATGCCGTGAGCAGCACTTCAAGCAGCCAGCCGACGGCGGCGCCCGCGGCCGCAATCGTCACCAGGTGCAACGCGGAGGTACGGGCTACCACAGCGGTGCCGCCTCAAACTCGGTCGTGTCGTTCTCGGTCGCGCTCAAGCATTCGGCAGCAGCTCCGACCCCGGCGAGGTTCGCGTGCGGGTCGAGTTGCAGCAGGGGCACGAGAACGAAGGCTCGTTCAGCGGCACGCGGATGCGGGATCGTCAGCAGTTCGTCATCCACCTGAAGATGAGCGAACGAGATGATGTCGATATCGAGGGTGCGGTCGCCCCAGCGCTCGTCGCGCACGCGACCGTTGTCGGCTTCGATGCGCTGCAGCTCAGCGAGCAGGGCGTGGGGCTCCAGCGCGCTGCGGGCAGACACGACCGCGTTGAGGTACGCCGGGGCCGAGTGGTCGATGCCGGAAAGTTTCAACGCCGGCGTTTGCACGATGCTTGAGGCGGCATCCACGGTCACACCGTCGATGGCGTTGATCGCGTGAACGGCGTCGCGCAGGGTGGATTCGCGATCGCCGAGGTTGCTGCCGAGGGCGAGCATCACGGGAAGTTCGACGCGCAGTCGTTGTTGGCGAATCATGAGAGCGGTTGCGGCGCTGCGCTGAAGCCCGCGGTTTGCGCGCGAGCTGCACGGTGGCGCGTGATCGTGACCGACACGTCGGCGAACGGAACGGTGATGGGCGCTTCCGGCTTGTGCAGCGTGACCTTGGTGCTCACCGCGGCCTCGTGCGCGAGTACGACGGCGGCAATACGCTCGGCCACCGTTTCGATGAGGTCAACGGGATTGCTCTCGACGGCGGCCACGATCTCTTCGGCCAGCTCGCCGTAGTGGATGGTGCGGGCCAGGTCGTCGGTGCTCGCTGCGGCGGCAAAGTCGAGGTACACGGTCGCGTCAATCACGAAGGTTTGACCGTCACGACGTTCGTGGTCGAAGACGCCGTGGAAGGCGGTGGCGCGCAGGCCCGTGAGGGTGATTTCGTCCAGTGCGGGATTCATCGTTTCTTGCCCTTCTGCATGGCGCGATACACGGAAAGTGCGATCTGGGTCGAGGGGACGTCGTGCACACGAACGGCCCACACTCCGGCTTCGGCAGCAACATTGCTGATGACAGCGGTGGCCAAATCTCGATCGGCGGGCGGCGCATCGGCCGGCAACATCGATGCAAGAAATCTTTTGCGCGAGGCCCCGATGAGCACCGGATGCCCCAGAGACGTCAGCTCGTCAATCCGCCCCAACAGCGCCCAGTTGTGACGCGACTTCTTCGCGAAACCAAGACCCGGGTCGAGCACCACCCGATTGGGCTTCACTCCCCACACCATCATCTCGGCCAATCGCGCCTTCAGCTCGCTGCGCACGTCGGCGACCACGTCGTCGTACTGCGAAAGCTGATCCATCTCAGTGCTGTGCCCACGCCAGTGCATGGCAATGTAAATCACGTCTGTTTCGGCGACGACCCGATACATCTCGGGGTCGGCTAACCCGCCGGAGACATCGTTGATGATGGATGCTCCCGCCTTCGCCGCGGCGAGTGCAGTTTCGGCATTCATCGTGTCAATGCTCACGGTTACGCCCTCGGCCGTGAGCGCCTCGATCACCGGGATTACTCGCTGCTGCTCAAGCGCGGGCGACACCCGTTCGGCACCCGGGCGAGTCGATTCTCCGCCGACATCTACGACACCCGCGCCGTTGTTGCGCAGTTCGATACCGCGCGCAATGGCGGCGTCGACATGCTCGAACTGGCCGCCGTCGCTAAAGGAATCGGGCGTGACGTTGAGGATGCCCATGATCTGGGGAACGGTCACGCGGGGGTTTCTACGCGTCATGGCCTCGGCCAATGAGCGCCATCACTTCGGCGCGCTCGACGGGATCGCTCAGTGCTCCACGCGAGGCGAGGGTCACGGTGGAGCTTGCCGTTTGGCGTGGGCCGCGGGCTGACACACAACCGTGCACGGCATCCACGACCACGAGCACTCCGCGAGGGGAAAGCCCTTCATCGAAAGAGTCGGCGATCTCTTCGGTCAGTCGCTCCTGCAGTTGTGCACGAGCGGCGATCGTCTCGACTACCCGGGCGATGTTGCCGAGCCCGATAATGCGCTCATCCGGAATGTAGGCCACGTGGGCAACGCCCAAAAATGGCAGCAAGTGGTGCTCGCACATCGAGCGGAACTCGATGTCGCGCAGCAGCACGAGTTCGCCGGTTTGGTCTGCCTTCGCGGTGAACTCAATGCTGTCTGACAGGTGCGTGAGCGGGTCGACCTCGTTGCCCGCAAAGAACTCGGCGTACGCCTCGGCGACCCGACCCGGGGTGGCGGTAAGGCCAGCCCGGGTCGGGTCTTCTCCTACGGCATCCAGAATCTCGGCTACCGCAGCTTCGATGCGTGCGAGGTCGATCGCCATGCTGCCCCTAGGCCGGTGCTACACCCGGCGACTTGCGTGGCCGTGGGGTGCGTGTCGGCTTCGATTGCGCGGTGTCGTCGTCCGTTGCTTCAGCGTCTGCGTCAACCACCTTCTTCTTGGGAACCTTGATGGGAGGTAGTTGCGAAACGGGGCGGGCGTCACTCGAAAGCCACTGCGGGCGCTCGGGCAACTTGGCCATTCCCTTGAAGATCTTGTCGAGCTCAACGTGGTCGAGCGTCTCTTTCTCCATGAGTTCGCGGGCAAGCTTATCGAGCACCTTGCGGTTCTCGTTGAGCATCTGCCAAGCCTCGTCGTGGGCCTGCTCGATCAGCAGGCGCACTTCGTCGTCGATGAGCTTGGCCATGTCGTCGGAGTATTCCCGGCTCGAGCTCATATCCCGGCCCATGAAAGGTTCACTTGAGGCGCTGCCCAGCTTCACAGAACCGACCTTGGCACTCATGCCGTACTCGGTGACCATGCGGCGAGCAATCGAGGTTGCCTTTTCGATGTCGTTGGATGCTCCAGTAGTCGGGTCGTGGAACACGATCTCTTCCGCGACGCGGCCACCCATCGCGTAGGCGAGTTGATCGAGCAGTTCGTTACGCGACACGGAGTACTTGTCTTCGAGCGGCATAACCATCGTGTAGCCAAGCGCACGACCGCGAGGAAGGATCGTGATCTTGGTGACAGGGTCGCTATTGCGCATCGAAGCGGCAGCCACGGCGTGACCACCCTCGTGGTAGGCCGTAACGAGCTTTTCTTTCTCGTTCATGAGGCGCGAACGACGCTGCGGTCCGGCCATAACGCGGTCGACGGCCTCGTCGAGAGCACGGTTGTCGATGAGCTGCGCGTTGGAGCGAGCGGTCAACAGGGCTGCTTCGTTGAGCACGTTGGCGAGGTCTGCACCGGTGAATCCGGGTGTCTTGCGAGCAAGAACTTCCAGGTCGACGCCTTCGGCCATGGGCTTGCCCTTGGCGTGCACTTCGAGAATCTGCTTGCGGCCGCCCTTGTCGGGAGCATCCACACCAATCTGGCGGTCGAAGCGACCCGGGCGCAGCAACGCGGGGTCAAGAACGTCAGGGCGGTTGGTTGCAGCGATCAAGATCACGTTGGCGGTGGCGTCGAAGCCGTCCATTTCAACCAGCAGCTGGTTGAGGGTCTGCTCGCGCTCATCGTTACCGCCACCGATTCCGGCACCACGGTGACGACCAACAGCATCGATCTCATCGATGAAGATGATCGCGGGAGAGTTCTGCTTGGCCTGCTCGAAGAGGTCACGAACACGGCTTGCACCGACACCCACGAACATTTCAACGAAGTCAGAACCGGAGATTGTGTAGAAGGGCACGCCAGCTTCACCCGCGGTGGCCTTGGCCAACAGGGTCTTACCGGTTCCGGGAGGGCCGTACAGCAGTACGCCCTTCGGGATGCGAGCACCAACAGCCAAGAACTTGGCCGGCTCTTTAAGGAAGTCTTTGATTTCTTCAAGCTCTTCGATGGCCTCATCAGCACCAGCGACATCCGCGAACGTTGCCTGCGGGGTGTCTTTACCCACGAGCTTGGCCTTCGACTTGCCGAACTGCATGACCTTGCCGCCGCCACCCTGCATGCGACTGAAGATGAAGAAGAAGATGATGCCGATGATCAGGAACGGCAGCATGATCGAGAGGAACGAAACAAAGAAGTTCTCCTGAGGAACCTTGTCGTTGAACTCCTTCACGTCGGCGCCGTTGACCGCAGAAACGATCTCGGTGCCACGCGGTGCTACGTAGTAGAACTGCACCTTCGTTCCGTTGTCGCCGTCAGCTTTGGAGAGCTCGAGGTCAACGCGCTGCTCACCGTCAATGATGGTGGCTGAGGACACCGTCGATCCCTGAAGAAGGTCGAGGCCCTCTTGAGTGGTGACCTCTTTGTAACCCTCGCCCAGGAGCAGGCTCGCGGCGATCGAGACGGCGGCGATACCGATGATGATGTACGGGACCGGGCCGCGAAAAATGCGCTTAAAATCCATGATGTTCCGAGTCGGGTGACCCAGTACCTCTCTCTGAAGAAACGTGCTGCAAGGTTACCGTTATCGCGCTGCAAGCGGACTGCGTGTTTTCCCTCGGCGTAATGCCTGGTGGGCCCCGCTGTGGTTATCGCGGTTGCGGCAACCACACCTGACCGCACAGTCGCACCCTCGCGCACCAAAACCAATCCGTTCCCGCGAAGCATCTGAATTGTGGAAAACTCAAAATATTTCGCGCTCGGTTATCTACTCTGAATCCAGGCCAGCAAACCGCTGTCCAATTCGAATAAACGACAAGGAGCCTGAAATGGAACTCAAGGTTGAAGAGCCCCAAGAAGAAAAGATCGACTTCGCTGTTCTCTACGGTGGCAAAGTAGCCCTTTAAAGCGATCGTGAGGGGGCGCGGGCGATCCGTTCGCGCCCCCTCTGAAAGGCGGCGTAAGTTTGCTTACAATCTCAGCTCACAACCGAACTCCGATCTCCTACAGCGTGGTGAAAGTGATTCTGTCCCACTACGGAATCAGCGGAGACAGCACCGATTGGCTAATGCAACACGGTCTTCGAGTGCTAAGACCTCTAGACCAGGAACTAGCCGAGCGAGTTCGCTCAGGAGCCGCAAGCCTCACCGACGCGGCCACGCCTGATCACCAGATCAGATTCTTTCAACAGCAGCGAGCGACAAGAAGCTATTTCAAGATTGCCGAACGGATATCACGGGATTCAGGCCATATCTCTGTGCGCGTTTCTAGCGCGCTCGAGCTCGACGACGGAAGCCGCGAGTTTCTGATGACAGCCAGCAAAGTTGCTGGCTGGTCGGTTCAACTTGAGGTCGGAGTCATTGATGGTGCACTTAGCCATGTGCCGAGCAGAGAGGAGCATGAGCTCCTTGAGGCCCTGAAACTCCCCAGAGTTTCGGAAAACGCAGACTACGTGTACCAGCGGGCTTTCGAATATATCAATGCTGGAGACGCTTGGACTGCGCAGAAGTTGGGAACATCCCTTCAAGAAGTCGAAAAATCTTCGCGCGTCTGGAATTTACTCGCCCTAGCCAATGCGATGCTGGGACAGACGCTCAATGCAGAGCACTATTACGACAGATGGAGCCGATCAGGCGACGTTATGGATTTCGTCCGCGCAAAGTATGGGTCTGCCATGCTTTACGCACGACATCACCCCTCAGGCCTGAGAGATCTCGAAACCAGCGCCACTCTGCTCGACGAGGCATATGACGCTCTTCACCAGCTGAATTCCGGGCACCGAAATCGCGACGACGTAATCTTTGATGAGGTATTCAACCGAAATGGCTACGCGCTAATCCTATTCCGGCGGGGGAAAGTTGAAGAGTCGATCCGGTTACTACGTTGGGGCATCGATACGCTGAGCGGGACAACTGAAAACATCGCGATCCACCGAACTGTGTTAATTTACAACCTCGCACAATGCTTCACCCAGATCGAGGACTTCCACTCGGCGCTACGAACATACGAAGAACTGATCGGCGTCGACCCCCACATGCCAGAGTACCGGCTGGAAATGGCGAAGTGCTTCGCGCGAATAGGAGACCTTGACGCTGCGATATTCCAATGCAACACGGCGGTAGCTTCCGACGAGACTCTCGCTGTAGCGTGGGCCCAGTTAGGTGTATACGAAGGCCGAAAGGGTATGCACGATAAAGCCGTGCTGGCGTTCCGAAGAGCCCACTCCATAAATCCAGATTCGCCAGTGCACCTCACCAACGTGGTGTACAACCTCATTCTGGCCGGCGAGCACGAGAAAGCGCTGAGCGAAATAGTGTCGTGGGACATCCACTCGCTCGACCAGCCTGAGGTTGAGCGGCGCGCATCCCTTGCCGCAGAGGTTTTTTTGAGTAGAAACGATGTTGCGAAAGCACTCGCAACGCTTACGCAGGGGCTCAAATTGTTCCCCAATTCTATTTACCTCGCGCAAAATTACGACATGATCGTGAGCACTAAGCCGTGAACGTCGACCTGCGCGTGCAGTTGAGCTTTTTCACTGCACTTTTCGCCGGCGGCATGTGGATGTCGAAGGTCGCGCAACCGCTCTATTTTGAACGATTGGATTCTCTTCTAGCGTTTGGAATCGGGTACGCAGTTATGGCGGTTGTTGGCGGACTGTCATTCGCGTGGGGTGCACTAGCCGATCGAATTGGGGGGTTACGCGCCGTCAAGATAGGCACACTTATCTACGGGGTGGGCATCGCTGGGCGGCTTCTCACCGACCTTGTGCCCGTAGTCATCTTCGCCGCTATAGCTGGTTTGGGGGCTTCGCTAGTTCTGGTCGCGATCAGACCCTGGGTTCGAAGCAACGCTACCGATGATGAGATTCCTCGGATAGTCGGGGCGCGAAACCTTGGGAATCAAATCGGCGTGGTGATGGGAACAGCCGGGGCAGCCGTTATCTTCAGCATGATCGACAGCCGCATTGACGGGCCTGCAACCGCGCTGTGGGTCGCGCCTGGACTCATCGCGCTCGCACTGTTGTGGTTGAATTTGATGCCGCAAACACGACTTAGCCCACCCCACCTGAGTACCCGAGGCGTCAAGGATGCACCACCAATTTCGAGCTTCCGCTCAATCGGATTCCGTCTCGCCATAATCGGGCTCATCTCTGGTTTCTATGTGAGCCTGGTGGCCCCCTATGCGCCTCTGATCCTGACGGAAGGTGGAGCCTCAGCAGCTCAAGCCGCTATAGTTATAGCGCTTCTTAGCGGGGCCCAGATATTAGTCTCGTGGGCACTTTCACGATGGGGCTCACACAGCCGACCGTTCAGACTGTTTGCACTTGCGGAGGTAGGCGCAGGAGCATTGGCGATTCTCTTAGGACTGAGTTTCGGACTTGGACTCTTCTGGGTCGCCCTTGTTTTTGTGCTCCGTGCAGCCTTGATTGCGCTCGCTGTCGCGTGCGAAGAAACGATCCAATATGCAGTGATTCCCGCACACGCCACAGGGTTAATTTTCGGAATCTCTCAGGCTGCTTTTCTTGTCGGCGATGCGGTCGGAGGGGCACTCGGGGCGCCTCTCTGGCTGGCAACAGGCCCAGAAGGGCTCTTGCTGACTGCGGGTTGCGCAACGCTTCTTAATGCGGTCCTGCTCCCCGCTCTGTTGAGCAAGTTCAAGACTCGTCAAGCGCCATCGAAATAACCGATGCCTGTCGAATCGATCTTCGAAGAGGACCATCTTCGCCCGGTATTCGCCGATGAGACTGGCTTTGTCTTTTTCAGCGCCCTCGATGGAAAGCTGTACCGAGCACCCCAGTCGACTTCTGTGCGCGCTCGCTACTTTGAGTTTACGCTTACGCCGGGGCTCGCACACTACTGCGTCCCAGGTACCCCTTTCGTATACGGGGTTTCGCATACGAGGAACGCCATAACGATCACCAAAAGTGTTCTCGCCGCTTCGACGATCAGGAATGTCGACACGTGGGCTCACCAAGGTTTCCCGTCGACGGAGTTCGCTATAAGTGCGTTTGTCCCAGATGCCTCAACGCAGAGCATTCAGATTTTGCTCGAGCCCATCTCAGACCTTGATCAGTGCGTCTTCGTAGATCTGACCTCGGGGCAGGCGAAATCTTTACACATGCGCGAAGCCATCCCAAAGTGTGTCTTGTCCGACGGAACGTTTATCTGCGAGTTGCCCAACAATCGATGGGCTGCCTTCGACTCTGCGGGTGATTACCTCCACGGAGGCGACGGAAAGGTAACTCACCCAACGACAAGCTTCGCAGTCATTAGGCAGTCCTCAAAGCAGGGTAACCAGTTTTTTCTAGCTCGAGCTGAGGGCACTTCGAAGCTGTCTCTTCCCTCGTCGTGGTCAATAGTTGATGTTGGCGCGTCTGATCTTGAAGTATTCGCATACGCCGTACACGCGCGACTTGGCCAGTCCGTATTTCGCGCTACGCCCGATACGTTGGTTTTTGATCACTGGATCTCTCGTTGCGGCACAGCGCAGATCTTCTCCGTTGGTGCCACCCAAACTCCAGTTCTGCGGCTTACTGGACTGAACATTGGATCGAGCTGGATTAGCGGCCCGCTGAAAATGTGCGGAGTCGCCGCGCCTAGATCCGATATCAACGTCGAGTACTTATCAATCGCAGACGTCCCCTGCGTACGGGTCAGCAGGTCAGGGGTGAGATGCAAAAACCTAGTTGTGTCGTTCCATGGTGGCCCTGACAGCCATGAGCTCGACGATTTAAGGTACAGCGGCGCGTATAGAGAGTGGCTCGACCGAAACGTCGATGTGCTGATTATCAACTATCCGGGATCACTAGGTTTCGGGGACGCATTTCAGGCGTCCGCATGGGGTTCGTGGCGGCAGGCCGTCGAGACTGTCTCCCGCGCTATTCGTCATGCAGTTGCGAGACACCGCTATGAATCTGTCGTGGCGTTCGGCGTTAGCTTTGGTGCTTGGGTTGCAGCACAGCTAAGCGACCTCGAGGCTGTGGAGCGAGTGGTAGTCATGTCCCCCATTCTCAGCCTGACCGAGCATATCGAGCGTCACAGTCCTCACAATGACGAGTTTTCTAAGTGGGCATCCGAAAGATTCGGAGCCGACGATCGGAGGATCTCCTTACCGTCGAATCGCTCGCACAAAGGCGCAGCACCGGTGTTTGTTTTGGCGGCAACGAACGACGAGATCGTGTCGCCCGGTTCGACGAAATCGGTCGCGGATCGAGCAACGGATCTTGGCCACCAATGGCAACTGATCGAAGTTCCAGGTAGGCACTACCCGGCAAGTACAGTTGATGCCGCCAAACGTTGGATGGTTTTGAAAGAGCTTGTGACTCAAATCACGACCGAAACGGATCAATCTAGAAGACCAACCAACGACCTCTGACGCTCGCTGCGCTGATGTCTGCTGCGCTACTCGCTTTCGGCTGCAACGGTGAAGGTCTGAACGCGCGGCGGAAGCTCCGGGCTCATCAAGATGTGGCACTTGAGTCGCCCGCGCTCTCCCTCGATCGTCCAGTTCGTGGCGGCCGGAGTATCGCTGGGGGTGCGCGGCAACTCCGTGAGCGGAGCGCTCGTGAGCGGCCCCACTTCGGCGATGGCTTTCGCAATCCCGGCGATGCGCTCTGTCCACGGAACATCGAGCGCCAGGTTCACCGCCGCGAGCTCGTCGGCGGTGGGGGTATCCCACTGGCGAACAAGCCCGTCGAACACGTCGCGCGCTGCAAGAGTTTCGGGCCACGCCGGAGCCGGCGTCGTCAGCTCGCCATAGGCGTTGAGCGCAGCCTGCAGAGCCTGAGTCGCAGGAATCGAGGATGCGGCGAAGGTGCCATTCTCAAATGCCACGATGCCGAGCCCGGTCGGCGCGTGCCAGCGCATGTGGGCGCTCACGCCGGGGTAACCGCCTGAGTGCGACACGATCTTCGTCGTGCCCTCGTCAATAAACAGGCCGTAGCCATAACCGTGTGCGGTCGGCTCGGAGAACTCGGCAGTCTTCGACATGCCCTCGGGCACGGCGCGCTGAATCTGTTGAAGTTCGCGGCGGCTGGCGGCAGACAGCGGTCCGTCTGAGGTGTCCTCCGGATCGAGGGCACCAGCGAGCCACAGCGACCACCGCACGAGGTCGGTCGCGCTAGAAAACAAGCCACCCATGGAAGAGAAGACTCCGGGCCCGGTGAACGGCTGAACCTGCCACTGCCCATTCGCGAGCCGGTAGCCGAGGGCGACATCGGCATCCGAGTCTTCTTCGAAGCGGGTCGAGGTAAGGCCGAGCGGTTCGAGAATTTCGGCGGCAATCGCCTCGATGTAAGGGCGGCCCGTGATCTCGGCAATGACTTCGCCGAGCAGGGCGTAGCCCAGGTTCGAGTACTCGAAACGAGTGCCTGGCGTGCTGGAATAGCGGATGCCCGCCGCCATGAACTCGTCGAGTTCGGCCCGCGTCATTTCTTCTACGCGGTCGCCCCACGGGTTATCGGTCGGGAAGCCCGCCGACATCGTCATGAGCTGACGCACGCTCGGAGTCACGGGAGCCGCCGCTGGCTCGAGAGCGGTGAATGCGGGAACGAAGTCAGTGATCGGCGCATCGAGATTCAGCTGGCCACGATCGCGCAGCATCAGCAGCATCGTGCACGTGAAGCTCTTCGTGCACGACGCGATGCGGAACACCGTGTCGCGATCGGGAGCGTTGCCCTCGCCAAGAACCTTCTCGCCGTATCCGCCCTCCAGCACAATGCCATCGGGCCCGAAGACCGCGAAGAACGATGCTGGGGCCTTCTGCTCGGCTACCCGATTCTCAAATAGACCAACAATCTCGTCGGTCGCCTGATCAATTGCTGCCTTCGCCCGCATTCAGTTGGCCCTACCCGTAAACGTGGGGTGCGAGCACTGCGACGCCGCGCAGGTTGCGGTACTTCTCGGCGTAGTCGAGGCCGTAGCCCACGACGAAAGCGTTGGGGATGTCGAAGCCGACGTACTTGACATCCACTTCGACCTTGGCGGCATCCGGCTTGCGCAGCAGGGTGCAAATCTCGACCGAGGCAGCACCGCGGCTGCGCAGGTTGCCGAGCAACCACGAGAGCGTGAGGCCAGAGTCGATGATGTCTTCAACGATGAGCACCTTGCGGCCCTCAAGGTCGCTGTCGAGGTCTTTGAGGATGCGAACGACACCCGAGGACTGCGTGCCGGCTCCATACGAGGAGACGGCCATCCAGTCCATCTCGAGCGGCAGGCTGAGTTCGCGAGCCAGATCGGCCATCACCATGACGGCTCCGCGCAGCACACCAACCAGCAGCAGCTTCTCGCCGGCGTAGTCTGCCTCGATCTGACGGGCCATCACGGCGATCTTCTCGTGGATTTCTTCCTGGGTCAGAAGGACCTCGCTGAGGTCTCCTTCGACATCGCTAAACTGCATCGCGTTCCTCACTGTGGGCCGAAAAGTGGAGTAGGTTCTCTCGTCGTTCAACCCTAACGCCGGGAACGTCCATCGGTCCCTGCCCCCTCCAGTCGGTGACGAGCCTCGCGATCTCCAGAGTGTGGGTGCGACTGAGCGACACATGGAACTCGCTTGCCACCGCCAACCTAATTAAACGCTGGCGAAGAGCGGCGGGATTCGCGGCGAGCGCGCGCACGGGTAACGAGATTCCGGCCTCTGAAATCTCGGCCAAATCTTCGGCCATTTCTTCGGCAAAATGATCGAGAGCGTCGGCATCTTCGCGTGCTTGGTCTGCGGTTCGCACTAATGCGTCGCGGATGCCGGGCCCCAGTTCGCTTTCCAGCAGCGGCAATACGGTCTGCCGCACCCGCACTCGCGTGTACGAGGTATCGAGGTTGTGCGGGTCATTCCACGCCACAATTCCGGAGTCTTCGCAGCACTGAACGGTCGTGGTTCGCGCGATGGCGAGCAGCGGCCGCAAGTACTGGCCGGTGTCGACAGCCATCCCTTTGAGGCTGCCCGCTCCGCTGCCACGGGCGAGGCCGAGCAACACGGTTTCAGCTTGATCGTCGAGGGTGTGGCCGAGCAACACACGGATGGCGCCGTGCTCGGCGGCAGCAGCGGCGAGCGCCGCGTAGCGCGCGTCACGGGCCGCAGACTCGGGGCCTCCGGCGTCACCAACGAGAACCGAGCGGATGTCGACCGGGTCGAGCCCGAGGTCGCGTGCTTGCTGCGCGGCGGCGGCAGCGACATCCGCTGACCCCTCTTGAAGGTTGTGATTCACGATTACGGCACCGGCGCGCAGGCCCGCCTTGGACGCTTCGAAGGCCGTCGCGGCCGCCAGCGCGAGCGAGTCAGGGCCGCCACTGAGGGCGACGAGAACGAGCGGTTCTGAGCCGGCAGTGCCCGCCGATGAGCCTGCGGGCACCGGCAACGAGCTCAGTGCGGTGCGCACTGCACGCCGAACATCAGCAATTGCGGGCGTAAGACGGGGGCGCCGTTCGGAGTGCATCCAGTAACGTTATTGCAGCAACCCCACATTTTTCTTAGGAGCAGCTACATGGCCGCATACGACGTTGTCGTTGAGATTCCGCGCGGAAGCCGGAACAAGTACGAAGTTGACCACGAAACCGGTCGCGTATTTCTCGACCGTTTTCTCTTCACCACCTTCGCCTACCCCACCGACTACGGCTTCTTCGAGAACACTCTCGGCCTCGACGGTGACCCCGTTGACGCGCTGATTCTGCTCGACGCCCCCACCTTCCCCGGTGTTGGCATCTCGGTTCGCCCGGTTGCCGTGCTCAACATGAGCGACGATGGCGGCATCGACTCCAAGGTCATTTGCGTTCAGGCCAAGGACCCGCGCTGGTCGCACATTCAGGACTTGAACGACGTTCCTGAGTTCACGCGCAAGGAAATCGAGCACTTCTTCGAGCACTACAAAGACCTCGAGCCCGGCAAGTGGGTCAAGATCGACGGTTGGGGCGACGCTGCTGAAGCGGAAGCAATCGTTCAGGCTGGCTTCGAGAAGCTCAAGGCCGAAGGCCACTAGGCAGCACTAAGCACTTCTCGCGCGTGGTGCTCAGGTATCGTGCGCGTCACCCCGATGGCGGATGCTCAGGCATCCGCCATCGGCGTTTAATGGGTTAGCGCGGCTCAGCGTCCGCCGAACTTATCGGCTGGTGGGCTCAGCGCCCGGTGAACTCATCCATCGAGTTGTAGACCTTGAAGACTCGCCCTGCCACAAAATCCCAGGCGCGCGTCGGCAGCACGCCTTTGAGCCCGCGGGCCAGCCCGACCGTCCACGGCTTCATGAGTAGCGGCTTGCCGCGGAGCATCGCCGACCACGCGGCCGCGGTGGCTTTCTCGGGCGTCATGATCGGGGTCCACAGCGGGCCCCGGGCTCCGGCAAACATGCCGGTGCTGATGTAGCTGGGCGCGAATGTCGTCACGGCGATC
Organism: Salinibacterium sp. VpJ6; assembly: GCF_059767345.1. NCBI lineage: Bacteria > Bacillati > Actinomycetota > Actinomycetes > Micrococcales > Microbacteriaceae > Salinibacterium > Salinibacterium sp. VpJ6. The sequence goes on from NZ_JBSOQL010000001.1 coordinate 1,289,453, forward strand.
TGCGAGTGGCCCGCCTTGGTCAGTTCGAGCCGCAGCGAATCGCTCCAGCCGATCATCGCCCACTTGGATGCCGCGTAGACACTCATGTTCGGGTTCGATAGCGTGCCTGCCGCTGACGCGATATTCAGGATGCGACTGGGCGCTCCGCCCTCGATCATCACGGGCAGCAGCTCGCGCGAGAGATACATGGCCGCAAGCGTGTTGATCTGCATCGTCGCTTCGATGTCGCGCGCCGCGTCGTGCTCCCAGAAGTAGCCGCTACGCACGATGCCCGCGTTGTTGACGAGCACGTGTGGGGTTCCGACTTCGGTACGGATGCGCTCGGCGACTGACTCGATCGCCGTGCGTGACGAGAGATCGACAACGTAACTGCTGACGGAACCGCCCGCAGCGCTCAGAGCGGCGGCCGCGACATCCAGAGCCGTGGCATCGACATCGAGCAGCACTACGCGGGCTGCGCCCTCAGCGACTGCTCGCTGAGCATAGATCTCGCCCATGCCGCGGGCAGCACCCGTAATCACAACAATGAGTCCGGCTACTGAGTCCACGGCGTGCTCCCTCTGCCCGAGACTCCGTTGCCTCAAGCGTGTGCTCAGACTTTAGCCGAGGCCAACACCCTTACCCGACATGAATGACACAGGGTTCGTGGTGTCCCACCCGTTGGGGCGAACCTCGAAGTGCAAGTGGCAACCGGTGGAGTTTCCGGTGGTTCCGACCTCGGCGATTTTTGCCCCGACGGACACACTCTGACCGTACGACACCTTGATGCCGCCGGGCGCGATGTGACCGTAAGCGGTACGAATTCCGCCAGCGTGCTCGAGGATGATGTAGTTTCCGTAGCCGCCATTCCAGCCGTAGCCGGCGTAGACGACGGTTCCGCTGGATGCCGCATAAATGTTGGAGTAGCAGCCCGCACCAATATCGGTGCCCTTGTGGAAGCTGGAACCGTAGTTCGAGCTGTAACCGTAGACCGAGGTGATGTAGCCATAAGCGGGCTTCGTCCAGCCGTTGGCGCTCGAGGAACCTGAACCGCCACTGGAACCGCCGGATCCCGCGGCGGCCTCGGCCGCGGCTGCTGCTGCCGCGGCTGCAGCAGCCGCAGCGCGCTTCTCGCGTGCGATGCGCTCCGCTTCGCGCTGCTTGACCCCCGCCTGATAGTCGGCTTCTGTTATGACGCGCTCAGCGGTAAGGGCCGCAAGCTGTGCCTCGAACTCGACCTTGCGCTCCTGCTGTTCAGCTACAGCCGTTTCTGCGGCCGCTGCTGCTGCTTGAGCTTCCTCAAACGCTTTTTCGGCGGCGATCTTCAACACTTCGAGCTCAGCGCGGGCCACTTCTGCGGCATCTGACAGCGACTGAGCGGTGTTGCGGGCTTGGACTGCGCGATCGAAAAGAGCTGAAGTCTGCTGAGAGATCTTCGACGACATGCCCAAGTTGTACAGCAGAGCGTCGGCGTCTTGAGAGTTGGCAAGAAGATTGGTGGTGACGTCGCCGCCGCCGGCGCGCACGAGGCGCGAAGCAAGCTCACCGATGCGCTGTTCGGCGTCGTCTGCTTCGGCGCTGGCCTCATCCGCCTGCTCTTGCAAGGTTTCCGTCTGCGCGGATTTGGCCTGGTACTTCGTGTCGGCCTCTTGCCACACGTTTCCCTTTTCTTCGGCATCCTTTTGAGCGGCAACGGCTTGAGCTTCAAGCTCAACCAGAGCGGCTCTAATGCGGTCGACTACTTTTTGAGTCGCCGCTTCGTTGTTGCGGGCCTCGGTGACTTCACTCCACGTGGGGTAGTCATCGGCGAACGCAGCCTGACTGGTTCCAGCGACAACGCTGACGCCGACGACAAGGCTGAGCGCCGCAGCGAAACTGATGACGCGAAAAGATTGTGAGCGAAGCCTAGACTTTGCTGCGGCCCCCCGACTCGCATGCATGACCTTCAATTGTTCCCCTAAACATCGTTGAGCGCCGACTAATGGCCATTAGTCACACGAATAACATTGACCACACTAACAACATGCGACCCAAAAGTCTCAACCTTTTGTTGAATGCAATTGCGACGTGGAGGGGGCCTTGCCGGCGCGGATGCCGAAGAGCAGCCTCTCGGCCCGCGCTCGACCATCAGGATGCTGCGGAAAATGGGCGCTGCAGAGTTACGAGAACGTCGCCGTGAGCCGAAGCGCGCGCACGCGCTGAGGGGTTAGCCGAGTTGGATGCCTTGGCCCGCCATGAACGAAACGGGGTCGGTCGTATCCCACCCGTTGGGGCGTACCTCGAAGTGAAGGTGGCATCCGGTGGAGTTTCCGGTTGTACCCACGCTGGCGATCTTCGTTCCGACAGCCACATTCTGGCCGTACGAAACGTGAATACCGCCATCGACGATGTGACCGTACGCGGTGCGCAATCCGCCAGCGTGCTCGAGGATGATGTAGTTTCCGTAACCGCCATTCCAGCCATAACCGGCGTAGACAACGGTTCCGCTCGACGCCGCGTAAATGCCCGCACCACAACTCGCACCGATATCGGTTCCCTTATGGAAGCTCGAGCCGTAGTTCGAGCTATAGCCATAGACCGATGTGATGTAACCACCGGCGGGGCGAGCCCAGCCGCTCAGGCTGATCTCACCAGCATCCAAGTTCGGAACCTGAGCCGCTGCTTCGGCAGCCGCACGGGCGGCCTCGCGCTCGCGCACACCCTCTAAGTAGCTCGCCTCAGTTGCCTTACGAGCAGAAGTCAGAGCGGCAAGCTGAGCGTCAAACTCGATCTTGCGCTCTTGCTGCTCAGCGAGAGCTTCTTCGGCGGCTTGAGCCGCAGCCTGAGCCTCAGCGAACGCTTCTTCAGCAGCGATCTTGAGGATCTCCAGCTCAGCGCGAGCAACCTCAGCAGCATCGGTCAGCGACTGCGCCGTATTGCGAGCCTGAACGGCCCGCTCAAAGAGCGCGGATGTCTGCTGCGAAATCTTCGACGACATACCAAGGTTGTAGAGCAACGCGTCGGCGTCCTGCGAGTTGGCCAGAAGGCTCGTGGTTACGTCGCCACCGCCGGCACGCACGAGCCGCGATGCAAGCTCACCGATGCGCGTCTCGGCTTCGTCAGCTTCGGCGCTTGCGGCATCCGCTTGCTCTTGCAAAGTTTCAGTCTGGGTGGCCTTGGCCTGGTACTTAGTATCGGCCTCTTGCCAGATGTTGCCTTTTTCTTCGGCATTCTTCTGGGCGGCCGCGGCGTCAGCTTCAAGCTGAACGAGGGCAGCCTTGATGCGCTCGACAACCTTTTTGGTCGCGGCTTCATCGTTGCGGGCTTCGGTGACGTCGCTCCACGTGGGGTAGTCGTCGGCGAAGGCGGCCTGGCTGGTGCCGGCCACAACGCTCACTCCGACCACGAGGCTGAGGGCTGCAGCGAAGCCAATCACGCGAAAAGTTAGGGGGCGGCGGGCTCGGGTTGCCGTGGTTCCGCTACTCGAATGCATGACCTTCATTATTCCCCTCGGCGCAAAAGTCTCAACCACTTACTGAACGTAGTATCAGGCGCCTCAAAAGTCGGGTACATTTAAGCCTGTTGGAAAAAGCGCTTCGAGAAATATCAGGCAGTTTGCTTCTCAGTTTGGTAAATCGCGAAACGCACCGTATGCTTTTCCCTCGGTAGCTAAGAAGTTCTGTGACTTCGAGGCCCCATCGTTTAGTGGCCTAGGACACCGCCCTTTCACGGCGGCAGCACGGGTTCGAATCCCGTTGGGGTCACCAGACACACACAGAATTTAATAGCTTGGCCCTGTAGCGCAGTTGGTTAGCGCGCCGCCCTGTCACGGCGGAGGTCGCCGGTTCAAGTCCGGTCAGGGTCGCAAAACAGAAAGCCTCTTCGCAAGGAGGGGCTTTTTCTGTAGCAAGGGGAAACCTTTGCGCGTAGGAGGAAACTCTTACGGCTCTGTAGCTCAGTTGGTAGAGCGCACGACTGAAAATCGTGAGGTCACGGGATCGACGCCCGTCGGAGCCACTTGACCCTTTCCCGGGCTTCTACCGGGCGAGGGTCATTTTTTTGCCCTCGCGGGCTTCCGCGCCCGACTCGGACTCAGCTTTTGCTTTCATCCTGCCGCGCTCCCCGCTCCCCGTTCCCTGCTCCCTGCTCCCTGCTCCCTGCTCCCTGGCTAGCCTTCTGCTTTTCGATTAACCCTACGGAAATTCAGGAGATCCCGGAACGAGCTCCCGACAAGCCCAGGTTTCCTCTGAGATCTGCATGCGGGTGTTCGCGAATCTCCTGAGTTTTCGAAGGCAGGCGTGAGCAACGTATCCATAGAGGCGAAATCTGAGTACGCTCTGTTCCCACGGAAGCGAAAACGCTCGCCGCAGAGACCAGCGTGAGGAGCCCCTACGCAGTGAGCGCACTCCTCGAGTTTCTGGTTCTACTCTTCGCCGCGTGGCTACCGGTGAACCCGATGAACCACCGAGCGCGTGATCGCCGGCTTCTTGGTGCCCAGAAAGTGATGTGCGCGATTCGAGCGCTGGATGGCCGCGTTCTTAACATCGGAACCGAGTGGAGCTTTGGCGTCGGTGAGATCGCCGATCGCCAGTTGAAGTTCTCCCCAACCACGGGAATTGTTGGCAATCGCACGGTTCCCGTGCTCTCTGTGAAGCCGATTGACGGGGATCCCCGCTTCGGCACCACCCCAGCGTGGGCAGACTCGGCGCACTTCGCAGTTTCGACGGGTGCCGGCGATTTAGCGTTGGCTTTTCCTAAGTACCTCACCAGCGAGGTCTTCGCGTTGCTTTTTCCTGAGTCGCAGCGCACTCCCGACAACACCCCATCACCTCACTGAGCCAGCGAAATTTCACCAGCTCGCAAAAGCGGCTGCGGCTGCCGCGCCGACCCTCGACTTGGGGCATCTTCGCGAGCTCGCGATCGCGAGTTCTCATGGAAAGATTTGAGAGTGACTGAACAGATCCCCGAGGCGAGCGCTGAACCGGTTATTGACGACCAGCCAGACTTTCCTTGGCTCACCGTTGCGATCGTCGCGCAATCCATTGCGGTGGTGTGGAGCTTGTTCCCCGCGTCCGACGCAAGTGTCTCGCTCGTCATGGCTGGCATCTTCAACTTCGGCCTGCTGATTTTGCTCAAGCGTGGCCAAGGATGGGCGCGCAGAGCGTTTCTCACCCTCAGCATCTGGAGCATCGCCATCCGCAGCTTGTCCGCGTTTCTAGAGCAGTATCTGCCCAACGATTCGTTCAACGCTGATTGGGCCAACATCCTTCTCACCGCCATCGCGGCGTACGGCGTGTTTCAGCTCACGCCCCCGTCGCGCGCTCCCGAAACGCGCCCCTAGGCACCCCGCAGGGATCGATCGCGGCCCCGCGTGAGGAAGGCCGCCAGGTTGCCGTCACGAGAGCAGACCTCGCCGAGACCCTTACGGAGTCGCGACCTCGAACAGGTTGCAGGCGTTGGGCCCGCCCTCGAGCCCGGTCGTGAACCACTGCTGACGCTTATCGCTCGAGCCGTGCGTCCACGTCTCGGGAGTTACTTGACCCTGCGTTGACTCCTGGATGCGATCGTCGCCGACCGCAGAGGCTGCGCTGAGAGCATCCGCGATTTGGGCATCGGTCACCGGATCGAGAAAAGTAACACCGTCATCGGTTGTGATGGTGGATGCCGCGCCCACCCAAGCACCAGCAAAGCAGTCGGCCTGCAATTCGAGCCGCACCGAATCAGACGACGGTCCTGACGTTTGACGGTCAAGCCCTTCCATGATGCCGGTGGAGTTCTGAATGTGATGAGCCCATTCGTGAGCAATCACGTACATTTCGGCGAGGGGACCGCCGGTGGAACCGAAGCGAGTGCGCAAGTCGTCATAGAACGCAGTGTCAACGTAGATCGTCTCGTCGGGCGGGCAATAGAAGGGGCCGCTCGCGCTCGTAGCCCCGCCGCAGCCGGTGTTCGTTTGACCGGTGAAGAGCACAACGTTGGTCGTGCGATAGCCGTCTATCTGAGTGGCCCAGTACGTGTCCAGCGAGTCGGCGGCACCAGCGATGCGGCAATCAATGTCGCTGTTGGCCGCTTCGGCAGTGGTGCACTGCGACAGCGATTTGCCCTGTTGCTGCTCGGTGCCCGCGGTGCCGCCACCGGCAAGCCCCGTCAGGTCGATACCAAGAAATTGGGACGCGATGAAGAGACCCACCACGAGCAGGGTGCTGCCACCACCCACCGCGATTCCGGTGCTGCGGCCGCGGCGAGAGACCTTATTGGGATCGATTCGAGCATTGTCGTTGAACGTCACAGGCTGACTTTACTACCGAGATCTGACGATCGCGCCGAGTCGTGCCGAGTCGTGCCGAGTCGCTCGGCGCTCGCGGTGCCGCCCTCCACAAATAGACTGGGGCGATCCCCACGTTCGAGTTGCGGAGACGCCTGCACCTGCACCCCACAACGCAGCGCGGCGGCACCCCTTGGTATGCCGCTCTCCGCGGCACCGGTAGCACCTGCCGCACTCGATGCATCGGCATCCGCATCCGCTGCAGGCTCAGTAACGCCCGGTTCAGGCGAGCACCTCATCGAGCAAGCGCACCTTGCCGCCGGCACGTTCGTGATGGGCGACTCGTCGGGCGACCGCAACGCCGCCGATGGCGAAGTGCCGCAGCATCCGGTTTTCTTGGCCGCGTTCTCTATCGATGTCACGAGTGTGACGAACGACGACTTCGCCCGGTTCGTGGATGCCACGGGCTACCTCACCGAGGCAGAAACGTTCGGTAATTCGGCAGTTTTCCATCTCGCCGTCGCCGCTCCCGAGGAGGACATTATGGGGCGTGCTGCAGGCGCTCCGTGGTGGCTCGGGGTGAATGGCGCCGATTGGAAGCACCCCGGTGGTCGTGACTCTTCGATTGACGGGCTGGGCGATCATCCAGTCGTGCACATCAGCTTCAACGACGCGCAAGCCTATTGCGCGTGGGCGGGCCGACGCCTACCCACCGAAGCCGAGTGGGAGTATGCCTCGCGCGGCGGCCTCGATCAGACCAAGTATCCGTGGGGCAACGAGGAGATGGATGCCGGCGGCTGGCGCACCAACATCTTCCAGGGTGAGTTTCCCCGCACCAACACTCTCGACGACGGCTATCTCACCACCGCGCCCGTGCGAAGCTTCGAGCCCAACGGCTTCGGACTCTTCCAAACCGTCGGCAACGTGTGGGAGTGGTGCGCCGACTGGTACGACGCCAACTACTACGCGACGCTTTCGGCCGACTCCCCTACTGCGAACCCCGGCGGCCCGCGCGACGGAACCGTTCGCGTGCTGCGCGGCGGCAGCTACCTGTGCCACATCTCGTACTGCAACCGGTACCGCAACTCGGCCCGCTCGCAGAACACGCCAGACTCATCGATGGGCAACGCGGGATTCCGCACCGTTTCGCTCTAGCGAGAGGGCACTGCGGTAACCTTGAGGCATGAACTTCATTTCCCTCGTCACCGTTCTGGGCAAGGCCGTACTCGTTGTTATGGGCGTCATCGTTGCCCTCACCGGCGTCATCCTGCTCGTGAACCTCGCGGTGCCCAGTCTGCTCGGCGGCCTCACCCACTAAAGGCGTCGCTACGCCGCGCGGTCGAACTCGGCGCTCGCGCGCTCGGCTCCACCGCGCTCACTTCTACACCTGAGCGACACCCACATCTCAGCGATTCTTAGGTTAACTCCTCTCAGGGAGTTCTAGGCTGGCACTCAACCTAAGGAGAACGTAATGCGCGAATCCAGAGATGTAGTCCGCCAGATCACGGTTGCGGCGAGCGCGACCTTCGCCCTCATCGGAGCCTTCGTCGGTTCCGGAGCGTACGGCGGAACTCCCGTTCAAGAAGTCGCCGGCGGAGCACTCAGTGCTGATGCCACCGTGATCGCACCGGCCGGCTCTGCTTTCACTATCTGGAGCGTCATCTACTTTGGTCTCGTGGCCTACGCCGTCTGGCAGATGCTCCCCAAACAGACCAACACCGAACTGCACCGCCGCGTCGGCTACTGGGTGGCCGCCTCGCTCGTGCTGAACGCCGCGTGGATCCTCTCCATCCAGTTCGACATGCTCACCCTCAGCGTGCCCGTCATCATCCTTCTGCTGCTCGTGCTCATTCGGGCTTACCTCATTACCGTGAAGCTGCCTGCAGCAGGTGCGGTGGATGCCATCATCACTGACGGCACCATCGGCCTCTACCTCGGCTGGGTGTGCGTTGCCACCGCCGCGAACATCGCAGCATGGTTGAACGCCATCGGCTTTGACGGCTTTGGAATCTCGCAAGATGTCTGGGGCATCATCGTCGTCGCGGTCGCCGGCGCTGCCGGAGTCGCGCTCGCTGCTCGCGGCCGCACCCACTTCGCTCCGGCGCTCTCGCTCAGCTGGGGACTCGCGTGGCTCGCGGTCGCCCGCCTTACGGGGGACCTCATTTCGCAGCCCACCGCGATCGCTGCCATCATCGCTGTCGCTGCGGTGCTGACGAGCGCGGCCGTGTTCGCCATCGCTCAATTGCGAGCCGAACAGAAAGCCTAGTGAACGACTTCTAGGCGTCAGCGCGCCGAATGCTGTAGTCGGCAGTTCACCCGCGAGACACAGACACAGACACAGACACAGACAGACACAGACACAGACACAGACACAGACAAGGCTGGTGCCCCGCACAACGCGGAGCACCAGCCTTGTTGTTCGGCGTGTTTAGCGGCGCTTCTTCTGTTTCAGGTCTTTCTCGTGCACGGGCTCTTCGCCCGAGGCGCGGCGCGCGGCGTAGTAGTCGCGAGCCTCGTTCTGGCGCTTCGCTTCGATACCCGAGGCAATCGGTGCGCGCACCAGCTCGTCGGTCAGACCGAACGCGGCCACGAGATCCAGAGCCTGCGGACGCAAGCGCGGCAGCAGGCGGTCGTCGATGTAGTCGGTGATTGCCTGCGCGCGGTTAGTGGAGATGCGACCGTGCATGAGGTACCACGCGAGGTTCTTCTCGATGAGCGAGAAACCGAAGAGGTCACGCAACCAGATCATGACCTGAGCGGTGTCTTTGTCTTCGATCTTCTCGAGGGCGCGAGTGAACGCCTCCCACTGCAGCAGCTCGGCATGCGCCTGAGCCGTCATGATGAGCTGATTCTGGTGACTGTTGAAGAGAGCGGCAGCCTCAGCCTGAGGAAGCTTGCTGGCTGATCGCAACTTGCCGGCGACATCCGCCACCATCGTTTCGACGCGATCGGTGAGCAGCTGGCGCTGGGAGTCGGTGTCGCGCACGTAACCGATCGAACGGGCAGTGGAACCGAAATCCACCACGTTCTGGGCGAAGCGGCGAAGACCCGTGCGGTTGACGGCAGCCTCGTTGACCTGGTCGGCGACGTATTGAGCCATGGCGCCAGCATCCGCCCCCGCAAACTTGCGCGAGTAGTCGGTGAGCAGTCGCTTGGCGACGAGCTGGAGCAGCACGTTGTTGTCGCCCTCGAAGGTGGCGTAGATGTCGAGGTCGGCGCGCATCTGCGTGAGGCGGTTTTCGGCCATGAAGCCGGAGCCACCACAGGCCTCGCGAGCCTCTTGCAGGGTGTCGAGCGCGGCCCACGTGCTGAGCGGCTTGAGCGCAGCGGCGATCGTTTCGAGGTCTTGACGGTCAGCATCGGTGTCGGTGCGGCCCGAGAAAACTCCGTCGAACTTCTCGAGGAACTCCTCGTGCGCGAACGACATCGCGTAGGTCTGAGCCAAGCGCGGCAGCAGTCGACGTTGGTGACGCTGGTAGTCCAGAATCACTTCTTCGTTGGTGTTGCTGGATGCCGTGAACTGGCGGCGTTCCGAGCCGTACTTGATGGCGATGTTCAAGGCCAGCTTGCTTGCGAGCACCGCGGCACCATCGAGCGAAACACGGCCCTGAACGAGCGTGCCGAGCATCGTGAAGAAGCGACGCCCGGGGCTGTCGATGTCGGAGGTGTAGTCACCGTTCTCGTCAACGTTGCCGTAGCGGTTGAGGAGGTTGGTGCGAGGAACGCGAACGTGGTCGAAGTGAAGGCGGCCGTTGTCAATACCGTTCAGACCGCCCTTGAGGCCATCGTCTTCGGTCGAGATTCCGGGGAGCGGGCCGTTGTCGTCGCGCAGCGGAACGTAGAACGCGTGAACGCCGTGGTTGACGTCTTTGGTGATGAGCTGAGCGAAGACCGTTGCTGCCTTACCGTGGAGCGCTGCGTTGCCGAGGTATTCCTTCCACGCGGCACGGAACGGGGTGTTGATGACGAACTCATCGGTGTCGGCGTCGTAGGTCGCGGTTGTGGCGATGCTCGCGACATCCGAACCGTGACCGATCTCGGTCATCGCGAAGGCGCCGGGAGTCTTGAGGCTCATGATGTCGGGCAGCCACTTGTCGTGGTGCTCTTTCGTGCCGAGGTGCACGACGGCAGAACCAAAGAGGCCCCACTGCACGCCCGACTTGATCTGCAGTGACGGGTCGGCCAGAACGGTTTCTTCGAATGCGGCGATGTTTCCACCGTGGTTGTCGTCGCCGCCGAGCTCAATCGGGAACGCGCGGTGAACGGCTTTGTTCTCCACGAGAAGCGAGAGCTGGTGCAGCACACGCTCGCGGTGGTCTTCCATGGAGAGACCGTCGACGCGGTGGAACTCGGGGTTCGACATCAGGGTGCGCGACTCTTTGCGCTCCTTCGCCCACTTGCCCAACAGGTATTCGCCCAACCACTCAACGTTGATGGCGGGGGCGGCTTCTGTCGTTGCGGCGGGGGAAGTTGCGGCGTCAGGGGCTGCGGTGGATGACTGCGGCGCCTCGTCGGTCGCCGTGTGGTCGTGAACCTGGGTCATGGCTATCTCGATTCGTGAAAGTTCGGTGATTGTCACGTTACGAGCGTTGCCCGTGGCCGCAAAGTGTCTCGTTCACGGTCAACCAAGTGAATGCCAGACCCACCGCATCCCTTTGTGCATAAACGCAAAACAGCCGCCATAGCGTTGTGGGAATCATTATTCAGTTGCCGTTGTTGGGCTCCGTGAAAGGATGTAACTATGTCGACAATCACTCTCACCTCAGAAGACTTTGGCCAGGCGGTCACTAAAGACGGAATCACGCTTGTAGATTTCTGGGCTGAATGGTGCGGTCCCTGTAAGCAGTTCGGGCCCATCTTTGAAGCCGCAAGCGAAGCCCACCCGGACATCACGTTCGGCAAGGTAGACACCGAAGACCAGCAGGAACTCGCGGGCGCTGCCGGAATCACCTCGATTCCAACGCTCATGGTTTTCCGCGAAGGCGTACTCGTTTTCTCGCAGCCTGGCGCTCTTCCCGCACCTGCTCTCGAGCAGGTCATCGAAGGTGCTAAGAACCTGGACATGGTCGAGGTTCACAAGCAGGTTGCTGCTCAGCAGGCTGCCGCCGAAGCTGGCGAAGCTCCCACCGAGCACTCGCACTAGCCGGTAGCACCACCGCAGACCACAAAGGCCCCGCCGGCGCTATGTTGGCGGGGCCTTTTCTGTGCGTGAACTAAGGCCGCCTACGGAGCACCAATCGACGCAGCCAGATCTGTCACGAAAGCATCGACTGCCCACGGCACGGAGAGCGCAGTGGGCGCGAACATGCCCAGAGTCGGCTCATCGAGGAATCCCGGATAGTGAATGACCCCGTCAGCCCCCGTAGCACTCGCTTCAACGAACGTTACCCAATAGGGCGCACCGACCGGGTCCCCGATATAAATCAGCACATCGGTGTCAAGCTGTTCGACATCGTCGGCCCACAAGTAGTACACCTTGCCGTTGTCCGATTCTGAGTTGTAGGCGACAGTTGAGTCATCGGCGTAAGTGAAACCGAGTCGCTCGAGGAGAGCCGCGACCGCAGTGTTGGATTTACTGTAGGCAACAGAGCCTCCTTGCGGCGAGATGACCGCGATGGTCTTTCCTGCGAACTCAGGATGCGCCGCAGCGTGCGCCGCCAACGAATCGTCGATAGACGCTAGGTGAGCCTCAGCCTCAGGCACGTGACCAACAATCTGCCCCATCTGGAGGAGGGTTTCGCGCCACGAGTTCGAAGAGCTGAACGATGGAGAGTCGAGGGCTGAAAGAGGTGGACGGATCGTCGGGGCTACCTCAGGCAGATCAACATAAAAGGCAAGCCATGACGTCGGATCCATGTCGAACGGATGAAAAGGCAGCGCCGTGACGACAACGTCTGGCGAGACTGCTTCCACATCGGCAAGAGAGTCACCGTCGAGAGGATCGATGGTCGGCACCGCGCCGACACCGAGCGAGCCGATCGCTTCCTCCCGCCAAGGACCAAGCGATCCGCCGCCGGAGGCGACCGGCGCAATCCCCAGCGCTAGGAGCGAATCCGTCTGCTCAGCGCCGAAGGTGAAGATGCGTTCCGGCGCTACTTCGAGCGTGGTTTCACCCCCTGAGTGCACGACCGTAGTGGGGAACGCGGGCGCAGCCGTCTCCGTGGGAGCGGGCCCACCCGCTGGTGCGGCCGTAGGTTCGGGCTCTGCGGGCGGGCTGCAAGCGCCGAGCACTACGAGCGCCGTTACCCCTACCGCAGCGATGGACACTGTTCTTCTCAACACTGTAGACATCTGCATCCCCTAACGAAAAGTGAGCGAATTCTCACTTCACGGTAACGAGCGAGGCGCCTACCTACCCTTCTGGTCTCAAAGGTTGGCCTGATCGTTATCCAGGGGTGGTCGAATTGCCTAGCTAGCTATCAGTTCACGCCATTGGCTAGGTTCTGCACGTGGGGGCGGCGCTGAACCCACCGCCTCCGAAAGCGCACGTGGTTGGGCACCCCCGAGCGACACAAAAAGCGGCCACCGACGTTGACATCGGTGGCCGCTTTCGAGCGATGATTCGCGGGGCCCCTACTTCAGAGCGCCAGCAATCGCATCCACGAAGCTGTCGATTCCCCAGGGCAGCGAGAGCGCCGTGGGAGGCGATACCGAGGCGACGAGCGATGCACCATTGACGGCAACGAGGCCACCGTTAGCGACGGCCGGGATGCTCTGCGCGTACGGCTGAGCGGCGAAAATATCGCCGACTTCTTCGGTCTCGGCGTAGGCAATCAGCAGATCGCTGTCGAGCTCATCGAGCTTCTCGTAGCTGAGCGTGTAGAAGAAGGTGGAGTCACCGTTCGAGAGAGCGTCAACGGCGGGCGCGTTCTCGAGACCGAGGTCGAGCAAGAACTCCACGCGGGGGTCGGCGGGCTTGTAGACGTAGAAAGTTCCGCCCACATCGAAGGTGGCCGCGACGGTCTTGCCTTCGAATTCAGGATGCTCGGCCGCCTTCTCAGCGACGAGAGCGTCGATGTCTGCCAGAACTTCATCCGCTGCCGCTGACTGGCCGAGGGCGGTACCGGTGATGCTGATGACATCGCGCCACGGAGTCGACCAGGGCAGTTCGGGGTAAGCAACAACGGGCGCGATCTCGCTGAGAAGCTCGTACTGCTCCTCGGTGATTCCCGAGTAGGTTGCGAGGATCAAGTCGGGAGCGGCTTCCGCGATCTGCTCGTAGGCGGGAGCATCCGTGGTGGCAGGGAAGATGAGCGGGGTCTCTGCGCCCAGCTCGGTGAGAGCATCCGCTGCCCAAGGAAGAACGCCGTTCTCGTCACCACCGTAGTTTTGAGCTTCCATGCCGACGGGCACGACGCCGAGGGCCAGAACGACATCGCCACTACCCCAACCCAGGGTGAGTACGCGCTGCGGTTCGCTCTCGATTAGGGTCTCGCCGAAAGCGTGCTCGATCGTGACGGGGAACGCGTCGGATGCCGAGGGAGCGTCCGTTTCGCCTTCGGGCGTTGAGGCGGCACAACCGCTCAGCGCGATAAGAGCGGCGGTTGCAGCAGCGAGAGCGGCAAGGCGGGGTCGGCGTGACATTGATCTCCTCGATCAGACGGTAGGTGCATAGTAAGGATAGGCTTGCCTAACCAGTTAATGCAAGCGTGGTCTGCAGGCGGTGTTGGCGAGTGGCGCCTACGAGCGCCTGCCCAGCGGAATCACCATGGGTGAACCAGACACCGGGTCGTCGATGATGCGGGCTTCGAGCCCGAAGGCTTCGAGCATCCGTTCGGCAGTAACCACCTCAGCTGGAGTGCCCTGCGCGATGATGCGGCCCTCGCACATGAGGATCATGTGGTCGGCGTAGCGGGCAGCCAAGCTGAGCTCGTGCAACACCATGACAATTGTCGTGCCACGTTCGCGATTGAGGTCGGCGAGCACATCGAGGGCGTCGAGCTGGTGGCGCACATCCAAGAACGTAGTGGGCTCGTCGAGCAGCAGAATGTCGGGATCCTGGCTCAGCGCCATCGCGATCCAAACCCGCTGGCGCTGGCCTCCCGAAAGTTCCTCGATGCGTCGCGCTGCCAGCTGGGCGGTGTCGGTCGCTTCGAGCGCGTGTTCGACAGCTGCCTCATCCGCTGCTGACCACTGCTGAAACCAGCCCTGATGCGGGTAGCGCCCGCGAGCCACGAGATCTCGGACCGTGATGCCCTCCGGCGCAATCGGCGACTGCGGCAAGATACCCACCACTTGCGCGATCTCCTTCGATGGCACCGAGTGGATGTCGCGGCCATCAAGCGTCACGTGGCCCGATGCTGGTCGCAGCAACCGCGACAGTCCGCGCAGCAGTGTCGACTTGCCACAGGCATTGGCGCCCACAATCACGGTGACCTTGCCGTCGGGAATCTCGACACTCAAGTTCGACACAATGTCGCGGCCACCGTAGTTGAGCGTGACCTTCTCGGCACACAGCACGTGGATCGGGCGGTTCTGGGGTGCGTCTGCCGGGGGTGCGTCAGTCTGGGTCACGATGCACGTCCTTCGCGGTTAGTGGTGGAGATGAGCCACAGCAGATACGGGGCGCCCACGATGCCGGTGACGATTCCCGTCGGCACTTGGGTTCCCGCAGTGAGCAAGTGTTGAGCAACAAAGTCGGCGCCGAGCACGAGCACGATCGCCACGAGCGCACTCGGCACCAGCGCGAGGCCTCCCCCGCGCACCATCCGGCGCGCGATCGGCGCCGAGACGAAGGCGACGAAGGCGAGCGGCCCCACGAGTGCTGTCGCGACAGCGACGAGGGCGACGGCCACGACGATGAGGGCAAGCCGCGATCGTTGCACCGAGACCCCCAGACCTGCAGCAAGATCATCGCCGAGCTGCAGCATCCGGAGCTTGGAGGCAAGAACGGCCACCGCGGGGAGCAAAATGGCAAGGCTGACGGCCATGATGAGGATGTCGTCCCAGCTCGCACCGCCGAGCCCGCCCACCATCCAGACGAGGGCTTGCTGCGCGTCGCGCACATCGCCGCGGGTGATGAGATAGCCGATCACGGATTGCGCCATGAACGCGATGCCGACCCCGATGAGTACGAATCGCATGCCGTTCATTCCTGAGCGCCACGACAGCAGGTAGATCGTTAACGCCACGAGCAGAGCGCCGACGAGGGCGGAGAGCGAGACGATCAGACCGGTCGCGCCGAATACGAGCAGGCTGAGGACGGCCGCGACGCTGGCTCCCCCACTGATTCCGATGATGTCGGGGCTCGCGAGCGCATTGCGCAACAGGCTTTGAAACAGCGCGCCGGCGAGCCCGAATGCGACCGCCACTAGAATCGCGAGCAGCACCCGTGGCAGTCGCAGCTTGAACACGATGAACTGGTCAGAGGACGTGCCGCCGCCGAAAAGAGTCACGAGCAGGTCGGGAAGCGAGAGCGTATATGCCCCGACCGCAATACTGGCGAGAGCAAGCGCCACGGAGACAAGGATGAGGACGCCTGAGATGCGCCGCGTGCGGGTCACAGCCCGGCCAACTTCACTCGGCGCACAAGCGCGATCATCACGGGAGCACCGATGATGGCCACCACGAGGCCAGCCTCGAGTTCGGACGGCGAGACGACTAGACGCCCCACAATGTCGGCGATGAGCAGCAGGCTAGGGCCGACGATCGCGGAGACGGCGATGATCCAGCGGTAGTCGGGGCCCGTGAAGGGGCGCACGATGTGCGGCACCACGAGGCCGACGAACACGATGGGGCCGGCGAGCGCGGTGGCGGATCCGCAGAGTAGAACAACGGCTCCGGCGGCGACCGCACGTGCAACGTAGACCCGCTGGCCGAGGCCGCGAGCGAGGTCGTCTCCGAGGGCGACGAGGTTGAGCATCCGCCCCGAAATGATCGCGAGCAGCGCACCAGCGATGACGAACCCGATCGTGAGACGCACGGCTTCGAGGTCGCGGCTGGCGAGCGATCCGACGGACCAGAAGCGGAAGGTGTTGAGGGTGTCGGTGTCGGAGATGAGCACGAGAGAGATCACGGAGGTGATGCCGGCGGTGACCGCTGTTCCGGCAAGCACAAGCTTGACCGGTGTTGCACCTTCTCTGCCGAGGGAGCCGATCGCGTAGACAATGGCTGCAGCGCCCGCAGCTCCGGCGAAGGCGAACCAGATGTAGCCGGTGGGGTTAGTGATCGAGAGCACGCTGATCGCGAAGACCACGGCGAGCGAGGCCCCGGCGTTGACGCCGAGAAGCCCAGGGTCGGCGAGCGGGTTGCGGGTGACGCCCTGCATGACAGCCCCGGCGACTCCGAGCGAGAGCCCTGCGAGCAAACCGACGATCGTGCGCGGCAACCGCAGTTCGCGAATCACCAGTTGGTCATTGTTGCCCGTCTCGGGATCGAACAGCGCTTGCCAGATCTGCGAAAACTCGACGCCGCGCGCGCCGAGCGCGAGACTCAGCACGAGCACAATCGCGAGCAAACCGAGGGCAGCGCCGAGAGTGATCCAGCGTTGGGTGCGCAGGCTCAGTCGTGCACGCGAAGCCGAGGCGGTCTGGGTCATGGTCGGGTGTGGTGGTGCGAGCTACTGCGCTTCGGACTTGCCAAGACGCCAGTACCCCATGAACGCAACCTGCTTGCGGTCAACGCCCGTCTCGCTCACGAGAAAACGGCGCAGCATCTTGATGACGCAGGCCTCGGCAGCGAGCCACGCGTAGAAGTGTGTTCCGGATGCTTCGCCCGGCGAATCCCAGAGAAGTTCGATATCCACGTCGATGTCACCGAGTGGTTGCGCCGCTGGCGCGAGTGCGGGCAACACGAGTGACGCGTTAGCTTTCGTCCACGCCCGAACGGCGGGGTCGAGCGCGGAGCCTGCGGGCTGCGTTCCCCGCGGTAGCCACGTGACGTGGCAATTGCTGGGGAGGCTCAGCGGCGGCTGGTCTGCGGCATCCGGAATCTCGATGAAAGCGTGAGCTTGCACGCTGGGGTCGAGGCGCTCGAGGATGCTGCAGATGGCGGGCGCAGAAGTTTCGTCGCCGGCGAGAAGTACGGTGCGGGCGGGGCCGGGGTGCCAGTCGATGCCGATGCCCGAGTGGATGCTCGCGGCGTCGGGCCCGACGATGATGACCTCGTCGCCGACCGCCGCGTTCGCCAGCCACTGACCAGCGGGGCCATTAGCGCCGTGGAAGACCATGTCAACATCGAGCTCGCGGAGCTCGGGGCGCACGGCACGAATCGTGTAGGTGCGGAACGGGTTGCGCGCCTCGTCGGGCAGCGCACGCCAGCGGGCGTACCAGGTACCGTCAGCAATCGTCTGCGGATCGGTAGCGCCGATGTCGCTGAGACCGATGCCCGGCAGCGGAAGAACGATCTTGATGCGCTGGTCGAAGCCGTCAGTGCCGAAGGTCGCGAACTCAGCGCCCGTGAAGGTGACGCGCCTAAAGTGGGGCGATAGTTCGCGGATGCTCTCAACGCGGGCGGCGAATGGTCGATAGCCCGGTCGGGCATCCTTCGCGATCTCGCGGTCTAAGGTAAGCATTGCCTAAGTATGGCATACCTAACCTGAAGCGAAAAGGTCTAGAACTCAGGTGGCCCGTCGTAGGGGGCGTCGTCATCCGAGTAGAACGGGATGTCGTCTTCGTCGCCGGGAACCGGGGTTGCTGTGGCCGGAGCCGGGCGTGACGCGGCCGGGCGCGAAGCCGCAGGGCGTGCAGTCGCCGGACGCGACTGACGCGCCGGCGCGGCGGGAGCCGCCGCGAACGCGGGTACGGCACCGGCAGCCGCGCCACTTCCGGCTTCGAGCTCACCCGATCCGCCCGCCACAACCGCAAGCACCGCAGCGCCGTAGGTGTCGAGCTTCTTCTGGCCGACACCGCTGATCTCCGAGAGCTCAGCCAACGACTCTGGTTTGGTGACGGCAATGCCGCGCAGCGTGGCATCCGCGAACACCACGTAGGCGGGAACACCGTTGTCGCGCGCAACACCGGCACGCCACGACCGCAGGTTCTCGAAGAGGTCGGTTGCCGAGGCCGGCAGGTCCGTCATGACCTTGCGCTTAGCGGCACCGCCGCCAGCACCCGAACCGCGAGCCTTGCGCGGCGCTTCCTTGCGCAGCTTCACCGTGCGCCCGCCGCTCAACACCGATGCGCTCTCGGGCGTAATCGCGAGCGTGCCGTACTCCCCCTGCACCGTGAGCAATGACTGCGCGAGCAACTGGCGAACGACCGAGCGCCAGTCTTGCTCCGAGACATCCGAACCGATGCCGAAAGTCGCCAGATCATCGTGGCGTTGCTGCGTAACCCGCGGCGTGGTCTTGCCGATAAGGATGTCGACCAGGTGCCCAGCCCCAAACTTTTGGTTGCGCTCGCGCTCCAACCGCACAATCGTGGACATTAGCTTTTGGGCCGCGACAGTGCCATCCCACGACTCGGGCGGAGACAGGCAGGTGTCGCAGTTACCGCACGCCGTGGACTCTTGACCGAAGTAGCCGAGCAACTGCACGCGGCGGCACTCCACGGTTTCGCACAGCGCGAGCATCGCATCGAGGTGCGCGCTCAGGTTGCGACGGTGGGCCAGGTCGCCACCCGACTGATCGATCATGCGGCGCTGCTGCATGACATCCTGCAGGCCGTAAGCAAGCCATGCGGTTGCAGGCAGACCGTCACGGCCGGCACGACCCGTTTCTTGGTAGTAGCCCTCAACGCTCTTGGGCAGGTCGAGGTGCGCCACGAAACGCACGTC
The DNA here is from genome assembly GCF_059767345.1 of Salinibacterium sp. VpJ6. Taxonomy (NCBI): domain Bacteria; kingdom Bacillati; phylum Actinomycetota; class Actinomycetes; order Micrococcales; family Microbacteriaceae; genus Salinibacterium; species Salinibacterium sp. VpJ6. The sequence goes on from NZ_JBSOQL010000001.1 coordinate 1,308,390, forward strand.
TGGCTTGTCGATGCCCATGCCGAAGGCGATCGTGGCGACCATCACCATGCCCTCTTCGCGCAAGAAACGACTCTGGTTGCTGGCCCGAATTCTGGAGTCGAGACCCGCGTGATACGGCAGCGCGGGGATGCCGTTCTCCACCAAGAACTGCGCCGTCTTCTCGACCGAGGCCCGCGATAGGCAGTACACAATTCCCGCGTCACCCGAGTGCTCGGTGTTGAGCAACGTGAGCAATTGCTGCAGCGGCTGCGCCTTCGCTTCAATGCGGTACTGGATGTTGGGCCGGTCAAAACTAGAAACGAACTGCGTAGCGTCGGTGAGCTTCAGTCGCTGGGCGATCTCTTTGCGAGTGGCTTCCGTCGCCGTCGCGGTGAGCGCGATGCGCGGGACGCTTGGCCACAGGTCATGCAACACATCGAGCTGCAAGTAATCGGGGCGAAAGTCGTGGCCCCACTGCGACACACAGTGCGCTTCGTCGATGGCGAAGAGCCCGATCTGACCCTGCTTGAGAAGGTCGACGGTGGACGAGACGCGGAGGCGCTCGGGCGCGAGGTAGAGAAGATCCAGCTCACCAGCCCGGTACGCGTTTTCGACGCGACTGCGCTCGTCGGCGGACTGGGTGGAGTTGAGGAACTCAGCACGGGCGCCCACGGCGGCCAGGGCATCCACTTGATCTTGCATCAAAGCGATCAGCGGGGAAATAACAACGCCAGTACCCTCGCGAACGAGCGCGGGAATTTGGTAACACAGCGACTTGCCGCCACCGGTAGGCATGAGCACAAGGGCATCACGACCCTGCACGATCGTGTCGATAATCTCGCCCTGCTGCCCCCGGAACGAGTCGTAACCGAACGTGGACTCAAGAACAGACTGGGCAGACACCATGCCGAGAAGTCTAGGCGCAGCCACTACCATTGGCATGATTAGTCCCCATAGCGACAGGCGCCATGTTCACCGTATTTCTTGGGCTCTCGAGCGCGCTCACTTTCGGCGCCGCTGACTTCTTCGGCGGTATTGCTGCTAAGCGAATTAGCCCCATTTTGGCCACCGCTGTCGGAGCCCTTGCTGGCCTCGCCGCACTGGTGCTGATCTTTCCGTTCGTTCCCGCCGTGTGGTCGACCGAAGCTGTTCTTTACGGCGCGATCGCAGGCGTCAACAGCGCGTTTGCGATCGGCCTGCTCTACGCCTGCCTCGCAATTGGGCCCATGAGCATCCTCTCCCCCGTGACCGCGGTGATGTCGGCGATCGTGCCGGTGACCGTCGGCCTGCTGCGCGGAGAGTCGCTCGGCGCCTTCGGTCTCGTTGCGATTCCGATCGCGCTCATCGCGGTGGTACTCGTCGGCTTCGTGCCCGAGAAAGGCGCCGTGCGCCCGAGCGCCAAAGCACTGATCATGGCGGTCGGTGCGGGTGCGTCGATCGGTCTGTTCTTTGTGATTCTGGATGCCGCTCCCGACGACTCCGGCATCATCCCCGTTGTCGGCAACCGCGTCGTCAATGCGCTGCTCATGTTCGGCTTGTTCTTTGCGCTGGCAGCGCTCGCCAAGCGCAAACGAGCCGGAGCGCCCGCTCCCGCCCGCTCATCCCTCTGGCGTCGCGGACTCTACTTCGCCATGATCGGCGGCACCCTCGATGTGATGGCCAACATGGCGATCATCACGGGCGTTCGCATCGGCGACCTTTCGGTCATTGCGGTGCTCACTGCGCTCTACCCGGCCGGCACGGTGCTGCTGGCGGCCATCGTTTTGCGCGAGCGCATTGCTCCCGTGCAATACGTGGGTATTGCGCTCGGCATCGCCGCGAGCGTGCTGCTCGTGGTGGGCGGCTAGCGCCTCACCAAGACATTGGCCCGCTCGGCCCTTCGACCGGCTACCCCTTCGTTGAGCCCGCGAGCAGTCCACGCACGAAGTAGCGCTGCAGTGCGAAGAACACGATGAGCGGCACGAGGATCGAGATGAAGGCACCGGCGGTGAGCAGGTTCCAATCCTGACCACGGCTACCGGTGATCTCTGCCAGCAGTTTGGTCATCGGCGCGACCCGGCCGTCGGCGAAGACCAACGCCACCAGGAGGTCGTTCCAGACCCACAGGAACTGGAAGATCGCGAACGACGCGATTGCCGGCATCGTGAGCGGGAGAACGATGCGGAAGAACACTTGGCCGTGGCCAGCGCCATCTACTCTCGCTGCCTCAATGAGCTCGGAAGGAATCTCTGAAACGAAGTTGTGGAGCAAGAAGATCGCCAGCGGGAGCGCGAAAATTGTGTGAGCGATCCAGACCTGCGAATAGGAGTTCGAGGCGCTGAGGCTCGAGAACAACTCGATGTCTCCGATCGAAAGCCCACGAGAGAACAGGCTGAGCAGCGGCACGAGCGCCATTTGCAGCGGCACGATCTGTAGCGCGAAAACGCCAATGAAGATCCAGTTGCGACCGGGGAACTTGATCCACGCAAAAGCGTAGGCCGCGAGGCTAGCGATCACGAGCGGGAAGATCGTGGCCGGCAACGTGATGGCGATCGAGTTGATGAAAGCGCCCGCGAGGTTCAGCGTGCTGTTTCCCGCCGCCAATACCTCGGTGTAGTTGTTGAGTGTGAAGCCAGGGTTTTGGAAGATCGTCCACCAGCCGTTACGGAGAATCTCCTCCGGCGGGCGAAGGGACGACACGAAGAGACCAAAGGTCGGCGTGGTCCACAGCACGGCAATCACGAGCGCGGCGATGGTCGCACCGCGACTCGTGAGCCGCTTCTTGGTGCGGGTGGCGGCGCCCTGCTTTTCGCCGCGGGCCAGTTGCTTCTTGGTCTTCTTGTTCAGCGGAAGCTTCGCGGGCACTGTCGCGGTCATCGGATCTCCCTCTGCTTAGCAATCTGTCTCGCGTTGTAGATAACAATCGGCAGCACCATGATGAACAGCACCACCGCGAAGGCCGCAGACCTACCGACTTCAAAGCCCTGCCACTGCGAATACATCTCGTTGGCGATAACGCTGGTCTCGTTGGCGCCGGCGGTCATGGTGCGCACAATGTCGAAGACTTTCAGCGAGGCAATAGAGATGGTCGTCAGCACCACGACGAGCGAGCTGCGGATGCCCGGCACCGTGACATTGATGAAGCGCTGCCAAGCATTGGTTCCGTCAAGCTCCGCAGCCTCAAGCTGCTCGGCGGGAACCCCCTTGATAGCGGCCGAAAGGATCACCATGGCGAAACCGGTCTGAATCCAAATGAGCACGACGATGAGAAAGAAAGTGTTCCATGGTGAATTGGAGATCCAGTCCACCGGCTGCCCGCCCATCCAGACCACAATCTGATTGAGGAGACCGATCTGCTCTTGGTCTGCGGGGCGCACCGCGTAGACGAAGCGCCAGATGATGCTCGCTCCCACGAATGAGATAGCCATCGGCATGAACACGAGAATCTTGAAGATCTTCTCGCCGCGCGACTTATCAATGAAGACGGCATAGGCGAGGCCGAAGATGGTGGAGACCGTTGGCACGATCAGCACCCACACGACAGTGTTGAGAACGGTGCGGATGCCGGTGTCTTGAGTGAAGATCCAAATGAAGTTTTCGAGGCCCACGAATCGTGTACCGCGGCTATTCATGAACGCCTGAATCGTGGTTTGGATCGTCGGATAAATGAGGCCGATCGCGAGCAAGAAGATCGCCGGGCTCATGAAGCCGACGAGCTGGAAGAGGTAGCCGGCGCCTTGCTTCGAGCGGTAGTCCAGGAGGAAGAACAGCCCGCCAAACACGGCTGCTGCGCCAGCGGCCCAGTAGACCGAGCCGAGCGCTAAGAAGATGAGGGTCGGGAAGAGCACGCAAGCCGCGGCACGGATGATCGTGTACTTACGGCCACTGCGGGGCGCGATCTCAATGAAGAAGATCAACAGCGCGATGACCGCGAAGAACGCCAGCAGCACGAGGGGAATCTGAGCGAGCGCGGGAAGCGTGGATATCCACGCGAGAAAAGCTGACATTAGCGACCTTTCGAGTGCATCACTGGACTCATCACTTCACTGGCAATTCTGCTGTGTTGACTCTACCGAGGAATCGTCACGAGGGGGAGAAAAGAAAGCGTGGGCGGGAGGCAACATCATCCCGCCCACGCTCACCGTTGGACGGTGTTACTCAGACGGCCATGATGCATCGATGGTCGAGAGCACTTCTTCTGTTGACTTGCCGTTGATCCAGTCGACCATGCCGGTCCAGAACGATCCGGCACCGACAACACCCGGCATCAGGTCGGAGGCGTCGAAGCGGAACGTCGTGTCTGGGTCCTGCAGAATCGTGATTGCTTGCTGCAAGATCGGGCTGCTGGCGCTCTCCGGGTCAAGGCCGTTGTTGGCGCTGATCACACCGCCGAGCTTGACGCGAGTGTTAGCCCACTCGGCGCTGGAGAGGTATTCCTGAACCGCGATGGTGTCTTCGTCATTGGAGAAGGCTCCGACGATCTCCCCACCACCGGTAACAGCGTTGCCACCGGCTTCAACGGACGGCGTTACGAAGGCCCAGATGTCAGCATCCGGTCCGACCGTGGCGTTTCCGTTCTTGGGGTCCTGAATGAACCCGTCGAAGAAGGATGCCTGGTGGTGCAGTGCGCACGAACCGTCGCCGAGGGCGCGAGCCGGGTCGCCGAACGGCGTGGAGTTGATCGACTTCACGTCACCGAATCCGGCATTCACGAAGTCCGGGTTCAGGAGGATGTCGCCCACGGAATCGAACGCAGAGACAATCGCGGGGTCGGAGAACGGAATCTCGTGAGAGACCCACTGGTCATAGACGTCGGGACCAGCTTCGCGAAGCACGAGGTCTTCTACCCAGTCGGTTCCGGGCCAGCCCGTTGCGGCATCCGAACCGAAGCCAGCACACCACGGTGCGGTTCCGGTCTCGTCAGCGATCGTTTGGGTGAGTGCGAGCAGTTCGTCCCAGGTTTCAGGGACTTCGACACCCCACTCGGCAAACTGCGACGGTGAATACCAGACGAAGCCCTTGACGCTGGCCATAAGCGGAGCACCGTAGAGAGTGTCACCGGTTGTGCCGTAGGCAGCCCAGTCTTCTGACCAGTACTCTGCGACGTTGGATGCGACGCCTTCAGGCGCCGGCTGAATGTAGTCCCGCGACGCTAGGTCAGCGAGGAGTCCAGGCTGCGGGAAGATTGCGATGTCCGGAGCGTTTCCACCCTGAGCGCGGATGCTGATCTGCGCTTCGAACTCTTTGCTCGATTCGTACTGAATGTCGATGTCATTCGCTTCTTCCCAGTCAGCCCAGGATTCTTCGAGAAGTTCGGCTTCAGTGTCGGCGATGGTGCCGTAGATGGTGACTACGCCATCCGCTTCACCAGCATCACCGGGACCGCCAGTGCCACTGGTTCCGGAGGCGCAGCCCGTGAGAACCATGCTGGCAACGCCAAGAGTGGCGATGGGCAGCAGGGCCCGTCGAAAGTTGTGGGAAATCATACAAATCCTCCTCGTCGAGGTTTGCCCGCAGACCGAGCAGCGTGCGGGGGAACAACTGCAGTTCTGAACGTGCTCACCGCGTGCGGCGCGAGAGAGCGTGTTCACGACTTACGCTAAGCGACGACCGCAAGATTATGCAAGCGCTTGCGCTACAGAGTTGTCTACTGCAACACGAATGAGACCTGAGCCCCCGATTGCGTTGCACTTATCGGCAAGGTAGGCAACTTTGACTAAGGCTCGGCGCGGGTGTTGACTGGCGATATGGATCAAGGATTAGTAATCGACTGGACACAAATGCCGACCTACAACACGATCATGGCGGTGGCCGCCGGTGCGGGTCTGCTCAGTCTCGTGTTATTCGCCCGAAAGCTGATGGCGGGTGACGACACCGAGTTCCGTGGCCACGCCATGAACTTCGGCGTACTGGGCCTGATACTCACGATCACGGGCACGCACATGACCCTGACGTGGCCATTCGCCACCTATTTCCCCTTCGACAACATCATCTTCGGTGAGCCGAGTCTCGCATTCGGTATTCTGCTGCTCGCAGCGAGCTTCGTGCTCTGGCGTCGAGCGTCGGTGCTCGAAGAGTCCAAGGATGCCGCGCGCGCGGTTGCTCGAACGGCCGAGCCCCTCGGCGTTCTCATCTTCGGTCTCGGACTCGCGCTCATTGCGATCGCGTTCGCCGGAGTAATTTTTCAGCTCTTCGTCGCGCCACCAGAAGAACCGATCTCTGGCTACTTCTCGAAGTGGCCCTATGTCGAAATCATCTTCATGTCTGGGCTCTTCGCCCTCGTCGGAGTCGGCGCACTGCTCTTCCCGTTCGCCGCTCGCAGCTTCACCGTGCGCAGCACACCAACGAAGGTTCAGTGGGTCACCGGTGTCGCGCTCGCGCTTGGCGGCGTCGCGTTCTTGCTCTTCGGTGCCCTCAACTTCTTCACCCACATCGGCCTCATCGTCAACACGATGGGCTAACGCCGCGAGGGCCGCATCGCCTATGCGATGCGGCTGCCCCGGGCCAGTTTTGCCGCAGGAGTCTTGGTGCGAGCCCACGCCCCAACGAGTAGAGCACCCGCGAGAACGAGGTGAGTTGCAAGCCCCACGGCCCAGCTCGGAGTCGTGGACTCGATCACGCTGCGTGCAGTGGGGGAATCGGGATACTGGTCGGTCTCTCCGACGACGCAGGTATTGGCATAGCCATAGTCCTGCGGAATCTGAGCCATTCGAGTTGTCAATTTGAAGTAGCCGAAAAGGTCTGTCGGCTGATCGTTCGAGTCGAAGGTTGTCGGAACGGCATCCGCCAGAATCACGTAGGGGTTTGCCGCTAACGCGCCCCAGAACAGATCGAAGCGCGGCGTGTGGTACTCGAACTCCTCGGGTTCGGAGCACGAAACTATCGTGCCGGAACTGTCGTATTCCATGCCATAGCTCGCGGTCTGAGTCGCGGTACTTTGCAGCGCCAACCCGCCAAGGGTGAACGCGATGATCGTGCCGACGCTCAAGGCAGCCACAACGAGGTACGTCACCACAATCGAGAACAACGGGCGCGACATGAGCCCCGAAAGCCCCACCCCGACCGCGGCAACGACCCCCAGTTCGACCGCTAGCACGACGATCGACACGATGATGGTGCTCGCACGAAGCTGCCCAGCGAGAGCTGCGTAGACGAGAAACGGAATAGCCGCCACCAAGAACGCGAGTGCCGTAATCCAGGCCGAAAGAAACTTGCCGACGATCAGTTGACCAGTGGTGATGAGCGTCACTTGAGTGGTGGCGAGAGTACCGGCATCCCGATCGCCGTTAATCGCGTTGCCGCTCAAGGCAGGTGCCACGAGCGTGCCCAACAGCAGAACGAAATAGATCACGGTGGAATAGACCCCCGCGGCGCCGTTGTCTACGCTGCCGAATCCGTACAGGGCGAACGACAGCAGCACCGTCACGATCAAGATGAGCGCGACGAAGACCGCAAGCAGGATGTACCAGCTCGTCGTGCGCACACGCTGGCGCAGTTCGAGTGAAAGAATCACTCCGACACCGGAGAAGAACGGGCTCATTTGCTCTCCTCCGAACTCAAGTCGATAAAGGCATGTTCGAGATCGCCCACAGCTGGCGCAAACGTGCTGATCGCAAGGCCCGCTCCGACCAGTCGAGCGAGAAGTTCGGATGCCGCCGCTTCGCCGTCGAGCGCCACGAGTAGTTCGGTGCGATCGGTCGCAATCGCAGCATTCGCGATGCCGCCCGCAATGAGTGCCGCCCGCAGAGCCGTCACGTCGCTCGCGCGGATGCGCCAGGGGCGAGCCGTTGCGCGACTGCGCGCCAGCGCTTCAGCAGACGCCGTTACGCCCTTCGAGAGATAGACGGCGCCATCAGCCATCTCGTCGAGTTCTGAGAGAACATGACTCGAGACAACGAGAGTCTTGCCCTCGGAGGCGAGCCTGCGAACAAGAACGCGCAACTGGGCGCGCGCAACGGGATCAAGACCCGAAGCAGGCTCATCGAGCAACAGCACTGCAGGGTCATGCACGAGTGCACGGCCAAGATTGAGCCGTTGCTTCTGCCCTCGCGAAAGAACGCGGGTGGGGCTGTCGGCCAGGTCATTCAGGTCGACGAGCGTGAGGACCTCCGCCGCGCGAGCGGCCGCCGTAGCTTTGTCCATCGCGTACATGCGCGCCGCGTAAGTCAGAGTGTCACGCACGCTAATGGTCGCCCACGACCCGAGCACGTCGGGCATCCAGCCGAGCCGTGAGCGCACCGCGGCCGTTTCGCCGAAAGGGTCATAACCGGCGATACGAATGCTGCCGGCATCCGGCTTGAGCAGTGACGCCAGCATCAGCATGAGAGTGGTCTTGCCAGAGCCATTAGGCCCGATGAGGCCGGTGACGGTTCCGGGGATGGCGACGAAACTCGCGTCGCGCACCGCGTGAACAGCCCCAAATGATCTGGCGACGTTCTCGACGTCAATGCCAGCGAACTCGGGGGCGGTCTGCGATAGCTCGGTGCTCACCATAAGGTTGAGCATAACTTACGGATGCGATGCAATGAGAGAGCTGCAGAACCAGACGCGTCAGTTAATAAGCGGGCCGTCACTAAATGTAGATCGCGGGGTCGGTGTAGCCGAAGTCATCGAGAGGGGCCTTCGTGCCACGCTTGGGTCGCGCGACGGCAGGGGCTCCGACGAGGAGAGAGTCGGCGGGAGCATCCGCAACGACAACCGCACCGGCGCCCACAACGGAGCCAGAACCGACGGTGATGTCGCCCAGGATGGCGGCGCCGGCACCCACAACAATGTCGCTGCCGAGCGTGGGATGGCGCTTGCCACCCTCAGAACTCGTGCCGCCGAGAGTGACGCCGTGATAGAGGAGAACGTCGTCGCCCACGATGGCGGTCTCGCCTATAACGACGCCTGAACCATGATCAATGATGACGCGGCGACCGAGTTGGGCCGCGGGATGGATCTCTACGCCCGTCAAGAAACGAACGTACTGGGAGACCACGCGGGCAAGAAAGTATGCCCGCGCGGTCCACAACCAGTGCGCAAACCGGTAACCCCACACGGCGTGCATTCCCGAATAGGTGAGCCAGATCTCGAAGGATCCGCGGGCAGCCGGGTCGCGGCGGCGCACAGCAGCAATGTCTTCACGAGTTCGAGCAAACAATAGGAAAATCCGTCGTTAGTGGTGGTTAGCGGCGCTGAGTTGGGGTAACTCGGTCGTAGTCGACGAGCCCTTAGTCGACGAGGTCTTCGTACAGAAGAGTCGACAGGTAGCGCTCACCGAAGCTCGCAACGATAACGACAATGGTCTTGCCGGCGTTCTCGGGGCGCTTGGCCAGTTCGAGAGCCGCGTGAACGGTAGCTCCCGAGGAGATACCGGCGAGGATGCCCTCTTCGGCAGCAAGGCGGCGAGCCATGGTGACGGACTGCGTGATGTTGACGTCGAGAACCTCGTCGTAGACATCCCGGTCAAGAATTTCGGGCACGAAGTTAGCGCCGATTCCCTGAATCTTGTGGGGGCCGGGAGCTCCCCCGTTGAGGATGGCCGACTCTTCGGGCTCAACCGCAACAACCTTGATCTCGGGGTTCTGCTCCTTCAGGAAGCCACCAGCACCGGTGATGGTTCCACCGGTTCCGATGCCGGCAACGAAGATGTCGACCGTTCCGTCGGTGTCGTTCCAGATCTCGGGGCCCGTGGTGGCACGGTGAATCGCGGGGTTGGCAGCGTTAGCGAACTGCTGAGCGGCGACAGCGCCCTCAGTGTTAGCAACGATATCGGCAGCCTTCTCGACTGCGCCGCGCATACCTTCGCCAGCGGGCGTAAGCACAAGCTCAGCACCGAAGGCGCGCAGCAACATGCGGCGCTCCTTGCTCATGCTCTCGGGCATCGTGAGAACAACACGGTAGCCGCGAGCAGCACCGACCATGGCGAGCGCGATACCGGTGTTTCCACTGGTTCCCTCCACGATGGTTCCACCGGGCTTCAACGCACCGGCCTTCTCAGCGGCGTCGATGATCGCAACACCGATGCGGTCCTTCACACTGGCCGAAGGGTTCTGGAATTCAAGCTTCGCAAGCACCGTCGCGCCAGCGCCCTCTGTTACTGCGTTTAGCTGAACGAGAGGAGTGTTACCGACAAGTTCGGTGATGTTCTTATAGATACGACTAGCCATGATTCAGAGGTTCCTTCGTGGGTCGGAGATCGATGGGAGCTTGCTCACCATAGTTAGTAGCAATCAACGCGCCAAATTTATTTCATCAAGCTGGATAAATCTGTAACGGTTAACACGCGAAAGAGGGCCCCGCAGCGCGGGACCCTCTTCGCATTAGTGGACTAGCTGCCCGGTGTTATCTAGAAGACGAACACCAGTCGCGGGAAGCTGGAGCTCGACTCCACCGTGTCGTTACCGGAGTATTCGACCCAGATGAAGTGGATGCCGCGGCTGAGCTTGGGCAGCTTCAGCGAGGCGTTGCCGCGCTTGTCTACCGTGCTCGTGCCGACAGCATCGCGACCGTCATAGAAGGTCACCTCGCCGGCGGTCGTGCCATCCTTGCCGACCTTGACGCTGGCATCCGCCGTGACGGAGCGGTTGCCCCACACGAACCAGGAGGAGAGGCTCGAACGAACACTCGAGGAGATCTTCTCCACCGATTGGGCGTCGGACTCAGCCACGCCATCCGAGTAACCGTCCTTGCTTGCAGTGACCTGCACGCTCAGTTCGGTTCCGATGTCGTCGGTCGTGATGCGGTAGCGGCTGTCGGTCGCATCAGCGATCGGTGCGCCGTCGCGCAGCCACTGGTAGCTGTAGTCAGGTGACTTCACGCTCCAGTTGCCGTGGGTGGCCTTGACTGTCTTTCCCACCTGCACGTTGCCCCGGATGCCCGGCGCCTTCGTGTTCTCGATGGCCTCAGCAGTCGTCGCAACCTCGATCGGAACCACAACAGCGGTATCCGTTCCCGGAACCATGACGGTCAGCGCGAGCGTGCCCGAAGGTACGCCAGCGGGGATCGTGACGGTCACGCTTGCGCGACCCTGTTCATCCGTGGTGTCGACGATGGTGCGGTCGATCGTTGCCGAACCGAGCACGTCCCCATCAACCGAGACCTCAACCGTGGTGGCGCCTGAGCCGCCGCGGCTGAAGGTGAGCGACGAGAGGTCGAGCGTGACGTCGTCTCCGGGGTTGTAGCCGTCAGCATCCGGAGCCGAAACAACAGCACCGATGGCGCGCTGTTCGAGCGGCGGGTCAGCAATCGTGTTCTCTTCGAACCACTCGACCATGGACTGCAGGTCAACGCGGCCGCTGTCGGCCCGGTCGGTTCCCTCGGCGAGAGTAGCGAAGTTGTCGCCACCGGCCGCGAGGAAGGAGTTAGCGACCACCGTGTAGCTGGCTGCGACATCCACGGGAACACCGTTGAGGTACATCGCGGTCACTCGCTCGCCCTGGGCTGCGGTGGGGTCGTACGAGTACGTGAGCCCCTCCGAGACACCGAGCTTGAGGAACGGACGCTGGGCACCCTCGGGCTGCCACTGCTCTTCGAGCACTGACTTGATCTGAGCACCGGTCAGCGACATCGTCGTGAGCGTGTTGCCGAAGGGCTGCACGTTCGCAGCCTCACGGTATGTGACTTCGCCGTCGGCGTCGCCTGCACCCGATGCTTCGTAGACGAGGTCGGTACGCAAACCACCCGGGTTCATGAACGCGATCTCTGCACCCGAATCGGATGCCGCCCACAGTTGAACATCGGCGACAAAGTTACCGATGGTCGACTCGCCACCACGGTTCTCGGGGAACGGAGTTCCGTCAACCGGGGTCTGCACTGCGCGGAACATGCTGTCGGAAATCTCTCCGACCTTGGCGTTGCCCAGCTCAGCCGCCGCGGCCGTAGCCTCGTCGACAATCGCCTGCACTGCAGCATCCGGCTCGAAGCCCTCAATCGGCAGAACCTCAGCCTCGAAGTCGATGATCTCCTTCGTTGCCGGGTCGACGTTAAGGTCGAAGTGACCGTAGTACGAACCGTACTGGCCAGCAGAAATCACCAGTCGCGGGTCATCCATGCCATCAACCGCAATCTCGTGGTCGTAGGCGAGGTGGGTGTGACCCGAAACGATCGCCTGAATTTCCGGGCTCACGTTCATGACGATCTGACCGAATGCCGAGTCATCCATGGAAGCCGCGATATCCGTGGATGCTGCGCCTTCGTGGATAAGCAGAACGAGAACGTCTGCTTCGCCGTTGGTGTCGTCTCCGTCAGTGAGGTAATCCGCAACGCGGTTCACTTCTTCGACCACTCCACGAACCTCGAGCGAAGCGATTCCCTCGGGGCTGACCAACTCGTTGAGGTCTTCGGTGATAGCACCGATGAAGCCAACCTTGACGCCCTCAAACTCCTGCAGGAAGTACTCGTCGTACGCGGGCATGTTGGTGTCGCGGTCGTAGAGGTTTGCTGCGAGGTAGGGCCAGTCGGCGGCATCCAAGATGCGGTCGTCAACGTCGGCGCGACCTTGATCGAATTCGTGGTTACCGAAGGAGCTCGTGTCGAGTCCGATTTCGTTGAGCACGTCGATCGTGGGCTGATCGTTCTGGATGAACGAGGTGAACGTCGTGGCTCCGACGAAGTCACCGGCACCAACAAACGTGGTGTTGGGGTTCTGCGACTCCCACGAGCGCACCATTCCAGCGAGCATTGCTGCCCCCGGGATGCCGCGGTCAACTTCGATACGACCGTGGAAGTCGTTCGTGGTGAGAATCTCGATCTCGACCGGCGCAGCCTCAGTGCTGAGGCCAATGCTGATCGGGTCGTGGTCGCTCGAACGGAAGACCGTTCCCGCTTCCGCCGCACCGTAGGCGTAGCCACGGTCCGACCACTCGGGCGAGTTGATGTTCCAGACAGCAGCATCGGTCACGTGCTCAGCGAGCGACGGCGAGACGATGATGTGGTCGAGCGATCCGAGTTCACCATCGAAGGTGTACGTGTACTCGTTGTCGCCTTCGGCGGCGAGAGTGTCGACGTAGCCCGCCTCGGTGAAGACCTGAATGGGGTCTTCTTCGGAGTAGGCGTTGAAGTCTCCAACGAGAACGACCTGGTCGCTCTTGGCGTCATCAGCGGCGATCGAGTCAACGAGATCCTTGACGGCGTTGGCCTGCTCCACACGCTCCGTGTTGAAGAAGCCCTGACCGTCGGTCGGCTCGGTTCCCGATCCACCCTTTGACTTGAAGTGGTTCGCAACCACGGTAATCAGCTCACCGTTCGACTCGAACGTCTGAGCAATCGGCTCACGCGCAATGTCCCAGACGGTCTCGTCAACCTGCGTGAAGCTGTCGCCCACGGGCGTTACAGCGGCCGGCTTGAAGATGATCGCGTTCGTGATGAAGTCGGTGATGGCTGCATCGTTGAGCGCTGCTGGCGTGCGAACGTAGTCCCACGTTCCAGCGCCGGCGGCGGCGTTGAGCGCACCAACGAGATCCATGAGCGCTTCGTCAAGGTCTCCACCCAGCTTGATGGAGTTCTCGATCTCCATGAGACCGACAACATCCGCATCGAGCGAGTTGATCGCCGCGACAATCTTCGACTGTTGGATAGCGAACTCTTCTGCCGTGGCCGCGCCACGAGCATCCGAATCCTCACTCTTCAGGGTCGTGAAGTAGTTGTAGACGTTGAAGGCCGAAACCTTGAAGTCTCCACCCACAACGGGAGCCGACTCTTCACGCGGGTTCGTGGACTCGAACGTGGGCAGGTATTCCGCCGGGCTCGCATCGTTAATCGCGACGGTTGGCTGCAAACGCCAGTCGTCGAAGCCGTAGCTCAGAACGTAGGGGTTGGCCGGAAACTCGACGGTGTCGCCGTTGCGCACAACGGTGTCGGCCGAGAAGTAGGGCTGCTCACCGGGGTGAGAGCCGTTAGAGATCTGGATGCTGTAGCCGTCATCGAGGAAGATGCGGCTGGCACGGTTAGCGGCGGCGATCGCGTCGGCGTCGACTCCGGCATCCGTAGTCTCGGTGCTCTTGACGGCGAGCTCTTCTGGGCTGAGCCAGAGGGTGCCGAAGTTGTAGAGCTGGTGACTCGAGCTGACGAGGTAATCGCCGGTGGGGGTGACGAGCATCGACTCGAGGGATTCGCGGTCGGCGCCAACGACGCTCGCATCGAGAGCGGATGGCTCTACGGCGTCGGCCGGATCAAGGTCAGCGGCGGCTGTGACGAGTTCGACAGCGGTGCCCGAGCCGAGCTGGGTCAGTCCGAAGTATTCAGCGACGGGGCCGGTTGCGGTGACCTTGTCTCCGATCGACACTGCGGGGTTCGCACTGCCCAAGAAGATGAAGATTCCGTCGGAGGCGCCGGGCGTAGCGTCGTCTGCTCCACCCGATCCAGGAGTCTGGATGACGATGCCGCGGTAGCCAGAGGCGCCCCGGTAGTCAGCGGTGACAACACCCTCGACGGTGACGGTGTCGCCGATCATGGTGCTCGCGGCAGAAGTGCCTTGAACGTCGGCGATTGTTGCGGTGGCTTCGGCGGCTAGGGCGGCCGGAGCGGTAATCGTAGTCAACGCAATAGCGCACGACGTGGCAAGAGCCCCGATCGTCAGCCGCGTTGGCCTGCTGCTTCGTGGATACATAGCGGGCAGTCCCCTTATGAATTGTGAAATCTACGGTCTACCCCATAACAGGGGTATCTGAGACGATAGCCCTGCCCACAGCTCATTCCAAGGTTTTAAACGGATTGCTCATCTGCGCGTAACCTGTTGTTATTGTGCGGGCGTGATCAGCAGCTTTACTTGCTGCTGGCGCGCGCAAAAGCGTGCGCTCGCGCCGCCAAGGAACGCGAGATGCGACCGAAGAGATCAAGGCTCGCCTGCCCCGGCCAGTCCGCCGGCAGAGCCGAATTCGGCAGCCCAGGGTCGAGGTACGGGATGACCCTCCACTGGTCAAGAGCGTGGATGTAGCACGCAAAGGCTTCGGCGTCGCTCGACGCGGGCCCGACCAGGGCGGAGTGCTGCGCGAGAAAGCGTTCGTGCAATTCACGCAAGCGGTCTAGGTCCCACCACTGAGCTGCGGCATCCGCAAACGGGCGGTTCGCCTCGGGACGCCCCGCGATGAAGAGAGTTGCGCAGTCGCTGAGATCGAGATCGTCGAGGATGCCCAACACCTCAGCCTTGAGATGAGCCGGGCAAATCCAGAGCCCCGTTGCAACGGTGCCGCAGCCGATCCAGCCGAGACGTCGCCGCAACTGGTGGCGGGCATCACGGCGCGACTCCGGGATCGAGAATGAGACGAGGCACCACGAGTCGTCTTCGCGCTGCTGGCGGAAGCTGAAGATGCGGCGATCTCCGCTCTCGAGCATCGGCACGGCCTCGACATTCACGCGGTAGCCCTGTTGGCCATTGACCACTTCGGGCAGCAGAAGGCCCTTGGATTTTACGCGCGCAATCGCACTGCGAGCGCCATTGGCGGGCACTCCCAGCGCCTCCAAGATGCGCACGAGATGCGCCGACGAGATCCAGCCGCCCAGCTGACGCAGCTGCGAGCCCACGAAGGTGCGCAGCAGCGAGGTCGCACTCCCCGGGCGGGAGTCGAAGTCATCCAGAATCACGCGCGGCTACTTGGTGAGCTGCTCGTGAATGGCCTCAATGCCCAGCTGCACCTCGGCGAAGGTCGTGCTGAGCGGCGACAACCCGAGACGGATGCCGTGGGGCCGACGGAAGTCAGGAATGATCCCCTGTTTCCAGAGTTCGGCGTTCACAGCGGCGAAGCTCTCGTGGTCGATCGTGACGTGACTGCCCCGTTCGGCGGCATCCCGCGGCGAACTGACGGTGACGCCAAGCGGCACGAGCAGCTCATCAACGAGCGCGAGGGCGTACTCGGTGAGGGCGACCGACTTGGCGCGGATCGCGGGGATGCCCGCCTCTTCGATGAGCCCGAGCATGTCTTGCATCGCGAGCGAACCCACCACCGAGGGCGTGCCGCTGATGAAGCGACGGATGCCCTGATGCGGCGCATAGCCGGGGCCCATTTCGAAGGGGTTGTTGCTACCCATCCAGCCCTGGATCGGCTGAGTCATGGCCTCGATGTGCTCGGCACGCACGTAGCCGAAGGCCGGAGAGCCGGGGCCACCGTTGAGGTACTTGTAGGTGCAGCCGGCGGCAAGGTCGACGCCCCACGCGTCGAGCTCGGTTTCGACGACGCCGGCGGAGTGGCAGAGATCCCAGAGCACGAGCGCTCCGGCCTCGTGGGCGAGGGCGGTGATGCCGGGCATATCGGCGAGGTGACCAGAGCGGTAGGCGACGTGACTAATCACGACGAGAGCCGTGTTCTCGTTGAGCACAGCCTTCACTTCGTCGGCAGTGACTCCCCCATCGCTGGCGGGATCGATCCAGCGCAGCGTCTTGCCCAGCTCGGCGGCGATGCCCTCGACCAGGTAGCGGTCGGTCGGGAAGTTGCCGGTATCGATCACGATTTCGCTGCGTTCGGGGCGAGCGCTCAGACCGGCGCGAATCAGTTTGTAGAGCACGACGGTGGTCGAGTCGCCGATGAACGTTTGGCCGGGTGCAGCACCGAGCGTTGCAGCGCCGAGACGATCGCCGAGGGTGAGAGGCAATTCGTACCACGCTTCATCCCAACCACGGATGAGGCGGCCGCCCCACTGCTCATCAACAAACTCGGCGAGGCGGGCCGCGCTCGCGGTCGTGGGTCGCCCGAGTGAGTTGCCGTCGAGGTAGGCGCGCACTTCAGCCGAGCGCACGAACTTGGCGGGATACTGCTGGAGCGGATCGGCGGCATCGAGCGCTGCGGCAGCCGCGGCGCTCGTGTCGAGCGGTGCGTGGGTGTCGGTCATTGGTCGGTCCTCCATGTGGTCGGGATGGGGGTTGTTGCGGCGGAAACGGCTTCGTCGCCTCTGTGGTTGTCGGCGGCAACGCGCACTGCGCTGGCGGCAAATTCGGGGTGGAGCAGTTCGCGAGCGGTCACGACGGTGACGGTCATGAGCCACGACGCGAGGTTCGTATCCGCGCGTGGCACCGTCGGCAAGTAGCTGACGGTGCTGCCGAAACCGGGCAGGCACAGCGCTCGCAAGAGCGCGTCGTAGCGCACGCCGGCATCCTGCAACGCCGTCAATTCGCGCTCGTTCAGCCCGGGCGGAAGGTCGCCGTTGCCCATGTCGGTGCCGTAGCGAACGGTGCCACCGGCCGCGTGGAAGCGGCGAAGGTTGTCGCTCGCGGTCGCGAAATCGCGGCCACGCTGACCATAACCATGGATGTCGAGGGTGCTGATCCATGAGTGCCGCCCGGCAAGAAAACGGGAGTTCGGTTGCGCCATCTCCTCGATCAGGGCGTCACTGAGCTTCTCGGTCCACGGCGTGTGTGCGAGGCGATCGGCTCCGGCAGCAAATGCACGTTGCGCTTGGCCTTCGCCCTGCACGTGCACCACCACTTCAGCGCCGCGGCTGTGGGCGTACTCCACGAGAGCGCTCAGCGTATCGTCATCGAGAACGGGGCCATCTTCGGCGTTGAGGGCGACCTTGATGAAGGTGGCGCCATCGACGAGCTGCTGTGCAACCGCCGCCATCGCTTCCTCGCCCGTGGAGACTTCGGTGACCGCGAGCGTCGCAGCCCAGGCCCGCTTGCTCGGGTAGCCGCCGGGCGCCGCGATGAACGCCCCGGCGTACTGCACCGCTGCCACCGCATCATCCTGAGACCACTCGCGCAGCCGATCGGGATGCCCACCCAAGTCGTCGACGGCGGCGAGACCGCCAGCCACGAGAGCGCGCGGCTCAGTCAATCCGAGGTGCACGTGCGCGTCGCGAAAGCCCGGAAGCAGAACTCCCGGAAGACGCACTGCGGTGGGGCTTGCGGCATCCACAATCGGCCGGATGCCGTGGGGGCTCACTCGCACTGTGGCGGGGCCATGCCACCCCCGCAGCCAATAGCCGTCGACGGCGTAGTCGACGCTGAGGGCAGGATCGGAGGTCGAGTCGGTGGCCGCCGCTCGGAGCGATGCCGACTGTGGCGCTGATTGTGGAGTCGGTTCTGCGGTCACGAGCGGCCAATCTCGGTGCGCACGGAGAACAGCTCGGGAAAGAAGGTGAGGTCGAGCGCTTTCTGCAAGAATCCAACGCCGCTCGAACCGCCGGTGCCACGCTTCATGCCAATGATGCGCATCACGGTCTTCATGTGACGGAAGCGCCAGAGTTGGAAGTTGTCTTCGAGATCCACAAATTCTTCGCAGGCTTCGTAGACGAGCCAGTGTTCGCTCTCGTTGTCGTAAATGTGGCGGAACGTCTCGATGAGGTCGTCGTTTTGCTCGTAACCGCGCGTGACATCGCGGTTGAGAACAGCCTCGGGAACCTCGTAGCCATGGCGGCTGAGGTAGCGCAAGAACTCGTCGTACACGCTCGGCTCGGCGAGCAGCTTGCTCAACAGGGTGTGAGCTTCGGGATGCGCTTCGAACACATTGAGCATGCCCGCGTTCTTGTTGCCGAGCAAAAACTCCACCGCACGGTACTGATACGACTGGAATCCGGATGAGCTACCCAAGTAGTCGCGGAACTGCGAGTACTCACTCGGGGTCAGCGTCGCGAGCACCGACCACTGCTCGGTGAGGGTGCGCTGAATGTGCTTGACGCGCGCGATGTGCTTGAGCGCCATCGAGAGGTTGTCGCTTGCGATGAGGGCACGGGCCGAGAGAAGTTCGTGAATCACGAGCTTGAGCCACAGCTCGGTGGTCTGATGCTGGATGATGAACAACATCTCATCGTGATGCTCGGGTTTGCTTTGCGGAGTCTGGGCACTCAGCAGCGTGTCGAGTTCCAGATACGAGCCGTACGACATCCGCTCACTAAAGTCGGTGACAATCTCGTCTTCCAGGGCACGCTCGCTGTGGTTATCAGACATGCCGACACCCTATTGCACTTTCGCGACGACCGCCACATTTGTGTTCCTGTTGGATAATTGCCGAGTGATCGCCGATGACTTTCTGACCAGCCTTGCCGCCCTGCCCGCGTCTCCCGCCCGCGAGCGCTACTTGGCTTTTGTCGCCGCTGGCGGTGCGGCCGCCCTGCAACGCGACGGCGGCCCCGAACACGTCACCGCCTCCTGCTTTGTGTTCTCCCCCGACTTCGAGCGCGTGCTGTTGTGCTTTCACAGCAAGGGACAATTCTGGGTGCAGTTCGGCGGCCACCTCGAACCCCACGATGCCTCCGTCGCGGATGCTGCCCTGCGCGAAGCGCGGGAAGAGTCCGGCATCGCGAACCTCACTCTTCACTCCGAGGCCATTGTCGACCTCGATCGTCACGAGTTGCACGGCGGCTTCTCCTGCGCCGCTCACTGGGACGTTGGCTTCGTTGCCCTCGCCGCGGCGGATGTCGACGTCGCAGTCAGCGACGAGAGCGAAGACGTTCGCTGGTTCCCCACCACCGCACTGCCCGCCGAGGTGCCAGACAACTTCGCCGCCCGACTAGCTGTCATGCTGCGCGCTGTCGAGAATGAGGGCGCTCGCTCTCGATGACTCTCACCCAATCAGCCGCAGTCAGGACTCCTTAACCGCCCAACGACGATGGTCGCTGAGGGCATTGCTCGTTAGCCGCATCCCAGCTATCGATGTCTATACCGCCACCTGCCGAAATGAGGGCTGCATACGGATCGAAGCGCTGTGCGGTATTCAATTGCTGGAGGAAGGTCTGTTCGCTTGGCAATTCATCTGGCGTGTACCCCAGACCGACAAGGCAGGGAATCAGTTCGTCCCGGTAGTAGGCGTAAAGCGTGCGTCCTGACTCGTCGTCGTCCGGGTGAGCAAGGATGAGCGGACGAGGGTAAGTCGCCTCACACACATAATTGGCCAACGAGAACGCCTCATCTTGGCTAGGTGGAACAGTCGCTTCGAACGACGTGTCTTCGTTCACCGCCACATCGAAACCTTCATCGCTCATGCAAGCAGTAAACAAGGCGGGAAAGTCTTCGTTGCCAATGACGCGGACTGCTTGGACAGCGGGGCGTTCAGCTTCGGGGTAGCCCGACATGATCGATCGCCAGGCGGCATCCTGATATTCCTCGGCCGAAAAGCTATCGGGGTCGACCGCGTTGGGAGCAGTTGCGCTCTGGCATCCGGCGAGCGCACCAATGGCGACGAACGCCACAACAACCGCCCGGGTGATTTTCCCCAACATACCTCTCCCATACTCATAGCGTCGGGTTTGTTCCAGAGCACCCTCGCTCTGGAACAAACCCAACTATTCGCAACATGTGGGCCCGCGCTATAGCGGCGCACCTCATTTTGCCTCAGTCTCTGCTCTTACTGGGTCTTAACAGAAACGAACCAGTTTCCTCGGCAGCCCTCGTGCTTTGTTACCGCTGTACGAGGCCCACCCCACGCGCCGTAGACTGTCGAGTTGTTCACGCACGAGACATTAACGCGCCAGAAGCTCCCGTTGCAGGATGCGACACCCACGGTCACTAGGCCAATTGCGATGCTTGCTACCGCAGAGAATCGTATGAGTTTTTTCATTGCAAAAGCCCCGGATGCCGACCACGTGAGTGGGGCATCCGGGGCTCTCTTATGCTCGAGTGAGCTGCGCGCTAGCTAGAGCGCTGCGAGCCTGTCGATTACAGCATCGCCGGGCGCTACGTCGATCGACTCAGCATCGATCTCGGCGCGGCCGAGCAGTTCGTCCATCTTGCGACGACGGTTGCGGTTGATGAGCGTGACCACGGTTCCGACCTTGCCTGCGCGACCGGTGCGGCCGGCGCGGTGCAGGTACGTCTTGTACTCCTCGGGAGCGTCAGCCTGAATAACGAGACTGATGTCATCTACGTGGATGCCGCGGGCTGCAACGTCAGTGGCGACGAGCACGTTGACTCGTCCACTCGTGAGCTGCTGCAGGTTGCGGGTACGACGCGACTGGTTAAGGTCACCGTGGAGGCTCGTGGCCGGAATTCCGGCGTCCTCCAGGTAGTCGGCCATTTCTTCAGCGAACGCACGCGTACGGGTGAAGACGAGAGTCTTGCCGTCGCCACCAGCAAGCTGGCGGATGATGGCACGCTTCTCGCGCTGCTCGATGAGCAGAACCTTGTGGTCGATCGTGGAGGAAGCCTGGTCTTCGCCAGCGACCTCGTGCACGGCCGGGTCAACAAGGAACTCGTTGACGAGCGTGGCAACACCCTTGTCGAGAGTCGCAGAGAACAGCAGCTTCTGGCCGCCATCGCTGGTCTCGCGCAGGATGCGCTGAACGGGCTCAAGGAACCCGAGGTCGCACATGTGGTCTGCCTCGTCGAGAACAGTGACCTTCACCTGGCTGAGGTCGAGACGACCCTGCTGTACGAGGTCTTCGACACGACCGGGAGTCGCAATAATGACATCGACACCGCGCTGAAGCGCAGCAACCTGCTTGTACTGGGGAACGCCACCGACGATGGTCGTCGTGAACAGGCCAACGCTGCGAGCGATGGGCTGAACGGTGCGGTCGATCTGCTGAGCAAGCTCGCGGGTCGGAGCAAGGATGAGGGCGCGCGGCTTGCGGCCCATCTGACGGTCCTTGCCACCATTGTTTTCCATCAGGCGCTCAACGAGAGGGGCACCGAAAGCGATGGTCTTGCCCGATCCGGTCTTTCCACGGCCGAGGACATCCTTTCCGGCGAGAACGTCGGGGATGGTTGCTGCCTGAATGGGGAACGGCGACTCTGCACCCATGGATGCGAGCTGACGCGAGATGTTCGAACCGATACCGAGGTCGATGAAGGACTTGCCTTCAACCTCGCTGGCGGTGACTACCTTGGCTTCGAGACGCTCAAGAACAACATCTTCTTGCAGCTCGTGTGACGACTTCTCGTCACGGTTGGGGTAGTAGGAGCTTTCGCGACGTTCGGTGCGCTGCGGGCGCTCGTTGCGGTCAGCGTACGAGGGACGGCCACCACGCTCGGGGCGGTCACCGTAAGCGGGACGCTCTGAACGCTGAGCACGGTCGCTGTAGGCAGGGCGCTCGGTGCGCTGGGCGCGATCGTTGTACGACGGGCGCTCTGAGCGCTCGGGGCGTGCGCCACGGTCGTTGCGGTCTCCGTAGGGGGGACGCTCGGTGCGCTGCGGGCGCTCGTTGCGGTCACCGTACGAAGGACGGCCACCACGCTCGGGGCGGTCACCGTACGAGGGGCGCTCGCTACGACCAGCGGATGCACCACGGTTGTTGCGGTCGTTGTACGACGGACGCTCTGAACGACCGGGGTAACCGCCACGCTCAGGACGACCACCACGGTCAGGACGGTCACCATACGAAGGACGCTCGCTACGACCAGCGGAAGCACCACGGTCGTTGCGGTCGTTGTACGACGGACGCTCTGAACGACCGGCGTAACCGCCACGCTCAGGACGACCACCACGGTCAGGACGGTCACCATACGAAGGACGCTCGCCGCGACCAGCAGAAGCACCACGGTCGTTGCGGTCGTTGCGGTCGTTGCGGTCGGGACGGTCACCGTACGAAGGACGGCCACCACGCTCGGGGCGCGAGTCGCGCTGGCTGCGGTCACCGTAGGCGCCACGTTCGTTGCGCTGGGGACGGTCGCCGTACGAGGGGCGCTCGTTGCGGTCGCCGTACTCGGGGCGTCCGCCGCGGGCAGGCTTCTCACGAGGAGTCCAATCGGGACGGCTGTCGCCGCGTCCGCCGCGAGCTGCGCCGGAGCGGTTGTCGCCGGTGCGAGCGGCACGGTCATCCGCACTCCATCGACGCTTGGGGGCTTCGCCCTGGTCGGGGCGGAATCCGCGGTGACCTTCGCTGCGTGAACCGCCGCGCTTGGGAGCACCAGAGTTGAAGTCGCTTGTGCCACGTCCGGTGGCAGGCTTATTGAATTTAGGCATTGTTCTTTCCGGGTTGTTCTTAGATGGAACACATCTAGTGCGTGGAGCACGGGCGCACGACAACATTCGCCAATTTAGTAACTAGTCACTGACTAGCTACGTACTCATTAGCGTGAGTTTTCGTACGCTGTACTACTGAACCCGGGCAGTCTTTGACCGAGGCCGTCACATACATTCGTGTGATTGTCACCAGTTGGATGGACTGGCAAACCGGCCCGCAAGACTTACAAACCCATACGCGAGATTTCGCGCTGTCTTGAGCCGACTTATCAACTTTACGTCATCGGGCGCACAATAGCGAGAGCGCACCGGATGCCCGCCTCCTACTTGAGGCGAGAATTTACTGCGAACTGAAGCGCGAAGACATCGAGCTGCTCCCCTACGGGCGCAAGCCAGTCACCGACCTCCCGGAGCAACTCCTCTGGAGTCACGAGCCGCACCGCATTGTTCGGGTCGCTGGCGATCGTGAGCGGAGCATCCGCCAGTCGATGCACGACAGCCCACGACTTGGTTACCAATTGAGGTCGATCGGCGGCTAGACGCTGCGCAGCGATCGCGGTGGTGACGTTGATGTGTTCGTCGATCTTGCCATCGCGCACGACGCGGCCCCAGGCATCCAGAACATAGTCGCCCGGCGCCCAGAGCAAGGAATCGATGAACGCGATCTGGTTGCCCGCGACGACCGCGTGCCCGACGTGGGCCGTTCGCGCCCCCGGAACTTCGAGGCCCTGAACGATCGAGACCCCCGGCATACGGATGAGCTGCTCGAGCAGTGGAGCCGTCAACCGCTCGGCGACAGCAAGCCGGCGCTCGAGTTCCCCCGAGTTCTCGTCAATCATGACGGGCTCACCGGCAAAGTGACGCTCGCGCTGACCGTTCGGAAAAGCGGTTCGCATCGCGGTAAGCACGTTCGAGCGCCAGTGCGCGAAGCTGCTGACCTGAGTGGTTATTTTGACCCAGACCACGATGGAGAGGGCAACGAACACCGCGGCGACGGCAAGAGACGGCACGTTGGCGAGCTGCGGAATCGTCGAATAGGCAAACGCCAGTTCCTGATCAAACACGATGGCGAGCACTGTACCGAGTACTGCCAATGCTGCCGAGACAACAAAGAAGAGGAAGAAGAAACGCGCGGCTCCCACAGCGAGGTTGAACCGGACGAACGTCACCGCGACGACAGCGATTACGAGTTCGGCAGCAATAACGCCAACGATGAGCTGACGATTCATCTCGGTTGCACTCGTCGCCAAGTACTCAAGAAAGTAGACGGTGGCACCGAGCAGTGCCGCAATGAGAAACAGTGCGAAAAGTAGGTGGGTTGCGAGAGTCAAGGGCGCCACCTTCGGGGGCGTCTTCGGCCAGACAGCGGGACTCGATGCCCACAGTTTCTGCGCCCAGCCGAACGTCTCGGCGCGCACCGTCGGCACTGGAATTCGTTGTCCCAGCGCGCTGTTTCCCCCAGCATTGATCATGAAATAATCTCCATTTCCCCCAGAACAGCTTAAGTCATCTGAGGGAAATGGAGTCGAACGATGAGGATGCGCGACTGCTCGTTAGCGCGGCAGTCGGCTACTCGGCCGGAGCGACTACCGGAGTCTCGCGATCGGCCTTCTTGGCGGCTCGCCGACTCTTGCGATCGGTGCCGGAAGCCTTGCGGTCTTCGCGGCGCTCCTTGGCGCCTTCAACGACGTAGTAGAGAACCGGAAGAACCACGAGCGTCAGAACGGTTGAGGAGAGGAGTCCGCCGATCACGATGATGGCGAGCGGCTGCGAGATGAAGCCGCCCTGACCGGTGACACCGATGCCGAGCGGAAGAAGCGCGAAGATCGTGGCCGCGGCCGTCATCAGAATCGGGCGGAGTCGACGTGACGCGCCCTCGATGATGGCGTCGTGCGCACGCATGCCCTTGACCCGGTACTGGTTAATAAGATCTACGAGCACGATGGCGTTGGTCACGACGATACCGATGAGCATGAGCACACCGATGAGAGAAGCAACACCGAGCGGGATGCCGGAGATCACCTGAAGCGCAATCGCTCCCGTGGCCGCGAACGGCACCGAGACGAGCAAGAGCAACGGCTGGCGCAGGCTCTTGAAGGTCGCGACCATGACGACGTACACGATCAAAATTGCGACGAGCAGGGCAAGTCCGAGTTGCTGGAATGCATCGGTCTGTTCAGTGGCAACACCACCGAGTTCGGCTGAGGCTCCAGCAGGCAATTCTGCTTCGTCCACAGCAGCAGCGACCAGAGCGGATGCCGTACCCACGTCGTCGCTACCCGGCGTCACACTCAGAGTGGCGCTACGCACACCCTTCACCGAGGTGATGCTCGCGGGGCCATCTTCCACCGAGACAGCGGCCACGTCCGTCAGCGGAACGAGTCCCGTGGCACCGGGGATCTTGAAGTCTTTCAACTCCTCGATCGTGGTGGGGGCGAGGTCATTGAGGATGTAAATCGAGAGCGTGGTTTCGTCGATGACGGCGCTACCGACCGCGTTCGGGTTCATTGCGCCCGTGACGATTCCGCCCACCGCGATTTCACTGAGGCCGAGCTTGGCGGCCTTGTCGCGGTCAACCACGATCGAGATAAAGGGCTGCTGTTCCGAGAGGTTGCTGGTGGCTTCGGCTACGACGTCAAGGTCACGCACCTGCTCCAGCAGAGCATCCGACGCTTCGCGCAGTTCGGAATCGCTCGTGGCCGTGATATTGATCTCGATGTCGCTCGACGCGAAGCCACTTGACGCTGCGGCAAGGGTGATCTCGCCGGCATCCTCGATGTCAGCGACAGCGTCGCGTACATCTTCTTGCAACTGGGTCTGATCGAGATCGGGGTCGGTCGTGAGAGAGAACGCATTGGCTCCGCTGCCGGAGAATGCGGCCCTCAGCGAACCGCCGCTGGAGCCGATGGAGAGCTGAACAGTTTCGATGCCGTCGAGATTCATCAGAACCTCTTCAACCTTCATGGCGGCTTCATCACGAGCTTCCAAGCTGGCGCCGAGGGGCAAGCTTTGGTTGACCGTCAACGTGTTCTGGCCGCTGTCGCCGATGAAGTTCGTCTTCATGAACGGGACAAGCGCCACGGTGCCGCCGAGCAGCAGCACGGCAGCGAGCAGCGTGGCCAGAGGGCGCTTGAGCGTCCACTTAATCACGGGCAGGTAGCCGCGCTGCAGAGCGTTGGTCTTCTCTTCCTGCGGGAGGCCGGCAGCGTGGGCGTGCTCGACAGCAGCCTCCGTGTGACGCGGTGCGACCTTGTTGCCGAGGAACCAGTACGCCAATACCGGCACGATTGTCAGGGACACAAACAGCGACGCGGCAAGCGCGATGGCGGTCGTCAGCGCGAACGGGCGGAACAGCTCTCCCGTGATGTCGCCGACAAGGGCGAGCGGCAAGAACACCGCGATGGTCGTCACCGTGGATGCCGTGATGGCTCCCGCAACTTCCTTCACCGCAGTCTGAATCGCCTGCAGCTTCGGTTCCCCCATGGAGACATGGCGCTTGATGTTCTCAATAACCACAATCGAGTCATCCACCACTCGACCAATCGAGATCGTGAGCGCTCCGAGGGTGATGATGTTGAGCGTGTAACCCGAGACCTGCATACCAATGAAGGTGATGAGTACGGATGCCGGGATCGAGATCGCGGTGACCAGCGTCGAACGAATCGACAGCAGGAACACCAGAATCACGATCACGGCGAAGACGAGGCCAAGCAGACCTTCGGTCGTGAGGCTATCGATGGACTCCTGAATGAAGGGAGCCTGGTCGAAGACGACGGTGAACTGGGTGTTGCTGCCGAGCGCGCTTTCGAGCTCGGGGATTGCTTCGAGAACGGCTTCGGAGACGGAAACCGTGTTGCCGGCAGGGCTCTTGGTGATCGCGATCGTCAGTGCGGGTTCGCCGTTGACGCGCGAGATGCCCGTCGCGGGATCGTCGATGACCCCGACGGTGGCCACGTCAGAGATGGTGACGACATCGGTGTTCGAGCCGCCCAGCAGGGGCAGTTGCGCGATCCCATCCGCCGTCGTGATGCGCTGGCCAGCCTGCACCGTAAGCGTCTGACCGTCTTCAGTGATTTCACCGGCGGGCAGCAGCACACCGTTGTCATCGAGCGCCGACAGAATGTCTTGGTTGGTCAGACCATTGATGAAGAGTTCGTCTTGGTCGGGAGTGATGACGAGTCGCTGTGTGGCCGCTCCGAGCAGACTCGCATCGCTGACGCCCTCCAACTTATTGAGCTCAACCAGGGTGGAGGCTTCGAGCTTGTTCGAAAGTTCGAGCGGGTCGAGGTCGCTCGAGACGGCGATCTGCACAACCGGGAGGTCGGTGAAGTTGAACGTGAAGACTTGGGTATCTGCCGAGTCAGGGAGCTGGCCCGAGATGCGGTTGATAGCGAGCTGAATCTTCTGCTCGGCGGTAGCGATGTTGGTGCCGTACTCGAATGATGCCGAGATGTTGGCGAAGTTCGAGTTCGACGTTGCGGTAGTGGACTCGAGCCCTTCAACGCCCTGGATGGCTGCTTCGAGCGGCCCCGCGAGGTCCTTATCGACGACCTCGGGCGATGCACCCGGGTAGGTCGAGACGATGAAAATCTGCGGCAACGACAGTGACGGAATGAGCTCTTGCTTGAGCGACGTGAGCGCCACGCCACCGAAAATTCCGATGACGATGGTGACAAGCGCGATGAGGGCTCGGTTGCGCAAAGAGAAAACGGAGAGCAGATGCACGGGGAACTTTCGTTGCTGTTAAACGCGGGCGCGGTCGCAAAACCACTTCTTGGTTAGATCAATTCTCTCAGCACCCTCAGTATTCCGCGTACTCTCGCGAGATTACATCTGCGTTAATCCTGCCGATGCCGTCGCTCGCGAACTATCGCCCCGTAGCGCGCACTGAGTGTTAGACCACGTTCGCGAACTCGCTGCTGGCCGGCGAGAACGGATGCCGCATCACAGTCGACCAGGCTGCGGCGAGCGCCGAAACGCCCTGTTCCAATTCGGCAGAGCCCACGCTGAACGGAATGCGCAGGAAGCGTTCGAACGCGCCATCCATCCCGAAGCGCGGTCCGGCCGCAATGACGAGGCCTTCGTTGCGGGCGGCGAGTACGAGCTGCGAGCTCACGGGTTGGCCGAGGCCGATCCACGCGGTCATTCCGCCCGGGGTGTGCGGCACTTGCCACGACGGCAGTTGCTCGGCGAGGAGGGAGGAGAGGTGCTCGCGGCCGGCCCGAAGAGACGTGCGCCGAGCATCCAGAATCGAGGGGAAAGTTTCGAGAATGTTGGTGACGACGAGCTGTTCGAGCAGCGGGGTTCCGAGGTCACCGGCGGAGCGAGCACGCACGAGTTGGCGGATAGTGGCGTGGTCGGCGCGGATCCAACCGGTGCGCAGACCGCCCCAGACCGTTTTACCGACTGAGCCCACGGAAATGGCGTTGCCGTGCGCGGCGAAGGGCAGCCGACTGCCGGTGCCATCGAGATCGAGTTCGGCCATCGTCTCGTCAGCGATCACAGCAGTGCCCTGGCGAGCCGCGAGCGACAGCACCTTTGCGCGCAGCTCGTCGGGCATCGATTGGCCCGTCGGATTGTGAAAGTCGGGCATGAGATAGGCGAGCGAGGGGCTCGTGCGCTGGATGGCCTGCTCCACGGCAATGGCATCCCAGCCCGTCTCGGTCGAGACCCCGACAGGCACGAGGCGAGCGCCGGCCGCCCGGAGCGCATCGAGGGCGTGCGGGTAGCTGGGGTTCTCCATAAGGGCACGGTCACCGCGCGACATGAGCGTGCGCGAGATGAGCGCGATGGCGTGCTGGGCGCCGAGCGTCACCATGATCTGGTCGGGGCTCGTGGGCAGACCGCGGTCGGCGTAACGCTGGGCGATGGCCTCACGCAGCACGGGGATACCCACGGGATCGAAGCCCGATTCCCCCAGATAGGCCGGCAGTTGTTCGGCTGCTCGGCTAGAGGCCTCAATAACTTCGGGGGCGGCCGCGATTGTTGACTTACTGAAGTCGAGCATTTGCGGGGCAGCAGGATCAGGAATCAGACTCGCCCGATGCGGCAACTGGGCAACACTGCCCGAACCGCGGGTGCTCTCCACATAACCGCCTTCGCGCAGCGCCGAGTAGGCCGCCGACACCGTGGTTCGGCTGATGCCGAGAGCGAGCGCCAACTCGCGTTCGGCCGGCAGGCGCGTCGAGGTAAGGATGCGGCCATCCATGATGAGAAGGCGGATGCGGTCGGAGACGGCCAGATACGCCGCATTGGATCCTGCAGCGCGCCACTCACCCATCATGACGACCAATGCGCGGGCCGAAAGGCTATTCATCAGGCCACCATAGCCCGATTGGCCTCTTGTTAGGAGGCCAATTTCGTAATTGGATGCTTTTATGACTCCCCGCCTCACCATGACCCGACGCATCGCGCAGCTCGGCTTCGGCCTGTTCTTCTACGGCTTCGCCATTGCGCTCATGATTCGCGCGGAAATTGGTGTGGCCCCGTGGGACGTGCTCGGCCAAGGCGTCTCGCTCAGCACCGGCCTCCCCTTTGGCCTTGTTACCAACATCGTTGGCCTGATCGTGC
The DNA here is from genome assembly GCF_059767345.1 of Salinibacterium sp. VpJ6. Taxonomy (NCBI): domain Bacteria; kingdom Bacillati; phylum Actinomycetota; class Actinomycetes; order Micrococcales; family Microbacteriaceae; genus Salinibacterium; species Salinibacterium sp. VpJ6. Next base: position 1,337,729 of record NZ_JBSOQL010000001.1, read on the forward strand.
TGCTGCTGTGGATCCCGATTCGCCAAAAGCCCGGCATCGGCACCGTGTTCAACGTGGCCCTCGTGGGGCCCAGTGCTCAAGTAGGGCTCTGGATCTTGCCCGAGATCGAAGGGCTCGGCCTGCGCATCCTCGTGTTCGTCGCTGGCCTGCTGTTACTCGGAATCGCCACCGGGCTCTACCTCGGAGCACGTTTCGGGCCTGGACCGCGCGATGGCCTGATGACGGGCATCCACCACCGCTACGGCGGCAAGATTTGGATCGTGCGCAGCAGCATCGAACTCGTTGTGCTGACGATCGGCGCGATCCTGGGCGGAAACCTTGGCTGGGGCACGCTGGCGTTCGCGCTGCTCATCGGACCCATCGTGCACTTCACGATGCCGCGCCTCATGGTGCCCGCTGCCATCACAGCCGACACCGTGGTGACGCCGGAGCCGAGCCCCGACGTCACCGTCAACTGATCGGGCACACGAACTTTGCCTGCCCGGGCTGCCCGCACGACGTCATCGATCGAACGCTCGGTGTGTGAGTTGGCGACTCTTTACTCGGTGAACCGCACCGGAACGTAGACATCCTGAACCCGGTCATTGAGCGCCGTGTGGTCGTTGCGCGTGAAGATGCCGCACTCGTTAGTGATGCAATCGGCGTCTTCGCCGAGCGGGTCACCCAGTTCGAGATATGCGGTGAAGGTACCCGTGGCGGTGTCGTCATAGCTGCGAGCGCCAAAGAGTCGCCAAGCCCAGTCGGCGTTGATCCAGTTGCTTGGAGCCCACTGCACAGTGCCCTCGGCCACATTCTCTTGCTGCTGGCTCGGCACGCCACCGATGCACGGCCCCGGCTTGTCAGCCGACGTTTCGGGGATTACGCACACGGCAACATAAACGCCTTGAGTTCCGTCATAGCCGGTTCCCGTCACGACTACCCGTTCGCCACGAACGAGCGCCTCGGTGTCGATCGGTTCGCCATTTTCTCCAGCGAGAGTCAACGTGCGGGTGCGACCGTCGTCTCCCTCGGCAGTGACCGAAAGCGGCCATTCTCCGTCGACGAGCTGCTGGCTCGACTGACCCGAACTCTCGTGGGTGAGGATCGGCACGACGATGATGGCGATCGGCACGAGCAACACCACAACAACAATGAGCACAATCGACGGCCAACGACGGCGGCGCGCAGCAATTCGGGTCATGGCCTCAGTCTAGGACTGCACGGGGTGCCGCCGAACGGGGTGTATGACACAGCACGGGTGCCGCTTGCCCTAGGGTGATCGTGTAGGCAGCACCCGCTTGAGCATTGACACACGAAAGGCAGCACATGATTCGTGAAATAGCTGCTGTCGCAGTCGGCGGCGCACTCGGCACCGGAATGCGTTTCGCTCTCGACCTTGCCTTCATCACGGATGACGGGCTCTTCCCCGTCTCCACCCTGATCGCCAACATTCTGGGCAGCTTCGTTCTCGCGCTTGTCGTCGCCGAACTGTGGGCGCCATCCCCCGCGTGGGCACGCGCCGGTTTGGGCGCCGGGCTGCTCGGATCGTTCACCACATTCTCCGCTCTCGCGGTGGCCGCCGTGCATCTCATTGGCGTTGATCAGTGGCTCCCCGCCCTCATCTATGTCGCCGCCACTCTCGTGCTCGGGCTCGCTGCCGCCGCTCTCGGACTGCGCGCCGGGCTTGCCCGACGGAGCCACCCCGATCTGGTGAACGAATGACCGCCGGCGTTGTCTTTGCGATCCTCGGGGCCGGTGCCGCCGGGGCAGTACTGCGTTACCTGACTGCGCGCGCGTTCTCGTCGTACACCGGCTTCCCCTGGGCAGTGCTCGTGGTGAACGTTGTCGGATCGGCGCTCGGCGGCACGCTCGCCGGGCTAGCCCACGTCGGCACCATCGACGCGAACCTCGAAATCATTCTGCTCACCGGGCTGTGCGGCGGTCTCACCACGTTCAGCACCCTGAGCGTGGAGACAATGCAGAACGTCACCCTGAAGCGAATGCGCGTTGCGGTGATCAGCGTGCTCGCCAACCTCATCGTCGGCATTGGCGTCGCAGCCGCCACCTACTTCGGGTTGATCGCGCTCGCTTCCTAGACTGCGCGGCTAAGCAGATGGCCCGTTCATGCTGAGTCGCGACGGTCTCGCGCGAGCGATGCTTAGACCGAGCGAGCAGCGGCGATAAAGTCGCGGATGCGCGTCACGTCTTTCACGCCGCGACTCGCTTCGACACCACTCGAGACATCCACCCCACCGGGCTGCAGCGTGCGCACGAGTTCGGCGACGTTGTCGGGCGTGAGCCCACCGGCGAGAATCCACGACTCCGGCAGCGCAGTGCCCTCCAGAAGTGCGGGATCGAAGGTCGCGCCAGCACCGGGCTCGACGGCGTCAATCAGGAGCCGGTCATCCGCTCGCAATTGACCGGCGAGGCTGCGGCGGCGATAGTCCTCCACCGAGATAGCCCGAATAGTGCCGAATCCTTCGGTGCGCAGCCGGTCGAAGTCGGCGTCGCTCTCATCGCCGTGCAACTGTACGGTCGCGACGCCGGCACGGCCAGCGATAGCGAGCACCTCGTCGATCGGCTGGTTGCGAAAAACTCCCACGGTCTCAATCTCCGAAGGCAGCCCCTGCGTGAGCGAGAGTGCCTGATCGTCAGTGACGAGACGCGGGCTGCCGGGAGCGAAGACAAACCCGATCGCATCGGCACCCGCCTCCGCTACCGCCAGGGCGGCATCCGGCGTACTGATGCCGCAAATTTTCACAAAGAGGCGAGTCACTTCGACGCTGCTCCGGAGGATGCTCCCGGCGATGCCAGCACGAGCGCCGCGGAGGCGTGACCGCCCACGCACGCCTTCTGCAGGTCGCGGCTGGCAAGGTACGACGTCAAGAACCCTGCGGCGAAAGCATCGCCGGCGCCGGTGAGGTCGCGCACTTCGGGAACCGGAGGCACCGCAACCCTCAGCGGTGCCTGACCAGGTTCGTGAACGAGGGTGGGCTCCGCTCCCGCCTTCGTCACGATGATGGTCTTCGCGAGCCGAGCAGCAACAGCACCCGGCTGACCGTCGACGACGACTCCGAGACATTCCATCTCGCTCGCGTTACCGATCAAGAAGTCGGGGCTGAGGTCAGCCATGAGCTCAAGGAAGCGATCGACGCCGTACTGGGCGAGCATTCCGGTGGAGGAGACGTCGATCGAGACAAGAATGCCCCGCTTCTTAGCGCGACGGATGACGTCGATCACGGTTTCCCCGACGGGCGCTCCATTGAACGAATAGGCCGAAACGTGCAGCAGCTCGAGACCGTCGAGCCACTCATCCGGAACCTCATCGAGCATCGTCGCTGCCGCGCGGTTAGGCACCATGCTGCGTTCACCGTCTTGGTCGATCAGGATGATGACGGTGCCCGTGACGTGTTTGCGCTGCACGCGCACATCAACACCTTCAGCCTCGAGACCCTCAACGAGCAGGGTGCCGAGATGGTCATTGCCCACGCAACCGATGAAACGCGTGGGGCCGAGTCGCCCGGCAAAGCTCGCGACGTTCGCACCGCTACCGCCGCGGGTGTGAAAGATTTCCGCAGCGGTATCGGTGCCATGCCTCAGCGGTTCAGCCAGCCAGACGACAACGTCTTCAACGAGGTCGCCGATGATTCCGATCATGAGCGGCTGGCCGCTAGCGGGTGAGCGCCGTGGCGACGAGTCCACCGAGCGCAACATTGCCGCGGTAGACCTCAACGTTGACGTCGAGGCTGAGCCCCTTGGTGTCCTTCTGGATGAAGTCGAGCAAGAACGGGGTCGAGGCGTTGCCGCTGATGCCCTGCTTGTCGGCTTCAGCCCAGGCGCGGGTGAGGATGTCGTCGAGCTGCTCCGGAGGAAGCTGCTTGTCGGCGGCAACGGGGTTGGCCAGCAATACGGACTGCGGCAGACCGAGCTCGTCGCGCGCGTTCACGACCGCGGCTGCTTCTTCGGGAGTGTCGACCGAGTAGCCGATGCTGAAGCCGGAGTCAGTGACGTAGAAGCCCGGGTACTTGGTGGTGCCGTAACCGATGACGGGGATGTTGAGGGTCTCGAAGCGCTCGAGGGTGGCGGGAATGTCGAGAATCGACTTCACTCCGGCACTGATCACGAGAATGGGGATCTGAGCGAGCGTGGTCATATCGGCCGACTCGTCAAAGGTTTCGGAGGCTCCGTGGTGCACGCCGCCGAGGCCGCCGGTCGAGAAGACCTTCACACCTGCGTGGTGCGCGAGGAATGCAGTGGCGGCGACCGTGGTGCCACCGTGGATGCCGAGGGCGCGCACGACGGGAAGGTCGCGCAGGCTTGCCTTGGCGATCTTGTCGGTGTTGGAAAGCTCAGTAATCTGCTCAGTGCTGAGTCCGACGGTCGGCACACCGTTGAACACACCGATCGTGGCGGGCGTGACGCCCTGCGCGCGCAGCCCGGCTTCCGCTTCGAGGGCAACATCGAGGTTGCGCGGGCGAGGAAGCCCGTGAGTAAAGATGGTCGACTCAAGGGCGACCACGGGGCGGTTCTCGCGAACTGCGTCTTGGACTTCCTGGGAGACGTGAATGACGGGTGTAGACATGGTCAATCTCTTTCTTCGCTGGTGCTCGTCGCTGAAGGTTCGCCGGAGGCGTGCCGCTGCTTCAACCGTAACTAGTCGATTGCAAAGAATCCAGAAAGAGTGGATGCAGTTTAGATAGCCTTAGCCTATGAAAATTACGCTTCGTCAGGTGGAGATTTTCGTTGCCGTGGCCGATGCCGGGCACTTCGGGCGAGCCGCTGAGGCACTGGAGATCTCGCAACCGACCGTGAGCCAAGAAGTGAGTCGCCTCGAACGCGCCCTCGGGGTGGCCCTGCTCGACCGCTCCGGCCGTTCGGCAAAGCTCACGCAAGCGGGCGAGGCGATGGCGACCGAGGGCCGCCAATTGCTCACCCACGCCAATCAGGTGGTCCGAGAAGTGCAGCTTTATGAGCCGAGCCGCATCCGCACCGCCCGCATCGTGGCCTCCCCCAGTGTGGTCAACCGCCTCCTCCCCGCCGTGATCAGTCGGGCCGAGCAAAGCCTCTCTTCGGTGCGCATCGAAGACGTTCTCGTCGACACAGGCGGCGTCACTGCGCGCCTTGTAAGCGAGCACGCCGATATCGGCCTTGGCCGCTTCTTGGATGCCAGCGAGGGCTACGAAAGCGAAGTGATCGTGCGCGAACAGGTCTTCGTCGCGATCAGCCGCAAGCATCCGCTGGCGAACGCCGCCCACCTTGAACTCCCCGAACTCGGTGACCTGCCGCTACTGCTGTGGCCTCGCGAACAAAACCCCGCCTACTTCGACTACCTGCTCGAGATCTGCACCTCGCGCGGGCTCAGCCCGCTGCTGCTCGTGAGCCCACCGCGCATCGTGGGATCGCGGCTCTACCTTCTCTCCGAGTCCCGCGCCTTCTCGCTAGTCTCTGCCGCGCTAATCGGTCACCTGCCCGAAGACCTCATCGCGATCCCGCTCGCGCAACCCGCGACCCTAGCGCTCGAGATGCGGTGGCGCGCGAGCGACAACCGCCCCCAACTGACTGCCCTGCGCGACCTTATTCGCGAGGTGGCATCCGCTGGCTAGCGAGCGCCGCCGTCGCGCACTTCACTAGCGCTTCGGCCAACTCCACGCGGGTTCATCCAGCATCCCTTGCCCATCAACCGCGGTTTCACCGTCGACTTTGACGAGATGGATGCGGCTCGCTCCTGATTCGTCGAGTTCGTCAACGAGCGCAGAGGCATGCGACACCACCACGATCTGAGTCTGCTCAGCTGCCGCTTGAATGAGCTCCGCCAGGGGTGCGAGCAACCGGGGATGCAGACTCGTCTCGGGCTCGTTCAACACGAGCAGCGCGGGCGGGTTGGGCGACAACAGTGCCGCAACCAGCAGCAAGAACCGCAGGGTGCCATCCGAGAGCTCGTGGGTATCGAGCGGCCGCAAGAGCCCCGGTTGCACCATGGCGAGCGAGAACAGCCCATCGCTGGATTGCACCTTCACCGAAGCTCCATCGAAGGCTCGCGCAATCGTGCGATCGAGCAAAGCGGCATCGCCGAACTCGCGAATCGTCTGGTGTGCAGCAGCCAGGTTGGTGCCGCGGTGGCTCAGCACCGGAGCCCGAGTGCCCAGCTGTGGCTGCCGCACTGGCGCGTGCGGGTCGGTGCGAAAGTGATCGTAGAAGCGCCATGAACCGAGGTTTTCGCGCACCATCAGCAGTTCAGGGGTTGTCGACGGGTCCGCGAACGCTGCCACCATGCTCTCGGTTGGCCGCAGCCGATAGTCGTGCGGCACCCATTCGCCCGAATCACCCCGTACGCGCACTGCCCCGTTGCGCCGTTCGGTCAGCGCGGTGGCCGGGCGCAACACCGAGCCACTGAAGACGGCTTCTGCCTTGATCTCCGGGTCACGAGCAAACATGGTCTGCTGATTGGTAGGCAGCCCGAAATCGACGGCATAGCCAAAGTCGCTGCTGGCGTAACCGAGCTTGAGTGCGACGACATCGCGACGCATCGTTCCCTCGACCGGATGCCCGAAACGACGTGCAGCAGAGGCCCCCGCCTCTGGCCCCGCCCACAACAGAGACTGCACGCCGCCTTCTCTCGCGAGCGCCGCGATGGCACCGGACTGCGCAACCTCGGCAAGCAGGCGCAAGCTGCGGTAGACGCTCGACTTTCCGACGCCGTTTGCTCCCGAGATCACCGTGAGCCCGGTGAGGGGCAGCACTATGTGCCGCAAAGAGCGGAAACCTTCAATCGCCAGCGTCGTGATCATGCCGCGAGCCTAAGCTCAACAGCCGTCATTGCCACGCCTCAGGCAGTGCCCGCTCTCCCGAATCCCGCGCGACAGCGCCAGCCCAACAGAGCTCGCACGAACAGCGCTGGCTAGCGCCCGTTCTTCATGGCTTGAATCTTGCTGAGGGTGGCGATGGCTTGACGGGCGATCATCCGCCCCGCTCGGTTGGCACCGATGGTGGATGCCTGCGGTCCGTAGCCAGCAAAGAAGACGCGCGGGTCTCGCCACGCCACGCCCTGCCCCACAGCTACGCCGCCCTCTTTCTCGCGCAGTTTCAGCGGAGCAAGGTGGCGCAGTTCTGGCCTAAAGCCTGTGGACCAGATGATGGCATCCGCCTGCTGGAAGGCGCCGTCTTTCCAGCGCACGCCGTTCGGCTCGATGCTCGAGAACATGGGGCGCGGCGTCAGAACGCCACGTTCGATTCCGGCTTGGATGCGGCGGGTGCGCGGTACGCCCGTGCCGCTGACGATGCTGGGCAGCACTCGCCCGGCGCGCGCAGCTTCGTCCTGGATGAGCACCGCTTCTTTGCGCGCTTCGAGGTTGAGGGGGCCGTCTTCAAGAAAGTCGATCGGGCGGCGACTGACCCACGTGAGGTTCGAGGCAAGGTTTTCGAGTTCGAGCAGGAAGCCGATGGCGGAGGTTCCGCCGCCCACAACGACAACGCTCTGGTCGGTGAATTCGCGGGCACTGCGGTACTCACTCGTGTGCAGGTGGCGGCCCTCGAACGATTTGAGACCCGGGTACCAGGGAATGAACGGTGCACCCCAGGTGCCTGTGGCATTGATCACCAGCATTGTGCTGACGGTTTTCATCTCTTCACCATCGAGAGAGAAGGTCACATTCAAATGCTCGCCGAAATTATCGACGGCCACGACATCCGCATTACGAACAACCTGAAAGTCGTAGTGATCCTCGTAGGCGCGGTAGTAGTCGGCAACTACTTTCTTGGCCGGCATATGACGATCGGCGGTTTCGAAACTCAGCCCGAGCTCGTCGAGACCCGGCAGATCGTTGATGCGGTGCGCCGATCCGATGCGCAACGCTTCCCACCGATGCTGCCAGGCGCCGCCCGTTCCGGGGCCGCGATCGAGGAGCACAAAGTCGTTACCGGGGTCGAGACCGAGTCGCCGCAGATAGTAGGCAACAGAGAGGCCTGCTTGGCCAGCACCAATAACGACAACGGAGGTGTCGGTTTCGGTAGTGGATGTCACGCGCTAACGTTACCCGCCCTAACCCCACCTGTGCATCGCCAACCAAGACCTTTCTGTCTCGCGTGCTAAACTTCAGGTTAGTTTTCATCCATCCCTGTTCGCTCGTTCGCTGGCCACCGTCAGTGCACCGGGACAGACGTATGAGGGGGTCTCGCATGGGACGCGGCCGTCAAAAGGCAAAGCACACCAAGGTTGCTCGGGATTTGAAGTACTTCAGCCCAGACACCAACTATGGCGCGCTCGCTCGAGAATTGAGCGGTTCAGAAAGCACTGTCCCGGTTTCCGAAGACAGTGAGAAGTGGCCGGAGTACTCCGCTGGTGACTCGTACAGCGACAAGTACGACATCGAAGACGATGAAGACGAAGAAGACGAAGAAACTCGTAGCGCCTAATAAGCCATCTTCACCGCAACGTTTTACGAAAAGGCGAGCATCTAGCCCCTCGGGGCCGGATGCTCGCCTTTCTCGTTAAGCACGACTTCTCGCTAGAGGATCTGGCCGGCTTGGAGGAGCTGGCCCGCTTGGAGAAGCTGGCCGCCTCGGCGACTAGCTTTCGCGGCTCCAGCCCACGAGCGTCGGCACGGCATCCTCAGCAAATCGCTCGTAGTCCTCGGCGGTGTTGTAGGCGTGAGCGGCAAGACGCAGGTAGCCGGCGTCGCGCCAGTTGGTGATTTGCGTTTCGAAACCGAGCTCGTCGGTGATGCGCTGGCGCAGAGCCTGAGCCTCCGGGCCTGTTGCCGCGAGGGTGCCGGGTAAGCGCAGCAGGCGCATTCCGGGGGCGGGGGCTGCGACATCCACCCGGGATTCCTCGCCTGATGCAGCATCGAGAGCATCCGCGACGACATCGGTGGAGTAGTCGAGCAGCGACTCGATATAGCTGCGGATGGCATCCCAGCCGATGCGATCTTCAAGACCCGTGATGGCATCCACTGTGGCGAGATAGGGCGTGTAGTCCATCGTGCCCTGCTGGTCAAAGCGCGCGGGGAAGGGCTCGTCCATGCCCCACGAGTCGATCACCGGGTACAGCTCTTTCGCGAACTTCTTCTCGGCCACAAGCACGGCTGTTCCGCGAAAACCGCACGCGAACTTGTGCAGGTTTCCGACCCAGGCGGATGCTGCGACGCCCTCAGCGGGCCGGTGCTGCACGCCGGGCGCGTGCGCTGCATCCACGAGAAGAGGCACGCCATGCTTCGCGGCCAGCGTGGCAAGTTCGGCAATGGGAAACTCGCGCGCCGTGGACGAACTCGATGCGTCGATGATGAGGCCCGCAGGCTTCTTGGCGAGCGCCTTGCCGAGCACGGTCACAATCTGCTGCGGCGAAGCATCCAACCCGATCGGCACGGTGCGCACTTTGGCTCCGCGCTGGCGGCCTTCACGCTTGGCCGAGAAGGCGACGGCGCCGTACGCGTGGTCGGTGATGACAACCTCGTCGCCGGGCTTTAGCTGCAACGCGCGAATGGATGCCGTCATGCCGGCGCTAGCGTTCGGCACGAAAGCGAAGCGGCCGGCATCCACTCCGATGAAATCGGCAAGGTCAGCACGAGCCTGCGCAACGCGTTCGGGCGCAGCGCCGAACCAGCGCTGCGGCGCACCTTCGGCTTCTTGCAAGTAGGCGAGACGGCGCAGCTGGGCGAAGACCGGAACGGCACCGTAAGAGCCGTGATTGATGTGGCGCCAGCGCGAGTTGAGGCTCCAGAGCGCGGCGGCGGGTGACCCGTCGCGCGCCAGAAGGGGTTCGGGGCGCTGTGTTGCGTCGGCATCAGCTTCGGCAGCTTCCGCGTCGACGTCTACGTCGCTAGCCGCACTGTCGTCTTGGTTCTCGTCCACCACGGTGGACACGTCTTCGGGTTCTGCTGATTGCACGTCGTTGTCGACGTCAACCGAGTTGTCGGGCTGCTTAGTTGCCATAGCGCCCATTCAAGCGCACGGCACCACCATTCACACCCTTGGCACCCTGTTCGAAGCCAGAAAGATCGTGGGCGGCCATCGAAACACGACCAACTTCCCACGAGGGGATACCGTCGGCAGTGAGGGCGGCGATGGTCGCGTCGGCAGCATCCGCCGCCACAATCGCGATCATGCCGATGCCGAGGTTCCAGGTTCCTTCGGCACTTTCGAGGCTGGAACCAGCCAGGTCCGACAGCACGCGGAATACGGTGGGCGGCGACCACGTCGAACGCTCAACTTCAACCCACGAGCCGACGGGCAGCACGCGTGCGAGGTTGGCGGCGATGCCACCACCGGTGACGTGGCTGAGCGAGTGCACGGCGCCGGGCTGAGCGTCGAGCAGGTTCAGCAGCGGCATTGTGTAGAGGCGGGTCGGCTCGAGGAGCACTTCGCCGACGACTCCGCCGAGTTCGTTGAGGTGGTCGCTATAACCGACCTTGTTGTTGGCCAGAATGTGACGAACAAGCGAGAAACCGTTCGAGTGGATGCCCGAGGACTCCATCGCGATCACAACATCGCCATCGGCCACGAGGTGCGGGCCTAGCTGAGATCCGGCTTCAACCACGCCGGTTGCTGCACCAGCAACGTCGTAATCGTCGGGACCGAGAAGGCCGGGGTGTTCTGCCGTTTCGCCGCCGACCAGCGCGGTGCCGGTAGCCGAGCATCCACGAGCAATACCGGCAACGATGTCGGCGATGCGTGAGGGAACGACCTTGCCGCACGCGATGTAGTCGGTCATAAAGAGGGGCTTGGCACCCACGACGATGATGTCGTCAACGACCATGCCGACGAGGTCTTGGCCGATGGTGTCGTGCTTATCGAGCGCCTGAGCGATCGCAACCTTCGTGCCTACGCCATCCGTCGATGTCGCCATGAGCGGATGTTTGTAATCCTTGAAGAACGAGGCGTCATAGAGGCCAGCAAAGCCGCCGAACCCTCCGACCACGTTGGGCCCATGAGTGGCACTGACGGCCGCTTTCATGAGTTCGACGGCACGGTCACCAGCGGCGGTGTCAACACCGGCTGCGGCATAGCTGGAGGAAGAGTTCTCGGTCACGGCTCCAGCGTACCGCGCAGCACCAATAGGCACGCAGCCACAGCGCCGAATGTGAGAAGCTAGACCGTACTCACACCGGGTACGCGCTCTACGACCTCAGGGAGCCACGCGAAAGCATGTGCGGCATTGTCGGTATCGTCTCTTCTCAGCCCGTCAACCAGCAGGTTTATGACGCCCTGCTGCTTCTGCAGCACCGCGGTCAAGACTCCACGGGTATCGCCACTTCTGATGGCAGCACCCTGCACTTGCAGAAGGCCAATGGCCAAGTTCGCGAGGCGTACCGCACGCGCGACATGCGCAACCTCGTCGGCACCTCGGGCCTCGGCCACGTGCGTTACGCCACCAAGGGCAATGCCTTCAACGAGAACGAAGCGCAGCCGTTCTATGTGAACGCGCCCTACGGCATCATCCTTGTTCACAACGGCAACCTCACGAACACGCAGCAGCTCACCGACGAGCTGTTCCGCATCGACCGCCGTCACCTCAACACCACGAGCGACACCGAACTGCTCGTCAACGTGCTGGCCAACGAACTTCAAGAGCAGGTGTCGGGTCTCGACCTCGACCCCGAGCAGGTTTTCACCGCCATCTCGCGCGTGCACGACCGCGTCGAGGGCTCCTACGCCGCGATCGCGCTAATCGCCGGGCACGGTCTGCTCGCGTTCCGCGACCCCTACGGCATCCGCCCGCTCGTATTGGGGCGCCGCCAGACTGGCTTGGTCGGCAACGAGTGGATCGTGGCATCCGAATCTCTCGTGCTCGAAAGCGCCGGTTACGAACTGGTGCGGGATGTTGAGCCCGGCGAAGCGATCTTCATTACGCTCGATGGTGAAATGTTCTCCAAGCAGTGCGCCAAAGCTCCGGTCTTGATTCCGTGCTCGTTTGAATACGTCTACCTGGCTCGCCCGGACTCGATCATGAACGGCATCTCCGTTTACGAAGCTCGCCTGCGTTTGGGTGACAAGCTCGCCGACACCATCTCGAAGTACACGCCGATGGGTGACATCGACGTGGTCATGCCGATTCCCGATTCGTCACGCCCCGCCGCCATGCAGGTCGCTCAAAAGCTCGGCGTTGAATACCGCGAAGGTTTCTACAAGAACCGCTACGTGGGCCGCACCTTCATCATGCCCGGCCAGGCCGAGCGCAAGAAGAGCGTGAAGCAGAAGCTGAACGCGATGGGTACCGAGTTCAAGGGTAAGAACATCCTGATCGTCGATGACTCGATCGTGCGCGGAACGACCTCGAAAGAGATCGTTCAGATGGCGCGCGAAGCTGGCGCCAACAAGGTCACCTTCACCTCAGCGGCACCGCCTGTGCGCTTTCCCCACGTCTACGGAATCAATATGCCGACTCGGGCGGAACTCATCGGTCACGGTCGCAAGATCCCCGAAATCGCCATGGAGCTCGGCGCCGACGCCCTCATCTACCAAGAGGTCGAAGACATGCAGGCTGCCATCACCCAAGGCTCGAACGTGAGCTCGCTCGAAATGAGCTGCTTCACGGGCGAATACGTTTCGGGCAACATCACCCTCGACTACCTCGACTGGCTCGAGAAGACGCAGCTGAGCTAGTTCGGCTGCGGCGCTAGCTGCCGCAGGAGATGGTTTGCCGTCACGGATTGCGAGGCACGTTGGTCGGTGTCGGTCTCCGTGGGCGCCTCTTGAAACTGCACCCACGTCGCACCGGTGCTCGGGAAGTCGCAGCCGTCTTCTGCCAACCACACTTCAATTCGGCCAGCTTCATCGCTGTCGTCCATGACATGTCCAGTGACTCCGATTCCGCCCGCGCGCCTGTAGTTGAGAGAATCCGGCCGAGTGGAGCCGGTGTACTCGAGCAGTTCGAGTCGGGCGCCAACCGCGGCGGGAATATCTTTTCCCACGAAGACGAAGTAGTGGGTGTAACCGTTCTTTGGTGAGGGCTCACCACCAGCCCCTTCGCAAATCACTTCGCCAACGGTCGCTGCCTCAAAATCAGCCACAGCACCGTTGAGGTTGTCCAGACGATCTTGCTTCCAGTTCGGGTCCAACAAGAAGCAGCCGCTGAGCGAGCCGGCGACGAGCAGCACCATGCCTACGGCAACTGCGTGCTTGCCTGCGACTGAGATTCTGGTGCGCTCCATAGAGTGGAGTATGCCACTCGAAACAGCGGCGCGAGCCTCTTTACTAAAAAATGCTCGTGTTAGGAAGGAATCGGCAAAGCCGCGTTATTCGAGCGTGCCCTCGTACGCTTCGGGTTCCGAGATCTCGTGCTCGGCTGTGCCGGTCTTGGCGCGACGACGCGATGAACGGTCGGCGATCAGAGCGACGAGAGCACCGACTGCGACACCGGCAGGAATACCAAAGAGGCTGAAGTAGCCGAAGAGAGCCCCGAATCCGACTGACGGATCAACGGGGAACGACATCGTGAGAATGAACGTGGCGATGGCACCAAGCCCGCCACCTACAATCATGAACGCGCCGTACTTGGGCGCACGGCGAATGCTCACGCCCGTCGATTCGACCGTGGTCTTCATCGCAGGCTGCTGCAGGGCGGATGCCGCGGGCTCGTGTTCTGGCGTAATACTCACGGAACTATTCTCTCCCACACAACTGGGAGGTATTCGCTGAGGTCGGCACGCGACCCCGAGGCGCTGATGTCGCCGGAGTCGAGGGCCTCGGCCCACTCGCGTGTTCCCGTGGCGAGGGCAATCCAGGTGACGGCATCCATCTCAACAACATTGGGCGGGGTGCCGCGCGTGTGGTTAGGGCCTTCGATAGCTTGAACGGCGCCGTGCGGTGGCACTCGAATTTCAACTGAGTTGCCTTCCGCAGTAGTTGCGAGCACCTGCAGGAGGTAGCGCACAGCAGTCGCGATAGCGTCACGGTCTGCCCGACCGTCGCGCACCAATCGGATGCTTGCTTCGCCTGCAATGGGGGCTATTTTCAGCTTTGCCATGCCTGAACGCTAGCAAGTTGGGCTGAACGCTAACAACTGAGGCTGTGGGCTTGGTTAGGCTGTCGTTGTGCGAATTCTTGTTCTAGGTTCCGGTGCCCGCGAGCACGCCATCGTTACGTCTCTCCTCAGAGAGGAAGAGGCGCACGAAATCACCGCTGCGCCCGGCAATGCCGGTATCGCTTCGGTGGTTGAGACGGTGGCACTCGATCCCACGCGTGGTCACGTTGTCACCGAGTATGCGCTCGACAACAACATTGAGTTGGTTGTTATCGGGCCCGAGGCTCCTCTCGTAGCCGGTGTCGCCGACGATCTGCGTCGCCGCGGCATCGCCGTGTTCGGCCCGGGCAAGGCTGCCGCTGCTCTGGAAGGCAGCAAGACTTTCGCCAAGCGCATCATGGAGGCCGCCAACGTTCCCACCGGTCGCGCCCACCGGGCCGGTTCCCTAGACGAAGCGATCGAGGCTCTCGACGAGTTCGGCGCCCCCTACGTAGTGAAGGCCGACGGTCTCGCTGCTGGCAAGGGTGTTCTCGTGACGGGCGACCGCAACGCCGCCGTTGACCACGCAACGTTCTGGCTCGGCCAGGGCAGCGTTCTCATCGAGGAGTACCTCGCCGGCGAAGAGGTCTCCCTCTTCTTGCTCAGCGACGGCCACAACGTCGTTCCGCTCTCGCCCGCCCAGGACTACAAGCTCGCTTACGACGGCGACAACGGCCCCAACACCGGCGGCATGGGTGCCTACTCGCCGCTCAACTGGCTCCCCGAGAACTTCGTTCAAGAAGTCATCGACACCATCGCGATCCCCACGATCCGCCAGCTCGCCGACGAGCAAACGCCGTTTATTGGCCTGCTTTACTGTGGCCTCATTGTCACGAAGGACGGCATCCGCGTTATCGAGTTCAACGCTCGTTTCGGTGACCCCGAGACGCAGGTTGTACTCCCCCGCCTCGTTACGCCGTTGAGCTCGCTGCTCTACGCGGCGGCGACCGGCGGCCTGCCCGACCACGCCACTCCCGTCTTCACCGACGACGTGGCCGTCACCGTTGTGCTTGCCAGCGAGGGCTACCCCGAGAACCCCAAGATCGGTCGCCCGATTACGGGGTTGGATGCGGCACTCGCCGTTCCCGGAATCACCATCGCCCACGCTGCCACCGCCAGAAAGGGTGACGAGTTTGTCGCCACCGGCGGACGCGTGCTGAGCGTTGTCGCGACCGGCGCAACCTTTGCGGTCGCCCGCGAACGTGCCTACGAAGCGCTCAGGCACATCACCCTCGAGGGCGGCCACTACCGCACCGATATCGCTCTTCGCGTCGCCCAGTGAGTAACGCCGTGAACGATGCTGCGAGCGCGTGGACGCTGACATATTCCGGCAAAGTCCGCGACCTGTATGTGCGCGCCGACGAGCCACAGCTTGTGCTCATGGTTGCCAGCGATCGGGTGAGTGCGTTTGACCATGTGCTTGAGCCGGGCATCCCAAGCAAGGGTGCGCTGCTGACGCAACTGAGCAAGTGGTGGTTCGCGCAGCTCGCTGACATGCCGAACCATTTGGCGGATGCCGCTGACGTTGAGGCGCCTGCGGAGCTTGCTGACCGTTCGATGATCGTGAAGCGCCTGGAGATGTATCCGGTGGAGTGTGTCGTTCGCGGCTACCTATCGGGCAGTGGTTGGCTGGAGTATCAGGAGTCGCAGAGCGTGTGCGGCATTGCGCTGCCTGCTGGTTTGAGCGATGGCGACCGCCTGCCCGAACCGATCTACACTCCGGCGTGGAAAGCGCCGCTGGGTGAGCACGACGAGAACATCAGCTTTGAGCGCACCGTCGAGCTCGTCGGTGCTGAGGTTGCGACTGCGCTTCGGGATGCTTCGCTCGACATCTTCGCCCGAGCCTCCGCCATCGCGGAGACCCGTGGCGTGATTCTCGCTGACACCAAGTTCGAATTCGGCGCCGCCCCGGAGACCGGTGCTCTCGTGCTGGCCGACGAAGTGCTGACCAGCGACTCAAGTCGTTACTGGGATGCCGAACTTTACGCCGCCGGTGGCCCCGGTCGCCTCGCGAGCTTCGACAAGCAAATCGTGCGCAACTGGCTCTCCGCTAACTGGGACAAGCAGGGCGTTCCGCCCGAGCTTCCCGCCGACATCGTGGAGCAGACGGCTGCGCGCTATCGCGAGTTGATTCAGCGACTTACCGCGTAGTCGAGAACCGCAACAGCATGGTGTCGGAGTCTCCGGAGCGACCCACCGGCTGAAAGCCGAGCCGCGAGTACAGCGAGCGGGCGCGGTTTCCATCCTCGACGCTCAAGCTGATGCCGGGCATCCCGCGCTCGCCCGCCGCCGCGATCACCTCCCGCAGTAAACGCTCGCCAATCCCTTGACCGCGAAAGCCGACGAACGTTGTGATGCTCAGTTCAGGGATCGTGTCTTCAACGAATCCATAGCCGGGGTGCTCTGCGGGAAAGAAAACCAGCCACGCGACTGCGCGGACGTCTCCGGCGGCTTCGTCCAGCATCCCGAAGTCATCGCCACGAGGGAAAACGGAATAGTAGTGAGCGAGTTCCTTGGACTGATCGAGATCATCGAAGGTGAAACGAGGCCCGCACCAGTTCATGTTGGCCAACGTTGCCTGCCGGAGAAGGGGCCGATAAGATGCGGTGAGCAAGCGAGTCGCCATGCGCCAATCCTAAGGCTGGATGAGTTCCCAACTCGTGAGCTATCCGCAGTTTGTGAAGTAATCTTCAGCTACGAGTCGGACGCTTGCCGCTCAAGGATCGGGGGATCATGAAGGGGGCTACGTGGGTCGAAGGCTTTGTGCTCATCGCCCTAGGAATGAGCGTTTTGGGCGGCGTGCTGCTGAACCTTGGCGCGAACAATTACGAGGGGCAATGGAGGAATTGCACCGACCACACTTCTCGACCTGACGAGCTGAGCGGAGCCGGTGAATACCGGATCGTTGCATCATTCTCGTTGCTCCCCCTCGGCTTCGACTGCGAGTACTCGCCCTACAGCGCTTCCGAAAAGCCCGTTATCGTCTTTCTCGACCAAGGGACGATTCCCGCGATCTTCGGCATCGCTCTCACGTGGATCGGCGGCGGAGTGATTGCGGGCGGTGCGATTCTTAGTCGCCGGGCTCCTGCGGGGCCGTGACCTTGAGGATGCCGGCTTGAGCGCAGGTTTGCGGAAAGTCTTTCTGCAGACCTGCGGTGTCGCCGAAACTCAGTGGCTCAAGAACATTCGCCGCCCACCCGCCATCGGGGTCGGAGACGAAGCCGTAGCTAGGCCACTGGGTGAGCATCGCCTCAGCGGCGACTTGGCGTTCGGCGTCCTCGTCGTCAGCTGCGGTTAGATACTCGGCTTCCCACGCGCACAGCCAGGTGAAGTGCGCGACGGTGGCTCCCGCACCAGACTGCTGTATTCCGTCATCCGTGGCTCCGAGGTCCAACCCCTCAGGCACTCCGGTGGGATAGGCCGCCCCGCTGGGCAGCGGCTCAGGCATCGTTTCGATCGCGGCGAGATACTCGAAATAGGCGGTGCCTTCGGCCACTCGGGCGGGCCCCTCGGGGACTTCGTTCACGACCGAGGAAGGGGCAGCATCCGGTTGCGTGGCGCCAGACCCGGCACCAGTATTCGCAGGGTTGCCTGGCCACAAGAAGAACACCGCAGAGATCGCTGCAGCCGCAATCACGATTGCGCCGAGGGCTATGCGCAGCCCTCGGCGTGACTCATCGGCAGGGGCGACCGAAGAGGCGCTCTGATCTAGGGTGCTTTCCTGCCCCACAATCTCGGCTGGCGAGCCGAAGGCCGCGATGACCGCAGTCGCGTCGGCCTGCGATGACAGGGGAGGGATCGCCTCGCGCAAGTGGCTCGCGATTTCTTCGCGGAGCTCCTCACGACGAGTTGCAGCGAGTGAGCCAGACGCCGCATCGAACTCGCGAAGATAGGCGGTGACGGTCGGATGCTCGGCAGCGGTACTCATGACTGCTCACTCTCACTAGATGAGGAAGGGATGGTCTGCAAAAGTGTTCCAACGGAGCCGGAGAACTGGCGCCAATCTTCACGGAAGAGTTCAAGGTCGCGACGGCCGACATCCGTGAGGCTGTAATAGCGTCGCGGTCGCTCGGTATCGCTCACTTTCCAGTGGCTGCTGACTTGACCCGCTTCCTGTAGGCGACTCAGCAGCGGGTACACGGTGCCCTGGCTCGTGAGCAACTGACCGACGTCGTTCAGTTCGCGAACGATTTGTAGTCCGAAGCGCGGGCCGGTCGAGAGCAGCGCGAGGATGCACGGGCCAACAACTCCGCGGCGGAGTTGGGTTCTTGCTGCGCTTTCGACCATGCCGTCGACGATACCTTGTCTCGCAAGAGTTAAACAAGAGGAACGATCAGGTCTTCCCTTAAGCCGGGAGGACTGCCACGATAATCACATGACGACAATTCTTCGCGACCCGGTGCCGGCCGATGCCGACGCTCTCGCTCAATTGCATGTCGCGAGCTGGCGGGAGACCTATTCCCACCTCGTCCCCGATGGCTTCTTCACGGCCGGTTATCTGGCCGGACGTCAGAAAATGTGGAATCACATCCTTAGCCATCCGCGAGCGGAGCGGTGCATCCAAGTGGCTGACCTCGCCGGCACAATCGTTGGGTTTGCTTCGGTTGGGCGAGAGTCCGCCGTCAAAGAAACTACCGTGGCTGCGCAAGCCCAAGTCGAAGCGATTTATGTTGTGGCAGCGCACCATGGCACCGGCATCGGTCAGGCATTGCTCGACGCGACCCTGGGCGACTCGCCTGCCGCGCTGTGGGTCGCCAAGGACAATCCCCGGGCTGTGGCCTTCTACCGCCGCAATGGCTTCGAGTTCGACGGCACCGAAGACATCGACCCCGCGACTCCCCAACTCATTGACGCGCGGATGGTGCGCTGACAGTCCGTGCGGCCAGTGACCTGCCGCCGCTACCGAAGCTACGCACTGACGTAGTGCGCAACTTCGGCGGGAAGACACCCGACCCTACCGGGCATCCGGCCTAGCGCAGGGCAGTGACCCCGAAGGTGGCGAGCACACCGAACAGCACGCCCCAGATGATGATCGAGATGATCTGCCAGACGATGACGGCGTTGCGCGAAGCGCCGAATGACACCATCGCGGCCGAAGTGATCTGGCTGGGCAGGAGGGTTTGGCCGAGCAGGCTGACTCCGGCAACTCCGTAGCGATCGAAGCGTTCGCGCAGCTTTTGGCGACGGGGCGTCTCAGGCTTGGGCTCGCGGCCCGCTGCAACCTTGGCACGAACCCGGTGCGCTACGAACACGAAGATCAGCATCGAGATCACGTTGCCGATGATCGCGGCGATGATCGCGACCACCGGGTTAATGCCGGTGACGATTCCGATCACCGAACCGCCATACGATTCCACATACGGAATCGCGGCGATCAGAATCACGCCTACCCACTGCAGCAGTTCGGGGAGTCCAGCGGTGAAGGAGCTGAGGGTGTCGTACATGGTGTGCCTTTCGTGAAGGGATGACGTGAATCGTCGGACTTGACTGTGGCCGGGAGTGCCGGCGATGAATCAATCTTCGCCGCGGCCGACCGCGCTGGGCAGTGCCCCAGCGTCACGGCATTCGGTGCACTTTCGCACCCGCGACCGTGACAAATGTCACTGCTCTACGCTGGAGGCCATGCTCGAATCCACCACGCCCGTGACGCCCCGCGACGGCGAACATGCTCGCGGTGTTCGCGGAGTACGCGTCACCTGGAATTACACGCTCGGCTCGATTGTGTTCTTCTACATCGTGCTCAACGCGATCGTGATTCTCAACATGCTCGTGGCGTTCGCCGCCTCACGCTCCCCGATTGACGCGGCCCTCATCGCGCTGGCGGTGGCAGCGGCTGCAGCCCAGGTTCGCGGATGCTGGTTTCTTCGCACGGAGCGCGGGCGCGGCATCCCGAGCAGCGTGTGGCTCGTAGCTCTTCTCGCGCCCGCCATCGCCGTGTGGGTGCTCGGTCTGTTCAGGCCGGAGATCGGATTCTTAGCGGCGCTTCCCCTGTGGATGGCCGTCTGCGTTATCGCACCGCTCCTGCCGCGACGCCACCTCTGGAGTGTGTTGGGCGGTGGGCTTGCTCTCTCAATTGCTCATCCCGTGCTCTCGACCACCGTTTTCGGCAACCCCGTCAGCGCCGGAGTGACCGGTGATTTCTGGCTCGTGCTCTTCTACGGCCTGCTCTTGCCGGTGATGGTGCTCACGGGTTTGTGGTGGTGGGACATCGTCGTCACGCTCGACCGCCTGCGTTCGAGCGCCGCCGAACTCGCTGTCACCGAGGAACGACTGCGTTTCGCCTCTGACCTGCACGACATTCAGGGGCACCATTTGCAAGTGATCGCCCTCAAATCTGAGCTGGCCGAGCGGATGCTGGCCATCGACCCCCAAGCAGCCCGCGAACATATTCATGAAACTCGGATGATCGCCAAACAAGCCCTCGAAGAGACCCGCTCTCTCGTGGCCGGGTATCGCGAGGTCGAGTTGGACAACGAACTCGAGAACGCACGCGAAGTGCTCGCGGCCGCAGGCGCCCAGTGCGATCTGGTGATTGGCCGGATGCCGGACGACGCCGACGTGCGGCGCGCCCTGGGGCTCGCCGTGCGCGAAGCGACCACGAACATCTTGCGCCACAGCGAAGCCAGCCACGTGTCGATTCGACTCACTAGCAGCGACACCGAAAGCACTCTCGTGATCAGCAATAACGAGCTGCGAAGTTCGGCCTCGGCCTCGGCGGGCGAGACTCCCGGTAGCGGGCTTGTCGGGCTCCACAGCCGAGTCACCGCCCTCGGGGGTGAGCTCGCCACTGAGGTTGATGACAACGGAGATCGCTTCGAGTTGAGCGTGCGGATTCCAGCGCGGTCGCGGGTGACAGCGTGAGCGGGACTGGCGCGAGTGGGGCCAGTGCGGCGAGTGCGAGCGCGGTTGGCGTAGCGGTCGCCAGCGCGGCAGTCGAAACACCCCGCGTCATCCGCTTGCTCATTGCTGACGATGAGCATCTCATTCGCGGTGCGCTGAGTGCACTGCTCAATCTGGAAGCCGATATCGAGGTCATCGCGAGCGTCGACAACGGTGTTGCTGCGGCAGAGCAAGCGCTCGCGCTTCAGCCGGATGTCTGCCTGCTCGACCTCGAAATGCCGCAGGCCGATGGCATCGAGGCGGCCACGCGCATCCTCTCGACCGTCGCAACAAAGGTCGTCATCGTGACCCGCCACGCTCGACCCGGCGTGCTGCGCCGGGCCCTTGCCGCACGCGTTTCAGGCTTCGTGCCTAAATCCACGCCCGCCGAAGACTTGGCCGCTGTGATTCGGGATGTTGTGGCCGGCAAACGCTACATTGATCCCGAGATTGCGGCGACGGCCCTCACCGCCGACCGCTGCCCTCTTACGGATCGCGAGCTCGACGCGCTGCGGTTCAGCCGCTCCACGATGAGCGTGCAAGAAATCGCTGACGCTCTGCACCTCGCGCCCGGAACCGTGCGCAACTACCTGTCCTCCGCGATGACGAAGCTCGACGCTCGCTCGCGGCACGATGCCGCCGATAAGGCGTGGCAGCAGGGGTGGATCTAGCAAACGCCTCTCGATCGCACTCGCGTCAGCGCATGGACATTTTCCCCAATGTCCAGTTCAACTATGTGGACAACTCTGATGGTCTCGGCGGGATCTGCTAAATTAGTAACAACACGACCGGTTCCGCCCCTCTGGGGGTCCAGGGCCGGTCTTTACTTTGCCCAGACAGGTTTTAGCCCGTGGAACCAAAGCCGCACAAGACGTACGCCGAGCAGCTAGCGGTGCTGAAACGTCGCGGCATGTCGGTTGACGATGATGCTGCCGCTCTGGCGCTGCTCCAAAGGGCTGGCTACTACACGCTAAGCGGCTACTCGCATACGTTCAGGCTCAAGACCACAGAGGGCGATCGGACTGAACGCTTCCGCGAAGGCACCGCCTTCGAGAGCATCCACGCTCTTTGGTCATTCGACAATCGCCTTCGAGCCGCTACTTTCGCCTCAGTACAGACAGTTGAAACCCATCTGAGAGCCCTCATCGGATACTCGTTGGGAGCGGTGGATCCGCTCATCCACGTGAAGCCCGAGCTGCTATCGATCTCGAAGATGCATGAGTACCGCTTGTGGTCCGCAAAGCTGGCAAGAAAAGTAAAAGACTCACGCGAAGACTTTGTGATCCACCATCGCGACAATCGCGAGAATGTGATTCCCGTGTGGGTTGCCGTTGATGTTCTCGACTGGGGCGGACTTTCGTACCTCTACAGTTTTATGCCCATTCGCGAACGCGAAGCCGTGGCCGGGCACTTCGAGCTCAGCGCGGCTCAGCTCCTTTCATGGCTTCGCGCCCTCAACACCGTAAGAAACGTTTGCGCTCACCACTCCCGTTTTTTCAATCGCCACTACGCCGTATCGCCGAAGCTCACGAGACCTGGTGAAAACCTTGCTCTCGACGAGATCGCCATATCGAAGCAGAGCACCTTTGGGATGCTGTCCCTTATCCAGCACCTTGGCTCACAAACTCAGGGGCACAATCAGAGATTGCTTCCCGCTGCCGTATCCTCATTCCCGCCCGACACCGGACTCAACTTTGGTGCTCTCGGTACGACCGAAGACTGGCGAACCTTCCACCTCTGGAAATAAGCTACGCCGGCCACAACGCGGCTTCAGCTAAGTGCTTTCGGGCCGAGCGAAAGTGAGCGCCCACGACTGGGCTCCCTGTTCGGTCACGACCCAGCCATCCGCTTCGATCTCTTCGCGGAGCTTTGCGAGATTCTCGGCCATGCGCGGCGCGTACGCTTCATCCGGATTCATCGGATCGAACATGTGATTCGACGAGAAGGTTCCGCTTTCATAGCGAGTGTCACCGCCTACCTTGCCGACAAAACGCAACGTTTGATTGAACACTCCTGTTGTGTACGAGGTAAGCAATCTCGCCAGTTTTGAGATTTCGACGTCTTCGACTTCGATGCGGAGCAACTCGCGTTGTGCGTTCATGCGTCCCATAGCGCGCCTGAAGTGCGCCGTTGTAAACGGGCCTGGCGAGGGAACCGCGCGGCAGAGCTAGTTGTAGTCGTAGGTGAAGTGCCCGGCGTAGCGGAACCAGTCGCCCAGCAGCGGAGTGTGGAGCCGAACATCCACCTGCTGGCGTCCGTCAGCCCACGATTCGTCGACCGTGACAGTGGCGAAAGCGGGGATGCGGACCCGCAGGCCCCCCAGATGTAGCCACTGGAGATCGGACCGCAGCTGCATGCGACCATCAATAACGGTGAGCGCCATGCGCACCTCGAAGCCACCGCGGCGCCCCAAAAAGTCGTGCAGCTGACCGTCAACGACGCGCATCTCATCCTGCAAGACGCGGTCGCGGCCGACGAAGTGGAAGGTGCGCACGGCACCGAGGGCACCATCCGTGGTGGGGGTATTGATGACATCGAAGGGCACGTTGCGCGCGTACTCCGGGAAGAGGATGCGCTGCCACGCCATAAAAGCCAGCACCGGTTTCAGGATGCGCAGCGGCGACCCCGCTACGTCGAAGACTCCGCTGCCGACGCCAACGTGCTGACCGCCATCGAAGTAGGGGCGAAGCTCGGGAGCGAGCGTGTCGAGCTCGGCACCGAGCACACGGCGGTAGACCGACTCGCTCACTTCTGCGCCGCCTGACGGCTGGGGTTCGACCACCCGCTCATCATTACACGGGAGATCGGATTCAGCGGTAGCCGCTAGGAGACCTGCACGGTGATGCCGTGCCAGCCCTCGGCGCCATCGGGGACGACCGGAATCGGTACGCCCGACTGAGTGGTGCCGCCGGCATCCGTTGCCCGAACTTCGATGGAGTGCTCGCCGCTCGTAGCTTCCCACGGGTAAACCCACTGCACCCACGTGTCGGCCGAGATCGCGGTGGCCAGCTCGGCGGCGGCCCAGGAGCCGCCATCGATTCGTACTTCGACGCCGGTGATCCCTGTGTTCGGAGCCCAGGCGACGCCCGCGACGGCGACGGTTCCGGCTTGCACCGAGGAGGATGGTGACGGCACATCAATGCGGGACTGAGTCTTGACGGGCCCGATCGCCGACCAGCCGCGCTCCGTCCAATACGCGGTGGCGTCAGCGAAACGAGTCACCTGCATTTCGACAACCCACTTGGTGGCCGAGACATAGCCGTACAGCCCGGGCACGACCATCCGCACCGGAAAACCGTGCTGTTGGGGCAAGGGTTCGCCGTTCATGCCAACCGCAAGAATGCTTTCGCGGTTTTCGTCTTGCAGCGCCTCGAGCGGCGTGCTTGCCGTAAAGCCGTCGATGCTGCGCGAGAGCACCATGTCGGCGCCAGCCAGCGGCTTTGCCTTCGCGAGCAGATCCCGGATGGGGTACCCCAGCCACATCGCGTTGCCTACGAGATCTCCGCCCACCACGTTCGATACGCACGAAAGCGTCGCAGCGGTCTCGACTAGGGGTAGCTCGAGAAGTTCGGCGAACGAAATTTCGATCTCGTTCTCGACCATTCCCGTGATGCGCAGTCGCCACTCATCCGCGTCGACGTTGGGGACGCCGAGGGCAGTATCGATGCGATAGAAGTTGGAGTTGGGGGTGATGAGCGACGAGATACCGGGCACATCGAGACTCGCGCTGGCCGGGATGGCCGGGGCGGCAATGGCCGGCGCCGGCAGCTTGAGCGCGGTACGCACCGCATCCACAACCGTGGCGCTGGCATTGACGACGCGAGCGCCGACTCCCACGAGAACTGCACCGACGGATGCCACACCCACGATGCGCAGAAAGTCGCGACGCGATGCGGCCGGCACACGAGTGGGAGCAGCGGATGACCGTTGAGCGCTGGCGGCACGCGCGGCCGCTGCCGTTCCGGCGGGCGTCGTGGCGGGAGCGACCGGGGCAGAGCTCACCCAGCGGCGCAACCGAATCATCGTGAGGCGCAAGACCAGCACCCCGGCGACAACGCCGAGAACGGTGGGCATCGGCCAGCTTGCGGTCGCTTGGGCGCGGGTTGTCACGGCGATCGTCGCGATCACGCCGACGAAGACGAGCAGGATGACGCCCCAACTGGGCCGCGCGTACTCGACGAGACCGATGGCGACAGCGAGAACAAGCACGAGGAGCCCGACGCAGAGCAGCAGCACGATCTTGTCGTTGGTGCCGAACAGCGCGATCGTGAGGTCTTTCAACCATGACGGTGCGAGGTCGATAACGAGGGAGCCGACAGCGAGCACGGGGCTGCTGGCGGGCGAGATGAAGACGGCGAAGAATTCGGCGACGGCGAGCACCACGGCGGCACTAAGTGCACCCAGAAGTGCCGACCAAGTGCGGATGCGCTTCACGCTCAGTTCGGCGAGCGGGGCAGTCTTCGTCGCGGAGGTCACAGGCGAATCGCTTCTTCCTAAGTAAGACGAGAGACCGTGGGTCTAGACGCCGGGCTGGACTTTAAACATCCTCTTCCAGAACCGCCGAAACGGGAGGTGCAATCAAGAGTAGACGCGGCTCCTGTGTGCACGGCGGCGGGGCCGCAAATGAGTCAAACCCGTAAGATTTGCCAATTCGGCGTGACGTCAGGGGATCAGCGAATCTGGCGAATCCTTAGCCGTGCCCCTCTAGGGAGTGGTCGATGAGTGGCGCACCCGACACACACCGAGAATCCTGCAATCATTTCTCCATGAGCACAGTGAACGTCCGCCCCATGACCGCGAGCGAGTTTGCCGCGTGGCAGCACGCAACGACGGCAGAGTTCGCTGCAGAGCAAGTCGCGATCGGGCGCTGGCCACTCGAAGGATCGGTCGAGCGGGCTATCGCCGACAACGCCTCACGCCTGCCGCAGGGCATCAACACTCCGCGCATGCTGTTCCTGCAGGGAACGGATGCCGCCGGCGCAACGGTCGGGCACGCGTGGGTCAGTCTCGACCACCCGCAAGGGTCACCCGACTTGGCGTTTCTGTTCGACATCCAAGTGGCAGAAGAGCGCCGGGGAGCGGGCTTGGGGCGTGCTCTTCTAGCTGCGGTCGAAGCCGCTGTCGTCGATGCTGGTGTGCCAGCACTCGAGCTGAACGTGTTCGGGCACAACACGCCGGCAGTCTCGCTGTACGGCTCTTCGGGCTACTCCGTCACCACTCAGCAAATGCGTAAGACGCTCAGTCCGAGCCGCAAATAGGAGCATCTTCACAGGGGGGAATAGTGGGTGCCGGTCGGTGTTGACGTTGATACGACCGACAGAAAGAGAACCGCTGTGAACTTGTTTTCCCCCACGACCCTCGGCGAGCTGAACCTCACCAACCGCTTGGTGATGGCACCGCTCACTCGCACCCGATCGGGACAAGCCGGCGTTCCCGGCCCTATGGTCGTCGAACACTACGCGCAGCGCGCTTCGCTCGGTCTGATCGTGTCCGAAGGCACCTATCCGAGCCATGCCGGGCAGGGCTTCCCTGGCCAACCCGGTCTCGTCGAGCCCGAGCAGCTCGAGGGCTGGCAGCACGTTACCGACGCTGTGCACGCGGCGGGCGGTCAGATCGTGGCGCAAGTAATGCACGCGGGGCGAGTAACCCACGAAGCCACCAACGGCGGATACCCCGTGGTCGGCCCGAGCGCGATCGCGATCAACGGGCAGACCCACACCTACGACGGCAAGCAGCCGTACCCGGTTCCGCATGCCCTCACCGACGACGAGCTCACCGGCGTGATTGACGAGTTCGTGACGGCCTCGCGCAAGGCCGTCGAGGCGGGCTTTGACGGCGTCGAGCTTCATTCCGCCAACGGCTACCTGCTGCACGAGTTTCTCTCCCCCGTCTCCAACCAGCGCGAGGGCCAGTACGGCGGGTCTCCCGAAAACCGCGCTCGCTTCGTGATCGAAGTCGCTACCGCGGTCGCCGAGGCGATCGGTGCTGGTCGCGTTGGCCTGCGCATTTCACCACAACACAACATCCAAGACGCCTTAGAAACGGACGATGCGGATGCCCTCGCGACCTACGGCGCGCTGGTCGACGGCCTCGCGCCTCTCGGGCTTGCGTACCTGAGCGTGCTGAACGCTGACCCCACCGGCACCTTCGTGCAAGAGCTGCGCACCCGCTTTGGCGGACCGGTGCTGCTCAACAGCGGCTTCCAACAGATGACGACTCGCGACGAAGCACTCGAGCTCGTGCGCGACGGTCACGCCGAGGGAGTTGTCGTGGGCCGCCCAGCCCTCGCCAATCCTGACCTGGTTTACCGCTGGCAAGAAAACCTGCCGCTGAACACCCCCGACGCCGCCACCTTCTACGGCGCCGGCCCCGAGGGCTACACGGACTATCCGACCTTCGAGCCAAGCTAGCGCGTCGCGGCGGCGGCCGGCTTACGCCGCTAGCTCAGAGCGTGGATGGCTCCGTGCGGGCTGCCTTCGTCGCAGCCGCTTCCGCTTCCGCACACAAGAAAGCCCGAGCCGACCGAAGTCGACCCGGGCTGATCCCTGGTTTAGTTCACGGGAGAGCTATTAGCCCTTGGTGACCTCGTAGTACAGCGGAACTGAATCCCAACCGAACTCAACGTTCTCGACAGTGTCAGCCGAGACGCCGGTGGCGTTCGAGTACCACAGCGGGATGCTGGGCAGGTCCTTGAGCAGAACTTC
The DNA here is from genome assembly GCF_059767345.1 of Salinibacterium sp. VpJ6. Lineage (NCBI taxonomy): Bacteria > Bacillati > Actinomycetota > Actinomycetes > Micrococcales > Microbacteriaceae > Salinibacterium > Salinibacterium sp. VpJ6. The sequence continues at coordinate 1,365,287 of NZ_JBSOQL010000001.1, forward strand.
CTGAGCCTGCTGGTAGAGCGCGGTTGCCTCGTCGACGGACTCAGCGGCTGCACCCTCCTTCAGGATCGAGTCGAACTCAGCGCTGGTGTAGCCCTCGTAGTTCGAGCCAGCACCGGTCTGGTACAGCGGCGCAAGGAAGTTGTAGAGCGACGGGTAGTCGGCTTGCCATCCGGCGCGCGTTCCACCGGTCAGCGTGCCAGCAACACGGTCTTCGAGCGACGACTTGAAGTCAGGGTACGACTTGCCGACTGCTTCGATGCCGAGCGTGTTCTTGATGCTGTTAGCTACAGCTTCGGCCCACGCCTGGTGTCCACCATCAGCGTTGTACGCGATGTCGAACACGGTGTCACCGTATGGTGCGATGGCGTCAGCTTCGGCCCACAGCTTCTGAGCTTCTTCGGGGTTGTAGGCGAGGACTTCGGCACCCTCGAGCGAGCTCGAGTAGCCGTCGACGACGGGCGACGTGAAGTCGGTGGCCGGCGTGCGAGTTCCCTGGAAGATCACGTCGGTGATCTCGTCACGGTCGATCGACATCGAGATGGCGGCGCGACGCAGCTCTCCTTCTTCCCCACTGAAGTGCTCGAGGTAGAAGGGGATGTTGAAGCCCTGGAAGATGGCTGCAGGCTGGTTGATGGCGCGGTCGCCGAACTCGTCCTCGAAGATGCTGAACGCACTGTCGGGAACAGCGTCGAGGATGTCAAGGTTTCCACCCAGAACGTCTGCGTAAGCAGCATCCTGCGATGTGTAGAACTTGAAGGTCACTCCACCGTTGGCGGGGGTGCGAACACCGTCATAATCAGGGTTCGTCACGAGGTCGATCTGAACGTCGTGCTGCCACGCGTCTTCGCCGTCCATCATGTACGGACCGTTACCGATGGGGTTCTCGCCGTAGGCTTCCATGTCCTCGAAAGCAACAGTCGGCAGCGGCATGAACGCCGTGTAGCCGAGGCGCAGGGGCCAGTCAGCTTCGGGCGAGGTGAGAGCTACTTCGAACGTTAGGTCGTCAACAGCGGTGAGGCCGGTGAGCTCTGCGTCTTCTTCGTAGTTGAATCCTTCGATGTTGTCGAAGAAGTAAGAGGATGCCTGGGCGTTGCTGAACGTGGCGCCGTAGGTCCACGCGTCGATGAACGACTGCGACGTGACAGCTTCACCGTTCGTGAAGGTCCAACCATCCTTGAGCGTGACAGTCCAGTTCTGGCCGTCTTCTGACTCGATCGAGTCAGCAACGTCGTTCTGGATGCTGCCGTCAGCTGCGTAGGAGACCAACCCGGCGTAGATGGAGGTCAGAATCTTGCCGCCACCCACTTCGGTGGTTCCGGTGGTGATGAGCGGGCCAAGCGGCTCGCTTCCGTTGGTCGTGATGACCTTGTTGCCGTCGCCCGATTCTCCGCCGTTGTCACTGCTTGCGCAGCCAGCGAGAGTGAGCGAGACAGCCGAGGCGAGCGCGACTGCGCCCAGCCCGATACGTGATGCCTTCATGCTTCCTCCTGTGCAATGAGCGCCTACGGTGCAAGCGGTGAGCTGCCCCGGGCGTTGGATTTATATTAGAGCCCAAATTCTGCAACCCCAAGTAAAACGCTACAATGTTACCCCGTCGTTAGGTTCAATCGACCAACAGCCTTACAAAAGTTTACAAAACTGACACATGACCTATAATTATGAAAATGCGGATGCCGTAAGGTTTCGCCATGACGGCATCGAGCCGCACCGAGCAGAGAAAGAAGTAGAGACGATGACGAGCGCGCCAATCCTCATGTTTTCGAGCACGATGTCCGCAGATATGCGGCACGTAATCACCCACGAGGTGCACGACCCGTTCCTCTACATCGAGGTAGACGGAAAGCGGTACACCGCGATCAAGTCGCTTGAAGCAGCCCGGATGCGCGATGTCGACAACATGACCGTCTTCCCTCTTGAAGAGCTCGGCTTCGATGACTTCCGCGCCTCCGGACAGGGCCCCGACCTCGCCGAACTCAACTGCTTGGTTGAGGCATGCGTCCGTACCGGAGTAAAGAGCGCGAGCGTTCCCTCCACCTTCCCGCTCGGCGTTGCCGACCACCTTCGCGAAGCCGGGATCGAGCTCAACGTCGACAACGACCTCTTCGAGATGCGTCGCCGCGTAAAGTCGCCCGCCGAACTCGCTGGCATGCGCCGCGCTCAGATCGCTGCCGAAGCAGGCGTCGCCCACGTCGCTACCCAGATGGAAGCCGCAACGGTCGGCGCCGATGGCGGCCTGCTCATCGACGGCAAGCCCCTCACGTGTGAAGACCTGAAGACGGGCATCCGCGCCGCCTTCTTGCGCAACGGCTGCGAAGACGCCGGCCTCATCGTGGCCCACGGCGAGCAGACCTGCATCGGCCACCACGCTGGCTCGGGCCAGATCTTCGAGGGCGAGCCCGTCACGGTCGACATCTGCCCCCGCGACACCGAGTCCGGTGGAAACTCAGACATGACGCGCACCTTCGTGAAGGGCGAGATCAACGAAGAGCTCGAGACGTACTGGCGCATCGTGAAGGAAGCATTCGACAACACGCTCGCGGCCATCCGCCCCGGTCTTCCCGTTGCCGAACTGCACCGCATCTCGTGCGAGCCGATCAGCAACGCTGGGTACCCCACGCAGCTCACCAAGAAGCCGGGCGAGGTTCTCAACGAGGGCTACTTCCACAGCCTCGGCCACGGAATCGGCCTCGAAGTTCACGAAGCTCCCGGTCTCGGCCAGAACGACGCCGTGCTGGTTGCCGGTGACGTGATCGCCATCGAGCCCGGCTGCTACCGCCAGGGCTTCGGCGGTGTACGCCTCGAAGACATCGTTCTCGTCACCGAAGACGGTGCAGAGCTCATCACGGACTACCCGTACGAGCTCACCCCCGTCGCGATTTCCCGAGGAGTCTAAAGTGCGCGACCCCCGTATTGATGCCGCTCGCGAGCAGAGCATCCGCGAATGGCAGGAATTCTGTCGCTTCCCCTCCGTGGCGAGCGATCGTGTTGCCATCGAAGCTGCCGCTGACTGGCTGGAGCAGAAGCTTCGCCGACTCAGCGAGCGCGTCGAGCGCATCGAGATTCCCGAATACGGGCCGGTCGTCGTCGCCTACTTCCCCGGAGCAAGCGACAAAACGCTCATGCTCTACAACCACTACGACGTGCAGCCTGTTGGCGACCTCGACCAGTGGGTCTCGGGCCCCTTCGACTCAGAAATCCGAGACGGCGCCATGTGGGCCCGCGGTGCCTGTGACGACAAGGCCGATGTCACGAGCCGCCTACGCGCGCTCGAACTGTTCATCGAGGATCACCCGAACGGCTTGCCATACAGCATGATCTACCTTGCCGACCCGTGTGAAGAGATCGGTAGCCCCGGCCTCGAAACAGTGTTGGCCGAGAATGCCGAACGCCTCAGCTCCGACGCCGTGCTGTGGGAAAGCTACCTTCGTGAAGACGATGGTCGCCCCGCAGTCGGCTTCGGATGCCGTGGCGGCATGGAGATCGGCCTGAGCCTGAACATTTTGGCTTCCAACCAGCACCCCTCGTACTCGCAGATTCTGCGTTCCGCACCGCTCGAGTTGATGCGGGCAATCACGTCTCTCGTCACCGAGGACGGCCTCATCGCCGTTCCCGGTTTCACGTATTCTGCATTGCGCCCGGATGCCGCGGCGAAGGCTCGCACGCAAGAGCTTTCGCTTCCCGGCGACGCCATCAGCGTGCCCGGCATCAGCCCCCTCAAGCATCTACCCGAGGCGGAGCTGAAGGAACGCTTCATCTTCACCCCGTCGATGAGCCTCTCGGGCTTCGACATCGACCCCAGCGTCAGCCACAGCGTTCCGGCGAAGGGCACCGCGAAGGTTCGCTTCGGGCTCGTTCCCGGCATGGACCCGCACGCCTGCTTCGAGACCGTGAAGACGTTCCTCGCTGATACCGCTCCCGACATTCAGGTCGACCTCATCCGCACCATGCAGCCAGCATTCTCACCGGTAGACACTCCGTTCGCGGTCTCCGTTCTCGAAGCTGCAACGAAAGCTTTCGAGGCAGAACCCGTCATCTACGATGTGATGACTGGTTCCGGTCCCGGGGCATTCTTCCTTGAGCATCTTGGGGCTCCCCTGATTTCGCCCACCGGAACATTGCGCCCGGAGGGAAACATGCACGGCTACAACGAACACGGCTACCTCGAGGACTACCTCACCCACATCCAGTTCACTCTCGACCTGCTCAACAACCTTGAGGCCAACGGGTTCGCGAACAATGACTGATCCGGTAGCGGCCACCGAAGCGTCCAAGATCATTGATCTGCTCGAGCCGAGTACCCCCAAGGTGGAGCTCGACCCGGTCGACCTTCAACTGATTCGCCACTTGCACGAAGATGCCAGCGTCTCGCTGCGCAGCCTCGGCGCACTCGTCGGGATGTCGGCGCCCAGCGTGGGCGAGCGCGTTGCGCGCCTCGAACGCACGGGTGTCATTCGCCGCCGCAGCATCGAGATGGACTGGTCGGCCATGGGTCGCCCCATGCTCGTTGTGATCCCCATCAAGATCACTTCGGATGCCAAAATGTTGACCGTCATCGAGGCTCTGCAGGCGATTCCCTCGCTCACCGAGATTCTGATTCTGAGCGGCACCTACGACATGATGGCGCGCTTCCGGTTGAAGGATCACGCCGAGCTGCAGACGCTCCTGCTGGAGAAACTCGGAGCCGTCGCCGGTCTTCAGCGCGTGGAAGCCATGATCAGTCTGGGCCGCGTCGACGACACGTCACCGCTCACCCACATCCTCGACTTAGACGCCTAACCACCCCAACAGAAAGTAGCCCCTTGCGCATCGATGATTCGTGGCGAGACCTCGCCGCCCCCGACTTTTCCCTCTACGCAGGGCTCGATCCTGAGCGTTGGATCATGATGATGGGCGCCGACCCGTTCGCGCCAGACAAGTGCCTCCCCGACCACGTCATCGACGCCACCAAGCAGGCGCTCGACGAGGGCAAGACTCACTACTCGCTCGACAACGGCTACGCCGAACCTCGCCTCAAGACCGCGCTCGTGAACAAGCTGCGCGACTTCAACGGCATGGAGATCGACCCCGAAACCGAACTGATGGTGGGCCCCAGCTCGGCCTTCACCCTCTTTCTCTCGATTCGCATCTGCATCCGCCCGGGTCAGGGTGATGAAGTTCTCGTCACGAACCCTGGGTTCGCCGAGAACATTAACGATGTCCACCAGATGGGCGCCGTCTGTGTTGAGGTTCCGACCTACGAAGAAGACGGCTTCGCTCTGCGGATGGACGAATTCCGCTCGCGCATCACGGAGCGCACCCGCGCCATCGTGATCACCAACCCGAACAACCCCACCGGCACCGTCTACACGCGCGAAAACCTGTTGGAGCTAGCCGCTCTTGCTGAAGAGTTCGACCTCGGCGTAATCGTCGACCAAGATTTCGAGCGCCAGATTTACGACGGCGCAGAGTACGTGAACTTCGCCACTCTGCCGGGCATGCGTGAGCGCACCCTCACCGTTTTCGGAACCTCGAAAGACCTCGGCCTCACCGGCTTCCGTGTGGGCTACCTCGTTGCTCCGGCCGAGATCATGCCGATGCTCAAGATTGCGACCTTCAACTACGTGGGCCCTACCAACACCTTCGCTCAGTACGGTGTTGCTGCGGCCTACGAGAACCCCGCCTACACCGACGAGTGGTTCACGATCTACAACAAGCGTCGCCATGACATCCACGATGCACTCCAGGGCATCCCCGGTGTTGGCGCGTCCATGCCGGCCGGTGGTTTCTACCACTGGGTGAACATCTCCGAGCTCGGCACCTCGCTCGAAGTGGTCAAGCACCTCGTCGAAACCCAGCAGCTCGGCGTCTCGCCCGGCAACTGGTTCGGATCGGCCGGCGAAGGCTACATCCGTGTGATGTACGGCTCGAACGGCCGCGACGAAGTCTTCCAAGAAGGCGTCTCGCGCTTGGCCGCTGGCCTGCGCGAATTCGCGGAGCTCAAAGGCGTCATCGCCGCCGCTTAGATTCGCGCGCTCTCCGCACCCCGCTCGGCAGTTCCGTGCGACTGTTCAGCTCGAAGGGGCTTTCGGAATACCGCTGGTGGCGGCAAGGTTGTAGGCATCATGACCGATTTCCTTGCCGCCGACACCGCCATGGGCGCTGTCACCCTCAGCGTTGCAAACCTCGACGCGCTCACCGCGTACTACCGGGATGCCGTGGCACTCACGGTTCTCAGCGAGTCTTCTGACACGGTCGTTCTCGGTCGCGGCACCACGCCCGTTGTGATCCTGAAGCATTCACCCGCGCTCAAGCACGCGAGCCCGCGCGATGCCGGGCTGTTCCACACGGCCATCCTGTTCGACACGGAAGAAGCGCTGGCCGCATCCGTCTATTCGGTCGCCACTCGCTACCCGAAGACCTTCACCGGCAGCGCCGACCACCTCGTGAGCAAAGCGTTCTACTTCACCGACCCCGAGGGCAATGGCGTCGAACTGTACTGGGATCGGGATCGCACCCAGTGGAGCTGGACCCACGGGGCGATCGAGATGGCCACCCTGTTTCTCGACCCCAATGGCTTCTTGCAGGAGAACCTCACCGAGGCCGCTGTGGAGCAGCCCGTGATCGGTGGCGCCCGCGTCGGCCATGTGCACTTGCAAGTTGGAGACGTCGCCACCGCGCGCGAGTTCTATGTGAACCAGCTCGGCTTCGAAGCGACCACCGAGATTCCCGGCAGCGCCGTGTTCGTGAGCGCCGGCGGCTACCACCATCACATGGCCATGAACACGTGGAACTCCAGTGGTGCCGGTCCGCGCCTGCCAGCCCTCGGGCTCGCCCAAATCGACATTGCGGTGCCGAGCGCCGACGACCTCGGAGCGCTCGGTGAACGGATGACGCACCACGGCATCCCGCTGCGTCACGATGGCCAGACCCTCAGCTTCGATGACCCGTGGGCCAACCAGATTCGCGTGAGCACCGCGCCGTAGCGAGCACTAGCGGGCGCTAGCCGCCGAGAAAACTAGCGAGCGAGCGAGCGAACCGCCACGCTACCCGCCGAGGCGTTCGTCGATCTCGCGGATGACCGGCCAGGCGCCCTCTTCGGAGTTCGAGAGCACCACAACGTCGAGACCGTTCTCGAGGTAGTGGCGAACGATTCCGGAGGCGCCGGGGCTCACGCCGTCGGCAAAGTAGCTGCGCACGCTGCCGTCTTCGTTCATGTCGAACTCAAGACCGAAGCCGTACCAGGTCTCTTCGTCGTACTGAACTTGCGGGGTGAGAAACTCTTCCGTGAACTCGGTGTCGAGAAGCTCACCGTTGCGCACGGCCTGGATGAAACGCACGAGGTCGGCAGCAGTAACGTGCGCTCCGCCGTCGGGCAGGCCAATAGGCGGGGCGCTGTAGATGTTGGAAACCCAACGGCCGTCGATGTAGTCCCAGCCTTCGGCAACGCGCGGTGCGGCATCCCGACGGTCGTAGAATCCCGAATCGATCATGCCTGCTGGCGTGAAGACCTCGTCGAAAATGTACTGGCGGTAATCGGTCTTGGTGACCTTCTCAAGCGCCAAACCGGCGAGCACATAGCCCGCGTTTGTGTAAACGCACTCGACGCCGGGCTCGGCCAGTGGCTCCTTGTTCACAAAGGTGGGGAGCTGGTCGGCGGGCTCAAGAATCGTGTAGGTGGGGAACTCTGCCCACAGGTCGGCGTAGCTTTCGCCCTCTTCTTCATCCACGTCATCCGCAATGCCGCTCGTGTGCGTGAGAACGTGCAGCAGCGTGACGGCGGGGTCGATCTCGGTATCGGCGAGGTCGACATAGTGATGAATGGATGTCTCAAGATCGAGATCATTCTTCGACACTTGCTGCAGTGCCGCCACACTCGTGAAGAGCTTAGTGATGGAGCTGGAATCGAAGCGGGTGTCTGCCGTGTTCGGCACACCCCAACGCTGGCTGGCCTTGCCGGCGACAGCCTCGTAAATAGTGGCGTTGCCCCGCTTAATCAGGACCGTGCCAGAGAAGTCGTTCTGCTCAAGAAATTCGTCGAGTCCCGTGGTGTCCATAGTGCGAGCCTACCCAGTCTGACTCGCCAATTGTTCGCCGGATGCTGTGGGTGACCTTGACGATTGCTGAGTGCGCTCCCGACGCTCACACCGTGCGGTAGCGAGCTCCAGTCATCCGGTTACGACGCCGCGTCGGCACTCTCCGCCAGCAGCAGCTCTTCGGCGGCGGCCACAGAGGCGCTTCGCCACACGACGAGCGCGGCCACGACGATGATGAGCACGAGAACCCCGGCGCCCCACGCGAGCCCGGCGTACCCGACCATCGCCAAAATCGGCCCGGCAAAACCGCCACCCAGAGCACCCGCGAGGCTCATGATGGTGTCGCTTCGACCCTGAATGCGCAACTTCGTTTTACCAGTAGCCAGGTCAGCAACGAGCGCCGACCCTGCAACGGTCGATGCGCTCCAACCGAGCCCGAGCAAAACGAGCCCCACGGTGACGGCCGTATTGCTGAGCTCGCCCAGAGCAACGACAACCACGGATGCCGCAAAGAATCCCTGCCCAATCAGAATCGTCGGGATGCGACCGAACCGGTCACTCGCCCAGCCGAACACCGGCGAGAGTGCGTACATGCCGGCGATGTGCAGGCTGATCGTGAAGCCGATGATCGTGAGACTCGCTCCGTGGTGACTCAAGTGCACGGGCGTCATTGCCATGATCGAGACCATCACCGCGTGGCTAATCGCGATAGCAGCAACGGCGAAGACCAACGGGCCCTTGCCGCGCACGATTCCGGCATCCGCTGCCACTGCTTCGTCGGCAGGGCGGTTGCGAGCGAGAGTGAGCGGATCGGGGCGCAACGCCACGAGGTACAGCATCATCGCGGCGAGTTGGGCAACGATCGCGAACACGAAGGAACCCGTGTTGGTGGGCAGTGACAGCCACTGAGCGATGGCCTCACCCGGGCCGACAAGGTTCGGGCCTGCCACAGCGCCGATCGTGGTCGACCAGACCACGAGAGAGAGGTCACGACCGCGGTGCTGGGGAGCGGCTACATCCGTCGCTGCAAAGCGCGCCTGCAAGCCCACGGCGGTGCCGACTCCGAGCATCGCGAATCCAAGAATGAGCAGCGGGAAGAATGCGACGCCCACCGCGACCACGGTGATGAGCGAGCCTCCTGCGGCAACGCCAGCTCCCAGCGCCAGCGCGGGTCGACGGCCCCAGCGAGCGGCAAGTCGAGCAAGCGGAATCGACACAAGAGCTGCACCCAGGGTGCTGGATGTCGCAGCAGCTCCCGAGAGCTCTTCGCCGCCGAGATCAGCAGCCAAGATCGCACCGACCGCAACGGTCGCACCAAGGCCCAACCCGGCGAGCACTTGGCCCGCAACGAGAGTGCGGACGATGCGGGATTGCACTGCGCGGTCGATGTCCATGAGTACAGTCTGGCGCACCGCTCGGCTCCGCTAGACTGTGGGCATCCAACCGCGCGAAATCATGGAGTGATTCGGTGCCAACAATCGTCGTCGAGGTAATGCCCAAGGCTGAAATCCTCGATCCTCAGGGCAAGGCCGTAGCCGGCGCCCTCGTCCGCCTCGACAAGAGCGAGTTCACTTCGGTGCGCATCGGTAAGCGTTTTGAGCTCACCGTTGACGGCCCGATCACCGAGGAGCTGCTGGCTGAGGCCCGCGAGATCGCTAACGATCTTCTCGCTAACACGGTGATCGAAGATGTGATCTATGTCGGCGAGGCTCGCCCCGCCGATGACGCTCAGGGCGCATAGTGCGCGTCGGAGTCATCACCTTCCCGGGTTCGCTCGACGACCGCGACGCTCAGCGTGCGGTCAAGCTGGGTGGCGGTGAGCCGGTAGCCCTGTGGCACGGCGACCACGACCTCAAGAACGTGGATGCCATTGTTCTGCCCGGTGGTTTCAGCTACGGCGACTACCTCCGTGCGGGCGCTATCGCAGCCCACTCGCCCATCATGAGCGAGGTCATTGCGGCTGCCAGCGGCGGAATGCCCGTTCTGGGTATCTGCAACGGGTTCCAGATCTTGGTGGAATCGCACCTTCTTCCCGGCGGTCTCGTGCGCAACGATCACGGTGACTTTGTCTGCCGCGACCAGAAACTGCGCGTCGAGAATGTCGACACCGCGTGGAGCAACGGCTTCAAAGAAGACGAAGAGATCATCATCCCGCTCAAGAACGGTGAGGGCGGCTACATTGCCGACCAGACCACTCTTGACCGCCTTGAGGGTGAAGGCCAGGTTGTGTTCCGCTACCTCGAGGTCAACCCCAACGGGTCGGCGAATGACATTGCCGGCATCTCGAATGCCCGTGGCAACGTTGTTGGTCTGATGCCGCATCCCGAGCACGCGACCGAGCCTGGCTTTGGCCCAGACACTCGCGCGGCAATGCGTTCGGGCACCGACGGCCTCACGTTCTTCACGAGCGCGATCAGCTCGTTGATGGCCAACGCCTAATACTGAAAGTTCAGCCTCATGTTTGCGACCCCCAAGTCACTGTTCCGCGTCCTTGCGTTCGCTGAGGCGGTCACGTGGACTCTGCTCATCACCGGCCTCATCCTTCGCGCTACGGCGGGGCTGGATGTCGCGGTGTCGATCGGTGGGGCCATCCACGGTTTCGTCTTCCTGGCCTACGGTGCCACTGCCGTGTTGTTGACGGTGAACCAGCGTTGGAGCGTCGGCACCGCCGTTCTCACCATTGGCAGCGCGGTCATCCCGTACGCCACGATTCCGGTGGAACTGTGGCTGGCACGCTCGGGACGCCTCAAGGGTGACTGGCGCAAGGAAGCTTCCGATCATCCGCGGGATGCTGGTTGGATCGACCGCACGATGCGCTGGTTCTTGAACCACCCGTACATTTTGGTGGCCCTCATCGCGGGCGCGGTCATTCTGCTCTACGTCGTGCTTCTCATTGCGGGCCCTCCCGGCGGCAAAGAGTAACCTCGCCGGATCGGCGGCCTAGCCGGTTCGACTGCCTCGCCGGATCGACGGCCTCGCAGCACCGCTCGCTACAGCAAGAAGAACGGGATCACTCCCGGGTTTCTGGCGTGCACGATGACGAGGAACACGACCGCGTCGAACAGTAGGTGCACGCTCAGCACGTAGACGAGCGACTTGGTGGTCGAGTAGATCCAGCCCTGCAGCAGCGCGAACGGGATCGTCAGCAGCGGGCCCCACGACTGGTAGCCAAGTTCCCACAGGAACGCCACGAAGATCACCATCTGCAGCAGGTTTGCCTGCCACACCGGGAAGTGCCGACGGAAGAGCACGAAGACGGTGAGGATGAAGAACAGCTCATCCCACGTTCCGACAGCGTTCACGCCAACGAAGAGACGACCGATCTCGTCGGGCGTCGTGACGATCGGCCAGTTGAGGTAAACCCCGCTCGTGATGAAGTAAAACGGCAAGATGAGCCAGCCGAGAAAGAGCACGAGAAACAGGTAGCCCCGCTGAACGCGGGTCCACGGCCATCCGCCCCGCCACGGAAAGCGGATGAGGCGATCCTTGAACACGAAGCGTGACAGCGAGTAGGGCACGGCAACGGCCGCTGCCAGCACGAACCCCAGCAAGAAGAAGTTGCCCCAGCTGATGTCGGCTTCGACCGACACCGTGGAGACGATGATCATGCCGACTGCGATCAGCAGCAGGTCTTTCGCGAGCCCCTCGGTGAGCTTGCGGCTGTCGGTGAACCACGCTGCGGCGAGCGCCACGGCCACGACCACATAGCCGAGCAGTGGCAACCGCAGGGAGAACATCAGCACCGCCGAGCCACTCAGCAACGCTGCGGGAACAAGCCCCCAACTGCGTGAACTGAGTGGGGGCGAACTGACAGCGCTGTCGAGTGCAGGCAACGTGCATGGCTCCTAATCGATAGAAGTGCGCTTGGCGGTCGAGGTCTGCGCCTCATCCGCAGTGGTCTCTTCGGGGCCCACCAGGTTTTCGGGAACATTCTCCTGAACAGGAATCGCTCCGGTGAACTCTTGGCGGCGAGCATCTGCTTCGGCGCTGCCGCTGAAGAGACCACGTTCTTGCGGCTCTGCTGAGCCCTTGGTGCGGCCACGCGCCTCATTCTCGACCATGAGCACGCGCGTGCGGGGTAGCGCGGCCGGGTTCTTGGCCTGCAGCCAGGTGACCATTTCTTCGCGAACGTGCGTGCGGAGGTCCCACTGAGCGCCGGAGTCTGCGGCGCTGATCAGTACACGAACGCGCACGAAGCCACCCGTGGCATCCACGACTTGGATGTTGGCGGTGCGGCCGTCCCACAGGTCGGATTCGGCGACGATCTTCTTGAGGTGAGCGCGCATCTGATCGATGTTGACGCGCCAGTCGAGGTCGAAGTTGATCTCACCGAGAAGTTCGGTGGCGTTGCGGGTCCAGTTCTGGAATGGGGTGGTCGTGAAGTAGGTGGAGGGCAGCACGAGGCGGCGCTGATCCCAGATGCTCACGACGATGTACGTGAGGGTGATCTCTTCGATGCGGCCCCACTCGCCGTCGGCAATAACAACGTCATCCACTCGGATGGCGTCGCTGAAGGCGAGCTGCATTCCGGCGAACACGTTGGCGAGAGCCGATTGCGCGGCGATACCGGCGACAACGGAGACGAGGCCGGCGGAGGCGAGAACACTCGCGCCGAGGGCTTCGGCACCAGGCAGGGTGAGAAGGATGGCACCAATCGTGACGATGACAATCACGGCGGCAAGAACGCGACGAATCAGTTGCACTTGAGTGCGCACGCGACGCGCAGCACGATTGTCGGGCACATCGGTCGGGTAGCGAGCGATAGTGCGGTTGAGCAGCAGGTTGATAATGGCGATGAGCAACCACCCGCTCGCCGCGATGACGGCGATAAGGAAGACCTGGTCGACGATCGGGCGAAGATCCTCAAGCGGGAGCGTGATCGACACGGCGACCCACACGGCAAGCAACGCCATGAGCACTCGCAAACGCTGACGGGTTTGGGCAAGAGTTTGGTAGACCCCGGGCCGAAGGCGTGCGATGCCTCTCACAATGAGCGAGATCACTCCGATGCCAATGACGACAGCGACGAGCGCAATCAGTACGGCCACAGCGAGCCCGAGCCACGATACCCATTCAAACAATCGAGTGATTTCCTTTCATTCGCGTTGTTCCACCCTAGGGGCAGGCACCACAACAAAGCCTGACGTGATTAACTAGGGCGATTCGAGAGGGATGTGATGAGCGAGCTAGCAACACAGAGTGCGCGCCGTAATTCCCTGCGCCGGTGGATCGCCACTCTGCGCGAGGGCATCGCTGCCGAGCTGTGGCCGCTGCCCACGATCGCGATCATCGTTGCCGTGATTTTGGGCATCGTGATCCCCCTCGTCGACCGCGCCGTGGACTCGTCACTGCCCGTCGGTGTTGAACGATTCCTGTTCGCCGGGGGTCCCGAAAGCGCACGGGCTGTTCTCTCTGCCATCTCGGGTTCGCTGATCACCGCCACTTCCCTCACCTTCTCCCTCACTGTTGTCGCGCTGCAGCTGGCCAGCAGCCAAGCGTCGCCTCGCGTGCTGCGCACCTTCCTCAAAGACCAAACCGTGCACTGGACGCTCTCGGTGTTCGTGGGCACCTTCGCCTACGCCCTCACGGTGTTGCGTACGGTTCAGGATGGCGACGACAGCATCGACCCGATCGTGCCGCGCCTGGCGGTGACGTTGGCGTCGCTCCTGACCTTGGCGAGTGTTGTCATGCTCACGCTGTTCTTGGCGCACCTCGCGCGGCAGCTGCGCATTGAGACGACGATGCGGCAGGTCTACCTCGAAACCAGCAAGACCATCGAGCTCGTGGCATCCACCATGGCCACCGGCGAAACGGAACTGCCCGAGTGGCCGCCCGCCGAACGCATTGAGTTGAGCCTCGCGAAGCGCTCCGGGTTTATTCGGTCAAGCGACCGTTCCCGGCTGCTCACGATCGCGATCAAATACGACATCGTGGCGCGCGAAGAACACACCGTTGGTCATCACGTGGTCAGTGGCACCCCGGTGCTGCGCTGGTGGCCGCGTGATCCGATGCGCCATCTGGATGACGAAGAACGCGCCACCATCAACAGTGCGTTGGTCGGCGCCGTCAGCCTCGCTTACGAGCGCACGGCCAGCCAAGATATTGGTTTTGGCATCCGCCAGCTCGTCGACATCACAGCGCGCGCCCTCTCCCCCGGAGTCAACGACCCGACGACGGCCGTGCACACGCTCGGGCACATTTCGGCGACGCTGTGCTCGATCGCCGACCTGGAGATTCAGTCGCGCGGCCTCACCGATGACGACGACATCGTGCGCGTGATCATCAAGCCGCACAACTTCATCAACCTGCTCGATATCGCCCTGACTCAGCCGCGCCGCTATGGCGCGAGCGACCCCGGAGTGGTTGAGCGTTTGTTCCAGCTGCTGCAAGAGGTGGGCTACCGCGCGCAACGCACCGAACAGTCCGAAGCGGTGGCGGAGCAGATCGACCGGCTTGAAGCATCCGTCGCCGCCGAAACGTATGACGCTGTGGAGCGCGAACGGTTTGCCCGCTTTGCCGAGGCTGCCCGCGTGGCGACCACAGAGCACCGCTGGCTCTAAGAAGTGTGCCGGGAACGCAACGGCACACAATCAGGGCGCAGCCGCACGGGGCTGGACTATCATTTCCCCCATGCCAGAGACGCTCCCCACTCATTCCCCCACTGCTGGAGGAGAGCGGGTACTGATCTTGTCTGCTGGTGTCGGCTCGGGTCACAACAGTGCCGCTGCGGCCGTGCGCCAAGCGTGTGACGCGCGCACGGATGTTGTCGAAGTGAAAGTGCTCGACGTGCTTCAGGTGAGCAGCACTCTGTACCGCGACGTGTTGGGCAAGGGCTACTTCGTGCTCGCCAAGGGTCTGCCGTGGCTACTCGAGTGGGCCTACGACGTCAGCGACGCCCCCTTTTGGCGCCGAGGACCGATCGATCCGTGGACTCAGGCCAACTCTCTCCCCGTGATCCGGGAGATCAAACGCTTTCAGCCCACCGCGATTGTCAGCACACACTTTCTCCCCGCCCAACTCATGGCCACGCTCCTCATGCGCGGAGTCATTGATGCCAAAACAGCGGTTGTCACGACCGACTACGATCCTCAAGGCCTCTGGCTGACCAGCGCGTTCCACTCGTTTAATGTGGCGCGCGAGGAAGGCAAAATCGAGCTGATGGCGCTCGGCCTGCCGGCCGACCGTGTGGCAGCAACCGGCATCCCGATCAGTTCGTATTCGGATGCCGAACCCGACCGCGTCGCTCACGACATCCCCCATATCTTGATCTCTGCTGGTGCAGCGGGCGGGGACTACGCCGTCGCTGCTGTGCGGCAGACACTGCATATGCGCTCGGCGTTCACCGCCACCGTCGTGTGTGGACACAACGAGGAGACTCGCACGAGCATTGAGAAACTCGTCGGGGCTGACGATCGCTTCAACGTGCTGGGGTTTACGACAGAGATGCCCACATTGCTCAGAAGCGCCGACCTCTTTGTGGGTAAACCGGGTGGGCTCTCCGCCTCCGAGTGCATGGCGGCGGGCTTGCCCATGGTGCTGGTGAACCCCATCCCGGGGCAAGAAGTGCGTAACGGTGACTACCTGATGGAACAGGGTGCTGCTGTTCGGTGCAACGACGTCACAACGCTCGGCTGGAAGATCGACCAGATCTTGCGCGAGCCCGGCCGCCTCGAACGGATGCAAGCAGCCGCGAAGAAAACTGGCCGGCCAGATGCCGCGGCAGACGTTCTCACCGGCCTGCTCGACGGCCCGCGCCGCCCGATCGTCGTGACCCGCGACGCTCAGAAAGCCATTCTTGCCGCCAGCGAAAAGCGACTGGTGGCGAGCGATCTGCGCGGAGATTCCGCTCTGGTTCGGCTGACCGACCCCACCGACAACAGCACGGTGGCACTCCTGAAAGCAGACGAGCTGAAAGACCTGCAGAAGCGCTACGCCCCGGCCGAGGGCGAGTTAGTGCTCCGCCCCGATCAAACACTCGCGTCGCTTCGCTGGGAGGGCCGCCGCTTGATCCGGGCCGTTCTGCGCCACGACGACTCCCTGCGTGTTCGCATCGACCCGCTTCCGAACGCGGCTACCGGCGCTAGTCAGAGGTAGGACGCAACGGCACCGCGTCAGTCCAGTTCGACGGGCTGTGCTGAGCGGCGAGCAGCGCCCATTCGCCTGATCGCGGGTGCCACTGCCGGGTGATCGGATCCCGCTGCAAGGTCGGCCCCGCATCCAGCGCGACCTGCACGGTTGCGCTCGCCCCGCGCTGCACTGTCACTTTCTGAAAGCCCAGAAGCTGAGCGACCGGATGCTCGGCTGCCAGATCGGCCGCGTACAGCTGCACGACGATCGATCCGTCGCGGTCGCCCGTATTGGTCACGAGTACGCGAGCGCTGCCGCCAGTGTCGGCGAAGGTGTGGTCGAGTAGCTCGTGGGTCATCGTCGTGTAGCCCAGGCCGAATCCGAACGGGAATGCGGGAGCAATGCCCTGACCATCGAGGTGACGCTGACCCCACTTATCGTCATACACAACGGCCTTTGCGGCGCTATCGAACGGGGGCAGCTGCGCTGCGTCGCGCGGGATGACGAACGGCAACCGGCCTCCGGGCTCGGTGTCTCCCGTGAGCATGCTCGCGAGCGCGTGCCCACCTTCCATGCCGCCGTACCAGGCGAGAACAAGCGCTGGAACGCGATCCCGCCACGCGTCGGTCACGATCGCGCTGCCGCCAATCAGCACCACGACGGTGCGCGGATTGGCGGCCGTGACGGCGCGGATGAGGCTTGCGTCGGAGGGACGAAGTTCGAGCGAGCTGCGATCGCCACCGCGAACGAAGCGTGCTGCGAGATGCGCGAGCCCGATGAAGAGACGGCGAGACAGGCCCGAGTTGAAAGCGCGGCCGAGGATTCCGACATCCACTCCGCCGGTGACCACCGACTCGCCTTCATCATGTTGGTCGAGCCCGACAACGACGACGGCGATCTCGGCCTGAGCTGCGAGCGCCGCGGCGGCGTCTTCGTCCTTGCCTGTGGCGGTCGTGATCAGTGCCGCGGGGAACGCTTCCCGCAAGCCCTGAAGCGGGGAGACAGTGGATGGTGGCCGAACGCGCGAGGAGCCATGATCACCGAGGTTCGCCTCGTCAGCGAGTCGCCCGATAACCGCGAGCCGGCGCGTGTCAGGAGCCAACGGTAGCAGCGGCGCCTCGTCGACAGCATCGTTCTTGAGCAGCACGATCGACTCGGCAGCGGCTTGGAGCGCAAGAGCGCGGTGCGGGGCAGAGGCAATGTCGGCCACCGCTGGCTCCTGCTGTTCGCGGGTTGCCGCGTGCTGAATACTGGTCCGCAAAATGCGGTGGGCGGATCGCAGCACAGTCTCGCGATCGAGCTGACCGCTGCGCAGCGCGGCAGGCAGGGCGCGCGCCCGCAGCATCCGCAACGGCATCTCGACATCCATTCCCGCTTGCAGGCTGGCCACCGCATCGTGAGTGCCGAATACCCAATCGCTCGTGACGAAACCAGTAAAGCCCCACTCATCCCGCAGCACATCGGTAAGAAGGGCGCGATTAACATCCATGTACTCGCCACGTACCCGGTTGTAGGCGCTCATGACCGAGTCGACTCCGGCATCCACCACCGCTTTGAAGTGCGGCAAATACACTTCGTGCAGCGCGTGGTCGTCGACAGAGACATCGACCTCGAAGCGTTCGTTCTCCATCGAGTTGAGCGCGAAATGCTTCACGCACGCCATCGTGTGCACTCGAACACCGCGGGTAAGGGCGGCCCCCATCTGGCCGACGAGAACCGGGTCTTCGCCGTAGCATTCCTGCGCACGACCCCACGCCGGATGCCGCAGCAAGTTCACGCACACCGAAGCTGAATAGTTGGCGCCCCGCGCGCGGGTCTCGGCGCCAATTGCCACACCGACGCGTTGCTCAAGCTCCGGATCCCACGCTGCCGCCCGCGCCATCGTCACGGGGAACGCTGTAGCGGCACCGATAACGACACCGCGAGCTCCGTCGCTGAACCGGATGCCGGGGATACCGAGCCGCGCTACCGCACCCGCCACGAATGGTCGCCGCCCGAGAAGGGCCGGGATGAACGGCAAGAGCCGTCGCGGAGAATCGCCGTCAAGTAGTCCCAAGACTTCCTTCTCGGTCAGCAGGTTGACGAGCTGAGCGGAGGCTGTGTCGGCATCGACTGTGCCGGCGCGAACTGCGCGAACTGCGTCATCGAAGGCGTGAACCGAGGCTGCCCATGCGACTGGCAGGGCTGCATCGCTCATCGACACTCTGCCCGCGCTCTGTATGCCGCCGGTCGCATTTTCCATGATTCGAATTCTGCACCCTGTAGCTGTATTGGCCCACAAAGGCAGGCAGGTAGACCGTCTGCCGCACCCCCACACTGGGGGCCGAGACCACTTGAGTTAACTGAGAGAACTTCGTTATGTTTGTGTCAACCGTTGACGCATCGTTGCGCCTCTCCCACGTCTGGATCCTCTCTTTGTCTTCTGCACCCCGCACTCCGTCACGTTCGCTTCGACTATTTGCAGGAGCAGCCGTCGCTGCCGTCATGCTTGCCGGCTGCACCAGCCAAGCCAGTTCTGCGGATGCGCTGCAGAAGGCCTGCGTTGACACCACCGCTTCGGCAATCAAGCTCATTGATGCCGCCGACTCGTGCGGTGCCGGTTTCGTTGAAGCAGTATTTATGACAGAGGCTGCGGCTGCCGGCGCAGATGGCGCAGACGGGATTGACGGCACTGATGGCGCCGATGGTATCGACGGCGCTGATGGTATCGACGGACTGAACGGCGCAACAGGACTCACCGGAGCTAACGGAGCTACCGCGCTCAGAGGACCGACGGGAGCCACTGGCGAGGCGGGTGCAGACGGTATCGACGGTGTCGACGGTGTCGACGGTGTCGACGGTGTCGACGGTGTCGACGGTATCGACGGTATCGACGGTGTCGACGGCGCAGACGGTGCAGACGGTGCAACTGGACCTGCCGGAGCGACCGGCCCGCAAGGAATTCAGGGCCTTACTGGGGCAACGGGTGCAACTGGCGCGGCCGGCACGACGGGAGCCGCTGGCGCCCCAGGCCCTGCCGGCAACTCGCTTCTGGCCGCACAGTTCGGCGCCGAAACGGGCGGAGCACACGATGGAGGCACCTATGACTGTTATTTGGGCACGCTCAGCCTGACGTCATCGTCATATGTGGGCCCGGGTCTCACCGCAAATGGTCGCCTCCTCCCGATCGCTAACCACACTTCGCTCTACTCACTTCTCGGAACCACGTACGGCGGCGACGGCGTTCACAACTTCGCGCTTCCGAACATGAGCGCCGTCACGCCCAACGGGATGACCTGGAAGGTGTGCCATGAGGGCATCTACCCCTCCCGCTTGTAGAGCCCCAGAAACGCCCCCGACAGATCTCCGCCACGCGCAGACTAGGATTCTGACGTGGAAGACACTTACGAACTCGAACTCCGTAGCGTTCCCTTTGAGCACGCCGACTCGGTAATGCTGCGTTCAGCGCAGCGCGCCGAGCTCACCGCGCGCTACGGAACCGAAGACAGCGAACCCGGCGTCAAGCCCGATGCTGACTCGGTTGTCGTCTTCTTGATCGCTTATGTCGATGGCGTTCCTGCCGGTTGTGGTGGGCTCCGCGAGCTCGACAATGGCAACTTCGAAGTGAAGCGTATGTACGTCACGCCTGCTCAGCGCGGCACCGGTATCGCCATCGCGGTGCTCAAGGGGCTCGAAGAGTGGGCTCGCGCTCAGTCGGCCACTGAACTCGTTCTCGAAACAGGAACAGCCCAGCCTGACGCGATGCGTTTCTACGAGCGCGAGGGCTACACGCGCATCGAGAACTTCGGCGCCTACGTGGGCGAACCGCTCAGCGTCTGCTACTCCAAGGCTCTCTAGCCAGAGCCAGAGCCAGAGCCAGCACCAGCGCGTGCGGCCGCGCGGCAGCGGCGGCGAAACCTGCACGCCACCAACGTTCGCGACGGTCTCGCGCCCCTACGGCATCAGCTTAGGCTAGGGCGGTGCTCGCTCTTGTCGCTCTCGCCGTTGTTATAGGAGCACTCTCTCAACGCATCACCGGCATGGGTTTTGCTCTCGTGGCGTCTCCGCTAATCGTGATTCTGCTCGGCCCCTTCGATGGTGTGCTGGTCGTGAACCTGTGCGGCGTTGTGTCGTCGCTGCTCATTATTCCGCGGGTCTGGCGACACATTGAGTGGCGCACGCTCGCGTGGCTGGCGATCCCCGCGGTGGCGGCCATCATCCCCGGCTCACTCCTCGTCACCCGTCTCCCGGGCGCTGTCATGCAGCTCGGCATTGGCGTGCTCGTGATCGTTGCCCTCACCGCGACGCTGCTCATCACGCGCGCGGAACACATCGTTCCGGCCCGCCCGGCAGCGATCGTCGCAGGGGCAGCATCCGGTTTCATGAATACGGCTGCGGGCGTCGGCGGCCCGGCCCTCAGCATTTATGCAGTGCTGATGCGCTGGCCGCAAGTGAATTTCGCGGCCACCCTGCAGCCCTACTTTGTGATCGTCGGCACAGCATCCCTCGCCACAAAGGCGTTCTTCTCGGGCGGCGTGCTTCCTGATTTGGATGTCGCCAGCTGGGCCCTCATCATCGGCTCGCTGCTAGTCGGGCTCGCGTTGGGTGAAGTGCTCACTCGTCACATCAGCCATCGAGCAGCTCGCATTGCGGTGATCATCGTGGCCTACCTCGGAGGAACCGTCGCGATCATCGACGGCGCTCTCGCGCTCGCTCCTTAACGTCCGGGCGCGTGCGGCTTGGCCCGCCTCTCGTCTTAACGAGCGAATGCCCGGCCCCCAACGTTCGGGGACCGGGCATCCGGAGTCCGACTTCGCGTGAGCGCTGCCGTTTCGTCTCAGTGTTACTCGGCGGGGCCGACTCCTACGGGGTCAGCTTCTTCGTTGGCGGTGTCGCCATTGCCGGGTACGGTCTTGCGCAGGGTGGCGCCGAGTTCGGCATCCACACTGCCCCAGTACCAGTAGAAACGCTCGAGGATCTCGGGGATCGTGATGCCACGGCCCTGTCCGGTGAGGGTTTCGATGAAGCGAGCCTTCGACTCTGCGGAGAAGACGTCGCGGTAGAGCGTTCCGGCCTGGCCGAAGTCGTCGTCTTCTGAGTGCAGTGTCTGAGCGCTGCGCATGAGTTCGCCGTCGCTCGCCCAACCGCCTTCGCCAGCAAGCTCGGGCTGAGCTGCCGGTCCGCCGAACGAGTTCGGCGTGTAGACGCGGTCAGCTGCGTCGCCGATCTTGTAGTTCATCGCGCCTTCGTGCTGGTAGTTACGCGCTTGGGAGGCGTGAGGCTGGTTGACGGGGAGCTGGTTGTAGTTGGCTCCGATGCGGTTGCGCTGGGCATCCGGGTAGGAGAACACACGCGCCATCAGCATCTTGTCGGGGCTGATGTCGGTGCCCGGAACCATGTTCGACGGCGAGAACGCTGACTGCTCGATCTGCGCGAAGAAGCTCTCCGGGTTGCGGTTAAGCGTGAAGTGGCCAACCGGAATCAGCGGGTAGTCCTTGTGCGACCAGACCTTGGTCATGTCGAAGGGGTTGAAGCGGTACGTCTTGGCGTCTTCGTAGGGCATGATCTGCACCGACATGTCCCACGTGGGGTAGTCGCCCTTGGCGATGGAATCGAAGAGGTCGCGACGGTAGTAGTCGGCGTCTTCTCCGGCGATGCGCTCGGCATCCGCGGCTTCCATCAGCTCTACGCCCTGGCGGGAGTGGAAGTGATACTGAACCCAGAAGCGCTCACCGGCAGCGTTGATCCACTGGTAGGTGTGCGATCCGTAGCCGTTGACGTGGCGCCACGACTTGCTGAGGCCGCGGTCACCCATGAGGTACGTGACTTGGTGGGCGCTTTCGGGCGAGAGGGTCCAGAAGTCCCACTGCATGTCGCCGTTGCGGAGGCCCGAGTCGCCCATGCGCTTCTGCGAGTGGATGAAGTCGGGGAACTTCATGGCATCGCGGAGGAAGAACACGGGAGTGTTGTTTCCGACGATGTCGTAGTTGCCCTCGGTGCTGTAGAAACGCAGTGCGAATCCACGAACGTCGCGCCATGTGTCGGGCGAACCCTGCTCACCGGCTACGGACGAGAAGCGCAGAATCGTTTCGCTCTTTGCACCCTTTTGGAAGACGGCGGCCTTCGTGAACTGCGACACGTCTTCAGTGACGACGAACTCTCCGAATGCTCCACCACCCTTGGCGTGAGGGTTGCGCTCCGGCACACGCTCACGGTTGAACGAGGCAAGCTTCTCGACCAGAAAACGGTCGTGGAGTGCGGTTACGCCATCAGGACCTGTTGTGAGCGAATGTTCGTCGCTCGCAATCGGTGCGCCGGCCTGGGTAGTCGTGGGTTCTGTCACGATGTCTCCTTTGTGTGGGTGGGATTATTGGCGAATTGAAGAATGGGCGACAGCGTAGACAGCTCTGTCTGTGTTGTTCAGTCTGCGCTCTTTTGGTTGAGAGCGCTCTGGCAATCGGGGCATACTCCCCAAAAGTTCACTTCGGCGGTGTGCACCGTGAAGCCGCCGGCTTCGGATGGCGTGAGGCACGGCGCGTGACCAACAACACAGTCCACGTCACGCACGGCACTGCATTCGGTGCACACGATGTGGTGGTGGTTGTCGCCAATGCGGCGTTCATAGAGAGCGGATGACCCTGCCGGTTCGATCTTGCGCAGCAAGCCCGCCGTCGTCAACGCCGCCAGCACTCCGTACACCGCTTGGAGGGAGGTGCCGGGCAAACTCGGCAGTACAGCCCCGAAGATCGTGTCGGCATCGGAGTGCGGGATGTCGGCGAGGGCGCTCAACACAGCGACGCGGGGCTCAGTCACTTTCAGACCGGCCTCTCGCAGAGTGTCGGCGAGCGCCGCATCCGTCACTGTTTCCATGGTTACGACGGTACCAGTTGTTTTGAATAACTCAAGACAACTTCTGTGAATTCGCCACTCTGATGCAGCAGCACACCGCGCCGAAACCTTCGAGCAATCAAACCGAGTCACCGGGTTCGCTGCCCCGAATAGGGAGCCATTTCGGGATTTCACCGCGGACACCCTTTACGGAATTCCGCAGGCGATGTCTAAGCAGAAGCGGTACAGCGTTGTCCGTCGCTCAAGGTTGATCCGCGTATTAGCCCCTAAGCGGAAGCGCACAGCGGTGTCCCGTTTGGGAATCGGTAAACGGGCGCTCGGGAGGGAAGGATGAAGCTTTTCCGGTTTCGCCAGCGGAGTCGCCGACGAAAGTGCCTCTTGTGCGTAATATTTATGCACATGTATTCTGCATAGATGGATTATGGATCGGACGAGAGAAATGCCTTCCGGGTTGATGCTCAATCGCTGCGGGTGCTGGCTCACCCGCTCCGGTCGCGGTTGCTGTCGTTGCTTCGCACGGATGGGCCCGCTACTGCGACTGAGCTTGCGGAGAGTTTGGGTTCGAACACGGGAGCCACGTCGTATCACCTGCGCAAACTCGAGACGGTGGGGCTGATCGAGGACAGCGGGCAGGGTGTTGGTAAGCGTCGCCTCTGGCGAGCCGCGACAGACCGTCACCAGTTCAGCCCGGGCGATTTCGTTGGCGATTACACTGCCGAGGCCGACCTGAACTGGCTGCACCGCCACTATTCACGCACTCTTACCGAAAGGTTCGAGGCGTGGCTGGATGTCGAACAGACTTGGCCCACCGCTTGGCGAAACGTAGCTGGCCTCGGTGACGACTTTGTCACTTTGACGGCCTCGCAGACAAAGGCGATGAGCGCAGAGATTGACGAGGTTGTGGCGCGCTATCGGAACGCCGGTGACGGCGATCCGCAATCCCGTCGACTATCAGTGTGGAGGGCGATTTACCCGCTCGACCTCGACCAACAAGACCCCACGGCTGACTAGTGACCGGCGCGCCTCTAACCGCGGACCGGGCCCGACGCACCCTGATCGTGCTGACATGCACGCGATGGTTTCCGGTGGGGCTGACGATCGGCGTCACTACTCTCATTCCGCTAGAGCGGGGTATGACCCTGTCCCAAATCGGTGTCATCTTCGCCATGCAGGGCTTCGTTGTCCTAGGCCTAGAGCTACCCACCGGAGGTTTCGCAGACGCCCTAGGGCGCCGACCGATTCTCGTGATCTCCGCCCTGGTGGGAATTGGGGCGTCACTGGTATTCGTCACCGCTGACACCTTTGGTGCTTTTGTCGTAGCGCTGGCACTTCAAGGTGTATTCCGGGCGCTGGATTCCGGGCCGCTGGAGTCTTGGTACGTCGACACAAGCCACGCACATGACCCCTCCGTTGCCGTCGAAAGCGCACTGTCGAATGCGGGAACGGCACTCGGTTTGTCTATAGCGAGCGGAGCGCTCATCTCTGGCGCACTGATCGCCTGGCACCCGGTTTCTGCAGTTTCCGCGATCAGCTTCCCCTACTGGTGCGCTATCCCACTCTTTGTCATTCACCTGATCGCCACCACGCTACTCGTGAAAGAACCGACGCTTGGAGCGGGTCAAAGCAGCCTGCGTCGGGCACTCATCTCTGTCCAGCAAGCACCGAGAGTGGTCGCTGGCGGGCTAACAACCCTAATAACGTCCCGAGTGCTATTGGCGCTCGTACTCGTCGAAGTTTTCTGGTCGATCGCGATAATTGCCTTCGAAACTCTCATGCCCATCCGACTCGCGGAACTCGCCGGCGGTGAAACGCAGGCTGGAGCCCTGATGGGGCCCGTGTCGGCTGCAGCATGGGGGCTTTTCGCTCTCGGATCTGCCCTAGCTAACCGCGCGTCCCGCCGCATCGGCGTCGCCTCAACAGCGCTAGTTGCACGCATCCTCAATGGGCTATTTGTCGTAGTCATGGGCATCGTCACTGGCCCACTCGGCCTGATCACCTCGTTCCTGCTGACCTACACACTGCACGGCTCCGCGGGGCCTATGCACCGCGTGTTACTTCACCGACAGGCAACCTCGGGAAACCGCACCACGATCTTGTCCATGAATTCCATGGTGGGAGGGGTGACCCTCAGCATCGGACTGCTTGCCCTCGGCCCCCTCGCCGAATCAACCACCACCGCGACCGCGATTATCGTTGCGGGAGGCTTCAGCGTCCTCGGCGCATTGCTATATCTCCCCGCATGCCGCCAAGAACGTGCAGGAAGGTAGTTACCGAGAACCGCCCGCACGAAGAAGAGGAAAGTCTGTCCGCAGGCCGCTTGGGGATACTCATGCGGGCGAGAGGCCAGAGGTCACTTCGCGCCGAGAGATCCACGCATCGACCGCTGAGTTGAAGAGATCAGGCGATTCGACGTTCCAGGCATGGCCAACACCATCGGCGATCGCCGCCACTGCGTCGGGCATTACGCGCGAGACATGGCGCGCGGACTCTGCCGCAAGCGGCGGTTCGTTCTCGCCTGCGATGACGAGCGTGGGCACGGTGCATGCTGCCAGGCCGTCGAGAGAAACTCCGTCGAAAACGTCGCGAACCATCCGTGTGTAGCTCGACCGCGTGAATCGTGGGATCGTGGAGAGAAACTCTTCGCGCCGGTCGCCTGTCAACCCCATTGAGTTCGCCGCCAGCCGTTGAAATACGCGTGTGCCAGCCATGAGTGACGCTACCCGTTGCACTGCGCGCGGGATGCCGGTCACTTTCGACGTCACGATGCCGGAAATGAACGCGGACTCGATCCGTGCAGCATTCTGGCCGAGCACTCGAAGCGCGACGTCACCGCCCACAGATAGCCCGACAAGGTGCACTTGTTGCGCATCCGCGATCCCGGATACTAGCCGAGCCACTCGGTCTGCAGTCTCGTCAAGGGACCGCCACGGAAGGTGGGCGCTTGCCCCGGAACCCGGCAAGTCGACAGTGACGCAGTGGAAATCCGAAAGCGCAGCGACCTGTCGATCCCATGCCCACCCGGTCCACCCCCACCGTGCAGGAACACAATGACTGGCTTGCCCGGATTCGGACCGATTTCGTGTGCCAGTTCAGCCGCCATCCTCAGACTCTAGTCAGCAGCCGGAGTTCGCGCGCCCATAAGTATTTTGGAGACGCTAGGTGCGAGTGAGCGCATCGCGAGCGGCGCGCTGCGCATCTCCGGCCCCGGCGAGAACCCACCCGAGCAGCCAGCCTGCGCTGCCGAAAGTGAGGACCATGTAGACAACCATGCTGGCGCCAAACAGCACGCTCAACAGGCCGAGCGCGACTAGCGCTGCACCGCCAGCCAATGGGCCCCAGGCGGCGACCCTGGTTTTGGGTGCTGCCGCACGCTGAGCCGGATACCACGCGGCATCAGACGACATCGTCAGCGCGGTACGCACTCCGGCAATTGGATTGCGCTTCAGTAACCCTTGCCCACTTCGCCGGGCGAGCCACAGAATCAACCACCCCGCCAGCATCAGAAAGCCGCCCGTAAGGAACGAGGCGAGCGAGAACAAGAAGGCATCCGACATCGTTCGATCCTACCGAGGCCCCTGCAGCGAAGCGATGCGTCAGACAGACCCGGCTACGCCCACCGGCCAAGCACACACGGCGAACCCAACTTGTCTGAGGTGTAGAGTTGCGAGGCAGACAAACAAAGCGATCGGAGCACCTGCATGGCGCCAGCAGCGCAACAAGGCCGGCTCGCCGCGCAGGCAGCCGAGACCCTGCTCGGGCGCATCCGTGCCGGCGAGTG
This sequence comes from Salinibacterium sp. VpJ6, assembly GCF_059767345.1. Classification (NCBI taxonomy): domain Bacteria; kingdom Bacillati; phylum Actinomycetota; class Actinomycetes; order Micrococcales; family Microbacteriaceae; genus Salinibacterium; species Salinibacterium sp. VpJ6. The sequence continues at coordinate 1,391,972 of NZ_JBSOQL010000001.1, forward strand.
GCCCCTGGGGCACAAGCTGCCGGGCGAGACGACACTGGCCGCCGAGATCGGGGTCGGGCGCTCAACGCTGCGGGAGGCCATCCGTGAACTTGCCGGCCAAGGCGTGCTCGAAAGCCGCCAAGGCTCGGGCGTCTTCGTTATCTCGACCGACATCGCCGAGGACTGGGATGTCGTGCTGCGTCGAGTCTCCGTCGCATCCGTCATCGAGGCGCGGGTCGCCATCGAGGCCGAGGCTGCCGCCCTCGCAGCGCATCGACGCACACCATCAGACCTGCGGGCTATGCGCCGAGCACTCGCCCGCCGCTCGGGCTCGCACCACTCTGCCGAAGAGTTCGCTGACGTCGACATGGCTCTTCATCGGGAAGTCGTCGCGGCATCCCACAATGAAGTGCTGCTCGAACTGTTCGACGGATTCGTGCCGCGAGTGCGGGTTGCGATGATCGAGATGCTGAAGCTGCGGCCCATCCACGACTACGAGGCAGACCAAGCCGCCCACGCCGCTCTCGTCGAAGCGATCGCCGAGCGGAACCCGGCCTCCGCGGCCGAGTGCAGTCGGGCACACCTCACCGGCGTGCATCGAGCCCTCTCGTGAGCGACGGCACCACCACGAACGACAGTTCCTCCATGAAGGAAAGCACCCCCGTGAACAGCAACCCCACCGTCGTCGAGCTGCGCGGCGTCACCTTCCGCCGCGGCGAGCGCACCATCCTGAACGAGGTCGACCTCACCGTGCGCGCGGGCGAGCACTGGGCACTCCTCGGACCCAACGGTGCCGGCAAGAGCACCATCCTCGGTTTCGTCGGCGCCTCAGCACACCCGACGTCCGGAACCGTGGACATCCTGGGGCAACGCCTCGGGCGGGTCGAACTGCAGGCACTGCGTCGCTCGATCGGTCACGTCAACCCGCGTCATCCGCTTCACGCACCCCTCACGATTCGGGATGTCGTACTCACTGGCTTGACCGGATCCCTCGAGACTCCCCCGCGCTGGGAACCCACCGCGCAGCAGACGCATCGCGCGGTAGAACTCATCGAGCAGCTGGGCTTGGCAGGCAAGGATGCTCACCGGTGGCCGACGTTGTCGCAAGGAGAACGCGGCAGAGCATTCATCGCGCGCGCACTGATCGCCGAACCTGACCTGCTGCTTCTCGACGAACCCAGCACCGGGCTGGATGTCGCGGCGCGCGAGCAACTCCTCGAAACCATCGATGCGCTCACCCACAGCTTTCCGCGACTGGCCTCCATTCTCGTGACGCATCACCTCGAAGAGCTTCCCTCCACGACATCCCATGCCGCGCTCATCGCGAACGGGCGGATCTCGCAGGCGGGGCCAGCCGAACAAGTGCTGACCACCGAAAACGTCACCACCGCCTTCGCACATCCGATCCGCGTCGGGCAACACGACGGGCGCTGGTTCGCGCTCCCGGGCCGCAAGCGGTCGCTCAATCTCGCCGCTGTTTAGAACGGTTTGCAGCACACGTCTGATTCCCCACACCAGAGGCCGCACCAGTTGCGCACTGAGCGGCAGTCAGTCAGTCAGTCAGGAAAACCATCAGTCGAGGTCGTGACGCCTCCAGCGCAGCCCGAAGGGATGCGGGCCCGCGACGTACCAAATGATTGCGCCGACGAGGGGCGCACACAGCACCACGAATGCCCAGATGACCTTCTCCACGTAGACAAGCTCCGTTGACCGATAAATCTGGAACAGCGCGAAGACGATTGCCGCGAGATAGAGGGCTCCGGCTCCAGCACTGGCCGCAATTGCGATTGTCGTATCGATGGCGGATTCTCCTAACTGTGGTGCGCGACGGCGCGCTGAGCAGCTTGAGCTCGATGACGTCGAAGTGCGATCAGCAGCCACGTTCCGACGGCAAGCTGGCCAATGACGACGATGAGGAGCCCGAAGGAGATAAAGTCCACGCCGGCGGGCACTAAGGGATTCATCGGTTCCCCTCCGTTGCCTTCCCCCGCCTGGGTGTAATAAGCCGAAGCCGAAACTGCGGCGGCTACTGTGATCGCCACGAGCGCGAGCGGCACGAGGGTCGCGATCCACTTCTGTCTTCTCGTCCAGATGCGTGAGAACCACACCATCACGACCCCGGCAACTGCGCCGACCACGGGGACAACCATGCCCCCGATCATGACAAGCACGGCTGCGACGATCTCAAACCAAGGAGCACGAGCCACCGGATTCTGTCCTTCGGTCTCAGCTGCCGGCGACTGGGCGCGCGCTTCGGCGGCGATGAATTGCGGATCGCCGAGGTCGCGAATCCGCGCAGCAGCGTCCACAGCACTGAGACCTTCCAGCTCCTCGCCCACCTCACTGAGGATGGCATCGCTGACCTCAGCGGGAACGCCAGCCAGAGCCGATTTCAACTCACTCAGATAGTTGTGGGCAGCCTCTGCAGTTCGCGAATCAGGCATGGTGCGAATCCTCTCCAATGATGTCGTGAACGGTCTGAGCAAATGGCGCCCACTGGCTTCGAAACGTGCTCAGCATCTCGACCCCCAGCGGCGTCAATTCGTAGTATTTGCGCACCGGGCCAGCGTCTGAAACCTCGTCGTAGGTGCTCACCAAACCTTGGGCACGCATGCGAGTCAACATCGGATACAGCGTGCCAATACTCGCGATCAAGTTGTGCGCAATGAGAGTTTCAGACAGTTGCCAGCCGTACATCGGCTGCTGCGACAGAATGCCGAGGATGCAGGCTTCCGCCACCCCTTTACGGAGCTGGGACCCCACATCCACATTGATACTGCGACGGTACCTTGTTAGACAAGCTACCGCAATGGTCCGGCCTCTAGCGGGCGCTGACCGCCGAAAGGGACACCACCGCCCTCACGCATCCGATCCGCGGTGAAAAGTTTCTACTTTCCAGACTGGAAAGTAATACACTTACCCGCATGGAAAGTGAATCCGGCAACCACGACGGCGACGGTGCGCGAGCGCAACTGGATCTCATCACCGCTGACCGGCACGCGCTCGCCCAGCGAGTGGCACAGCATCCGTGGTGGCATACCCTCGCCTCCGCCGCGCTCGCCGCGGTGATCGTTGCCGCACCATTGTCCGGCAGCATGTGGATCGTGACCCTCATTAGCGTCCTCCTCATCAGCGCCTCCACCGCGCTCGACAAGGAGTGCGACAAGAGGATGGGCGTTTCGATCATGAAGCCTGTGGGCCCAAAGAGCCTCGCGGTCGTGATCGCGCTCGTGACGGTCGAAGTCGCGCTATTCGGCGCATCCCTCGGCATCATGTTTTCAGAGCTCTCCGGATCGATCGCCGTGAACTCGGCGCTAGCTGCGGTCGTCATGATCGTCGGGCTCCGGATGCTCAGCCGCACCATGGCGCAGGAAATCCGTCATGGCCACTGAACCCTGGTTCGACGAGTCAATTCACGCGTCCACGAGACTTCGCTTGTGCGCGGTTCTGCGCCCCGTGGACTCCGCCGAGTTTCGAACCCTCACCGAGATCTTGGGGATGAGCGAAGCAAGTCTCTCCAAGACAATCCGCAATCTGGTGGAGCTCGGCTACGCCACGACATCCAAACAACCCTCGCCGCAGCGCGACGATAGTCGGCTGACGACAACCGTGCAGCTCACACCCGCAGGCAAAACGGCATTCGACGGTCACCTCGCCGCAATCTCGGCGCTGGCCAACTCGGACTAATTCGGGCGATATCTCAGGTTCTGTGATTGGCTACGAGCACAAACACACTAGGGAGCAGAGGCGATCATGGCTGCGACATCCAAGGACGAACTCTTGGCAGTGACCCACAAGGAATTCGCGAAGCTGCAGCAGTGCCTTGAGAAGGCGGATGCCGAGTTCGCTGTGGCAAAAAACGCCGACGGCACATCGATCAAAGACATCGTCGGGCACCGCATGAATTGGATCTATTTGTTCCTTGGTTGGTACGAGGATGGCCGCGCCGGCAAGGAAGTGTTCTTCCCCGCGAGGGGCTACAAGTGGAACGATCTCAAGCAATACAACGCCATTATTCGTGCACAGCAGGCCAACCTCGGGTGGGCCGATGCGCGGTCAGCTCTGCAGACAGCACACGACGACCTCGTCGAATTCATCACCGCCAAGTCTGACGCCGAGCTCTATGGTGGCCCGATGGAAGGCGCGAACAACAACTGGACGCCAGGGCGATGGGCCGAAGCAGCAGGCCCCAGCCACTTCAGGTCGGCAGCGAAGTACATTCGCGCGCGACTGCGCGCCCAGACCACACCGACAGCCGACCGCAACGCGTGACGATTATGGTGGCCCCATGAAGTCGCGAACGCTAATGCCGATCGGGGGTGTCCTTGTTGCGGTCGTCGCGTTGGCGATCCTTTCGGGGCGTTGGATCGACACCGCCATCTGGGGCGTCGACGGTGCTCGTGTCATCGACACGACAAGGCAACTCATCCGCGCCGCATCCTCGGATGAGCAGGACGCGCTCGCGTGTGAAGACTTTGCAGCGGACTTTGGCGACGCGCAAGCCTGGAACGGATTGCGTGCCGGAGAACCCGAACAGTTCGATCCCGACAGCTCTTTCGACCGGCCGTCGCTCGACGCGTCTTGGAGCATCAACATCGAAGGATCGAGCGAGACCAGCGACGTCAGCCCAAGTTTTGTCTTCTATCGCGAGAGCGCAAACGGTCTGTGCGTAGCGGACGTCAGGTGGTGAGCGATGGGTCGGGAAGCGGGTAGCGAAAGGTGCGCGCTGGAACTAGTAGTCCCTGCCCTACCCGCCAACCCAAGGTTTAGTTGTGCGCCAGTCCTCAGGGAAGCCCATTTCCCGAGTTGAACGCCTAGGCATCTCGTCGAGCGAACGGCCCGCGAGCGCGCCCACTTTGTGCGCCCAAGTCGAGCCCGGTGATGTCGTCTGGAGAATCCTCGCGATTACAGCGAGAGCGCCGAAGATGTTCTCGCTCTGCCCCTTGGGGAGGCCCTCCAGACCCTCGATTGTTTTCATAGCGGCGGTTGGGGCGGGGACAACCGTTCGGTTCCAAAGCCTCCCATGGTGTGCCGCAATATTCCGGACGACTGACAGTTGTTCGAGCCAGCGAGCCAGTGGATGGTTCTTGAGAGATTTGTTCCGCTGATTTCCGGTGACTTTGGCTAAGTCGACATGCAAACCCAGCCCTTCGGCGACCGCGTATTGATCACTAACCTTCATGCCCTCAAAAAGTTTAGAAACATCGGAGAAGTCGAGAACGTCGACCAGAACCCAGATGGGGATTACCCCGCTGCGCTGGTTTTGGTGATGCTGAATCGAGGGGGAGCGTCTGGAAGCCCGGGTCACGCGTCTATCCGCATCCGAGAGCCAGCCCTGATGATCGAACGTGTCTCGAAAAGTGGATGGGGTTTCGTAGGAGAGTGGCCCGTGAGCGCCGAGCACGTAACTGACTTGGCTGCGGAGCGCCACTTCTACACGCTCGATGCCATCGTGCAGAAGGGTGCGAAGTTTGCGATCAAATTCGTATAGCTCTGTGATTGACGAAAACCTTGTTCCGGCTTCAAATTGATCCGAGCGGCCGACTTTGCCGTCTTTCGATACGGCAATTTGCCGGTAGATATACCAGTAGCCGCTGAGCCGGTAGTAGTTCACGGAGCGGAGCCAACGTTCCGGTTCTCCGTCAAGTTCGAGGCCACGAGTTCTCAGGAGATCGACCTGCTTATTGATCGTCTGATATTTCTTTGAAGGCGCAGGCACAGCCTGATTCTGCCACGTTAAAGAAATCCAGCCCACACCGGAATACCGGGCGGGCTGAACGATTACATACAAACTACCACGCCCCTCAGACATGTGGGCAGTGAGGTTTCGCGACAGAGAATGTTCCGTAACCGGATCCCCTTGCGGACATCCTCACAGGCGCCCACTGTCGGCCGCAACAACAGAGGGCCACGCTCATCACTGCATTCGGGTCGACATCGAGCGGATGCCAAGAACGCGCTGTTAGCCGACGCAGAGGCGTGCGGTCCAGTCATCCATCCGCGCGCGGAGGGCGCTCTCCGTGAGGTCGCTGTATCCGACACCGAGATAGTTCGGGGCCCAGGTTTCAACGCGCGAGGCCGACCGCGCGGCAGCCACCAGATCCCACGAATGGAAGTCGGGAAGGGAATACCCCGATTCGCGCTCGTATTCCGCGAGAAAATGATCGGCCGCATCGATGGATCCGAGGAGTACGAGGTCGAGGCGGCACCATGACACATCCAAGCCGCGTGGAGCGCTGCGAGCACCCGACCAATCGACGACACCAGTGAGCACGTGACCCTCCCACAGGGCATTTCCGCACCAGAAATCGTAGTGCGTGAGAACGTGGTCGGAGAGGTCAAGTTGCTGCCACGCTGTGCGCCCGAGAGTCTCTATCGCGCTGTCACCCGACGGGGTTTCCCACGACAGGGTTCGGAGGCCGACACTATTGAGTTCGTGGATCTGGGCCAATACGGCCGCCATTTGCTCGGCGACCCTGCGCAGTGGCACGTCGGGTGAGGGCGGGCCGCCGGTGACCAACGACGTAACGATGAACGGGCATTCGCCGAACTGACCGGTAGCGACGAGCCGCGGCACACGCGCCCCCAGAGCAGCGACGCGGTCGAGGATTGGCGGCTCGTGCACGACCGCATCGTCCAGTGGCGGGAACACTCTGACGACATACTCGGCGGTCGAGTCCGCGACCACAAGCGTCGTCGCGTGCTGGCCGCCAGCCAGCGGACGCACGAGCATGACCGTGCGCCGCAACGCTTCCGACACCGCCGCGATAATGCCATCCGTCTCCATAGCCGTCACGGTACTCATACTCGCATGCGCGGCACCGCCCTAAGACGAGGCGGTTAGCTGTAGTCGGCCGTGACCGTCTGGGTTGTCGCGTCGAGCGTGATCATTCCGCCGTGGGGAATGATCCACTGGGGTCGGGTGTGGCCGGAAGGGGCACCCGACGCAGGCGACCCCAGGTGAGATGCTAGTCGCGTGACTGCATCCGCGAATCGTGAGAAAGCTGCGATCGAGGTGCGCCCTTACACAGAGCTGGATGCCGCCAGCACGCTGGCCGTCTTCATCGCAGCGGTAACCCAAACGGCATCCGCTGACTACACCGTCGCGCAGACGGAAGCCTGGGCGGATATCGATGCGCGGAACCTGCAGTCGTGGGGCCGCGCGATGGCGGCGCGGAACAGTTTCGTCGCCACCATCGATGAAGAGGTCGCAGGGTTCTCCGATGTGAGCACCACCGGGTACATCGGCATGATGTTCGTCGCGCCGCAATTTCTGCGGCGCGGGGTTGCGCGGCGACTCCTCGCTCACGCAGAAACCGTGGCTCGTGAGGCGGGAGCACGCGTGCTAACAGCCGACGTGAGCCTCACAGCCAAGCCGTTCTTCGAACGTTTCGGATTCGTCGTCACCGCAGAACAGCATCCGGTGAAGCGCGGCGTTGAGTTGACGAACTTCGCGATGCTCAAACCACTGGCCTGATCAGCTCTCGCAGTACGTGATGTTGGCCTCCGGTTCGGTTGAATCAGGTCGCCGAAATACCGTCTTTGCAGCTCGCCATCCCTGAGCTGTGCGCCAGATAATATTGCAGGATGACCGGACCTGAGGGCGCTTTAGGAATGGTGCTCGAAACGATGTCGTGGGTCGGCCTCGTTCCCGGCATCCCGCTGCTCCTTTTCGGCTGGATTCTCGCTCTGCGGGCATGCAAGTGGATCGCGACCACTGCCGAGGTATTCGAAGCGGGTGGCTTTCAGGGCTTTCGCTGGTCCGATGGTGATGGCAGGCAGTATTCCATCCTTCACGAGCCATCCGAGGTTCCGAACATGGATGTCGGCACACACGTCACTCTGTACTACGACCAGTGCCATCCCTCTCGGTGGAGTCTTGCGCGGCCCCGCCGCACGAACGCCGCCACGATCATCGGCTCGATACTCACCGGAATCGGCCTTCTGAGCGTCGTTGCGGGCTTCGCGCTGATGGCGTTCTGACGCGCTGAAATGCGGCGGCACACCTAGGTAGACTGAAGGCGGCCGGCGTGAGCACCCCGGCATCCACCATCTTCTGGGAGAAGCCCCTCGTGACTGACGTCTCAACCAATTCCCGCCAGCATGTTGCCGACACGGTGTCGAACGCCGCCGCAACTCCCGAGAAAGAGCAGCCCTATGGCGCTCTGGGATTGAAAGACGACGAGTACGCGAAGATCCGCGAAATTCTCGGCCGCCGCCCCACCAGTGGCGAGCTCGCCATGTACTCCGTCATGTGGAGTGAGCACTGCTCCTACAAGTCCTCCAAGACATACCTGCGCCAGTTCGGCAAGAAGGTCAACGACAACATGTCGAAGAACCTCATGGTCGGCATGGGCGAGAACGCTGGCGTCATCGACGTCGGTCAAGGTTGGGCTGTGACCTTCAAGATCGAAAGCCACAACCACCCCAGCTACATCGAACCCTTCCAAGGTGCGGCAACCGGTGTTGGCGGAATCGTCCGCGACATCATCTCCATGGGCGCTCGCCCCGTTGCTGTCATGGATGCGCTCCGCTTCGGCGCCATCGACAACCCCGACACCGCGCGCGTTGCTCAAGGCGTGGTTTCGGGCATCAGCTTCTACGGCAACTGCCTGGGCCTTCCCAACATCGGTGGCGAAACCTACTTCGACTCCGTCTACCAGGCCAACCCGCTCGTCAACGCACTAGCCGTTGGAGTGCTGCGCCACGAAGACCTGCACTTAGCCAACGCTCGCGGCGTGGGCAATAAGGTTGTGCTGTTCGGTGCCCGCACCGGTGGCGATGGCATCGGCGGAGCATCCATCCTCGCTTCGGATTCGTTCTCAGAGGGTGGCCCGACCAAGCGCCCCGCCGTCCAGGTCGGCGACCCCTTCGCCGAGAAGGTACTCATCGAGTGCTGCCTCGAACTCTTTCAGGGTGACCTCGTTGAGGGCATCCAAGACCTCGGCGCTGCCGGCATTAGCTGCGCAACGAGCGAGCTCGCCTCCAACGGTGACGGTGGAATGTTCATCGAACTCGAGAAGGTGCTGCTGCGCGACCCCACCCTCACGGCAGAAGAAATTCTGATGTCCGAGAGCCAAGAACGCATGATGGCGATCGTGAAGCCCGAGAAGCTCGAAGGCTTTCTCAAGGTTGTTGAGAAGTGGGATGTCGAAACCAGCGTGCTCGGTGAAGTCACCGACACCGGCCGCCTCATCATCAACTGGCACGGCGAAGAAATCGTGAACGTCGAGCCGCGCACCGTCGCGATCGATGGCCCCGTCTACGACCGCCCCGTTGCGTACCCCAAGTGGATTGACAAGCTTCAGGCCGACAGCGCTTCAGGCCTCGCCCGCCCCAAGGACGGCATCGAGCTGCGCGACCAAATGCTGCAGCTGCTCGCGAGCCCCAACTTGGCCGACAAGAGCTGGATCACCGACCAGTACGACCGCTACGTGCTCGGCAACACCGCGTTGAGCTTCCCGGATGACGCCGGCATGGTGCGCATCGACGAAGAGAGTGGCCTCGGCTTCTCTGTCGCGACCGACGCCAATGGCCGCTTCTGCCAGCTCGACCCCTACGCCGGAGCCCAGCTTGCTCTTGCTGAAGCGTTCCGCAACGTTGCCGCCACCGGCGCGAACCCGGTCGCCGTCAGTGACTGCCTCAACTTTGGTAGCCCCGAGAACCCCGAGGTGATGTGGCAGTTCAGCCGCGCCGTTGAAGGTCTCGCCGACGGTTGCCTCGAGATGGAAATCCCCGTCACCGGCGGAAACGTCTCCTTCTACAACCAGACCGGTGATGTGCCCATCCACCCGACCCCTGTGGTCGCGGTGCTCGGCCTGATCCGCGACGTTGCTGAGCGCATCCCGAGTGGATGGCAAGACGAAGGCAACAACATCTACCTGCTCGGCACCACCTCGCTCGAGCTCGACGGCTCGGCCTGGGCTGGCACCATTCACGACCACCTCGGTGGCCTGCCGCCCAAGGTTGATCTGGCCGCCGAGCGCCAACTTGCCGACCTGATCAAGGCTGGCAACGAGCTCAACATCATCGCCAGCGCCCACGACCTCGCCGACGGTGGGCTTGCTCAGACCCTCGCCGAGTCCGTCATGCGCTTCGGCGTTGGCGCTCGCATCTGGTTGGGCGACCTGCTCGAGCGTGACGAGATCGACGCAGCAACGGCCCTCTTCAGCGAATCGACCGGTCGCATGATCGTGTCGATCCCCCGCGAAGACGACGTGAAGTTCCGCGGACTCTGCGAAGGCCGCGGCTACCCAGCCGTACGCATCGGAGTTACGGATGCTGCCGCTCCCGCCCTCGAAATTCAGGACCAGTTCACGCTGACCCTCGAAGAGCTGCTCACGGCTCACCGCGGAACGCTCGCGGAGGCTTTCGGCGCCTAACGTGCAGTTCATCAAGAGGGTTTACGGCGAGGTCACGGCCGCGCTCGCCCTCGGGGTGATCGCACTCGTCGTCGTGCGAGCCATCACGGAATCACAACCGTGGTGGCTCGCTGCCGCCCTACCGTGGGCGGCGTACGCGCTCTATTTGGGGTTGCTGATGACGCGCCTCGTTGTCGTGCAGCGCCGGCATCCGTGGGTTCAGCTTGCTGCCGCCGGGGTAGCGATCTTTGCCGCCATCCTCGCCGGACCGCTTGCCGTGCTCGTGGCCGCCCTCGGCCTGGCCGTGATCATCGGTTACAACTACTGGTACTCGGTGCAGCACGTCTCCAGCGGGCCGGTCACGGTCGGGCAGCCGCTGCCCTCGTTCCCACTCACCACCGTGGATGGCGCTGTCGTCGACAGCAGCGTGCTCACCCACCAACCGCATGTGATCATGTTCATTCGCGGCAACTGGTGCCCGTTCTGCATGGCCCAGATCAGCCAGATCGCCGACCAGTACCGCGAGCTCGACCGCCGCGGAGTCGCCGTCGCGATCATTAGTCCGCAAAAGCCCGAAGACACCGTCGAACTCTCGCAACGCTTCGACATCCCGGTCACCTATTACATCGATGCGGATGCCTCGGCCGCCGCCGCGCTCGACATCGTGCAGTCCGGCGGCACCCCCGTCATCTTCAGCGCGGGAGCCCCGACCAATGGCGACACCGTCGTACCAACCGTGATCATCACCGACGCCAGCGGAACAGTGCTCTGGGCCGAGCACACCGACAATCACCGGGTGCGGCCAGAGCCGACGACGTTCCTCGACGTGCTCGATCAGTACGGCATCCGCGCGCTCTAGCTGGTTCGCTGTCGCCGCAGCGTCCAGCGCCGTCAGCGCCGTCGTTCAGCGCGCTCGGGCAGCGCGCAGCTCTGCCTCCGCCCGGCAGCACGCGAGAGGTCAATTCGAGGTGTGCGACTCCACGTGAACCGGTCTCCGACTGTCGCGCGACCGCGTGGCCGCGAGTGCAACCTGAAGCGCATCTATCGCCTCCGGCGTTGTGCACTCGACGGGTTGTGCGTGCGTGGCGACGCACTGCAGAAAGTATTCGAACTGCGTCGCGTAGGGATCTTCAGGCGCCAGATCAAGCGATACCGCGGTGTCTCCCGTACTCAGCGAATAACGCGACACTTCAGCGCGATCGTGCGACGTCGCCACGAACTCGTAGCGAGCGACTCCGTGTGAACCCACGATTTCGATCGAGCTGCGAAACGGCACATGGGGCGCGAGGCCCGAGTAACTCAACACCTGCCCCACACGCCCGCCCTCGTAGCGAATCGTTGATTCAACCGGCCCGCCGGGGACTGCCTGCACCGCTGACACCTCGAGCGGCCTCCCGAGCAACAGGTTCACCTGGTCACAGTCGTGGATGCCGAAGTCGACAAGCATTCCGCCAGACTCAGCATCGTTGTGCAACCAGTCGGCCCAGTCCGGAGTGCTGCTCAGCCGAGTGGCTCGCGCGGACAGGACCTCACCGAGCAACCCTGACGCGACATCGCGCCGCACTCGCCGATACCCCTCGAAGAACCGCACAACGTGGGCGACCATGACGATCCCCTCGGCACGATGTGCTTCCTGCGCTATCTCACGCGCATCAGCCATCGTCAACGCGATGGGTTTTTCGAGGAGAACGTTTTTGCCGGCGCGTAATGCCTGCACCGCCAGCTGCCGATGGGTGCCGGTGGGCGTGCAGATCGCGACAACGTCGACGGCATCATCGCGCAACACCCGATTAAAGTCGTCGATAACGAGAGCGGTCGGGGCCGCTTCTAGCGAAGGCCCGGGCGATCGAGCAACCACATAGCGGATGTCAGCAGCACGACCAAGAGAGGCAAGCGCACGAGCATGGCGAGCTCCCATCGCCCCGCGCCCTACTATCGCTATGCCCGTCATTGGTTACCTCCTTGGGGGTGGAGCAAATGCGCAGCTCGATTGCAGCGACGCTACAGCGGAACCCGCTCTGCATCCAGAACCCAACTATCGCAAACATCGAGACGACCTAGTCGCGCGAAGGCGAGCAATGCTGCACCGATGCGCCCAGCATCGCCGCCGAGGCTGGAGAGCACTACACGCGGCGCTGCGCGCCAGGCTAACGACTCGTTTAGATGCTGCGTTACGGGTGTCAAAAGAGCGTCTCCGGCTTGCGAGAACCCTCCGCCCAAGACGATTACACCCGGGTCAAGAAGCAAGGTCACTGTCGCCAGCCCCTGAGCCAACGCTCGCGTTGCGTCATCCCAGACCGCATCGGCGAGTGGGTCGCTACCGAGTCGCGCCACGATCTCACGCGATGACAGGGTGGTGCCCGATCTCGCCGCGTAACGTCGCGCCACTCCGGCGCCGGAAACGTACACTTCGAGGCAGCCGCGTTGGCCACACGTGCACAGCTCGCCGCCCTGCACGACAGGGATGTGACCAATTTCTCCCGCCGCGCCCAGCGCACCGCGAATGGGCTCAGTGGCCGACACCAATGCCGCAGCCATCCCCGTGCCAATCGGAATCAGGGTGAAATCGTCGATGCCCTTAGCCGCACCAAGACGACTCTCGGCTAGCCCCGCAGCGCGAACATCATGCCCCACAGCAACGGGGATGGAGAGCGCACGCTGAAGCTCAGCGAGCAACGGCACGTTCCGCCAGTTCAAGTTGGACGCGTACACGACAACGCCGGACTCCTCGTCGACCATCCCCGGAGTCACGACCGCGGCAGCGACAACTCGACAGTCGTGCTCACCAGCGTCGGCGATAAGTTCGGCGATAAGTTCGAGCAGAGTGTCGATGATCGAGCTCGCGGGAGTTGACCGCGTTCGCGTCGCGATGGTCTCTCCCGTTGCGGATACCAACGACCCTTTGAGCGCGGTACCGCCGAGATCGACGGCGACGACGACATCCGATGGTTCTAGTTCGACACTCATCGGCCTGCTACCGCTGCCCGAATCTCACTGATCATCGCGGCTGACGTCACCGTTCGAGTGCCGGAATCGTAAAGAGCGACAGCGCCGCCTTGATACCCAAGGCTTGGCACGTCGGTTGGCGCGCGAAAGTGCAGTTCGGTAACCCCGGTGCTGGCGAGAATGTCACGCGCTGTGTGTGCCCGTACGCCGCCACCGGCGAGAACGGTGATACGTTCGCCCGCTTGGGCAACCAGCGCCGCCATACTCTCTGCGCCGTCGAGCACCGTGGCAGCCCCACCCGACGTGAGAACACGAGCAACCCCGAGCTCGATCAACGTTTCGAGTGCCGCTGCACGGTCAATCGTCGAGTCGAACGCCTTGTGGAATGTAACTGGATGCGGCTCACACGCTGCAACGAGCGCTGCGGTAGCCGCGGCATCCACTTCACCCGCGGGTGTGAGGGCTCCGATGACGAAGCCGAGACACACCCCGTCAGCACGGGGAAGTTCGCGCATCAGCTGAATGTCTCGAATCATGGCATCGAGCTCTGCGGCGGAGTAAACGAAGTCTCCCCCGCGCTGCCGAACAAGCACCATCACAGTCATCGATGTCAGTGACGCGAGAACGGTTGCTGTTGTACCGATGCTCGGCGTGATGCCGCCGTCATTGAGCGCCGCACACAACTCGATACGTTCTGCTCCTGTGGCCTCCGCAGCGAGAGCCCCATCGATGTCATCGAGGCACACTTCAAGAATTGTCATGCTTATTCGCGCCCACGGCCCATCGACTGCTGAAGGTCAGCACCGATTTCGATGCTGCCCACCGGGTGCCCTCCACCCAATACGGGAACTGCGGCAAACTCCGCAGCTGCAGCGGTGTCATACCCCAGCGACCCGAGCACCGCGAGTGCGATCACTGTCGTGGCGCGGGGGCTACCGTCGATGATCTTCATCGAGACCGAGGCTCCGTCTTGTGTTGCAACGCCGATGACACCTTCGGCGCCACCCTTGGAGAGCGCACCAGGCAGATTGATCATGAGCTCGCTATTGGCGTGCCCGCTGCCGCCAACATAGAAGGGGTTCTCACGCATGGCCGCAGCGACGCGGCCCGCAGGGGTCGCCGGGTCGGCGAGCACGAGCGAGCGGAACGACGCTGCGACTCCACGCACCGTGGTGCCGAATAGCGGGGCACCGCATCCGTCAATTGCCGTGTGAGAGACAGGAACGCCGGTCATCTCCGCCATCGTTACCTGAACTTGCTGCTGGAGTGGATGCGCAGCGTCAAGGTAGTCGTGGGTCGACCAACCGTTCACGGCGCAGGCCAGAAGCATCGCGGCGTGCTTGCCCGAGCAGTTCATCCGCAGTCGGTTGCGACCTTCGCCTTCGCGAATCATCCGCTCGAATGTCGCTTCATCTTCGGGGCGATCGATGGGGCAGCCGAGCGCGTGCTCGTCGAGACCAGCGCGCTCGAGAATTGCCGAGACGACAGCGACATGCGCGTCTTCTCCCGTGTGGCTGCCCGCTGCGATTGCGAGCTCTGGCCCCGAAAGCTCAGCGCCCGCAACGAGGCAGGCCATCGCTTGTAGGGGCTTCACGGTTGAGCGCGGCAACACCTCGACGTCGGGAGTGCCGAGTTCGAGGGCAACGCTGCCGTCGGCTGCGAAGGCAAGAAGCGAACCGAAGTGGCGGCTCTCGATCATTCCGGAGCGGCGGATGACGGCAAGCTCAGCGAGGGCGCCGGCGGTGAGATCAGACATGGGGTGCTTTCTGTGGTGATGACCCACCAGGAGTGGGAAGGGGCAGCGCCATCGTGGCGCTAGCAATGGTGGTGCGTCGACGGCCAGGTTTCTTTTGCAGTCGTGACGCGAGCCCCGAGAGGCTTCCGTTCACGAGCAAGTAAATGATCGTGACAACAAGATATGTCTGAATGAGCAAGTGGTTGAAGCTCGACAGCACTTGACCGCGGTACAGAAGCTCAGTGAACGCCACAATGAACCCGAGAGAGGTGTCCTTCATGAGACTGACCAATTGGGTGATGAGCGACGGTGTGACGTTGCGTACCGCCTGGGGAAGCACCACGAGCCTCATGACCTGGCCACTGCGCAGACCGAGGCTGAACGCAGCCTCCGCTTGACCGCGCGGCAAGCTCAGGATGCCCGCCCGAACGATCTCCGCGAACACCGCTGCGTTCGCGAGGGTGAGGGGAATGGCGAGCTTCCACAGCACGGGGAAGTTGATACCCAGTTGAGGCAGACCGAAAAGCATCAGGTAGATCAGCAGCAGTACGGGCACGGTACGAGCGATCTCGATGTAGCCAGCGCAGAGCCAGCTCAACCAGCGAACCTTGCTGACTCGACCGAGCGCGAGAAGGGTTCCGAAGGCTGCCCCCAGGACGGCGACGATCGCTGCCGCTTGAAGAGTGCCTAGCAGCCCAACGCCGAGGTACTGCCAGATTGCGAGATCGAGAAAGGGAAGCCACTTGTCGGCGTCGAGCTGACCTCGACTGCCAAACTGCCAGAGCCCTGCGGCGATGACACCGGCAATGAGGAGGGCGCTGATGATCGAACCGATAATGATGCGGCGGCGGCCGCGAGGGCCAGGGACCTCATAGAGGTAGGCAGCCACGTTGCTATGGGGTGCACTCATCGGAGAATCGCCACCTTACGTTCGATTCGACCAGCGGTGATACCGATCGCGAGAGCGATCAGCATGTAAACGAGTCCGGCACCGGTAAAGATTTCAATGGGCTGCGCATAGACGAGGTTGATTTTGTTGACTCGAGAGGTCAGTTCGACGACGCCGATGACGGCGGCGAGTGCGGTGTTCATCGCCAGGGCAATCATCACGTTGCCGAGGGGTTGCACGACAGCGCGAAGAGATTGCGGAATCACGATCAAGCGCAGGCTCTGCCACAGGGTGAGGCCGAGGGCCCGGCTTGCCTCGATCTGTCCGACCGAGACGGTGTTGATGCCACTGCGCACCGCTTCAGCGACGTACGCCGCTTCATAAACGGTGAGCACAATGATTGCTGTCGGCAGCAGCGGAAGGATAAGGCCAGCATCCGGAAGAGCAAAGACGGCGAGGAGGAGCAACGCCAGGAGAGGAACATTGATGAAGAATTGCACGTACAGGAATGCTGCCCGCCGGAGGATTGGGATCGGGCTCACTCGAGCCACCGTCACAAGCACTCCGAGAATCAGGGACCCGATGCCAGC
This sequence comes from Salinibacterium sp. VpJ6, assembly GCF_059767345.1. Lineage (NCBI taxonomy): Bacteria > Bacillati > Actinomycetota > Actinomycetes > Micrococcales > Microbacteriaceae > Salinibacterium > Salinibacterium sp. VpJ6. The sequence goes on from NZ_JBSOQL010000001.1 coordinate 1,408,472, forward strand.
GACGAACACCATAAGGAGCGTCGTGCCGATCGCATCGAGGAGAAGCCCTGCGTTCTCCGTGAATATTTCCATCTGTTATCTCCTGGCGTTGCTCCGCGCTCGTTAGGAGCCGGGAACCGATCCGATGGTGGGCGGCGTTGGGATTTCAGACTCTACGACGGTTCCGAGGCTGTAGGTCCACGCCTGGCCCCACTGTCCGCCGTCTTGAATTTCGAGCAACCAGTTGTTGATGAAGTCCTTGAACTCAGCATCGCCGAAGCCAAGACCAATGCCGTAGGGCTCAGCGGTGAACGGCTGCCCAACGACCTTGAGGTCGGAGTTCGCTGCTGCGTTGCTGGCGAGCAGGGTGTAGTCCTGAACGTAAGCATCGCCACGCCCCTGCAGCAGTGCCTGAACTGCCTGCGGGTCGGTCGCGAAGTCAACGAGTTCAGCCGTGGGCTGCTCTTCAGGAACGGCGAGCACTGCGGGAGTGTTCGAACCAACGATGACAGTCTTGCCGCCGAGGTCGTCGATTCCGGTGATGTCGTCGTTGTCAGCCTTCACCGCGACGGCGAGTCCCGAGCTGAAGTACGGTCCAGCAAAGCTGATCTGCTCGGCACGCTCTTCAGTGATCGTGTAGGTGTTGAAGACAACGTCAACGGTGCCGTTTTGCAGCAGTGCTTCACGCGTCTCGGACGCCGGGGGCACGATCTCAACACTGGGCTCACCGAAGATGTAGACCGAGAGCAGCTGCGCGAGGTACGCGTCGAAGCCAGCAACGTCATCCGGGTTGGTGGGGTCCTGCTGCGAAAGCAGCGGTGCGTCGAGAGCTTCGCCCACGATGAGGGTTCCGCGGTCGCGGATCTTCTCCATGGTTGAGCCGGGGGTGAAGAGGGCGTCATCGGCAACGGGTGCGCCAGCCAGCATGGCCTGAACGTCGGTCACCTCAGCGGCATCGTTGCCACTGGGAACGTTGCTTGAGGAGTCGGCGGAGCAAGCGCTGAGGGCCAGCGCCGTCACTGCGACGACAGCGCCGAGTACGGCGCCCCGTCTGCGTGAGGATCGTGATGCGAACATGTGATTCCTTTTCTCTCGTGGTTGGTGGTGCTGTGGTGGGGCTAGAACTGTGGTGGGAGTTGAAATTAGTGGGCGAGAATCGAGGCGAGGAATGATCGCGCGCGCTCCGACTGCGGGTTGTCGAAGAATTCGACCGGGGTGCTTTCTTCGATGATCTGACCGGCATCCATAAAGACGACTCGATCGGCAGCGCGACGAGCGAAGCCCATCTCGTGGGTGACAACGACCATGGTCATTCCCTCCGTGGCAAGCGAGGTCATCACTTCGAGCACTTCGCCCACCATTTCGGGATCGAGCGCCGAAGTGGGTTCATCGAAGAGCATGACCTTGGGGTGCATGGCGAGGGCTCGGGCGATGGCCGCGCGCTGTTGTTGGCCGCCGGACAGTTGGGCAGGAAACTGGTCAGCCTTGTCGGCGATGCCGACCCGGGCGAGCAGTTCGAGACCTTCACGCTTGGCCTCGGCCGGCTTCATCTTGAGAACGTTGATAGGGGCCAGAGTGACGTTTTCGAGAATCGTTAGGTGGGCGAAAAGATTGAACGACTGGAAGACCATGCCGACTTCTGATCGCAACCGAGCGAGCTCGGCCCCTTCTACTGGCAGTGGCTGGCCGTCGAGGTGGATGGTGCCGGAATCGATTGTTTCGAGGCGGTTGATTGTGCGGCACAGCGTTGACTTGCCCGACCCCGATGGGCCGACGACGACCACTACTTCCCGTTCGGCGACGCTGAGATTGATGTTCTTCAGCACATGGAGTTCGCCGTAGTGCTTGTCCACTGCGCGCAGGCTCACCATTGCGGGCGCCGCCTCAGTGTTATTGGGCTTGTCGCTCTCGCTCATCAGTTCACTCCTTGCACGCGTCAGTGCGGCTATCTCGGGGTATTGCTGGGCCCGCCGTCGGGTGGTGTTGAGCGTACTAAGTATTTACGTTGTGTGCAATATTGGTAGTACTTAATCCAATAATGCACTAACGTGACTCACTACACTCGTACACAAGCCGACCCGATTGGTTATCGATGCCGAAACCCGCGACACCGCAGTTGCCCAGCACAGTGGGCTCCCCGGGCGGCATCCTGACCCTGATTCGCAACGGTCGCGCAACATCGCGGGCCGAAGTCGCCCGCACAACTGGGCTCTCCCCCACCACGGTGGCGGTGCGGGTCGAACTCCTCATCGAAGCGGGCTATCTTCGCGAGGCCGGCAGCGGTGACTCTCACGGCGGTCGACGCCCCCGTCAGCTCGAGGTCGACCCCAGTGGCGGCCTCATCGTCGGCGTCGATCTGGGTGCTCGACACGCCTCGATCGGGCTTTTTGACATGCGGGCTCAAAGCATCGCTGAACATCACTCCGACATTGACATCGCCGACGGCCCGGACGCGATCCTGCCGTGGGTCGTCTCGATGGCCAAACGCCTTGCCGCCGACTCCGCCCACCCAGACCACCGCATCATCGGCATCGGGCTCGGGCTACCCGGCCCCGTCAGCCAGCCCGACGGTATCCTCATCTCCCCCTCACGCATGCCCGGCTGGGACGGGCTGGATGTCGCTGCCGAACTGCAGCGCCTCGCCGGAGTCCCCGCCGTCGTCGACAACGACGCGAACCTCATGGCACTCGGAGAACACATCAGCCGCGACGAAGACGTCAGCGACTTCGTCTTCATCAAAGCGGGCTCGAGCATCGGTGGTGGCGTGATCGTCGGCGGCTCCCTGCACCATGGTCATCACGGAATGGCCGGCGACATCAGTCACGTCACCGTGCATGGCGCCCCTGCGACGCCCTGCTCGTGCGGGCGAAACGGATGCTTGGATGCCGTAGCCGGCGGTGCCGCCATCGTCACGAGCCTGCAAGCTGCCGGCGTCGAGGTCGAAGACACCCTCGGAGTGCTCGAACTCGCGCGCAACGGGCATCCCCTCGCTACCCAAATGCTGCGCGAGGCGGGAATGCGCACCGGAACAGTGCTAGCAACCGTGGTCAACTTCTCCAACCCGGAGCGCATCGTTCTCGGCGGCACTCTCAGTGAGGCGGGCGCTTTCCTTGCCGGCGTTCGTTCCGCGATCTACACCGAATGCCTCCCGCTTGCCACCGATGGCCTCGAAGTCGAAGTGAGTCAGGCCAAGCAGCGCGGTGGCATCACGGGCGCCGCGCGCGTGGTGCTCGACAAGATTCTCGACGCCGAGACCGTTAACCGAAACGTATCCGCGTGACTACCGTTCTCGACTCGTTTTCGCTGACCGGCCGCGTCGCACTCGTCACGGGCGCAAACCGGGGCATTGGTTTTGCGCTCGCCCAAGCAGTCGGCGAGGCCGGAGCGACCGTGGCGGTCGCCGCGCGATCCCAGAGCGATGCGGATGCTGCTGCCGCACAGCTAGCTCAGCACGGCATCCGCACTCTTGCCGTCACTCTCGATGTCACCGACGTATCCTCGATCGACGCCGCCATCTCGCGCATCACGACGGAGCTCGGCGGCCTCGACATTCTCGTCAACAATGCCGGCATCAGCATCGGCGGTGCAGCCTTCGACACCCCTGAATCGGTCTGGCGCGATGTGATGGCCACCAACCTCGACGGCGTGTGGAACTGCAGCCGTTCCGCCGGACGCTACATGGCCGCACACAACGGCGGCACCATCGTGAACGTCGGCTCGATGTCGGCCGAGATCGTGAACCAACCACGCTGGCAAGCGTCGTATCTCGCGTCGAAGGCGGGAGTACATCAGCTGACTAAAGCACTCGCGGCCGAGTGGGCGCCTCACGGCATCCGCGTGAACGCGATCGCCCCCGGCTACATCCTGACGGAAGCTTCTCCCGTGGATCAGCCTGCGTACCACGCCAGTTGCGTCGAACCCGCTGCCCTCAAACGCTACGGGCTCCCCGCTGAGCTGGGGCCCGTCACGGTGTTGCTGGCGAGTTCCGCCTCGAGCTTTATGACCGGATCGATCGTGAGCGTCGATGGCGGTTACACCCTGTTCTAATCCGCGCAGTCCGCGTTTCGCATAACCATCACCCACCGCCTTAGAGGAGTTTTTTCATGGCCGAAGTCGTCATTGTCGATAACCGCGAGCAGGCCGGAGAGCTCACCGCCGCGGCCATCCGATCGTTGATCGAACGCCGCCCCGATGCTGTTCTCGGCCTGGCAACAGGGTCGACTCCGCTCCCGGCTTACCAAGCGTTGGCTCGCTCGCTCGAGGCGGCTCCCCTCGACGTGTCCGCCGTTCGCGGTTTCGCTCTCGACGAGTACGTCGGGTTGCCCGCTGGCCATCCGGAAAGCTACCGTGCCGTCATCACTCGCGAAGTTGTCGAGCCTCTCGGACTCACCCCGAACCTCGTGCACCTTCCCGGCTACGCCAGTGAATCAATCGAAACTGCCGGAGCAGAATACGAGCGGGACATCGCGGATGCGGGAGGCATCGATCTGCAGATTCTGGGCATCGGCAGCACCGGTCATATCGGCTTCAACGAACCAGGTTCATCGTTTGCGTCCCTGACGCGCATCAAGACTCTGACCGAGCAAACGCGACGCGACAACGCACGCTTCTTCGACAGCATCGATGACGTTCCTCGCCACTGCCTCACGCAGGGGCTTGGCACTATTCTTCGCGCGCGACACCTCGTGCTTCTCGCGTTCGGTGAGGGCAAAGCGGCTGCGATTGCGGCCGCAGTCGAGGGACCGCTGACCGCGAGTCAGCCGGGCAGCGCCATCCAACTGCACCCGCACGTCACGGTCATCGTTGACGAAGCGGCGGCGTCGCAGTTGAAAAATGCCGACTACTACCGTTACACGTGGGCTAACCGGCCCGCGTGGCAATCCATCTAAAGAGCCCACCGTAGCTAGACGCCCGCATCTGCGCCCGGTGTCGCATCCGCCACCCCAACCTCGGGAACCTCGCTACCCACGCCAACCGTGTTGAAACGTAACCGCGGGGTATCGGCGGCGACATCCGCGAGAGACGAGGGAGACGCCGACACCGGAAAGACTGTCACAGGCCGGAAGCTGCGAACCCCCGCCTGCTGCACGACTAGGCCATAGGCCAGAGCCGCGACGCCCTCCTGTTGCACCACGACCGTTCGCGTCGTGTGAGAGACACCCGCCGCATCTTCTTTTGTGATCACGGTGTGTACAGCGATGGCGTCAGCGGGGGGATGAGTGAGAACGGGGATTATCTCGCTCATGACCCGGCTCAATAACGATTCCTCCTTCGCCCAGGGCAGGAACGCGTTGGGCGCGAGACCGAAGGCGGTAGCGAGGTCGCTGGTTACCCAGCGGTCACGCTTCAGGCCGTACGGGGTCGATGCTATTGAAAGCAGGTACCCGTAGCAGTGCAACAAACCCGCGTTACCGACCGGCCATTGCGCCTCGATTCCGGCCAGTTCATGAAGCACTTCGAAAAGTTCGCGGCAAATGACGGGCTCACCAGTGTTTTCGTCGATCACCGTAGACATCGCCCAGCTCATGAACAGCGTATTGGTGCGGTCGGCAGAGATCTGGTTGACCAGCCACGCTAGCTCGCCGGCGATGATCGCGCGGACGCGTGCCCGCGACGCCGCGCCGTCACCAGCTATCGCGGCAATGCGGCGAGCGCTCACATCCAAGTCTGCAAGGGTGAATTGCTGTTCAGGCACTCCTTGATCGTAGGGTCGAAGACGCCGCACTCGAAAATGATTCACCTGCCGTTAACCTGAAATGGCCCAAACGTCACTCCTTGCCTTATACCGTGGACGCAATGTCCACCGCAGCTACTCACCCCCGCATACACACCATCGTCTTCGACTTCGATGGCACCATCGCTCTCGGCGATGGTCCAATCATCGCGTACGCTCGCGCCGTCGCCTCGAGCCTCAGTTCCGCTGCGGCAGATAAGTTTCTGAGCGACGTCAGCACCGCGCTTCTGCGCGAGCCCGGGCATCCGCTCGCCGGAGCAGCCGACGGCTACGAACTCGTTCGCCTCGCCTCAGAGTCGCTGCCGCTAGCCGCCGACGCCCACAACGCGGCGTACCTCGCGAGCCGCGAACTGCTCGCCACCGACGCCGCACCCGTCACCGCTCCTGCCGGCCTCGCCGAGTTTCTCCGCACTGCCCGCGAGCACGCCACCATCGTGCTCGCCACGAACGCCCCCGACATCCGCATCACTGAGACGCTCGACAGCCTCGGCGTCGCCGACTACTTCGACCACATCTACACGAGCGTCGGCAAGCCGGCCGGCCTCGACGCAGTGCTCGACGAATGGATGCCCGTCGGCCCGCTTCTCAGCATCGGCGACATCTGGGCCAACGACCTTGAGCCCGCCTACCGCCGCGGAGCCACCACCGCCTTCCTCTCTGACACCCCTCACCCGCACGCCGACTTCACGGCTGCGACCCTCGGCGAACTGTACGAGGCCCTCAACTCCTGGCTTCACGGAACCCACCGTGAACCGCAGGCCGCACCACCCACCACCGCACCACCCGCAGTTCTCAACTAGCTATTCGAAAGGAAACACCCGTGATTACCCTCAGCAAGAAATCTCGCGCACTGGTTGCCGGCGTTGCTCTCACCGCAACTGCTCTCACACTTTCCGCGTGCAGCACGAGTGCCGACAGTGCCGAAGGCACTGAAGCCAACGACCCGACGTCGCTCGTTCTCGCTCTCGTTCCCTCGCAAGACCAGGGCGAACTCGTCACCACCGCCGAGCCCCTCACCGACTACTTGACCGAAGCCCTCGGCATGGAGGTCACCGGTGTTGTCTCGAAGGACTACCAAGCCGCCGTCGAAGCGATGGGTGCCGATCAGGCACAGATCGGTTTCTTGCCATCGCTGCAGCTCTGGCAGGCGAACGACATGTACGGCGCGAGTGTTGTGCTGCAGACCGAACGTAACGGCAACATCAGCTACCCGGCTCAGTTCATGACGAACAATCCCGACAAATACTGCGACGACGAGCCCGTCGAGCGCGATGGCAAGTTGTTCTGCAACGGCGCCGACGCTCTCGTGGGCCCTGCCGGTCTCGACAGCATCTCCAAGATCGACAAGGGAACCACCGTTGCCCTTCTCGGCCCCGGCTCGCCCGCTGGCTACATCTACCCGATCCTCGCCCTGCAAGAGGCCGGCATCAACACTGACACCGACATCGAACAAGTGCCAGTAACGGCCAACGATGCGAGCGTTCTCGCTGTCTACAACGGTGACGCCGAAGTGGGCTTCAGCTTCTGGGATGCCCGCGACATCGTCACTAAGGATGTTCCGGATGTCGGCCAAGAGGTCGTTGTCTTCGCCCTGAGCGAAGAGATCCCCAACGATGGCGTCGCTCTCACGAGCAGCCTCTCTCCTGAGCTTCAGCAGAAGATCACCGATGCGCTTGCGGACTACTCGAACACCGAAGCGGGCTCGGAAGTTCTGCAGTCGATCTACTCGATCACCAAGCTTGCTCCGGCCGACCCGGCCTCGCTTGATGTTGTGGCTCGTGCCGCCGAGAAGCTTGGTCTTCAGTAATTGAGCATTCCCGCACCCAGCGCAGCGGCCGGAGCCACCACTCCGGCCGCTGCGTCGTGGGCAATCAGCATGCGCGATCTGACCGTGCGCTACGGCAACGGTGTGACCGCGCTCAAGAATGTCTCCCTCGATATTGCCGCCGGCGAAATGGTCTCTGTCGTTGGCCTGTCGGGTTCCGGCAAGTCGAGCTTGATCCGCACCATCAACGGGTTGGTTCCTGTTACTTCTCGTTCACTCACGGTCGGCGACCGTGAGCTCGCTACGACTCGCGGCCGCGACTTGCGCGCCCTGCGGGGCGGCATCGGCATGATCTTCCAGAGCTTCAATTTGGCCGGTCGCGCGAGTGTTCTCGACAACGTTCTTGTCGGACGACTCGCTCACACTCCGACCTGGCGCACCCTGCTCGGCTTGCATCACGCCTCCGACAAGCAGCTCGCGTTCGAAGCGCTTGAGAGCGTCGGAATTCTGGGCAAGTGTTGGGATCGGGCGTCCAGCCTCTCCGGCGGTCAGCAGCAGCGGGTCGCCATTGCGCGCGCGCTCACTCAACAACCGCACCTCATGTTGGCCGATGAACCGGTCGCCAGCCTTGACCCACCAACGGCCCACGCCGTGATGAACGACCTGCGCCGCATCAACCGCACCCTCGGCATCACCGTGATCACGAACGTGCACCTCACGGATCTTGCTCGCACCTATACGACGCGGATGATCGGCCTTCGCGCCGGCGAAGTTGTCTACGACGGCCCTGCGGCGAGCGCCACCGACGCCGACTTCGAGGCCATCTACGGGCGCAGCATCGCGCCGGAGGATGTGCTGGGCGAATGACGACCGCAACGCCGACGCCCGGCCCCACCCCGGCATCCGTTCCCGCAGCACCCGCAGCTGGCTCACCGCACGCCGCGTTGACCGTGCCGCCGCGCCCGCGGGGCCGCTGGAAGCCGTGGGTTGCCGTGGCTGTCGTACTCGTGATCACGATCATTACCTTCAGCCCGCAGTGGGGAGTCGCCTTCTCCTTTGATGCGATTGCTCGCAATTGGCAGAACGGTGCAGGCAAGATTGCCCAACTGCTCGTGCCGGATTGGTCGTTCTTTCCGCGCACCCTCGCCCCACTGCTTGAGACACTGCAGATGGCCGTTATTGCGACCGCGGTTGGGGCTCTCATCTCGCTCCCGCTGAGCCTGTGGGCCGCACGCCTCACTAACCCGCACCCCGTTTTGCGCGGGATTGTGCGCACGATCTTGAACGTCATCCGCGCGGTGCCTGAACTGTTGTACGCCGCCATCCTTGTCGCGATGGTCGGTGTTGGCGCGCTGCCGGGAATCATCGCGCTCGTGCTGTTCAACGTCGGCATCATCGTCAAGCTGGTGTCTGAGGCAATCGAAAGCAACGATGCTGGCCCGCTCGAAGCTGCGCGCGCCGCCGGCGGCACGGGAGTGCAAGTGAACCGCGCAGCAGCCTTGCCCGATGTGTGGCCTGCCTTCGCCAATCAGAGTCTGTATGTGCTCGAACTCAATGTGCGAGCATCCACGGTTCTCGGCCTTGTGGGCGCCGGTGGTCTTGGCCTGCTGATCGACGCTGTGCGCACCTTCTACCGCTATGACCAACTGTCGCTCATCATCCTGGAAATCCTGGTGGTGGTCGTCGTCATCGACGTGGTGTCGTCATCGATTCGAAAGAGGCTCGTATGACTCTCACTGCTCCCCCGCGGCCACGCCGCACCCTGCGCAACGCGCTCTGGTTAGTGACGACCGCAATTGTGGTTGCCGCCTTCTGGTCGGTCGAAATCCAATGGGATCGCCTGCTCGATCTACCCGCCGAGATCGCCCGCTACACGTGGCTGATGTTCGCCAGCCCCGACTGGACGAAACTGCCCGAGGCACTCTTTCAAACGTGGCGCTCGGTCGCGATGGCCTGGGTCGGCACGGTCATCGGAATCTTGCTCGCCACCCCACTGAGCTTTGTGGCCGCCCGCGACTTCGGGCCAGCGCCCGTGCGCGCCGTGCTGCGCGTCGGGTTCTCCCTCATTCGCGCGGTGCCCGAAATCATCATCGCGATTGTGATCCTTTCGGTCACCGGACTCACTCCGCTCACCGGAGCGATTGCGCTCGGCATCAACGGCATCGGCACCCTCGGCAAGTGGGGCTACGAATCCATCGAAGGAGTGCCCCGCGGCCCGATCGAGTCGACGCGCGCTGCGGGTGGTTCGTGGGCACAGGTGGTGCGCTGGGGAGTGTGGCCCTCAGCCAGCCCCGAGTTCATGTCATTCTGGCTCTACCGCTTTGAGATCAATGTTCGCTCGTCAGCCGTGCTCGGTTTGATCGGCGTAGGCGGTATCGGTGACATGCTTACCTCCTACACTCAGTACCGAGAATGGTCGACCGTCGGGATGCTGCTGATTGTTGTCGTGGTCGTCACGATGACCATTGACGCGATCTCGGGTCGCATCCGCCGCCACATCACCGAAGGAGCACGCCTGGCATGAGTTGGATGGGAAACTCTGATGCTTCGCCCACCGCGCGCATCGCGACGGTGCGCAACGCACTGCTTCCGAGCGAAGAGAAGTTCGTTCAGCTGCTGCTCGACGATCCGGCGGCCGCGGTCGAAAACACGGCTCAGGAGATCGCGGACCGGGCCGGCGTTGCTCGCTCGACCGTCATCCGCGCCTGCCAGCGTCTCGGCTACCGCGGGTACCCGCAGTTGCGGGTCGCCCTCACGCGCGAACTTGCCCGAACCGAGGCCCGCGATGTCACCTACGAAAAGGGTGCGCTTGGCCGCATCCGAGCCGAAGTGGATGCTCTCTCCGCCGCCCTGCCGCACATCACGGCCGCGTTGGATAGTGATGGCCTCGATGCGGCGATCACCCGCATCGCCACCGCTCGACGCCTGCTCGTGATCGCTAATGGACTCTCGTCGGCCCAAGCCAGCGACCTAGCCATGCGACTGACCGCGATTGGTCGGCCATCGGAGTATGTGGCGGATGCCATAGGCCAGCAGATTGCCGCCCGCGGCCTTGCCGCCGAAGATGCCTGCGTGGTGATCAGCGGCAGTGGTGCCAACGAGGCGACGCTGCGTTCCGCTCGCGCCGTTCGCGCCTCGGGAGCGCACCTGATCGCGGTGACGTCGTTTGCGCAGTCCCCGCTCGTGGAACTTGCCGACAACGCGATCGTGATTGCGCCAGCGACGGGGTCGTTCCGTCATGAGCTGGAGCACACCTCGCGGGTCTCGCATACGATTCTGCTGGAGTCACTCGTCGGGCTTGTCGCCTCAGAGCTGGGCGAGACCGCCGATCAGACGCGAGCGCTCGTGCTCGATGTACTGAGCGACAACCTCAGTGAATAGCTAGGGTCGCCGCCTCAGACGCGCTACTTGCTCGACTCGGGCTCGCTGCCCGACGCAATCTGCTCGTGGTGGTGAATAACCTCGGCAACGACGAAGTTGAACCACTTCTCAGCGAAGGCTGGGTCGAGGTGAGATTCTTCGGCGAGCAACTTGAGACGCGCGATCTGATCGCGCTCACGGTTGGGGTCTGACGCGGGCAGGCCCTTAGTGGCCTTGAGATGACCAACCTGCTGCGTGTACTTGAAGCGCTCGGCAAGCAAATGAATGAGGGCCGCATCGATGTTGTCGATGCTGCGGCGGGCGCCCAGAAGCTGCTCGCGCACTTCGGGGTCGACGTTGTCGTTGTGGGCCTGATCTCCTGCTGCCATACAACGACTTTAGGGGTTCTGAAGGCTGCGTGTTTGCCACCTGATGCGCGCACCGCCGAGTGAAGGTGGAAGACTGGTTTGCATGAACGATCGCGCAGGCACGACAGCCCAGGCATCCGACCTCATTGACGTCACCGAGTTGGTGGCGGCGTATTACGCGCTGGTTCCGGATGTGTCGATCCCCGAGCAGCGCGTGGTGTTCGGTACGAGCGGCCACCGTGGCTCTTCGCTCGACACTGCTTTCAATGAAGTGCACATCGCTGCCATCACGCAGGCGATCGTGGAATACCGCGCCAGCCAGGGCATCACGGGCCCGCTGTTCATCGGTCGTGACACCCACGCGCTCTCCCAGCCTGCCGAGACCACGGCGCTCGACGTTCTCGCCGCCAACGGCGTGCTCGCGCTGAAAGACGAGTTCGACGACTTCGTGCCCACCCCCGCACTGAGCCACGCGATCATTACCTACAACGCGGCGGGCAACGCTGACCAGGCCGACGGCATCATCATCACCCCCAGCCACAACCCGCCCCGCGATGGTGGCTTCAAGTACAACCCGCCGCACGGCGGCCCCGCCGATAGCGATGCGACCGGCTGGATTGCTGACCGCGCGAATGCGATCATCGCCGACGGAAACACGGCCGTGAAGCGCACAGGCTCGGCCGCTGCAGCCGACGCCGCGAACACGGCAGCGGGCAGCTACGACTTCCGCGGGCGCTACGTTAACGACCTCGAGAACATCATCGACATCGATGCGATCCGCACAGCCGACATCCGCATCGGAGCAGACCCGCTGGGCGGCGCGAGCGTCAACTATTGGAAGCTCATCGCGGAGAAGTACGACCTCAACCTCACGGTCGTGAACCCCGACGTTGACCCCACGTGGGCTTTCATGACGCTCGACTGGGACGGCAAGATTCGCATGGATCCGTCGTCGAAGTCGGCCATGGCCTCCGTTGTCGCACGCCGTGACGAGTTCGACATCCTCACGGGCAACGACGCTGACGCCGACCGCCACGGCATCGTCACCCCCGACGCCGGCCTTATGAACCCCAACCACTATTTGGCCGTCGCCATCCAGTATCTCTACACGCACCGCGAGGGCTGGAACCCGGATGCCGCAGTCGGCAAGACGCTCGTCTCCAGTTCCATGATCGACCGGGTTGCTGCCGCGATGGGCCGCGACCTTATCGAGGTGCCGGTCGGCTTCAAGTGGTTTGTGCCCGGCCTCGTCGATGGCTCGGTCGCCTTCGGGGGCGAGGAGAGCGCTGGCGCGAGCTTCTTGCGCAAAGACGGCTCCGTCTGGACCACCGACAAAGACGGCATCCTGCTCGCCTTGCTGGCCGCCGAGATTCTGGCGGTCACCGGCAAGACGCCATCCGTTCTGTACGCAGAGCTCGTCGAAGAGTTTGGCGACCCGGCCTACGAACGAGTGGATGCCGTGGCCAGCAAAGAGCAGAAGGCCAGGCTGGGCAAGTTGAGTGGGGCTGCGATCGCGGCCACCGAACTCGCGGGTGACCCAATCACGGCCACACTCTCGGAGGCTCCAGGAAATGGCGCTGCGATCGGCGGGGTGAAGGTGACGACTGAGTTTGCGTGGTTCGCCGCCCGCCCGAGCGGCACCGAAGACGTCTACAAGATCTACGCTGAGTCATTCAAGGGCGCCGAGCACTTGCGACTCGTGCAGGCCGGAGCGAAGTCGATCGTCGACGCTGCCCTCAACGGGTAGCGTTCCGGAAACCCTGCCCGGGCAGCTTGAGCCGCCCCTGCGCGAGCAACACTCCGACGAGCACGATCACGGCGCCGACAGGCTCATGCCACGACATTGTTTCTTTGAGGATGACGAAGCCGAGGATCACGCCGATCACGGGCGTGATGTACGTGACGGTCGAGGTGCGGGTGGGGCCCCATTCGGCGAGCACTCGGTAATTCCAGACGTACGCCATTCCGGTGCCGAGAATGCCGAGGGCGAGCAGGCTGGCCACGATCGGGAGGGTGAGGGTCACCGGTCCGGTCGCGATGATCGGGGTGAGCAAAACGTAGATGACGGCGGCGATGCCGATGTTCATGGTGGCCGACGTAACGCCGGGCACTTTGTAGGGCGCCACGAACTTGCGTTGGTAACTCATGGCGGCGCCGTAGCAGAGCGCGGCACCGAGGCATGCGAGTTGACCCAGCAGACTGCCGCTGATGTCGCCGGCCTGCCAAGGCGCGATGATCACGAGCACTCCGAAGATACCGAGCGTGACGCCCGCAATCTGCGAGCGCGTCAGCTTTTCGACCCGGAACACGAGCGTCGCAAAAATAGCCGTCATGATGGGCGTCGTCGCGTTGTAGATGCTGGCGAGACCCGAGCTCACATACTGTTCTGCCCACGCAAACAGCAGATACGGGAACACCGCGAAGAGAAACGCCAGCACGGTGAAGTGCGCCCACACGATCGGTTGGCGCGGGAGCTTACGGCGGCTGACCGCAAACACCACGACGAGCGCGAGAGCTCCAAGGACCGCCCGACTCCAGGCGACCTGGCCAAAGCTCACGCCATCCAACGCCACCTTCATGAAGAGAAAGCTGGAGCCCCACACGAGACCGGCTGCGGCAAAGCGCAGCGTCGTGCCCAGAGTGGATGCCGTGTCATGCTTCTCGACCCGGCCAACGGGAGCAACGGGGGCGCTCACGCGCGCGGCTCCTGCTCGGCAGCGTCACGGGAGGTCGCATCAGCACCGGTCGCAATGCCCGCGTCGGACGCAGCACCAGCGCTGGCCCCGTCGAGGCGCGCAAGTAGCCTGGCCTTCACTCCCGGCCAGTCGCTGTCGATCACGGAGTACACAGCGGTGTCGCGCCACGAGCCGTCAGCCCGCAGCAGGTGTTGACGTTGGATGCCCTCGAACGTGGCTCCGAGCTTGAGAATGGCAGCTCGCGAACGCGCATTGATGGCATCCGCTTGGAGCCGCACGCGGTTGTAGCCGCTGTCGAAGGCGAAGCCGAGGAGCAGGAGTTTCGTTTCAGGGTTCACTGCGGTACCCCAAACCTCCGGCGCGTACGCGGTCCAGCCGATGTGCGCGTTGGCGTGGGCCTCGTCGAGGTCTCCTAGGGTGCTGACCCCCACGAGACGGCCCGCGTCGGGGCCGGAGCTCAGACGGATGGCGAACGGCATCCGGTCGGCGTAACCGAGGTATCCGGCGCGCATCCAGTCAATGAAGGATGCTTCGTCGGCGGGCAACCCGGCAGGGCCGCCACCGTAGCCACCGGCGAACACTTCGGGCACACCGAGGGCAGGCCAGAGGTCGGCGAGGTGCGCTTCGGTCAGGGGCTCAACGGAGACAAAGGTTCCCTGAAGGATGCGGGGCTGCGGGCGCGTTTCGGTCACTCACAAATCTTCCCACCTCGCGAGCGGCGCACACCCGCGGTTTTCGGACGTTCACCCACCGATTTCGGCCGTTCAGTCCAGCAATCCTCGATTGGCTACCCCGCCCAGCGCCGCACCGACCGGCACGGCACCCCGCGGCACGTCTCACATAGCCCGTCAACGCAGAAGCGGCACACCCCAGATCTCTCCGGTGCGTGCCGCTTGAGTGCGAACTGAGCGTCGAGGCTTAGTCGACGAGGTCGTGACGAACGATGATTTCGTCGCGGCCGGGGCCAACGCCGATTGCCGACATGCGGGCACCGCTCATCTTTTCGATGGCGAGCACGTAATCCTTGGCGTTCTTGGGCAGGTCGTCGAAGGTGCGAGCGCCGGTGATGTCTTCGTCCCAGCCGGGGAACTCTTCGTAGATCGGCACGGCGTGGTGGAAGTCGGACTGCGATACGGGCATTTCGTCGAAACGCACACCGTCAACGTCGTAGGCGACGCAGACGGGGATGGTCTTGAGGCCGGTGAGCACGTCGAGCTTGGTGAGTACGAAGTCGGTGACACCGTTGACGCGCGCCGTGTAGCGAGCGATGGGGGCGTCGTACCAACCACAGCGGCGCGGACGGCCGGTGGTGGTTCCGAACTCGAAACCGTTGGAACGCAAGAACTCGCCCGACTCATCGTGCAGCTCAGTCGGGAACGGGCCAGCACCCACACGCGTTGTGTAGGCCTTGACGATTCCAATGATGCGCTCGAGGCGGTTAGGCGCAACGCCCGAGCCGGTCGCCGCGCCACCGGAGGTGGAGTTGGAGGACGTGACGAACGGGTACGTACCGTGGTCAACATCCAGCATCGTTGCCTGGCCACCCTCGAAGAGCACAACTTCGCCCTTGTCGAGGGCCTGGTTCAGCAGCAGCCCGGTGTCGGCGACCATGGGGCGCAGACGGTCGGCGTAGCTGAGCAGCTCGGTGACGATCTCTTCAACCTCGATTGCACGACGGTTGTAGACCTTCACGAGCAGGTGGTTCTTCTGGTCAAGAGCGCCCTCAACCTTTTGGCGAAGAATGTTCTCGTCAAAGAGGTCTTGAACTCGGATGCCAACGCGGTTGATCTTGTCGGCATACGCCGGACCAATTCCGCGACCGGTGGTACCGATCTGGCGCTTGCCGAGGAAGCGTTCCGTCACCTTGTCGAGGGTGCGGTGGTAGTTGGTGATGATGTGCGCGTTGGCGCTGATCAGCAGCTTGGAGACGTCGACGCCACGGACGATCAGGGCATCCAGTTCTTCAAAGAGAACTTCGGGGTCGATGACGACACCGTTGGAGATGATCGGGGTGACGCCCTCGGTGAGAATGCCCGACGGCAGGAGGTGAAGCGCGTACTTTTCGCTGCCGATCACGACCGTGTGACCGGCGTTGTTGCCACCGTTGAACTTCACGACATAGTCGATGCGGCTACCGAGGAGGTCGGTTGCTTTTCCCTTGCCCTCGTCGCCCCATTGGGCGCCGATGATGACGATTGCTGGCATGGTGGATCCCTTCGAAGAAGTGGGGGGATTACACCTCAGTCTACCCGAGAGCGGAGTTTTGCTTGTCGTAGCGATTTCTTGCGTGGCGCGCGTTGCTGGGGACTCCGTGAGAATCGTGAGCCATCGTCGCCAAGGTCAGTGGTCCGTGTCAGCATGAAGCATGTTCCGGATGCCGAACTCCCCCGTTTCCCCCACCGAATCGCCCCGCGCCCTCTGCGCGATCGTGCCCCCGTTTTTGCTGTCGCGAATCGCGACGCTCGACGACCCTCGCTTTGAGCGAGCCGCCCATGCCGCGCGACGTTCGTTGACCGATATCGGCCACGATCACCTCGATCATGGCCGCCACGAACACACACTCCCGCCGCGGTCGCTGCGCCCGGATCAGACAGCCGTCGCGCGCGGCACCATAAGCCGGGCCATTTCGGATGCGCAGACCGGCGAGACCCTGCCGGGCATCCTCGTGCGGTCTGAGGGTGAGCCCGAAACAGGCGACACCTCAGTCTCCGAGGCCTACGACGGCCTCGGCCATACCTTCGCCCTGTTCTGGGAGGTGTTCGAGCGCGATTCGATCGACGACCGTTCCTCACCGCTCGAGGCGACCGTGCACTTTGGCCGAGAGTACGACAACGCCTTTTGGGATGGCAGTCGCATGGTCTTCGGCGATGGTGACGGTGAGATCTTCACCGGCTTCACTCGCTCGCTCAGCGTTATCGGGCACGAGCTCGCGCACGGCGTCACCGAGTTCACTGCCGGGCTTGTGTACCGCGGGCAGAGCGGCGCGCTCAACGAGCACGTCTCCGACGTTTTCGGCGCTCTCGTCGAGCAGTACGCCTGGGGTCAGACTGCAGGCGAGGCATCGTGGCTCGTGGGCGAGGGCATCTTCACCGACGAGGTCGAGGGCAATGCGCTGCGATCCCTTCGCGCGCCGGGCACCGCGTATGACGACGACGTGCTCGGCAAAGACCCGCAGCCGGCGCACTGGGATGACTTCATCGTGACGCAAGAAGACAACGGTGGGGTGCACCTGAACTCGGGCATCCCCAACCGCGCCTTCTGGAGCGCTGCGGATAGGCTCGGCGGCTTTGCATGGGAGCGTGCCGGTCAGATCTGGTTCGACACCCTCAGTAATGGCTCGCTCACGCTCCGCAGCGATTTCTCGGAATTCGCTGCGGCCACCATTGCGGCGTCGGTGGCGCGCTTCGGCGACGGGTCCGAGGAACAGCGCGCGGTCGAGGCAGGCTGGGCACTCGTTGGAGTAGTGCCGACCACGAACTGAACCGCTGCCCTGTTCGCCCTCACGGCAACGGGATAGCATGCACGTGTGAAGGTACAGGTGTGGCGAAGCGGTGGCCTCCTAGGTCGACGCGTTGAGTGGGCTGTCGTTGTCGACGAACAGCCGGATCCCGACCAGTGGTACGTGCTGATCTCTGAGATCCCGTGGAACGAGCATCCGGCCGAAAGCACGATGCCCGACCGCTACACCTACGAAATCCACTGCGAACCGCACGAAGCCGTCGTTCCCGAGCAGCAGCTCGTGGGACCGTGGCGAGAGCTCGTCGATCGCGTGCGGGAAGCAGATTCGAGCCCGCGACGCCCGCAGCCCGAGTCGCAGCCCGCACCGGAATGCGACGCTGAAGCCTCACCCGCGACAGAGACCGAAGACAGTTCTGACGCGCAGCATGAGACCGACCCGCTCGGCGGCACGGACGAGCCGCACGAGCCCGACCCGCTCGGCGGTGCGGACGAGCGCGACGGCGAACGCTAGCGCAGCGGGTCGAACGCCTCGAGCAGTGGGTGCTTTTCGCCACCGGTGATCGAGTCGGCAAGGATCCGCCCCGTCAACGGTCCGAGGGTCACTCCCCACATGCCGTGACCTCCAGCAACGTGAACGCGCGGCGAGCGCGTGCCACCGACGAGCGGCAAGCCGTCGGGGGTGCAAGGGCGTGAGCCGACCCACTCTTCTTCGCGGGCATCCCAGTCGACGCCGTCGAACATGGGGCTCGCGGCGTTGACGATGGTTTGGATGCGGCGAGAATCGGCGGGCGCATCGGCCGACCGAAACTCCATCATGCCTCCCACGCGCAGCCGATCCCCGAGGGGCGTGCAGGCTACCCGCTGGGCGGGCAGGTAGATCGGGTGCGTGGGAATCACGGACGGCTTCACACTGAAGCTGTAACCGCGGCCCGACTGCACGACCTGGCGCACTCCGAACTGGCGGGCGAGGTCGCCGAGCCAGGTTCCGGTAGCAATAACAACTTCGTTGCTGAGCACGGCGTTCTGGCCTTCGACATCAACGGCAACGCCGGCAGCACCGAGGTCGCGGATGCCGGTCGCTTTCGCACCCTCCACGATCGTGGCGCCGCGAGCGCGCACGGATGCCGCCAGCACTTGCATGAACGAGGGCGGGTTGATGAAGCGCTGGCCATCCACGCGCAGCCCATGCGTCACGATCTTCGAGACACTCGGCTCGAACTCACGCAGCTCGTCGCCGGTGATCTTCTCGAAGCTCACGTGTCCGCCACCGGCGGCAACCTCATCGAATTCGTGGGTGATGACCTGGCGGTCGGCTTCGCTCGTGAAGGCGGCGAGGAAGGGTTCAGCGCGCTGCAGAGCGGCGGAGACTCCCCCGTCTTCCATGCGGTCGAAGGATTCGAGGCTCCATTTGTTGATCTCGGCGAAGGTGACCATGTTGCGGCGCCACATCTTGGGCGTCGAGTGACGCGCGAAGCCGGCGAGGAAGCGCAGCAGCGTCGAGTTCGCGGCGACCGGAACGTACACGGGCGAGGTGGGGTCGATAACGGCCTTGATGCCGACCTTGAAGATCGACGGCTCCGGCAACGGAAGCGTCAGTGCGGGAGCAACCCAGCCGGCGTTACCGAGCGAAGCACCAGCGGCGACACCCGTGCGGTCGAGCACGGTGACTTCTACGCCACGCTCCTGCAAAAACCAGGCTGTGCACAGCCCTACGATTCCGGCGCCAATAATGGTGACTTTCGCGGGCTGTGTCATAGTTCCCTACTTCGTGAAGCTGACGTGCTGGGTAATCCAGTTATGCATCGCTACGGCAGCCGCGGCGGAAGCATTGATCGATCGGGTTGAACCGAACTGGCTGATCTCCACGACATCCGTGGCAGCGTCGATTGCTTCGGGAGAGAGCCCGGGGCCCTCTTGGCCGAACAGCAGAACGCAGCGCTGGGGGATGTCAAAAGTTTCGATGATGACGCTGCCGGGCACGTTGTCGATCGCGATGATCGGCAGGTCGTTGGCTTCAGTCCACTCGACGAAGGCCGCGACATCCGGATGATGAAGCACGTGCTGGTAGCGGTCAGTGACCATGGCGCCGCGTTTGTTCCAGCGCCGCCGCCCAATGATGTGTACGGTGTCGGCACCGAACGCGTTGGCGCTGCGCACGATGGAACCGATGTTCATGTCGTGCTGCCAGTTCTCGATGGCCACGTGGAATGGATGCCGCGTCACGTCGAGATCGGCAACGATCGCTTCCATGTTCCAGTAGCGATACCGGTCAATAACGTTGCGGGTATCGCCGCGTTCGAGCAGCACGGGATCGTAGTGGGGTTCGGTGGGCCATTCGCCCTGCCACGGCCCCACCCCGTTGGTCGACAGCTCGACGCTGGGGTTCGGTTCAGTCACCATTCCACGATAGTCGTCGGCGGCCCCACCTGAGTACCGCCTCGGAGCGCCACCATAGGCTGGAGCACTGCCATTCTGGGCGACCCCGCGCGACTAGCCTTCGTAGCGCTCGACGCGCAGCACGCAGGTGAGCTCGTCTTCAGCGACAGGAATAACGGTCTCCCAGTCGGTGGTGTCTCCCGGCTCAGTCGCAGCGACATCCACCTGAGTGAGAGCGCGAGTGTCGTTGGCACCGTTGAGCAGTGAGACGTAGATGCGGTACGTGGCGCTGGCATCGGTCGAGTTCGTCACGACACCCGAGACAGTCCATTCGTCGCCCGTACGCTCGCACTCGTTGACGGTGGAGTCGGCGAGAGCACCCTGCAGGTTCTCACCGGTACCGGGAGCATCCGTAATGTCGGTCACGCCCGGAGTCTGCTCGGCCGAGCTCGACGTCTCTTCGGGGTCGGGCTGACCGTCGGTGCCATCATTCGTGCAACCCGCAAGCGTCAGCGCGAGGATCGCAAAAGGTACTGCGGTAGCGGTCAGTCGTGTGCGGAGCTTCATGATTCTTCCTGTCGTTGTCTTCTGCGTGCGAGCAGGATCAGAGCGAGGCCGGCGAGCAGTGTGCCCAACCCGGTTGCGAGTGTTCCTCGGGGATCCGACCCAGTGTAAGAGAGAGCCTTGGTAGGTAGCTGCAAAGTTGTCTGTGCAGTTGCCACCACGGGGTCTCCCGAGTTGATTTCGGTGCTGGTGACCGTTGCCGTTTCGTAAAGCGTCGTTCCCGCGTCGCTTTCACGGATGACATAGGTCGCCGTTGCTGTGATCGACTCACCCGGAGCGAGAACGCCGACCGCGCCGGGCCACGCACCGTAGTTCATGGGCGAGAGACCGGAACGCGGATCGGCAATCGAGACATTCGTCAGCGGCAGCGTTCCCGTGTTGGTGGCCACGTACGTGAAGATCACGACATCGCCGGGGAAGCCCTGCTGGCCCGCACCGAGCACACCCGAGATCATCAGCGCAATGTTCGGCACATTCGGAATCGGGAGAACGTCGGTTGCCTCTTCCGGCGCGATGGGGCCCGAGGGCGCGTTCGCGTCGACCGTGGCCACGTTCGTGGTCTGTTCGACATCCACGTCACCCTGAGTGATCACGTAGGTCGCCGTTGCCGTGACTGACTCACCCGGAGCCAACTCGCCAGGAGTACCCGGCCAGTTGTAGGTGAGCGCGGAGACGCCCGGCTTGGGGTCGGTGATTACGACTCCGGTGAGCGTGACGTTACCCGTGTTGACGACCTCGATGACGTAGTTCACGGTGGCACCCTGCTGGGCGAAGGTCGCGAACGAACTCGTCTTCGTGATGGTCATCGACGGGTTTTCGACAATCGGCGTTGAGCCGGTGGCCGTGTCCGTCACCACAGCGCCCACGACCGGCGTTCCCGCCGTGGAAGCGTCGGAGCTGATCGAACCAGCATCCACGTCATCCTGAGTGAGTACGTACGTTGCGGTTGCCGTGGCCGACTGGCCCGGAGCGAGAACACCCGGAGTGCCCGGCCAGGTGATCGTCAGCGTGCTGAGATCAATTTGGTCGTCGGCGATCGTGACACCGTTCAGCGTGACATCACCGGTGTTGGTGACCTCGAAGCTGTACTCCACGACGTCTCCCGCGTTGCCGGTCGCGCCAGCGGCCAGCACCTGAGTCTTCGTGATCTCAATGTCAGGCGAGCCAGCCGCGGTCGGAACAACGACGGTGTTCGACGTGTCGACGATGTCGTCGCCCGCCGGGTTCGTCGATGTCACGTTTGCGGTGTTCGACGCCGAACCGGCATCGAACTCAGCCTGCGTGACCTGGTAGCTCGCGGTCGCCGTAACCGACTCCCCCGGAGCCAATACGCCGGCTGCTGCGGGCCAAGCGCCGTACACGACTGCTGTCGTTCCGACCTTGGGGTCAGCAACGGTGACACCACTCAGTGTGGTTTCGCCCGTGTTCTCGACGGTGAAGGTGTAATCGATCCACGAACCCACGACGACGGGGTTCACGACGTCGCGCGGTACGCCAGCCTTGGCGATGTCGATGCCCGACAGCGCCTCGATGAGCGGAACCACGGTGACCGCAGAATCAGAATCAACGGCGGTTGCGGCGGGAGAGTTACCCTCACCGGTCGCCACGTTGCGCACTTCACCGGCGTCGACATCCGCTTGGTCAACAAGACGAGTTGCCGTGACGGTGACACTTTCGCCCGGTGCGAGTACGCCCGGAGCGGCCGGGTCTGGCCACGTGTAGACGAAGCCGGTGAGGCCGGGGATCGTGTTCGAGAGCGTCACACCATCGAGCGTGACGTTTCCGTCATTCGTGATCGTGAACGTGTAGTCCATGCCGTCGCCGAGCACTCCCGTTGCTCCCGCAGCGAGAGCCGCAGTGTGGGAAGTGACGATGGATGGCGCAGCATCCGCGGTCGGGTTGAGCACAGTGTTCGAGACACCGGTCACTCCGGTACCGTCTGGCGCCGTTCCGATCGCCGTCGCCGTGTTCTCCACGGTGCCGCTGTCGACATCGGCCTGCGTCACGGTGTACACGACGGAACCGACGGCCTGCTCGTTCGGGCCGAGAATACCGGTGGCCGAGGGGAACGTGAGGTCAGACGGAACGACGTCGATCAGCGGGTCAATAACGCCTACGAGGCGCAGGGTCACGTTTCCGGTGTTCTTCACGATGAAGCTGTAGGTGATTTCAGAACCGACTTCACCCGAACCCGACGTCATGACGCCTGACTTCTCAGCGGTAATGCTGGGGTCAGCCACCGCTGTGAGTTCGCGGTCAACGTTCGACGTCGCCGTGACAGGGTCGCCGCCGGGCGTGACGCCACGAACGGATGCGGTGTTGTCGACATAGCCGCGGTCGACGTCATCCTGTTCGAGAACGTAGGTCGCGCTCGCCGTCGCCGATTCACCCGGAGCCAGTACGCCACTGTTGGCGGGCCAGACGATCGAGTTGATCGAGACGTTGTCAATGCTGTCGGTGATGGTCACCGTGCGCAGCGTGACGTTTCCGATGTTGGTAACCACGATCGTGTAATCGATGGTGTCGCCAGGGCCGTTCTCGCCAGCGACAGCCAGCTCGCTCGACTTCGTCACCTGCAACAGGCCATCGGCCGCGAGAGCGACAGTAGCCGGAGCAGTGGCGGTTGCCGCAGCGCCGACCGGAGGAGTTCCCTCACCGGTAACGACGCTCGACACAGCACCCGAGTCGATATCGGCCTGCGTCAGCGGCTGCACGCGAACTGCCGTGACGGTTTCGCCAGGCAAAAGAACGCCCACGTCTCCGGGCCAGGTGTAGTCCCCAGCCGGGAGCGAACCGATGAAGTCGCTCAACTCAACGCCCGAGAGCGTCACGTTGCTGGTGCTCGTGAAGCTGTAGTCCCAGGTGACCGTGTCGCCTTCCACGGCCGGGCCCGGGTTCGTCAAAGCGCCAACGTTGGTCACCGAAACGACCACGCTCGGAGCCTCGGTGGGCACCTCGACAGTGTTTGAGGGTGCGGAGATGGCATCGCCGCGAACGGGAACTGCCGTAGCACTCGCCGTGTTCTCAACGTAGCCACGGTCAACATCCGACTGACGGATGGGGTAGCTGGCCGTTGCGGTCACCGTTTCGGTGGGCGCGAGTGTTTCTACCGCGGTCGGCCACTGCACTGTTGGCGTGCTCATTCCGGGCAGTGGATCGGTGACAACGATCGAACCGATCGTGACGTTACCGGTGTTACGAACCTCGAATTCGAAGTCCACGGTGTCGCCGACGCCGTTCTCGCCCGTCAGAGCGACCTCGCCCGACTTCACGACCGTCATGCTCGGCTGCGGCTGAACTGTCGTGACGATAACTTCGTTGGTGGTCGCAGAAATGTCATCATCGTTCGGGTCGGTAGCGCCGACATCCGCAATGTTCGAGATGTAGCCGCGGTCGATGTCTTCCTGCGTGAGCTGAACCGATGCTTCACCGATGACAGTTTCGCCGGGCAACAGAACGCCGGGCTGCGCGGGGTTCGGCCAGGTGATGACGGGAACGCTCAGTCCAGGAAGCGGATCGCGCAGCTCGCCGTCGATGAGGGTGACATTGCCCGTGTTGGTTGCTTCGAGACGGTAGTCGACCCAGTCGCCAACCTGCCCGATTCCACCGGCGCGCAGTTCGCCCCACTTCGTGGCTTCGAGTTCGCCATTTGCGGCGATCGGGACAGCGGCGGGCGCCGTCTCGGTGAACGCGGTGCCTGATGGCGGCGTCGCGCTACCGGTGACAATGTTCGCGACGGAGCCGGAGTCAATGTCATCCTGAGTCAACTCGTAGGTAGCCGTGGCTGTAACAACAGCCCCCGGCGCCAAGGTGCCCGCCGTTGCGGTCGGCCACGAGTACACGATTGCCGAAAGGTTCGGCAGCGGGTCAGCCAGCGATACCGCCGTGAGCGTCTGGTTACCGTTGTTCGTGAGCGAGAACTCGTACTCCACGAGGTCACCCTCGAAGCCGGCAGCACCGGGTGTGAGGGCACCACTCTTGGTGACGAGGATGTCGGGCGCAGCCGCATCCGTCGGCGTCGATTCAAGAGCCGTGTTGCTCGCAACGGCAGCGTCGGTCGGAGAGGTGCCATTGGCAACGGCAGTGTTGTCGACCTTGCCCGCGTCAACATCGGCCTGAGTGATCGCGTAGGTCGCCGTTGCCGTTGCCGTCTCGCCGGGGGCGAGAACACCGTTGGCTCCTGGCCAGTTGACCACAGGAGTGCTGAGGCCGGGCAGGGGGTCGGCAATCACAATTTCATCAACCGTGACGTTTCCGGTGTTCTCCACCTCGAATGTGTAGGTGACGATGTCGTTCACACCAGCGCTCGCGCCCGTGCTCGATGACTTCGTCAACAGCAGCGAAGCAGCGGCCGGAGCAACAGTCGTCTCGGTAACCGTCGTGCTCACCGTGATCGTGTCACCGATCGGCGGCTTTCCGCTGGCGGTCGCCACGTTCGAGACGCTGCCGCGGTCGACGTCATCCTGAGTGATCGTGTAGTTGGCAGTAGCCGTAACCGTCTCACCTGGTTGCAGCTCTCCTGGCGTTCCCGGCCATGAGAAGACTGGGCTGCTGACGCCGACGAGCGCATCAACCAGATCCACGAGAGTCAAGGTGACGTTTCCGGAGTTCGTGATGCCGAAGTCGTAATCGATCGTGTCACCCGCGTTGCCAGCACCGTCGACGGTGCCGACCTTGGTGACATCCATGCTGGCCTGCGAGGCGAGCACGACCGCGGCTGTTGCGGGGTCGCTGACGGGGTCACCGCGCGGAGGCGTTCCCGAACCAACAGCATCGTTCTCTACGGTTCCCCCATCGATCTGCGCCTGCGTCAATGTGGATGTTGCCGTTGCGGTGACCGATTCGCCCACCTCGAGCGTGCCGTCGGCGCCGGGCCACGTGTAGGTCAGAGCCGAGATACCCGCGAGGGAATCAACGATCTCTACACCCGTGAGCGTGACGTTGCCGGTGTTGCTCAGCTCAAACGACCAGTTAACGGTGTCGCCCTCATCGGCGCGAGCCGGGTCGGCGAGCACACCGTTCTTGGTGAGTTCCACCTCCGCACGAATCGTTTCGGTCGGAACCGTGTTCGCTTCAGAGTCGTCCGTGACGTCGGTGCCGTTGGGGTCAACGCCATCAGCGGTCGCGATGTTCAAAACGGCGCCAGCATCCACGTCGTCCTGTGTGATTTCGTAGTCAGCCGTCGCGGTAGCGATCTCACCGGGAGCGAGCACACCGGGGGTCGCCGGGGTGGGCCACGTGATCGTGATCGCCGAGAGGTTCGGGAGCGGATCCGTCAGCGTGACTGAGTCCAGCGTGACGTTACCCGAGTTGAGAATCTCGAACGAGTAGTCGATCGTGTCGCCGAGGTCGGCCGTGCCCTGAGGCGCGCCCGACTTGGTCACGGTGATGTTCGGAGCAGGCAGAACGGTCGGAACGATGACCTCGTTGGAGGTCTCGACCACGAGGACACCCTTCGGAGTCTCGGCAGACATTTCTGCAATGTTCGAGATGAATCCGCGGTCAACGTCTTCCTGCGTCAGCTCGTAGGTTGCGACGCCGACGACCGACTGGCCGACCGGAATCTCGCCAGGCTTGGCGGGGTCTGGCCACGTAATGACCGGAACCGAAAGCCCCGGCAGCGGGTCGAGCAGCTGGCCGTCGTACAGGGTGACGTTTCCGTCATTGGTCACGGTGAGCGTGTACTCGACCGTGTCTCCGACAGCACCAACGCCACCGTTGAGGATGACGCCCTCCTTGAACGGAGTGAGTACCGGAGCGGGAGTGATCGTAACGGTCTCGGTCGCGGTGTCGTCAACTGTGCCTGCCGCGGGAGTGGTTCCCTCGGCTGTCACTTCGTTGTCGACCTTGCCCGCGTCGACGTCTGCCTGCGTGAGCTCGTAGGTCGCGACGGCGGTTGCGCTCTGGCCCGGCGCGAGCGCTCCGTCAGTAGCAGTCGGCCACGTGTACGTCAGAGCGCTGAGTCCCGTGAGCGGGTCGGAGAGTTCGACGTCGGTGAGCGTGACGTTTCCGCTGTTGCGCACGGTGAAGGAGTACTCCACCGTGTCGCCGGCGAATCCTGTTGCACCGGCCTCGAGCGCACCGTTCTTGGTCGTCTCGATCGCTGGCGCGGCAGTGACGGTCGGCACATCAATGGGGCCGACCGAATCGTCAACGGCGCCGAGGGGTGACGTGGCGTCGACATCCGCGGAGTTGCTCACGTAACCGAGGTCGATATCGGCCTGCGTTATGGCGTAGGTCGCTGTGGCAGTGGCGGTCTCGCTGGGAGCGAGCTCGCCCGCAGCACCCGGCCACGAGTAAACGATGGTCGAGAGTCCAACCAGCGGGTCATCGATCGCGACGCCCGTGAGAGTCGTGTTTCCGGTGTTCTGCAGCGTGAAGTCGTAGTGCACGAGATCGCCGAGAGTCGCGCCATCCGGGGTACTGCCGACCTTGTCGATTGTTACCGAGTCCGTGCGCTCGACCGTGGGATTGATCGCAGGGTCTGAGAACTCGAAGTACTCGGTGCCGTCAGGCGTGGAACCGAGAGCCTCAGCAGTATTCGAGACGGAACCCGCGTCGACATCGTCCTGAGTGATCGTGTAGTCCGCGGTAGCGGTCGCCGTCTCGCCCGGAGCGAGCACGCGGTCGTCTCCCGGCCAGACAATCAGCGGAGTGCTCACGCCCGGCATCGAGTCAATTAGAACAACACCGGTGAGGGTCACGTTTCCGGAGTTCGTAACGCTGAAGCTGTAGTCAATGACATCGCCCACTTCGCCCAGCTGGGCTCCCAAGTCACCCGTCTTCGTGATGGTGAAGTTCGGTGCCGCCGTGAGCGGGAGCGTCGCCGAAGCTGGCTGCGTTACCGCAGAGCCGGTGGGAGGCGTGCCCGATGCGTTGACACTGTTCGCGAGAGAACCAGCATCAATGTCGCTCTGGAGGAGCGTGTAGGTCGCGGTGGCCGTGACGTCATCGCCCGGGTTGAGCAGTCCGTCAGTCGCTGTTGGCCAGGCACCGAAGGTCACTCCGGTGAGGCCCGGCAACTGGTCGATCAGATCGACGGATGTCAGCGAAACGTTTCCGTCGTTGGTCACGGTGAAACTGAATTCCACGGTGTCGCCCGCGACGCCCGTAGCGCCGGCCGCGAGTGCCGCGCTCTTGGTCGCGCTGAGCGAGGGGGCAGCCTCAACGATTTCGGTTACGACCTCGGGCGAGGAGCCGCTAACCGGAGTGCTCTGCGCACCGGTTCCGCTGGCGGTCGCCGTGTTGACGACCTCTCCCGCGTTCACGTCATCCTGAGTGATTTCGTACGTTGCCGTGGCGGTGACGCTGTCGCCGGGGGCGAGCGTCTGGGTGGTGTTCGCGACATCCCAGTTGACCGTGAGGCCCGTGAGACCGGGCAGTGGGTCAGCAAGGGTGATGCCGTCGATCGTGACGTTTCCATCGTTCGTGATCGTGAACGAGTAGGCGATCTCATCGCCAAGTTCGCCAGCGTCAGCGACTACGGCAGTCTTGTCGACCGTGAGGATCGGAGCCGGTCGCACCGTCGGGATGACGACAGTGTTGGTGGTCGCCGGAACAACGGCATCGTTCGGCGTGAGGGCCTGAACGTCTGCCGTGTTCTCGATGTACCCGAGGTCGATGTCGGCCTGGGTGAGCGTGTATTCCGCGGTTCCGGTGACGGACTCGCCGACGCCGAGAACGCCGGGCTGAGCCGGGTCTGGCCAGACGATGTTGGGGTCACTAATTCCGGGAAGTGGGTCAAGAAGCTGGCCGTCGTGCAGCGTGACGTTTCCGGTGTTGGTGGCGGTCACGGAGTAGTCGATGATGTCGCCGACTTGACCGATTCCGCCCGCACGCAGTTCGCCCGTCTTGATCGCGCTCAGGCTTGCGTCGGGTTCAACAACAACAGTCGCGGCGACTTCGGTGCCATCAACGTCAACCGCGTTGGGGTCAACACCGGATGGTGTGGCCAAGTTCACGACAGAACCGGAGTCCACGTCGCTCTGCTTGAGCTCGTAGGTCGCTACCGCCGTTGCGGTCTCGCCCGGAGCCAAGACGCCGTCGGTCGCGGTGGGCCAGGTGTACGTGATGGCCGACAGATCGGTGAGCGGGTCAGCCAACGTGACGCCAGTAAGCGTGACGTTTCCGTCGTTCGTGATCGTGAAGGCGAACTCAATGAGGTCTCCTGCCTCACCCTCAGAGCCGGATTCCAGCGCACCGGTCTTGGTCGCCGAAATAGCGGCGGCCTGAGTGACGAGAGGCGTGACCGCGGCGGGCGAATCATCCGTGACGGCAGCGCCGTCGCGAGCGGATTCGGCGTCACCGGTCGCGATGTTGCTGACCGAGCCAGCATCGACATCCGCCTGAGTGATCGTGTAGTTCGCGGTGGCCGTGACGGACTCACCGGGAGCAAGTTCGCCATCAACACCGGAGACCCATTCGCCGTAGACGAGAGCACTGAGACCCGCGAGCGAGTCGGTGACCGCAGCATCCGTCAGCGTGACGTTTCCGTCATTCAGCAGCGTGATCGTGTAGCTGATCGTGTCGCCCACCACGCCCGTGCCGTTGAGCACGGCGGCCTTTGTGGTGACGAGAGAGGGAGCCGCTGCGTCGGTCGTGACGGTGACGGTGTTGGAGTCCTCATCCAAGATGACACCAGCAGGGGTCGAGGCGAGCACGCTCGAGTCGTTGTCGACGAAACCGCGGTCGATGTCGGCTTGCGTGAGCACGTACGTGGCAGTTGCGGTCAGCACATCGTTCGGGCCGAGCGAGCCGGCGGCGTTGCCGTCCCAGTCGTCGTAGCTGATCGCCGAAACACCGTCGAGGGGGTCAATGATGCTGATCGAGCTCAGCGTGACGTTACCGGTGTTGGTGACGGTGAATGTGAAGCTTACGGTGTCGCCAAGTCCGCGGTCTGCGGGCGAGGCGTCTTCAGACTTGACGATGGTGATTCCAGCATCGGGAGCCAAAGGCACGGTCGCCGCAGTGGTCGCGTTAGCGACGGCGCCACGAGACGGCGTACCGGATGCGGTCACGGTGTTCACGACGGAGCCCGAGTCGACATCCGCCTGCGTTACGACATAGTCGTCAGCGGTCGCGAGGACGCTATCGCCGGGGTCGAGCTGACCTGAGACACCGCTGGGGAAAGTTCCGAAGACGGGCGTGACTCCAGCAAGGGCATCGTTGAGGGTGACGCCGCTGAGCGTGACGTTTCCGGTGTTGGTAACGGTGAAGGACCAGTCGATCAGGTCGCCGGCGTCTTGCGCGGCGGTGCCTGTTTTCGTGACCGAGATGCCGGGGGCAGCGGGCGCGGTCGGAGTCGTCACCGAGGAAACCGGGCTTTCAACCGGCACGGCGGGATCTGCTGTGGTGGCACCGGCAGCCTTCGCCGTGTTCGTCACCGAACCGGCGTCGATATCGGCTTGAGTGATCGTGTAGTTCGCCGTTGCTGTCGCCGATTCACCGGGGTCGAGCGATGTCGCGGACAACGTGGGCGTTGCTCCGCCCAGAAGCGGGTCGTTGAGAACGATGTTCTCAATCGTCACGTTTCCGGTGTTCTCCACAAGGAAGGAGTACGTGATGGTGGTGCCTTCAGCGGCAGGGCTCGGCACAACGCTGGCGGTCTTCGTTGTGGTGAGTTCGGGACGCTGGGCACCAGTCGCGACGACCACAGCGCCAGAGCTTGCGTTCACCTCGGGGCCGCCACCAGGAGTCTGAGCGGTCACGTTCGCGGTGTTGGTCACCTCGCCGGCGTTGAGGTCGTCTTGATCGATCGTGTAGGTCGCGGTCGCCGTGGCTGTTTGACCCGGCGCGAGCTCGTTGTCTGCCCCCGGCCACACGAAGGTCGGAGTGCTCAGCCCGGGCAGGTTGTCGATGAGCGTAACGACGGTGAGCGTCTGGTTACCCGTGTTGCGAATCGTCATCGTGTACGTGATGACGTCGTTCTCCGCACCGGTTCCACCGACGGAGGCAACCTTGCTGACCGTAATGCCGGGGGCAGGCGCGATCGATACCGTCTCGGGATCCGTCTCGGTGAACGGCGTGCCCGACGGCGGGGTGGCAGTGACGGTTGCGGTGTTACTGACAGAGCCAGCATCCACATCGGACTGCTTCACCGTGTAGTTAGCCGTCGCCGTGACGGTCTGGCCTGGGGTGAGCACGCCAGTGGCGCCCGGCCACGTGTACGAGATCGCACCGAGGTCAGCCAGCGGGTCGCTGACAGCAACTCCCGTGAGCGTCACGTTACCGGTGTTCTCCGTCGTGAAGGTGTACGTGATGGTGTCGCCAGCAGCACCAACAGAGCCGGGAGCGAGCACACCGGTCTTCGAGAAAGTAGCGACGGGGTTGGCGGCAACCGTTGGGGTAACAACTTCATCCGAGGGGTCAGTGATGACTCCGGCGGAGGGCGAGGTGCCTTGACCAGTTGCTGTGTTGGTGACCGAGCCCGCATTCACGTCGGACTGCTTGATCGTGTACTTCGCGGTGGCGACAACCTGCGTGTTGGGCTGCAGCGTTCCGGTTACTCCACCGGGCCATGCACCGAAGGTAAGCGTGCTGAGGCCAGAGAGCGGGTCACTTGCCGACACTGACGTGAGGGTCGTGTTACCCGTATTGCGTACTGTGATCGTGTACGTGATGACATCGCCAACGGCGCCGGTTCCGGCAACGCTAGAGGTCTTAGTGGTGAGGATGCCCGGAACGCGCGTTGCGGTCGGAGTAGCTACCGCAGCCGACGATGCCGTGGTGTTCGGGCCAACGGGCGGCTTGCCCGAAACAGACGCCGTGTTGTTCACAACGCCGGCGTTCTGGTCGGCCTGACGGATGACATAGTCAGCCGTCGCCGTGATGGACTGCCCCGGAGCGAGGCGGCCCACAGTGCCGCTGGTCCAGGTGCCGTAGGTGAGTGCGCTGAGGCCGGGACGCGGGTCGGCGATGATCACGTTGGTCAGCGTGACGTTACCGGTGTTCTGGGCGGTGAAGGTGTAGCGGATGGTGTCGCCCACAACGCCCGTGCCGGGAGAAACAATGGCCGCGGTCTTGTCGAGCGTGATGGTGGAGTTCGATGCAAGGGGAAGAGTTGCGGGAGCAGTAGCCGTGGCGGGTGATCCGCGCGGCGGGGTACCCGAACCGTTGGCGGTATTCGACACCGCACCGGCGTCAATGTCTGCCTGCGTGAGCACGTACGTTGCGGTAGCGGAAACGCTCTGGCCCGGAGCCAAGGTTCCTGCCGTCGAGGGCCACGTGCCGTAGGTCACGGCGGAAATGCCGGGCAGAGAGTCAGTAACCGATACCGAGGTGAGCGTCACATTGCCCGAGTTCGTGAGCGTCAGGCTCCACGTGACAACGTCACCAGCAACACCCTGCGCGCTCGGCGCGAGAGCGCCCGACTTCGTCACACCGATCTTCGGTGCAGACGTGATCGTCGGCGTGACGAGCTGCGGCGACGGAGCAGTGACGGCAGCGCCGGTGGGAGGCGTTCCCGTGGCCGTCGCAATGTTCTTGACCGAACCGGCGTCAACATCCGCCTGAGTAATTGTGTAGGTGGCAGTTCCGGTGACGGTGCCGTTGGGGTTGAGCTGGCCGCTCACGCCACCCGACCACACGTAGGTGGGGGTGGAGAGTCCGGGCAGCGGGTCGGTCAGCGTGACGCCCGTGAGCGTGACGTTACCGGTGTTCTTGGCCGTGAAGGTGTACGTGATGGTGTCGCCGAGCGCACCAGTTCCCGTGCCGCCCACCACAGCGCTCTTGGTGGTGACGAGCGCGGGAGATGCCGCAACCGTCGGCACTACGGCCTCCGGCGACGTGGCAGTAGCAACGGGGCCCGACGGCGGGGTTCCGGATGCCGTAGCCGTGTTCTTTACGGAGCCAGCGTTCACGTCGGACTGCTTGATTGTGTACGTCGCTGTCGCCGTTACCTGCGCGTTGGGAGCGAGAACACCGGTCGTGCCGCCCGGCCAGGTGCCGAAGGTGACAGCCGAAAGGTCCGCGAGAGAATCAGTGATGCCAACGCTCGAGAGCGTGACGTTACCCGTGTTCTTGACGACGAACGAGAAGGTGACGGTGTCGCCGACCTTGTTGGCACCCGCAGCGACTGCACCGGTCTTAGAGACGGTGAGCTTGGCGGTGGAGGCGAGCGGAACCGTCGCGCTACTGGTCTTCGGCGCAGCGGCGCCGCCGATGACACCCGTTCCCGTAGCGGTCGCGGTGTTTGCGATCGAACCCGCATCGACATCCGACTGCTTCACCGTGTAGGTAGCGGTGGCCGTCACTTGAGTGTTCGGCGCCAACGTTCCGGTCGTGCCCGAGGGCCAAGTGCCATACGTGATCGCAGAGAGGCCCGAGAGCGGGTCAGTAACTGCGGCACCCGTGAGCGTGACGTTGCCGGTGTTGCGGATGACGAAGCTGTATGTGACGACCTCGCCAGCAACGGACGTGGAACCAGCCGGCAGCGTGCCCGACTTCACGAGCGACAGAGTGGGGGCCGGAGTAGCCGTGGTGGTGACCACGGGGTTGGAGTCATCGCTGACGGGAGTCGCGCCTGGAGCTGTTCCGGCTGCCGACGCGGTGTTGGCGATCGAGCCAGCATCCACATCCGACTGCTTCACGGTGTAGCTCGCGAGAGCTGTTGCGGTCTGACCGGGAGCGAGGGTTCCCGCAACGCCGGGCCACGTGACAACGGGAGTCGAGAGACCCACGAGCGAGTCAGTCAGGGTGACGCCGGTGATGGTCTGGTTACCGGTGTTCGAGATTGCGATCGAGTACGTGATCGAGTCGCCAACCTTGGCGCCCGAAGTGACGTTCGCCGACTTCGTGGTGGTGAGCTCAGGAGCGCCAGCAATCGTAGGAACGTCGGCGGTCGAGGGAGCAGAAGTGACCGTCGCGTTTGTCGGAGTCTTACCCGACACGGTCGCCGTGTTCGATACCGAACCAGCGTTGACGTCAGCTTGCTTCACCGTGTAGGTGGCCGTTGCTGTCGCGGTCTCACCCGGAGCGATGCGACCCGCGGTAGCGGTGGGCCACGTGTAGACGGGCGCCGAGAGGCCGACGAGCGAGTCCGCGATGGCGACACCCGTCATCGTGACGTTTCCGGGGTTGGTGATGGAGAACGAGAAGGTCATCGTGCTGCCGACGCCTCCGGTACCCGACGTGACGGCACCCGTCTTCGCCACGGCGAGAGCACCGTTCGCGGCGACCGGAACGGTAGCCGGAGCAGTTGCCGAGACGGCAGCACCGGTGGGAGGCGTACCGCGCGTGGTTGCCGTGTTGGCTACCGAACCAGCGTCGACATCCGACTGCTTCAGAACATAGGTTGCCGTGGCCGTGACTTGCGTGTTGGGGAGCAAGCGACCCGCAGTGCCGCTGGGCCACGTACCGAACGTGACAGCGGAGAGGCCGGACAGCGGGTCGGTGATGCCGACGCTCGTCAGCGTGACGTTACCCGTGTTGCGCACGACGAAGCTGTAGTTGACGGTGTCGCCGGCGACGCCCGTAGCACCCGCAGCGAGAACGCCATTCTTGGCAAGAGAGATCGTGCGCACCGCAGCGACAGTGGGAGTCGTCACCTGCGGCGAGGGGTCAGTCACAGCGGTTCCGCCAAAGTTGCCCGTGGAGGTTGCCGTGTTCTTGACCGAGCCAGCATCCACATCAGACTGCACGATCGTGTAGGTCGCCGTGGCGGTGACCTGCGCGTTGGGCGCAAGTGTTCCGGCAACCCCGCCGGGCCACGTGCCGTAGGTCAGCGCCGAAAGCCCCGTGAGCGGGTCAGCGATCGAAACGCCCGTGAGCGTGACGTTACCGGTGTTCTTCGCGACAAACGTGTACGTGATGACATCGCCCACCGCGCCAGTTCCTGCAACGCTTGCGGACTTCTGGGTGTCAATCGCGGGAGCCGAAGCCACGGTCGGAACGACTGCCTGCGGCGACGTCGCTGAAACAGTTCCGCCGCCGGGGATGGTGCCGGATGCCGTCGCCGTGTTCTTGACAGAGCCCGCGTTAACGTCGGCCTGCTTAATTGTGTACGTCGCGGTAGCAGTGACCTGAGTGTTGGGGGCCAGCGTGCCTGCCGTGCCACTCGGCCAGGTGCCGAAGGTGACTGTGGAGAGGTCCGGAAGCGTATCGGTGATGCCAACGCTGGTCGCGGTGACGTTACCGGTGTTGCGCACCACGAAGGAGAACGTGACGGTGTCTCCGACGGAGCCGTTACCGGTCGTGACGGCACCCGACTTGGAGACGGTGAGCGCGGGGCCCGCCGTGATCGGAACGGTGGCGGGGCTGACGCTGGTCACTGCGGCGCCGGTGGGCGGGGTGCCTGAACCGGTTGCCGTGTTCGATACCGAGCCGGCATCCACGTCACTTTGCTTGAGCGTGTAAGTGGCGGTGGCGGTAACCGACTGGCCGGGCGCGAGCGTTCCGGCGACGCCGGAGGGCCACGTGCCGTAGGTGAGTGCCGAGAGATCAGGAAGCGTGTCCGTCGCCGACACCGAGGTCAGGGTGACGTTGCCCGAGTTGGTGAGCTTGATCGAGAAGTTCACGGTATCGCCAGCGCGGCCGGTCGAACCGGCGGCAAGCGCACCCGATTTGAGCGTGGTCACGACCGGGTTGGCCGCAATAGTGGGAACCGTGATCTCAGTCGAGGGGTTGCTGACGGTGGTGCCGGCGTGAGTACCGCTACCGGTCGCAATGTTCTTGACCGAGCCGGCATCCACATCGGACTGCTTGATCGTGTACGTCGCGACCGCGGTAACGGTCTGGCCGGGAGCAAGAACGCCCGTGGCGCCGGGCCACGTGTAGGTCAGTGCCGAGAGGCCCGTGTGCGGGTCAGCGATCGTCACCCCGGAGAGGGTGACGTTTCCGTCATTCTTTGCGCTGAACGAGTAGTTGATAACGTCGCCGACCTTGCCGGTGGCGCCACCGGCAATTGTCGCCGACTTCGTGGTCGTGATGAGTCGCGTGGGGGTAACCGTGGGCACAACAGACTCGGCTGAAGGCTGGGTCACCGTGGCGCCGGTCGGAGTCTTTGCCGTAGCGGTTGCCGTGTTCTTGACCGAGCCGGCATCCACATCAGACTGCTTGACCGTGTACGTCGCGGTTCCGGTGGCCGTCTGCCCTGGTGGGAGCACTCCGGATGCACCGGGCCACGTTACCGAGATGGGGCTCAGGCCCGAGAGCGGGTCGGCCAGAACGACCTGGCTGAGGGTGACGTTTCCGTCGTTCTTCACGCTGAAGGTGTACGTGACGACCGACCCGACAGCGCCGGATCCCGTGGTGTAAGCACCCGTTTTGGTGACGATCATCTTGGCATCGGCCGTGATCGGAACGGTCGCGGGCGTCGTGCGCGTCACGTCAGCTCCGGTCGGAGGGGTGCCCTTTGCGGTCGCGCTGTTCACAACAGCACCGGCGTCGACATCCGATTGCTTCACTGTGTACGTTGCCGTGGCGGTGACGGACTGGCCGGGAGCAAGGGCGCCGACGGTGCCGGGCCACGTGCTGTACGTGATGGCCGAGAGTCCCGAGAGCGGGTCGGTGATGCCCGCATTCGTGAGGGTCACGTTGCCCGAGTTGGTCAGAACGAACGAGTAGTTCACGGTGCTGCCCGCGGTCGAGCCGCCCGCGAGCGCTCCCGACTTGGTCAGCGATACCGCAGGGGCGCGAGTTTGCAGCGGGACATCCACGCGAGGGGATGCCGCAGTAACGGCAGTGCCGCTGGGCGATGTTCCCGAGCTGGTGGCCGTGTTGCGCACCAGTCCGGCATCCACGTCGGACTGTTTCACGGTGTAGGTCGCGGTGGCGGTCACGGTCTGGCCCGGAGCGAGAGTTCCGGCGGTTCCCGGCCACGAGTAGGTCAGAGCGGAGAGCCCGACGAGCGGGTCAGCGATCGTCACGCCCGTGAGGGTGACGTTTCCGGTGTTCTTGGCGCTGAAGTTGTAGGTGACAACGCTGCCGACGCCCTTGGGGTCAGCAACAGTGCCCGACTTCGTGGTGGTGAGCCCGGGAGCTGCTGGCGCGGTTGCCAAGGTCACTTCATTGCTGAGGCCCGTGACAGCAACGTTCTTGGGGGTGCGGCCACTCGAAGTGGCCTGGTTCACGATCTTGCCGGCGTCAACGTCGGCCTGCTTCACCGTGTAGGTCGCGGTTCCGGTCGCGGTCTGGCCCGGAGCGAGGGTGCCGCTGGTTCCTGGCCACGTGACCGCAATGGCAGACAGTCCGGTGAGGGGGTCAGTCAGGGTCACCGAGGTGAGCGTGACGTTTCCGGTGTTCTTGACCGAGAACGAGTAGTTGACGGTGTCGCCGACGTTACCGACTCCAGCGCCGGCGTACGCGGCAGTCTTCTTGGTTTCGAGAACAGCATTCACCGGGATGGGGGTGGTGCGGTTGGCTGTCGCTACGGGCTTGATGCCGCCGTCGGCATCCGTACCGGTGGCGGTTGCGGTGTTCGCGATGGAACCCGCATCCACGTCGGCCTGAGTCAGGGTGTAGGTCGCCGTACCGGTGGCGGAAGCGCCAGCCGCAAGCGCACCAGCGGTGCCCGTCGGCCACGTGTAGGTGATCGCCGAGAGCCCGGGAAGCGGGTCGGTGACGGCTACGCCGGTGAGGGGCGAGTCGCCGTTGTTCTTGATGGTGAAGGTGTAGTTGAGGGTGTCGCCTGCGCGGCCCGTAGCTCCACCGGCGAGGGCGCTCGTCTTGGCGAGCGAGAGGGAGGAGAG
This sequence comes from Salinibacterium sp. VpJ6, assembly GCF_059767345.1. Lineage (NCBI taxonomy): Bacteria > Bacillati > Actinomycetota > Actinomycetes > Micrococcales > Microbacteriaceae > Salinibacterium > Salinibacterium sp. VpJ6. The sequence continues at coordinate 1,445,458 of NZ_JBSOQL010000001.1, forward strand.
CAGTACACGCGTGGAGTCGCTGCCGGTGGCAGAGTTGTTACCCACAACCGTGCTTGCCGTTGCGGTCGCTGTCGAGTCGTAGCTGGCTGTCGTCAGCCCGTTCGCCACACAGGTATAGGTGTACGACTGGAGCGGAGCGAGCGTGATGCCGGTCAGCGGGCGCGCGCAGTTACTTTGATCATCCGCGATGACGATGTTCTGCAGAATACCGACGCCCGAGTTGGTCACCGTGATCGAGAAGGTTGCCGCTTCTGTTGCGGTGCGCGACTGCTGATCGAGAGTTCCGTTGTAGGTCTTGGAGATATTGATGCCCGCGCTCGGCACCGACAGAATCGTGTTTTGCAGCAGGTAGGAGTCACCGCTTGTGCTCATTCGAAGGTTGACGGAGGTATCTCCCGCTTGCACATTCGGCAAGCTGACGGTCGCGACATCCACACTCTGGTTGGTGAACGGTCCGGTATCGCTCAGGGCCGTGTAGCGAACAGAGCCCTCTCCTCTGCCGATGCCGATGTTATTGGTGTTACCCGCGCTATTTGGGATTTGCGTGAAGGCTCCCGTGCCCCGCGAATATTCGGCCTTGTCGCCTTGGATGACCCGATCACCCTCGAATAGCGTGTATCCAGCACGAGTCCCTGTCTCGACAGCGCTGAATCCGTTGAACGCGACCGTGAGGGGCGCCTCAGCGGCGGTCAAGCGAACGTGGCCCTCATAAAAGATGATCCGGTGGGGCTGCGAAAGCGGGTTGGTCGGAATGTAGATTCCGTAGTCGTACACAACGGTGAGGCTCCACCCGGCGTAGCAACCGGCACCCTGCGGGGCCCAAATATCTCCAGCGGAGACCAACAGCGGTGTTCCGGTTGCGGCTCCTGCGAAGGCGCTCGTGACATCAGCACTGGCGCTGTAGTAAAGCGCAGATACAGTTCCCGTGGGATCTTCGAGCACACTCGACGGCGCCACGGAGGTTACAACACCCGCTGCTCCGACCTTAATTTTTGCCGCTTGGCTGCGATAGCCTGTCGCAGATCCTGCAGGCATGGTTACGGTGCCACGACCAGAATCGGGCACGGTGCATGTATTTTGAGAAGTTCCCGTGTAGCGGCCGGTGTTAGCGCTCCAACTGAGAAACGCCTTTTTTACCGAGGCGCCGGCGGGAATCGTAATGTTGGCAGAGCTCGAATTCGTGGCGAATCCGGACACCGTGTTCGAGTTTTGCAAATAGAAGTTATCGTTCGCCGTGCTCGAGTTGCCACCAGAGGCTGAATGCAGATCCGTGCAACCGCCGATGCCATTAAAGTACGCACCAAGACACTCAAGAACGCCATTGCCTGCCATAACAAAATCGCCATTGACGGTGGTCTGATAGCTGGGCGATGTACCTGCGTTGGTACCCCACTGCACAACGGCAGCTTCGGCCGGAGTGGCGGGCATCACGGTGAGACCGGCCACCAGAAGACCGAAGGCGACGATTGACGCCACGCCCCGCATGAACGCGCTTCGAGCGCTACGCTGCGTGCGCTCCACGTTGATGCTGTTGTGCCGCAATTTCTCTCTCCCCCGGGTTTAAATCCCTGACTTTGCGGGTCATCGCATCGTCAATGATTTGCCCTTCGGGTGAGCGCATCTCTCCCAACCATAAACTCTAGGTCGAGGTTTTGGACACCCTAACTACCCGTAGTCCACCCGAATCTGCCCTGCACTGGGGCTAGAACGTTGGTTCTCGGAGTTCAATTCAGGCATCTGGGTCACGAACGCTCCCGCGCGCGTCACTGACTGTTAATCTCAAGGAATGCACCAGCACTGGACTCCCGACGGCCCCGACCTTGTGGTGCATGGGGATAACCTTCCCATCATCAGTGCTCTCCCCGACGAGAGCTTTCGACTGATCTACATCGACCCGCCGTTCAACACGGGGCGCACTCAGCGTCGCCAGGCGTTGACCACCCAGCGGTCGGCCGAAGGAACTCGGGTGGGATTCGGCGGCAATAGCTACGACACCATCAAGGGAATCTTGTACTCCTACGACGACACTTTCGCCGACTATTGGGAGTTTCTCGAACCCCGGCTGCAGGAAGCTTGGCGACTGCTCGACGACCGAGGCACCCTGTACCTTCACCTCGACTACCGAGAAGTGCACTACGCCAAGGTCGCGCTCGACGCTCTCTTTGGCCGCGACAGTTTTCTCAACGAGATCATCTGGGCATACGACTACGGCGCTCGCGCCACCAAAAAGTGGCCATCGAAGCACGACACGATTCTGGTTTACGTCAAGAACCCCAAGAACTATTACTTCAACAATGAAGAAGTCGATCGCGAGCCCTATATGGCTCCCGGTCTGGTGACGCCCGAGAAAGCAGCGCGCGGCAAGCTGCCCACGGATGTCTGGTGGCATACCATCGTCTCTCCTACGGGCAAAGAAAAGACCGGCTATGCCACCCAGAAACCGGAAGGAATTCTGCGGCGCATTATTCAGGCATCCAGTCAGCCCGGAGACTGGGTACTCGACTTCTTTGCCGGCAGCGGAACAACCGGAGCAGTCGCACAAGCCCTCAAACGACGCGTCGTGCTTGTCGAACAAAACCCCGCCGCGATCGAAATCATCACGAGTCGCCTCTCAAATGGGACCGCGTTCGCTAAAGTGAGCGCATGAGAAATCGCGACGAAATCGAGTGCTGGCTCACCGACATGGACGGTGTGCTCGTACACGAGAATCACCCCGTGCCCGGCGCCGCCGAACTTCTACAGAAGTGGCGTGACGAAGAGAAGCCCTACTTGGTTCTCACCAACAATTCGATCTTCACCCCGCGCGATCTCAGCGCCCGCCTCAAGGCTTCTGGCCTCGACGTGCCCGAGTCAGCGATCTGGACCTCGGCTCTTGCCACAGCAGACTTCCTGAAGGAACAGATCCCCGGAGGCAGCGCCTTCGTCATCGGTGAGGCCGGCATCACGACCGCCCTCCACGAGGCCGGTTTCATCATGACTGAGACCAACCCCGACTACGTCGTGATCGGTGAGACCCGCAACTACTCCTTCGAAGCCATCACTAAGGCCATTCGCCTCATTGGCAACGGCAGCCGCTTCATTGTGACCAACCCGGATGCCACGGGTCCGAGCGCTGACGGCCCCCTGCCCGCCACCGGCGCGGTCGCCGCTCTCATCACCAAGGCCACGGGTCGCGAGCCGTACATCGTCGGTAAGCCCAACCCCATGATGTTCCGCTCGGCACTCAACAAGATTGGTGCGCACAGCGAGACGACTGGCATGATCGGTGACCGCATGGACACCGACATCGTCGCCGGTATCGAGGCAGGGCTTCACACCGTTTTGGTGCTCACGGGCATTAGCGATCAAAAAGAAATCGACCGCTACCCGTTCCGTCCGAACGAAGTTCTCGACAGCGTCGCCGACCTCCTGAACTAGTTTTCAGGCGTTTGTGGTTGCGAGACGGATGCCGTGAGGGCATCATCTCCCGCCCGCGTGGCGAAGCAGTAGTAGTCGCGGTTTCCGGCATCCCAGTCATCGGCTGTCGCGGCGAAGCTGGTGACAATCTCGAGATCGGCAAATGATTTAGCGGCCGCGAAGTCAATAACGGAGTCAGTAGAGCAGGCCTGCGCTGTGCGTGAGGTCAGCGCTTCGGCATCCGGATACGGATCGGATGCCGCGTCGTCGAACTGACCGATCGTGAGCAGTTGGGCGGCGTGCGGTTGAGCGCAGTCGATGACGGTGTATTCCTGCTCCCATGCGGAGGCGAAAGGCTCGAGGCATTCGCCGCCGGCGAGCTCATCCCACTGGTAGGTTCCGGGCGCGACAGGGCCGACAACGGGAACCGTCTCGGTGGGAACGGCCGTGGGGGTTGCTGAGACGGCCACGGCGGGTTCCATGCTGTCGCCGATGCGCGTGCCCAGCAAGAACAGGGCGACCAATGCGAGCGCTGCAACGAGCCCGCCGCCGACCGCGAGCGCGATCATCTGGCCGCGCGGAATCGGCGGACGCGGGGGTGGGGGAACCCGTTGCTGGCGCACCACAACAGCCGACGAGGGTGCGGCAAGAACCTGGTCGTCGTACTCAACGAATTTGTCCTCGCCAAAGAGGTCACCGACCACGTCATGCTCGACGGATTCCGCTTCCGCTGAAATTCCCGCGAGCGACTGTGCGTTCATGACTTCGGTTGCACCATCGAGCGCAGGATCCACGGCGGGAGGCACGTGACTCTGACGACGAGTGGGCGCCGCCATTGCCGCAGTGGGAAGGTCGGCCACATCCATCGCTCCCGTGGGGAGATCGCTGATGTCCATCGCACCGGTCGGTAGGTCGGCAACGTCCATCGCACCGGTCGGAAGGTCGCTCAGGTTCATGGCGCTCGTGGGCAGCTCGGCGACGTTCATCGCTTCGCTCGCGGGCGGTTCGACGAGCGGTGCCGGGGGCGAAGCCGGCTGCGACGCGGGCGGGGCCTCCCCCGCAACTGGCGGGAGCTTGAGCAGCCCGGGAATCTCTGGGGTTGCCGAAGGGGGCGCGGCGGGTGGAGTCGCAGGAGCGGGAGTCAGCGGAGGCAGCGGAACCTCGAGCGCGGTCGCTCCCGGAACAACAGGTGCGGGCGGCGCAGCAGGCGCAACCGGCGGTGCTGCCGCGGCAGGCGGAACCGGAGGAGCTGGCGCAGCAGGCGCAACCGGCGGTGCTGCCGCGGCAGGCGGAACCGGAGGAGCTGGCGCAGCAGGCGCAACCGGCGGTACTGCCGCGGCCGGAGGCATCACGGGCGGCGTAGCGGGAGATAGCGGAACCGTCGGAGCGGCGGGCGCTGCCGCCTCGTCGGGCTGGCGAGGCAGTACGCGGGTGGGTTCCTCGGGCTCGGTCGGCTCGAGAGGTTTCTTCGGCGGTGTGGCCGGAGGCACCTCGGGGTCGCTCGGAGTCAGTCCCCAGTTGAATGAGGACTGCCGCGGCTCGTTGCCGTTGCCGGCTCCCGAGGAGTTATCTCCGGATGTCACGGAGTCAGCCCCAGTTCACCCAGCCCAATCGCGGAGTAGTAGGGGTAGCCGGCAGCTTCGATACGTTCCTTGGCACCCGTATCGCGATCGACAACAACGGCAACGCCGGCGATGATCGCGCCGACCTTTTCGAGAGCTTCGATCGCAGCGAGCGGCGAACCGCCCGTGGTCGAGGTGTCTTCGAGAACAATGACGCGCTTGCCTTCGAGCTCAGGGCCCTCAACTTGGCGGCCGCGGCCGTGATCCTTGGGCTCCTTGCGAACAACGAAGGCGTGATAGCTGAGGCCGCGAGCGGCACCCTGGTGAAGCATGGCCGAGGCGATCGGGTCGGCACCCATCGTCATCCCGCCGACAGCAAAGATGTCGGGGATGTCAGCGATGAGGTCAATCATGACCTGACCGATGAGGGGCGCAACACGGTGGTCGAGGCTCACGCGACGCATGTCGACGTAGTAAGTAGCCTTCTTCCCGCTCGTCAAAGTGAAGTCGCCGTGGAACACGGCATCGGCGGAAATGTGCTCAATGAGCTGCTGCTTGGCGTCGGTCACGAGTACAGAATACCCATTGTGGGCAAGGCTTTAGAGGCTGCTCTGGCCCAGAATCAGCAAAGCGCCCGAGAGAACGACGCCGATAAAGCCCAATACGGCCACGATGGTGGCGTTGCGACGGTCGAGACGATCAGCCTGTTCTGCCGCTTTGAGGCACTGCTCCGCTTCGTCGTCTACGAGGGTGAGCGGCTGCATGTTTCGACTCTACGGTGCGGCTCTGACACTGTCGTCGCCCAATACAGGGGTAGACCTATTACCGTTGAACCATGCGTATTGCCACCTGGAACGTGAACTCCATCAGAACCCGAGTTGGTCGCGTCGTCGACTGGCTTCTTCGCGAAGATATTGACGTTCTCGCGATGCAAGAAATCAAGTGCAAGCCCGAACAGTTTCCGACGGACGCCTTCACCGAGGCTGGCTACGAGGTAGAACTCCACGGGCTCAACCAGTGGAACGGCGTCGCGTTTGCGAGCCGTCTCCCGATGGATGACGTGACAGTCGGTTTCGATACCCAGCCCGGTTTCGGCAAGCCCCTCGATGACGGCACCGTGCCCATCGAAGCCCGCGCCATTGGCGTCACGGTTGAAGGCGCACGCCTGTGGAGCCTGTACGTGCCCAACGGCCGCGAGCTCGACAACCCCCACTACCCGTACAAGCTCGAATGGCTCGCCAATCTCAAGACTCAGGCCACCCGATGGATGAGCGAGAACCCCGAGCAGCCGCTCGCGCTGATGGGCGACTTCAATATTGCCCCCTTCGACCACGACGTCTGGGACGTCGCGGCGTTCGAGGGCAAGACTCACGTGAGCGACGCCGAGCGCGCCGCCTTCCGCGCCTTCGAAGAGGCCGGGATGATCGATGCTCTCCGCAGCCGCAACATCGAGGGCTACACCTACTGGGATTACCAGCGCCTGCGCTTTCCCCGCAACGAGGGCATGCGCATCGACTTTGTGATGGGCTCACCCGCGTTCGACGAACTCGTTACCGAAGCATTCATCGACCGTGAAGAGCGCAAGGGCGATGGCCCGAGCGACCACGTTCCCGTCGTCGTCGATCTCGCGATTGATACCGAGAACGACGACGATCGGCCGATGTTCCTCTAGCCGTTACGCCGAAGGCTGGCTTAGTGGTTAGCGGTCGGCAGTTGTCCGCTAAACCGAAAGTCCGCTAGGCCGGAGCAGTGCCGGGGCCGCGCGTGACCTGCAGGCCATCGCCACTGCTAGCGAGCCCCACGAGCACGGTGTCTCCGTCGCGAATGTGACCGGCGAGCAACGCCTTGGCGAGCTTGTCGTCGATTTCGCGCTGCATGAGGCGGCGTAGCGGACGCGCACCGTAGATCGGGTCATAGCCGCGATCGGCGAGCCAGCTGCGAGCATCCGGTGTGACAGCCAGTTGCAGGCGGCGATCGGTGAGGCGCTTGCTGAGACGGTCGATATCGAGCTCAACGATCTGGCTGAGATCGTCGGTCGACAGTGGCTGGAACACCACGATGTCGTCAAGTCGGTTGATGAACTCGGGCTTGAACGACTTGCGCACGAGGTCGTCAACGGCGGCCTTGCGGGCATCCCACGGCAACTCCTGGTCGGTGATGAACTGGCTGCCCAAGTTGCTAGTCAGAATCAGAATCACGTTGCGGAAGTCGACAGTGCGGCCCTGACCGTCGGTCAGACGACCGTCGTCGAGCACCTGCAGGAGAACGTCGAAGACTTCGGGGTGCGCCTTCTCAACCTCGTCGAGCAGGATGACCGAATAGGGGCGCCGACGAACAGCCTCGGTCAACTGACCGCCCTGTTCGTAACCGATGTAACCGGGAGGGGCACCGACGAGTCGCGAGACGGAGAACTTCTCGCCGTACTCGCTCATGTCGATGCGTACGAGAGCTTTCTCGTCGTTGAAGAGGTACTGGGCCAGGGCCTTGGCAAGCTCGGTCTTTCCGACCCCGGTGGGGCCGAGGAACAGGAACGAACCCGTGGGGCGGTCGGGATCGGAGATACCGGCGCGGGTACGGCGCACAGCTTCAGAAACGGCCTGCACGGCATCCTTCTGGCCGATGAGGCGCTTGCCGAGTTCTGCTTCAAGGTGAAGCAGCTTCTCGGTCTCGCCCTCGGTGAGACGGTCGACGGGGATGCCCGTCCACGCCGCGACGACGGCAGCGATGTCTTCCTCGGTCACCTGGTCATTGACCATGCGCGGACCCGTGGGCTCGTTGCTTTCGGCCGTGGCAATCGCTTCTTCGATCGCAGGAATCGTTTCGTAGTTGAGCTTGGAGGCCTTCTGGTATTCGCCATCGCGCATCGCACGGTCAAGCTCGATGCGAGCATCATTGAGGCGAGTCTTGAGGTCACCGACACCCGTGAGGCTCGACTTCTCGAGCTTCCAGCGGGCTTCGAGTTCGCTCAAGTGTTTGCTCTGCACCGCGAGGTCTTCGCGCAGCTTGGTCAAACGAGCCTTCGAGGCGTCGTCCTTTTCCTTCTTCAGCGCGAGTTCTTCAATGCGAAGTCGATCGACGGCACGCTTCAACTGGTCAATCTCGACCGGCGAAGAGTCGATCTCCATCTTGAGGCGGCTAGCGGCCTCGTCGATCAGGTCGATTGCCTTGTCGGGAAGTTTGCGTCCGGAGATATAGCGGTTGCTGAGCGTTGCGGCTGAGACGAGAGCAGAGTCCGCGATCGCAACTTTGTGGTGCGCTTCGTAGCGCTCCTTGAGTCCACGCAGAATCGCGACGGTGTCTTCGACCGACGGTTCGCCAACGAACACTTGCTGAAAGCGTCGCTCGAGGGCGGCATCCTTCTCGATGTACTGACGGTATTCGTCGAGGGTCGTCGCACCGATGAGGCGTAGTTCACCGCGGGCCAGCATGGGCTTGAGCATGTTGGATGCCGCTACCGAGCCGTCGCCACCGCCAGCGCCCATGAGGGTGTGAAGTTCGTCAATGAAGGTGATGATCTCGCCGTCGGAGTCTTTGATCTCCTTGAGTACGGCCTTGAGACGCTCTTCAAACTCACCGCGGTACTTGGCGCCGGCGACGAGCGCTGCCAGGTCGAGCGAGATGAGCTGCTTGTCTTTAAGGGAGTCGGCAACGTCGCCCGCGATGATGCGCTGAGCGAGGCCTTCCACCACGGCAGTCTTTCCGACGCCGGGCTCACCGATCAATACCGGGTTGTTCTTCGTGCGGCGGGTCAGCACTTGGCTCACTCGACGAATCTCGGCATCACGCCCGATTACAGGGTCGAGCTTGCCGCTGCGCGCAATCTCAGTGAGATTGACCCCGTACTTTTCGAGAGCACTCTTTTGCTCCTCATCGGTACTTGGGGCACCCTGCATGTTCGCCATTACAATCCCTCCACAAACTTGAGTAAAGACGACTCAAGTTTATACCTGCGACCCCGCTCGTGGCTAGGTGGTTCCTGTGCGCTCGCAGAGAACCACCCTCGGATGAGACAATTTCACGGTGACCGCGACTCCCGACGACGATCTCCAGTCCTTCCAAGTGAATCTCACCGGGGTCGTCGACCTCCTGAGCAAGCACATTTACTCGAGTCCGCGCGTGTATTTGCGCGAGCTGCTGCAGAACGGGCGCGACGCTCTGGCCGCACGGGTTGAGCTCGACGGCGACGACGCGAGCCGCGGCATCCGCATCACTCCGCTGAGCGACTCGAACGACACGTTCCGCTTTCAGGATGATGGTATTGGGCTGACCGCCGCCGAAATGACTGAGCTGTTGTCGACCGTGGGCCGATCATCCAAGCGCGACATCTTTGACCTGCCCCGCAGCGACTATCTGGGCCAGTTCGGCATCGGATTGCTCAGCTGCTTCATGGTGGCCGACCAGATTGTGATTCAGTCCCGCTCCGCTCGCGGCTCAGCCCCGGTCGAATGGATCGGCAATAGCGACGGTACGTTCAGCGTGCGCGAGTTGGAGGGCGACTTGCCCATCGGCACCACCGTGTCGCTCAAGCCGCGCTTCGATCAGCACGATCTGTTGAGCACAACGACGGTGATGGCACTCGCGAAGACCTTCGCCGAGTTCTTGCCCGTGACTGTGCGGGTTGACCTCCCCCACGGCGACAGCGAGACCGTGACGCACGCGGCACCGTTCATCGAGCCGCACACCACCGACCCGGTCGAGCTGCTGGCGTACGGCCTAGAGCTGCTGGGGGCCGATCCTTTTGCCGCAATCCCGCTGAGCGTGCCGGGCACGAGCACCACCGGTGTGGCGTACGTGCTTCCCAGCTCGCCGCCTCCCGGTGCTCGCCAAACCAACCGCGTCTACCTCGGCCGCATGCTGCTCAGCGAAAACGTTGACGCGCTGCTGCCCGACTGGGCTTTCTTCGTGCGCGTCGTGCTGAACAGCACCGCCCTCACCCCCACCGCGAGCCGCGAATCGCTCGTCGATGACGACCTGCTCGAGCACACGCGCTCCGCCATCGGCACGACGCTTCGCCAGTGGGTGCTGGAGATTGCCGCCCGCAATCCGGGCCAACTCAGCGACTTTGTGAACCTGCACTCGCTCGCCCTCAAGTCGCTTGTAATTCACGACGACGAGTTGGCGACCTTCATCACGCCCTGGCTCAGTGTCGAAACGACGCTCGGTCGCATGACCATCGAGACTCTCACGCGCGACCACAAGACGCTGCGGTACGCCGAGTCAGTGGATGAGTTTCGCCAGATTGCGAGCATCGCGAGCGCCGACCGCCCTGTGATCAACGGCGGCTATGTGTATGACACCGAAATCGCCCGCCTGCTGCCCACGATTGTTGATGGGCTCACCGTTGACCGCGTGAGCGTGCTCGACGAACTCGACTTCTTAGAAGTGCCACCGCTGGATGCCCGGACCGCGGTTGCGCGACTCGAAGACCGTGCCAGCGCCGTGCTCGCCGACGCCAACTGCTCGGTGATCGTGCGCAGCGTGCCGACCGCCGACGTGACCGGGCTCTATCTGGCAGACCCCGAAGTACTCCGCTCGATCGACCGCCGCTCGGCGCGCGAAGTGAGCAAACCCGGACTGTGGCAAAACGTGCTCGGCAAAGTGGATGCCTTCGCTGACGAACGCATCGCGAGCGACGGCATCAGCAAAAGCCTCGCTCGCCTCTGCCTTAACTGGAACAACCCCGTTGTCGTCACTCTCTCCACGCTGAGCGACGACGCCGTGTTCTCCCGCACGATCCAGCTGCTCTACGTGCAGGCCCTCCTCACCAGCCAGCGTCCGCTCAGCGTGCGCGACCGCGCCATGATGACCAACTCCATGTCCGACCTAATCGCGATGAGCGTGAAGCTCGGCGACGACCTCCCCGAAGGAAACTCCCTATGAGCGTGGCCCGCATCCAAGAACTGTTCGCTGAGATCGATGGCATGGCTTACGGCCCCGAGGAGCGTTCTCGCGTCGACGAAGCGATCGCGCTCGCAATTGAGATCGGTGACGAAGAGCTCGAATATCGGGCACGGATTCGGCAGACGGCATCCGCCAACATGCTCGGTGACACCGAGACATTGCTCTCGTCTTTCGCGTGGTGTTTGGCCAAGCACGACGAAGACCCCGTGCGTTTCCCGGATGAGATTGGTCACGAAGGCGCTGGTCTCATGTGGCAGTTCAAGTGGATTGCCACCACGCTGGCGAGCTCGCCCATCTTCGGTACGGATGACATCGCTAGCGCCCTCGCCGACATGGAGAGCCACTACCGCAAGGCCGGCATCGGCCAGAGCGGCGTGCTGACCTCGCAGTTCGCTACCGCCTGGCGTTTGGGTGAACTCGAGCGCGCCGAAGAATTGCGGGCCCAGCTCGTGGTGACCCCGCGCGACGACTACAGCCACTGCGATGCCTGCGTGCGCAGCGATGCCAGCGGGTTCCTCACCGAAATGGGCCGCGACGCCGAGGCGATCGTGCTCTTCGACGAGCTCATCGAAGGTGGCTACAGCTGTGGCGATGAGCCCGAGGCTGCCCTCTCGCGTGCCCTGCTCCCCTACTTGCGCGCTGGCCGCCTCGACGACGCTCGCGCCGCCCACTTTCGCAGCTACAACCTCGCCCGCGACAATGCCGACAACCTCAGCATCATCGCCAACCACTTCGTCTTCTGCGCCGTCACCGGCAACGAAGCACGCGGCCTCTCGATGCTCGAGCGCCACCTCTCGTGGTTCGTGCACGATCAGCTCAACGCCGACGGCCAGTTCGCCGGCCTCCTCGCGGCGGGCGTTCTGCTCGACGCGGTGACCGCTGCCGGCTTCGGCGAGCAGACCGTTCGGGGCGCCGAGAGCCGCGAACTGCAGGTGCTCTTCGGAGAACACGACGGCGCCTGGACCGCCGAAGAACTCGCCACCGCCGTGTGGGCTGCTGCGCGCCGCATCGGCGACCAGTTCGACCAGCGGGCCGGCAATGACTACCGGGCTAACCGCATCCAGAAGGCTAAAGAGCTGGCGAACGAGCGCTACCCGCTGAAGCTGTCGAGCGAGACGCTTGGCCTCGTTGCTCCCGCAGACGCTACGCCGACGGATGCCGCCGGCTGGCTGCTGCGTGCGCAAGAGCTGACCGCAATTGGTTGGCTTCCAGCCGCGATCCCCGCAGCTCGCAAGGCTGCGGAGTTGACGACCGGCAAGGATCGCACGACCGCCCTCGGAGCGTTGATTGCCGGGCTAGTGGCTACCGGCGACCTCGCGGCGGCACAATCGGCGCTGGAGGATCGCATCTCGGCTCTGCGTGAGAACGGCGACGATGCTCAGGCCGCGCTCGAGGAACTGCTCGGTTTGGCGCTGTTCGGCCGCGGCGAAGAGGCTGACTTCGATGCCTTGCGCGTGGCGGTGGAGGTGTCGGGCGATCTCGCACCGACGCAGGTTGCCGATCTTGAGCTGTCGTTGTTGGGCCTAACCCTGCGCGCTGACGAGCCCGATGTGGCGGCCGCTCACGCTCTTGCCGTGCGCGCTCTCGGCCACGCCGAGGAGGGCGACGCTGTGTTCGCTCGCACCAATGCGCTGCGCTACCTGTCTGACCTTTCGGCCTCAATGGGCGAGATCGAGAAGTCGCTCGAGTACGTCGACGCGATTCTTGCGGCAACGGAGAACCGCGGTGTTGCGGCTCATGCCCACGCACTCCGCGCCCGCATCATGGGCAGCACCGGCCAGTTCGAAGAGGGTGCCCGCAGTGCGGATGCCGCGAGCGAATGCGCCCATGCGATCGACGCTCTCGGGCCGCTGCACGACACAACAGTTCTTGCTGGCCGCCTCTACGACGAGGCCGAGATGTTCGCTGACTCTGGCAGCCGTTTCCGTCTCGCGGTGCGTTACGCCGAGCGACTTGAGATCGACGCGGTCGGCGCTCGCTACGCCCTCGGTCGCGCACTCGTGCGCAGCGGTGAAACCTCCGAAGCCATCGACCTGCTCATTGCTCTCTACGAAGAAGAGACTGCCGCCGAAGCTGCTCCGGGCAGCCGTGGTGAAACCCTGTACTGGCTCGGCCATGGCTTCGTTGCTGCCGGAGAACCGGCATCCGCCGTCGGCACGTGGGAGACGGCAATCGAGCTCTACCTCGAATCAGGAGACACCCAGAGCGCTGCCCGTACCCTCGCCGAAAACGCGAGCCTGCACAGCGCCAATGGCAGCCCCGAAGAAGCAGCGACCTTGCTCGAAGCCGCAGCAACCCATGCCCGGGCCACGCCAGACAACCTCAACCTGCTCGTGCGCGTGCTGCACCAGCAGGGTCGCGCCCAGGCCGACGTCGGCAACGCCGAAGGCCTGACGACGCTGGATGAGGTACTCGCCCTCGCCACCGAGCACGACGCCGATTGGCTGCACGCCGACATCACCGACTCGAAAGCGCGCTCGCTCGCCAGTTTGGGTCGCGCGAAAGAAGCCGTCGCGCTTGCCCTGACCGCCGCTGATGCTTATCGCGCGGCGGGCGACCCGCTCTCGGCCGCTAACACCGAACGTTTCGTGGGAGGCGTGCTGGCCGAAGAAGGGCGCCACGACGAAGCAGTAACCGTGCTGCAGTCGGTCGTCGAGCAGGCCGCCAACCACGAGCAATTGCGCACCCTGGCCGCGTTCGAACTTGCCGAAAGCTTCGACGCCCTCGGACGCACGGCGGATGCTGCTGCCGCCCGAGCGATCGCGGAGGGCGCTAGCTAGCCCGCGAGATACACTGTTCTGCCCCACGAAGGCGGGGAGTGCAGTTCGCGCGGTGGCAGGGATAATTTGAGCATGGTCTTCGCTCTTTCTGACATCGACGCCCCCACCGAGGGCGAGCAATGGTTGCTTCGCGCCGAAGAGCTCTTCACCGGAGAAGAATTTGCGCCAGCTCTCAGCGCAGGCAACCAAGCCGTGCTGCTCACGAGTGGCGTGGCCCGGGTCAACGCTCTCGAAGTAGTGACGGCATGCTGCGTGCACCTCGGCCAGTTCGAGACCGCCGACATCGTTGCTCAGCAACGCCACGACCTCCTGATCGAACTCGACCGTCCCCTCGAAGCCGCCAGCCAAGCAAAAATGGGCTTGGCGCGCTTCGGGCGGGCAGAACCCTACGACCTCGCCGCCCTCGAACGTGAGGCTAGAGCAGCGGCCGATCTCCCTCCGCGACTCCACGCCATCGCCCTACTCGCGCACGCTGATGCGATGTGGCGCCAGAGTTTTCGTGACCTCGAGAACATCCATTCCTCAGCAGGGTTGGCCTACTTGCAGGCTGACGTCGCAGAGGACAAAGGGTCGACCCAGTTCCGCGCTCTTCGCTATCTCGTGCAGATTGCCTATGACGCAGGCGATGCACCACGGATGCTGGAGTTCTGCGATCGTCTCCTCGCCTCAGCACGCAACCGAACTGCACGCGCGGAAGCACACACGTTTCACGCACTGGCACTGAGCGGCGTGCACCAACCGGCCGAAGCCCTCCACGCGGTCAATCTCGCCATCGACCTCTATGCCGCCATCGACCTGCCCGAACGGCTCTACAACACCACGCTTCTGGGAGGGCGCCTGGCGGTGGACGCTCGCGAGCGTGCTGTCGCACTGGGCCGTTTCCGCGACGCGGTGACGCTCGCCGATCAGCTAGGCATCGACAATAGCGAGGCTCGGAAAGCTGTCGCCAACACGCTGGTGGCAACAGACAATCACACCGAAGCCATCGGCATGCTCACCGAGGTCTATAACCACGAGACCGCCACGGGAGCACCTCCAGAGGTGCGGGCCGAAAGCCTCGAGTTCATGGCGCACTCACTCGCCGCAACCGAGCAACCGGATGCCGCCATCGAAGTGTGGGCGATGGCCTCGAACCTCTATACCGAGGCCCGCGCTCTCGACGACCTCGCGCGCGCCAACTACAACGCTGCGGTTCTTCAGACACAACGGGATAACCACGAAGCCGCCCGGGAACTCTTGATGGTCGCGGCCGCTGCAGTACGAGAATCAGAGGGTGACGGCGCACTCTATGTGGGCGTGCTGCACTCTCTCGGCATGACTCAAGCACGATTGGGCGATCGCACCGCCCTCGCAACGTTCGACGAAATAGCCGCGGAAACGTCGCGAAACAACGCAATGCGACTCTGGGCGACAGCGCTCGATGGCAAGGCTCGCGCTCTCCATATTTTGGGAGAAACCTCGGATGCCATCGAGCACGCGGCGAAGGCTGCTGCGGCCCTTCGCTCCGCCGGTGACCCCCGCGAAGCCCTCACTATCGAGCGCTTCGCTGCGGAGCTACTTGCCGAGCAGGGGCGAACCAAAGACGCCATCAAACTGCTCAAAACAGTCGTGAAGAACGCCCGCGGTGATGCCGAGATGCTCGCCGGAGCGAACCGCGAATTGGCCGACTGCTACGACGCGCTAGGAAAGAAAAGACGAGCTACGGGCACGCGTTCCCTGGCGGAAAAAGCGCAGCCGTAACTCGTCTAGTGACACACGGCTGCTGACGCTCGGCGGCAGCTGACCCGCCGCCGAGCGTGCGCCCCCGTTACGGGCGCTTGACCAGCTTGCGGTTCACGAACTCGTCGACGCCGTAAGGACCAAGCTCACGACCGGTGCCGGAGTTCTTGACTCCACCGAAAGGCAGCTCGGGAGCATCCGCGCCGACCTCGTTGATGTAGACCATGCCAGCGTCGATGCCGTCAGCAATGCGGTCGGCCTGCTCGGCATCCGTCGTGAAGACGTACGAACCGAGACCGAACGGCGTTGCGTTGGCGAGAACGATCGCTTCTTCTTCACTGCTCACGCGGTGCAATTGAGCGACCGGTCCGAAGAACTCGGTGACGTACGCGGGGTTCTCGGGGCTGATGTTCTCGAGCACGGCGGGGGCAAACTTGGTGCCGTCGCGCTTGCCGGTTCCGACGCGCAAGGTGGCGCCAGCAGCAACCGCTTCAGCTACCTGCTCTTCGAGACCCTTGGCCGCTGCTACCGAACACATCGGGCCGAGCTCGGTGCTCTCCTCCATGGGGTCGCCGACCGTGATGGCGCCCATCGCGGCGCTGAACTTCTCGGCGAACTCTTCGTAGAGCGAGTCGATGATGACGAAGCGCTTGGCGCCGTTGCAGGCCTGGCCGTTGTTGTCGATGCGCGCGGCGACCGCGGCCTCGACCGTGGCATCCATGTCGTCCGTGGACATGAGGATGAACGGGTCCGAGCCGCCCAGTTCGAGCACGCTCTTCTTCAGGTTGGCACCCGCGGCGGCACCCACGATTGCACCGGCACGCTCGGAGCCCGTGAGGGAGATTCCTTGGATGCGCGGGTCGTCGATCATCGCGGCGATTTGGTCGTTGTCGGCGAGCACATTTTGGTAGCCACCGATCGGCAAACCGGCCTCGTGAATGAGCGCTTCAAGAGCCGCCGAAGACTCGGGGCACTGCTGCGCTGGCTTGATCAAAACGGGGTTGCCGAGAATGATGCTGGGCCCGGCGAAGCGAGCGATCTGGTAGATGGGAAAGTTCCACGGCATGATGCCCAAAACGGGACCGATGGGGCTCTTACGAATCCACGCGGTGCCGGCTCCGGCGGGAATTTGTTCGTCGGCGAGGAACTCCTCAGCGTTGTCGGCGAAGTAGCGGAAAATGTCAGCGGAGAACTCCACTTCACCCACCGCTTGGGCCAAGGGCTTGCCCATTTCGCGCACGATGATTTCGCCAAATTCGGCCGAGCGTTCCATGAGGAGATCGGCAATGCGAGTGACGATCGCTGCGCGGTCTTTTACCTGATCACGGTTCATTCCGCCGTTGTACTCAGAGTGCGCTGCAGCGACAATCTGCTCGATGACTTCGTCACTCGCGGCGGGGTGCGCTGGGCCCTCTTCGCCGGTGTAGGGATTGATCACTTGAAAAGTCTTCATGAGAGGTTCCTCGCTGCTCGAAAAGGACCGGCGACGCCGCCGAGAATTGTTCGTAGGCTACATGCGAAATCCTAAAAATTGGAAGTCAGGGTTTTTGCGGGGCGCAGTTAGGGGCGGTGACGGCTCGCACAAGTGGTGCGGCTAGGAGCCGGTTTCGCCGAGGTCGATCGCGGCCAACATCGCCCACAATTCGGCGCGGCCCTGGAAGGTGTCGAGGCTCAGATTGGTGAGCTCGGAGAGCCGCTGCATCCGCGACTTTAGACCGTGCCGATGGATGCCCAACTCACGCGCCGCGGGATCCCACTGACCGTTGTGCCTAAGCCACACTTGCGCGAACCGCAGCAGCCCGATTCCTTCGGCGGATTCGATCACGCTCGCGAGTCTGGCGTGGGCAATATCGGCGACCGAACTCGACGCCAGCAGGCCGAAGAAACTTTCGCCCACGAGACTCGCGAATTCGGTGACCGTCGCGGGTGGCGATGCTTCGAGCGAGCGCACGGCCTGAGTGATCGCGACCGTGAGCTCAGGCCAGCCGACCTCGGCCGAAAGGCCGACGGTGAGATCGCTCGCGGCAAAGAACCGACGTTCGGCCGCGAGCTGCTTGGCATCGATCAGCACGAGCAGGTGGCGGCCATCCGCCACGGCGAAAATGCGACTGTCCGACCGCGCCGCTCGCCGCTCGAGCACGTCCCGCACGCTCGCGCTCGTCTCGCTGAGATCGAGCGCCGCCACCGCAAACCGGTCGGCCGGCAACTCGATGCCCGCCACCCGCACAGCACGCCTCACGCTGTCGACCCGGCCATCCTTGAGCAGCTGAAACAACTGCTCCAGAATCGCCCGATGCCCCACCCGCAAATTCTCCGTCTGCTCGAGCGACACCTCGGCGAGCGCCGCCAACACGGTCATCACCGAACGATCGAGCGCCCCGAATTCGGTGTCGCGAGCCCAGGCGATGGCCCCGCACAGCCTCCCGGTAGAGCCGAGAGTCTGCACGACGCGATGCTCGTCCGCTGCATCATCGGCGACGCGCGCGCGACGAGCCCGACCCAGCAGGTCGGTGACCGACCGGCGGATGTCGGGGGCGGCATCCAGCGACCGTCGCGTGTGGCTGTCGCGGTGGGGTTCATTCACGAGCTCGCCGTCGGCGTCGAAGATCCACACTCGGCAGTCGAGGTGTTCGGCAGCGCTGATGGCGGCGGAGCTCAAGCGCCCCTTGCCGACGGCTGCGCGGGCGATGTCGTTTTGGGCGGCGAGCGCGCGGTCGAATCCGGCGCGCGCTTGTTCGGCTTCGTTGTCGGCGACGAGGCGGCTGATGGCGATGAACGGGATGCGGTACGGCACTTCGAAGAGCGGCAGGCCGGCCGTGGCGCAGGCGGCGACGAGGCCGGCGGGCACCCCGTGGGTGATCACTTCGGTGCCGAACCCGATCGCGGCGACCCCGGCGCTGACGAGCCGGGCGACGTAGCCGACGAAGTCTGCCTCTGCCGCAGGCTCAGCGACTGGTTCTGCGGTCGGGTCGGCGGTATCGACGAATTGGCGGCCGGTCGTGAGCAGCAACTGGCCCTCTGAAACGAACGGCGTCGGGTCGTCAAGGTCGGAGTTGTGTACCCACGTGACCGAGCGGTTGAAGGTGCTCGAATCGGTGAGCGGGCGCAGCGCAAGGCGCTCGGTCGCGATGATCTCGCTGAGGGGTGTGGGCATGACAATACTCCTGTTGCCATTCTGTCATTAATTTCCGCAGTTTCTGCCACTTTGTGACTGTTGCGCCGAGCATCCGCGAACTAGGTTGAACCGAACGTTTTGCACGACACCGCCCGCCGTCAGCGGCCGCGGGTCGTCTACACAGATTGGATTCCGGTGGCCATGTCTACTTCTTCTTCCAGCACCACGGCCCCGGTCGGCGGCCCCTCGCTTCCGCAGAAGCGCGAACTCGTCACCGCGATCCCCGGCCCTCGCTCGCTCGAACTGCTTGAGCGCAAGAAGCAGTCCGTCGCCGCCGCGATCGGCATCACCCTTCCCGTCTTCGTCGAAGCTGCCGGTGGCGGCGTGCTTCGCGACGTCGACGGCAACACCCTCATCGACTTTGGGTCCGGCATCGCCGTGACCGGTGTCGGCAACTCGGCGCCCGCTGTTGTCGAAGCCGTCACCGCGCAGGTCGCCCAGTTCACCCACACGTGCTTCATGATCAATGGCTACGAGAGCTACATCGAGGTCGCCGAGAAGCTCAACGAGATCACCCCCGGCACGCACGAGAAGCGCACCGCGCTCTTCAACTCCGGCGCCGAAGCCGTCGAAAACGCAATCAAGATCGCCCGCTACTTCACCGGCAAGCAGGCCGTTGTGGCCTTCGACCACGCGTACCACGGTCGCACCAACCTCACGATGGGCCTCACCGCCAAGTCGATGCCCTACAAGAGCGGCTTCGGCCCGTTCGCGTCGGAGATCTACCGCGCCCCCATGTCGTACCCCTTCCGCGATGGCGGAATCAGTGGCGAGGATGCCGCAGCCCGCGCCATCCTGCAGATCGAAAAGCAGGTCGGCGCCAGCAACCTCGCTGCGATCATCATCGAGCCCATCCAGGGCGAAGGTGGCTTCATTGAGCCAGCCCCCGGATTCCTCCCGGCACTCGCCGAATGGGCCACCGCCAACAACGTGATCTTCATCGCTGACGAAGTGCAGACCGGCTTCGCTCGCACGGGAGACCTCTTCGCTTCCAACCACGAGAGTCTTGTTCCCGACATCATGGTGACCGCCAAGGGCATCGCCGGCGGCCTCCCGCTCTCGGCAGTCACCGGCCGTGCCGATGTCATGGATGCCGCCCACGTCGGTGGACTCGGCGGAACCTACGGTGGAAACCCCATCGCCTGTGCCGCAGCGCTCGCCACGATCCGCACCTTCGAAGAGTCGGGCGCCATCGAGCGTGCCCGCGAAATCGGAACCGCCTTCCGTGGCCGCCTCAACGGACTCCGCGCCGGCGACCCCCGCATCGGAGACGTTCGTGGTCGTGGCGCCATGATCGCCATGGAACTCGTCGACCCCACCACGAAAGAGCCCGACGCGGCCCTCACGTCGAAGGTCGCGGCTGCGGCGCACGCCGCCGGTGTTGTCGTGCTGACCTGTGGAACCTATGGCAACGTCATCCGCTTCCTCCCGCCGCTCTCGATCTCTGACGAGCTCATCGCTGACGGCCTCGACGTCGTTCGCGACGCTCTCGCCAAGGCCTAGTTCACCGCAGGCGAGCACTGAGCGCGCGTTCAGTGCTCGCCCACGCGGCGCCAAGCCGAAGTTCAGCTAGCGCTGTTTGACTGACTCGCAGATTTCCCACCACGAAAGGTGCACACCGTATGACGAACTCCACCGAAACCCAGCTTCTCGAAGCCGTGCCGAACCAGCTCTTCATCGGCGGTGAGTGGGTTGCCGCAACAGGCAGCAAGACACTCGACGTGACTGACCCGGCTACCGGCAAGGTCATCCGCACCATTTCGGATGCTTCGGCAGAGGACGGCATGCGCGCGCTCGACGCTGCGGTTTCCGCTCAGGATTCCTGGGCCGCGACACCTGCTCGCGAGCGTGGCGAAATTCTGCGTCGCACCTTCGACCTCGTGCAGGAGCACCGCGACGAGATCGCCCTGCTCATGACACTCGAGATGGGCAAGCCGCTCGCCGAGGCCAACGGTGAAGTCACCTACGGTGGCGAGTTCTTGCGCTGGTTCAGCGAAGAGGCCGTTCGCATCTCGGGTCGCTTCGGCAACACCCCTGAGGGCACCGGTCGAATGATCGTGTCGCAGCGTCCGGTTGGTCCGTGCTTCTTGATCACGCCGTGGAACTTCCCGCTCGCGATGGCGACGCGCAAGATCGCGCCAGCGCTGGCCGCCGGCTGCACCGTCGTGGTGAAGCCCGCCGCGCTCACCCCGCTCACCACACTGTTCTTGGCGAAGCTCTTCGAAGAGGCCGGCCTTCCCGCTGGCGTGCTCAACGTTGTCACGACGTCGAGCTCGTCCGCAGTGTCGGAGCCGATCATTGCCGACTCTCGCCTGCGCAAGCTCTCGTTCACCGGCTCCACCCCGGTCGGCAAGGCACTCATCAAGCAGGCCTCCGAAAACGTTCTGCGCACCTCGATGGAACTCGGTGGCAACGCGCCGTTCGTTGTCTTCGACGACGCCGACCTCGACAAGGCTGTAGACGGCGCGATTGCGGCCAAGTTCCGCAACATCGGCCAGGCCTGCACCGCCGCCAACCGCTTCATCGTGCACAGCTCAGTTGCGGCCGAATTCGCCGAAAAGATTGCCGCTCGCGTCGCCGACATGAAGATCGGTCGCGGCACCGAAGACGGCGTCAACATTGGCCCGCTCATCAACGACAAGGCTGTCGACAAAGCCGACGAGTTGGTTCAGGATGCCGTGAAGCGCGGTGCGACCCTCGTCGCCGGCGGCAAGCGCGTCGAGGGCGATGGAAGCTTCTATGAGCCCACGATCGTGTCGAGTGTGCCCGCCGACAGCGACATCCTGCGCGAAGAAATCTTCGGACCGGTTGTCTCGATCGTTGAGTTCACCGACGAAGCCGAAGGTGTGCGCCTCGCGAACGATACCGAATATGGTCTCGTCTCGTATGTGTTCACCGAAAGCCTCGCGCGCGGAAACCGGATGATCGACGCCCTCGACACCGGCATGATGGGTCTCAACGTCGGCGTGCTCTCCAACGCAGCCGCCCCCTTCGGCGGAGTGAAGCAGTCCGGCATCGGTCGCGAAGGCGGCTCGGAAGGCATCCACGAGTACCTCTCTACTAAGTACACGCTCGTTCCCCACAGCTAATGTGCAACTGCATCCCGTCGGCGCATCTCGAGGAATGTCCTCTGTGCGTTGACGAGCCGAACATCACGCGCGGCTACAACTAGATTCCCGTGAGCGAGTGGCCCCACCTAGTGCCGGGGCTGCTCGCTTTCTGGGTTAACGGGCTCGACTACGATTGGGCTCAGCCGCTCAGCCTTGCTGCGGTGCCGCGCCACCGAAAGAGCTTCCTCTATGTCTGACCACCTTTTCGCCTCTCTGCGACGTTGGCCCGACCTCGAAGCCCCCAACCTTTTTGCGGTGGATGCGAGCGATCGCCTCATCCTTGACGAAGCCGCGACCCAGCTCGAGGGCTTGCAGGCCGGCGAGCTCGTGGTGATGGGCGACAACTATGGGGCTCTCACCCTCGGGGCTGCGACGCTGGCGGGGTGCCGCGGCATCCGCGTCTTTCAGGATTCTCTCGTGTCTGAGCTGGCGCTGGCCGCCAATGCGGGCGACCTCTCTATTCACTACGAATCGCACCCGCTCGATGCGTCGCTGCTGGCGGGTGCGCGCGTGGTGCTGATGCAATTGCCGCGCAGCCTGGCCGAGCTCGACGAGTGGGCCCAGGCGATTGCCCGGCACGCTGCCCCCGACGTGACGGTGATTGCGGGTGGCCGCATCAAGCACATGACGCTCGCAATGAACGAAGTGTTGGGCCGTTCCTTTAACGAGGTGAACGCGGGGCGCGCACGGCAGAAGTCGCGCACCCTGACCGCGTTCGGCATTGGGCACGACAACACCGAGCTGCGTTTTCCCACGACGTCGGTCTTGCGGGAGCCTGAGCTTCCCGTTGACGAACTCACCGTCAGCGCCCACGGTGGCGCGTTCGCCGGTGCCGCCCTCGACATCGGCACCCGTTTTCTCCTGACCTTCCTGCCCGAGATGAAGCCGGATGCCGCCACCGCCGTTGATCTCGGCAGCGGCACCGGCGTGCTCGCCGTCTCGCTCGCTCTCGCCCGCCCCGAACTGAGCATTGTGGCGATTGACCAGTCTGCCGCCGCCGTGGCATCGACCCGCGAAACAGCCGACGCGAACGGTGTCGTAGCGCGAGTTGAAGCAGCGCGCGAAGACGCCCTCACCGAACGGCCGACGGCCAACGCTGATCTGATTGTGTGCAATCCGCCCTTCCACACGGGAGCGACCGTGCATGCGGGCGTTGCGTTGCGGATGCTGGCTGACGCCCGCCGCGTACTCAAACCCGGCGGCGAACTGTGGGTCGTCTTCAACACCCACCTCGGGTATCGCGACTACCTGAACCGCACCGTCGGCCCCACCCGCCAGGCCGGACGCAACAGCAAGTTCACGGTGACGGTGTCGGTGCGGGCGTAGCTGCTCAATCGCAGTGTCGCCCTACCGGGAAGAAGCGATGTGGATACTCCGGCAGCGAAGAGCGCTGGAGTGGCAGGATCGTTAAAAGCAAAACCCCGGCCGTGTGACCGGTCCTCAAACGAGGACTACAGGGACGGATCCGGGGTGTTGAATACAACACTAAAGGCAAGCGGGTCAGTGGTCAACTCTCAACAGTGGTCGTTCTATGAACAACACTTTGCGTCGGCACGACTGCAGCACTACCTCGATGCGTGTGGAGGTGATCCAGTTGCGGCAATGAGGCTCTACGAGTGGAACGCTGCCGTTTCTGCTGCGTTCTGGGAATCCCTGAGCTTTCTCGAAGTCGGTCTGCGAAACGCCATTGACAGTGAATTGACGTCTATCCATGAGGGCAAAGGCCGGGCCGGGCACTGGATATTTGATGACGCCAAGGAGCTCGGCCGCGACCGTTTTGGGCCACGCCAGCACAAGCAGCCCTACAAAGATGTTGCGATCGCGATAGAGCGCGTCAGGCGCAACAACATGCCCGTGAGCCCCGGGCAAATCATTTCCGAGATCTCGTTTGGGTTTTGGCACCAAATGGTTTCCAAAAGCCAATTGTTCTTATGGCCTGACCTTGCTGGAGCGTTCCCGAACAGTCCCAACCGGGGCCAGAAAACCGTGCAAGAACCGGTAGCTCGCCTGCGTGACTTCCGAAACCGGATTGGTCACCATCATCGAATTTGGTCGATTGACCTCACCGCCCGTTATGACGACCTCCTCACCGTGGCGAGATACCTCGACGTGCATTTCGCATCATGGATCGATGATCGATCACGCGTCATTGAGGTTCTGGCACAGAAACCTAGTTTCACGGAAACAGCCGAGTAGCAGCGCGAACCAGCCTCCCTCATCCTCGCCGCGTTAGCTTGTGGGCGCGATTAGGACTACGCGGTTCCCGTCGCTGCCCACTTCTCCATCAGTTCGCGCAGGTTATTCGGCGTGAGCATGAACTTGGGCTCCAGCTCTTCCCAACCGGGCTCTTTTGCGCGTCGGCTATACGCTGCGTGATCCGCGCCCATCGGGAGCTGCTCGTCGAGGGGCTCGCCCTCCGTACCCATGAGACTGAGGTGGTAGATCCACACTTGGCCATCCGCTTCGGTGCTCTTGAAGGTGGCTTCGAATATCTGGCGCTCAGCCGACACGGCGGCTTCGTGCTCGTCGTAGCGATCATTGATCGCGTTCATCCATTCTTCAAAAACCGGCTCTTGCCCGGGTTTCAGAGGAGCACGACTGAGTTCGAGACGCATACCGGGCGGAACCGATGAGGGCATCTCAAAGCCCTCGAAACCGCGCGGGTGAGGAGTGAACGATGAATTCGACGGCGCCGCCTGATCGGAGTTGGTCATGGCAGCATTATGCCGTCGTTCGAGCGCACTGAGAAGAGAGGCTAGAGTCCCCAGTGAAGCGCATCTACGATTGCGGCATGGTCGATGTTCAGATCCGTCCGGCGCGCATAGAAGACGCGCGCGATATCGCCGTCATTCATGTAGAGACGTGGCAAGCAACCTACCGCGGACTACTCCCCCAGCACATTCTCGATGCCATGCAGGTTGACGATCGTACGGCCAGATGGTCTCGATGGATCGAATCGTCACTATCAGGGCGGCCCACCGACGGCGAGTCTGGCCATTCCCATCGACTGCTGCGGGCAGAGGTCGAAGGTCGCGCCGCAGGGTGGGCATCCTTCGGCGGCGGGAGAGAGGACGGAATGACGCATCTCGGGGAGCTCGCAGGACTGTACGTGCACCCCGACTTCTGGTCGCGAAAAGTTGGACATGCACTCCTCCAACGAGTCCAACAGGAACTGCGCACCGAAGGCTGGCAACAGGCCTACCTATGGGTACTGAGCGGCAACAACCGAGCAATCCAGTTTTACGAGAAGCACGATTGGCACGCTGACGGCGAAGAAAAAGTTATTGACGCTGGTCGAGCTGGAACGCTTCACGAGTTGCGTCACATCCGTCAGCTTTAGCAAGCACCAGGTTCACCTTGGCTGCGGGGACCACCTAGGGCAGCAAGTCCAGCATCTGCGGCCGAGCTTTCATAGCGTGAATGATCAGTTCGTTTCCGCTGTCGAAAACGAGAACAACTGTCTCAAGGAGTCGACCCTGCGTGTCGAATCCTAAACGCAGCTGGCGCGCAGGCGAATCATCATCAAGGTCTTCAATCCAGAGCGC
This sequence comes from Salinibacterium sp. VpJ6, assembly GCF_059767345.1. Classification (NCBI taxonomy): domain Bacteria; kingdom Bacillati; phylum Actinomycetota; class Actinomycetes; order Micrococcales; family Microbacteriaceae; genus Salinibacterium; species Salinibacterium sp. VpJ6. The sequence continues at coordinate 1,470,646 of NZ_JBSOQL010000001.1, forward strand.
CCATGTCGCAGCTTGGATTGAGTCTTCCGACCGAACACCGTGTTTGAGAGCCGAATCGTGAACCTTCACGCGACGTATGAGGTGAGCGCGTCACGGATAGTTTCCGATCGAGACTTGTGTTCGCGCGCTGCGCGGGCGTCGATCGCTGCCAGTTCGTCGGGCGTGAGCCGTAACGCCACGACCTGCGAAGGCTCGGCACCTCGCCCAGGGCGGCCACGACCGCGTTCTTTCAACTTGGCGACGTCATACCCAGTTTCTGCCCCATCAGCCCATGCCGCGATCTGCTCTTCCGTGACGGGCACTCCGTTTATCGACTCACCTGCACTCATGTGTTTAATGTAATACGAAAATTATGGTGCGGCAAGACGCTCCGTCCGGCACCGAGTAGTGCGATCTCGCCACCCACTCTTCTTGCCCCGATCAGGCGAGCCCTCCGGCCTAAGCTGAAGATCGTGATGAATGAAGTCGGCGCTGCGTACTCACTCCGAGCACAGGAATACGTCGAGCGGTTCGGATCAATGGATGCCGTTCATCCGCAAGATCGTCAATTGGTCGCGACTTGGGCTCGCGACATCAAGCCCGGCGGCAGCGCAATCGATGCCGGTTGTGGTCCGGGCCAGTGGACCAACTTCCTCGCCGAGCTGGGGCTAGCGGCACGCGGCATCGACCTGGTGCCCGAGTTCATCGAGCGCGCCCAGCGCAGCTACCCCAACGTGCCTTTCAGCACTGGATCCTTCAACGATCTAGATGTGCCAGACGATTCGGCAGCTGCTGTGCTCGCGTGGTTCTCACTGATCCACCACGAGCCCGCCGACATCCAGCTCCCCCTGCACGAATTTCGGCGCGCGCTGCACCCCGGCGGCACCTTGCTGATTGGTTTCTTCGAGGGCCCCGTTGTTGAGCAGTTCACGCACGCGGTCGCTCCCGCCTACCGATGGTCGGTGGATGCACTCAGTGACGAGTTACGCGCAGCGGGCTTCGACGTCAACGCTTCGCAGGTGAGGCGTTCGCCGGGCGAGCGGCCTCAGGCAGCGATCGTCGCGACCGCCCAACCAGTGGCCAAGAACGGGTCGCGCTGAATAGCAGCGTGGACGCTACGGCGAAGAACTGCGCTGGAGCGGGGGGATCGTTAACAGCAGAATCGGAACGTGTCACCGGCCATCAGGCTTCGTCATACGGGCATTGTTTCGTCGTCCGATTCCGCGGCACGCTTACGGCGGCGTGCGCTTCGAACCATGACGTAGGCGACGAACGACCAGATCGGGACTATCGAGATGAACCCCAACCAGTCGTTGGTGGCCCCACCCTGTATATAGAGGATGTTGAGCCAGACGGCCCACACGATGGACGCAACAAACCACGCCACAGCCCACCATGGCGAGAAGAAGGTTGTGATTCTGTCCCTTGTACTTGTCATCGCTGTCCCCACAAATCAGTTGCCGAAAGCCGGTGCGTGCTGGCGCCGGCCAAATATGAGCAATTTACCACTTAGCGGGATCGCGCCGACCACCTGATTTCGCTCCACGACATTCGCCGCGAAAGAACGCTCGGCGCTACGAGATCTCCCTGGACCTCAAGGCTCAACTAAGTTTGTTCTATGTGGGAACTTGAGAGTGAGGAATTCACGACGGTCAAGAACGCAGAAATCGCACTTCTGTCATCCGCGGTGCGCTCTGACGGTATTCAGCTGGCTTCTCTCCTATCGGAGGACTTTGCGGAGATCGGGCGTTCAGGGCGTCGCTGGACGTACACCGAGACGGTTGCGGCTTTGGAGGACGAGCAATCACGAGCCACCCCGAAGACTTCGGAGTGGCGATTTAACCGCCTGAGCGCGGAGCTTGTTCTGGTGAACTACGTGATCCACGAAGGGGGCCGCGACAGCCGACATTCTTCGCTATGGGAGCTTCGCGGACCGGTGTTGCGTTTCCACCAGGGGACGGTAGTTCCAGCCGAAAATCTGCACTAGCGGAACTACCCACTACCCCATTCCGAGCGGATCGCGCTGAGCGCGTCATCGAGCGTGAGCGAGTTGCTGCGGGCAGCTTTCACGAAGCGAGTGGCGGCACGTTGCACCGCGCTGTTGACGGCTTGGTCGTCACGAACCCGGGTGCCAGTAGCGCGATTTGTTTCGATGAGTCCTGCAGCTTCAAGTTCGGTGTAGGCGCGCGCCACGGTTCCGGTGGCGACGCGCAAGTCTCCCGCAAGCTGACGAATCGAGGGAAGTCGCTGCCCGGCGCCCAGTTCACCCGCTCTGATCTGATCGGTGAGCTGCGACCGAATCTGCTCGAAGGGGGGCACCGGACTTTCGGCATCAACGGTGATCATGCTCGATCCGCCGCGTGCACTGCATCCGCAGAGAATTGCACTCTCAGGCGCAGGGTGAGAGCGGTGGAGGCGGCCGCGGCGAGAAAAACTAGTCCCGAGATTGCCAGCAGCCCACCGAGTACCTGAAGGCTGACACCCATCGCGAATTCTGGTTGCCGGAAGGTGGCGCTAAACGTGTCGCCGATTGCCGTGAACGTTGTCGCTACATTCCGGGTGGCCTGACCCGCGATGAATGCTGTGCCGCCGAAGTAGAGCAGCAGGGCGCTCGTGCTGAGCTTGGTAATCACGAGAGTCGACACCGACCGCCGCTGCCGATCAAGTTCAGCAAGACCTTCGTTCGGCAAAGCGGGCGTAGCCGAGACACGGCTCAGGGCCAGCAGAGTGGAGACCGCGAGAACGACCGTTACCGCGATCAACGGAACACCGTGAAACCACCCCGGATACGGGCTTGCGGTAGAACTCGCGGTTGCATCCGCGACGGTAATAGCGCGCGAGAGACCAGCGTCGTCAACGCTTGAGGTGAGCCCGGTTCCCACGAGGAGTGCGACGAACGCAGCCGCGATAGCCACCGGGAGCACGAATACCCAGCGTGGGCCGAATGACCACGGATACCGCCTGTTGAGTTCCGCACTATTTCGCGCAGGCTGAGCGGTACGCAGCGGTGCGCTCGCAGCGAAGAGCAGCAGCCCTCCGCTTACGGCAAGCCCTGGCGCTATTCCGAACGGGACCCCCAGCAGTTGTGGTTCGGTGATTCCCACGGATGCTATTGCGATAAAGAGGGCAATCGCGAAGGCAACCGAGACGACGGCTCGGCGCTGAGCGTGCCTCGCGACATCCGCTGCCACCTGATTGCGCTGCGCCTGGGCCAGTTCGCCGTTGGAATCTTGTCGATGCCTGGATGCACTGATCAACCGGATGACGAGAGGGACAACAAAAACCGTGGCGATGAAGAGCGCAAGCGCTATGGGTAATGACATCATGGAAGCACCTTTAGTGTACTGCTTAATTGATACACCGGAGATGGGCGGTGTGTCAATCTACTGATACACAGCGAGTGTGGCAGATGCAGAATTGAGAGAATGGTCAGGTGAAGAGACAAAGCAATCCGCGCCGACCGGATGTCACAGCGGTGGAACTCGTCGGTGGCGTTGAACCGCTCGAGATTAAACTGCACGACTATGACGAGCGGTGGCTTGAGCTTTATGGAGACCACCGGCGCCGGATCCTCAGCGCTCTCAAGGCAGTGACCGTCGAGATCGAGCACATCGGTTCCACCTCTGTGCCCGGGCTAGCAGCGAAACCGATTATCGACATCGTCGTCGTCGTGGAGGACATCACCGCCGAGGAGGACTATCTCGACGCTTTGCTCGCTGCAGGGTACGAGTTGCGAACCCGCGAGCCTGGGCACCGCCTCGTGCGTACCCCCGCACGCGACGTTCACGTCCACATCTATGAGCGGGGTGACGTTGCGGTGGTTGAGTACCTCGTGCTGCGAGATTGGCTGCGCTCGAATGTGGAGGATCGCGCTCTTTACGAGAGCACGAAGAGATCGCTGCTCGAAAGCGAGTGGGACGACATGAACGCCTATGCAGACGCTAAAACCGACGTGATTCTCTCGATCACAGCGCGAGCGCGAGCGTCTCCCTCGTAGCGGTAGTGGTGCGCCACTTTCTGAGTGACCTACTCCCGCGAGAACGCCGATGCGCGCTCAACCTGCTCGGGCGTCGGCGTGACCCCGGTGTAGCGAACGAACTGCGCCGCAGCTTGGAGCGCGATGACTTCGGCACCCGTGATGACAGATTTTCCCGCATCCCGAGCCGCTCGGATCAGCGGCGTTTCGGCCGGGAACGCCACCACATCGAACACCGTCTGTGCGGCGCGGATGTGCTCGGGCGTGAACGCGAGTTCTTCGGCTGCGTCGCCCGCCATCCCGAGCGGCGTGACGTGCACGAGCACCGCATGGCCGGGCTGCGGGTCAACGCCCACGGCGCGGTAACCATACTTTGTGGCGATCGCTTCGCCAGCCTCAACGTTGCGGGCAAGCACTGTCACATCAGCGAAACCGGCACCGTGGAAGGCGGCGATGACCGCTTTCGCCATGCCACCGGATCCGCGGACCAGCACCGACACACTCGGGTCTAGCTGGTGGCGTGCAATCAGTTCCGCGACAGCTTCATAGTCGGTGTTGGATGCCGTGAGCACGCCGTCATTGTTCACGATCGTGTTCACCGACTCGATCGCCGCGGCCGAATGCTCGACAATATCCACGAGTTCAAGCACTGCCTCTTTGAACGGCATCGAAACGGAACAACCCCGGATGCCCAGGCCCCGGACTCCGGCGATGGCATCCTCAATGTTGCTCGTCGTGAAGGCTTTGTAGACGAAGTTCAGACCGAGCTCGTCGTACAGGTAGTTGTGAAACCGCGTGCCGATGTTGGAGGGCCGCGCGGCCAGCGAGATGCACAGCGTCATGTCTTTATTGAGGATCGGCATTGACCCATTATGGCCGGGAGGAAAGTTGAGATTAAGCCAGTAACCACACCTGTCGTGCGAGACTGGAGCCATGCGAACTCATGCCGCGCTTCTCGTCGCTCTTTCTCTTCTGCTCAGCGGGTGCAGCATCCTCGGTGTTCAACCCTCCCCCACGACCACTTACACCGACGAGACTGGCACTGAGGTCACCGTCGATTGGGTCAACTATCCCGCGCATGAAGGAAACGACGGAGAGAAGCTGCTTGAGTATGCAGACCAGGCCGAGCTGGAATCCGGCGCACGTGAACTGGTCGAGCAGTTGCGCGTGGCGATTAGCGACTCCTCCGGGCTCACCCTGACATCCAGCGAACCCGAACAGGACTGGTTCGCTGACAAGAACTGGTACCCCCAGTCGGGCAATGGCTACGGTGGAGAATCGATGCTAATTACGGTCAACTGTTGCGATTTCACCTCAGACAGCGTCCCTGAGCCGAACGAGTGGCAGCGGGTTCTCGACGCTGCCAGCCAAATCACGCAGGATGCGGGGCTCGGGAGGTTCGTCCTCGACGATGTACCCGAATGGTGCGCTGGCACCGGAGAAGAGTGCTGGCGGTGGACCGGGACCGCGACCGACGGCGTTCAATGGGTTTTCATTAAGATCGACGATCTTGCGTTAGACCCGACGGGTGATTCGGCGAAGGACGCCGAGGAGTTTGATTGGCCGTTGGCCAGCATTAGCTTCAGCTACGGTGCCACCGTTGTGCGGACCGGGCAGAGCGATAAGTACGCCGATGCCTTCAGCCCGTTCCTCGGCCTGAAGCAGCCCTCGGCTACATCTTCCGACTAAAGAGCATTTCTGGCGGCGGCGATATCAGGGTAGGCCCCGCTATTTTGCCGTCATTTCACAGCCCACGGCGTGAACGACTCTGAGTTGGACTTGCGTGTGGTCTTGCCCCGAGCCGAGATACCCGCCTCTGAATGACAATGCCTGAGCGCACTAGGTCACTAAGCGTCACTCACTTCTTCTCAAGCTGTGCGTCACGAGACGTCGCGCTAATGCCATAGAAGTATCAGCGAGAGCGCATAACTGATACTTCTATGGCATTAGCGGGGGCACGCTACGCAGAAAGCTGGCTGCGCTACGCTCACGCAAGAAGCCAATCATGAACTTAATTCAAGCAATCGGGCAATACCTAGTGTGACTAGCGATAACGAGATCATCCGGAGGTCGTGGGATAACCCTGCGGTCTTTGCTGAGATGTACGACCGCCATGCGACATCCGTCTATCGGTATGCCGCACGGCGAGCGGGCGTTGACACAGCGGATGACATCATGGCCGAAACTTTTCTGGTGGCGTTCGAGCGGCGAAACCGCTTCGATAGCGCCTTCGAGAGCGCTTTGCCGTGGTTGCTCGGAATCGCGACAGTGCTGATTCGCAAGCATCGGGGGTCTGAAGCGCGGTTCTTGCGGGCGGTCGTGGCCTCCGGGCCTCCGGCGACGGTCGTCGAGAATCACGATGATCGCCTCGACGCAGACCTCTCCGTTCGGGCTTTGGCCGGAGCGATTCGCAAGCTGCCTGCTCGCGACCGGGATGCGCTGCTGTTGTATGCGTGGGGCGACCTCGATTATGAGGGCGTTGCACTCGCCTTGAACATTCCCGTCGGGACTGTTCGGTCACGTCTCAATCGCGCGCGGCGAGTGCTGCGCCTATCTGCTGGCATCACGCCAGCACAGGAGGTGGATCGTGGACGAACTTCAACAGCTCCGATCGTTCGGTAAGGACGTCGCGGATCCGTCTGCCGAGGCTCTGAGCCGCGGCCGACGAGGTCTGGTCGAACACATCGGGCAACAACCAGCAATCGCCAGACGGAACCCCAAGAAGCGCATCGCTTTGTTCAGCGGCACTAGCGCTCTCGCCGCTGGCGCCCTCGTTGCCACCCTAGTTTTTACTGACGTTCTGGGGCTTGCTGGCTGGCAAGGCGGAGCGGATGCTGCTGCCGCTTCCGCCTTGGGCAACGCCGCTGCTGCCGCGATCGAGAACTCCGATCCGGTTGTGGGTCCGGGCCAGTATCTGAAGGTTGACACCGAGGCGGTCTTTAGAGCGGGGGTGCAGACCGCGGATTGGGAACATTTTGCGTATCTCGAAACCCAAAACTCCCAAATGTATATTCCTGCCGACCACTCAGACGAGTGGGTTCTCGTAACCGAACCTCGAGCAGCGATCAAGGTCTTCGGTGAGGGTTTCGAAGAGGAAGCGCAGGAGTCTGCCCGGGCAGGCTTCGAGGAAGAGCAAATCAGTCGGGCGCCGTACGGCGGTTTCGACAATTCGAAACCAGGCGACTGGCGACTGGATGAATTGCCACGCGACCCCCAGCGACTGCTCAACTACATCTATCGGATCACCGCAGGCCATGGCGTGAGCGCCGATGGTCAAGCGTTCGACTTCATCTCTACGACGTTGCGCACCGGCGTGGTGCCGGCGGAGCTCCGTGCCGCGCTCTATGGGGCCTTGGCGGGGATTCCCGGGGTTGAAATCACCAATGAGGCAGCCACGCTCAACGGTCGAACCGGAGTAGCCTTCGGCCGCGAAGAAAAAGACGGATTTCTTCATGAAATCATCATCGATCCGGATTCAGGGCTCCTCATTGGTGAGCGCACCGTCCAGCTCTTCGACAGCAAACTTGACCCGATATTGGCGGGAGAAGTTGTCGGGTGGACAGCTGTCACCACAACCGTTGTCGATGAGGCTCCAGCAGGCGGATCACTGTGCGGAAACGGCGGCGAGCCGGTGAACGGCCTCGGCAGCGGTCAGTGCAGTGACCCCAACAGGCCGCGCACTGACTGACTCTTCGCCGCGACCGTGGCCGCGAGCTCGGCGACCACGATCGCACCTAGGATGCTGGGATGAGCACCCTGAACTTTCGCACCGCGACCGGCGACGACATCCCGGCGCTGCTGACGCTCGTCACCTCGGCGTATCGCGGCGAAGAGAGCCGGGCCGGTTGGACGAGCGAAGCTGACCTGATTGAGGGTGCACGCTTGGATGCCGCAGCGCTGGAAGCCGACCTTACTCGACCGCGATCGAGCATCCTGCTCGCCGAGCGCGACGGCCAGCTCGTCGCCTGCGCGCACGTTGCCGATGACCACGGAACAGGGTACTTCGGGATGTTCTCCGTCGACCCGAATCAGCAAGGCGGCGGGGTTGGCAAGCTGGTGCTCGCGGAGGCTGAAGCGTTCGCCGCCCGCGAGTGGGGCGTGAGCGTGATGCAAATGACGGTGATCGATGTGCGCGAAGAGCTCATCGCCTTCTACGAACGCCGCGGGTATGTGCGCACGGGCATCACGAAGCCTTTTCCCTACGGCGAAGAGCGGTTCGGAATCCCCCAGCGTGACGACCTGCAGTTCGAGGTTCTGGAGAAGACGCTCGAGTCGGCTGGGCAACATCCGGAGTCGAATGACGCGACGGCTTCACCTCGTGAGGGTGTCACTCAGTGAAGCGCGCCATCGTCTGGTTTTCCATCGTCGGCAGCCTCGGGCTGATCACCGCCGTCGTGCTGACTGCGATCGAAGGCGTGAACTATCGCCTCCGCGAAGAGCAAGGGCTCGACCCGATCGGGGCCGCGGACTGGGTCGCCGCTGCGACCGTTGCAGGGTTCGCGCTCTTCGCCATTTCAGTGGTCGCGCTGATAGCCCTCGCCATCAGCTCCGGCCAGAAACCGATCGACGAAATCCCCGAATAGTTGCATAGGATGCGCTTCGGAGACACCCGCAACTACGAGGTGGGGCCCTCCGAGTCGCACTGCGGCTCGAGGGTGGACTTGATCTTGCGACTGACCGAAGCCAGAGCATCCTGCTCCTGGGGGGTCAGCACGTCAAAGAAGTGCGTGCGCACAAACTCGGTATAGCCGGATGATGCCTGCCGCACGGCTTCGAGACCCGCGGCGGTGATCTGCACGTCTAGTCCGCGAGCATCCGAGGGGCAGCTTGTGCGCTCAAGGAGGCCGCGGGCTTCCATCCGCTTGAGCAGATGAGAGAGTCGGCTGCGATCCCAACCCAGGGCCAATCCGAGGTCGCGGGCACGAACGAGAGTGTCCGATTGTTCGGCGTGCTCGGCGAGAGCCGTGAGCACCGCGTGCTCCGGGTCGGAGAGCTGTGCATCCTGCACCAGCTGCTTATCGAGAGACGAAACCAGCTGCTGCGTTGCGCTCACAAAACCGCGCCACACGGCGTTTTCGCGGTCATCCATTTCTCGCGTGTTCGTCACCACAGCCTCTTTTCATCACTCGCAAGATTTAGTTTGACACTTTATTGTTGATATGACAACATCTTTAGTGACACGTCAACAAAACTCGTCCTAAGGGGATACAGCATGACCAAGATTGCGATCATCACGGGCGCCAGCCGCCCGGGCAGCGTCAACCAGTCCGTAGCCGAATGGGTTCTCGCCCAGGTTTCGACCCGCGACGACGCTGAATTCGAACTCGTCAACATCGCCGACTTCGACCTTCCGATGCTCGACGAGCCCTACCCCGCGGCGTACCAGAACTACCAAAACGACCACACCAAGGCGTGGTCAGCCAAGATCAGCGAGTTCGACGGCTTCATCTTCGTAGCCCATGAGTACAACCACAGCGCAGGCCCCGTTATCGTCAACGCTCTCTCGTATTTGAACGCCGAGTTCAACAACAAGGCCGCTGGCTTCGTCTCCTACGGCTCGATGGGCGGCGTTCGCGCCGTCGAGCACCTGCGCGGAGTGCTCTCTGAACTTCAGGTTGCTCACGTGCAGCGCTCCGTCATGTTCTCGCTGTTCACCGACTTCGAAAACTTCAGCGTCTTCGCACCGACCGAGCAGAACGCCGGCACGCTCGCCCCGATGGTCGACCAGCTCACCGCCTGGACGCGCGGAATGGCAGCCGTACGCACCGAGCAGCTGGCCACCGCCGCCGCCTAAGCTCACGCACACCCCCTCAAACGGCTTTCCGGGATAACCGGGAGGCCGTTTGTGCGTTCGGGTTCGCGGCCGGACGTTGCGGTCGGCCATCGCAGCCGCTCATGGCTGCCAACCATCGCGACCGGCCATAGCCGTCGACGACGGATGCCGGCTATCGCTACGTCGAACTACTCCGCGATGATCTCCAGCGCGACGCCCTCACACGCAGTGCGCGCGAGTTCGGCGAGTGCTCCGGCACGCACGGCATCGCCTGTAGCGTGACGCGCATCCGTCGAGATAACGACGCGGCCAACGCTGTTGACGAGGGTCACTTTGTCGCCGAGTTCGGCAAGCTTCGGCAGCAACTGTCGCTCGACCGAATCGATCAGCAAATCGAGGCCGGCAACGCCGACAAACGTGCCGTCGATGTGCACGGGAGCGGCGATCGTGATCGTGTATTCGTCGCTGCAGAGGTAGTCGACATAGGGCCCGGCAACGTGGCCGCGGCCGGTCTCCATCGGCACGCGGAACCACTCAAGCTCGCTGTAATCGATGTGCTCCTTATTCACCGATTGCGCGGCCAAAAGCAGGCGTTTGGGGTCATCGCCCTGCCACCACGAGAGGTGGTTTCGCTCATCCGTCAGCAGCCCAACGGCGGCGATAAATCCGGCACCGTAGATGTGAACATCGGGCAGCGACACCGTCGCGAGAGCGTGTGGTTCGACCAGCGCATCAAGCTGCTGAGACGAGAGCGGGCTGAGGTTTCCGGATGCCGCGAGTTCGGTGCCGAGCAGGGCTGCGGTGGCTTCGAGGCTGGCAATCGGGGCGCTGAAATACTGCGAGACGATGGCCGCCGCGCGAGCTGCTGTGCTCGTGCTCGTTGCTGTCGTCATCGCTGCGCCGCGCTCTGGCTGGTGATCATCGGGTGCCGCCTACTCTGACTGATCCTGTTCGTGGCATCCTATGCACCAGATGCCCCGCACCGCTAGTTCAGCGTGATTGGGACTGTAGATCGATGAGGGCGTTGATCACGGCATCCACCATGCGTTCGGTGGCCGCAACGGCTTCGTGGTCATCGCCGGCTTCAACGGCATCCACCACACTGGCCAGCAGCACCGGTTGAGCCCGACGGGATGTCTCATCCACGTCGATCAGGCGAAGCATCGGCGACATTTCGGCCTGCAATCGCATCTGTTCTCGGGTGAGGCGAGCCGATTGGCTGAGCGCGACGAGTTCAATCTGCGCGTCGTCGAGGGTGCTGCGCCACTGCTCAAGGTCTGATTCATCGAGTCGCCCCAGGCGCGAGCGCACTTGCTGCACCTCGGAGGGCACCGCTCGGCGCGCAGCCAAGCGAACGCAGGCAGCCGTGATGGCGGCATAGTGGGCGCCCAAATCACGCAGGGCGACGCGGGATGTTGCCGCCAAGGCGGTGCGCGCGTGAGCTACCGGATCGGCTGAGTCCGCCACGAAGCTGCCGCCATTGCGACCGCGACGAGTCACCACGAGGCCCTGGCTGCGCAAAGCCAACAGGGATTCGCGCACGGTTGTCGGCGCTACGCCGAAGCTTCGAGCGAGGTCGTTTTCGGAGGGAAGACGCTCCCCTGCCCGCAGATGGCCGCCCGTAATGGCACTGGCGAGACGGCGTTCCACGAGTTCGGCGCGACCGGCATCACCGATCGACTGAAAGAGCGCACCCTGCAAGCGGCCAGGCCTCGAGGCATCGCGAGAGCGTGCGGTGTCATCGGCGACCACCGCACTTTTTCGCGGCGCGTCTGCCGAGTCGGTCGAGTGCATTACTCAATTCTCGCACCGATCACCTGAGCCGTTGCCCTTTTGTGACGATTTGGACACACGCTTGAAATATGAACTCTGGTTCTATAGGTTTACTCTCACTCAGAGATCACCGTCGTTCCAAGGAGTCCTTCGTGCACGCGTCCGCTCAGCAAGCCCCGTCCGAAACGGATTCCACTCCCGCGCCCGGTGCCGTCAGCCTCGCCGGTGTTTCCAAGACCTTCGGTGACTTCACCGCCGTCGAAGCCCTCGACCTCGACGTGAAGCCCGGCGAGTTTCTCTCGATGCTCGGCCCGTCCGGTTCGGGCAAGACCACCGTGCTGCGGATGATCGCTGGCTTCGAGAACGTCACGAGCGGCAGCATCCACCTCAGCGGTGTCGATGTCACTCAGGTTCCTCCCCACGCCCGCCAGGTCAACACGGTCTTTCAGGATTACGCGCTGTTCCCGCACTTCACGATCGCCGAGAACGTGGGCTACGGCCTGCGCGTTGCCGGCGTCAGCCGCGCCGAACGGGCAACCCAGGTCGGCGTCGCGCTCGAGCAGGTTCGCCTCTCGGCCGTGGCCGACCGCCTGCCCCACCAACTTTCAGGTGGCCAACGTCAGCGCATCGCCCTGGCTCGCGCGCTCATCCTGCGCCCGCAAGTGTTGCTGCTCGATGAGCCACTCGGTGCGCTCGACAAGCAACTGCGCGAAGAAATGCAGATCGAGCTCAAGCAAATTCAGCGCGAAGTCGGCATCACATTCATCTTCGTCACCCACGACCAAGAAGAAGCCCTCACTCTGAGCGACCGCGTCGCCGTCTTCAACAACGGCCGCGTCGAGCAGGTCGGCACCGCCCGCGAAGTCTACGAATTCCCCGCCACCGAATTCGTCGCGAAGTTCCTTGGACTCTCCAACCTCATCCCTGCCGAGCTCTCTGCGGATGGCGTGCAATCGAGCGTGCGCCCCGAGCGTGTGCGCCTGCTCACCGCCGACACCGCGGCGAGCGCCGGAACCGTCTCCCTGCTCGGCACGGTCTCAGAAACCGTGTACACCGGACCGACCACGCGCTTTCTCGTCGACACCGAATCGGGTGTTCGCGTGATTGCCGAACGCGCCAACGACCATCACCCCTCTGCCGAGTCCGCTTTCGGGCGTGGCGACCGGGTGCGCGTCGAATGGACCACCGATCACGCCTCGCAGATCGGCTAACAGATCACCCCTGCAATACCGGCGAATCCGGCACAACCGGGCCAGCCACATCCACACCAGCACACGCAGCACACACGCAATTCAGCACTCATCAATCACACCAAGGAGTCACCATGAGATCAAAAATCATGACCGGCGCAGCGTTTATCGCCGTTGCCGCGCTCGCCCTCACGGGCTGTTCCGCTGACACCGACGGCACCAGCACCGCCGCCGGCGGCCTCAGCATCGACGTGCCCGACATCCCCATGCTCGAAGAGCTGGGGGAGATGGAAAGCGAAGTCAACATCGTCGCGTGGAGTGGCTTCGTTGAGCCCGCATGGTCCGACGCATTCACTGAAGAAACCGGATGCACGGTCAACCGTCGCGTTGCTGGCACCAGCGACGAGATGGTTCAGCTCATGCGCACGGGCGACTACGACCTCGTCTCCGCTTCGGGTGACGCGAGCCTTCGCCTCATTGCCGGTGGCGACGTTCAGCCGATCAACCTCGACCTGGTTCCCAACTTCGGTGACGACATCGTTGAGGGCATGAAGGGTCAAATTTATGACACCATCAACGGCCAGTCGTATGGCGTTCCCATCGGCCGCGGCGCCAACATCCTGCAGTACAACAGCGATGTTGTGACCGAGGAGCCCACGAGCTGGGATGTTGCGTGGGAAGCTGACAGCCCCTACGCCGGCCAGATCATTGCGTACGACGCACCGATCTACATCGCTGACGCCGCCGTGTACCTGATGGCTCACGAGCCTGACCTCGGCATCACCAACCCGTACGCCCTCGACCAGGATCAGCTTGACGCTGCGATTGACCTGCTCAAGCAGCAGAACAAGATCGTCTCCGAGTACTGGGCTGACCCTGCCGCTCAGATCACCTCGTTCGCCGGCGGAACCACCTCGCTCGGCACCTCGTGGGAGGTCCTGCGCAAGCTCACTGACGACGACAAGTTCAAGAGCGTTCTTCCTGAAGAGGGTTCGACCGGTTGGTCGGATGCGTGGATGATCGCGGCCGATTCTGAGTCGCCCAACTGTGCCTACGCCTGGGTCGACTACACCAGCGCTGCTGATGTGAACGGTGCTATCGCCACCAACTTCGGTATGGCTCCCGCCAACGCTGCCTTCTGCGAGACGAGCGACGAAGCCGCAGCACACTGCGAGTACTTCAACGCAACCGACGAAGAGTACTTCAGCAACGTCTGGTTCTGGACCACCCCCATCGAGCAGTGCATCGATGGTCGCACTGACGTCACCTGCACGAACTTCCAGCAGTGGACGGATGCCTGGCTCTCCGTTAAGAGCTAGCTAGCCCGAGGGGTGGGCCTCACCAACCCACCCCTCATCCCTCGCTCGACCCGCAACTCACGAGCTGCACTCCCCACACGCACCAATCGATCGGACTTCCATGAATCGCCGCGCGCAACTCTCGGCACTGCTGGCGCTGCCCATGCTGTGGCTCATCGGCATCTACATCTTCTCGCTCGTCATGCTTCTCGTGACCGCGTTCTGGGTGACCGACCCCTTCACCTCCAAGGTGAAGCCGGGCTTCACCCTCCGCAACTTTGAGCAGATCATCGCGAACCCCGCGTATGCGTCAACCTCGCTGCGCACTCTCGGCATCGCCCTCGCGGTCACGGTGCTGAGCATCCTGATCTCGGTTCCGCTCGGCATCTTCATGGCGAAGGTCGCTTCGCCCAAGCTGCGCGCCATTCTGGCCGTCGCGATCACTTTGCCGCTCTGGGCCGGCTACCTCGTGAAGATTCTCGCCATGCGCATCACCTTCACCGAAGAGGGTTTCTTCAACTCAATGCTCGGCCCGCTCGGTATCAGCGGTCCCGGCTTCAGCATCGTCACCGTCGTGCTGACGCTCACCTACCTGTGGTTGCCGTACATGGCCGTTCCGGTCTACACCGCGATCCGCCAGCTGCCGCCGAACCTGTTCGACGCTTCGTCGGACTTGGGCGCCGGTGCCGGATTCACGATCCGCACCGTGGTTCTTCCTCTTATTAAGCCCGCGATCATTGCCGGCTCCATCTTCACGTTCTCCCTCAGCTTGGGCGACTACATCGCCGCCAAGTTTGTCGGTGGGTCAACGCAGATGATCGGCAGCATCATCGCCTCAAACATCAACCTGAACCCTCCGATCGCCGCCGCGTTCTCGCTCGTGCCGATCGCCTTTGTTGTCATCTACCTCGTCAGCGTGCAGCGCACCGGCGCACTGGAACGGATGTGATGCCGCCATGTTGAGACTCTCCCTCGGCGCCAAGTTCACCCTCGGCACTATCGTCGCGATTGCCCTCGCGTTCATGTACATCCCACTGTTTTTGGTGGTCCTCAACTCGTTCAGTGCCGCACGCCTGTCGAGCTGGCCGATCGCGGAGTTCTCCACCGTCTGGTGGGAGAAGGCATTTGTGAGCGAACCCATCCGGGCTGCTCTGCTGAACTCGGTGATCGTCGGCCTTGGCGCCACGGTGATTGCGCTCATCCTTGGCACGCTCGTGGCCTTTGCCCTGCAGCGCTACACCTTCTTCGGCAAGCAGACCGTGAACCTGCTCGTCGTGCTGCCGATCGCTCTGCCCGGCATCGTCACCGGTGTCGCCCTCAACAACACCTACAACCAGGTGCTCGAGCCGATCGGCATCGAGGTCGGATACTTCGGCATGATCATTGCCCACGGCACCTTCTGCATCGTCATGGTCTTCAACAACGTGCTCGCCCGATTGCGCCGCATCAACCCCAGCATCGAAGAAGCCTCCCGCGACCTCGGTGCGACTCCGTTGCAGACGTTCCGGCTCGTGACGTTCCCGCAGTTCCGCAGCGCGTTTGTTGCCGGAGCAATTCTTGCGTTCGCGCTGAGCTTCGACGAAGTTGTCGTCACGATCTTCACGGCCCCACCCGGCGTCGACACTCTGCCGCTGTGGATCATGAACCAAATGGCTCGCCCGAACGAGGCATCCCTCGTCAACGTTGTGGCGACCGTCGTGATCCTCGCCTCGTTCATTCCCGTGTGGGTCTCGCAGCGCTTGGCTCGCGGGGCCGACGAACGCGAGTAGCGAAGCAAGCAACTCCCCCCAGCGCAGCGGATGCCGCCCTCACGAGCGTAAGGGCGGCATCCGATTAGCGGTTATTCAGTGCGACTAGTTGCCGCCCTCGAGGAGGGTGACGTCGATCGGCGCGAAGCTGGAACCGGTGGTGTCGACACCATCGGCTTCGAGTTCTTCAAGCGCCTTCATGATCCAGTCGTTCGACCATGCCGTTGCCGGCGGGGCCGTGGTGATGGGGCTTGCGCCTGATTCGTTGACGGCGCCGATGGCACCCTCTACGGTGCGGTCCCAGGCAGCTTCGTCGATGACGCCGATGCCGTTAGCGGCCGGCCAGATCAGCTTGTTGGTTTCGTTGACCATCCACAGTTCATGGCTGGGGCCCCAACCGGAACCGGCAGCAACGGTGCCTTCGGCAGCAGACTCGGGGTTCTCAGCAGCGTAGATCCAACCCTTGACGACGGCCTTGAGGAAGGCGACCGTAGTGTCTTGGTAGTCCTCGTCGCTGTCGAGACGCTCGGTGTCAGCCCAGATCGCATCCTGGAGCATGGCGCCAACGGTGTCTTCGTAGCTGATGACGTTGAAGTCAGAGGGCTGGTAAAGCTCTCCGGTGTCGGGGTCGGTCGACTCGAGCAGCTGGGCGTACTCGTTGTAGGTCATGGCCTGAGCGGCGTCGATGTCACCCTGCAGGAAGGCGTTCATGTTGAAGTCCTGCGTGATGATCTGCACGGTGGAGGAGTCGAGGCCCTCAGCAGCCATTGCTGCGAAGATTTCCCACTCGTTTCCGAAGCCCCACGAACCAATCTTCTTGCCCTCGAAGTCGGCGACCGAGTCGATACCCGAGTCGGCCCACGAGACCTGAAGCGTGCCCGACTTCTGGAAGATCTGGGCGATGTTGGTGAGGTTGGCACCCTGTTCGATGGAGCCAAGCACCTTGGGAACCCAGGCTACGGCGTAGTCAACGTCGCCGTTGGCGAGAGCGTCTTGCGGAACGATGTCGCCGCCCGACGGGATGATTTCGACGTCAAGGCCCTCTTCTTCAAAGAAGCCCTGATCGGCGGCGGCAAAGTAGCCGGCGAACTGTCCCTGAGGGAGCCATTGGAGTTGGAGCTTCACTTCAGTGAGGCCGTCAGCGTTCTCGGACGAACCGCTGTCGCTTCCGTCGCCGGTGGAGCATGCTGCGAGGAGGACCGCTGCCGTTACGGCAAACGCTCCGGCCGCTAGTGAGCGGCGTTTGGTGAACTTCATGTCAGACCTTCCAGATTCACGGTGCAAGTGGATACTGCGGGGTACTGCTGGGTACTACGGGTAACTACTACGACCTCCCTATCGGTACGCGACGCAGCACTAGTCGTTCGAGGGCGAGCGTCGCTAGGTAGAAGAGCAGGCCGAGAGCAATGGATGCCACGACATAGGCCCAAGCGCGGCCATACGCGCTAGAGGCTGCCGAGGTTGCAATCAGGCTGCCGAGCCCTCCGCGCGGACCGCCAAAGTACTCCGCTACGAGGGCGGAGATGACGGCGAGCGAGGAGGCGATGCGGATGCCGGTCAAGATGAAGGGACGTGCCGTCGGCAGCGTGAGCTTCATCAGCATCTGACCGGAGTTCGTGGCGTAGGCCTTCATCAGGTCGCGGTGCACGGGCTTCGTCTGGCGGAACCCCCGCAGCGTGTTGATGAAGATCGGCACGAATGAGGCAATGGCCGCAATCGCTTGACGGCCGAACTGGCTGTCGGCGCCGAACATCGAGTTGAGCACGGGGGCGAGAGCCACGATCGGCACCACCGCGAGGGCCGCCACGATGGGGGCACTCATCTGGTCGACGATGCGCGAACGGGCCGCGAGCGCTGCCCCGACAATTCCGACGAGCGAGCCGACCACGAGGCCGAGCAGACTGTTGGTCCCGGTGAGGGCCGTTGCCGACACCACCGAGGGCCAGAACTCAACGAGTTCCGTCACGATCGAGATCGGGCTGGGCAGCAGGTAGTCCGAAACACCACCGACGGTCACGAGCAGTTGCCAGATCACGAGCACGATCAGCCCGAAACTGATCGGGGCCACGATGCGCAGCGTCGCTTCCGTGCGCGGGCTCCAGCCTTTCGACCGGCGCGCTCCTACTCCGCGACCCACGATCGCGTTCGCAGAAGTACTGGTGCTTGCGCTCATCGAGTGTCTACTCCCCGCGCTGTGGCCACACCATCACCGGTCGAGTGGTCGGCTCCGCCGTGGAGAGCTTCCCGCACTTCGGTAACCATTTCGAAGAAGGAGGATGCTTCGCGCAGGTCGTCGTCGCGTTCTTCGCGGCCGTCAGCGGCATCCAATCGCATGGGAACGATTTGGCTGATGCGGCCAGGCCGCGGCGACATAACCACGACGCGGTCAGAGAGGAACACGGCTTCGGGAATCGAGTGCGTCACGAAGACGACGGCAGCACCGGTATCGGCGGCAATGCGCACGAGGTCGGTCTGCATCTTCTCGCGCGTCATCTCGTCGAGGGCGCCGAAGGGCTCATCCATCAGTAGCAGTCGCGGCTGTTCCGCCAGCGACCGCGCAATAGCAACGCGCTGCTGCATTCCGCCCGAGAGTTGATCGGGAAAGCGGTCGGCAAACTCGGTGAGGCCCACCATGTCGAGAAGTTCTGCAACGCGAGTGCGACGGGTAGCGGATGCGACGCCGTGCAGTTCGAGCGGAAGCGCAACGTTCGCGGCCACCGAGCGCCACGGCAACAGTCCCGCCTGCTGGAACGCGATGCCGTAATCCTGATCGAGGCGAGCCTGGGTAGCGGTCTTGCCAAACACCGTCAGCTCCCCCGAGGTCGGGTCGTCGAGGTCAGCGATCAACCGCATGAGCGTCGACTTGCCACAGCCCGACGGCCCAATGAGCGAAACGAACTCGCCAGCCTGAACTGTGAGGTCGATGTTCTCGAGCGCATGCACGATGCCGGTCGCGGTCTGAAACTGCTTGTTGACTCCGCGCACCTGCACGGCAGCGGCATCCGCTGTCACGCTGGCACCGAGGTTGATGGCGGAAGTAGTGGTCGGGATCTGGTCGCTCATGCGGCCTCCTCGGTTCGTCTGTAGTCCTTGAGAATCACGCCGAGCAGGGCGACCGAACCGGCCGCAACAAGCCCGAGAACGATCGCGCCGAAGATGGGGCCCCACGCCTTAGAGGGGTCACCCGATGCTTGACCGGCGAACTGAATAAGTAGGCGACCGATGCCGCCTTGAAGCCCCGTTGAGACTTCGGCAACAACCGCACCGATTACGGCGTTAGCCGCACCGAGGCGAAGTGCCGGAAGAAGATACGGAACGGATGCCGGCAGTCGCAAGCGCAGCAGAGTCGGCCAGTAGCCCGAAGCGTAGGTTTCGAACAGCTCAACGTGGATGCGGTCGGGAGACTGCAGCCCCTTGAGCGCGCCGACAGTAATCGGGAAGAACGCGAGGTAGCTCGCAATGAGTGCGACCGACATCCAGTCTTGCCACTCGAACGAGCCGATCTCGACGCGTGAGCCCCAGCTCTTCACCACGGGGGCGAAGGCGATGAGCGGCACGGTCTGGCTGATGACGATCCACGGCAGCAGTCCAAATTCGGCGAGGCGCCAGCGCTGCATGAGGAGCGCGAAGGCGATGCCCACGATCACTCCTACCGCCCAGCCCGCGGCGGCGATGCCGAGCGTGGTGAGCGCGGCGAGCGCAACGACGGCCCAGAGGGGAAGTGCACCGTCGGCGCGCGTAACCGGCTCAGCCAACCGCACCATCATGTCCCAGAAGTGCGGCATGGCCAGGTCGGTCGTGCGCGGGAGCACGCGGAGTTCACCAATCAGCACACCGTTGTCTGGACCGAAGAACTTGTAGCCCTCCCAGATCAGCGCGATGAAGAGAACGCCGGCGATGCCCCAGCCGAAGCCACCGAGCAGCCGAGCGCGCGCGGGGTTAGCCAGCGCACCCGGCGAACTCGCGGGGCGGACGGCAACCTCCCCACGCTTATCGTTGTGGGTTGCCGTCATCGGGTTAGGCCTTCGCCGTCACTGTTTCGGTGAGAGCCGGAATCACGGTCTCACCGTACACGCGCAGCGTTTCCTCTTTGTTGTCGTGCTGCAGGTAGCCAGCGAACTGGTCGACCCCCAGCTCGCGCAGCTTCTCGAGTTTCTCGATGTGCTGCTCGGCGGTGCCCATGAGACAGAACCGGTCAACGATCTCATCCGGAACAAACGCCGCGTGGGTGTTGCCCGCCTGACCGTGCTGGTTGTAGTCGTAGCCTTCACGCTTCTCGATGTAGTCGGTGAGGGCCTTGGGTACGTCTCCGTCGGTGCCGTACTTCTTGACGATGTCGGCGACGTGGTTTCCCACCATTCCACCGAACCAGCGGCACTGGTCGCGCATGTGCTCCCAGTCGTCACCGATGTACATCGGAGCGGCAACACAGAACTTGATCGACATGGGGTCGCGGCCGACAGCCTCAGCGGCGTCGCGCACCTTCTTGATCATCCAGGCGGCGATGTCCACGTCGGCAAGTTGCAGAATGAAGCCGTCTCCGACTTCACCGGTGAGCTTGAGGGCGAGGGGGCCATAGGCAGCAACCCACATTTCGAGCTCTGAGCCCTTGCTCCACGGCAGCTGCAACTGGGCGCCGCCGTATTCGACCGAACGCGAGTTGGCGAGTTCACGGATGACGTGAATCGACTCGCGAAGATCCTTCAGTGTGGTGGGCTTGCCGTTGGTCACGCGCACAGCCGAGTCGCCCCGGCCAATGCCACAGACGGTGCGGTTGCCGTACATCTCGTTGAGCGTGGCGTAGGTGGATGCCGTGACGGTCCAGTCGCGGGTGGCCGGGTTCGTGACCATCGGGCCGACGATAACCTTGCGCGTTTCGGCCAGAATCTGGCTGTAAATCACGTAGGGCTCTTGCCACAGGATGTGTGAGTCGAAGGTCCAGACGTAGTTGAAGCCGTGCGCCTCTGCGAGCTTCGCTAGTTGAACGGTTCGTGCTGCGGGCGGGTTAGTTTGAAGTACTGCTCCGAAATCCATGGTGCTCCTCGTTCGTGGTGGAAGGGAGGCCAAGGCAGCATCCGCTGGCCTCAGCCACACGGATGCTGCACGAGAACCTGTTTTAGGTGAGGTACTGGGTGAGGCCACGCTTCATGAAGCGGCCATCACCCTTCGAACCGAGGTACTGATCGTTGTCCACAATGACCTTGCCACGGGAGAGAACGGTGTCGACGTGCCCGTCGATTTCGAAGCCTTCCCAGGCAGCGTGGTCCATGTTCATGTGGTGTTTCTTGCCCGTTGGCTTGCCGTTTTCGTCGACCGGCATACCGATCGAGGTGTGGCCGTTGGGGTCGTAGACGACGATGTCGGCATCGGCACCGGGCTGGATGACGCCCTTACGGCCATAGATTCCGAACATTCGAGCGGGGGTGGTGCTCGTTAGTTCAACCCAGCGTTCGAGAGTGATTTCTCCCGTGACAACGCCTTGGTACATGAGGTCCATACGGTGCTCGACCGTTCCCATGCCGTTGGGGATCTTGCGGAAGTCCGCGAGGCCCAACTCTTTTTGGTCTTTCATGCAGAACGGGCAGTGGTCGGTGGAGACCATTTGCACATCGTTCGTACGCAGCGACTGCCACATGGCATCCTGATGGCCCTCTTCGCGCGAACGCAACGGAGTCGAGCACACCCACTTGGCGCCTTCGAAGTGGCCGTACTGCTCGCTCTGAGCACCCAGCTGTTCTTCGAGGCTCAAGTACAGGTACTGCGGGCAGGTCTCAGCAAACACGTTCTGGCCGCGGTCGCGAGCGCCGGCGATCTGTTCGACCGCTTGCTTCGCACTGACGTGAACGATGTAGAGCGGAGCACCGGTGAGCTTGGCGAGCATGATCGCGCGATGCGTCGCCTCCTCTTCCATCTCCCAGGCGCGAGCGACACCGTGATAGTACGGGTCAGTTTTGCCCTGCTCCACGAGCTGCTCAGCGAGAACGTCGATAACCGGGCCGTTCTCGGCGTGCATCATCGTCATGAGGCCGGTGTCGCGGGACACCTGCATGGCCTTCAGAATCTGAGCGTCATCCGAATAGAAAACGCCCGGATACGCCATGAACATCTTGAAGCTCGTGATGCCCTCGTCGGGCAGCTTCGCCATGGCCTTCAGCGAATCGGGCGTAACGTCACCAACGATCTGGTGAAAGCCGTAGTCGATCGCACAGTTGCCGGATGCCTTGCCGTGCCACGCTGCGAGAGAATCCTCGATGCGCTCGCCAAAGGTCTGCACCGCGAAGTCGATGATCGCGGTCGTGCCGCCCCACGCCGCAGCGCGAGTGCCCGTCTCGAACGTGTCGATTGCCGCGGTGCCACCGAAGGGCAGCTCCATGTGGGTGTGCGCGTCGATGCCGCCGGGAATAACGTACTTTCCCGTGGCATCAATGACGGTGTCGACGGATGCCGCAACATCCGTTCCAAAAAGCGTGCTGCCAGGTGACAACACAGCCTTGATTACTTCGCCGTCGATCAGGACGTCTGCGGGGGCGCGCCCCGTTGAGCTGACGACTGTTCCGCCAGAAATGAGAGTGGTGGCCATGATTCGCTCCTCTGCGATGTCGAATGCCTGCTGTTCCCCGGGCGCCAAGACAGCCCGGGGCTGACGTTGGACTTACTTGGGGATCGACAGGTAAGCGTCGGGGCGACGGTCGCGGTAGAACTGCCAGTCGTCGCGCATCTCCTGCACGAGGTCCATGTCGAGATCGCGAATCATGATCTCTTCGTCGGTGCCTGAGCCACGTTCGCCCACGAAGTTTCCGCGGGGGTCGATGACCTGGCTGGTGCCGTAGAAGTCAACGGCTTCGTCGCCGTACTCGTTGTCTTCGAGGCCGACACGGTTGGGCTGAAGAACGAAGTAGCCGTTAGCCACTGCTGCTGCGGGGCCCTCAACCTCCCAGAGGCGGTTGGAGAGCCCGGGCTTCGTGGCGTTCGGGTTGAAGACGATCTCGGCGCCGTTGAGCCCGAGTTCACGCCATCCCTCGGGGAAGTGGCGGTCGTAACAGATGTGAACGCCGACCTTGCCGACGGCGGTGTTGAACATGGGGAAGCCAAGGTTGCCGGGCGTGAAGTAGAACTTCTCCCAGAACTTGTCGAGGTGAGGAATGTGGTGCTTGCGGTACGAACCGAGGTTCGTGCCGTCAGCGTCAACAACGACGGCGGTGTTGTAATACACGCCCGTCATCGCCTCTTCATAGATCGGCAGAATCATGACCATGTTGAGCTCTTTAGCCAGGGCCTGAAAGCGCGTAACGATCGGGCCATCAACAGGCTCGGCGTAGCGGTAGTACTTCTTGTCTTGAGTGATCCCGAAGTACGGGCCGTAGAAGAGCTCTTGGAAGCAGATGATTTGAGCGCCCTGCTCTTTGGCATCCCGAGCGAACTGCTCGTGCTTGTCGAGCATCGACTCCTTGTCGCCTGTCCAAGTGGTCTGTGTGATTGCTGCGCGAACTGTCGTCATGGTGCCTCCTGCGTTATTCGGCGTCATTGCCTTCGGTGATAAACCGGGAAAGTGACGCGCGAACGGGAACTATCCCCGTGCGTTCATTCTCCGGGTTCATCGTTTCAATCGTGTTGTGCCTATATGACGTTGTGGTTACTCATCATGGCCTCGACTGACGCGAGAGGCAATGCTCATTTGTGCTGGTGAGACCATATTGCCCAAAATTGTCTATGCAACTTAGGCATATTGCTCGCGGAAGCTACGAAGAGCGCGTAGACGTCCACACTGGTCGCGACTGAGGCGCACGAATCTGGAACGGTTGTTGGGGTGCCGCAAACACCGTCGTAACGTCGCTGGCATAGAGAACTGAGTCGGGAGCGCGGTCGGCAAGACCCTCAAACCCGGCTGCCGCGAGCAAACCATCGTCGAGGTAGACCACTTCGGCCGGCTGCAGCGGCCACGGCTCGTGCAGGTTGCGACAGTAGATCGTTCGTCCACGGTGAGTTTCGTGAAACGCCCACCGAGCTGTCAAGAACGTTGCCTCGGGGTCAGCCGCGAGTGAGACGCTGGCCGCCGGGTCGTCGATCGGGCGCACAATGATGTGGGATGCCGCATCCGGTCGGCCATGCCGTTTCGTTTTGTAGGCAATCTGCCCGTCGCGCTGCCCGATCTTCATCGAAGCCCACTGGTAGGGCAAGCCAAAAGCTGCCCGCGCGGTGAGAACGGGAATCAGGTGCGAGGCTTCGAGCGAGAGAAAGACAACGCCGCGCCTGCCCTTCTCGTCGACCGAATAGAGCCGCACATTTACTTCGGGAAAATCGCCGAGCCACGGGATGCGGGGCCCGCCAAAGAACGAACTCTGCGACATCTGGAACGCGATGAGCCCCACCCAGGAGCTGCCGTTGAGGGTATCCGGGCGACACCCCTCCGGCATGAAAGGGGCGACGACGGCGGGGTCTACGCGCCAGTGCAGAAAGGAAACTTCGCTCCAGCGCTGGCGCAGGATGGCGGGACCACCGAGGGGCGGCGCTTCGCGAAACATTAGGGCACCCGCCGCAAGGACGTGTGGATGTTCGACGCCGCGCGCATCATCAGCGGGGAAGCTGGTTATCGCGGCGCACGAAGGGGCGCCACAGCACGACTTGGTCGGTGCGTTCGGCTCGCGTTCCGGCGCGCAGTGAGATCACTTCGCCGGCCTGACCCGCAGCGAACACGCGACGGCCCGGCTTGGAGAGCATCTCATCGGCCAGCGCCGTTTCGAGTTCGCGAACCCGGGAGGTGAGTTCGGTGACCTGATTTTCGAGGTCAAGAATTCTCTTGATGCCTTCGAGGTTGAGACCCTCGGCGCTGAGCGCCGCGATCTCGCGCAACTGCATCACGTCACGCATAGAGTAGCGCCGCGACCGACCGCTGGTTCTCGTGGGAGACACGAGACCCAGACGGTCGTATTGTCGCAACGTCTGCGGATGCATTCCCGCAAGCTCCGCCGCAACGGCGATAGCAAACGCGGGGGTTAGCTCATCCATAGCTGTTAGCTCCTGGCTCGGGCAATCAGGTCGTCCCGCGGGTTCTCTGCGGGCATCGCTTCTGCAAAGGCCTCAAGGTGCGCCAACGCAGCTTCCGAGATGCGGTTAGGCACCGCCACTTGCACTTCGGCAAGCAGGTCTCCGGTTGCTTTCGCTGTCGCGACGCCGCGACCCTTTACTCGCAATACTCGCCCGCTCGGGGTTCCCGGTGCAACCTTCAGTTTCACCGGAGCACCGCCGAGAGTGGGAACCTCGATGGTGGCGCCGAGCACTGCTTCCGCGAACGTAACGGGAACGACAACACGAATGTTGTTGCCTTCCCGCTCGAACACCGGATGCTTGCGCACCGTCACCGTCAACACGAGGTCGCCAGGCGGGCCACCATTCGGGCTCGGCTCGCCTTTGCCCTTGAGGCGGATCTTCTGACCGTCGCTGACTCCCGCAGGAACCTTGACATTCATCGGACGGCCGCCAGCAGGCTGGAGCTTGATCGTTTCGCCGTTGATCGCCGTAGCGAAGTCGAGCGTGGTGTTCGCGGCTAGGTCGCGACCCTTGGCAGGGCCGCCCCGAAAACCGGGGCCGCCACCGGGGCCGGCCTGACCGCCGAACATACCGCCGAGGAGGTCCTCGAAGCTTGCGCCCGACTGCCCTCCGCCGTAGCTCTGGCCACCATAACTCTGGCCACCGCCACCGAACATGCCACCAAAGACATCTTCGAAGCCGCCAGCTTGACCGCCCGCTTGAAAGCGAGCGCCGGAGCCCATAGCGCGAACCTGATCGTATTCGCGGCGCATTTCAGGGTCAGAGAGAACCGAGTGGGCTTCGCTGATCTCCTTGAAACGAGCCTCCGCCTTGGGATCCCCCGGATTGGAGTCCGGGTGAAACTGGCGCGCGAGTTTGCGATAGGTCTTCTTCAGGTCGGCCTCGGAGACATCCTTCGACACCCCGAGCACCTTATAGAAGTCCTTATCAAACCAATCTTGGCTAGCCACTACACGCCACCCCCGCCCTAATCGGTGGGGCCGGAGACAGCAACCTTCGCGGCACGCACAACGCGCTCACCAAGAATGTAGCCAGGCTCAATGACGTCAGCGATCGTGTTCTCGGTTGCCTCGGGGTCGTTCAAGTGAACAACGGCCTCGTGGAAAGCGGGATCGAAGGGCTCGCCCTTCTCGCCGATCTTGCGCAAGCCGAACCGCTCGAAACTCGAGTTGATCTTCTGCGCAACAAGCGCGATCGGCGTTCCCTCGAGGATATCGCCGTGCTTGTCAGCACGGTCGAGGTCATCCAGCGCAGGCAACATCGAACGAACGACGTCGGCGATCACGGCTTCACGGTTAGCAACACGGTCGCGTTCTACGCGAGTACGGAAGTTCACCAGTTCGGCCTGCGCACGCAACATCTGCTCACGCATCTCGGCAACGAGGTCCCGGCTAGCTTCTTCGAGAAGACGCTGGTCTTCTTCGCTCAGCTCGTCGGGAGCCTTCTCGGCGTCCGAAGCAGCATCCGCAGCATCTTCTGCAGCGGGCTGCCCCTCGGCTGCCGCAGATTCCTCTGCGGCAGCCGAGTCAGACGCACTGACGTCGCCGGTTTCCGGGTCACTCTGACTTTCGTCGTTGATCACCGGCTCCTGGTTTTCGTCGTGGTCGTGGTTGTTGTCAGACATTTACTTCTTGTCCGAGTCAGCTTCGTCTTCGTCAACAACTTCAGCGTCAACGATGTCCTCGTCCGAGCTCTCGCCAGCGGGTGCGTCGTCGCCCTCTGCAGCGGCCTCAGGGTTTTCTTCCTGGTGCTTGTAGATTGCTTCGCCGAGCTTCTGCTGGCTTTCGGTGAGCTTGTCGAAGGCCGTCTTTACTTCGGCTTCGTCGTCGCCGGCAAGCGCCGTGTTGAGCGCGTCAACGTCGGCCTGAACCTCGGTCTTCACGTCTTCTGGCAGTTTCTCAGCGTTGTCGGTGATGAGCTTTCCGGTCGAGTACGCGAGCTGTTCTGCGTTGTTGCGAACCTCGGCTGCCTCGCGGCGAGCCTTGTCTTCTGCAGCGTGCTCTTCGCCCTCGCGAACCATGCGCTCGATGTCTTCCTTCGAGAGGCTTGAGCCACCCGTGATCGTCATCGACTGCTCCTTGCCGGTGCCCTTGTCCTTAGCGGACACGTGCACGATGCCGTTGGCGTCGATGTCGAAAGTGACCTCAACCTGCGGGATGCCGCGAGGCGCCGGCGCGATGCCGGTGAGCTCGAAGGTTCCGAGGTTCTTGTTGTCGCGAGTGAACTCACGCTCACCCTGGAAGACCTGAATCGACACGGAAGGCTGGTTGTCATCCGCCGTGGTGAAGGTCTCACTGCGCTTGGTCGGGATAGCCGTGTTGCGGTCGATGAGCTTGGTCATCATTCCGCCCTTGGTCTCGATACCGAGGCTCAACGGGGTGACGTCGATGAGGAGAACGTCCTTGCGCTCACCCTTCAAGACACCAGCCTGCAGTGCAGCACCAACAGCGACAACCTCGTCGGGGTTGACGCCCTTGTTGGGCTCGTTGCCACCCGTAAGCTTCTTGACGAGTTCAACGACGGCGGGCATACGAGTCGATCCACCCACGAGAACAACGTGCGATACGTCGGCAAGCTTGACGCCTGCTTCCTTGATGACGTCGTTGAAGGGCTTCTGAACACGGTCGAGAAGGTCGGCGGTCAGCTCTTCGAACTTGGCGCGCGAGAGCGTCTCGTCGAGGTTGGCTGGACCGTTCTCGGTGAGCGAGAGGTACGGAAGCTGGATGCTTGCCGACATCTGCGAGGAGAGTTCCTTCTTCGCCTGCTCAGCAGCTTCCTTGAGGCGCTGCTTAGCGATCTTGTCGCCAGAAACGTCAACACCGGTCGAGTCCTTGAAGCGCTGGATCAGGTAGTCAACGACGCGGGCATCCCAGTCATCTCCACCGAGGCGGTTGTCACCCGAGGTGGACTTGACCTGAATGGTCGAGAAGTCGTCGTCTTTGCCCACTTCGAGCAGCGAAACGTCGAACGTTCCACCACCGAGGTCGAAGACCAGGATGAGCTCGTCTTCCTTGCCCTTGTCGAGACCGTACGCGAGTGCAGCAGCGGTGGGCTCGTTGATGATGCGCAGAACGTTGAGGCCCGCGATCTCACCAGCTTCCTTCGTTGCCTGACGCTCAGCGTCGTTGAAGTACGCGGGAACGGTGATGACTGCGTCGGTGACGTCTTCACCCAGGTACTGCTCGGCATCGCGCTTGAGCTTGGCAAGCGTACGAGCGGAGATTTCCTGCGGGGTGTACTTCTTGTCGTCGATTGCGACGGTCCAGTCAGTACCGATGTGGCGCTTGACGGAAGCAATGGTGCGGTCGACGTTAGTGACAGCCTGACGCTTGGCGGTTTCACCAACGAGGACTTCGCCATCCTTGGTGAATGCGACGACGGAAGGCGTCGTGCGCATTCCTTCGGCGTTTGCGATGACGGTGGGTTCTCCACCTTCGAGAACGGAAACTACGGAGTTCGTGGTTCCGAGGTCAATACCTACTGCTCGAGCCATGTGCTCTTACTCCTTTAAGCGTTTGGGTTTGCGAACTTGAGTCGCGCTGTATCAAGTTTGCTCCTGCTCGAGTCGAGAGTCAAGCTGCGTAGCTGAAAGTTGAGTGTGTGTGACTCAAGGTGGCTGGAGGATATTCGCTCGGGTCCCCGGCACTCTTCCCTCACTGAAGCAACGAAGCAACTAGCGAGAACTTGCGGCGCGAACAGCACCCATTGTTTACCGCACACCACTAACCTGTTCGCATGACGGACAAGACTGGCGACAACGACGCCCCCGGCACTCCTGCTGTTCCTCGGGTCTCGAACACGCGCGCGATCGGCACCGTGGGGCAAGGCCTCATCACGGATGCCGCAATACCCAAGAGTCGAGTGCGGGCCTGGGCCCTGTGGGACTGGGGGTCCGCTGCATTCAACGCCGTCGTCACCACCTTCGTATTCAGCACCTACCTCGCCAGCGGCCTCTTCATCGACCCCGAGATCGTCGCCGCCGCCGGTGACGACGAGAAGAACCCGGCACTCGTTCTCGCGAAAGCTGGCAACACCACGGTGATCTCTGGTGCCCTCACGATCGCCGGCATCCTCGTCGCAATTCTGGCTCCCATCCTGGGTCAGCGTTCCGATGGGTCGGGGCGCCGCAAGCTGTGGCTTGCCATCAATACCGGCCTCGTCGTACTCGCTATGGGAGCGATGTTCTTCGTCGAGCCCATTCCCTCCTACATTTACCTCGGCGCTGCACTTCTCGCGGCCGGAAACATCTTCTTCGAGTTCGCGAGCGTCAACTACAACGCCATGCTCGTGCAGGTTTCCACCCCCGCTACTGTCGGTCGTGTCTCCGGATTCGGCTGGGGCATGGGCTACATCGGCGGCATCGTGCTGCTGATCATCCTGCTCGTGCTGTTCATTCAGAACTTCGGAAGTGACACCGGCAATGGGCTCCTGAACGTGCCATTCGGCACCGAGGGTGGCGCTCTCGATATCCGCTTCGCCGTGCTTGCGTCAGCAGCCTGGTTCGCGATCTTTGCCATTCCCGTGTTGATTGCGGTTCCCGAGATTCCCGCGGGCGCTCGAGAGAATCGCGTCAATTTCTTCGCGAGCTACCTGAAGCTCTTTCGCACCATCGCGAGCCTCGCCAAGAAGAGCCCTCAAGTGCTCATGTTCTTGCTCGCGAGCGCAGTCTTCCGGGATGGTTTGGCCGCCGTCTTCACGTTTGGCGCCATCATCGCCGCTCAAGTGTTCGGCTTTAGCCCGAGCGAAGTCATCTACTTCGCCGTCGCCGCCAACCTGGTCGCCGGCATAGGAACCTTTATTGGCGGATGGCTCGACGACAGGCTCGGAGCCAAGAACGTGATCATCGGCTCTCTCATCGGTCTCGTGCTCGCCGGTCTCGCCGTGCTGTTCATCGGCGACGCCAAAGCAGGATTCTGGATCGCTGGCCTCTTCTTGACACTCTTCGTCGGGCCAGTTCAGGCGGCGAGCCGCAGCTTTCTCGCCCGCATCACCCCCGTTGGTCGAGAAGGCGAGATCTTCGGCCTTTATGCCACAACGGGTCGCGCCGTCAGCTTCCTCGCCCCCGGACTCTTCACGATCTTCGTATCGATGACCGGCGATACTCGATTCGGCATCATCGGAATCGTGATCGTGCTGCTTGCTGGCCTCGGGCTCATGCTGCCCGTCAAGGCCAAGCAATCGGTCATCGACTAGCAAGGGTGTCGTCTGAAATTCACTGGCAGTAGCCAACTAGGCAAGGGATGCTTGGCACATGACAGAAAACGCCACCACCCCCGCCGCTCGCGCAGAACTACTGCGCTCACTCCACGTGCCAGGAACTCCCCTCATCGTCTCCAACGTGTGGGACGCCATCACCGCGCGCATCGTTGCCGAAGCCCCTGGAGTGCGCGCCCTCGCCACGGCTAGCCACGCGGTGAGCTTCGCGCACGGCGTGGCCGACGGCGAAGGTCTCACCGTCGAGCAAGCGCTCAAAGCCGCATCCATCATCTGCAATGCCGTCGAGATCCCCGTCTCCGTCGACTTCGAGAAAGGCTACGCACCGGATGCGGCCGGCGTGCAAGCCAATGTCGAACGCTTGATCGCGGCGGGAGCATCCGGTCTCAACATCGAAGACAGCTCAGGCCCCGCTAAAACTCCGCTCTTCGATATCGCCCACGCCACTGCTCGGGTCGCCGCCGCGCGCGCCGCCGGCGACGCTACTGGCGTGCCCATCGCAATCAATGCCCGCGTTGACGTTCTTGCTGGCGGAGGCGAGTGGGACGACATGGTCGAGCGGGCAAACTCCTACCTTGCTGCAGGCGCGGACTGCATCTTTGTGCTCGGCCTCGGCGACGAAAACATGATTACTCAGGCTATTGAGCAGATCAACGGCCCGATCTCGGTCATTGGCGGAGCTGGCTACGTGCCGTTGACCCGTCTGGCCGAGCTCGGAGTCGCGCGAGTGAGCTTTGGCCCTCGCACTCTCGGCCTGACTCTCTCGCACCTTCAGCGGACCGCTACCCAATTGACCGCACTCGGCGACTACCCCGAAGAGCTCGGCTTCGTCTACTAACGGCAATCGCGCTCGGGCGGGCCTTCACTGTGCTCTCGCGGGAAGGCCCGCCCTCCGCGAGGCAAAAGGAGTAATGTCAGCTCATGGACGCGCAACAACCCATCGGCTACTGGGTCAAGCTGGTTGACCGGATCATTGACGACCTTTTCGCGGTCACGCTCGAAGAGCACGGAATCACTCGCCGACAGTGGCAATTGCTGCTCGTGCTCTCCCAAGGGCCAGCCGGAATCGATCGTCTCGACATCGAAATCGCGCCGTTCCTCATGCCCAAAAGTGCCGTGACCCCGCCTCTGGGCGAAGCGCACACGACATCGCGTGAATCACTTGACGAACTGGTCGAAAGCGACTGGCTCACCATCAATGGATCGCTGTACACCCTCACCGACCGCGGTCGCAGTGTCGTTGAACGCCTCACGGCCGTAATTGCAGAAGAACGCGCCAAAGCGACCGTGGGAGTTACCACCGAGCAATACCAAACGGCGGTGACCGTGCTCGAAACGATGGCCAAGAATCTGCGAGCTCAGAGCGAAAGCGCTCAGCCTCCGACTCTTTAGCCTGCTCAGGCTGAGCAGGCTGAGCAGGCTGGCTTGGCCGCTCAAGCTACACGGGTGGGGCTCACAGCCCTTGTGGACTAGCGGATAAACGCCCACCAAATCAGCAGCATCGTCACGAAGAATCCGGTGACGAAGTTGAGGGCCAGGAAGTTCTTCCAGCCACGGTTTGCTGACTCGGCTGTGGCATCCGTGATGTTCCAGAATGGCGCGCACATCGCCGCGTAGGGCAGCACGAGAATGGCAGCGAGCGGGCCCGGCCACGCCGAGAACAGCAGCAGGATGCCGCCGGCCAGATACGCAATAACGGCGAAGCGGGTGGCGGCTCGCGCCCCAATCACGGTGGCGATGGACGAGATGTCTGCGGCACGATCGGCCACCACGTCTTGCACGGCACCGAAGGCGTGCGAGGCGATGCCCCAGAGGAAGAAAGCGGCGAGAACAGCCCAGAGTTGCGGCGTGAACACCGCCCCGGTGAGGGCGAGCGCATAGATCGCGGGTGACACAAAGTGGGTGCTCGAGGTGAGCGAGTCGAGGAACGGGCGCTCCTTGAAGCGCAACCCCTTGGCCGAGTAGGCAACGACGGCAAACATGCTGATCAGCAACACGAGCCACGAGAGTGGATTGCCGACGATTACGAGATAGATCAGGAACGGGATGGTCGTGACGGCGGCCGCGATGAGCGTTGGCCGGTGCATCCGAGGGTCAAGAAGCGCGCCCTCGACCCCACCCTTGCGCGGGTTGCGCAGGTCGGACTCGTAGTCGAACACGTCGTTGATGCCGTACATCGCCAGGTTGTAGGGCACGAGGAAGAAGATCGTGCCGAGCACGAACGTGAGGTCGATCGCGCCCGTGGTCAAGTAGTACGCCGCGGCGAAAGGGAACGCCGTGTTGACCCAGCTCAGCGGGCGCGACGAGAGAAACAGATCCTTAAGCATGGCGATCCTCCGAAGCGGGGCGGATGTCGGGGCTGGCTGAGCCGCTAGCGGCCGGCTTGCGCGAGCCCAGCAACGCCCACAGGCACGGCAGCGCCACGACGGCCGCGACCGCGTAGGCGAAGTCTTCGAGCGGGGCGACTCCGATGAAGGCGCCACTGATGGCATCCGCGCTGTAGCCGACGAGGCCGACGGAGATCATCACGTTGTCGAAGACGGCCGTCATCACGAGCAGGATGCCCATCGTGATCGCGATGGCCCGCCACTGTGGCGAGCGCCGACGCACCACGACGGTAATCACGAGCGCCGCGACGAGAGCCAAGAACACTGCGTTGAGAAGCCAGTACGTCATGCTGCGCTCCCCTCGGTAGCTGCCGAGCGTTCGCGCATGAGTGCCCCGTAGACGTTCATCGTCAGGTAGCAGAGCAGGGTGAGGAAGAAGACTTCTTCGAGCGGAACCTCGGGCGCGACCAACAGCCCGGTCATGAACTCGGTTTCGCCACGGAAGAAGATTCCGAGCCCGACTCCGAACAGGTCCCAGACGAGAAAGAACAGCACCCCAACGGGCAGCACAATGCGGGCACGACGAGCGTCTCGCCAGAAGAACAACCCAAACCGACGATCGAGAACGACCATGCCAGTGAGCGAAATGAGAAGCGCGAGTAGGTAAAGAACGATCACGGCCACGGCCTTGGTTCCGGTGCAACCACCGGCATGAGCGGCTCGGCAAGCGGGCCGGCCGAGGTGTCGCCGCGTAGGCGCTTCACAAGAACTTCAGCACTGATCAGACACATCGGCAGACCGATGCCGGGGATGGTCGAACCACCCACGTAGTAGAGACCTTTGACCTTCTTGCTCACATTGCCAGCGCGGAAGAACGCGCTCTGCTTGAGCGTGTGGGCTGGCCCGAGGGCGGTACCGCGCCACGCGTTGAGGTCATCGGCGAAGTCGCCGGGGCCCATCGTGCGACGCACGGTCACGCGCTCGGCGAGATCGGGGATGCCGGTCCAGTCACTGATCTGAGCAATCACCTTGTCGGCGAGTTGTTCGATTCGCGGGTCGCCGTCGCCATCGACCTCGCCACGCCCGATGCTGGGATCGGCCGGGATCGGCACGAGCACGAACACGTTCTCATAGCCTTCGGGCGCCACACTGGGGTCAACACCACTCGGCTTGCAAATGTAGAGCGATGCCGGCTCAGGCACGCTGGGCTCGTGGCCGAAGATGGCCTCGAAACCCTCTTGCCAGTCCTTCATGAACAGCAGCGTGTGGTGCTCGAGTTCAGGCAGTTCGCCCTTGACGCCCAAGTACAACAACAGTGCACTGGGGCCAGGAGTTTTCTTGGCCCAGTACTCGGCCGGGTACGTCTGCTCGCTTGACTCGAGCATGGTGGTTTCGGTGTGGTGGAGATCGGCGGCCGAGACGACCGTGTCGGCCAGCAGCGTATGGGACTTGCCCGTGGCATCCGTGTATTCAACGCCGGTGGCAACACCATCGACCGTCACGATGCGCGTGACCTTCGAGTCGGTGCGGATGTCGACGCCCGCTGTGCGCGCAATGTCGGCAATGCTTTCGATCACCCGGGTGAAGCCGCCCATGGGATAGAGCACGCCATCCGACAGATCGAGGTGGCTCATAAGGTGATACATGCTCGGCGTGAGGTACGGCGATGATCCGAGGAACACAGCCGGGTAACCGAGCACCTTGCGCAGGCGATCGTCTTTCACCGTGCGGGCGACGAGCTTGGAGAGCGGCTCAATGAGCAACCGGATGAAGCGTGCCGCTTTCGCGAGCACCTCCTTCGTTGCACTCGTGCGCAGGTCGGCAAAGCTCGTGTACAGAAAGTACTTCTTGGCGAGTTCGTAGGTGTCTTCGGCCGAGGCCAAGTACTTGCGCATGCGGGCACCTGAACCGCGCTCAATGCTTTCGAACAGCGCCAGGTTCTCTTCGAGATCCGTCGAGATATCGAGGGCCTCTTTCTCGCCCTCGAAGTACACCCGGTAACCGGGGTCGAGAGTGACGAGCGAGAGCTGCTCGGCGGCGCTCGTGCCCATGAGCTTGTAGAAGTGGTCAAAGACCTCGGGCATCAAATACCACGACGGGCCCGTGTCGAAACGGAAACCCTCGTGTTCCCACGAACCAGCGCGGCCGCCCACCTCGGGGCGCCCCTCAAGCAGCGTGACCGAGTGACCTTCTTTCGCGAGCAATGCCGCACTCGCCAGCCCGGCAATACCGCCACCAATTACAACAACGTCACTCATGGTCGAGGGGTCACTCCCATCGCGGCGACCGCAGCCAACCGCACCTTAACAGCATTCGGAACGCGCACCCGGGTCTTCACCAATTCGCTGGCCGGGGTTGCCCGGATGCGCTTGGAAAGTTGGGCAAAAAGGGAGTGTGCGAGCGCAACAGCTTTCTTGCTGCTCGCTGGCAGTTCGGCGCCGATGGCGGCATCCCGCAGATCGGCATCGAGGTCATCGAGCAGCCGAATCTTCTCGGCTTCGGTGAATGACGCGACGTCGACACCGGGAAAGTAACTGCGGCCGAGAGTCTCAAAATCGTCGGCAAGGTCGCGCAAGAAGTTGACCTTTTGAAAGGCTGCACCCAGCGCGCGTGCCCCGTGAACAAACTTGGCCCGCTGCTCGTCGCTGACCTCATGACCGTGCAAGAAAGCGCACAGGCACATGAGCCCAACAACCTCGGCAGAACCATAAACGTAGCGGTCGAAGCTTTCTTGGTCGTGCTCTTTCTCGCTGAGATCCATGCGCATCGACTCAAAGAATGGCGCGGTGAGTTCTGCCCCGAACGACACTTCGCGGGCGGTGAGTGCGAAGGCGTGCACGATGAGGTTGGAACTGAAGCCCTGTTCCATGGCGAGTTCGGTCTCGCGTTCGAGTTCGTTCAGCTGGCGCGTAGTGGCCAGCAGATCGAGCCCGGCTTCCTCCGCACCGCCATCGACGATCTCATCGGCGACACGAACGAGCGCGTAGATGTTTTCGACGTGCTGCCGAACGTCCACGCCCAACAAGCGGGATGCAGCAGAAAACGACGTGGAATAGCTGCGGATGACGATGCTGGCCGCGTCTTCAGCGACGCGATCGTAGAGCTTGAGGCGTGAGCTCACGCGCGACAGCTCCCTGCAGGCTCAGACACATTGGTTAGGCTGAGTGTGAGCCGACCCATCAGGTGCGGCATTTCGTTTCGTTCCACCTAGGCAGACTATCGCGAACATGAGTGAAATCCCTGAGCAGGTCGTTCTTCTCTCCGACACCGGTGAGCACATCGGCGTGGCCGATAAAGCCCTCGTGCACACGACGGAGACGGCACTGCACCTAGCCTTCTCGTGCCACGTCTACAACGCCGACGGCAAAGTGCTCGTCACGCGTCGCGCCCTCTCCAAGCTCACCTGGCCGGGCGTCTGGACGAACTCGTTCTGCGGGCATCCGGCTCCCGGCGAAGACATGGCGGCGGCCATCATCCGTCGCGCTCAGCATGAACTCGGAATCACCGTCAGCGATGTTCAGCTCGTGCTGCCCGACTTTCGCTACCGCGCCGTCGATTCCTCTGGCATTGTCGAGAACGAGATCTGCCCTGTCTACCGCGCAGTGACGACGGATGCCGTAGCCCCGAACCCCGACGAAGTCGACGAATTCGAGTGGGTTGACCCCCCATCGCTGCACGCCGCCGTGGCCGGTACGCCGTTCGCGTTTAGCCCGTGGCTCGGCTGGCAATTGGAGCAGCTCGACGCCCAGCGCGACGCTTAGCCGCCGAGCGAACCCGCATCATTGGCCCGCACGTCGGTGCGGTGGAAGTTCTGAAAACTGCGGCTCGCCGTGGGACCACGTTGGCCCTGGTAGCGCGAGCCGTATTGGCCCGAACCGTAGGGCGACTCCACCGGCGAGCTCGTCTTAATGAAGCAGAGCTGCCCGATCTTCATGCCGGGCCAGAGCTTGATCGGCAGCGTAGCGACGTTGCTGAGTTCGAGGGTGACGTGACCTGAGAAGCCGGGGTCAACGAAGCCGGCCGTCGAGTGCGTGAGCAGGCCGAGGCGCCCGAGCGAGCTCTTGCCCTCCAGCCGAGCCGCCACATCGTCGGGCAGCGTGACGAGCTCGAAAGTGGAGCCAAGCACGAATTCACCGGGGTGAAGGATGAACGGCTGGTCGGCATCCACCTCCATGAGGTGAGTGAGGTCAGGCTGATCAACCGACGGATCGATGAAGGGGTACTTGTGGTTATCGAAGAGTCGGAAGAAGCGGTCGAGTCGCACGTCAACGCTCGAAGGCTGCACCATATCGAGATCAAGCGGGTCGAGGCCGATACGGCCAGAGTCGAGTTCGGCCCGGATGTCGCGATCACTGAGAAGCATGGCCTAAGACTAACGAAATCACG
The DNA here is from genome assembly GCF_059767345.1 of Salinibacterium sp. VpJ6. Lineage (NCBI taxonomy): Bacteria > Bacillati > Actinomycetota > Actinomycetes > Micrococcales > Microbacteriaceae > Salinibacterium > Salinibacterium sp. VpJ6. Next base: position 1,507,358 of record NZ_JBSOQL010000001.1, read on the forward strand.
GCCGCAAGGTGCTCAGATGAGCAAATCTGAGGAGCCGCGATTGTTACGGGAGTTGTGGCGGAAGAGCAAGAGCGATGCGGGAGGCCGCGACATCCGCCGCCGTCTTCTCGATCAGCTCGTCGAGGCTCTCGTATCGGAACATTCCGCGCAGCCAGGCGTGCACCGTGAACTCAACCTCGGCGTCGTACAGGTCGCCATCGAAATCGTGAATGAACGCTTCGACGCGGCGATCGGTGACGTCGTCGAAGGTGGGGTTGTCGCCGATACTGATCGTGGCACCGTGTTGCTCGGTCGCCGGCGGGAACGTGACCCAGCAGGCGTACACGCCATCGATGGGAAGCGCCGCGTGGTCAGCGATCGAAATGTTGGCCGTGGGGAAGCCCAGTTCGCGGCCACGCTTGTCACCGTGAACAACAGTGCCGCGAAAACTCAGCGTCGACGGATGCCCCATGAGGCCAACCCTAGCCGCGGGAGCGCGCCTAGAGCCCGCGGAACTGGCTGAGGTGGAAGACAAGCGGCGTCACCTCTGGAAAAGCCTCGGAGTTGATCACTTCGAGGGTCACGATCTCGTGGTCGCCGCCGTCAAAGCTGTGACGGATCTCGCACTCTAACCACAGCGCCGCGCCATCCATGTGGATAGCCCCGCCCTCGGTCGCACGCCAGTCGATGTTGGCGAAGCGATCGCCGGTGCGGGAGGCAAGACTGCGTGCCGTTTGTTCCTGATCGGCGCCCAGAACACTGAGTCCGATGCGTGTCGCGCGAGCCAGTACAGGCCAGGTGGTCGACGTGCGCGCGGGGCACACGGCTACCAGCGGCGGCTCGAGCGAAACGGAGATAAAGGAGTTCACGGCAATACCGGTGGGCTGGCCATCAACAACGGCGGCCAAGGCAACGACGCCGGTAGGAAAGAGGGAGAGCGCTCGACGAAGAGCGACCTGGGGGGAAACTTCTTCCGCAGTGGCCTTGGGGGACATGAGCGGACTCCTTTGCTTAGGATGTTCAACCAGCGACTGCTAGTCAAGTTTGAACAATGGACTATATGTTAGTCATTTTTGATCATGTAAACAAGCGACTTTTCCCCCTGTAGCGGGGGTGCTTGCCCTACGATTGGGGGCATGTCGACTACAACTCGCCTCGTCGTACTGGGAGCTGTGAACCAGTTCCAACCAGTTCACGGCTACTTTCTGCGCCGCGAACTGATGACCTGGCACATCGACGAGTGGGCCAACATCCAGCCCGGATCGATCTACAACGCGCTGCGTTCGCTCAAGAACGACGGCTACCTCGCCGAGAACGGCACCGAATCTGCCGGCAACCGCCCCGAGCGCACGACCTACCGCATGACCGAAGCCGGCGAAGTTGAACTGCTTCGGATGCTGCGCGACACCCTCTGGACAGTCGAGGTTTTCGACACCAAACCCGTCATGGTCCTCACCTCGTTCATGTACGCCCTGCAGCGCGAAGAAGTGCTCGCCGGGCTCGCCCACCGCGTCACCGAAATCGATGCCCGCATCGCGAGCAATACGTACCACATCGGCGATGTCGCAGCCTCGACCTCGACGCCCGCCTACGTGCGTGAAATCTTTGAACTTGCCACCTCGCGCCTGCGCGGAGAACAGCAGTGGGCCCGAGACGTGAGCGAGCGCATCAGTGCCGGCGACTACGTCTTTGCCGGTGAAGATGGCGACCGCCCCGCTCGAGCCACTACCGACTAGTGAGCCGACTCGGCTGCCGCTGAGCCACCCGCGGCGGCGCGGTACGCCGCTCCCGGGTGGTCGTCGCGCAAGATCGAGTCATCGGTGCCGAGCAAACGCTCGCGCAGTGTCGGAGCGTCGTAGCCTTCGCCCGCAACTCCACGCTCGCGCAGAATCGGCAGCACCTTCTCGATGAACTCCACCGTCGAGCTGGGCTGAATCATCGGCGTCAGCAAGAAGCCATCGAGGTCAGCGCCCTCAGCGAGAGCGATCATCTCATCAGCGATCTGCTCAGCAGTGCCCACGAAGGGCTTGCTGCGCACACCATTACCGTGCCACTGCGCTAGAACGTCGCCGACCGTCTGGTCGCCGAAGCGTGTGATTTGGGTCTGCGAAAGTTCGGTGTGCAGCTCCTTCATCGGCGTTGCCGGGTCGAAGGAGGAGAGGTCGAGGCCCGTGAACCACGCGTAGGAGGCAACAGCAACGTCGGGGCTCTCGGCATCCAACACCGCTTGCAGCTTGGCCTTGGCCTCGTCGGCGGTGTCGCCGATCACGCACGTGAAAGCCGACATGATCTTGACCGAGTCGGCGGCGCGACCGTTCTTGACAGCCTCTTCGCGAATGGAAGCGACCTGCTCGGCCACCTTCTCGACCGAACCACCACCGAGGAAGACAGCCTCGCCGTGCTTGCCACCGAACTCACGACCTCGCGGTGACGTTCCCGCTTGGAAGAGCACCGGGGTGCCCTGCGGTGAGTACGAAGAGTTTCCGTAACCGTGCGATTTGAAGTACGGACCATCGTGCTCAATGCGGTGCACCTTGGCCGGGTCAGCGAAGCGACCGTTCTTGTCGCGCTCGAGCGCGTCACGCTCCCAGGCGCCCTCCCACAACTTGTAGACGACCTCCATGAAGTCATCCGCCATGTCGTAACGCTCATCGTGCGCCACCATCGGAACACCGAACGCCTGCGATGCCGTCTCAGCGGTACCCGTCGTGACAACGTTCCAGCCAATGCGCCCACCCGAGAGGTGGTCGAGGCTCGCAATGCGGCGAGCGAAAGCGTAGGGCTGTTCAAGAAGAGTGGATCCCGTGAGCACGAGTCCGAGGTTCGTGGTCGTCGAGATGAGGGCAGCAGCCAGAATCGCGGGGTCGAGGCGCGGCAGGTCGAGGCCCTCGACCGAGCAGATCTCGGGACGTTCTCCGTTGACGTCGGCCCAGCCCCAGGCATCCGCCAAGAACATGAAATCAAAGCCGGCCTCTTCGCAGATGGTCGTGATTTCACGCCAGTAGTCGAGGCGATCAAACATGTCGCGCTTGTTGTCGGGATGACGCCACGTGGACGTTCCCGAGTCGTTGGCCTGGGGGTTTTCGAATAGACCGAAGCGGAGCTTCTTCATGGTGAAACCTTTCGTGGTGGGGAGAACGTCTGGGGGTGGAAGAGGGCAGAGTGGTGGCGGGAAAAGGTGCCGAAGGTGGGGATTTAGCGGCCCACGGCGGCTCCATCGCTCCACCAGAGCACTCGCTTGCGAACGAGCGCGAGGAGAGAAATCAGGATGACTCCCATGAGGCAGAGCAGCGCGATGCTGGCCCAGGTAACCGGCAAATTGGCTTGCGCAGCGGCGATCGTGACGAGTGATCCGAGACCTGCCTGCTGGCCTGCCGCGACGAACTCGGCAACAGCCGCGCCGACAATCGCGAGCGGAAGCGCGATGCGCAGTCCCGCGAAAACGTAGGGCATCGAGCCGGTGAAGCGCAGGTCGCGGAAGATTTCCCAGCGGCTTGCATGCAGTGTCTTCATCACATCGAGAGCGCGGTCATCCACATCTCGCAGCCCGGCAAGCGAGTTGACGAGCATGGGGAAGAACACGACAAGCGCGGTCACGATGAACTTGGGGGTCATGCCGAAGCCGAAGGCCACGACGAGCGCCGGAGCGATCGCGACAATCGGGGTCACCATCACGACGACCACGAGCGGCATGATGGCGCGTTCCATGATCTGGAACTCTGCCATGATGATCGCCAAAATGAAGCCGGCAAGAATGCCCGAGCTCGCACCCACAGCAACCTCAAGACTCGTCACGAGCATGTTGGCCCAGTAGGTGTCCGCGTCTTTGATCAGGCTCACCCAGACCTGGTCGATCGTAGGAATCACGTAGGGATTAGCGATCGCGGTGATCTGCCAGAGCGCTGCCGCAATCACAAAGGTGATCACCGCGGGTGCCCAGTTAGTCCAACGCAGGTTCTGCTTGAGCTTGGCGGAGGCTAGCGGCGAGAAACGACGGCCCGTGGCACTCGTGGCTGCCTGAACGGCGAGGGCGGAGGTTTCGGTTGTTGACATGGTGTCCTCGTTCTTGCGTGACTTAGGCACTCTTTTGTCCCATCACTTCGCGCAGCGTTTCGCGCACGTGTCCTTCAAGGTCGCGGAATTCATCTGTTGCGTAGACGTCGACCGTGCGCGGGCGCGGCAGCGGCACATCGATAATCTCGGCGATGTGACCAGGGTGCGCCCCCATCACCACAATGCGGTCGGAGAGCATGATGGCCTCGGGCACCGAGTGAGTGACGAACATGACGGCCTTGCGATTGGACTGCCAAAAATCAAGCAGGCCGAGTCGCTGAGCATCGCGGTTCATCTCGTCGAGCGCCGAGAAGGGCTCGTCCATGAGCAGCACGCTCGGGTCGAACACGAAAGCGCGAGCAATGGCGACGCGCTGTTGCATTCCACCGGAAAGCTGGCCCGGGTACTTGTCGAGCGCGGCGCCCAAACCGAACGATTCCAGAATCTCGCGCGGATCGCGCAGGTTGCGGTTCGCGTTCGCTTTCGGGTTCACCGTCATCGGCAGGCGCACATTGTCGAGCACCGTGCGCCACGGGAGCAGCGCGGGAGACTGAGGAACAAGACCGATCATCTTGTTTTTTGTGGCGGCCTTCACTGTCATCCCGTCGACCGTGACGGTGCCGCTGTCTGCCTCGATGAGGCCGGCAACAGTTTTGAGCAGGGTCGACTTTCCGCAGCCACTCGGGCCGATAACGGAGACAAACTCGCCCATCTTGATTGAGAGGCTCACGTGGTTGAGCACGAGCGTGCGTGCCCCCTCGGGGCCGAAGCTCTTAGAGACGTCCTCAATATGAACGCCGGCGTGTGGCTGTGCGGTTTCCACAGTTACTCCCTGAGTTGTGATGCCGGATGCCGCACCGGGTGGGGTGGTGCGGCATCCGAGCGGGGTGGTCGGGTTAGTTTCCCGGCCAGATCAGTTCGCCGTCTGCGTAGAGATCAGAGACGAGGGTTTCATCCATCATGTCGGTAATGGCCGGAAGGCTGTCGACGTTGCCGAACTTCTCGACGAGCTCGTACTCGGCTTCCCAGTCAGCAGCGGTCTGGGCTCCGGGGAGCCCGCTGTTGCTGTCCTTGACCCACTGCGATTCAACGTTCCAGGTGCGCTCGAGCTGTTCACGCGGGAAGGCCGAACCTTGACCGTTGTCTTCAGCCAGTTGCGCGATCATGTCCAAGCATTCATCGGAGCTGTCGAGGCAGAACTGCAGAGCGTGTAGTGAAGCACGCATGAAGTCAGCGGCGACTTCGCGGTTCTCAGCGAGGAACTCGGAGTTGACCTCCATGACGTTGTAAGTGCCTTCAACACCAACGTCAGAGGGGAAGAACTCGCTGAACGGCAGACCCTGAGCACGAAGGTTCTCGGGCTGGTTCGAGGCGTAGCCGACGATCGCGTCGACCTGGCCGCGGGTGACGACGGTGGGGTCGTAGTTGGTCATCTTGATCAGTTCGACCTTGCTCACGTCGACGCCAGCGGCATCCAACATGGCGGAGGCGATCGGAGTGAGGTTGATGAAGTAACCGAGCGAACCACCTTCGAGGTCCTTGAGGCTCTTGATCTTCTCGTTGGCGAAGATCGAGAACGGCGGGGTGTTGCCGTAAGTCGCTACTGCCGTGAGGTTCTGGCTGTTGGCGGCGGCGAGCATGACATCGGATGCCGAACCGAGTGCGGTGAATTCGGCCTGACCTGAGGAAACGAGCTGCTGCCCGTTCGCTCCCGAGGCGTTGATCTCTACATCGAGGCACAGGTCCTTGAAGTAGCCGAGCTCTTCGGCGAGGAATACGTCTAGCTGGCCGGCGCTGGCCGAGTATCCGTAGCCGGAGATGTAGGTGATGGTTCCCGCCGCGGCATTGCGGTCGCAGGCTTCCTGAGAAATCAGGAGATCGCCGGCGTCGGGCGTGGATTCTTCTGCGGGGGCTGTGCAGGCGGAGAGCGTGAGTGCTGTTACCAAGAGTCCTGCGATGCCGAAGCCTCGCAATTTCTTGGAATCAAGAGGTGTAGTCACTTGGATCCAGGTTCCTTCCTAGGCCGTATCCGTCATTGGATGGCTAGACAAAACGTACATGATCAAGATTGACTGTGCAAACTTGATTTGCGGTCGCTTTGGTTGCCATCCCCCATCGGCCATGCGCGGCGACTAATTCGCTGCGAGCAGACAGATCATGCGCCCGGGAGCGCATGAGTGGTTGCTACTGACGTTAGCGGAGGAAGACCGGGGTCAGTAGGTGCGCGTGGGGTTCGCCGTTCGTACTTGGTCGAGCACGGCGTCGGCGACGTCAACGGTGAGCTCTGTGCTCGTGCCGTAGACGTAGACCCAGAGGTCGCTCACGAAGTAGTGAGTCTGAGCACTCCACCCGACGGCGGTCTCAAACTCCTTCTCGAGAGTTGTCACCGTTCCCGCGCTGGCACCGGTGAATCCCGTTGCGAGCAGCGCGTCTTGAAGATTGGCGGCATCCGCCTCGGAAATGTCGGCGACCACCACGGTGAAGCCACCATCCGAATTCGGAATACCCCAAATACAGTTCTTCGCAATCGAGGCATTGCCCGCCGCGGTGTCGATCTCGGGCAACTCGTCGCCGCGAATCGGAATCGTGTCGTCAGCCCCCAAGACAACGGTCGAGGGAGAGAACAGACTCTTCGCTTCGTTCAGCGGCAACAAAGTGTCGCAGCCCGGGAGGATCAGCGGATCCGGGGTCGGAATCGGACTAGAACTCGGCGACGCCGTGGCCGGCGGAGCGCTCGCTGTCGTTGAGCTCTCTGGCTCCGCGGGAACGCACCCGGCAAGCACCCCGCTGAGAAGCACCCCGGATGCCGCCGCCACCATCAATTTTTTGTCCCACCCACTGTTCATGAGTGAAGAGTAACCCCGCAACCTGCCGGGAGGAAGAGAGTAATAGTTACTTCATTGCCCGCGCGAAGCGCTCTGGGCTGTGCCCGCGAGCTAAGGCTTCGGCCTCTCGCGGCAGCTCGCGTTCGAGCACTGTCGGCCTCAGCGGCAAACTCCCATATGAAGTTCCTAAAATGGAACCATGAAGTACCGAAACGAGCCGATCTACACGGCAGCGATCGGTGCGGGCCGTGCCATGTTCGGCGCTCTCCGCGTTCGTCGCACCGTCATCGGCGCAGAGAATCTGCCGGACTCGGGCGGCGCCGTCATTGCGATGACGCACTTCGGGTATCTCGAATTCGCGCTCGTCGAATGGGCTTTGTGGCTGCACAATCACCGCCGCATCCGCTTTATGGCGAAGAAGAGCGTGTTCGACAAGCCCATCGTCGGCTCGTTTATGCGCAACATGAAACACATCCCCGTTGACATGAAGGCGGGAGCCTCGGCCTACGCGGCCGCGGTGAAGGCGTTGAAGTCGGGCGAACTCATCGGTGTCTTTCCTGAAGCGGGCGTGAGCGCGTCGTACACGATTCGCGACTTCAAGACGGGAGCCGCACGGCTTGCCGCCGAAGCGGGCGTACCTCTTGTGCCCCTCGTTTTGTGGGGCGGCCAGCGTCTACTCACCAAGAACCGCAAGATCAGTTTGGGTGAGCGCACGAATGTTCCCGTTGTGATGGTCGTGGGTGAGCCGATCACGGTAGCCCCGACGGACGACGCCATCGAGGCGACCGCGAAGCTCAAGACCACAATGGAAGGTCTGCTCGAGACCGCGCAGAAGTCGTATCCCATCGAGGGAGCAGGCCAGTGGTGGTTCCCGCGTCATCTGGGTGGCACCGCGCCCACTCCAGAAGAAGCGGCAGCGGCCGATGCCGCCCGCGATCTGCGCCGAGCGGAAGCTGCGCGCAAGGCCAAGTAACGACAATCGCTGCGCGTTCCTGACTTTGGTTCGCACCAAGTCGTGGCAGCATGAGCACATGGTTTATGTCGCTGATGATGCCCGTTACGAGCCGATGCCCTACCGCCGTGTGGGGCGTAGTGGCCTGAAATTGCCCGCCGTCTCGCTGGGACTCTGGCAGAACTTTGGGGATGACAAGCCGATCGCCAACCAGCGCGCGATCCTGCGCCGCGCTTTCGATCTCGGCGTCACCCACTTCGACCTCGCCAACAACTACGGCCCACCCGCCGGTTCAGCGGAGTCGAACTTCGGCCAGATTCTGCGCGAAGACTTCCGCCCCTACCGCGACGAGATGATCATCTCGAGCAAGGCTGGCTACGACATGTGGCCAGGCCCCTACGGTGTGATGGGATCGCGCAAGTACTTGCTCGCGAGCCTCGACCAGTCCCTCAACCGCCTTGGTCTCGACTACGTGGACATCTTCTACTCGCACCGCGCCGACCCCGACACTCCTCTAGAGGAAACGATGGGTGCCCTGCACACTGCCGTCACTTCGGGCCGCGCACTCTATGCCGGAATCTCGAGCTACTCCCCCGAACTCACGCGCGAGGCCGTGCGAATCATGAATGACCTCGGAACGCCGCTGGTCATCCATCAGCCCTCGTATTCGATGTTCAACCGGTGGATCGAAGCCGATCTTCTCGACACCGTCGACGAACTCGGCTTGGGCGTTATTGCTTTCTCGCCGCTCGCCCAAGGTCTGCTCACTGACCGTTATCTCGGTGAGGTTCCTGCCGACTCGCGGGCAGCCAAGGGTGGCTCGCTCAAGTCGGGAATGCTCAACGACGAAACGCTCGGTCGCGTGAAGGCGCTCAACGAGATAGCTTCCGGGCGAGGCCAGTCGCTCGCGCAGCTCGCCATCTCGTGGGCACTGCGTAACGACCGCGTCACCTCGGCCCTCATCGGCGCCTCAAGCGTGACGCAGCTCGAGCAGAACCTTGCCGCGGTTCAGAACCTCTCGTTCGAGGATGCTGAACTGGCTGCGATCGATGAGCACGCCAAGGATGCCGGCATCAACCTGTGGGCGGCGTCGAGCGCGGTTTCCTAAACCGCCACCGCACTACAGCTGCAGTCGCTGTGGGAGGGTAGAGCGTGAGCTCTCCCACGGCGCAGCAGCAGCACGACGAAGTACTCGGCGCGCTTTCCACGCTTGCCCGCGAAACGGGAATCTCGCCCGAACGGGGTGAACTCGTTCGCGCCGACCGACGCTCCGAGTTCGAGTACTTCGGCCTCCGCACGCCCGACCGACGCCGCCGAGTGGCAGCCGGGTTCTCGTTCACCGACGAGGATGCGGCATCCGTACTCGCTGCGTGGGATGGGATCTGGAACCTCGCCGACAACGGCGACGTGATGTCTGCGGTGCTCGATTTCTATCGGCGTCGGATCGGTTCACGCCGTTGGACCGCGGATGACAGCGCCAAACTCTGGCTCACCGCAGTGGGCTGGATCGAGCGCATCGACAACTGGGCTCACGCCGACGACCTCGCCCGGCTGTATTCGTTTGCGCTAGCCGACCAAGCGGAACTCGTGTACCCGACGCTCGAGGAGCGGAGCCGCTCCGACAACGAATGGCAACGCCGCATCGCAATGGTGAGCCTCATCCACTACAGCGGCAAGAACGCCGTCTTCCTGCCGATCGAGCCCAGCCTTCGTGTGCTCTCTAACTGCGCGGGTGACCGGCGCGAGACCGTCTCGAACGCGCTCGGGTGGGTGCTGCGCGAACTGTCAGCCGTGCATCCGGATGCCGTACTCGCGTTTCTAGAGACGCACGCCGCGAGCATGCCGCGGCCCGCCATCCGTCGCGCCACGGAACGCTTGCCTCAGCCAGAGCGCGACCGCGTGCGCGCCTCGCTCGCTTAGCTCGGGTCGACTTCGGTTTCGGTTTCAGGTGCTGTTTCAGCAGCCGAGTTGCGCTTACGCTTCGACGTGTCGTCGAAGACTTGGGGATCACCGTTACCGCCGCCATTGGCTTGCAGAACGCTCTGCGCGATGTTCGCTGCCGTCCCGCCGAGGCGATAAAGGAAAACGGTGAATTTCGACATGAGTGTAACTCTAGTCTTGAGCGCTGAGCGCGCTGGGTTCCCGAAGCAACCTTTAGCGAATGTGGTGGGTGGAACTCATCGACTCGATCAGTTCTCGTGCGAGTTTGAGCATGTTTTCGGCTTTGGCTGTCGTGCAGTAGTTTCCGTACTGCGCTTGAGTCTTATCGCTCAACAGCCGACCGAGCTTCCTACCAATACGCGATCCATCCGGAACAACGTCGGCGAGCATTCTGGGCGCGGCAGCATGGTCTTGCCCTGCAGCCCGCTGCCCCAGAGCTTTACCGCAAATCGCGTCGGACGCAGCGATGCCAGCGAGAACAGAATTCGCGGCCGAGGCCTGAGTATCAGCAGAGGGGCCAGAGCTTTTGAGAGCTAGAAGGAAGCTTTCCTCTGCTATCTGGAGGTAAGCACGTGCGGCCCCCGCGCGCTGGTCGACATCTGTAGCGTTCATCCGCTGTGTTCTGGTCATGCTTCAATTTCGCATGAGGCTACGACAAAGAACCGATCAGTTCTCGGAGTTCTGGGCCGCTGAATGTCACGGCGTCACCCCTCCACGATTCGATCATTGGATCGTCACTCGCAACCATGTCCCGCAGAAGCTCCCGCTTCGCCGTGAAAACATTGCAGTCGTTGCCGGTCCAGCCGAGAACGGCCTGAGAAATCTGATCAATAGCCGCCTGTCCGCCCTCATCGGGTACAAAATCAGGGAGGACGACCACGAGGTCTATATCGCTGGCCGGAGTGCCAGTTCCTCGGGCGACCGAACCGAAGAGCGCGATAGTCGTTGCAGACGACGCTTGGGCTCCGAGTGCCGAGGAAGCAACGGCAACGATTCGCTCCTGCAGCAGCTGCACGGCAGACTCCGCCGTGTGAAGCAACGGCTCTAGGGTCGCCCACAGCAGATGGTCTCGGTTCGCGCGGTACAGCATCGATCTACCCGCACTGTCGGCGAGAACGAGCCCTTGCTCTTCAAGCCGGAGGAGCGTCAGACGGACTCCCGACTGAGAGCCCCGGTGCGCGAGCTCCGCCACCTGGCGCCCCGTCAAAGGCCGAGTGGTGCGAGCAAGCACCGTGAGCACGTCGCCATCAAGTGACGGAAAAACGGTCGCGATCGGATTATTGAGATCCATACCCTCCCCGATCGCTTCGCTTCCTAGTCACGTTAGGCTTTGATTAGAATACTACTCATAACGTCAGTTTTCTACTCAATGCCTTGCGGGAATTAGCCCCCACCGTCGCGCCAGCCCACCGCAGGCGAAGCACCCCTCCATTAGCGACGCGACAGCGAGCTAGGCGCCACCGAGCTCCGTCGAGATGTCGCGGGCGACCGAATGCAGCAGCGGCAGGTGCGCCTTGAGAGCGTTGAGGTCGGCTGCCATCCGGATCGCTGTGATCGAGAGCGCGCCCACCACACCGGCCGGTCCGTGGATCGGCACGGCGATACAGTTCACGAAGTCTTCGAACTCACCGTCGTCGACCGCCCAACCGCGGGCAGCAACGGTGGTGAGTTCGGCATCCAGTTGGGAGCGCGAGGTCAGGGTCTTGTCGGTGAACTTCTCCCACACAACGCCGGCGAGCACGGCATCCCGATCGGTGGTGGGCAGTTCGGCCAGAATCGTTTTGCCGACGCCGCTGCAGTAGGGGCGCGCTGGGCTGCCGATGCGCGAATACATGCGCACTCCGCTGGTGTCTTCGACCTTGTCGACGTACACAATGCTGTGGTCAACGAGGGCGGCGAGATGGATGGTGTTTCCGACCGTGCGATGAAGTTTCAGCAGGCGGTCGTGGGCAATCTCGCGCAGATCGAGACTGTCGGATGCCTGGTGAGCGAGCGCGATGAGGTGCAGCCCGAGCACGTACTCGCCATTCTTTCGCTTACGCAGGTAGCCGACTTCTTCGAGCGACTGCACTTCACGGAACATCGTCGAGCGGTGCACTCCGAACTCTTCGGCGAGCTCACTGACACTCGCCGGGCGACGGGCGATTGAATCGACGATGCGTGCTGCACGACGAACGCTCTGCGACATCCGGGCTCCCTCTCGTTGCTGCACGAGCGGAGCGCTGCCCGGCCCATTGCTGTTGCACTATATGCAACATTGTTGCACAGAATGCGCACATGGTCGATAGTGGAACCGTGCAGACGAGGACGCAGCCGGAGATCATTACGATCGGCGAGACCATGGTGCTCATCGCACCCACGGTCGCCGAGCCCATCGAAACCGCCGAACTGTTCCACCTCGAAACGGGTGGCGCCGAGTCGAACGTTGCCGTGCACCTCTCGGCTCTCGGCCATCACGCGGCGTGGGCAAGCCACCTCGGCACCGATGCTTTCGGTCGTCGCGTCGAACGCCAATTGCGCGAGCGCGGTGTTGATACCAGTCTCGTGAAATTCACTCCGGATGCCCCCACTGGCTTTTACTTCAAAGATCCCGGCAACGGTGTGACCTACTATCGCGCGGGTTCTGCTGCATCGGCCATGACACCGGATGATCTCGCCGAGGTTCCGTTCGAGCAGGCTGCTATCACCCACATCTCGGGGATCACGCCGTCGCTCTCGGCCACGTGCGCCGCGCTCATCGAGTCAGTGCTCGATCGCGCCCAGCAGAGCGACACCGTCGTGAGTTTCGACGTGAACTACCGTGCAGCTCTCTGGCCCGTCGAGGAAGCCGGCCCCACGCTGCTCGCTCTCGCCCGCCGCGCGAACATCGTGCTCGTCGGGCTCGATGAAGCCGAAGTGCTCTGGGGCACGACGACTCCCGAAGAAGTGCGCGCGCTGCTCGAGAACCCCGACTTTCTCGTGATCAAAGACGGTGACGTCGGCGCGACAGAGTTCAGCGCCGAGGGCACCGCCTTCGTTCCCGCCCACAAGGTGGATGTCGTCGAAGCCGTCGGTGCCGGGGATGCCTTCGCGGCTGGTTACCTCAGCGGCTACCTCACCGGCCTCTCCCCCGAGCAGCGGCTAAGCCTCGGCCACGATCGCGCTGCCCTGGTCTTGAAGTCCACCACCGACCTCCCCACCCTCTAACTTTTTCCTCCATCAACCCCTCACTCCTCACCCTCGCTCGCTTCTGAAAGGCTCTCTCATGGCTCAGATCTCCAACGCATCGCTCGACCAGCTCTTCGACGGTCAGCCCCTCATGGCGATCCTTCGCGGCTTCGGCGTCGAGCGCAGTGTTGCTCTGGCGCGCACCGCCTGGGAACTCGGCATCGACTCGGTCGAAGTGCCCATCCAGAGCGACGAGGATGTTGAAGCATTGCGCGCCGTCGTTGCAGCAGGCAAGGACCTCGGCAAGTCCGTCGGCGCGGGAACCGTCGTCACTCTCGAGCACGTGCGCCAAGCTGCGGATGCCGGAGCAGCGTTCACCGTGAGCCCCGGCTTCGACCTCGACGTCGTTCGCGCCTCGTTCGAAGCGGGCATGCCACCACTTCCCGGCGTCGCCACTGCGACTGAAATTCAGACGGCCCAGACCGCTGGCCTCACCTGGGTGAAAGCCTTCCCGGCATCCCTTCTCGGCACGAGTTGGTTCGGCGCAATGCGCGGACCGTTCCCCGCGATGCGTTTCGTCGCGACCGGCGGAATGGATGCGGGCAACGCCGGCGAATACCTCACCGCAGGCGCCAAGGTTGTTGCGGTCGGTTCGGCACTCGCCGATGAGACCCAGCTGCCGCGCCTCGCGGAACTGCTCGCCGCGCGCAACTAGCGCGCAGCGCTGAGCCGCGACTCAAGCGAGCGAGCCAAGCCGAAAGCTAGCGCCCCGCGATCTCCACAGGCTGCAGGGTCGCGCTCTTCGGTTCACGGTTGTCGCCCGAGGAGCGGCCCGTGAGACGGCGGCCGATCCACGGGAGCACGTATTCACGCCAGTAGGCCGCGGTGCGGGGGCGGGCGTCATCCGCTGGACCCTCGTCGGCAGCGAAGTCGGGCACCGGAATCTCGAGCGCCGACAGCACATTGCTCGCGACCCGGGCGTGCCCGCGCGCGTTGAGGTGCAGCTTGTCGACCGACCAGTACTGGAGTTTGGTCAACTCTTGGTCGGCCCAGTTGTTCACGAAAGTCACGTTGTCCTTCGACGCCCGCGACATAACCTCGTGGGCCAACCGGTCACCGCGCGTGGACATTACCGATCCGAACGGCAAGTGCTTGCTCGGGTTTCCACCACTGAGCAGGAGAACATGGATGCCGCTGGCCGTAGCCGTGTCAACAGCGGCCAGCAGCTGGTCAGTGATCGATTCCAGCGAAACCTTCGGGCGCATGATGTCGTTTCCGCCACCGTTGATGCTCATCAGCTGAGGCCGGAGGGCGACCGCCGCTTGCAACTGCTCCCCCGCAATGGGCGCGAGCAGTCGCCCGCGAATGGCGAGGTTGGCGTACCCGACGGGGTTCGGCGAGGCGAGCGCGAGCCCCAGAGCGACTTGGTCGGCCCAGCCGCGCACCCGACCATCCGGCAGTTCATCTCCGACGCCCTCAGTGAAGCTGTCTCCGATGGCGACATAGCTGGAGAACTGGTGAGTCATGCGGTTTCTACTTTCCGAACGGTGAAGCGGGGCCTCCCCAGACTACGACCAAGAACGGTTTAGATCGCCTTGATCGCCTCAACAACGTCGGCGGGCTCGGCGCGCAACTTGTAGTCGGCGTTCACGAAAGCGAAGCGGATGCTGCGATCGGGCGCAATCACGTAGGTTGCGGGCAGCGGCAGCTGCCATCCGGTCGCGCCGTTGGACTTCACGAGGTCGTAGCCGGCTTTCTCGTAGTAGGCCTTGGTGCGGTCATCCACGGGGTGAAGGAGTCCGAAGCCGTTGATCGCTTCGAGCTCGCCGTCGGACAGCACCGGGAATTCGAGGTTATGCTTCTCTTCGAGAGAGAGTGACTCGTCGGGGGTTTGCGGCGAGATCGCTACGAGAGTTGCTCCGGCAGCACGGAACTCGGGAAGCATGTCCTGCAGTGCCTTGAGCTCGATGTTGCAGTACGGGCACCAGGAGCCGCGATAGAACGCGAGAGCAACGGGGCCCTTCTCCAGCAGCTCGCTCAGTCGCACCGTGTTTCCTTCGGCATCTGCGAGAGCAAAGTCGGGGGCAGTGTCGCCGACCTTGAGCGCGTTGTTAACGATGCCAGCCTTTTCGACCTCCGTCACCGAGTTAGTGAGAGTGGCGGTGTCTTCGGCGGACTTCGTTGCTGCACTGCTGTCGGCACGTTCTTTGAGCTGCTGAGTGAGATTCATGGCGCTCCAAATAATGGGGAAAGGTTGTTGCAGGGGTGAACCGCCCGCGTCGCCACGCTATTTCGGTTATCTGAACGGGAGCCTTAGGCGCGGGCTCGCGCCGACATCTCTTCGATCAGTTCGAGTGCATGCCGCAGGCCGGTACTCGAGGTGTTGGCCGTGTACGGAAAGTACACAACTTCCACCCCCACGGCGGCAAACTCACGCTCCAACTTCAGCCCCTTTTCGGTGCCGCGCCAGTCATCGCCCTTGAAGAACGTCGTGAACTGCAAACGACGCCACATTTCCAACTTGTCGGGCACCGTTTCGGCGACTGCCTCATCCACGTAACAGATGCTGCGCACGATCTCTAAGCGTTCGTCGAGCGGCACTGTGGGCCGCAGTTTCTTGGTCTGCTCCAGCATTTCGTCGGAGACAACACCGGCGATCAGGTAGTCGCACTGTTCTTTAGCGCGTTTGAGAATGTTCAAGTGGCCAACGTGAAAGAGGTCGTAGGCTCCTGCGGCGTATCCAATTCTTTGAGACATATGCTCACCGGGTTCGGGTCGGGGGAGGTGTGAGTTCTGTGATGGGGGTGGGTGCCGGTGCCACGGCGAGCGCGAATCGCACAGAGCGGTCGTGTTCGAAGGGGTACCGGTGCCCTCGCTCGAGAACGAGCGACGTGAGGAAGAAGAGCGTGAAGATCACGCTCGACTCGATGAGCCCGTTCTCGAGCGCACTCCGCACGAGAAGCACGACGAGAAGGGGAAGAGTGAGGGTGCGCACCTCGCGGTTCTTGAGGCTGTCTCTCACGGTTTCTCGCGGATGTGACGCCCGAGAGTGCCCACCTGTTCGCTGCTTTCGATTTCACCCCGGGCCCCCGCCTCTCGGTTAAACACGAAAGTGGTCTACCCCGTTGGGGCAGACCACCATCAGAGGGTGACGTTACGACGCGACGGCGGCACCCGCCCAGTAGCTCCCTGCCGGGAACGAGAACTCGGCGAGCGACGACTCGTGCATTTGGGCCGAGTAGCCCGGTGCCATTGGCACGCGGTAGGCGCCGTTCTCGACGATGCAGGGGTCAACGAAGTGCTCGTGCAGGTGGTCGACGAACTCGGTTACCCGGTTCTCGAGCGTGCCTGACACGGCAACGTAGTCGAAGATCGAGAGGTGCTGCACAAGCTCGCAGAGGCCAACGCCACCAGCATGCGGGCAGACCGGAACACCGAATTTTTTGGCCATTAGGTAAACGGCAATGATCTCGTTCGGGCCGGCAAGGCGGGCAGAGTCGAGCTGGCAAAAGTCGATCGCTTCGGCCTGGAACATCTGCTTGAAGAGCACCCGGTTCATGCCGTGCTCTCCCGTGGCGACACCGATCGGGGCAACAGCCTTGCGGATTGCTGCGTGGCCGAGCACGTCATCCGGGCTCGTCGGCTCTTCGATCCACAGCGGCTTGAATTCGGCGAGCGCCTTCACCCAGTCGATTGCCTCGTCGACATCCCACACTTGGTTGGCGTCGATCATGAGCTTGGCGTCGTCACCGATCACTTCGCGGGCGATGCGGCAGCGGCGGATGTCCTCGTCAAGGTTCGCGCCGACCTTCAGCTTGATGTGGCGGTAGCCAGCATCCACAGCCTCCTGGCAGAGACGGCGAAGCTTCTCGTCGGAGTAACCCAACCAGCCCGCACTCGTCGTGTAGCAGGGGTAGCCCGTCTCGGTGAGCTCGGCGATGCGCTGCTCTTTGCTGTCGGCGAGCTCGGTGAGGAGCGCGATGGCTTCGTCACGAGTGATGGCGTCGCTCAAGTACTTGAGGTCCGCGGTGTCAACGAGCTGTTCCGGAGTCATGTCGGTAAGCAGGCGCCAGAGCGGCTTGTTCGCGCGACGAGCAGCGAGATCCCACACGGCGTTCATCACGGCGGCCATCGCGAGGTGCTCGACACCCTTTTCTGGCCCAAGCCAGCGCAGTTGCGAGTCAGACTTCAGCTCGCGGTAAATGCCACCGAGGTCGCCGACGATCTCATCGACATCCCGGCCCACGAGCGGTTCGGCACGCTGTTCGGCAGCGAGTGCGCAAATGTCGTTTCCTCGGCCGATGGTGAATGTGAAGCCGTAGCCCGCGACGCCCTCTTCGTCAGTGCGGAGTACAACGTAGGCGGCCGAGTAGTCGCCATCCTTGTTCATGGCGTCTGAGCCGTCGGCGGTGAGCGACGTCGGAAAACGCACGTCATAGACGTCAACGCTGGTGATAGTAGTCATGCTGAAGAGTTCTCCTTGCTCAGAACCGATAAAAGGTATGTGCGCGGGTGAGGCGCGTCTGGGTGCGCGGTAGTGCGTGTGAGTCGCGGTGTCAGCTAGTCAACGTGGAAGACCTCGGGCAGCTCTTTCCACCACTCGCCCTCCGCCCGGTCATCCAGCGGCTGCTGCAGCGGCTCTTGCAGAGCCCACCAGCGCTGAGTTTCGGGGTCAGCCGCGATGGCGGCTTGATCGGCTTCGTAGTCGTCACCCGTGTACTCGAAGTACGAGAACAGCAGGTCGCCGTGGCGATAGATCGAATAGTTGTGGATGTTGCTGGCCGCGAGTCGTTCAAGAATCGTTGGCCACACAGCGGCGTGGTATCGCTCGTACTCTTCGCGGTTCTCGGGTGGGAGGCCGATGACCTGGGCTACTCGCTTCATTGTTATCCCTTCACCGCACCAACGGTTTGTCCACGAATAAGGAAGCGCTGCGCCGTGAGGAACACGATGAGCAGCGGGATCATCGAGAGGAACGTGGCGAGCGCGAGCTGCGGCATGTAGAGCTTCACGTCGAGACCGGCTGCAACGGTGGCGTTGAACAGCGGGCTGGCTCCGATGAGTTCTTGGATGCCGATCGAGATCGTCTTGTTCTCCTGGTTCGAGGTGAGCAGCGCCAGCGGCAGGAAGAAGTTCGTCCAGTTGGCCACGAAGGAGAAGAAGGCGACGAGCGCAATGACCTGCTTCGAGATGGGAAGTGCCACGTAGAAGAAGGTTGCGATTTCGCTCAGTCCGTCGATACGAGCTGCCTCGACGAGCTCTTGCGGCATCGTTGTCATGAAGTGGATGTAGACGAGATAGGTGCCGAAGGGGAAGAACCCCATGATGACCGCAACGGGCCAGAGTTGGCCGACGGCTCCGATCGCGTTCACTTCGAGGAACAGCGGGATGACGAGTACCGTGTTGGGCATGACCATCGCGAGCAGGGTTGCAAAGAGCATCACTTTGCGGCCGCGGAATCGCAACCGTGCCAGCGCATAGCCGGCAGGCAGTGCGGCTACGAGGGCTAGTATTCCACCGATAACGGCGACTACGAGTGAGTTGCCTACCCAGCGGGTGAAGAGGCCTCCACCGCCAGGACCGAAGCCATTGATCTGGCTCCAGCTGAACACAACGTTGTCCCACGACATTCCACCGAGGCCGAGGAAGCCGTCGGTTCCGGCCAACACGCCTTCTTGGCTGCGGAAGGCCATTGCGATGAAGCCGATGATGGGCAGGATGAACGCGGCAGCGATGATCACCATGACGGTGATGCGGACAATGCGACCTACGGTCCAGTGTTTGGCGCCAACGACGCCGGGAGCGCTGTTGCTCATCGCTTCTTCTCCTTTTCGTCGCCGAAGAGTCCGCTCTTCATCACGATGACGACTCCGATGCTCAGGGTGATCACGAGCAGGATTATTGATAGTGCGGCCGCGGCCGGGAAGTTTCGGTTAGTGAAAGCGAAGGCGTAGCCCAACTGAGTTGGCGCCCACTCTCCGGCAATAGCTCCGGACGAAATCTGTCGCAGCAGGTACGGCTCGAGAAAGAGCTGGAAGCCGTAGGCCAAGTTCATGAGGGCCGCATAGCCAATCCAAGGGCGGATGAGCGGCAGCTTGATGTGCCACGCAAGGTCCCACGCGTTGGCGCCGTCAATCTTGGCGGCTTCGAAGATCTCATCAGGGATGCCATTGAGGCCACCGTTGACGACGATGATCCACGTACCCACGCCCTGAAAGAAGAGCATGCCCGTGAGAATCATCGGCATGTTGCCGTCGGTGACGATTTCTTTCAGCGATCCGAATCCGACCTCTTGCCAGAGCGGTGCGAGGGGCGACTGCGTGGGGTGCAGCAGGTAAACCCAGAGTACGAAGTTGGCGATACCGCTCAACGCACCCGGGATGAAGTAGAAGAAGCGCATCGTGGAGCCGAAGCGACCGGGGCTGGCATGAACCAACAGGGCCAAGCCAACGATGCCGAGCATCATGAGCGGCAACCACACGATCATGACGGAGAAGATGTTGATGAATGTTCCGGAGAACCGATAGTCGGTGATTACCGTGATGAACGAGTCAATGCCGCCGAACCCGCTTGAGGGGTCGACGAGGGTTGGTGCTTTTTGCAGCGCGATCCAGAAGGCATAGCCGATGGGGATCGCCGCCGCTACGAGAAACAGTGCAAGGTACGGGGCGAGCAAGATCCAGGCGCCGCGTGATTCTGCGTGGCGAGTGCGGTGACGCCGGGGTGTGGTGGATGCACGGCCGCCGGCAGCCGGGGGCTCCGTGCGTTTCGTGGCTAGCGTTGAGCTGCTCATGTATTCCTCGCCTCTGATTTGGGGAGTGGAACAGAGTGTGGGGGCCTCAAGGATCTGAAACCCCCACACATGCTGTGCCTAGCTGGTTACTTCTATTCGGCGGTGACCGTGTAGCCGACCGAGTTGGCGCGGTTCACGAGTTCAGTACCGAAGGTGCTGAGTGCGTCGCTGATGGATCCGTCGGCGATCAGCGTGGGGCTGACCGTTTCGGTCCAGGCAGCACCGGTGTCGTAGAGCATGTACGAGTACGGAGCTACGGCGCCAGCGGCATCCTTGAACGCCTGCTGAACAGCGGCAACATCGGCGAAGTAGCCGTCAGCTTCGAGCTTCTCGAGCCAGGCATCCTGAATCGGGCCGTAACCGGGGAGACCCGTTGAAAGCTCAACCTGCCATGCCGGGTCAGTCGCAACGAAGGTGGCGAAGGTCAGCGTGTTTTCGAGTTGCTTTCCGGTGATGTGAGAGGAAACGCCCCAGAGGCCGCCACCTTCGTTACCGGCGGTCGGGCTTGATTCGCCTTCCCAGGTCAGCGGAGCGCTTGCGCTCATCTGCTCGGCCGGGATCTTCCAGGTGTCGCGGAAGAGGTAGTTACCCCACCAGACAGCACCGGGGCTCATGACGAGGTTCACACCAGCAGCAGCGGCGTCACCGTCGAAGATGCCCTGGGTGGTGAGTGCGCCACCTTCGTACATCTGCGTGAGCAGCTCGTTGGCACGAACACAGTTCGGGTCATCGAGGTTGATGTGAACTTCCGACTCCGAGAGGCGGTCGTTCGTGGGGCAGTCAGCCGCCTGGAGGTAGCGGTTTACGGCATACGCGTCGCCGAGGAATCCACTGATCTTGTCAGGGTGCTCTGCAGCGATCTGTACGGCGAGGTCGCCGTAGCCTTCCCACGTGGTGGGCAGCGTGTAGCCGTTCTCGTCGAAGAACGCCTTGTTGTACCAGAACACGTCGGGAGCAGCGTCGTTGCGGAGGCAACGGATCTGACCATCGATGTCGCAGAACGAAAGCACTGCGGGGTCGTAACCATCGATGACATCGGGAAGCAGATCGGTGAGGTCGGCTGCGTAGTTGCTGGCTGCGCCGGTTGCCCACGCGATGTCGTCGTTGGAGGGGAAGAAGATGGCGTCAGGCCATCCTGAACCTGCGGAGTCGAAGTTAGCGAACGCCTGCTTCACCGTCTGGCCACCAACGGTTCCGTCAATCTGAACAACGTCGATTTCGATCTCGGGGTGAGCTTCCTGGAAAGCTTCTGCGGCGGGAACACGGGGCGGGTCCACCCACACCGTGATTTTTCCACCCGAGTCAGTCTGCTCGGGGGCGGTAGCGCCTCCGTCAGCCGAACAGCCGGATAGAACGAGTGCAGCGGCCGAAATTATGGCCACTCCTGCACTGGCGGAAAGGAACCTCTTGGTCTTCATTGACACTCCTTGGTGAGATTTCTACTGCTTCGTAGTGGAGAGAACAAGGCCCTGGAACGGCGCGAATTCTCCGGTGCTCAAACGTTATACCAACCGCGGAAGTTGTGCAAACGTTTGATCAAAGGTTTTTCAACTGTTATCTAGCCGTGCACACTCGACCCTTTAGTAGCCAATGCGTGCGGGATCGATGCGGTAGAACTCCGCAGCGGTACGGCCAAGCAACTGTTCGCGGTCTGCGGCATCCACGCTGTCGAAGAGAGGTTGAAGGCCCTGCCACACCCGCGTGTAGCCGCCAGCGAGCACCGAAATAGGCCAGTCGCCGCCATACATCAGGCGCGAAGGGCCGAATACCTCGAGGGCTCGCTCAAAGAACGGCCGCACATATTCCGTGGTCCACTGCTGCGGGTCACCGGCTGCCGAATACAGACCGCTGACCTTGGCGTACACGTTGGGATTCTCGGCGGCTGCTTCAATCGCCGACCACCAGGGCTCACGCTCCTCGAGCCCGATCGGTGGCTTGGCCAAGTGGTCGATGACCATGCGAAGTTCCGGATGCCGCCGCGACAATTCCGGAACGAGCGCCAAGTGCTCCGGAAGAACTGCGACCACGTCGAAGGTGAGCCCGGCGCGTTCCAGCACCGTGAGCCCCTCGTCAACGTTGGGTCGCAGCAACCATTCCGGATCTTCTTGATTGTGGATGAGAGTGCGCACCCCAACCATGCGGGTGTCATCCTCCCACGCCTCAATCGTGCGCGCCGCCTGCTCCGGACGATCGATCGGCGCGTAGCCCACAATCGCCGCGACCTCATGATTGGCCGCCGCGCACTCCGTCATTAAACGCGTGTCATCGAAGTTGTCGGCCGACTGCACTTGAACCGTGTAGTCGACACCGGCATCCCGCAACTCGGGAAGGAGCCGATCGAGGGTCATCTCCTTATTTATCGGTGCCAGTGATTCGTCGAGCCAGTCATAGTGAGCCCGATTGGGGTTCCAGATGTGCTGGTGAGCGTCGATGATTGGAAAAACCACGATGTGAGTCCCTTCTCCGATGGCCAGTTTAGAGAATGCCGTGCTTTTCCCACACGGAGCGCATTGACGCCCCGGCGAGCAGTTCTGCCAACACGGTCGATTCCGCAGCTACGCGCGCTCGGGCGCGTGTCAGCACTTCTTCTTCGCGTTCCTGCGGGACGACGACAACTCCATCATCGTCAGCCATGACTAGATCTCCCGGGGCGATTCTGACACCGGAAACAACGACAGCGACGTCGGAGGCAATCACACGCATCCGGGCACGGAAGTCAATCGGGCGGCGTGAACGAGAGAACGCCGGAAACCCGAGCTCGACAATCTTGTCGGTGTCGCGAAGGTTGCCGTCTGTTATGACGCCGGAGACTTTAGCGCCCATCACTGCGGCGCTAAATAGCTCGCCCCAGAAGCCCGAATCGTTGCTGTCTGCTGTCGAGATAATAATCATCTCGCCCTCACCGACGCTATCGATAAAGTCGATTGACTCGTGGTAAGGATTGTCGACAACGGACTCCAACGCCGGGGCGTAGCGAACCGTTCTCGCCCGACCAATTGCCCGCGTTCCCGGGCTGAGGGGAGCGTACCGCTGCGCGAAGACCTGATTGCGCAGCCCTGATTCGTCGCAGGAGTCGCTCAAGATCGCCGTAGTGAGGCGTTCATCGCCGGGAAGCGCTATGAAACCAGACATTGAAGTAGAACCTTTCTGAGACGTGTTATTCGAATTAGCAGATGACATGACCGCCTCCTGGGCTGAACGGGAACTGTGCTTCGATTTCTGGAGTGAGCTGGATGCCGAGGCCGGGAGCCGTGGGAGCAACAATTCCGCCGTCCCTGAATTCGACCTCTTCCACCCGCATCGCGTCACGCAACGGGTTGGGCAGGGTGCAGTACTCAAAGAGCTCCACGTAGGGGCTCGCGAGCACGGTGTGCAGGTTCGCGGCGAACGTGACGCCACTGCCCCAGACGTGAGGCACGGTCTTCACGCCGGTCGCGTGAGCGAGCTCGGCGACCCGAGCGAAAGCCTTGGGCCCACCGACGAAGGTGACGTCGGGCTGGGCAACATCGAGCGCGTTGGCGTCGAGCAGTTGGGCGAAGTCCCGCACGGTTCCGTTGGATTCGACACCGGAGATCGGCACGTTCACGGCGGCACGCACCGCTGCGTAGCCGACCACGTCATCCGCCTGGCACGGCTCTTCGTACCAGCGGGCGCCGAGCTCGGCAGCCTTATGGCCAACGCGAATAGCTTCGTCGACGGGCCACGGGTCGGAGGCACACGCCTGCACGGCGTCGATAACGAACTGCACGCCGTCGGGCAGCAGTGCGGTCACGTGGTCGAGCAGCTTGATGGTGGTGTCTGGGTCAGTCATGGCGCGGAACTTCACAGTGCCAAAGCCGGCTTCGATCTGGGCTGCAGCCCAATCGGAAACTTCGCCGAAGGTCGTGCCGAGTCCGCCGCTGGCGTAGGACTCGATCCAGTCGCGCTTGAGGCCACCGAGCACTTCGTAGGCGGGAACGCCGAGGCGCTTGCCCACGGCATCCACAGCAGCGGTTTCGATTGCTCCGGCGACGCCGTTGAGCATTCCGCCACGCGCCCAGAAGGCGGTGTAGGCGCGCAGGTGGTCGGCGATTTCGAGGGGGTGCGCGAACTTGTGGTCGAGAACGTAGGGGCGGAAGGCATCCACGATTCCGGGCACGGCGGCGGCGGCCATGATGCCGGCTCCCGCTTCCCCGACTCCGGTGGTTCCATCTGAGAGGGTTACTTCAACGAGGGCGGCATCCCATGACCAAATGGTGCCACCTACCCACGTGAGTTCTTCTCCTGGCTGGTACCGGTGCGAAAGCAACACTGCGCGCACGGCGGTAATGGTTAGGGCTGTGTCAGTGAGTCCCATAGGAAGTGCGCCTCGTTTCTACTAGCGAGCGATAGTGGTTACGGTATCTGATCAATCGTTTGATCACAAGCATGCGAGACCGCATCCGTGCAATTGCACCTTAGGGCTGCGGGTGTGGCCTCAGTGGGCACGGTTGAAATGGGCACGCTGCGATTAGCCCGGTGATCTAGAGCGCAGCAACCAGCCCGGCAGCCTCGAGGTCACTCCACAGGCCCTCGGGCATCGTGGCCGCGTAGCGCTCGATGTTCGACCGCACCTGGTCGCCACCGCGAGCGCCGACCACTACCGAGACGACAGCCGGATGCCGCAGCACGTAGGCGATGGCCACTTCGGGCAGTGTGACGCAGTGGGCTTCGCACGCGTCAGCCACGCGATTGGCGCGCTCCAGGATCGCGGGCGGAACCGGCTCATAGTCGAAGGTCGCGTCAGGGCTGGGGCGGTTGCGGCCCAAGAGTCCGGAGTTATAAACGCCGGCGACGACGATGCCGACGTTGCGTTCGAGCGCGAGGGGCAGCAGTTCGCTGACCGCTTCATCGTCGATGAGGGTGAAACGGCCGGCACACATGAGCAGGTCAACGTCGGCGCGACGAATCAGTTCCGCGAGCGGCGCGGCATGATTCATCCCGGCACCGACTGCTTTCACGACGCCTTGCTCCCGCAGCTCAATGAGCGCGCTGATTCCCTCGGTCGAGGCCTGCTCAAAGTGGTCGTCGGGGTCGTGCATGTAGAGCACATCGAAGTGGTCGAGCCCGGTGCGGGCGAGAGATTCTTCGACTGAGCGAAGGATGCCGTCGCGACTGAAATCCCATTGACGCTTGGTGACGGCGGGCACGGCAAAGCCCTGGTCATCCATCTGGTCTTCTCCACCGGGATTCGGTACGAGGAGCTTGCCGACCTTGCTCGAGATCACGTAGTCCTCGCGCGGGTGCGTCCGCAGCTGCTCGCCGAGGCGACGCTCAGAGAGGCCCAGCCCGTAGTGCGGCGCGGTGTCGAAATAGCGAACCCCGGCGTTCCACGCTGCGGCGACTCCCTCTCCAACTTCGGCGTCGGTGGTTTCGCGATAGAGGTTACCCAACTGCGCGGCGCCGAGGCCGATCTCTGTCAGTTCAAGTCCACGCTGAGTTGATCTGGTCTTCACTGTTGGTTTCTCCAGGGAGGGTTAGCGCGCCGGGGGCGCAGTAGATTCGCGCACGATCAGCTCCGGTGCTGGGTCGGCGATTACGCGGTCTTCGGCGGTGCCGGAGTTGATGTTGTCCCACAGGCTCGCCATGGCGGCGCGACCCAGTTCGTACAGCGGCAAACGCACGCAGGTGAGCGGCGGCCACGCGATTTCGGCCGTCCACGTGTCGTGCATGGCCACGATCGACATGTCTTCAGGAACGCGGATGCCCAACCGTCGTGCCTCCGAAAGCACACCGTGAGCGGCGTTGATGTTCGCCACGACCACCGCAGTGGGAGGCGTCGACAGCTCGGCCATCGCATCGAGGGCTTGAGCACCCTGCTTGGGGTAGTAGCCGAAGTCGGTGACGAGTTCGGGTTCAACCGTGAGTTTCGCGTTCGCCATCGCCTCGAGGAATCCGGCGAGACGTCGCTGACCTGACTCCGAGGTTGGCACACCGCCGGCGTACCCGATGCGGGTGTGGCCGAGCTCAATGAGGTGCTCGGTTGCGAGGCGCATCCCCGCCTCATCTTCGAGGCGAACAGAACCACCGCTGCCCGGGTTGATTGTGTTGATCGAGATCACGGGCAGGCCGCTGTCGGTCACCGTGCGCAGATCGTCACCACTCAGGTGGTCACCGAACTGCACGAGAACACCGTCGACTCGTCCTTCACCCATGAGGCGCGGGATCGACTCTTCGCCCTCGGGCAACCGCTCGGTGCTGGCGATCAGAACCATGTAATCCTTGCTGCTCGCCTCTTCTTCGACGCCGCGCATGAGCTCGGCAAAGATCGCGTTCGTCACTCCGGGCACGACTAGGCCAACGGCGTGCGTGCGCGACGACTTGAGCGCCCGCGCGGTGAAGTTGGGGCGATAGTTGAGCTCTTTTGCTGCATCATGAATGCGCTGACGGGTCGCCACACTCACTCGCACGCCAGGTTTTTCACTCAGCACCCGCGAAACCGCAGACACCGAAACTCCGGCGCGGGTCGCAACATCACTCAAAGTAGCCATAGTTGCCAGTGTATTCGGGCAACTAGTCGCTGGTACGTCGATTGACCAGATAAAGATGAGTCAGCACCATCACGGTGTCGCCGTGTTGGTTGATCACCGTGACCAACTCGTGCAGGTAGCCAGCCTCATCCGGTCGCTTGGCGTGCAGCGACATCTCGTTGATCTCGGCGGTTACCCGAATGGTGTCCCCAATGAAGACGGGGCGGATAAAGCGGATGCGGTCGTAGCCATAACTCATGGCCTGCGGGTTGATGTCGCCCGCCGTCATTCCCACGGCGACGGAGAGGATGAGCGTGCCGTGGGCGATGCGCTGACCGGCGGGCTGCGTTGCCATCCATTCGGCATCCATGTGGTGCGGAAAGAAGTCGCCGGTCTGGCCAGCGTGCAGCACGATGTCGGCTTCGGTGATGGTGCGGCCGATGGTTTCGCGGCGCTCCCCCACTTCGTGGTCGTCGTACCAGCGATCTTTCGTGAGCATCAGCGCACCAGCCATTCTGCGACGCCTGCATCGAGGCGTTCGCGTAGTTCGTCAAGGGTGATCTCGCCGAGCAGGGCTGAGGTCACGAGCGGGGAGACCGCATTTTGAAGTTCGATGTAGGTCGCAAATCGAGGGCGCATGTAGGCGCCTTCGAGAGTCGCGCGCGTTCCGGTGAAGAAGTCGAGGCTGTCGGCGTTGGTGCGCGCACTCTCCCACGCGACCGCGTTGCCGGGCTGGCCACCGCCGTCGTAGTACGAACCCTCTTGCACGGGGCCCGACGCGAGCCAGAAAGCGTGCGCGATCGCGGCATCCATCACCTGACTGCGGGAGGAGACCGCAATACCGGCCCCGCCGAGCAGAGAACCGGCAACGCCGCGAGTCGAGCTCGGGATGTCGATGTACTGCACGCGGTTCGAGCGGTAGCCGGCACGGGAGTAGTTCGTGTACCCGAAGAGCAGTGGCGAGTACGCGAAAGTATCACTCTCGGCCAGCACATCGGCGACCTGAATCGGGTTGAAGCCAGCGTTGTCGGCGGGCACCAAACGGGCGAGGCGCGTGAGCAATTCCATCGACCGGGTCAGCATGTCTTCTGAGAGGAAGACGCCGGGGTCAGCCATTGCATCTTCGCCGAGCCCTGACGCGATCGTGATGAGGCTCGAATACGCGTCGACGGGCTTGAAGGGCCACAGAACTCGGCCCTCTTCGGCGAGCGCGATCACCTCATCCCAGTTGCGGGGCGGCGACTCGAGAAGATCGGGGCGGAACGCGGCAACCTGCGCTGCAGCATCGAGCGCAAGGCCCCATTGCTGGCCGAGGTGCTGGTACGACTCGTGCGAGCGACCAACCGACTGAGTGGCGAGCGTCTCGAGTTCGGCGTCGAACCCGCGACCGTTCAGCGGCGTAAAGAGTTTGTCTTCTGCCGCAATCGGAATGTGCGGATGATCGATCACGAGCAGGTCGTATTGCTCAACCAGACTCTCCAGATCTTGGTCGGCAAAAGCCTGCAGTGAGCGGTACTCCCACTGCACTTCAACATCGGGAGCTACCGAGCGATACGCTTCGGCGGCCTTCACAACGCTGCCGTAGCCGCGCTCGTGTTCCCAGGTCATTCCCTTGATGATCGTCGGGCTCATGCGGAGGCCTCCTCGGTTGCGGGGGCGCCTGCAGGTGCGGCACCGGCGGCGGTTGCGGCAGCGCGCGACGGGAACTCGGCCCGCACTCGAGCGTTGTCTTCTCCGAGAGTCGGGGCCGCTTTAGTGCTCGTGAGAATCTGGCCGTCAACGCGGATGGGACTGCGCGTCGTGAGCAGTTCGTTGCCTCCGCGGGTGACGGGCTGCGTCATCCGAATCGCTTCAAAGCCGCCCGAGGCAAGTAGTTCGTCGAGCGTGAGCACGGGAGCACACCACACGTCGCCGGCATCGAGAATGTCGAGCCACTGTTGCGTAGTGCCGGTGGCAAAGCGCGCGGCGAGCAGGTCTTCGACGTACTCTTGGCGGTCCCAGGCGAGTTGCGGGTCATGCATTTCGCTGAGCTCGGGCATGCCGAGCAAATCACCCAGTTTCGGCAGCGGATTCATCGCCATCGCGATGTAACCATCAGTGGTGGGATACGTGCCGTAGGGCGCCGCTAAGAAGGCGTGAGCCGAGTGCTCGCCATGACGTTGCACCGTGATGCTGTCGTCGTTGAGCTTGGTGCTGAGCAGTTCGAACTGCAGGTCGAGCATGGCTTCGAGCAGGCTGGTCTGCACCATCCCGCCCTTGCCGGTGCGGAACTTACGCACGAGAAGGGCGGTCACTCCTTGAGCGATGTGGCAGCTCATGAGGTGGTCAGCAATCGAGAGCCCGACCGGCACAGGGCCGTCAGTCTTCGAGCCATTGAGCCACGGGATGCCCGACATCGACTGAGCGAGCAGGTCTTGCCCTGGGCGATCCTTCCACGGGCCCTCTTCGCCGTAGCCGGTCGCGCTGGCGTAGACGATGCCGGGGTTGATGGCGCGCACCGATTCGAAGTCGAGCCCGATGCGTTCCATCACGCGGGGCCGAAAGTTCTGGATGATCACGTCGGCACGCTCGACAAGTTCTTTGACGTAGGCGAGGTCTTCGGCCACCTTGAGGTCTGCCGTGATTGATTCTTTGTTGCGGTTCATCGCGTGGAAGGAGACTGTGTCGCCGTCGAACTCTCGACCCGCGAACGCGAGGGTGCGACCGATGTCGCCCGTGCCGGGGCGTTCGACCTTGATGACGCGGGCGCCCAGGTCTGCGAGACGCATCGCGGCTACTGGTCCGGCCAAGAATTGGCTGAAGTCCAGAACCATAATGCCCTCGAGGGGTCGGTCCATTGGCGCAGACTCCGTTGGTGCGCCGTTGTCGTCAGTCATTGCTGTTCAGCCTTCTGTTGATCCTCGTGAACAATCGTTTGATCATGCTAGTATGACGCACAAATACACGCAAGGGAACAAGGCCGCGACATCCGGTGCCGAGCACCGACGTTGCCCCTCATCCGCCCTTTGTGTTCACTAATCGCAAAGGAGCGCACCAATGCTGAGCGTGAGTTACGTAGGCGAGCAACGCCTTGAGGTCAAAGAGTACGAACCGAAGCCTCCGGCCGCCGGTGAGGTTCAAATCGCCGTCGCCTACAACGGACTGTGCGGCACCGACATGCACATCCTGCACGGCAACATGGATGCACGCGTGCAAATGCCTTTGACCTTTGGTCACGAGATGAGCGGCACCGTCTCCGCTCTCGGCAACGGCGTTGAGGGTTGGAATGTGGGCGACCACGTTACCGTCATGCCGCTCTGGTGGGACAACACCTGCCCCGCCTGCCTCGCCGGCAACCAGCACATCTGCCAGAACCTCGATTTCATTGGCATCGACTCCCCCGGCGCCCTGCAGGGCAAGTGGAATGTTCCCGCCGAAACGCTTGTGGCCCTCCCGCCCGAGCTGCGACTGGATCACGCCGCGCTCGTGGAGCCTGCTGCGGTTGCGGTGCACGATGTTCGCCGTTCGGGCTTGGTGCCCGGAGATAAGGCTGTGATTATCGGTGGTGGTCCGATTGGGGTGCTCATCGCATCCGTCGCCCGCGAATTTGGCGCTGAGGTAGCGGTCATTGAGATCGACGCCGGTCGTCGCGCTCAGATCGAAGCGCTCGGCTTCACGACAATCAGCCCTCTCGAGGTCGACCAGGTTGCCTGGGTCAACGAGTGGACCGCGGATGCCGGTGCCGATGTGGTCTTCGAAGTCTCGGGTGCTGCGGCTGCCGTGCTCGGCGCCACCGATCTCGCGAAGGTGCGCGGAACTCTCGTGGTTGTCGCCATCCACCCCACGCCTCGCGAGATCAACCTGCAGCGCGTCTTCTGGCGCGAACTCACCATTATGGGAGCGCGCGTTTACCAGCGCACCGACTTTGAGAAGGCCATCGAGCTGATCGATAGCGGCGTCATCCCGGCCGAGCTGCTGATCACGCGCATTGTGCCGCTGTCGCAGACCAGCGAAGCGTTTGCTGACCTTGCCGCGGGCAAAGCGATGAAAATTCTCGTGGATGTCGCGGGCCAGAAGTGAGCACGAATGAGAAGGGCAACCCCATGAACGGCATGTTTGACCTGACCGGAACGACCGCGGTTGTCACGGGCGCACGACGCGGAATCGGCTTCGCCATGGCCGAGGCACTCGCCGCTGCTGGCGCGAACATCATCGGCGTCAGCGCCACCATCGAAGCCTCGGGCAGCGACATCGAGAAGGCGGTCACCTCGTATGGCCGCACCTTTGAGGGCATCGCTTGCGACTTTGCCGACCCGGATGCCGTCGCCGCGCTGGGCGAGACACTCTCGACCCGCAACGTCGACATCCTCGTCAACAACGCCGGCACCATCGAGCGCGCCCCTGCCGCCGAGCACCCCACTGAGCTGTGGGATCGCGTGCTTCAAGTGAACCTGTCGAGCCAGTTCACTCTCACGCAGGCCATCGCTCGCTCGATGATAGAACGTGGCCGCGGCAAGATCATTTTCACCGCATCGCTGCTCAGCTTTCAGGGCGGCATCAACGTGCCCGGTTACACGGCAGCGAAGTCGGGCATCGCCGGCCTTACCAAGGCACTCTCCAACGAGTGGGCCAGCAAGGGCATCACCGTGAACGCCATCGCCCCCGGCTACATCGCCACCGACAACACCCAGGCATTGCAAGACGACCCCAACCGTTCGAAGGCAATCCTCGACCGCATCCCCGCCGGTCGCTGGGGCGTCGGCAACGACCTCGCGGGTGCCACCGTGTTCCTCGCCTCGCGCTCCTCCGACTACGTCTCGGGCGCGATCCTCAACGTGGATGGCGGCTGGCTCGGCCGCTAGTCCTCACGCGCACGCTGTTGGCATCCTCCCTCCTCGGTGGGTGCCAACAGTTGTTTCTGGGTATGTCGTAAACGTGCGGCGATACTTGAGCCAGCAATTGGCAGCACCGCCCTGCGGGACCGTTCAGGCACTCCTTTCGAGATTTCGGTCCGGCCACCCTTACGGGATTCCCAAAGCGCAAAACAGCGGGGCGTACCGATCTCCCGATGTCGGCCAGAGATGATCCGTTTGTGGATCGGCGAGCGGGAGACTACTGAAGTCCCGCCGGAAGATGTCGCGGGCTAAATCTGAGAGACTGTCGCCTATGGATCCGAACTTTTTGCTATTGGCCCTCGTGCTGATCCTGCTTTTCGCAAGCATCAGCATCGTCGGAGCTCTGCATCGCATTCGCGATGCGACTGAAAAGACACTCGCACTGCTCGAGGCCCGAGCCGCAAAGGAAGCGACCAGGGAATAGCTCCCATTGCGAGTCAGCATGGCTAACGCGCGCCCGCTCAGATATCTGCTGCTGGCTCACAGAATTATGCCGCCATAGCCAAGATCGGGGAGGACCTTCGTCTCAGGCGGAATAGACGCCTGCCTCGTCAACCACCTATGTGCCATCGCAAACCCCCGCGATATTGCGTGACCTTTACAGCGCGCTAGATTATGCTTACACTTACAAACGAAAGCCGATTGATCACTCTCTTCAGCAGAAGAGAGCAGAACCTCGACTTAGCGAAGGAAAGATCATGACTGTGTCAACATTGGCGCGCTCATCGGTGACTACTATCACTGACGAACTACGCGCCGAGGCTGCTGAAGTGGTCGCACAGGTTGGCGATGATACGTTCTCGGGCGTGACGATCACAACAGAGACCGGCAAGAGCATTCAGGTGCCAGATGGCCTCGCCAAGATCCTCGACGCAATGGTGCACCAAATGCAGCAAGGCGGCCGTTTGGTGCTGGAGTCGATGCCTGAGTTGTTGACGACCTCGAACGCTGCTGACGTGCTCGGAGTCTCTCGCCCCACGCTGGTAAAACTGATCACCGACGGCAAGCTCCCTGCGACAAAGCACGGCACGCACCGCCGGGTGAAGTGGAGCGACCTGTCTGAATACCGTCGGGCGCGCGAGGCTGAGCGTTCAGCTGCTATCGAAAAGTTGCTCGAAGCCGACTTCGGCGGAGAATAGAGCACCACTCTTTGCGAGGTCTCCTCAACCCCTCTATCCTGACTAGATGGGAGCACCAATCGTCTTCGTGGACGCTAACGTCCTCTTATTCGAAGACCCTTCGGGACTGGCTGTTCCTTCTTCGAGAAGAGACCCTCTGCGAAGTGTTCACCGTGGCGAGCTCCAACGACGTTATCGCTGAGGTCCTCTACTGGATTCGGAAGAACAACTCAGGTGGTTCGGGGCACATCACCAGCAATGTGAAGGAAACGCTCGAAGCGTCTCTAGATGAGCTAGTCCGCGATTTTCCCGCAGGAACGGTATTCCCTGGAGTCGACGAGCACGACACTCACGTCTATGCCGCATCGATCAAGTGCGGAGCCAGCTACCTAGTTGCCGATGACCAGGGCTTTCACGATATCTCGGATGAGTTGACCTAAGAGGTGCACTCCGCTGACTCGTTCTTCAAGATGATCGCCGAGTCGCCCCGCAGGCCGTCGACGAAGTAATCAAAAGGCAGATCGACTACTACCAAAAGCGGAAGAGCAGCAAGACGCTGAACCAGGCTCTCATCTCTGCAGGTTGCCCGATGTTCGCTGAGATTGTGCGTCAGCACCTACAAGCAATGAGCACCGGCAGCACGACATCTGGAATCGCCGCAAGTGTGGCACCCGAGGTCATCGAGGACGCAGCCGAGACGCCAGCGTCAACCTCGCAGCCACTTCAGCACTAGCCGGAAGAGCAGGCCATTCAACCGACGTGGTCCGTCGAAAAATCTCTTTGCCCTCCCTGCTGCATGCTTGTCCCCGTGATGCGCATGGATCTCGCGCTCGAAGGTGTCGATCGATTTTGAAGGTTCCCTTGCTTGAGACCGTCTTCCTCGCGTCGCGCTCCTCCGACTACGTCTCGGGCGCGATCCTGAACGTGGATGGCGGCTGGCTCGGCCGCTAAACGTCACGCTCAGACTGTTGGCATCCATCCTCGTCGGTGGGTGCCAACAGTTGTTTCTGGGTATCTCTCGAATTCGTTTTCTGGATTTCGGCCGCCGAGGAGTGGCTCCCCAGCTACAACCCCTACTCTCCGCTCGCGCCATCCCCGCTTTACTTCGGAATGCTGGGCACACTTCTGATCATCCTCGGCGTTCTCACCGCGATAGCCCACGCAGTCCCGGGCTTGCCGATATTCGTCTGACCGCGCGGTCGATCTAGCGCAGCACTGACTCAATCCTTGCCGATAACCGCTTCGGGCCGCAGGTCGAGCCGGCGCAACAGCTGCGCATTCGCCGCGACAACGACGGTCGAGGCCGACATGAGCAGCGCACCGACCGAGATCGGCAGCACGAAGCCGATGGGGGCAAGGATTCCTGCCGCGAGGGGCACCGAGATGAGGTTGTAGCCGGCAGCCCACCAGAGGTTTTGGCGCATTTTGGCGTAGCTGCGGCGGGAGAGTTCGAAGACGGCGAGTACCGAACGTGGGTCGTCGCTCGCGAGCACAACACCGGCCGAGGCGATGGCCACGTCTGTTCCGGCGCCGATTGCGATTCCGACATCCGCTTGGGCGAGCGCTGGCGCATCGTTTACGCCGTCACCGACCATTGCGACGGTGCCGCCCGCCTTTTGCAGTTCGGCAACCTTGCTGGCTTTGTCTTCTGGATGCACGCCCGAGAACACGCGGTCGATGCCGAGTTCAGCCGCCACCGACTGTGCCACGGCATCCGCATCTCCCGTGATCATCACCACCGTGACGCCCTGCGCGTGCAGCGCATCGATCGCCTGGCGCGAGTCTTCGCGCACTTCATCCGCGAGTCCGATTGCGCCAATCACGTGACCGTCAGAGAGCACGTGCAGAATGATCGCGCCGGCATCCGCCCACTCGGTCGTTACATCGACGGGCTGCTGGTCGTGCTGGCGCAACATGCTCGGCCCGCCCACGCTGATCGTCGCACCATCGACAGTCGCTTCGACGCCAACACCGCTCGATGATCTGAAGCTTGAGGCGCCTACTCGTTCGAGTTCGCGCTCCTTCGCGGCGGTCACAATCGCCTTAGCCAGCGGATGCTCACTGTCGTTCTCCGCTGCCGCTGCGAGTCGAAGAACCTCGTCTTCACTCGCATCCCCGACCGCCGCAACATGCGTGACGGCGGGCTCGCCCTTCGTGAGCGTTCCCGTCTTGTCGAAGAGAACGGTGTCGACCTTGCGCATCGTTTCGAGGGCAAGGCGGTCTTTCACGAGCACTCCGGCGCGGGCCGCGCGCTCGGTCGAGATCGAGACGACAAGCGGGATGGCGAGGCCGAGAGCGTGCGGGCACGCGATGACCAAGACGGTGATCGTGCGCACGATCGCATCGTCGGGGCTGCCCACGAGGGTCCACACGGTGGCGGTGAGCGCTGCGGCGCCGAGAGCGAACCAGAACAGCCAGCCCGCCGCGATGTCGGCGATGCGTTGCGCGGGTGACGACGAGCTCTGCGCCGTTTCGACGAGCTTGGTGATTCCTGCGAGCGCGGTGTCATCGCCAATCGCTGTGACCTTCACCCGGATCGAGTTGTCAGTTGCAACGGTTCCCGCCACAACGCGGTCGCCCACGCCCCGCTCAATCGGCTGCGACTCTCCGGTGATCATCGACTCATCCACTTCGGCTGAACCGTCAATCACTTCGCCGTCGGCGGGTACGCGTCCGCCGGGGCGCACGATGACGACGTCGCCAACAACGAGGTCAGACGGCGGCACGGTGACGAAGTCATCCCCCTCAACCTTCTCCGCTTCATCCGGAAGCAAAGCGGCAAGGGAGTCGAGCGCGCTAGAGGTCTGAGCCAGCGACCGCATTTCGACCCAGTGGCCGAGCAGCATCACGACGATGAGCAGCGCAAGCTCCCACCAGAAGTCGAGTTCGTTCGCAATGAGGCCGAGAGTGGATGCCCACGATGCAACGAAGGCGACCGAGATCGCCATCGAGATCAGCAGCATCATTCCCGGCTTGCGTGCCTTCAGTTCCGAGTAACCGCCGGTCAGGAACGGCTTGCCACCCCAGAAGTACATGACGGTGCCGAGAACCGGCGAGATCCAGTGAAGGAACGCGACATCGGGCAGCGAGTACCCCAGGATCTGCGCGAACATCATGCTAAATCCGGCAACCGGGATTGCCATCACCAGCATGATCCAGAACAGGCGACGGAACTGTGCGACATGATCGCCATGGCCAGAGTGGCCAGAGCTTTGCTTGTGGGAGGCGTGCGTGTCGTGCTCGGTCATTCCATCCATGAGCGCCACGCTATACCCCTAGAGGGTATGCCTCAACCCAAAGAACTCAACTCCCAGCTACCGTAGAGCCGTGACCACCTTCAGTGAAGAAATCGTGTCCGCAGTTCTCGCCCACATGAATAGCGACCACAACGATGACAATCTGCTCATCGTTCGTGCGTTCGCGGAATCAGCCGCCATCTCCGCGGCCATGGTGTCACTCGATGGCGTCGAGGGCACCTGGCAGTATTCGGATGTCGACGGCATCGAACACCACGTGACCGTGCCCTGGAGCACGGAGATCACCGAGCGCGCGGAGATCCGCCATGAGATCGTGAAGCTCTACGATGCTGCGTGTGAAAAGTTGGGCGTCGAAGCTCGACCGCACAGCTAGGGTCGCCGCGGCATCCACAACTGCGGTGAATTGAGCAAGTTTCACCCTCCCCTGCCCTAGCCAAACGCTAGGAAAGAGGAGTACGAATAAGAAGCAGCATTGCGCACTCACCTAGTGTGCGCACAAGGGGGAAGTAACTATGACTCGATCACCCAACCGCATGCTCGGGGCCATTGTCGGCGGATTCTTTGTGCTCATCGGCCTGCTCGGCTTCACCGTCACCGGGGGTGTTGGCTTCTTCGCGACCGAGGGCGGGATGCTCGCCGACGTGTTCCAAGTGAACGTTTTCCACAACGTTATCCACATCTTAATTGGTGCAGCGCTGGTGCTCGCTGCTCTCGCAAACCGTGCCGCAGCGCGCGCCGTCAACTCCGGACTTGGCTTTGCCCTGCTCGTGCTCGGGTTCGCCGGACTGCTGCTTATCGGCTCAGAATTCAACGTGCTAGCGCTCAATGCCGCCGACAACGTTCTGCACTTTGCGGCTGCCGTCGTACTACTGCTCGTCGGTATCGGCGCCGACAGCCGCGCCACTGGCGTGAGCGTCTAGCGGGTCACCCCGACCACGACGGTCACTAGCTCCGCACTGACCTCAAGGTCACCAGCGTGATCGTGATCGCGACCGCCATTAGCGCCACGGCCACCCACGACGTGGTGACGACTCCCGAGTCGAAAGCGTGTCGCGCTGACTCCAACAGTTCCTCGCCGAGACCACCCGGGAGAGTGGACGCAACTTCTACGGCACCGCCCAACGTTTCTCGCGCGGCGGTGGCATCCACCGCACTCAGGCCCTGAGGAATGTCGATCGTCGAGCGGTACGACGCGGTCAGGATGCTCCCTAGTACCGCGGTTCCCAGCACTGCGCCGAGCTCGTAAGCGGTCTCTGAGACTCCGGATGCCGCTCCCGCTTTGTCTGGAGTCACGCTCGAAATGATGAGGTCGTTCGAGAGGGTCTCGGCCGAACCGATGCCGGCCCCAAGAACACAGAATGCCACGATGTAGCTCAGCACCGTGGCATCGCTACCGGTCAGTGCAATGGAACCATACGCGAGCAGTGACAGCGTGAGTCCGCCCGCCATCAGGTAGCCCGGTCGCACGAAACGCACGAGTGGCACCACCGCGAGCCCCGCCACAATGATCACGAGAATGCCGGGCGTCAGAGCAAGAGCAGCGTCGAACGGGCTCAATCCTTCCACCAGTTGAAGGTGCTGGGTGAGGAAGAAAAGCAGGCCGAGCAACGAGAACACGCTTACGAGGTTCACGAGCACGGCACCGCTGAAGGAGGGCACGCGAAAGAGTTGCATATCGAGCATCGGATTGGCTTGCCCGAGCAGTCGGCGCACAAAGAAAGTGCCGGACAGCGCCGCGATTACTAACAGGGCCATGGGCAGCACTCCCACGCCCTCGGTCGCGAGTTCTTTGATCGCGTACACCGCCGGGCCGAGCGTGAGAATCGACAACAGTATGCTGCCCAGGTCAAACGGTCCGGGGGTGGGATCCTTCGACTCGGGAATCAAGACGGGCGCGAAGATCAGCAGCGGCAGCAGGAACGGCACAGCGACGAGAAACACCGATCCCCACCAGAAGTTCTCCAGCAGCACTCCCCCGACGAGTGGCCCAATGGCGGAACCCGCTGAGAACCCTGCGGCCCAAATCGCAATCGCGAGGCGCCGCTGACGGCGATCCGCAAACAGCGAGCGAAGCAACGACAGCGTGGAGGGCATGAGCATCGCCCCAAAGACGCCCAACAGAATGCGGGCGAGAACAAGCGAGGTGGCGTCGGGAGCGAACGCCGCGAGCACCGAAACGATTCCGAATCCTGAGGCACCGATGAGCAGCAGACGACGACGGCCAAAGCGATCGCCAAGGTTGCCCATCCCTACCAACAACGCGGCCAATACCAGCGGATAAACGTCAACAATCCAGAGTTGGGCAACCGCGCTCGGGCGCAGATCGCGGGCAATGCTCGGCAGGGCAAAGCTCAGCACGGTGTTGTCAATCGACACCAACAGCGTCGGCAGCATCAGCACACCCAGCGCGAACCACTGCTTAGTCGTTGCCATCACCTGGGGCTGTTCAGTTGCACTCACGTGCTCACGATACAGTCCCGCGGAATACCCAACTTTCGGATGATGTTTCGCCCAATTCGGCTTCGCTAGAGTGAGGGTTACCTAACCCCGCTTTCGCTAGGAGACCCCGTGGCCGTCATTCCGTTCTCGCAGGCTCTTCGCGAGCGCACCTGGTCAAGCCACGGCGACAGCGAGGGCGCCGACTTCATGAAAGACCTCATGACGGGCAAGGGAACCCGCGATGACTACATCGCCCTCGTCGCTCAGCACTACTTCATTTACGAAGCAATCGAAGCGGCCGCCGAGCAGTTCTCCACAGACCCCGTAGCGGCGCCGTTCATCACGTCCCAGCTCACGCGCCTTCCCGCGATCGAAGCCGACCTCGAGTTCTTGATCGGTGCCAACTGGCGCGATCAGATCACCGCGCTGCCCACCGCAGCCGCCTATGCCGCTCGCGTGCGCGAAATCGCTGCCCAGAACTGGGCTGGCGGCTTCATCGCCCACCACTACACCCGCTACCTCGGTGACCTCTCGGGCGGTCAGATCATCCGCACTATCATGCAACGCCAGTTCGGTTTCGAAACCAACGGTGTCGGCTTCTACCTGTTCGACGAGATCGCGAAGCCCAAAGAGTTTAAAAACACGTACCGCGACCAGCTCGATGCTGTCGAGTGGGATGACGCTGAACGCGACCGAGTCATTGAAGAAGTGCTCGCCGCGTACCAGTTCAACACCGACCTGTTCATCGACCTGTCGCGCGCGAAAGCGGCCGCCTAGCCTGTCGCGCGGGTCGTGTCGCCGAACCGGCACGACCCGCCTTGGGCAGCGTTACCCGAGCCCCGCGCGCTCTTCGCGAGCGCCGTCAGCTTCAGAATCCGCGGAACCTTCGACAGGCTTCTTCGACAGCCCTACCGACCCGCCGCCGGAACGGCCGGCGAGCGCAGAGTGCACCGCGATCAATTCGTCGACATCGGCGTACCGCGGGCGCAATCCCACAGGGCGTCGCTTACGCTCCTCGCGCTTAGCGCGCCGGGCCGCCACGATCAGGTTAAGAGCTTCGACCAGAATCGCGAATGCCATCGGCGCGTAGATAAGGGCCTTGTCGATGTAGACCCCGAATCCCTCGGCGATCAAGAAGACTCCGATGAGGAGCAAGAACGACAGGGCCAGCATCTTCACTGTCGGATGCTTGTTGACGAAGGTGAAGATAAAGCGCGCCGCGAAAAGCATGATGCCGAACGACAGCACAACCACGGTGATGATCACGACGAGGTTCTCTGTCATGCCGACGGCCGTGATGACGGAGTCAAGAGAAAAGACGAGGTCGAGCACCAGAATCTGCGCGATGACCGACCCAAAAGTGGCCACTTTCTTGCCACCGCCTGAGCTGTGCTCTTCGTCGCCTTCAAGTTTGTGGTGTATTTCGGTGACGGCCTTGTAGACGAGGAAGACACCACCCGCGATAAGGATGAGGTCTTTCCACGAGAAGCCCAGCTCGCCGACGACGAAGATTTCGTCCTTCAACGTGATGATCCAGCCCGCAAACAGCACGAGCACGATGCGCATGAGCATCGCGAGAGTGAGGCCTAGGTTGCGAGCCTTCGCCTGCTGATCCTTCGGCAGTTTCGATG
Source organism: Salinibacterium sp. VpJ6 (assembly GCF_059767345.1). NCBI lineage: Bacteria > Bacillati > Actinomycetota > Actinomycetes > Micrococcales > Microbacteriaceae > Salinibacterium > Salinibacterium sp. VpJ6. Next base: position 1,546,855 of record NZ_JBSOQL010000001.1, read on the forward strand.
CGAGGATCGAAATGAAGATGACGTTGTCAACGCCGAGCACAATTTCGAGAACGAAGAGTGTGAGAAAGACCGCGATGAGGTCAGGAGTAAAGGCGAAGGAGAATTCCATTCGTCGATTCTCCACTACAGCCCCGCGATTGCGGGAGTAAGCCGGCGAAAGTTAGCCCTGTGCTTCAATCTGCCCGCGCAAGCCGTCGAGTGTGCGCAACACCGTGAGCGACGTGTCGAGTGGATGCTCGGGCGCTTCCGTTCGCCCCGCTGCAATGTGCTGGGCAATCGCCGTCGTCTGAAAAGCGAGCCCTTCGCGGCCGCGCAATCCCGTGCCGTCAGTGAACTCGATGCGTTCCTCGTCGCGCACGAAAGCAAAGCCGTTCGGCGCGTAGAAGGGAGTGCGCACCTCAACACGAGCGCGCGTGCCGCTGATGCGGGCCTCCGTGGGGGTGTCGGCAAACATCGTCGTGTGCAGCACTGTCTGGGCACCGGTGGCGTGGTCGAGAATCATGGCTGCCTGCGCATCGACACCGCTCGCGAGCATCCGCCCCGTTGTCACGGCCGCGCTGGGAGTACCGAGCACGAACTGCGAGAACCACACCGGGTAAATGCCGATGTCGCGCAGAGAGCCACCGCCCATCGCGGGGTCGAAGACAGGTTGACCGGATGGTTCCCCAAAGTTGGCGCCGAAATCTGCCGTGACCATCGCCACGTCTCCGAGCTCGCCCTGGGCCAAGAGCTGCGCGATGATCGTAGTTTGCGGCAGGAAGCGGGTCCACATGGCTTCCATGGCAAAGACGCCCGCAGCCCGCGCGGCATCCACAATGACTTGGGCGTCAGCGGCGTCGATGCCGAGGGGCTTCTCGATCAAGACATGCTTGCCCGCAGAGATCGCGAGCAGCGCCAGCGGTTGGTGGAAGACGTTGGGCGCAGCGATGTAGACGATGTCTACGTCAGGGTCGGCAACGAGCTGCTCGTAGCTGCCGTAGCCGCGCTCGATGCCGTGCTTCTGAGCGAACTCTGCCGCGCGATCGGCCGAACGCGACGCCACGGCCACTACCCGCTGGTCGGTATTGGCGTGCACCGCCGCTACCCAGTCAGTGGCGATGCCGCCGGGAGCGAGCACGCCCCAGCGCAGCGTGGGGCCGCCTCGAAGTGGCGTAGCGGTGGAGTTAGGCAGAATCACGACAGTTCCATTCCGAGGTAGATCGAGTCTGCTCCGCGCGCCAACTCAACGAAGCCAAGGTGGCGGTAGAACGAGATCGCATTGTGGTTGTCTTCGCCAACATCGAGGTGAACTCCGCGTACTCCGCGAGCGCGCAACGCCTTAAAGAGCGTCTCCATCATCGCTCGCCCCGCGCCCGTACCTTGCACGCGCGGCAGTAGGTCGATGTGGAGGTGGGCGGGATGATTCTCGACCGCCGCAGCTGGTGCTGTTACTGGCGAGTGGAGGTGAGAGATCAACTCGTCGTCGAGCGAGCTACCGGAAGTCGCCGGGTACTGTTCGCGCAACACCGGCCACCACTCACGTTCTTGCCACTGTTCAAACTCGCGGGTATCGGCGGCGCCGAGAACGTAGCCGGCGACTCCGAGTTCGTCCGCGATGACGAACGCGAGATCGGGGGCACCCACGAGATACGGGCCCACGTAAATGTGGCCCAGGAGGTCAGGATTCGTGAAGAGAGCGCTCCCATCGGCCCCGGCATCCGCGGTCTGAAGACACACGCGATAGGTGCCCGGAAGGTCGAAGAGTCCTGCCGGCCGAATGTTGCTCATGGAATCACCATATCGGTCGCGTCAACTGGTCTACGTTGTGGCGTCCGGGCTGAATCGATAGTGGTCTAGATTGCACGTCGTTAGCCCCGCATTTACTGCGAAACTAAGCAGTAATACCGGGAATGTTTCGGTCAGATTACGGCACAATGTACCCCGGAATGGTCTACTACCCCCTTTACCCGGCCTGCGAAAATGGGCTTCAATGTGAGGGTGACAGTCGTAGAGGAGTCCACCCGGCACACCCTTCGTGCGCGATTGCGAGAACTCGTAGCGTCGACAGAGGTGGGCAAGAGCCTGCCCAGCGAACGCGACTTGAGTGCCCGCTGGGGTGTCGCCCGCATGACGATCCGCCGCGCCGTTGACGCGCTCGTCGCCGAGGGCCTGGTTGAACGCCGCCACGGTTCTGGCACCTACGTCACCCCACAACCCTTCGTGCGACTGCTCGGGCTCACCTCTTTTTCACAAGATATGCGCGATCGCGGCCTCGAGCCCAGCGCACGCTTGCTCGCCTACCGCGTCGCTCCCGCCGATGCCGCAATGGCCACCCAACTTCAGATCGCGCCCGGCGACCCCGTGGTCAGCTTCACGCGCTTGCGCCTCGGCAGCGGCGAAGCCATGGCCGTCGAAACCGTCTGGATTGCCCAAGCGCTCGTTCCCGGAATCAACGGTAGCGACCTCGGCGGTTCCCTGTACGAGCTACTCAGCAGCCGCTACCGCGTCTCCCCCGGCGCCGCGAACGTGTCAATCGAACCGGTTTTGCCCGATGAGCGAGTGCGCGAGCTGCTCACCATTAGCGAGAACCAGGCCTGCTTGCGCATCCGGATGGTCGATTCCGACGCGCGCGGAAACATCATCATGATCGCCAATTGCTTCTACCGCGGCGACAAGTACCAGCTCACCGCTCAGGTCTCGGGCGGCGCCTTCTCTCCAGATCCGGCTCGGAACAGGTAATGCTTCGCGTGCTCGCTGTCGACGGCGGCCAATCTGGCATCCGACTCAAGAGCAGTGCACAGCCCGGAACCGTTGAAGTGGATGGCGTCAGCCGTCTCGAAGGTGACACCATGCGCTCCGTTGCTGGTGCCGTCGCCACCGCGTGGAACCACGGCAAGTTTGCCCCCGTGGATCGCGTGATCATGGGGCTCACGACTGTTCCCGCTGATACCGCCTCCTTCTCACGCCTAGCCGAACTCGTGTCAGCCACCACGGGCGCCAGCGAGGTGTGGATCGCCAACGACACTGCTACCTCTCACGCCGGCGCTCTTTCTGCCGAGGCGGGCGTCTCGCTCAACACCGGAACTGGCGTGGCCTGCCTTGCGGTCCGCGAGAACGGCGAGACGCGCACCGTTGATGGCGATGGCTACCTTTTGGGCGATTCTGGCGGCGGGTTCTGGCTCGGCAGCCACGGAATCTCAGCGGTGCTCCGTGCTCTCGACGGCCGCGGCGAGAAGACCTCCCTCACCACCCGCGCTGCCGAACAGTTTGAGGGGCTCGACAATTTGGCGGCCCGACTTCATAGCGCTCACCGCCCGGTCAATCGCATTTCTCAGTTCGCGCGCTCTGTTCTCGCCGCGGCTAGCGACGGAGATGCTGTTGCCAACAGCATCGTGGAACGCGCCGCCCACGAACTCTTTCTCACCGCTCGCGTTGCCGTCGCCTGGGTGGCAGCGGATGCTCCGCTCGCGCTCGGCGGCAAGCTGCTCGGCCCCAACACTCTGCTTTTCGCTCGCTTAGTCGAGCACCTCGCCTCCGAAGGTATGTCGTTCCGGCCCGCCGATGGTTCGGCTCTGGAAGGCGCCCTGCTGATCGGCTCGGGCGACACCGACAACCTTTATCGCAGCCTCATCCACGTGTGGAAAGAAGGAAACCCAGCATGACCCACCCGACCCCGACCACTCTCGACGCGCACTCCCCCGCCGCGCGTTACTTGAATGTCGCGACCGACCTAGTTGAGAGGCTGCGCACCGATGAAGGCGGCAACATTCTCGCCGCCGCGCGGATCGTTGCCGATACCCTCGTTGCGAAGCGCACCATTCACATCTTTGGCACCGGCCACTCCCACATGTTGGCGGAAGAGCTCTACTACCGCGCAGGTGGCCTCGTGAACGTGAAGCCTCTCCTGTTCGACGGGCTGATGCTGCACACGAGTGCGCTGCTCAGCACCTCCCTCGAACGTCTTCCCGGCCTCGCTGAGGCGCTGTTGCGCGATCACCCCATCGCCCCAGATGACGTGCTGATCGTGGCATCCAATTCCGGCAGCAACGCCGTGACTTCTGAACTCGTGCAGTTGGCAATGGCGAACGGCACTCCCGTTATTGCCATCACGAGCCTCACCCACGCCACCTCCCCCGAGGCCCGCCCCACGAGCCTGCCGCGACTCCACGAGCTCGCTACCGTCGTGATCGACAACGGTGGTGCCGTCGGCGATGCGGCCGTGGACATCGCTGGCCTCAGCAGCCGGGTGTCTGCGACCTCTACTGTGGTGGGAGCTGCAATCCTCAACGCCGTGATGGCCGAAGCCATTCAGCTTTCTGTGGATGCCGGAGTGATCCCCGACATCTACGAGAGCAGCAATACCTCCAGCGGCGATGTCAGCAACCACCGATTCATTGGCCGGATAACGACACCATGACCACTCACTCTCGGGTCAGCGCCACGCCCTCGCCTTTCGCCGTCCGCGGCGTCATCGAGGGCTTCTACGGCGCGCCCTGGAGCCACGAGCAACGCCTCGACCTGATCGATTTTCTCGGCGAACGCGGTATGAACACCTTCGTGTACTCCCCCAAAGACGACCCGCTCGTACGGCACGACTGGCGCACTCCCTACGAGGGTGCCGAACTCGCCCGCCTGGCCGAACTCATTGCCCGCTGCGCCACGCACGACATGACGTTCATGCACTGCCTCTCCCCCGGCCTCACGATGAAGTACTCCAGCGATGACGACATCGCGATGCTGCTCGCCAAGTTCGACTCCGTGCGCGAACTGGGCGTCACCAGCTTTGGACTGTTGCTGGATGACATCCCGGCCCGGCTGCAGCATCCAGCCGACAGAGCAGTCTTCCCCGATCTCGTTACGGCTCATCAGTCAGTCATTGGCCGCGTGTTTGCCCAGTTCGACTCGAGCACTCAGCTCACCGTGTGCCCCACGCAGTACTGGGGTTATGGCGACGAGGAGTACATCAGCCGACTCGGGCTCGGCATTGACCCGCGCATCGACCTTTTCTGGACGGGTCGCGCCATTTGCTCAGCCACGCTCGATCTCGCCGATGCCGCTGTTTTTGCCCGCGCCACTGGTCGCCCCGCTACCTACTGGGATAACTACCCCGTGAACGATGTCGCCATGGGCCATGAGCTGCACATCGGGCCTTATCGCGGCCGCGATCCGCAGTTGCACCGCTTCTCGACTGGCATCATCGCCAACGGCATGGAGCTCTTCGAGTCCTCCAAGATTCCCTTCGCTACGATCGCCGACTATCTGCGCGACCCCGCGGGCTACGACCCCGAGGCCAGCTGGAAGCAAGCGATTCTGGATGTCGTTGGTCCCGAAAACGCCGAAGACTTCAGCATGTTCGCCGACACGGTTCGTTCCTCGTGCCTCTCGGCTGACGACGCTCCCGCCCTGGGCGAGGCCCTCGAGCGCTTCACTTTTGAGTCGGAGTACGGCGATCCCGCCGCCGCGGCATCCGAGTTGCTCACGATTGCAGATTCGATGGTGCGCAGCGCTGATCGGCTGCTCGATGGCCCGGTCACCAACCAGAAGCTCATTGACGAAGTTCGCCCGTGGCTCGAGTCGTTCCGTGTGGGCGCCCACGCCCTCGTGGAGGTCGCGCAGCTCGCCGTTGCAGGCCGGCTCGCCGCCGATGGCCCGTCGCGGCTTCGTCCCTTCCTCGATGCGCTGCGCGCCGCTCGCCGCCGAGTTTTCGGCGATCTGCTCGATATGACTTTGGCGGAGCTCGTTTCCGCCGGGGGTTCACCACCCGAATCACCTGCTCCACCCGCACGACCCCGCACTGCATCACCCGACACTGCATCACCTACAGCAAAGGAATGATCATGCCCGTCACGAGAAAGAAGACTCTCGCTGCTGTCGCTGCTCTCAGCGCCTCAGCCCTGATCCTCACCGGTTGTTCAGCCGGCGGAGGAGGTTCCGACGACAACGTTCTCCGCATCGCGATGGGCTCCCCTGGTGAAGCTCAGATCCGTGTCTGGGATGACGTGGCGGCTCAGTTCGAGGCTGCGAACCCCGATCTGACCGTCGAGATGAACTACCAAGACGATGACCTGTACCAAACCATTGGGCTCCCGAACCTGCTCAACGGGCGCAATGCTCCCGACATTTACTTCGAGTGGGCCGGTGCTCGACTCGAACAGCGCGCCGCTGATGGCTTCGCGGCCGACCTCAGCGATGCTGTGACATCCGGCCCCATCGCCGGGTTATTCGATGACGAAGTGTTCGGTTCGCTCACCGTTGACGGTGAGATCGTCATGGTGCCGCACGCTGCCGACGTTGCCAATGTGCTCTGGTACAACGAAGACATTTTCGCGGATGCCGGGCTCACTCCTCCCACCACCTGGGATGAACTGCTCGCCACGTGTGACGCCCTCGATTCAGAGGGCATCATCCCGATCGCTTCCGGCAACAAGGACCTGTGGGCCGCGGGCAACTGGCTCGCCCACTTAACCTCGCGTGTTGTTGGCGAAGAGGCTTACAGCGCCGCACTGTCGGGCGAGGCAGACTTCAACACTCCTGAGTGGGTTGAAGCCTTTGGCTACGTCGAAGAGCTCGCTGACCACAATTGCGTCAACGAAAGCGCGAACGCTGTCGACGATAACGAAGGTGCTCAGCTGTTCTTCCAGGGCAAAGCGGCCATGCACGCCATCGGCTCATGGCTCGTGAGCTGGGCCATCGACGAGGCGCCTGACCTCAACTTCGACTACGTAAACCTTCCGACGATGCCCGGTGAGGGCAACCAGGAGAGCGTGATCGGTGTCGTTACCGGCTACGTCGTCAACGCGAAGAGCAGCAAGCAAGACCTCGCTGCCGAGTTCCTCGCCCTGCTCAACAACGATGAGAACGTTCAGGCGTTCATCGGTGCTGAGCTCACTCCGATGGCTCTCTCCGCATCCTCGGGTGAAGAGATCGACTCGCGCAGTGCTGGCCTCATCAACATGCTGGAGTCCGCTCCGGCAATTGTTCTGCCGCCCGACACTGGTTACGACCTTGAGACCGCTAACGCTCTCTACGCAGCGCTTGCTGAAGTGCTCGGCGGTCAGACCTCTCCGGCGGATGCCGTTGCAGGCATAGATCAAAAGCTGGGCTAGCACTCCTCGCTAGTGAGCCACACTGCTGGTCGTCCGTCACCCGAAGGCGGACGACCAGTTCTTTCTTTCGAAGGGATCCATCGATGAAGGCGAACCGTACGGCCACCCCGTATCTGTTCTTGGTGCCCGCCATGGCGGTCTTCGGCTTCGCTGTGCTCTTCCCCGTGATCATGACCTTCGCCTACAGCTTTACGGAATGGAATGGCTACGGCACGATGGTGTTTGTCGGCATCGACAACTACATCAAGGCCGCAAACGACGTCTTGTTCCGCGACTCCTTTGCACATGTGCTCATTTACATCGCCATCACGATCGTGTTGGAGGTCGTAGTGGGCCTCGTTCTTGCCGGACTCGTGAGCGTGCACCGGCGCGGCTCGCTCTGGTTCCGCGTGGCAATCTTCACGCCGGTCATGTTGCCGATGGTGGTCGTTGCCGTGTTGTGGGCCTTCGTTTACAACAATGACTTCGGTCTTCTCAACGCAGCGCTGCAATCCCTCGGTCTCGACAGCCTTCAGCGAGTGTGGCTCGGCGATCCGGCAACCGCGCTCCTCGCTGTCAGCGTGGTCTCCGGCTGGGTATATGCCGGTTTCTACATGACTATCTTCTACGCGGCCTTCAACCAGGTACCTACCGAGGTTATCGAGGCGGCTCGGCTCGATGGCGCAAACGAATGGCAGCTATTTCGCCGCATCAAGGTGCCGATGATCCGCAATGCGGTTACCGTCGCGCTACTGCTCTGCATCACCGGCGGCTTCCAAGGCTTTGACCTCTTCTACGTCATGACCAACGGCGGGCCTTACGGTGCCACCGAGATCCCGACGACCTACCTTGTGAAATCAGTATTCACTTTCCAGAATGTTGGCTACGGCTCCGCCATGGCGGTCGTGCTCACGGCGGTTGTTGTGGCGCTGGGCCTAGTCTTCACACGAGTCAATCGTGAGAAGCCAGAGGACGTGCGCTCATGAGCCTGACCGAACATAAAGCGCCATCCTTGCAGCGAGGCCCAGGCAGCAAGCATCACGCGGGGCGCAAAACTCCCCTGCGCATTCCCGATGTGCTCTTCACGGGCGCCCTCGCGGTCATCGCCGTGGTGTTCTTCTTCCCCATGCTCTGGATGGTGTTCTCCAGCTTCAAGTCGAACTCCGCTATTTTTGCGACCCCCTTCGCTCTGCCGACCGAGATCGACTTTGGGCGCTGGGTCGAGGCTTTCGAGATCGGCCACATCGGCCAGTACGCGCTCAACAGCACCATCGTCACGGGTGCTTCGGTTCTGGGTATCTTGCTGTTTGGGGCGGCCGCCGCCTTCGCGTTCAGTCGGTATCGCTTCCGTGGCCGTAACCTGCTCATGGGGTTACTTGCTCTCGGGCTTCTGCTGCCGTTGCAGTCGTACTTCATCGCCCAGTCAACGATGTTCACCCAGCTGGCCATTACCGATACGCGCTGGGCACTCATCATCCCCTACACCGCCATGGGGCTACCGCTGGCCGTGTACCTGCTCAAAGTCTACTTGGATGCCGTGCCCAACGAACTCTTCGAAGCGGCGCGCATCGACGGAGCGAGTGACTTGCGCGTCTTCGGATCGATCGCGCTCCCGCTCCTTCGCCCCGGTCTGGCGACAGTGGCGATCTTCTCGGCGCTCTCGAGCTGGAACGAGTTTTTGCTCGCGCTGCTCTACATTCAGGATGACGCGCTCAAGACGATTCCGACCGGCTTGCTTGCATTCTCAAGCCGGTATGTAACCGACTACGGGCTCCTGTTCTCGGCGCTCTCGATCGTGACCCTTCCCATGATCGTGATCTATATCGTCTTCAACAAGCAGATCGTGGAAGGCATCACGGCCGGCAGCGTGAAGTAGCGGCAGTGTGAATTAGCGGCGGTGTGAAGTAGCGGCGGTGTGAATATGCGGCAGTGGCAACGGGGGAGTGCGATCCCACCATGGGGGAGCGCAGGCCAAGCCTCTACGCCTGAATGGCAGGAATCGGCTTCGAGCGCGACATGAAACGCACCACGTTCTCATCCACGATGATGTCGCTCGGGCGCAGCGGCCGCGTGAGGTACAGCCCTTCAAGGCGACTGATACGGCTGAGTGCAACGTAGGTCTGCCCGGGGGCGAACGAGCGAGGCCCGAGATCCACGATCGCACTGTCGTAGGTTTTGCCCTGCGACTTATGGATCGTGACCGCCCACGCCAGGCGCAGCGGAAACTGCGTGAACTCGGCCACGACATCCTTGCGCAGCGCTTTCGTGCGCGCTGAGTAGGAGTACTTGAACTTCTCCCAGACGGCGGGCTTCACTTCGTAGTCGCGCCCGTCGATCTCCACCCAGACGGTGTCAGCGATCTTGACGACGGTGCCGACACTGCCGTTGACCCAGCGCTGGGTGCCGCCCTCTTGAGTGTCGTTGCGCAAGAACATCACTTGCGCGCCGACCTTGAGCTCGAGCGCCTCATCGGCCGGGTAGGCGCGCCCGCCAAACTCTCCCGAGATTTCGGCCTTCGCTGTGAGCACTCGGCCGGGCAGCCGGGCGAGTGCCGAGGCGTTGATGCGCGTCACAGTGCTGTTCGTCGTCGCGAGCGTGATGGTGCCGTCGTTGGGCGCGGGGCGAGCGCCCACCGCATTGAGGCGGCCCGCGATCTCAGCAGTTACGCCGTTGTGACGAACGGCATTGAGCATGTACTTGAACTCATCCTCATGCTGGCGATGGATGCTCGTGAGTTCGTAAATCGTCAGATCGGTCTCTTGCCACACGAGGGCATCGAAGAACCAGATAGAGCGGTAGCGGTCTTCGAAGTACGCCCGCTCATCCGGATCACCCGGAACCGGAGCAAGCTGGTACGGGTCGCCAAACAGCACGACCTGCACGCCACCGAAGGGCTCTTTCTTGCGCTGCCGAGCCTGACGCAGACTGCGGTCGATCGCATCGAGAAGGTCGGCGTTGACCATCGATACTTCATCGATAACGAGGGTCTCGATCGTGTTGAGCAGTTTGCGCAGTTGGTCGGTCTGCTCGAGCTCGTGATCGGCAATAACCCCGATCGGCAGCCGAAACAGCGAATGGATGGTCTGCCCGCCCACGTTGAGAGCGGCAACACCGGTGGGCGCGCAAATCACGATCTGCTTCGACGTGTTGTGCGCCAAGTGATTGAGGAGCGTCGATTTACCCGTACCCGCTCGGCCCGTAACGAAGAGGTTTTCGCGCGTCGTCTCGATCGCAGCGAAGACGGCTGCTTGCTCAGGCGAGAGGGTTATTTCGGACACTCAATCACCCTAATGCTGCTCGTGGTCTCGACTGTGCCTGCGCGCCGCATTCTGTGTGCGGCGTATCTCTCACCTCAGCGGTTTAGGATGTGTGAATGCGTCGCGAGCTTGTCACCTGGTCTATCGTGCTCGGGCTGATCATTGCTGCCTTCATCACGACTGTCTTGATCGTGAATTCCACGCTCTTCAGCGCCAATGGTTTTGTGCGCAGCTATCTCGGCGCTCTCGCCCGCCACGACATGGCCTCGGCACTGCAGATTGCCGACATCCACTTGGCTGATGATCACGCTGTCGCTTCTGACGACGGCTCGGGTGCAACCCCGATCGACACCACCGGTGCGGGGTCGATGCTGCTGGCCGGATCCCACGACTTGCTTCGCCCGTCCGCGCTCAGCACGATTGAAAACATCGCACTCGCCGATCGCAAGGTCAACGCGAACGGTACCGAGACGGTCACCTTCGTCTATGACCTCGACGGTAACACCACCAGCTCCGCTTTCACGGTGGAACGCGACGGCACCCGCTTCGGAGTCTTCGCCGACTGGAAATTCGTCAGTACTCCGCTGACCATCGTGCGCCTCACCGTCGCCAACGCCCAGAGCTTCACCGCCAATGGCGCCGAGTTTGCGGCTCCGGCGCAAGACACTCCCGCGCCCTACGTCGTTCTCACCCCCAGCAGCTTCGAGATCAGCCACACGTCAACGTTCCTCACCGCAGAGCCCATCCGGGTTTCCGCCGTCACCCCCGGCGATACCGTGCGTGCGCGCCTCGAGGTTGTCGCCAACGACGCCATGGTCGCGCAGGTTCAGCGCGAAGTGAACGACTACCTCGACGAGTGCGCCACTCAGGTGGTTCTCTTGCCCACCGGCTGCCCGTTTGGCCAGCCGATGGCTAACCGCATCGTCACGACGCCCGAGTGGAGCATGGCAACCTACCCCGAGGTCACGCTCGTTCCCGGTGCTTCTGCCGGAAGCTGGCTCATGCCCGCTACTGATGCCGCGGCGCACCTCAAGGTTGATGTCCGTTCCATTTTCGATGGCTCGGTCTCCACCTTCGATAAAGACGTCGACTTCACCGCGAGCTACCTCGTGACGTTTATGCCGGAGGATGAGTTGCTCATCACCGCGCAGTACCCCAACTAGCGAGCATCCGCCCGCGAGGGTAGCGCTTCTAGCGCTTCTAGCGCTTAGCGAGCATGTCGTTGTAGGCGTCGAGTTCGGCATCCCCGTCGCGCTCGGCCTTGCGGTCGTAACGCACTGAGGCACGGCCATCGCTGCGGCGCCACATAATGGCAACCGCAATCGCGAGAGCAATCGTGGGGATCTCTCCCACGCTCCAGGCGATCCCGCCGCCGATGCGCTGGTCCTCGAGCGCACTCACGCCGGTGTCCCAGCCCATCGCGCCGTACCAGTCGGCCAGCAGCAGTCCGGAGCCGGTCATGAGAGCCAGGCCGAAGAACGCGTGGAAGGCCATCGTGCCCAGCAAGAGCAGCAAGCGAATCGGATACGACGTGCGGTGCGGGGTCGGGTCGACGCCGATGAGGGCCTGCACGAATAGGTAGCCCGAGGCGAGGAAGTGGATGATCATCCACTCGTGCCCCACATGGTCGGTCGTCGCCCAGCGGAACAGCGGTGTGTAGTAGAACACCCACAGCGAGACCACGAAGATGCCGGCAGCGATGAGCGGATGCCCAATCACGGCCAGATACCGCGAGTGCACGATAAGCAGAATCCACTCGCGCGCTCCGCGGCTGCCGTCGGTGCGCTTGGCAATCGCGCGCATCGCGAGCGTCACAGGAGCTCCCGGAACCAGCAGCACGGGAATCATCATGCCGAGCGTCATGTGCCCGAGCATGTGCATCGAGAAGAGGTAGCCCTCGTACACGTTGACGCCACCGTTGGTGATGTAGAACAGCAGCAGCATGCCGAGCACCCAGAACACGGTGCGGTGCACGGGCCAGCTGTCGCCGCGCTTGTGCAAGCGCCAGACGCCCGCGAGGTAGAAGAAGATCGCGAAGGCACAGATGAGTACCCAGATGAGGTCGAAGCTCCACATCGTGAAGAGGTTGCCGGCGGTGACGGGCGGCGGCAACGGCGATCCCGTGAGGTAGGCAGCGGGGGAGGAGTCGGGCAAGTCAGCGGCCACGATCTCGGGAACGGGAGTGGGGGTCGCAGCCAGAGCGGCAGCGGCGCCTGAAGCCAGGCCCATGAAACCGAGCTCGGCGGTGACAATCCACCAGAACCATCCGCGTTGCTTGCGAGGACTGGCTTCAAGCCGGCCAATCGCATAGTTGCGGTACACAGCCCCGAAGAGGCCCATCACGATTAAGGCAAAGACTTTGACGAGCACGAGGATGCCATACGGCGACAGCAGGTTCGTCAGGTTTTCGACGCGAATTTCGGCACTCACATAGCCGGAGGCGGCCACCACGATAAAGCTCACGAGCGCGATGCTGGAATAGCGGCGCAGCACGATCGCGAGGCGCTCCTTGCTCAGGGCGGAGCGGGCGATTGCGATCGCGAGAAGCCCGCCAAGCCAGAGGGCAGCGAATACGAGGTGCAGGTAGATGGCGCTCGTGGCGGCGTCGTGGTCTTCGGTTCCACCGCTGTGCCCTTGAAGCGCCATGGGGATGAGACCGGCAACAGCGAGAACAAGAACGAACACGAGGGCGCTCATATTGCGCACCGCGAAGCACAGAACGGTCACAGCGGCCGCTATGAGCACCGTAGCGAGCCAGGCTTGACCGAGTTCGGTGACGGTCAGAAAGCTGGCGAGAACGTCGCCGAAGGCGCTAGAGAGGTCGATCGGCTGGTTGCGCACGGCCAGGAAGGTGAAAAAGCCCGTGAAGGCGGATGCCACAGCCCAGACGGCGGCACCGGCGGCAGCGAAGTCGAGAGTGAGGGTGAATTCGTCGCGCTTGGGGCTCATCGCAAAGATTGCGATCATGAGCGCGCCGATCGTGGCAGAGAGACCGAGGTTCACGAACAGCTTGGAGATGGGCAAGCCCCACCGCACGACGGCGCCGGGGTCGAGCAGGATCGGAGCTTCTGCTCCGCCACCGAAGCGCAGGCCCGTCACGACCACAACAAAGGCAATGACGATCAGCAGCGCGGGACCGGCTATCCGGCTGATTCGTAACACTCCTCAAGAGTACTCGCGGTTATCCGGGAGTGTGCCCAGCGGCCGCGGCAACGGGGTTCGCCGACCGGGAATGCAAAAAGGGCGACATCCCGGAGGATGCCGCCCTTTTCAAAGTTGCTACTTAGCCCTTGGCTGCTGCCTTGAGCTTGCTGCCTGCACTGAGCTTGACGCCGTGGCTGGCCTTGATCTCGATAGCTTCACCCGTCTGCGGGTTACGGCCGGTGCGAGCCTCGCGGAAGGTACGCTCTGCAGCCATCCATCCGGGGATCGAAACCTTGGTTCCTTCGCCGACCGACTTCGAGAGTACGGAGAAGAAAGCGTCAACGACGCCGGAAACGGCAGCCTGGCTCTGGCCAGACTCTGCGGCAACCGCCGCTACGAATTCAGTACGGTTTAGCGACTTGTCAGCCATAAGGTGGTCCTCCTCGGACGTAGTGCAGTTAGTTGTTCCGAAACGTTAGAAAACGTCGGAACCGCTTGGAATCTACCAGCTTGACTTGGTAATTCCGGGCAACTCGCCCCGGTGAGCCATTTCACGGAAGCGAACACGGGAAACACCAAACTGGTTGAGGAATCCACGGGGACGTCCATCGATGGCGTCGCGACCGCGTACGCGGATCGGCGAAGCGTTGCGGGGGAGCTTCTGAAGTCCGAGGCGTGCAGCCTCGCGCGACTCGTCAGTTCCGTTGGGGTCGACGAGAGCCTTCTTCAGCTCGAGACGACGCTCAGCGTAACGCGCAACGATAACTTTGCGCTGTTCGTTCTTTGCAATCTTGCTCTTCTTAGCCATGTTTAGCGCTCCTCGCGGAATTCAACGTGCTTGCGAACCACCGGGTCGTACTTCTTGAGTACGAGGCGGTCGGGGTTGTTGCGACGGTTCTTGCGCGTCACATAGGTGTAGCCCGTTCCAGCAGTTGAACGGAGCTTGATGATCGGACGTACGTCCTGTGCCTTTGCCATTAGATTTTCTCCCCACGTGCAAGGAGGTCCTTGACAACGGATTCGATGCCACGAGCGTCAATTACCTTGATGCCCTTTGCGGACAACTGAAGAGTTACGTTGCGGCGAAGCGACGGTACGTAGTACGTCTTCTTCTGGATGTTCGGGTCGAAGCGGCGCTTGGTGCGACGGTGCGAGTGCGAGATGTTGTGTCCGAAGCCGGGAATGGCGCCGGTCACTTGGCAGGTTGCTGCCATGGTGATACTCCTGTTCTAGTTACCGTAAGGACTAAGCCTTACCCAAGATCACTTGTCGGCACACACACTGCATTCTTCTCGAGCCGCATTTTCACGCGGTTTCAATCAGGGTGGGATGTGTCTGCGAGAGCGGAAGATACCGCTCGATCAACGGTATATGTTACGTGCTAGAACACGCTCGGCACAAGCCGAAGACGTCAACAATGTGGTGCGGTTCAGTAAAGCCGTGTTCTGCAGCCACACTTTTGGCCCACTGTTCAACGGCATCCGCTTTGATTTCCACGGTTGTTCCGCATTCGCGGCAGATCAAATGGTGGTGGTGCGAGTCTGGCGTGCAGGCCCGAAACAGGCTCTCGCCGTCCTGCTGCAGCGAGTCGGCGTCGCCCGCTCCGGCGAGGTCGCCCAGGGCGCGATAGACAGTGGCGAGACCAATGGAGCTGCCGGCATCGCGCAACGCACTGTGCAGCGATTGAGCGCTCACGAAGCCCTCTGACTGAGTCAGAGCATCCCGCACCGCTTCTCGCTGCCACGTATTGCGCTTCATGGTCACCATTCTAACTTTTACCCGCCCGTGAAACAGGGGTGAGTTGAGTTGTGGATGCCCGGCTCACGCTGGGCTTGCGGCTACGCCCGCGCCGCGCGCCGATCACCCGGCAGACCAAGTAGATCAAGAACGAAATCGTTGTGATGTACGGACTAATCGGCAACGAGCCGCCAAGCGCGAGCAAGACGCCACCCGTCGCCGAGACAAACCCGAAGATCATGCTGAGCACGGGCACCATGCGCGGCGATGACGACACTCGCATTGCGGCCGCGGCTGGTGTCACCAGCAGGGCCATCACGAGCAGGGCGCCAATGATTTGCACAGCCACGGCGACCATGAGGCCCAGCAGCACCATGAAGCCGAGCGAGAGTGCGCGTGAGGGAACGCCGCGCGCGGTAGCGACCTCGGGGTCGAGGCTGTCGAAGGTGAGGGGGCGCCAGACCACGAACAGAGCGGCCAGTACGACAACGCTAATCACGATCAGCAAGCCGAGCTGCTCCCCATCCACCGAAATGATTTGGCCGGTGAGGAGCCCGAACTTGTTTCCGCTGCGTCCCGGGTAGAGCGCCAGAAAGAGGATGCCCAAACCCATACCGAACGGCATGAGCACGCCAATTATCGAGTTTCGATCGCGAGCCTTCGCCCCGAGCATCCCGATTAAAATCGCTGCCACGAGCGAACCGACGATTGAGCCGGCCACCACGTTGGCACCGAACAGCAGCGCAGCGGCGGCTCCGGCAAAGGAGAGTTCGCTGATGCCGTGCACCGCGAACGCCATGTCTCGTTGCATGACGAAAACGCCAATGAGGCCGCCCGCGATGCCGAGCACCGCGGCCGCGATGAGCGAGAAGCGCACGAGGTTAAGCAGTTCGCCATAGTCGCTGAAGTTCACGACCTGGCCCCAGAATTCGTCGAAGGTCACGCGATCTCCTCCTCGTGGTGGTGATCGCCGTGCGGCGTGCCGGCCACGATTACGCGACCACCCACTCGCACAACCTCGACGGGAGTGCCATAGAGCTCGGTCAGCACATCGCTGCGCAAGACTTCGTCCGGTGTGCCGATCGTGAACTTGCCCCCGGCCAGGTAGAGCACTCGGTCGACCATGCTCAGGATGGGGTTCACATCGTGGGTCACAAAAAGTACCGCGGTGTTGTGTTCGCGTCGTCGCCGGTCGATGAGTTCAGAGACCCCGCGCTGATGCTGCAGGTCGAGGCTGAGAAGCGGTTCATCGCAGAGCAAAAGGACAGGATCTGCGGCCAAAGACTGTGCGACCCGCAAGCGTTGTTGCTCACCGCCCGACAGCGAACCGAGCGGTTGGCTGGCGTAGTCGGTGGCGCCCACGTCAGCGATCAGTTCGTCTACGCGCGCCTTCACGCTGCGGGGGAGTGTCGGCACGCCAAAGCGGTGACCGTTTACTCCCAGGGTCACCAGATCACGCCCGCGAAGCGGTGTTCCCGGCGCCGCGAGTTTCTGCTGCGGAATATAGCCGATGCAGCGATCGCCGCGGCGAACCGGATGCCCGGCCACCGTGATCGTGCCCGAGTCAAGCTTCTGCTGCCCCAGTATCGCCTTCAGCAGGCTCGACTTTCCGGAACCATTCGAGCCGAGCACCGCCACGAACTCGCCGGGCGTAACATCGAGGTCGAGCCCCGACCAGAGGGTGCGCGCGCCGAAGCCCAGCACCCCATCACGGATGCTGAGCACGGCAGGCGCTGCAGTAGCGGTCATTCGGTCGACTCGCTGACTAGCCGAGGGCTACTGCGAGTGCATCGAGGTTTGACGACATCCATTCGACATAGTCTGACCCCTCGGGCAGCGTCTCGGTGAACGACACCACCGGGAGCCCCGCTTCTTCCGCCGTCAGACGCACGCGCTCAGTTTCGGGGCTCGCGGTCTGCTCGTTGTAGGCGAGGAGCGCGATGTGGTCGTCTTCAACCAGGGCGAGAACGTCTCGAAGGGCAGTCGGGGGAACATCCGAACCCTCTTCGATTGCCTCGGTGAAGGCATCAGGAGTGTCGTTGTGCAACCCAATTTCTTCGAGCAGGTAGACCGCGACGGGCTCGGTGATCGCCGCTCCACGGCCATCTGCGATGACGGCAAGTTCGTCGGCCTGGGCCTCGAGGGTCTCAAGTTCGCCCAAGAATGATTCGAGAGAAGCGTCGAACGCGGCGCTGTTCTCGGGGCTCAGTGTGCTGAGGTCGGCAGTGATTTGTTCGGCAATGTGCTCCATGGCGTGGAAGCTGTACCAGACGTGCTCGTTGAAACCCTCAATGTGATCGTGGCCATCTTCTTCGGCGTGGTCTTCATCGGCGTGGTCTTCATCGGCGTGGTCGTCTTCGGCTACGTCGTCGGCGTGATCGTCGTGCGTGTCGTCGGCGTCGTCATGATCCACGTGATCGTGGTCCTCGCCTTCCTCGAGCAGGCCAGAGGCGTCAACGGCGTTGACCAAAATTGCGGATGCTCCGGAGGATTCGTACAGCGCCTCGGCGAAGGGGTCATAGCCACCACCGTTGAGCACCACGAGATCAGCCTCAGACACCGCGAGCTGATCGCGAGCGGACGCTTCGTAGCTGTGCGGGTCTTGCGCCGGGTTATCGATCAGGCTCGTGACCGAGACGGCGTCGCCACCGAGAGTGGAGACCAGGTCACCGTAGACGCTCGTGGAGGCGACGACGGCAATCGTGCCGTCGTCCTCCGCGGGCTCGCTCGTGGAGCAGCCGGCGAGGGTGAGCGCGGAGACCGCGAGCACGGCTCCTGCCGTGAGGGCGCGCGAGCGGTGAGGAGTAAAGACAGAAGAGGTAAAGCGAGACATCGAGAGGTGTCCTTCTAAGGCCGTAGCCGATAGCGGTAATGAGATTCGTTATCAATAGAGTACACGACCGTCGGTGACATCGCGACGAGACGATCGCCGCCTAGCGAATGTTCGTGCCGGAGAGCTGCAACTCCAGGCCATCCAGAATGAGCGTGAGGCCGTCGCCAAACTCGTTCTCAAAGGCGTACTCGCCGGCGCCGAAGAGTTCGGCGAGCGCGCGAGCAAGGTGCGGATACTCCTCGGCTGACGGCGCGACCTCGGCAGCAAATTCAGCCTCCGCGCCCTCGTCAGGAGCGAAGGGAAGGCCGGATTCCGTCAGCACGAAGCCATAGACGAACGCATCAATCGTCGAAAACGCGTGCGTCGCGAGGGCCGCCGAAAAGCCATGCGCCATGAGGCACCCCATGACCCGATCGTGGTGACGCAACAGCGCTGGACCGGGAACCGGCCGAGATTCGAGCATCCCCAAACCCCAGGGGTGAGCTCGCAACACCTGCCGCGCAGACTGCGCTCGTCGCACCATTTGCTCACGCCAGGGGGCATCAATCTCGGGCAGTTCGATTTGCGAAAACACCCACTCCGCAAGCTCATTGAGCAGTGCTTCCTTGTTGGAGACGTGATGGTACAGCGACATGGCCTGAACCTTCAGTTCCGCCCCGACGGTGCGCATGCTGACGCTTGCGAGACCGTCTCGATCTGCAACCGCAGCAGCAGCATCCACGATCCGCTCGCGACTCAACGTTCCTCGTACGCTCATGTCCCTATTGTTGCGCCCCTTACAGGTGTAAGCCTATACTCCGAATGATCACAGAACCAACAACACCCGAAAGGCACTCACCGTGACCACTGACACTTCACCCCTCGCACCGCTCGATGTTCGCATCCGGCTCGCTGCTCTCTGGACCGCAACGATGGTGCTCGTGGCCTTCGTCGACATCTTCGGCTTCTACCGGCCCGACTATCGCGAACAGATCGAGGCCGGGCGGGTCTTCGTGTTCGACGTCGGTCAACCCTTCATGCTCGGGATCATCATTTACGTGACGATCCCGACACTGATGATCGCGCTGAGCGTGCTGCTGCCCCACCGCTCAAACCGCCTCACGAACCTCATCGTGGCACCCCTCTTTGCCCTGACGATCGTCGGGGCCGCTATCGGAGAGTGGGGATACTATGTGCTTGCGAGCGGGGTCGAGTTGGCTTTTCTCGTCATCATCGTGACGCTTTCCGCGAAGTGGGCTATGCCCAAGCTCAACTAACACTGCGCTGCCGTGGGCAGGGTCTTGCCGCGAGAGGGCCACCATGTCGACCACCACCAACTGGGCGGGCAACCTCGCCTACGGCGCCGAAACGATCCTGCAGCCGACCACGGCGGCCGAAGTGCAAGAACTCGTGGCCCGCTGGCCGCGCGTGCGAGCGCTCGGCACCCGGCACTCCTTCACCGACATTGCAGATACGCCCGGAGCGCTCGTCAGCCTGGCTGGGCTTGACCCTGACATCCGGATCGATGCGGCATCGAGGAGGGTCAGCGTCACCGGGGGCACCAGCTTCGGCCTCCTGATCGATGAATTGCAACGCCACGGGTTCGCCCTCCACAACACGGGGTCGCTGCCGCACATCTCGGTCGCCGGCGCGACCGCAACGGGCACCCACGGCTCCGGAGACGGCAACGGCATCCTCTCCACGGCAATCGCCGAGGTCGAACTCGTCACGGCCGACGGCACGCTCGTGAGGGTCCGTCGCTCCAGCGGCGACCTTCCAGCGCTGGCTGTGGGCCTCGGTGCGTTTGGCATCATCACGCGCGTGAGCCTCGACATCCAACCCAGTTATGTCGTTCGTCAAGATGTGTACCGGTTCGCCCCGTGGGAGACCGTGCTGGCTCAACTGGATGAGGTGATGGCGAGCGCCTACAGCGTGAGTCTTCTTGCTGACTTCGGGAGCCCCACCGTGGCGCAGATTTGGCTCAAGACGCGCCTCAACGACGACGCCGAACCGCCGCTGGCGTCCACGCTGTTCGGCGGAAGCTGGTACGACGACTCAGAAGAAGGCCCTAGCGAACATGTCAACCAACGAGCCAGCGTGCCCGGCCCGTGGTCAGAACGGATGCCGCACTTTCGCCTCGACGGCCAGCCCTCCAACGGCGGCGACGAGTTGCAAAGCGAGTACTACGTGGCGCGTGAGCACGGCGTTGAAGCCTTGGAGGTGCTGCGAACTCTGGGCGCCCAAATCTCGCCCCACCTGCTGATCTCCGAGATCCGCACTGCCGCCGCCGACGCGCTGTGGATGAGCCCCGCCTGCGAGCGGGATGTGCTGTGCATCGGCTTTACGTGGGCTAAGCATCCGGCCGAGGTCGCAGCGCTACTGCCCATCATCGAAGAGGCCCTCGCGCCCTTCGCACCGCGGCAGCACTGGGGCAAGCTGTTTCACTACGGCGCTGACGTCATCCGTGAACGCTTCCCGCGCAGCGCCGACTTCGTCGCACTACAGCGCGAGTACGACCCCGTGGGCAAGTTCTGGAATCCGTTCCTCGAACGAACCCTCGGGCCCCGCTAGCGCGCTATTTCTTCTTGGCCTTCTCGGGAGCAGACTCGAGGTTGGGCTTGTGGCCCGTTTCGTTCCAGGTCTTGAGAATCGACCAGCCCACGGCGGCGATCGGCACGGCCAGTATGGCACCGACGATGCCGCCCAGAATCGTTCCGGCGGTCAATGCCACCAAGATCACGAGCGGGTGAATGCTCAGGGACTGTGCCATCACGACGGGCTGGAGGAAGTTGCCCTCGAGCTGGTTGACCAACACGACGATGCCGAGAACGATGAGCGCTACGACCCAGCCGTTCGTCACGAGAGCGACAACGGCGGCCAGGATGCCGGCGACAGTCGCACCGACGAGCGGGATGAAGGCGCCCAAGAAGACGATTACCGAGAGGGGCAACGCAAGCGGCACCTGCAAGATCGCGAGTCCGATACCGATACCGAGCGCATCGACGGCGGCAACCGTCGCGGTTCCCCGGACGTAGCCGCCGAGGGTGCGAACGGCCGTGTGACCAATGCGGTGCCCTCGCGCTAGACGCTCGCCCTCTAGGGGGCGAAGGAAGAACTCCCAAATGCGGTCGCCATCCTTGAGGAAAAAGAACAGGATGACCAGGCCGAGCAAGATTCCGGTCACGACTTGAGCCGCGGCCGACACTCCCTGGATCGCGCCGAGGCCGAAGGTCGCGCTCGTGACAAAGTCGATTACCGCGTTCCAGGCATCGTCGAGGGCAGTCTGGTCAATGGGGAAGGGGCCATCCAGTGCGAAGTTCTTGAGCTGTTCGAAGCCTTCAACAGCCGAGTCAGATAGCTCGGACCACTGGTCTTCTACCGCGAAAACCACAGCAGTGACCAAGCCACCGAACAGGGCGATTCCGCCGAGCAGCGCGATCCACGTCGACAGCGCTCGGCCCACACCGCGGCGGCGCATCCACATCACGATCGGGCTCGCGGCCGCGGCGAAGATCAGAGCAATGAGCACCGGAATGACAACGAGTTTGAGCTGCGTGAGAGCAAAAACGATGACCGAAACAAGCGTGAGCAGCAAGAGAACTTGCAGCGCCCGAATGGACCAGGCGCCTAAGCGGTCGGTCCACAGTTCGTGGATTCCGGGGCGCTTCGCTTCGGATGCAGTCACCGCTGCAGACGATTTCTTCTTCGTGACCATGCGGCCACATTACCCACCGTTGCGCCGAAAGCGGTGCAACGTCGGTGTGTGAGTGGCGAATGCTCGGTTGTTAGTCGAGCAGCAGCGCAGGCTCTTCGAGCACACTCGCGAGGTCGGCGACGAAGCGGCTAGCGACATCCCCATCGACGATGCGGTGGTCGAAGCTTGCGCTCACGGTCGTCACGTAGCGGGCGCGTACTTCTCCATCGACAACCCACGGCTTCTGCTTGATGGAGCCAAGAGCCACAATCGCAGCCTCGCCGGGGTTGATGATCGGCGTACCCGTATCCATGCCGTACGAACCGATGTTGGTGATCGTGATCGTGCCGTTCGACATTTCGGCGGGCTGCGTCTTGCCGTCGCGCGCGGTAAGCGTGAGCTGTTCAAGCGCCTTGGCGAGATCGAAGAGGCTCAAGTCTTGAGCGTCCTTGATGTTCGGCACGATGAGACCGCGCGGGGTTGCCGCGGCGATACCGAGGTTCACGTAGTGGTGAACGATGATCTCTTTGTCGGTCCAGCTGGAGTTCACGGTGGGGTTGCGGCGCACGGCCCAGTTCACGGCCTTGGCCATGATCAGCAGCGGGCTCACGCGCACACCAGCGAAGTCGGGGGAGTTCTTGAGGCGCTTCACGAACTCCATGGTTCGCGTGGCATCCACGTCGGTAAAAACGCTCACGTGCGGCGCAGTGAAAGCACTGTGCACCATGGCCTTAGCGATGGCCTTGCGCACACCCTTCACGGGAATGCGCTCTTCGCGCTCGTCGCCCCACGCGGGAGTTTCGATGTTGCGGAAGACGCTCGCCTGCGAAGCATGACGAATCACATCTTCGCGCGTGGTCTCGCCGGCAAGACCGGTGGCAGCAACCTCCGCGAGTTCAACCCCGAGGTCCTTGGCCAGCTTGCGAATCGGCGGCTTGGCAATGATCGGGCTAGCGAACGACGCGGGCACGGATGCCGGGCGCGGCTTCGCTGCAGCGGCGGCAGTCTCAGCCTTGGCCGGTTGCCCACCCTTGCGGCGACGCGAGCTCACGTGTCCGCCAGTGCCGTAGCCCACGAGCACGGCTCCGGGCTTGTCCTCTTCGCTGGCGATGGTGGATGCCGTGTCAGCGACAGCAGCGGCAGCGTCATCCGCTGCGCTGCTTTCAGAACCGACGTCGGACATCATGCCGTGGCTTTCGTCTTCGCCCGAGCCGGGTGCGGTCAGCTCAACCGAGCCCCCGACGGACTTCACGCTGATGATCGGGGTGCCGACCTCGACGGTCGCGCCCTCCTCCACCAGAAGATTCTGCACGGTGCCGGCGAACGGCGAGGGCAGCTCGACGAGCGACTTCGCGGTCTCGATCTCGACGAGCACCTGGTTGACGGTGATCTCGTCGCCGGGCGCAACCTTCCAGGAGACGATCTCGGCTTCAGTCAGCCCCTCGCCCACATCGGGGAGAGGAAATTCAGATACGGCCACGGGGGCCTCCTTCGTCAGTAAGCCAATGCCCGGTCAACAGCATCCAAGATGCGGTCAACACTGGGCAAGTACACGGATTCCAGCTTGGCGGGAGGGAACGGGAGGTCGTAGCCACTCACCCGCAGCACGGGGGCTTCGAGTGAGTAGAACGCGCGCTCGGTTACCGTGGCGGCAACCTCTGAGCCCACGCTGACATTCCCGGGTGCCTCTTGAACAACAACGACGCGGCCCGTTTTTTGAGCGGATGCCACAATCGGGTCGTAGTCGATGGGGGAGAGCGACCGAAGGTCAACAACCTCGATGCTCGTGCCTTCTTCAGCGGCCAGTTCTGCCGCCTGCAGCAGGGTGGAAACGATAGCGCCGTGACCCACGAGCGTCACTTCGGTGCCTTCGCGAACCACACGGCTGGCGTGAGTGGCGATGCCGCTCGACTCGCGGTCAACCTCGCCCTTCTGCCAGTAACGCGACTTGGGCTCGAAGAACATGACGGGGTCATTGCTGGCGATGGCCTCTTGAATGAGCCAGTACGCATCGTGCGGGGTGGCCGGGCTCAGCAGGCGCAGACCCGGGGTGTGCGCAAAGTACGCCTCCGGGCTTTCCTGGTGATGCTCAACCGCGCCGATGTGACCGCCGTAAGGAACACGAATCACGACGGGCATCTGCAGCGTGCCCTCGTGGCGTGCGGTCAGCTTGGCCAGTTGAGACGTGATCTGGTCGAAGCCGGGAAAAATGAAACCGTCGAACTGAATCTCGCACACGGGGCGGAATCCGCCCATCGCCAGCCCGATCGCGGTACCCACGATGCCGGACTCAGCCAGCGGAGTATCAAGAACGCGCTTGTCGCCGAACTCGGCCTGCAGACCCTCGGTGACCCGGAAGACGCCGCCGAGCGGACCAATGTCTTCGCCCATCAGGAGAACGCGGCCGTTGGCGCCCATCGCGGCACGCAGACCCTCGTTGAGAGCCTTCGCCATTGTCATGGTTTCAGTCATTAGTTGCCCTCCTCAAACGATGCCTCGAAGTCGGCGAGCGCTTGGCGCTGCGCATCCATTACGGGGTGAGGGTCGGAATAGACATGGTCAAAGAGGGTGGAGGTAGCCGGGGTGGGCAGCTCGAGAATGCGCTTGCGGATGTCGGCGGCGAGGTCGTCGCCTTCCGTTGCGAGTTCGTCAAAGAAGCTTTGGCTCGCGCCGCGGGCCCGCAGATACGTCTCGAAGCGAGTGATGGGGTCACGTTGAGCCCAGAACTCAAGCTCGCTGTTGTCGCGGTACTTCGAGGGGTCGTCGCTCGTGGTGTGGGCACCCATGCGGTAGGTGAGGGCCTCAATGAAGCGGGGTCCCTCGCCTGCGCGGGCGGCATCCAAGTTGGCCTGGGTCACGGCGAAGCTCGCAAGAACGTCGTTGCCGTCGATCTGAACGCTCGGGATGCCGAAGCCTTCGCCGCGCAGGTAGAGCGGGGTGCGCGACTGGCGTGACACGGGAACCGAGATTGCCCAGTGGTTGTTCTGCAAGAAGAAGACTTGCGGGGTTTGGTAGCTGGCGGCGAAGACCATTGCTTCGCTCACGTCACCCTGGCTCGTTGAGCCGTCGCCGAAGTAGACCATCACGGCGGCGTCCTTCTCGGGGTCACCGGTTCCGCTACGGCCGTCGAGGCCCATTCCCATCGCGTAGCCCGTGGCGTGCAGAGTCTGCGAGCCAATGACGAGGGTGTAGAGGTGGAAGTTGTCGTGCTCTTTCGGATCCCAGCCACCGTGGCTGAGGCCGCGGAACATCGAGAGGATCGTGATCGGGTCAACACCGCGCATGAGAGCGATGACGTGTTCACGGTACGATGGAAAGAGGTGATCTTGCGGCTTCGCGGCCAGTGCCGAACCCACTTGAGCAGCTTCTTGGCCGTGACTCGGCACCCAGAGGGCAAGTTGACCTTGACGCTGCAGGTTGGCGGCTTCGATATCGAAGCGGCGCATCACCACCATGTGGCGGTGGAACTCCTGAAGAGCGTCGTCACTGAGCTTGTCTACATACGGGAGGTACTGTTCGCTGGCATCGCTGTGAACGAGCGTGCCCTCGGGAGACAGCAGCTGAACCGTCGCGGCGGTATAAGACATTCGACTAATCTAACGCGGCTCGGGTCAGTTCGTTTTCCGTGAAGCGACAACCTCTTGGGCTGCCCTTAGGAGTTTCTCCACAGATTCGGCTTCGCCAACGCTGATTCGCAGGCCCTCGCCGAGGGCTCGAACGACGATGCCGTGGCTGCGGAAAACCTCGGCAGCCCAGTCGGTTGCTGCCCCGGTGGGCAACCAGACGAAGTTGCCGTTGGGTGTTGGTACCGCCCAGCCCTGCTCGCGAAGCCCTGCCACAATCCGCTCGCGTACCTCGTTAATACGGCTGACTCGCTCTAACAATTCATCTTCATGTTCGAGGGATGCGGTGGCAGCTTTCTGGGCAAGCTCCGTGACCGAGAGCGGAATCGCTACCGCTCGCGCCGCATCCATCACGTATTCGGGGCCAATGGCGTACCCAATACGCAGGCCGGCGAGGCCGTAAGCCTTAGAGAAGGTGCGCAGCAATACGAGGTTGGGGTACTGGCCCACAAGGGTTTCTCCCCGCACGGCCTCGTGGTCTGTCACGAACTCGCGGTAGGCCTCGTCGAGAACGACAAGCACGTTTTCTGGAACGGTGGCCATGAATTCACGGAATTCGGCATCCGTGACGACGGTGCTGGTGGGGTTGTTGGGGCTGCAGACGATCACCACGCGAGTGGATGCCGTAATTGCGGCACTCATAGCCGCAAGGTCGTGCCGGTGGTCGGCTTGGTTCGCGACCTGCACGCTCGTGGCGCCTGCCGAGGACACCAGCAGCGGGTAGGCCTCGAAGCTGCGCCAGGCGTAGATGACTTCGTCACCGGGGGCGGCGGCGGCGCTGACGAGTTGGGCGAGCACGGCAACGGAACCGGCTCCAACTTGCACGCTGTCGGCGGTGACGCCGAAGCGTTCTGCCAGTTGCGTGCGCAATTCGAGAGCGGATGCGTCGGGGTAGCGGTTGATCGAGTGCGTCGACAATTGCGCCAGCACTGAGGGCAACGGCTCGTAGGGGTTTTCGTTGGAGGACAGCTTGAAGGCATCCGCTGCGGCGGGCGCGCCCTGACGGTAGGGCACGATGGCGGCGATTTCGGGGCGGAGCTGTACTCGGTTGCTGGTCACGTCACCAGCCTAGAGGCGAGCAACCATTGCGGCTTCCTAAATTCGGGGTGCATAGTTAACGCATGAGAATCATCGTGCGCTTGCTGATCAATGCTCTTGCTTTGTGGCTTACTACGGTGGTTGTCGCCGGGGTTGAGATTGTTCCTTTCTCCCCTGGGGGAACTCTTGAGGTCGTGCTGACCTTCTTGCTCGTCGCGGCTGTCTTTGGAATCGTCAATGGCGTGCTGGGCAACCTCATTCGTATTGTTGCCTTCCCGCTGTATGTTCTGACCCTCGGCCTGCTTGCCCTCGTGGTGAATGGTCTTCTCCTTCTGCTCACGAGCTGGATCTCGAGCCTGTTCGGCTTCGGGCTCGTCGTCAATGGCTTCTGGTGGGGCGTACTCGGCGCTCTCGTGCTCGGTCTCATCAGCTGGTTCATCGGCATCTTGGTTCGCCCGATCGTCGGCAAGAACCGCTAAGGCTTCTCCCGCACATACTCAAAGTTCGTGACAGTGGCGGTCGACGTGCTGCCCGCTGGCGGGGCGAGTTGCTGCCAAGCCCGTTGAAGCTCGGGGCTGTCTGACGCATCCATGAGTCGTGCCGTTCTTTGGTACTCGATTGCTTGGTGGGCGGGCGCTGGCACACCCTCGGGAAGCGGGCGTCCTTCGTAAGCTTGCCGCTCAACAAGTAGCGCGTGATGGTTGTCTTGAAGGCCGCCGGCCGCCACAACGATGTCGTCGGAGTGCTCCACGATGACTGCGGGAACGTCGGGCGGCAACGAGATCTGCCCAATATTGCCGCCGACCGTGAGTAATCCGACAGCGTTGTACTCTTCTGATTCGACCAGTCGTGCCGCCACCGCGGCGCCTTGAGAGTGGCCCGTAAACGAGACCGCACTCGTCGTTGTGATGCCGGCTTCCTGCATAGCCGCAGCGACCGCGGCAATCGATGCTGAATCTCGCGCTGCCGCAAGATCGATGTTGCTGCTTCCATCCCACGGTTGCTCGGAATCAGCGACCGCGAAGTCGACCGTTCCCGAGATATACACCTCGAACCGATCCTCTTGTCCCGGAGTTGAAATCGTTT
This sequence comes from Salinibacterium sp. VpJ6, assembly GCF_059767345.1. NCBI lineage: Bacteria > Bacillati > Actinomycetota > Actinomycetes > Micrococcales > Microbacteriaceae > Salinibacterium > Salinibacterium sp. VpJ6. Next base: position 1,574,310 of record NZ_JBSOQL010000001.1, read on the forward strand.
CGATGCGCACTTGCCACGGCGCGTCGAGTGTTGGCTGGGGAATCCGCGCAATCCGCTCCTCAAAGGATTGTGCGGGCTCAACCGGCTTTGGAGTGGTTGTGGTCTTCAACGTCACCGGAGTCTCTCTAAACACCCCCGCAACTCCTCCGAGTTGTTTGATCGTGCCCGCCGATGACGACAACCCGATGAGGCCGGCCGCACTCAGCGACGCGACAAGTCCCGGCGGTAAACCGGATGCTCCTGCCATGAACTCATCGGCGTTCATTACGGCGAACCGCATCGTTCGCACGAACACCGGATCGGTTATGAGTTCGTTGAGCGCGGTCGAAAATTGCTCCGAGAGCTGGATATCCGCCGGATTGCGCCCGGTGAGAAAAGCCGCCGCCGCGATTCCCGCGACGACGGGAACGACAATAACCACCCCGGCAGTGACGACAAGTTCGGTGGGAAAGAGAAACCCGAGCAGCGCTGCCGCTTCTGCGGCGACTCTGCGCGTCAAGCCTTCGACGAAGGCCTCTCCCATGCCATAGCTCTGAGCTGCGACCCGTACAACGGCGGTCAGCACGTCTGCACGACACGCAAATGCCTGCAGATCTTTGAATGCACACTCTAAGTCGTGCTCAGCGTAGGCGGCGGCGCTCGGGATGCCCAGCGACTCTAAATGCCCTCGTGTGAGCCGCGCATCCACCATCTGAATTGCGCCAGCTATCTCTCGAGACATCTCCGCGGCTCGCTGCAGCCTGCTTGCGCTGGAGAGCATTTCGTCGGTCGACACTGCAAAACTTCCCCCGCCAGAGATGATGAGATCACCCGACATAAGACGCCATCTGCTGAGAGGAAACCACGGTGCGGTGCTCGGCGGACTGAAGGAGAGTGCAGGCACGTGCAAGGTCACGGCGCAACTCGACGACGCCCGCATCGAAGAGCTGTTGAGCTGGGCCACGCCACTCAATGCTCGCGGGTGGCAAGAGCTCTCGCACAGAGTTAAGACGCTCGAGAATCATGCGGAGCTGTTGAGCTTGAAAATCGAGAGCCTCATGTGCTGCCGTATCCGAGGGAATAGTCATTGGTCGCCTTTCGCCGTCACAACTCTCGCCAAACACCGGCTGACACAGTGGTTGCCCGCAGGTATCGGGGATGAGAATCCCGCGACCATCGCTGTTGAGGAGGCGAAACTGCGACACAATGAGGCATGACCTTCGAGCGAGCACTCTCTGACTCGACTGCCTCCCGGATCTGTTTCGTGTGCACCGGAAACATCTGCCGGTCACCGATGGCCGAAGCTGTCTTCCGAGACCTCGTCGCTCAGGCCGGTCTCGAGAACCAGATCGCTGTCACGTCGGCAGGAACCGGCGATTGGCATGTGGGTGAAGCTGCCGAAGATCGCACCATTAGTGCCCTTGCAGCACGCGGCTACAATGGTTCTGGGCATCGCGCCCGCCAGTTCGACCCCGAATGGTTTGACAAGTTCGACCTCATTGTCGCGTTCGATCGAGGACAGGAACGAATTCTGCGCACGTGGGCACCCAACGATCAAGACCGATCGAAAGTGCAGCCCATGTTGAGCTTTGACAGCGAACTCGCTCCGCTCATTGACGTGCCAGACCCCTACTATTCGGATGCCGCACTCTTTGATCATGTCCTCGGCATGATTGAGCAGGCTTGCGGCTCACTATTTCGTCAGATCACGCCAGGTATCTCGGCATCCACCGCAAACAACTAGGGAGCCCCATGAGCCCGTTGCCCGTTCAACCACTGAGCCCCCTCGATGGTCGCTACCGTCCCGCCGTTTCGGCTCTGGGCGAGCACCTCTCCGAGGCTGGCCTCAACCGGGCCCGTGTGCACGTTGAGGTCGAATGGCTGATCTTCCTCACGAGCAAGAGCCTGTTTGGTTCGAGCCCGATGAGTACCGATCAGGTCACCGCCCTGCGCGCCTTCGCCACCGATTTTGGCCAAGAGCAGATCGATGAACTCGCTCGCCTTGAAGCCACCACCCGCCACGACGTCAAGGCCGTCGAGTACCTCGTGCGCGCCAAGCTCGACGAGCTTGGTCTCAGCGCGATCGCTGAACTCACGCACTTCGCCGCCACGAGCGAAGACATCAACAACCTCTCCTACGCGCTCACCATTTCGGATGCCGTACGCGAAGTCTGGCTGCCCAAGTTCCGTACCGTGATCGATGCCCTTCGCGCGCAGTCCGAGCTCATGCGCGACAACGCGATGCTCGCTCACACCCATGGCCAGCCGGCGACGCCGACCACCATGGGTAAGGAATTCGCGGTCTTCGTGTACCGTCTTGACCGCATCCTGACTCGCGTCGAGGGCATCAGCTACCTCGGCAAGTTCAGCGGTGCAACTGGCACGTTTGCCGCTCACCTCGCTGCAGACCCCGAGCAGAACTGGCCAGCCATCTCGAAGGAGTTCGTGGAGTCCCTCGGGCTCGACTGGAACCCGCTGACCACGCAGATCGAATCGCACGACTGGCAAGTGGAGCTGTACCAGGCCACGAGTCACGCCAACCGCGTGCTGCACAACCTCTGCACCGACGTATGGTCGTACATTTCGATGGGCTACTTCCGCCAGATTCCGCAGGCGGGCGCAACCGGTTCGTCGACAATGCCGCACAAAATCAACCCGATCCGCTTCGAAAACGCTGAGGCCAACCTCGAGCTCTCGAGCGCTCTTCTCGAGTCGCTCGCTCAGACTCTCGTGACTTCACGCCTCCAGCGCGACCTCACCGACTCCACGACGCAGCGCAACGTGGGAGTCGCCTACGGTCACTCGCTGCTCGCTCTCGACAACATCGAGCGCGGCCTCAAGGAGATCGCTCTTGACCCGGTGGCTCTCGACGCTGATCTCGACAGCAACTGGGAGATCCTCGGCGAGGCCATCCAGACGGTCATTCGCGCCGAGGTCACCGCGGGCCGCAGCACCATCAGCGACCCCTACGCCATCCTCAAGGAACTCACGCGCGGCAAGCGCATCAACTCCGTCGACCTCACCGAGTTCATCTCGGGGCTCGACATTGGTGCGGATGCCAAAGCACGTTTGCAGGCCCTCACGCCGGCGACCTATGTCGGCCTTGCCAGCTCGCTCGTCGACTACCTCGGCGACACTAAGTAGTTCACGCTCTATGGAAGGCCGGTCTCTTCGTGAGGCCGGCCTTTAGTGTTTCCACCGCCGGCGTTCCGTGTTCCACGGCAGGCCTTCGGTGTTCCTAGAACCCGCCTCCGCGCTGCGCCGCCCCTTCGGAAATTCAGGAAATCTCGCGACGAAGTCTACTGAGGCCCGCTCGTTCCCTCAGTTTTTGGAGGCAGACGCGAACACTCGCCACTGAATTTCCTGAATTTCCGAAGGGCGGTCTAACCACACCACCACTACTCGGAGGGGCACGAGTCCCGCGACAGCGCTAGTAGTACACAGCGAGCGCACCGTTAGGGCCGTCGATGACGTGAACGGGTGTGTCAAAGATTCGGGTGAGCACGTCATCGGTCAAGATCTCAGCGGGCGTTCCGAACTCGGTGACTTGGCCATCTTTGACAGCGCAGATGTGGTCGGCGTAGTGCCCGGCAAAGTTGATGTCGTGGAGCACGATGATGATGGTGCGGCCAAGTTCTTGGGCGGCGCGCTTCAGGTGGCGCATCATCTGAACCGAGTGCTTCATGTCGAGGTTGTTGAGGGGCTCATCCAGAAGCACATATTCGGTGTCTTGCGCGAGCACCATGGCAACGTAGGCGCGTTGACGCTGTCCGCCTGAGAGCTCGTCAAGATAGCGGTCTTGCAGGCCTTCAAGATTCAGAAAGGTGATGGAGTTGTTGATCGCCACCTCATCCGCTTCGGTCAGTCGACCTTGCGAATACGGGAAGCGGCTGAATCCCACGAGCTGACGCACCGTGAGGCGGGCGATGAAATGGTTTTCTTGCCGCAGGATCGCGATGATCTTAGCGAGGTCTTTCGACTTAGTCTTCGCGACGTCGTAGCCCGCGACCTCGATGTGGCCGGAGTCGATTCCGAGCAGGCGGCCAATCATCGTCAGTAGCGTGGATTTGCCAGCACCGTTCGGGCCGACCAGCGCGGTAATGCCTCCCTCGGGAATAGTGAGGTCGACGGGACCAATGGTCACGTCGTGCCCATAGCTTTTGCCCACATTGCTCAGGGTGATCACAGTCGTCCCTTTCTCAGAATGACGATGAGGAAGACGGTTCCTCCGACAAGTTCAACGATGATCGAGACCACTCCTTGCGCGTAGAACAGGTTCTTCATCACGAAGTACGCTCCGCCCAGCACCACAAACCCGGCCAATACCGCGATCGGGAAGATGTGGCGATGGTCGTAGGTATCCGCGAATTGGTAGGCGAGTGTGGCGACCAAGAACCCGAAGAAGGTCATCGGGCCGACGAGCGACGTCGAGACAGCCATCAGAATCGATACGAAGAACAGCACGCGCATGATCTCGAAACGGTAGCTGATTCCTAGATTCGTGGCGGTGTCTGAACCCAGCGCAATGATGTTGAGGCGGCGGCCCTGCGAGAGCAGCACGGTGCCGGCCACCAGGCAGAGCACGAGCGAGATGGGCAGGTAGCTGGCATCCGCATTGGAGATGGAGCCGAACAGGCGGGCCGTCAGGATGTCGAACTCACTGGGCGTGAGCAGGCGCTGCATGAACGTCGACACTGCTCCCAGCCCGCCGCCGATGATGATGCCCACGAGCAGCATGATCTGCAGGTTGCCGTACTTTCCGGAAAGCAACCAGCCGTACAGCAGTAGCGAGAGTCCGACCATCAGGGCGATCTGAAGCAAGAACTGGGGGAGACCCTGCAGGGCGACGATGCCGCTGATTCCCAAGAAGTACACCGCAGAGGTCTGCACCGCCACATACAGAGACTCGAAGCCCATGATGGATGGCGTGAGAATCCGGTTGTTCGTCACCGTCTGAAAACTCACGGTTGCAATCGCCTGACAGAAGGCCACGACGCCGATCACGATCACGTTGGTGGCGCGCAGCTCTGCGATGAGCCAGAACCCTTCGGTGCCCACCGGCATCGGATTGTTCCAGGCGAGCAGGCCGAACCCGATCGCCACAGCGAGCACACTCAGGATGCTGAGGAGCGTCCAGTAGCGGCGGCGCGCCCGCACCGTGGGGAACGGCCCCGTCACGCCGGGCGCCCCGACGCCAACAGTCGCTTTCTCCTGAGCATCCACGGGACTATGCACGACGGCGCTGCTTCAACAGAAGGGCAATGAAGACGATCGCGCCCACGACACCCAAGATGAGCGACACGGGAACTTCGAACGGCATGATGATCGTGCGACCGACGATGTCGCACACCGTCACGATCGCGATGCCCAGCAGGCACACCCAGGGCAGGTTGCTGCGCAGGTCGTCGCCACGAAACATCGACACGATGTTGGGAACGATGAGGCCGAGAAACGGCAGATTGCCCACGACAACCGTCACCACTCCGGTCGCGACTGCGATGAGCGCGGTGCCGATGAGCAAAATCTGGTTGTAGTTCACGCCGACGTTCGTCGCGATGTCTTGGCCGAGCCCCGCAACGGTGAGTCGGTCGGCGAACAAGAAGATCACGACGACGACGAGCGCAACGATCCAGAGCAGTTCGTATTGCCCGCGCATCACCGAGGTGAAGCTGCCGGCGAACCACACGGAGAGGCTCTGAAGCATGTCCGTCGAGAGAGCAATGTAGGTGGAGATGGCGCCGACCACCGAGCCGAGCATGATGCCGACGATCGGCACGATCAGCGAGGAACGCAGCGTGACGCGGCGCAAGAAGAGGAAGAAGATTCCGGTGCCGATGAACGCGGCTACGACCGCACCGCTCATACGGGCGAGGATGCTGGCTCCCGGAAAGAGGATCATGACTGTGAGTAGTCCAAGACCTGCCCACTCGGTAGTGCCCGTCGTGGTTGGTTCCACGAAACGGTTCTGCGTCAACAGCTGCATGACCAAGCCGCTCATTGCCATCGCGGCGCCCGCGAGCACTAAGGCGATCGTTCGCGGAACGCGCGTGATGCCGAACATTCTTTGGCCGTCATCCGCCCCGAAGATGTCGTAGACACCCGTGAAGAGGGAGACGATCAGCAGCAGCACAACGCCCACCGTCGCGAGCAGGAGTTTCCAGTCGAAGAGGGTGGTCGTGTTGGCGGGCCGCCGTCGGGCCAGTGTTGACGTCATCCGTGAGTGAGAGTTTCTGATTGAAGGCCAGAACCGTTCGGTGCTGAAGTTCGCCCGGGGGCACACTTCAGCACCGAACGGCGTGAGTAACGCTAGTTCTTGCCTTCTAGCGCGTCAGCGAGTGCGTTGAAGAACTCGGTGTACGTCTGGATGCCTTCGTTCGTGTACGTGTCAGCCGGCATGTAAACGAGGTTGCTTTCCTTCACCGCGGTGACGCCCGAGAGTGCTTCGGAGTTCTCAAGAACTTCGCTGCCCTGCACGTAGGTGGGGTCGTCGGCGAGAATCGCGGCGTCGCGGTCCATAACGAGAATCCAGTCGGGGTTGGAGTCAGCGATTGCCTCTACCGAGATGTCGTCACCCTGGTGGTCTTCGCTGCTGTCATCGACATCCAGTGCGGCGGTGAAGTCGAAGATGTCGAAGAGCGGGCCGAGGGTACGACCGACGCTCGGAGCCGAGTATCCGATCTCTCCGCCCGAGGTGATTACAGCCATCACTGAGTCTTCGCTGTTGTACGCCGCGTTCACGCGCTCGATGGCGGCGTCGAAGTCAGCATTCAGCTGTTCGGCCTCTGCCTGCTTGCCGAAGATCTCGCCAAGAACGGTGGTCTGGCGCTTGAGCTCGGCGTCAAAGGGCTCACCCTCGCGCGGGTCGAGCTCAACGATCACTGCGTCAGGTACGAGCTTGGCGAAGTCGTCGTGGTACTGCGCAAACCGCTGCCCGTTGATGATGACGTCGGGCTGGACGGCAACGACAGCCTCGAGGTCAGGCTCGCCGTGGTTGCCCAGGTCGATGATCGAGTCGTCCTGAGTGTAGGAGATGGTGCTCGGCATCAACGCTACTGCGGCGGCGCTGAGCTCAATGCCCCACGAGGCGAGAGTCTCGAACGTGCGGTTGTCAGTGGCAACGACCGAAGTGAACGGAGTCGCTACGGTCTGGCTACCGTTGTTGTCCTCGAACTGAACGGATGCTTCTGCTCGGTCTGAATCTGCAGCTTCAGGCGTCGCGGTGCTGCAGGCAGCAAGCGCGAGAGCCAGTAGTCCAACGAGTACTCCGTGCCGGGTTCGTGAAAAGTTCATGATGTCCTTAGTTATTTCGGATGACCGAAAGTGGTCGGGCGTAAAAACGCAACACCCGCTGCAGCGAGTGTTGCTTAGGTAAGCCTAACCTTAATAAAGACCGGGAGTCAAAGGGCTTCGAGCGAAAATTATGCACCCCGGGCGCGCCACAATTACTGCCGCGCAGAGCTACCTCTCGGCGGCTGGGCAGAACGGGAAGGAGCTAGTGCCCGGCTTCGCGATCCTGTTCGTCGAGATCGAGGAGTTCGTTCTTGTCGGGGCGCACCGCGAGCGTAAGCATCGCGATAACGACCAGCGACACGATGAAGGCAACACCGGCAAAGATGAGGCCGAGCATCAGGTCGCGGGTAGCCATGAAAACCACCAGTCCCGTGAACAGCCCGAAAACTGCGGAGAGGCCGAGCATCTCTGCGGGGCGCGTGCGGTCACGCTTGTCTGGGGTAGTCACTGGTCCTCTTTCTCTTGCACGGCTGCCGTAACAGCATCATGATCGGTTGTGCTCCACTTGAGCGAGAGTGCAGCAATCACTAGGTACACACCAAGGATGGCCCAATAGGCTCCGAGAAGTCCGACCACCACGATGGACGCCGTGAGTTCACGGTCGATTCCATCCGGCCCCGTAAAGGGTTGGCTGAATCCCGGCGGCACGAGCAGCACTACGAGGGCGAGCAGCGCGGTGAGGCTGCCGACGAAAACCCAGTCGCGCGATGATGCGTCGCGGCCGCGGCTGCGCAGCCCGAGGTAAAGCTCGATGAATCCGGTGATTGCGGCGAACGCGGTCAGCAGGAAGACGAAATAGGCTTGCCCGCCGTTCGACGCGATGAAGGCGGCGATGGCGGTAGCGATCGAAAGGACGCCCTGGGTAATCGTGAGGTTGCGCCCGATTCCACGGTGCGTGGAGAGCACGCTCGCAGTCAACAGCACGGCACCGACGATAAGCGTGTAGCTGGCCAGCGTGACAAGCCCGAGGCGCGACGAGTGGTCAGCCGAGAACGTGATGACAACAGCGAGAATCAGCGCGGGGATGGCGCGGGCTAAGGGCACGTACCACGCAGTAGATGCAGGCAGCGGCTCGGTGTGAGCACTAGTCAAGCGATCGCCTTCTTTCTGAACAAGCGGGTGCTTCTAGTCTAGGCCGCTTGCAACGATCTCTTGCCCTGGTGCTTAGGAGCCGGGCGGAAGGTCGACGAAGCGCGAGAAGTGACCGTGGAAGCCCACGGTGACGGTGCGGGTCGGTCCGTTACGGTGCTTGGCAATGATTAGGTCAGCTTCACCGGCGCGAGGGCTATCTGCTTCGTAGGCGCTCTCACGGTGCAGCAGGATCACCATGTCGGCGTCTTGCTCGAGCGATCCTGATTCACGAAGGTCGGAGAGCGCAGGCTTCTTGTCGGCTCGCTGCTCAGGACCACGGTTCAGCTGAGAGATAGCAATAACGGGAACTTCGAGCTCCTTGGCGAGAAGCTTGAGAGCACGCGAGAACTCACTAACCTCTTGCTGACGCGATTCAACTTTCTTACCGCTCGTCATGAGCTGCAGGTAGTCGATGATGACCATGCGCAGGCCAACTTTTTGCTTGAGTCGACGGCACTTGGCGCGAATCTCAACCAGGGTCATGTTGGGGCTGTCGTCGATATAGAGCGGTGCATCGTTGATGCGACCACGGGTCTGAGCGATCGTGGTCCAGTCGTTCGCATGCACCGAGCCCTTACGCATGTGCTGCAGAGGAACACTGGCTTCTGCCGACAACAAACGCATAGCGATTTCGCTTCGACCCATTTCGAGCGAGAACACGATCGAGGGCAGGTCATTGTGGATGGATGCTGCGCGAGCAAAGTCCAAACCAAGAGTCGACTTACCAATAGCTGGTCGCGCGGCCAAAATGATCAGCTGACCGGGGTGTAGTCCGTTGGTGAGTTCATCGAGCTCAGCGAAGCCGGTGGGAACACCGATCATCTGCCCGTCGCGGCCGCGCGCTGCCTCGATCTCGTCGATGGCGCTTTCGACGGCCATCGTGAGGGGAACGTAGTCTTCGGTTTCGACGCCGCCGGTCACCGAGTAGATCTCGGCTTGGGCGTTGTTGACGAGGTCGAGAACTTCACCTTCGCTGGCGTACCCCATCTGAACGATGCGGGTACCTGCCTCGACAAGGCGACGCAGTACAGCTTTCTCCGTAACGATGGTCGCGTAGAAGCCGGCGTTGGCCGCGGTAGGAACAAGTCCTGTCAGCGTGTGGAGGTACTCGACTCCACCCGCGCGAGAGAGTTCACCTGTTTTGGTGAGTTCGTCGGTGACAGCAATGACATCCGTCGGTTCACCGTGCGAGTAGAGGGTGAGTACCGCGTTGAAGATCGTTTCGTGCTTGGGGACATAGAAGTCCACACCGCGCACGGTTTCGATGACGTCGGCTACGGCATCCTTGCTCAGGAGCATTCCACCGATAGCACTCTGTTCAGCGAGGAGGTCGTGGGGAGGAACGCGGTCTCCTCGTGAGCCGCCGCGAGATTCGCCGGATTGGCGATCGTCGCCAGCAAGGCCTAGATGCGCAATCGACATAGTTTTCCTCCTAGTGGGGCAGCCCTAGTTATACGGGCAACCCCCGACACTCGGGCTAGCTTCAGAGCGAGTCCCGCTTCAAGGCTGCTTCACCTTACGAACCAGAATCGACTACCCACAACTGGGGCTGTGGATAACGTTGTGCACAACTCCGGCGAAACGCCGGGGACCGTGTGAACAAGCTGTGGAAACTCCTGTGAAAACAACAGTGGGTAATGACCGAAATAATCGCCTGACCAGCACTTTTACTTTTCACACACGGTGTGTAGAAACATACCTAAAGTCGCGCTTGAGGGTTCCGCATTTTTCACAATCCTGTGTACAAAACCCTTGACAACGGCCCTTAAAGCACAAGGACGACGAGCCAAACGGCCCGTCGTCCTTGTTCTGAAACAGTTACTTGCTAGCAACCACCTGAAGGGTGATCGTCGCAACGATGTCGTCACGCAGACGGATCGTAGCTTCGTGATCTCCAACAATCTTGATTGCCGAGGTGATCTCGATCTTGCGCTTGTCGATGTCGCCAAGTCCTGCAGCGGCAACAGCATCTGCTACGTGTGCGGGCTTGACCGAACCGAACAGACGTCCACCCTGACCAGCGGTCACGGTGAGCTTGACCTTGGTCGCCTGGAGGCGAGCCTTGAGGTCCTGCGCTTCTTCGAGAGTGGCGTGCTCGCGCGATGCGCGTGCTGCCTTGATGGATTCAACCTGCTTTTCGCCACCGCGAGTCCACGCCACGGCGAAGCCCTGGGGAATGAGGTAGTTACGAGCGAAGCCGTTCTTTACGTCTACAACGTCGCCAGGCGCGCCGAGACCGGTCACTTCGTGAGTGAGGATGAGCTTTGACATGTCGGTGGCTCCTTAACGGCCTGCGCCGGCGTAGGGCAGCAATGCCATCTCACGGGCGTTCTTGACGGCCGTGGCGATGAGACGCTGCTCCTGAACGGAAACACCGGTGATACGACGGGCGCGGATCTTTCCACGCTCGGAGATGAACTTACGAAGCGTTGCGACATCCTTGTAGTCGATGACGCCTACGCGGATCGACTTGGCGGGTGCGGCGTTCTTGCCGTCCTTGCCTTTGCGGATGGGCTTGCGGCGGTCGCCGCTGCTCTTTCCTGCCATGAGTGTTACTTCTTTCTGTATTTAAGACTGAGCGCCGAGGGCCTAGAAAGGCGTCTCGTCGGAGTAGTTGCCAGGGGTGTTCCACACGTCGCCCGAGGATGCTGCAGGAGCGCTAGCTGCCCACGGCTCTTCGTTTGACTGGCCGCCGCCGTTGTTCTGCTGAACTCCACGAGGAGCTGAGCTGTCACGGGGGGCGCGGGTGATCTGCGTCGTTGCGTAGCGGAGGCTGGGACCGATCTCGTCGATCTCCAGTTCCATGCTCGTACGCTTTTCGCCCTCTTTGGTTTCGTAGGAACGCTGACGAAGGCGACCCTGCGCAACAACGCGGGTTCCCTTAGTCAGTGAGCTGGCAACGTGCTCGGCGAATTCACGCCAGCAGGAAGCGCGGAGGAATAGTGCTTCTCCGTCTTTCCACTCGTTGGATGCTCGATCGAAGGTGCGCGGCGTAGAGGCAATGGTGAAGTTAGCTACGGCAAGTCCACCCTGCGTGTAACGCAGTTCGGGATCTGCCGTGAGGTTTCCCACGACCGTAATGACTGTTTCGCCGGCCACGGTTACTTAGCTTCCGCTTCAGCCTTGGCGTCAGCAGCGGGAGCAGCAGGAGCTTCAGAAGCCTTAGCGTCTGCAGCAGGAGTCTTTGCCGGAGCAGCAGCCTTGCGAGCAGCCTTCTCTTCAGCAACCTTCTTGGCAGCAGCTACCTGAGCGAACCCAGCTTCTGCACGCAGCACCTTGGTGCGCATGACAGCTTCGCTGAGTGAGAGTTGGCGGTCGAGCTCGTCTGTCGACTTGCTCTCTGCGGTGAAGTTGACGACGGCGTAGATGCCTTCGGTCTTCTTGTTGATCTCGTAGGCCAAACGACGGCGACCCCAAATATCGATGTTATCGATGGTGCCACCGTCATTGCGGATGACATTGAGGAACTTGTCGAGACTGGGAGCCACGGTACGTTCGTCGATCTCTGGATCGAGGATAACCATGAGTTCGTACTGATGCGTCACAAACCCACCTCCTTCGGACTTAAACGGTTACAGACGGTCTGTAACAGGAGGGTGTTGACGTTCATCCGACCACACGAAAGCAGTCAGACAACCTGCCTAGTGTAGTTGCTACGCGGGGCAATACTCAAGGTGGAGATTAAAGCGAGGCTCAGGAGCGCTCAGCCCACCACATCAGTAGCCGTCTTTCGGCTTCGTCGGCGCCCAGCGGGCCTTCGTCGAGGCGCAGGTCGAGCAAGAACTTGTAGGCCTCTCCTACCTCACGACTCGGCTTGAGGTCCAAGATCGCCATGATCTCTTCGCCATCGAGGTCCGGGCGTACGGCCGCGATACCTTCGGCCTCGGCGATGGCAGCGATGCGGTCTTCGAGGTCGTCGTAGGCAAAGGCCAACCGATCGGCCTTGCGTACGTTGCGCGTAGTGACATCCGCCCGGGTAATGATGTGCAGGCGCTCGAGCTGATCGCCGGCATCCCGAACATAGCGACGTACGGCCGAGTCAGTCCACGCACCCTCGGTGTAGCCGAAGAAGCGCAAGTGAAGCTCCACCAGGCGCGCAACAGAGTTAATGGTCTCCTTGTCGAAGCGCAGAGCCCGCAGTCGCTTGGTCGCGAGCTTGGCGCCCACAACATCGTGGTGGTGGAAGGTCACCACTCCACCGCGTTCGATCTTGCGCGTGGATGGCTTGCCAATGTCGTGCAGCAGCGCCGCGATGCGCAGGATGAGGTCGGGGCCCTCAATGCCTGGCCGACTCTTCTCGAGATCGATCGCCTGACGCAAGACCGTCAGGGAGTGCTCGTAGACGTCCTTATGGTGAGCGTGCTCATCCACTTCAAGCTTCAGGGCAGGAATCTCGGGCAGAACCTGCTCGGCGAGCCCCGTCTCCACCATGAGGCGGATGCCCGGAACCGGGTCATCCGTCTTCAAAAGCTTCGTCAACTCATCGCTCACGCGCTCAACACTCACGATGCTGAGGCGCGGAGCCAGTTCCGTCATCGCCGCCACCGTCGCGGGGTCAGCCGTGAAACCCAGCTGCGATGTGAAACGTGCAGCCCGCATCATTCGCAGCGGGTCATCGCCGAATGACACCTCGGGGGAGCCCGGTGTGGTGATCGTTTTAGTAAGAAGGTGCTCTACTCCTCCCCAGGGGTCGACGAGAACACGTTCCGGCAGGCGCAATGCCATTGCGTTGACGCTGAAGTCGCGGCGCTCAAGATCTTTCTCAAGCGAGTCGCCGAACGCAACGACCGGCTTGCGGCTTTCGCCGTCGTAGCTATCCGCACGATACGTCGTGATCTCCACGGTCTCGCCATCAATACGCGCGGCGATGGTGCCGAAATCCCGCCCGATGTCCCACTGGGCATCCGAGATCGGCTTTACCAACCGCATGATGTCGTCCGGGTTAGCGTTCGTGGCGAAATCAAGGTCGGTGACCTTACGGCCCAAGAACGCGTCCCGAACCGGTCCGCCCACAAGCGCGAGTTCGAACCCCTCAGCAGCGAATCGCGCCGCTAGGGTGGCTACTGGCTTAGAGTCGGCAAGCTTGTCGAGACTCTTAATCGCGTGGGCAACACTCTCCATGGTGCGACTAGTTTTGCACGGACAGCGGGTGAAGTTTGCTCGGTTAACATCAAAGCACCCACCACTCAGGCAAGGACGAATAAACTCACACTATGCTGGCCGAGCGAGAGTACGGGGTTTCCCCTTGCCTATAAGAGTCTTTAGCGCCGCCATCGCGCTCGGTCTCGGGCTCACGCTCGCCGTGAGCGGAGCCAGTGCCGCACCCGCCGTCAGCGACGTTGCGGCGGTTACTACGGCATCCGCGGAGACCAACGTCGCCGTCATGGCTCCGATGACGGTGCCCGCGGGCAATGGCGGCATCCTCGATGCGCAAACCCTCGCCGAGTACACCGAGCCCCTTGGTTTACTCACTCGTCAATTGGATGCCGTAGCCGGTAAGCCCGTTGCGATCGCTATTGATCCGATGATTCTGGCCTCCATTCGCGTCCTGGGTACGAGTGCTCCTGAGTCAGCTCGTTCTTGGTTGGAGCGCCTCTCGCTCATCAGCAACGACGTCGTTCCGCTGCCCTATGCGCATGCGGATGTCACGCTCGCTACTCAGAGTGGTCTCGAGTCAACTCCCGACCCCATTTCCTTCGACTTTGCGCTCGATGAAGCAAATTTCGCCGAGGCTGAAACGGATGCCGCTGAGCCTGCTCCGACCGCCACTGCTGATCCCTTGGATGACGCCGTAACCACGATTACCGGTTACCCCACGACCGAACAGCTTCTCGACTGGGACTACGCGATCGATGGTTTCCTTCGCCCCCGCACAGACACTGTCATCGCAAGCGACCTCACTGCCTTCACTGAAAGTGGCTTCAGCACCATCGTGTTGTCGTCTACGAATGTTTCACGAAAAACAGGCGCTGGTGCTGTAACCACCATCGACGGTGTCACGGCGCTCATTTCCGACGCCACCGCATCCGCGGCAATGGACAACGCCCTCGGTTCCACTCTCGACCGCGATGTCACCGCCGCAGACACTGCCCTCAGTCAAGCTGTACTGGATGCTGGTGCGGCTCAAACGGCGGGAACGGCGTCCGTTCTCATCGCCATCGATCACTCGCTCGAAGTGAGTTCTGCGCGGCTCGACGCGGCACTCGCCACCCTCACGGCAAGCCCTTCCATCACGATCATCTCGCTGACGGAGTTGGCCAGCGGAACGCCAACGGCAGCCACGATCGCGGACATGCCGCAGTCGGAAGCACGTATCGGGGATGTGACTCGCTTGTTCAATGCGGCCCGAGCCGAACGCTCCTTCTTCTCTGTCGCCGAAGACCCCGACTCACTCGCAGCCGAACGTCGCCTCGCTCTGCTGGATGTCTTGGGCACCATGCCCACGGAGGACCCTTCTGACTGGCTCACTCAAGTGAACCGCTTTCTGGTCGACTCCCGTGACATTCGCAACGCCGTTACCGTAGTGGAGGCCAGCAACTTCCTGCTCGTCGCTGACAACGGCTACCTGCCTGTATCCGTGAGCAACGACCTCAACCAAGCTGTCACCGTCTACATCACGGTTGATCCCCGCACCGGACTCCTCGCGGTGGGAGATGAGCTTGTAGAACTCCGCATCGAAGCGAACTCCCAAGCCAAAGGTGAGATCCCGGTTCAATCGCTCTCCAACGGTGTCGTGGATGTCGAGATCAGCCTGACTAGCAGCAACGGCACAACCATCGGGTCGACCACGGTCAGTGAGATCAACGTGCAAGCCGGTTGGGAGACACCCATTGTGCTCTCGTTCGCCGCGATAGTCGTCGTGATCTTTGCTGTCGGCCTTGTTCGCAGCATCGTTCGCCGCAGAAAGCCAGAAGATGACTAATCAGCCCGGTCCCGAAGCCGAGCCAGAACCAGGCGTGCCCTCCGCCTCGGTGGGGCTACCCGATCAGAAGCCATCGACGATCGGTCGGGCGAGCGCTCTGCTTGCCTCGGGAACTTTCGTGTCGCGAATTCTGGGGTTTCTAAGCGCACTGCTGCTTGCCCGCACACTGGGCATCACAGGTACGGGTGCAGACGCTTACGGCATTGCCAACCAGTTGCCCAAGAGCGTCTACGCGATCGTTGCGGGGGGCATGTTGAGCGCGGTTATCGTGCCGCAGATCGTTCGCGCGGCCATCCACAAAGATGGCGGCCAAAAATTTATCAACCGTCTCGTAACTCTCGGCATTGTCATTTTCGTCGCAGTGACTATCGCAGCAACTTTCAGCGCTCCGCTGTTGGTCGACCTCTACACCCAAAGCAGCGAGACCTTTGGCGCTGAAGAAATGGCCCTCGCCACGGCGTTTGCCTATTGGTGCCTGCCTCAGATCCTCTTTTACGCGTTGTATTCGCTTCTCGGTGAGGTACTGAACGCCCGTGGCAAGTTCGGGCCATTTACCTGGGCTCCTGTCGCCAACAACGTGGTCATGGTCACCGGCCTGGTCATCTTCCAATTCATCTTTGGCAGTGCCGACGGTCTCGCCTCGACCGAGTGGACCCCCGACATGATTGCGCTGCTCGCCGGCAGTGCCACGCTCGGCATCGTTGTACAGGCCACCCTGCTGGGGTACTTCTGGCACCGCGCCGGCCTGCGCTACCGCCCCGAGTTCCAGTGGCGAGGCGTGGGCCTCGGCAACGCAGGCAAGGCGGCAGCGTGGACCTTCGGCATGATCTTGGTCACCCAGGTCGGCGCCGTCGTGGAAACAAATGTTGCGTCACTGGCCTCAGCGTCTGACAACGCTTCAGTGTTTGCCATGAGTACTGCGTGGCTCATTTTCATGCTCCCGCATTCGGTCATCGCCGTCTCAATCGGCATGGCTTACTTCACGCGGATGAGCGGGCATGCGAGAGATCAAGACCTCGTTGCGATGCGGTCCGACGTCTCAGGAGCACTTCGCTCCATCCTCATGTTGCTCGTGTTTGCCGCAATCGGTCTGATCGTTATTGCCTTCCCGTTCAGCGCCCTCTTCGGCAACGATCACGATCAGGTCGTCTCGCTCTCTGGCGTGCTCATGATCTACCTCGTCGGACTCGTGCCATTCAGCATGATGTACGTGCTGCAGCGCGTGTTCTACTCCTTCGAAGACACCCGCACTCCCTTCTTCTTACAGAGCTTCCAAGTGGTTCTCTACATTTGTGGTGCCCTGTTCGTCTCCACACTCCCCGTGGAGCGCATTGCGATGGGGCTCGCGACCGCGATCACGATTTCCGGAACGATCCAGACCACGGTGGCTCTCTTCGTGATTCGCAAACGCGTACCTGGCTTCGAACTGCTTCCTCTGCTGCGTCGCATTCTGTGGTTTGCCGCAGCCATGATTCCGGCCGCCGGAGTCGGCTACGGCATCCTGATGCTGCTGGGCGGATTCGGTGAGGGCTCATTCGTCGTCTCCGGCTTCGCAGGCGGCTTCGCTTCCATCGCCATTACGGGTACAGCAATGCTCGCTGTATACGCAGCGGTACTCGCTCTCACCAAGAACGATGAGTTCTTTGCCTTCGTGCGCCCGATCATGTCGCGACTCACTCGTCGCTAAACGGACGCGCAGACGGGCCCGCAAACGCCTCCGCTCCGCTTCGCGTCACGCAGCCTCCTAGCGAACGAAAGCGAACTAAAAGAGCCTCGGCTACGAACATTCTGTAGCTAGCCCGCACGCCACAGCCGCTCGGAATACTCCGTAGCTAGGATGTGTTGAACCGGGTAATCACAATCCCAAGGAGACACGAAAAGTGCGCCAACTCATCATCATCGGATCCGGCCCGGCCGGCTACACCGCTGCGATCTATGCGGCGCGCGCAAACCTCGCGCCGCTGGTGATTGCTAGTTCAGTCGAGGCCGGTGGTGAGCTCATGAAGACCACCGAGATCGAGAACTACCCCGGATTCGCCAACGGCATCCAGGGCCCTGACCTCATGCTCGAAATGCAGAAGCAGGCCGAACGCTTCGGCGCCGAGATCGTTCTCGACGACGTGACCGACCTCCAGCTCGAAGGCCAGGTCAAGAAGGTCACCCTCGGCAACGGCGACGTCCACGAAGCACTCGCTGTGGTGTTCGCGACCGGTTCTGCCTACCGCAAGCTCGGCCTTGCTGACGAAGAGCGCCTCAGCGGCTATGGAGTGTCATGGTGCGCCACGTGCGACGGCTTCTTCTTCCGCCAGAAGACGATTGCGGTTGTCGGCGGGGGAGACTCGGCCATGGAGGAAGCAACCTTCCTCACCAAGTTTGCCGAGAAGGTTTACGTTGTTCACCGCAAGGATGAGCTGCGTGCCTCCAAGGCCATGCAGGAGCGCGCCTTCAGCGATCCTAAGATCGAATTCGTCTGGAACAAGGCTGTAACCGGCATTACCGGTTCCGACCTCGTGGACGGTATCGACCTCACGGACACCGTTGATGGTTCCACTTCTCACCTCGATGTCAGCGGTCTTTTCATTGCTATCGGCGCCGACCCCCGCACGCACCTCGTGCACGGTCAGCTCGACATCAACGCTGACGGAACAGTGGCCGTGGATGGTCGTTCCTCTCGCACCAACATCACCGGAGTTTTCGCAGCCGGCGACGTCATCGACCCGACCTACCGTCAAGCAGTCACAGCCGCCGGTTCCGGCACCGTTGCTGCGCTCGATGCGGAGCACTACCTCGCATCGCTGCCGCGCGAACTCGTCGCCAGCGCAGTACAGCCCCCAGAACCCGCAGCGCCCGTCGCCGCCACCGTCTAATCGTTTCACCGAACAAAGGAACACAACATGTCTTCAGCAACAGATGTAACCGACGCTAACTTCGAAGAGATCGTCATCAACTCAGGGGAGACCATCATGGTCGACTTCTGGGCTGAGTGGTGTGGTCCCTGTCGCCAGGTTGGCCCCATCCTCGATCAGATCGCTGCGGAAAACTCCGACAAGATCAAGATCGTCAAGCTGAACGTTGACGACAACCCGCAGATGGCGATGAAGTACCAGATCACCTCCATCCCCGCGATGAAGGTCTTCAAGGGTGGCGAGGTCGTCAAGACCGTTATCGGCGCCAAGCCGAAGCCCGCGATTGAAGCAGACCTCGCAGAGTTTCTGGCGTAAAGCTTCGTCTCTGCCGAGAGCCTCCGGCATCCACTATTCGGTGGGTGTACGGAGGCTTTCGTAGTTAACGCCGGTCAAGCGTTCGGATTCGACCCAGAGTTTGCGGGCGTCGACCTCAGAATGCGAGGCCGCGTTCGACTCGACCAGTACAGGGGCGCCGCGGTATTCCTTGCGGCCGCCAGGGCCGAAGTAGTCGCCGCCGTTCGCCTGCGGGTCTGTCGCAGCCCGCAGCGACGGGCGAGCGCCCTGCTTGGGGGTCTGGATCCCCAGAAATACCAACGGCTTAAGCGGGCGCAGATACCAGCGGTTGAACAAGTGGTCGGCGAGCCCGGTTCCGGCAGTTCCCGGATGCGCGGCTACCGAAATCGCGTCGACACCGGCTGCCCCGAACATGCGCTGCAGCTCGTAGGCGAAGAGCAGATTGGCGAGTTTAGAACGGCCGTACGCAGCACGGGGAGTGTAGGAGCCGTTCTGAAACATCAGGTTCCCGAACTCCATGAATCCCCAGCGGTGGGCAACGCTCGAGAGACTCACCACACGTGCACCGGGGGTGGCTCGGATGAGGTCGAGCAGGTGCCCTGTGAGAGCGAAGTGCCCGAGATGGTTGGTGCCGAGCTGCGATTCGAAGCCATCGATCGTGAGCTGGGCATCCGTCATCATGATTCCGGCGTTGTTGATCAGCAGGTCGAGACGGGAATGTTTCCCGTGAAACATCTCGCTAAAACGTCGCACTGATTCCAAGTCTGCAAGATCGAGAAGCATGGTCTCGAGTGAGACGTCGCCCAGGCCCGCCTGCAACGTGGCAACAGTCGATTGAGCCTTAGCCTCGCTGCGCATAGTCATCACTACATGGGCGCCGGCTTTGAGCAGCGCACGACTCGTTTCTAGCCCCAGCCCCGAGTTGGCACCCGTCACAATCGCAACTTTTCCAGAGAGATCTCCGAGGTCGGCTTCGGTCCAGTTGGTGCGAGCGTTCATCGTCAACTTTCGTAGGGATATAGAGGAGCGAGACAGGGGAGGGCGTAGACAATTTGCCGCTCTGCTCACTGTAGAACCGCGGAGCTCGTCAACGAATTCCGTGGATGGTGCTGCGAAGGTGATTCGGAGCCGCGGCCGCCGTAGATTGTGCGCGCGCACTTCGAAATGAAGGCTCAGTTTCGGGTCAGAACCCTCGAACGCCTATTGTTTAAAGTCAACCGAACGGGACTACCCATGACAACACAGCCAAACAACCTCGACCAGTGGTTCGACCACTACGCCGATCGCGCCTCAGGACTCGCCGCCTCTGAAGTACGAGCGTTGTTTGCCGTGGCCTCACGGCCCGAAGTTGTGTCGCTTGCTGGCGGCATGCCGTACGTCTCAGCGCTGCCCCAGGACCTCGTCACAGAGTCAATCGACCGCGTCATGCGCGATCGTGGGCCGGCCGCTCTCCAGTACGGCTCAGGGCAGGGTCTCCCGGCGCTACGTGAGCAGATCCTCGACGTGATGGCACTCGAGGGCATCCGTGCCAGCGTCGATGATGTCGTTGTCACTACGGGCTCTCAGCACGCTCTTGAGCTCGTCACAAAGCTTTTCATCAACCCCGGTGACGTCGTAATCGCCGAGGGGCCGAGCTACGTCACCGCCATGGTTGTCTTCAAGTCGTTCCAGGCTGAGATCACCCACGTCGAGATGGATGAATTCGGGCTTGTTCCCGATTCACTCCGCGCTCACATCGCCTCGGTACGTGCCGCGGGTAAGACGATCAAGTTCCTGTATACGGTGCCCACCTTTAGCAACCCTGCCGGTGTCACCCTGAGCTGGCAACGTCGGCTCGAAGTGCTCGAGATCGCGCGCGAAAACGGCATCCTCGTTCTCGAAGATAACCCTTATGGACTCCTCTATTTCGATGGTCCTCCGCCCCACGCGATGCGTTCCGTCGAAGAAGATGGCGTCATCTACCTCGGCACGTTCTCCAAGACTCTCGCCCCGGGCTTCCGCGTGGGCTGGGTCCTCGCGCCCCACGCAATTAGAGAGAAACTCATTTTGGCGAATGAGGCTGCAGTGTTGTCCCCGAGTTCGTTCACCCAGAACATCATTAGCGAGTACATGAGCGTCGCCGACTGGAAGGGTCAGATCGATACCTTCCGCGGGGTCTACCGCGAACGTCGTGACGCCATGTTGGGCGCCCTCGGCGATTACCTCCCCGATCTTGAGTGGACAGTGCCTAACGGTGGGTTCTACATCTGGGTCACGCTGCCCGACAACCTTGATTCCAAGGCGATGTTGCCTCGTGCCGTGAAGGAACTAGTGGCCTACACCCCTGGCACCGCCTTCTACGCGGATGGAAATGGGCGCAGCAATATGCGTCTGTCGTTCTGCTATCCGACCCCCGATTTCATTCGCGAGGGCATTCGCCGGCTTTCTACTGTGATCAACGGTGAACTCGAGCTTCTCAACACCTTCTCGCAGACAGCTCCTTTGACGGTGTCGCCCCCTGCGCCATCGATGATCAACCCTCCAGCCAACCTCAGCTAGGAACATCATGAACGATTCACCCACCCGCGTACTCGTTCTAGCTGGCGGAATCTCGCATGAACGGGACGTTTCGCTGCGTTCCGGTCGCCGTGTCGCTGATGGCCTCCACGCTCAGGGCAAGATCGTCGAACTCCGAGACCCGGATGCGTCGTTGCTGCCCTATCTGCGTGAGGCTAAGCCGGACGTTGTCTGGCCTGCACTCCACGGCGCAAGTGGAGAAGACGGCGCCCTGCGCGGACTCCTCGACCTGATCGGCATTCCCTACGTGGGATCGCGAGCGGACGCAGCGCGTTTGGCATGGGATAAGCCCACCGCCAAGTCGCTTGTATCTCGTGTTGGAGTTCGCACCCCACTGTCGATCGCTTTGTCTCGCGATTCCTTCCGCGAACTGGGTGCTCACAGCATCTTGGACGAGCTTGCCGATGAATTGTCGGGGGAGTTGGTTGTGAAGCCAGCGCAGGGTGGATCAGCGCAGGGCGTTTCCATCGTGACGGACCGTGCCGATCTTCCGAGCGCCATGGTCAACGCTTACAACTATTGCGACGTAGCTCTCATCGAACAACGCATTACCGGAGTCGAGATCGCTATCGGCATCCTCGACAGCGGCATGGGTCCAGTCGCGCTTCCCGCCGTGGAGATCGATCCGGTCGAAGGGGCCTACACTTTCGAGGCTCGGTATAACGCTGGTCAGACACGCTTTTACACCCCGGCTCGCATATCGCAGGAGCACGCGGATCGCGCCGCTGAAGCAGCACTCGCAGCACATTCCGCTCTCGGACTTCGTCACTTGTCGCGCGTAGACCTCATCGTGGATCGCGCCGGAACGCCCTGGTTCCTCGAGGCAAACGTGCTGCCCGGCCTCACCGAAACTTCGATTCTGCCGCAGGCTTTGGTGGCCGCGGGCCACGATCTCGGCTGGGTTTATGCCGCCCTCGCCGACATCGCAATGGAGAACTAGAGCACCTCAGCAAGCCCCACGGAGCAAGCAGCATTGCAGAGTTGGCTTCCAACGGCGCTCCTCGTTCAAGACTCGTCCGCATGCTAGCGCGCTGTTATACACAGGCCTATCCACAGCGGTAGATGCCATGTTTCACGTGGAACATAGCTGGGGTGAGGCCCGGTTATCCACAGGTAGTGCACACCCTGCACACACTCGGCCACGTCGACTTCAGTGCGCCGCGTCTCGCGACTAGCGTCTCGCGACTAGCGACTAGCGACTAGCGACTAGCGACTAGCGACTAGCGACTAGCGACTAGCGACTAGCGACTAGCGACTAGCGACTAGCGACTAGCGAAGTTTCACGTGAAACATGCTCGGCGCGAACCTCGGTTGCAGACAGGCGCATGCTCGTCATTTCACACAACCAACCACGATCGGTCGCACCCAGCTGCCAGTGAAAGTGCCGGCTGCCACCTGCCGTCTACCAGTGCAAATACAAGCGGTGCCAACCGCTGAGCCCGGGGAGTCAGCCGCAGTTTTCTCAGTGACATCCACGTCAACGAAAACCCACGACACACATGGACGGGGCGATCAACGTGACTGCCACGACGAGACCCGTCTACCGATACAGCGAGCGAGGCTTTGAGTCGCGCGTAAACCGTTCGTTCACTGTTCCTCGTGCTGGCGCTAAGGTTCGCTGCGATCACAATCCGGCGACCGCACGCATTCCTCGCCCCACGGCTCACCGCCATACTGGACAGCAGTGCACTTAGCTAACGGGCTCCCGCGGGGGAGTGGTCCTGAATGCTCTCTAAGAGCTGAAACCCGTGTCGCCCAGTTCCTCGAGGATGCGGTTGAGGTCAGCCACGGTAGCGAAGTCGATGACGACCTGGCCCTTACTGGCTCCGAGGGTTACTTTCACCCGGGTGTTCAGTCGGTCGCCTAAGCGCTCAGCAATCTCATCGAGATGGCCCTGCTTCTTGCCGCGAGACGGCTTAACGCGCGGAGGCTTGGTTGAAAGCGATCCTGCTGCGGCTTCCGCTGCGCGCACGGAGAGCTCTTCATTGACGATTTTCTCCGCCAAACGCTCCATTCCGGCGCTGTCAGGAAGCGATAGGAGCGCTCGAGCGTGTCCTGCGGTGAGAACTCCAGCCGCTACTCGGCGCTGAACGCTTTCTGGAAGGCGCAGAAGACGCATTGTGTTCGTAATTTGCGGGCGAGAACGGCCAATTCGCTCCGCAAGCTGTTCCTGGGTGATCCCAAAATCGGCGAGAAGCTGCTGGTAGGCGGATGCTTCTTCCAACGGATTAAGGTTAGCGCGGTGGAGGTTCTCGAGAAGAGCGTCGCGAAGCATGTCTTCATCAGCAGTACTCTTGATGACAGCCGGAATGCTTGCAAGCCCGAGGTGCTTGGTCGCGCGAAGGCGACGTTCACCCATGATCAGTTCGTATTGCGGCCCACCTTCGACCGCACCGATAAGAGGGCGAACCACGATCGGCTGAAGAACACCAATCTCGCGGATCGAGACAATTAGTTCCTCTAGCTCTTCCTGACGGAACTCACTACGCGGTTGACGCGAGTTGGGAACGATGTCGAGAGGGGACAGGCTCGCGAGGCGCGCACCCGGAACGGAGCGCAGTCGCTCGGGAGCGATCTCGCCGCCGGGAAAGAATACGTCGACAGGACGCTCTTGGTTCTCATCCGCGGAAGGAATCAGCGCGCCAATTCCCCGACCCAAACCAGTTCGTTTTGGTGCTGCCATTATTTGGGTGCTCCTCGATGTGCGATCTCCGCTGCCGCTTCAAGATAGGAAAGCGATCCAGGGGAGTTCTGGTCGTAGCTGATCACACTCTGGCCGTAGCTAGGTGCCTCAGAAATCCGAACCGAGCGGGGGATGAGAGTAGTCAGCACCTGCTTGGGGAAGTGAGCACGCACATCATCGACCACCTGATTAGCAAGATTGGTGCGAGAGTCGTACATGGTCATTAAGATCGTGGACACTCGCAGTCGCGGGTTCAGATGACGCTCGATCAGTTTGATGTTGTTGAGAAGCTGACTCAGACCCTCAAGCGCGTAGTACTCGCACTGAATTGGAATGAGAACTTCTTGAGCCGCGACGAAAGCGTTGATGGTGAGAAGGCCCAGTGACGGCGGACAGTCGATGAAGACGTAATGGAACGGCTCGGGAGTCTCCGAAAGGAACGTATCGAGCGCTGAGCGAAGCCGTTGTTCGCGGGCAACGAGAGAAACGAGCTCGATCTCGGCACCAGCCAGATGGATCGTAGCCGGCACACAGTACAGCGCGTCGAATTCAGGACTCTTCTGTATGACATCTGCCATCGGCACGTCGTTGATCATGACGTCGTAGACGCTTGATGTCTCCGAACGGTGCTCAACACCCACGGCAGTGGACGCATTTCCCTGAGGATCAAGATCGATCACAAGAACGCGGGCACCTGTGCGGGCCAGAGCAGCAGCCAAGTTAACCGTGGATGTGGTCTTTCCAACCCCACCCTTTTGGTTCGCTACCGTGAAAACTCGTGGCGAGGAGGGGAGGGGTAGGGAGGCTGATGCAACAGCCTGTCGACGACGAGTGAGATCCGCAATCTCCCGCGCAAGCGGCGTGGTTTCATCGAACGACTTACCTTGTTCGTTGACTTCGCTTTCGGGATGTTTCACGTGAAACTTTCTCTCAGACTGCTGTAAAAACGGGGAAGACTGGTAGCGGCAATAGTGACTGCCGAATTAGTCCACTCTAGCCCGAAAGACCCTTGTGATCTCCGGCGTGATGCCTTCACCTAGAACGAGAGACTCCACATCCTTGAGGCGGGCCTTGCGAATGACCTTCGCGGCAGCCTCTATCTCTTCGTCAATGCGCGCACCCTTCATGAACACCATCTCACCGCCGGGGGCAAGGAGGTGCTCTGTGGAGGGGATCAACTTAGAAAGCGCAGTGACAGCACGCGCAGTGATCTGCGTGAGAGCTTCAGCGTAAGGAGCATCCTGTGAACGAGAGCGGTCGACAACGACATTCGACAACCCGAGGCGATCAACTTCAGCATTGAGCCAGTCAACCCGGCGTTCCATGGGTTCGATAAGAACGAAGTTCACATCAGGGCGAGCGATTGCTAGAACTAGACCAGGAAGACCCGCGCCACTGCCAATGTCACCGACGAGCCCCGGTCGAAGCAGGGGAGCGACAAGCACGCAATTCACAATATGACGCGACCACAAACGGGGAACCTCTAGGGGACCGATAAGACCAAGCTCTTCACCTCGAAGAGCCAAGCTCTCGGTGTACGCGCGCGCTAGATCAATACGCGAGCCAAATAGCTCAGCCGCAATCTCAGGCTCTTGTTGGAGCACTACTCCGTCGGTCAATGTTTCACGTGAAACTATGAACGAGTAATGACGGTGTGACGGTCGCGGCCTTCACCGCTGGACTGCGAGACGAAACCGCGCTCAGCCACAACATCGTGAACGAGCTTGCGCTCGTACGACGACATCGGGGGGAGTGCGGCGGAATCAGATCCCGCTTCGATGCGCGCAACTGCCGCATCGACAAGCTTCGAGAGTTCCACAGCACGAGCCTCACGCGAGCCCCCGATGTCCAAAATGAGACGCGAGAACGCGCCGGTCTTGTTTTGAACCGCAATTCGGGTGAGCTCCTGAAGTGCTGTGACAGTGTCAGGCTTGGAAAGCAGACGAAGGTTAGTGTCTTCGCTCGACGTTACCGATACATAGGAGCGACCGGCCCGCGCATCAATCTCGATGTCGCCATCGAGGTCTGCAATATCGAGCAGCTCCTCGATGTAGTCAGCCGCAATATCGCCCTCTTCTTCGAGTTGCGCGGTAGTACGGTCTTCGCGATCGTCCACGGGAGCGGACTCGACAGCGGTGGTCTCGGTGTCAGAAACGTTCGTCATTTCTTCTTTCCCTGCTTCTTCTTCGCACGGTTTTTGCTAACGGGTTGTTCCCGCTGCGGGTTCTTAGGTTCTTCGATCACGATCGTGCCGGCATCGGGAGTTTCTTCAACGATGCCCTTGCGCTGGTTGCGCTTAGCAAGGCGCGCTTCTCGAGCGAGTGCTGCTTCACTGCCAGGGGTGGGCATGTTGCGAATAACGAGGAATTGCTGACCCATGGTCCAGAAGTTCGACACCAGCCAGTAGAACATCACGCCAAGTGGGAATGTGAATCCCGAGAAGGCGAAGACGAGGGGGAGTAGGTACAACATGATCCGCTGCTGGCGGTACATGGGGCTAGCCTTCATCTCTGCCGACTGGTTCTTCGACATGATCTGAAGTTGCGTGATGAACTGCGATCCAGTCATCAGGATGACCATGATGACCGCAGTAATGATGACCGCTACGTTGCCCTCTGCCGTGCTGATCGCGAGGTGCAGGGGAGCGATGTCAAACAGCGACGAGGTACCGAAGGATTCTGAGAGCTCGGCGTTGAGGAGTCCAACACCCGGGGCATTTCCCTCAAGCTGTGCGTTGCGCAGTACTGAGAAGAGACCGAAGAAGATCGGCATCTGCAGAAGAAGAGGAAGGCAGGAACTAAACGGGTTGGTACCCGCGTTCTTGTACATTGCCATAGTTTCGCGAGACATTGCCTCACGAGAGAACTGATCTTTCTTGCCCTTGTACTTGTCCTGAATCTTCTTGAGCTGAGGCGCGACTTCCATCATGCGACGCTGGCTCTTGATCTGGCGCACGAAGACTGGAATCAATGCTGCACGCACAACGAGGACGAGGCCGACGATCGAAAGAACCCAGGTCAGGCCAGCATCCGCATCCATACCCAAGAAGGTGAGGATTTCGTGAAAGGCGACGAGGATTGCCTCGATTACCCACTTGATCGGCCAAAGCAGATTGCCAAAGAAAGCAAAAAGATCCATGAAGTGGTTAGCCCCTTTCGTGGCTTGCGGCTATAACAAAGCCGAACCGGGTGATCTGGTAGCGGTCATGCCGGCGAGCCGGGATGTCATCGATACCGCCCTCTGCCCAAGGGTGGCAGCGAAGGAGTCGACGAGAGCCAAGCCACACACCACGGATAACACCGTGCTGCTGAATAGCTTGAAGAGTGTAGTGAGAGCACGACGGGTAATACCGGCAAACATCTCCATACAGCGGAGAAATTACTGCACGATAAATGCGCAGGATAAACACACAGAGGTTTCGCGGAATGAGCAGCGCGAACGTAACGACGGCGTTCATACCTTCACCACGATGCGGTCAATCCCTTCTGAGATCTCAGCCTGTAGCGTAGTCCACTCCGCTTGCGCGGAACCTGCCAGAGCCCGAACAACGATGTCCGCATTCGCGTGCACATCCGGGAGCAACTGAGCTGCCGCCGCCCGGAGTCGACGACGAACCCGGTTACGTACAACCGCGTTGCCTACTGCCTTGGAAACAATGAATCCAAAGCGCACGCCCTGAGACCTCTCGTTGTTCACAATGTGGACAACGCAGTGCGGTGCTGTAAAACGGCGACCCCGACGAACAACCAAACGAAAATCGCTTGGTAACGCGACGCGGTTCGCCTTAGACAGCACCGGACGAGATTACGCGGAGAGTTCGGTGCGTCCCTTACGACGACGCGCGCTCAAGATCGCGCGGCCGGCACGGGTACGCATGCGAAGACGGAAACCGTGAACCTTCGCGCGGCGACGGTTGTTCGGCTGAAAAGTTCTCTTGCTCATAGCTATATCTCCAAGGCCCAGCTCTAGCAGCCGGGAAGAATTGGTAGGCCCTAAGGCCGGAAGTCAACTGATTAAAACTACGGCGTTAAACGGATGCGGTCAAACCGCAATGTGAACAACGCCGCATTATCCACACAGAATACATCGGTATTGGTAACGACATGCTGTGGACAACTAAGGTGACTATCGGTGCATAACGGCCAAAAGATCGCAGTATTTCAGCGAGAATAGCTGTACTCACCAGTGGATAAGCCTGTGAGTAATTACTGCAGAGGGATGGGAAAAGAATGTCGGAAACACCCGACCCGACTAAGGGACTATGGCAAGTAGTTCTGACGCACCTCAACGGAGACGAGCGAATTACCCCGCAATTGCAGGGCTTCGTGAATCTGGTTGAACCTAAAGGTGTGATGGCTGGAACCCTCTATCTCGAGGTTCCGAATGAACTCACCCGCGGCATGCTGGAACAGCGACTGCGACAACCCTTCATTGATGCGATCACTGCCCTCGACGATTCGCACGGGGTCACCAACTTTGCGACAGTCGTGAATCCAGAGATCCAACAGGATGCTCTTTCCCAGGATCTTCCTCATACCGAGCAGCCCTACATTGAGCCCACGCCTCCGGCTCCCGTGGAAAAAGCGTCCTCCCCTCGCCGCAGTGACTCACGGCTCAACCCTAAATACAGCTTCGACAACTTCGTTATCGGTGGCTCAAACCGGTTCGCCCATGCTGCAGCAGTTGCCGTAGCCGAAGCTCCCGCCAAGGCTTACAACCCGCTCTTCATCTATGGAGGATCAGGTCTCGGCAAAACTCACCTCTTGCACGCAATCGGTCACTACGCCGAGAGCCTCTATCCCGGGATCCGTGTTCGCTATGTGAGTTCAGAAGAATTCACGAACGACTTCATCAACTCGATCGCTAACAACCGCGCCTCGGTATTTCAGTCGCGCTATCGCGAGATCGACATTCTGCTCATCGATGACATCCAGTTCTTGCAGGGCAAGGACTCCACTCAAGAGGCGTTCTTCCACACCTTCAACACTCTTCACGACCACAACAAGCAAGTGGTCATCACAAGCGACCTACCTCCGAAGCACCTCACCGGTTTCGAAGACCGGATGCGGTCACGCTTCGAGTGGGGCCTGATTACCGACGTGCAGGCGCCTGATCTCGAGACGCGCATCGCCATTCTTCGCAAGAAAGCGCAGAGCGAGAAGATGCAAGTGGGCAACGACATCCTGGAGTTCATGGCGTCGAAGGTGTCGTCGAACATCCGCGAGCTCGAAGGCACGCTAATCCGCGTTACCGCTTTTGCGAGCCTCAATCGCACCGAGGTAGATATGGCACTGGTTCAAACAGTGCTGAAGGATCTCATCACTCTGGATGAAGACAACGTCATCGCACCGGTCGACATCATTAATCACACTGCCGACTACTTCAAGCTCACGGTCGACGACCTCTACGGGTCTTCGCGTTCCCAGGCGGTAGCAACTGCTCGGCAGATCGCAATGTATCTCTGCCGTGAAATGACGAATCTGTCGCTGCCGAAGATCGGTCAGCTCTTCGGTAACCGGGACCACACCACCGTGATGTACGCGAATAAGAAGATCACGGAGCTCATGAAAGAGCGTCGTTCGATCTATAACCAGGTCACTGAACTGACCAGTCGCATCAAACAAAACCACCGATTCACTCAAAAATAGGTTTTCCCACTTGGGGATAACTTGGGGATAACCTCTCCAACTCGCCGGAAAGATTGTTGATCACAAGAATCTTTCTGTGGAATTGGAAATTCTTGTAACTCGAGTTTCCACGGAGAGTGCGACTGTTCTCCACGGCTCGTCAACAAGTCACACGGATGTAGTTTCCAGCAATTACAAGAATTTCGACGAGTTATACACACAATCCACAGCGGTTAAGAGTGTGACCTTTAAAGAATGAAATTTGAATCCCAAATAACCTGTAGTTCGCAAGTGGATCGGCTGTGCCAGTATTAACGGCCAGAGCGTGATCCGGTTAGGGGTAGTTCATGAAGTTTCAGGTCAATCGTGACGTCTTCAGCGAGGCGGTTTCGTTTGCGGTCAAACTGCTGCCGCAGCGCACAACGCTGCCCATTTTGAGTGGAGTCTTGATCGAAGCCACCGATGAGGGTCTGACACTGTCGTCATTTGACTACGAGGTTTCGGCTCGCACTCAGATCGTTGCTGAGGTTGAAGAGCCCGGTCGCATCCTCGTTTCGGGCAAGCTTCTCGCCGACATTGCAAGCCGACTTCCCAATGCTCCCGTGCGTTTTAGCACCGAAGAGAACAAGATCATCGTTGCCTGTGGCACCGGTCATTTCACATTGTCGAGCATGCCCGTCGAGGAGTATCCAAGCCTTCCCCAGATTTCCGACAAGGTGGGAACTCTGAAAGCGGATTTGTTCTCGGCCGCCATTTCGCAGGTCGCCGTTGCGGCTTCGCGTGACGATGTCACTCCGGTCATCACCGGTGTGCAGCTCGAAGTTTCTGAAAACAACATTTCGCTGGTCGCCACTGACCGCTACCGCGTTGCCGTTCGCGACATCGAATGGGATGCCGGCGCCTCGGGCGTTGAAACCGCGACCGCGCTCGTGCCGGCGAAGACGCTGATGGAGGTCGGAAAGACCTTCGGAAACAGCGGAGAAATTTCCGTGGCCATCACAAGCACCGATGAGCGCGAGCTCATCGCCTTCCAAGCAGACAAGAAAACTGTGACGTCGTTGCTCATCAAGGGAAACTTTCCACCGGTTCGCCGACTTTTTCCCGAGACTGTGGATAACTTCGCAGTCATGAACACGGGAGAGTTGATCGAAGCTGTTCGTCGTGTCTCTCTGGTGCTCGAACGCGAAGCCGCTTTGCGCTTCACATTCACCGAAGAGGGAGTCACTCTTGAGGCGATCGGATCTGAGCAGGCTCAGGCATCCGAAACCATCGATGCGTTCTTGACCGGTGACGACACTGTGGTTTCGCTGAAGCCACAGTTCCTCATCGATGGATTGAGTTCCGTGCACTCCGAGTTCGTGCGCATTTCGTTTACCAAGACGGAAAACCCGAACAAGCCAGGCCCCGTGTTGATCACCAGCCAATCGTCGAAAGACCAGCCGGGCAGCGACAACTACAAGTACCTTCTCCAGCCCAACCTGTTGTTGAGGTAGTTCATGGCAGACACCACGCACGTCGGAATCATCGGGCTCGGAAAAATGGGCGGCAACATGCGCGAGCGCATGCGAGCTGCCGGTCTTACGGTCACCGGCTATGACCCGAACGCCGAGGTCTCCGATGTTGCCGAACTATCTGACTTAGTGGATGCATTGCCCACCCCGCGAATCGTGTGGGTCATGGTTCCCTCGGGGCCAATTACCGACTCGGTGATTAGCGACGTTGCAGCACTTCTTGAGCCGGGCGACCTCGTCATCGATGGCGGAAACACCCGCTTCACCGATGACCAACTTCACCGAGACCAGCTAGCTGAATTGAAGCTTGAGTTCGTTGATGTTGGAGTTTCGGGGGGGATTTGGGGCCTCGAAAACGGTTACGGGCTGATGGCCGGCGGCGAAAAAAGTGACATTGAGCGCGCGATGCCGATATTCGACGCGCTTCGTCCTGAAGGTCCTCGCGATGAAGGATTCGTGCACGCTGGCCCTGTAGGTGCCGGACATTACGCAAAAATGGTCCACAACGGCATCGAATATGCGTTGATGCAGGCCTGGGCCGAAGGATTTGAACTGCTCGATAGCCGCAAAGATCTCATTGAAGATGTTCCCGGAACATTCAGGGCGTGGCAACGCGGAACAGTCGTTCGATCATGGCTGCTTGAACTCCTCGTGAAAGCACTGGAAGAAGATCCCGAGTTTGCTGACATCGCCGGTTACGTCGAAGATTCGGGGGAGGGCCGGTGGACAGTGCACGAAGCGCTCAACCAGGCGGTTGCGGTTCCCACTATCAGCGCAGCAATCTTCGCGCGCTTTGTCTCTCGTCAAGAAGACTCGCCCTCAATGAAGGCTGTCGCTGCTCTCCGTAATCAGTTCGGCGGGCATAGCGTCCGCAAGAGCTAAGCTCTGCCGCAATGCGCGTAACTCACGTCGAACTCAAAGATTTTCGCAATTACAAGGAGCTCACTCTCGAGCTCGGTGCTGGGCCGACTCTGATTGTCGGCTCGAATGGTCAGGGCAAAACAAATTTGGTCGAGGCGCTCGGGTTTCTGAGCACCCTCGGATCGCATCGAGTCTCCACCGATCATGCGATGGTGCGCCAAGCAATGGATGCCGCGATCGTGCGGGTGCGTCTCGAGCACAATGATCGTAAGTTCTTGGCGGAAGTGCAGATCAATCGCTCCGGGGCCAATCGTGCTCAGATTAATCGTTCCGTCATTCGCACTCGAGAACTGCCTCGGTACTTTTCCAGCGTTCTCTTCGCTCCCGAAGATCTCGCTCTCGTTCGCGGCGAACCGTCTGGACGCCGACGTTTCATCGATGACTTACTGGTGTTGCGGTCGCCGCGCTTTAGCGGAGTGATGAGTGACTACGAGCGCGTCGTGAAACAACGCAACATGCTGCTTAAATCTGCTCGCGCATCCGGGGTCCGTGACACTCAATTGAGCACGCTCGATGTGTGGGATGAACGGCTCGTGGCTTTTGGTTCAGAGATCATCAGTGCTCGAAGCGCGCTCATCGCCGATCTCAGCCCTGAAGTGGCTCGTGCGTACGAACAGATCGTCGGCGCAGATCATGGTGCATCGCTTGCTAATTCATTGAGCATTATTTCGCGACAGGATGACCCGGACAACGCTGTTGCGACCAATGCCGTCGGCGAAATAATTTCGGTCGCTGACGCGACGACAGCATTCACGGCGACCCTCGCTTCCGTGCGAAAAGCTGAGCGCGATCGTGCGATTACGCTGGTCGGCCCGCACCGCGATGACTTGATTTTCGGGCTCAACGGGTTGCCGGCGCGAGGCTACGCCAGCCATGGTGAATCGTGGTCGTTTGCGCTGGCGCTCAAATTGGCATCCGCTGAGCTGTTGCGTCGTGATTCATCAGCAGGCGACCCGGTGCTGATTCTGGATGATGTTTTCGCCGAACTCGACCAGTCACGCCGCGAGCGGTTAGCGAGTTCGATCTCCGGGTTCGAGCAAGTTTTGATTACAGCCGCGGTGTTTGGAGATGTTCCGGAGGAACTTGCAGCGAACGTCGTGCGCATCAAAGCTGGCGAGGTGATCGTCGGTGAATGATCGCGATCCCAACGTTGACGAACACGTTGCCGTGTATCTGCGATTTCGCGATGTCTTTGGCGACGCCACGAAACGTTCGTACATGGCGCGAAAGCGGAACAAGAAAGAGCCGGGGACCAGCGTTCCCTTTGCTCCAGGCCGTGATCCGCACGGATTGGGCGATGTGATGGACAGCCTCACTTCCAATATGGGATGGAAGTCCCCGCTCGCTCGCTCGGAACTCATTCTGGCGTGGACCACGATCGTCGGCGCTGAAACAGCGGAACACTCTGAACCGGTGGGAATTGAAGAAGGCGTGCTCACCATTCGTTGCGATTCCACAGCGTGGGCAACACAGCTGCGACTTATGCGCGGACACATCACTACGACGATTGCTCAGCAGCATCCAGAAGCGGGTGTGGAAACTGTGCGCTTTGAAGGCCCCAACGCCCCTTCGTGGAAAAGAGGCCCCAGATCAATTCCAGGTAGGGGCCCGCGCGATACCTACGGTTAGGGAGACAAAATAGGTCACGCCGCTAAAGAAACTCCCGTAGAACGCGATTTGACCGCCGCGACCGCTCGGAATTTGTTAGAATCTCAAGAGCCGTCGGACGCACCTCCTTATGGAGTTATCCGCTCTGAATGGCCTGTGTGAACTAGCGGCAGGAGCCTAACTTCCGATGACATCGACGCCCGAAAACGACGTGCCCGAGAGCCAGATCATTGCCAACGGTCATGTTGCCGCTGATAGCTATGGCGCCGATCAGATTCAGATCCTTGAGGGTCTTGAAGCTGTGCGCAAGCGCCCCGGTATGTACATCGGTTCCACCGGTCCTCGCGGTTTGCACCACTTGGTTTATGAAGTCGTCGACAACTCTGTTGATGAAGCCCTCGCCGGCTACTGCGACACCATCAATGTGTGGATTCGCAAAGATGGTTCCGTACGAGTCCGTGACAACGGCCGCGGCATCCCCGTCGACCTGAACCAACAAGAGCAGAAGTCGACGGTTGAAGTCGTCATGACAATTCTGCACGCTGGTGGAAAATTCGGCGGTGGTGGCTACGCCGTATCGGGTGGACTCCACGGTGTGGGTATCTCTGTTGTTAACGCGCTGTCGGAGAAAGTTGAAACCGAAGTTCACCGCCAGGGCCACGTGTGGCGCATCGGATTCGAAAACGGTGTTCCGACAGGACCGCTGGCACAGGGCGAAAGTTCTGAAGAAACCGGAACCCAACAAACTTTCTGGCCGAGCAAAGAAACTTTCGAAACTGTCGAGTTCGATTTCGAGACCCTCCGCGCCCGCTTCCAGCAGATGGCCTTCCTCAACAAGGGTCTGCGCATCACGATCTCCGATGAGCGTGGCGAAGAAGAAATCACTGAGAGCTACATGTACGAGCGTGGCCTTGTTGACTACGTCGAGTACTTGAACAAGACCAAGAAGAACGAGCTCATTCATCCGGATGTCATCGCTTTCGAATCTGAAGACACCGATAAGAAGATCTCACTCGAAGTAGCGATGCAGTGGACCGGTGGATATTCCGAGAGTGTTCACACCTACGCAAACACCATCAACACTCACGAGGGCGGAACCCATGAAGAGGGCTTCCGGGCTGCGCTGACCACTCTCGTCAACCGCTACGCCCGCGAAAAGAACATCATCAAGGAGAAAGACGACAACCTTTCCGGCGACGACGTTCGCGAGGGTTTGACCGCCGTTATTTCCATCAAGCTTGGTGAACCTCAGTTCGAAGGCCAGACCAAGACCAAGCTCGGTAATACCGAAGCGAAGGCCTTTGTTCAGCGCATCGCCGGTCAGCAGCTCGGTGACTGGTTCGATCGCAATCCCACTCAGGCCCGCGACGTGATTCGCAAGGCGATCCAGGCATCGCAAGCTCGACTCGCTGCTCGCAAGGCTCGCGAGCAGACCCGACGTAAGGGACTCCTTGAATCGAGCGGAATGCCCGGAAAGCTGCGGGACTGCTCGAGCAAGGATCCTTCGCTCTCCGAGATATTCATGGTTGAGGGTGACTCGGCTGGCGGCTCCGCCGTTCAGGGACGTAACCCCGAGTTCCAGGCAATTCTTCCGCTGCGAGGCAAGATCCTCAATGTCGAGAAGGCGCGTCTTGACCGTGCTCTCGGCAACGCCGAAGTTCAAGCCATGATCACCGCCTTCGGTGCGGGTGTCGGCGAAGACTTCGACCCCGAGAAGGCTCGGTACCACAAGATCGTCTTGATGGCCGATGCTGATGTCGACGGCCAGCACATCACCACGCTGCTGCTGACCCTGCTGTTCCGCTACATGCGTCCGCTTATCGATCTCGGTTACGTCTACTTGGCTCAGCCGCCGCTGTACCGCCTGAAGTGGAGCAACGCGCAGCACCAATACGTCTACAGCGACGCTGAGCGCGATGCGCTAACCGAACTGGGACTTTCCGAAGGTAAGCGCATGCCCAAGGACAACGGCATCCAGCGCTACAAGGGTCTTGGTGAGATGGACTACAAGGAACTGTGGGAAACCACGATGGACCCCGCCACTCGCACGCTGCTCCAAGTCACCTTGGATGACGCTGCCGCGGCCGACGAAATCTTCTCGACTCTCATGGGTGAAGACGTTGAGTCTCGCCGAAACTTCATCCAGCGCAACGCCAAAGACGTCCGCTTCTTGGACATCTAGCTCTCACCGAGCTCTCGGCGCCCGCACTCGCGACAGATACAGACTGGAACTGAAATTTAATGGCTGACGAAGAAACTCCGAAGAAGACCTTCGAAGACGCACCCGTAGACGACCGTCACGACAAGATCAACCAGGTTGATCTTCAACTGGAGATGCAGCGCTCCTACCTCGACTACGCCATGAGCGTCATCGTGGGGCGTGCGCTTCCTGAAGTGCGCGATGGTCTCAAGCCCGTGCACCGTCGCGTGATCTACGCGATGTATGACGGTGGCTACCGTCCCGACAAGGGGTTCTCCAAGTGCACCCGAGTCATCGGTGACGTGATGGGCCAGTTCCACCCGCACGGTGACTCGTCGGTTTACGACGCTCTTGTTCGTTTGGTTCAGCCGTGGAGCCTTCGCTACCCACTGGCTCTGGGCCAGGGAAACTTCGGTTCTCCCGGAAACGACGGCGCAGCTGCTCACCGTTACACCGAAACCAAAATGGCTCAGCTCGCCATGGAAATGGTTCGGGACATTGAAGAAGACACCGTCGACTTCCAAGACAACTACGACGGTCGCACGCAGGAACCCACGGTTCTGCCGAGCCGTTTCCCCAACCTTCTCGTCAACGGTTCGGTCGGTATCGCGGTCGGTATGGCCACGAATATTCCGCCGCACAACCTGCGTGAAGTGGGAGAGGGTGCCCTCTGGCACCTCGCCAACCCTGACGCGTCGAAGGAAGAACTTGTTGAGGCGCTCATTCAGCGCATCAAGGGGCCAGACTTTCCGACCGGCGCCCAGATTCTCGGCGTTAAGGGAATTCAGGATGCGTACCGCACGGGTCGCGGCTCGATCACAATGCGTGCCGTTGTTAACGTCGAAGAGCTGCAGGGGCGTACGTGCCTCGTCGTCACCGAACTGCCGTACCAAGTCAACCCCGACAACCTGGCACTGAAAATTGCCGATCTCGTCAAGGATGGCAAGCTCGCCGGCATCGCCGACATCCGTGATGAGACGTCGGGTCGTACCGGCCAGCGCCTCGTCATCGTGCTCAAGCGCGACGCCGTTGCCAAGGTTGTTCTCAACAACCTTTACAAGCACACGCAGCTGCAGGAAAACTTCGGCGCAAACATGCTCGCGATCGTTGACGGCATTCCTCGCACGCTCTCGATCGACGGTTTCATCACCGAGTGGGCTACCCACCAGATCGAAGTTATCGTTCGCCGCACCGAGTTCCGTTTGCGTAAGGCCGAAGAGCGTGCCCACATTTTGCGTGGTTACCTGAAGGCTCTGGATGCTCTCGACGAGGTCATCGCGCTCATCCGCCGTTCGCCCACCGTCGAAGATGCCCGCAACGGCCTCATTGACCTGCTCGAGATCGACGAGATTCAGGCCCGCGCCATCCTCGACATGCAGCTGCGTCGACTCGCGGCACTCGAGCGCCAGAAGATCATTGACGAGCACGACGAGATCGAGCGCGAGATCGTTGACTTCAAGGCGATCATTGCAAGCAAGGAACGTCAGAGCAACATCGTCAGTGAAGAACTGACCGAACTCCTCGCTAAGTACGGCGATGACCGCCGCACCGAAATCATGATGGGTTTCGACGGCGACATGAGCATGGAAGACCTCATCCCCGAAGAGGAGATGGTGGTCACAGTCACGCGCGGCGGTTACGTCAAGCGCACGCGCAGCGACAACTACCGCAGTCAGCACCGCGGCGGCAAGGGCGTCAAGGGTGCCCAGCTGCGTGCGGATGACGTGGTCGATCACTTGTTCGTCACCACTACTCACCACTGGTTGCTGTTCTTCACCAACACGGGTCGCGTGTACCGTGCGAAGGCGTACGAGCTGCAAGAGGGTGGCCGCGACGCGAAGGGCCAGCACGTTGCCAACTTCTTGGCGTTGCAGCCCGGTGAAGAGATCGCTCAGATTCTCGACATTCGTGACTACGAGCAGTCAACGTACTTGGTTCTTGCTACCCGCAACGGTCTCGTCAAGAAGACCGCGATGGCGGAGTACGACACCAACCGCAGCGGTGGAATCATCGCCGTGAACCTGCGCGAGGGCGACGAACTCGTTTCGGCAATGCTCGTGGAGAACACAGACGATGTCTTGCTCGTATCTCGCAAGGGAATGTCGATTCGCTTCACGGCATCCGATGAAGCCCTGCGTCCGATGGGTCGCTCGACCTCGGGTGTCATGGGCATGAGCTTCCGTGAAGACGACCAGTTGCTGAGTGCCAGCGTTGTTCCCGAGAGCGGTTTCGTCTTTGTGGTCACCGAGGGTGGCTTCGCGAAGCGCACTGCCGCTGATCAGTACCGCGTCCAGGGCCGTGGTGGTTTGGGTATCAAGGTAGCCAAACTCGACGGAACTCGCGGCGATTTGGCGGGTGCTTTGATGGTCGGGGATGAGGACGAAGTTCTTGTGGTTCTTGCCAGTGGCAAGGTGGTACGCTCTTCTGTCGCTGAGGTTCCGGCCAAGGGCCGTGACACGATGGGCGTAGTTTTCGCCCGTTTTGCAGCGGAAGACAAGATCATTGCAATCGCACGAAATAGCGAACGAAATCTAGACAACAAAGAACTTGAAGCTGGGGACGATAGTGTTCCGAGTGAAGATGCCCCTGCTGGGAAGGACGAGTCGGTAGATGAGTAGTGTCGCAGAGAAGCTGCAGCGCAAGTCGCAGCGCCAAACATCAGTCAAACAGGTTCGCCTCAAGCTGGTGTACATCGACTTCTGGTCGGCCGTTAAGTTCTCGTTCCTCGTGGCAGTGTCGCTCGGAATCGTTCTGGTGGTGGCATCGCTCCTGATCTGGATCGTGCTCAACTCCACGGGAATCTTTGGAAAGCTCGATGAGATTTTGCGCGATGTTTTGAGCGACGAGTCCTTCAGCGTTGCGACAAGTTTCTCGCTGGGACAGGTCGCAGGATTCTCGTTTGTCGTGGCAATTCTCAACGTTTTGGTGGGTACTGCACTCGGCGCAATTGCGAGTATGCTTTATAACTTCAGCGTGCGACTGACCGGTGGAATCCTCGTGGGTTTCACTAACAACTAGTCGATTACGCCAAACGGGCAGAATGCGGTACTCTCGTATCTGCCCAATGGGGGTATAGCTCAGGCGGTTAGAGCGCTTCGCTGATAACGAAGAGGTCCGTGGTTCAAGTCCACGTACCCCCACTGGAATTTCCACAAGAAATTCCTTAAATGGGGCCTTAGCTCAATTGGTAGAGCGCCTGCTTTGCAAGCAGGAGGTCAGGGGTTCGATTCCCCTAGGCTCCACAGCACGACAACAAAAACCCCGGCCAGTTATCTGGTCGGGGTTTTTGCGTATCCGAACTCCGGAGCCAACTCTGGGATGGCCACACCGTCTTTGCGCTCGCCAATCCGAACGCCTACAGGCTGCTCTTCGGCTCAAACGCGGTTGCGCGGGCAGAGTCTGGCACCGAGGCTGTTCGGCTCCTGCAGGGCGTCCTAGAGCGTCTGGCGGCCCAAGGACGCCTGCGGGTGACACCCGAGGTCGCCGCGCAGCACGTGATGGCCGCAAACAGCGGTGTAGCGCTTGCCATGATTCTGCGACCGGAACAGAGCGACGACCCGCAGCTCTCCGAGCGGATGCGGGAGAGCGTCATCCATTCGATCCTTGTCGGTGGGGGAGCGGGTGAGCCATCGACCGCCGCTGCGCTGGCTGCGAAGGCTGAGGGTGCATCTGGCTCCAACTCAGAGGCGGTCGTGGCCGCGGCGATCACGCTGCGTGCGGCGCTACCCCGGCTGGAATCGCCGATCTTTGCCGGCGCCGAGCAAACGCTCTTCGATGAGTGGCTCGCTCGATTCAACACAGACGACACCGTTTCGATAGTCGAAGGAGCACATTCGTGACGTACAACGCGGAGAACAGGCACAGCGGGGAGCACGCGACAGCGGATGCTCTCCAGACCGACCGGGAGGCCTCAGAGCGGGTTGCGCTCGTGTTAGGTGGTTCCGGCGGTATCGGTCGCGCGGTGGCGTTGCGTCTTGCTCACGATCGCGTGGCGGTGGCCGTTCATTACAGCGGGAATGAGATCGGAGCGCTCGACATCGTGAAAGAGATCATTACTTCGGGCGGTCGCGCTCTCGCGGTAAGCGGTGACGTCGCAGACGACCGCGACGTAGCTGGCGCGTTCACGGCCGTCGAAGCGGAATTCGGCGGAGTCGACGTGGTCGTGAACACTGCCGGCATCATGACTCTGGCGCCAATTGCCGAGCTCAGCCTTGATGACTTCGATCGGATGCACCGCACAAATGTTCGCGGAACGTTCGTCGTTTCGCAGCAGGCCGCCCGTCGAGTTCGCGCCGGGGGAGCCATCATCAACTTTTCGACCTCGGTCACCCGCACGCAGTTTCCCAAATACGGGGCATACTGGGCGAGCAAGGGGGCGGTGGAAAGCCTGACCTTGACACTGGCACGGGAGCTTCGCGGCCGAGACGTGACGGGGTCAATGCGGTGGCTCCGGGGCCGACGGCAACCAGCCTCTTTCTTGATGGCAAGGACGACACGACGATCGAACGGCTCGCGCAGGCGACTCCGCTCGAGCGACTCGGGCAGCCTGAGGACATTGCTGAGGTTGTGGCATTTCTGGCGGGCCCTGCGCGGTGGATGAACGGGCAGGTAGTTTTCGCTAACGGCGGGCTTGCCTAGCCCCGTCCTTCAACGACGAAACAGTTCTGGCCCGATGCGCAAGAACCGGGCCAGAACTGTTTAAGAGGTTGTGGCTACACCGCTGGCGGTGAGCAGCAGAGAGAAGCTACGCAGTCTCTGCTTCGTCGTCAATCCACAGGTCATCGTCTGCGCGAAGCGTCTGCCAGGCGGCGTACGCAACGCCGACTGCAGCGACAACGCCGACACCGATGAGGATGTAGCGGCCAAAGCCAGCCGACTTCGGCTGAGGCTTAACAAGGCCAGTCTTTTCGCCCGCGGAAGCCGCGAGTCCGGAAACGCGAGCGAAGGCATCCCGAACCTGCTGGTTCTTAGCTACTTCGAGCGCTGCGAGAGCTGTACCGAGCGCCGAGGTGACCGCAGGCAGTACGTCGCCCTTGATCTTCGACTTGGTGCTTTCGGCCGCTGAGCGCGCGCCAGCGACTGACGATGAGACAACGGGCTTCACCCGAGAGTCGATTGTGTTGTGAATCTTGGGGCTGACTTCTTCACGCGCGTAGTTGGCAGCCTGTTGGCTTGCCTCTCGTACTACGGCAGATGCGTGGTCGAGCAGCTCTTTCTGGTCATGCCAAAGGTCTTCAGCTTGACCTTTCAAGCGCTTGAGTTCTTTCCGGCGTTTGCGAGTTAGTGCCACGGGAAACCTCCAAAGATGGTCGAACGGTGACTCCATACTGCCACGGTGCCTTCCGAGTCCGCACTGCTTTACCTGTGAGCAGGCTGAATAACTGGTATCTGAGGCTCAGGTTCGCTATGTAAGAATTGACGCTATGTCTCAACACACCGCAGTTGCCACGATCAAGACAAACCTCGGAGAAATCCGTCTCAACCTCTTCGGCAACCACGCGCCGAAGACCGTTGCCAACTTCGTCGGTCTCGCCAAGGGCGATATCGAATGGACCCACCCCGCCACCGGTCAGAAGACCACCGCGCCTCTTTACGACGGCGTAATCTTCCACCGCATTATCAAGCAGTTCATGCTTCAGGGTGGAGATCCCCTGGGTAAGGGCATCGGCGGCCCCGGCTACAACTTCGACGACGAAATCCACCCCGAGCTCGACTTCTCGGCTCCCTACATCCTCGCCATGGCGAACGCCGGCACGCGGGCGGGCAAGGGAACAAACGGTTCGCAGTTCTTCATCACCACAGTCGCTACTCCTTGGCTCCAGGGCAAGCACACCATCTTCGGTGCGGTTGCTGACGACGAGTCGAAGAAGGTCGTCGACGCCATCGAGGCAGTCGACACCGACGGTAGCGACAAGCCCCTCACCGACGTTGTCATCGAGAGCGTCACGATCGACGAGGTCTAACCTTCGTGACCACATCGCCGGATGCCAGCGGTAACTACTGCTACCGGCATCCTGACCGGCAAAGTTTCACTCTCTGCCAGCGATGTGGGCGCACTGTATGCCCCAGCTGCCAAACGCAGGCAGCTGTGGGCGTACATTGCCCCGAATGCATCAAAGAGGCCCGAGCCAATGGGCCAAAGCGCAAACCAGTCTTGGTTCGCGCATCCCGCGCCTCGCGGGGAAAGCCAGTAGTCACTTACACCCTCATCGGGATAACCGTCCTGATGTATTTATTGCAGCTGGTGTCTGACGGTCGGGTGTACCAAGCTCTCGCGTATTACCCGCCGTTCACGGCTGAGCAGCCGTGGCGCATGATTACCTCTGCGTTCCTGCACTCTCAGAGCAGCATCTTTCATTTGCTGTTCAATATGTTTACCCTCTTCATCTTTGGGCGCGCACTGGAGTTGCCTCTCGGTAGAGCGAGGTTTATTGCGCTCTACCTGATCAGCGCGCTCGGTGGCTCGGTCGCCGTGCTGCTGCTTGCGCCGCAGTCGGTCGTAATCGGAGCATCCGGAGCGGTGTTCGGCTTAGCCGCGGCGTTCTTTGTCATTCAGCGCCGCATGGGTGTGAATAACCGCCTGCTGCTTATCGTGCTGGCCGCGAACCTAATAATCGGGTTCATCCCCGGTTCCGGTATTTCCTGGCAAGCTCACCTCGGCGGGCTCATCACGGGAGCCGTGCTCGCACTCGTGTTCTTGCGACAGCGCAACAAGCCCTCCGCCAACCCGGAGATCGCTCTAGTCGCGCTCGTCGTCGCGGCTCTCATCAGCCTGACCCTCGTGCGGATCTTCGTTCTATAGGTGACTAAAAGTTATCCACAGGTTTATTAACACTGGGTATAACTACACGCGTGTAATTTCTAACGCCACCGTGTTGTCATGAGGAATCCGATGAAAAGGATGCCGAAGCCAACAAGAATGTTCCAGCTGCCGAGTGAGGCGACAGGCAACTGCTGGTTGCTCACGTAGAACACGATGATCCAGGCGAGCCCGATCAGCATGAAGCCGAACATGACGGGCTTGAACCAGACCGCGTTGGGAGCGTCTTCAGCGGGACGCGACGGTGATTTTTCTGCAGAATTACGGGCCATGGGAGAGATTCTAGCGCGAACGCCCTGAGTGACGAATGGCCGCGCGGAAACCAGTAGGAGACTGCGGATAGAATTGCGCCTATGGTTCTCGAAGACGGCCGCCCATCGCGGCGCAGAGCGAAAGCCGGCCGCCCTGTCTCCTTCATTGGAGTTCTCGGCGAAATCTTCATTACTGCCGGTGTTGTTGTGCTCCTCTTCTTGGTCTGGCAGACCTGGGTGAACAACATCTTCGTAAGCAACGCGCAGCGCGACGAAGCCGTTGAGCTGAGCCAAGAGTGGAACAAGGGCGAGGCTGTGAAGCTTGCGCCCGACGAGCGAGCTGATCCCGGCGTACCGATCGTGGACGAGGCTCCCGCGCGTGCCGAAGTGTTTGGCACCCTGATCGTTCCGCGTTTTGGCGCTGACTACACGCGACCCATCGCCGAGAGCGTTAGCCTCGAGCAGGTTCTCAATACTCGCGGTGTTGGCCACTACACCGGCACCCAGATGCCCGGTGAGGTCGGCAACTTCGCCGTCGCCGCCCACCGCACCGGTTGGGGCGACCCCTTCTACGACATCAATAAGCTTCAGATCGGCGACAGCATTTACGTCGAGACAGAAGCTGGCTGGTACCGCTACGTGTTCCGCTCTTTGGAATATGTGGTGGCATCCGGTGTTGGAGTACTTAACCCGGTGCCGCAGTTTGAAGGAGCCGCCGCGAGTGACCGCATCATGACGCTCACAAGCTGCAACCCCATTCACACCGCCGATGAGCGAATCATCGCCTACGCGGTCTACGACACTTGGTACCCCCGCTCAGAGGGAGCTCCCTCTGAGATCGCCGCGATCGCTCAAAACCTCGAAGGAGCTGGCTAATGTATGCAGCACTCTGGCGTGTACTTCCAGGCCCAGCACTCGTGCGGGTTCTGACTCTGCTG
The DNA here is from genome assembly GCF_059767345.1 of Salinibacterium sp. VpJ6. NCBI lineage: Bacteria > Bacillati > Actinomycetota > Actinomycetes > Micrococcales > Microbacteriaceae > Salinibacterium > Salinibacterium sp. VpJ6. The sequence goes on from NZ_JBSOQL010000001.1 coordinate 1,617,947, forward strand.
ATCTTGGCGGCAGCGATTGTCGCTGTGCTCTTTGCGTGGGTTTTCCCGTGGGTGCTGCCCCTGGTAACCCCGCTGGATGCGACGGTGCAACAGTGACCCGCATCCTCGTCGTCGACAACTACGACAGCTTCGTTTACACCCTCAATGGGTATCTTCTCGAGCTCGGCGCCACAACAGACGTTGTGCGCAACGATGCTTTTAGCGCGGATGACGCGGCGGCAAGAATCGCCGAGTACGACGCCGTTCTTCTCTCGCCCGGTCCCGGCACTCCCGCCGACGCTGGCGTGAGCATCCCGATCGTTCATTCCGCCCTTGCCACGAGTAAGCCGCTGTTCGGAGTCTGCCTTGGCCACCAAGCGATTGCCGAAGCTCTGGGAGCTACGGTCACTCACGCCGACGAACTGATGCACGGCAAGACGTCGCAGATCGAGCACGACGACAGCCTCATCTTCCGCGATCTGCCGCAGCCGTTCACCGCAACGCGCTATCACTCGCTCGCAATTGTGGACGGGACTGTTCCCGACGAGCTCATCGTGACCGCACGCACCCCCGGTGGAGTAATCATGGCCGTTCAGCACGCCTCGCAGCCGGTCTACGGCGTGCAGTTCCACCCGGAGTCGGTACTCACCGAGGGTGGGTATCTGATGCTCGGCAACTGGCTCTCCGAAGTGGGGATGCCCGAAGCGCCTGCTCTGGCCAAGACGCTTACGCCCTTGGTGCATAACTAGCTGTTCTCTAGCTGCCGTGCATAGTTCGTAGCTATCGCGGTCCGCACCGGAACGGAGCGCGTTATTAGCCAGCGCAGTACTGGAGCGTGATCTCAGATTTCTGAGCTTGATCGCCCACGATCGACTGGTAACTCACGACGTTGCCTGAGCATCCGAAGTCTGCATTCAGCTTCACGCTGAGTTGAAGAGCGGTGAGGGTGCTGTTTGCTTCGCCAATGTCTTTACCCGTGACATCGGGCACCTGAACGAGACCGTTCGACACGACAAGGTTGACCGTCTCACCCTCGCGGATGATCGCGCCATCGGCCGTGCGCTCGGCATCGCCGCGCGGGTCAGAGCTGATGACGGTGCCCTTCTTGAGGTTAGGCGAGTACGTCTGCGAAGTAGACCCGTAGACAAGACCAGCCGATTCAAGCAGCTTGATGGCAGCATCTTCCTGCATGTTCGCCACGTTCGGAACGGTGACGGGAGTGCGGCCAAGGGAGACAATAACCTGAACTTCGAAGCCGAGGGATACCGTCTGGCCAGGGCCAGGATCGGTACGGATGATGACACCCTCATCGACGGTTTCACTGGCCTGGTTGACGCGCTTGGGAACCAGCTCGAGTTCTGTAAGTAGAGCAGCACCGTCGTCGTAAGTCATGGCAGCGACGTCGGGAATGTCGACAGCGCTCGTGCCACTGAGTTGTGCGGGGCTAAGGCTGAAAGCCCAGACCACAACAGAAACGATGATGACAGCCATCAGTGCAATGCCGCCCCAGATCCACGCGACGGGCGGGCGGTTCTGGGTGCGGGGCGTGCGGTCGTTCTCGTCAACGGCAAGTTGACGGAAGGTGGCATCGCTGCCCGCGGTGGCATTGGGGTTTACGCCGAAGAGGGTGGCGTTGAAATCTGTGGATGCGAGCTGCCTGCGCTCCGGAACGGAACCCGCCGCAGCGGACTCTACGTCGGTGCGGAATTCAGCAGCACTTTGGTAGCGGTCGAAGCGATCCTTCGCTAGCGAACGCAACACGACAGCGTCGAGTGCCGGCGACACCGCAGCAGTGGTTGTGCTCGGCGGAACGGGCTCGGAGTTGACGTGCTTGTAGGCAACGGCGACCGGGTTCTCTCCGCTGAAGGGAGGCTGCCCGGTGAGGAGCTCGAACAGCACGACGCCGGTCGAGTACAGATCGGAGCGAGCATCCACTCCTTCACCGCGGGCTTGCTCCGGTGAGAAGTACTGCGCCGTGCCGACGATGGCACTGGACTCGGCGATGGTAGCGGCAGAATCGGAGACCGCACGGGCGATACCGAAGTCCATGACCTTCACCTGGCCACTGTTGGTGACCATGATGTTGCCGGGCTTGATGTCGCGGTGAACGACGCCGGCGCGATGCGAATACTCGAGAGCGGTGAGCACCTGCGAAACGATGCGTGCTGCTTCTTCTGGTGGGAGCGGGCCTTCGGCAACGATGTCTTTCAGCAGTCGACCGTCGACGTATTCCATGATGATGAACGGGATGAGCGTCTCATGACCCGAGGGATCGATGACGGACTCTTCGCCCGCATCAAAAATACGAACGATGGTGGGGTGCGCCATCTTCGCTGCATCGTGGGCTTCGCGACGGAACCGGGTGCGGAACGCGGGATCGTTGGCGAGCGTGGGCTTGAGTAGCTTGATAGCAACCCGACGCCCGAGCCGTGAATCCATACCGAGGTGAACATCGGCCATACCGCCATGGCCGAGAAGCTCGCCAATCTGGTACCGCCCAGCGAGCTGGCGTACGCCCTGTGCAACGCCTTCGCTCACTGGTTCACTCCTGTTTGTTGTCGCGGAAAGTACCGGTTCAGTCTATCCGTTGGTAAACGTGATATTTGCTTACGGAGCGGTAACGCTCACGATGACCTGTTCTGACGCGGGTGACGAAAGATCCGTGCACGAAACCGAGTATGAGATCTTGGTTTCGACGTTGGGATCGTTCGGCAGCGTGATGTCGAACTGGGTATCGTTCGGTCCCCACGTCGATGAACCGGCGCTGGGGCCACCCTGAATCAGGAAGCTGTAGCCGGAACGTGGATGCCCGGCGGGGCAGTCCCCGTAGGCGTTCCACTTAACCGTCACGGTGTCACCCGGTTGGTAGGGCCCTGAGGGCTCCAAGAGGTTTGCTTGGGGCTGTGGCGGGGTAGGAACAACCGCGATCTCGTCGTAGAAGAACACCGTGATGGTCTCGCCCTGAGTGATATTTCCTGTGGGCGATGCCTCGTAGGAGAAGCCAACCTTTTCTGAGGAGGGGGCTTCGGTCCCGGTCTTGGCATCGAGGAGCAGGCCCTTTTCGGCAAGAACGGCCTCGACGGCATCCTGAGTTCGGTTGAGAACTTCGTCGGCACTCAACGCGACTTTAGTGGATGTCGGCGTCGGCTCGGGCTCTGGCGCTGCAGATGACGAGGTTGCCGTGTTCGTGGGGGGTGCTTCTTCATCTCCCGGGCTGGCGAGAAGCGCGATGATGACGCCGATCAGCACCACAGCAAGAAGTGAGATCACGGCAACGATGGGCCACGTCCACGGGTTGCGCGGCTTAGATTCCGCCGCGATCTCTGCGGCGGTAGCCGGCTCACCGGCAACGCCTACTGCACCGGCGGTTGTCAGTACGCGTGTGGCCTGAGTTGCGTTGCCGTAGTTGAGGCCGACGGTCGCGGCATGAGAGTTGTCTCCCATGATTCCGGGCACCGCTGTTGCGGCAGCGGCGATGTCGCCACGACGCAGTGATTGTGCCGCGCGTGAGAGGTGTGACGCGGATGCCGGACGGTCGCCGGGCGACTTAGCCAAGCAGGCGTACACAAGGTTGCGTACGGGCTCAGCGACAGTGATCGGCAACTCCGGTGGAGTCTCGTTGATCTGCGCCATGGCGATAGCGACTTGCGACTCACCCGTGAACGGGCGACGGCCGGCGAGGGCCTCGTAAGCGACGATGCCGAGCGAGTAGATGTCGGTGGTCGGGGATGCCGGGTGACCGCTGGCCTGTTCGGGCGAGAGGTACTGCACCGTTCCCATGACCTGACCGGTGGCGGTCAGTGGAACCTGGTCGGCGATGCGCGCGATACCGAAGTCGGTGATCTTGACGCGGCCTTCGGGCGTGATGAGGAGGTTTCCGGGCTTGATGTCGCGGTGAACCAGTCCCGCAGCGTGGGCAGCCTGAAGAGCGGCCGCAGTCTGCGCGACCATGTCGAGCACGCGGTCGGGGTCGAGCACACGCTCGCGCTCGAGAATGGCGCTGAGCGCCTCACCGGGAACGAGTTCCATGACGAGGTAGGCGCTACCGTCTTCCTCGCCGTAGTCAAAGACGTTTGCGATTCCTTCGTGGTTGACGAGAGCCGCGTGGCGGGCTTCTGCCCGGAAGCGCTCAAGGAAACCCGGGTCGCCGAGATACTCATCCTTGAGGATCTTGATCGCGACCGTTCGACCGATAACGAGGTCTGTGGCTTCCCACACCTCGCCCATTCCACCGATCGCTACGCGACTGGATAGCTGGTATCTGCCACCGAAAGTGAGTCCACTGGTCGGTCTCATCTGTTTAGCACCGCCTCTAGTACTTGACGCCCAATTGGTGCGGACAGGCCGCTCGAGGTACCGGACTGTCCCAGTCCGCCGCCGTCTTGCACCACTACCGCTACTACAACTTCTGGATCATTTGCCGGCGCGAATCCGGTGAACCACAACGTGTATGGCTCGCCTTCTCCGTTTTCTGCTGTACCGGTCTTTCCTGCGACCTCGACGCCATCAATGGCGGCAGTGTTCGCTGCACCGCTGTTGACCCCATCCACCATCATCTGGGTGAGTGCGGCCGCGGTTTGCGGACTTATTGCCTGATTGAACAGCGCCGGTTCGAAGGACTGGATGGTTGTGAGATCGGAGGAAACGATGCTCTCAACAAGATTGGGTTGCATGATAGTGCCGCTGTTAGCGATCGCCATCGACACCATTGCCATTTGGAGGGGAGACGCGCGCACGCTCGACTGGCCGAACGCCGAGAGCATCGTCTGCGGGCGGTCAAGGGCGCGAGGGTAAACACTCTCGGTCGAGACGAGAGGCACGGAGACACTCTCGTTGAAGCCGAAGGCATTCGCCTGCTCACGAATGGCATTCGAGCCGAGCTCGTCACCCAACTCAGCGAATGGAATATTGCACGAGAGGCGGATGGCCGTGGCGATCGTTGCCGTCGAGCCCGAGCCACAGGTGCCGCTGTCGGCATTGCTGATCTTGAAGGTGCTCTCGGGCAACTGCAATTCAGCGGGGTTCGGGAAGGTGCTGTCTGCGGTGTACTCGCCGCTCTCGAGAGCCGCCGCCGCCACGACCAGCTTGAACGTGGAACCGGGAGGATCAAGCGGCCCCGCGAGGGTGCGGTTGAAGAAGGGATCGTCAGAATCGTTGAGCAAACGGTCGTACGCATCGATGACTTCGCTGGTGTTGTGCACCGCGAGTTCGTTGGGATCGTACGAAGGCTTCGACACCATCGCGAGAATCTCGCCCGTCTTCGGGTTGATTGCCACAACGGCACCCTTGAGGTCGCCGAGTGCATCCCAGGCGGCCTGCTGAACAACCGGGTCAAGGGTGAGCTCCACGGCAGCACCCGTGGGGTTCTGGCCCGTGAGGATCGAGTTGACTTGGTCGAAGAACTGGTCGTTCGATGAACCGCTGAGGTAATCGTTGAGCGAGTTCTCGAGACCAGTGTTGCCCTGGTTCAAGGTGAGGTAGCCGGTAACGGGCGCATACAGCTCGCCCTTCGGGTACACGCGCAAGAACTTGAACTCGTCGTCCACGGGCTCTGAGTACGCGATCGGCTCGCCATTGACGAGGATGGGGCCACGTTCGGCCGAGTAGCTCGCATACAGAGTGCGCACATTGCGGCCATCCGCCTGAAGCTGATCGGCCGTAACGACTTGGATGACGGAACTTGAGATGAACAAGCTCACAAACATGATCAGCACGACTGTGCTCACTCGCTTGAGTTCGCGATTCACTGTCCCACCACCAATCGGTTCTCGATCGACGGCTCGATCACAAGCTGCGGCTGGTGGCGCACTGTGTCAGAGAGGCGCAGCAAGAGGGCCGCGATGATCCAGTTGGCAACGAGCGATGAACCACCCGCGGCCAAGAAAGGAGTGGTGAGTCCCGTCAACGGAATAACGCGCGTGACACCACCGATAACGACGAACACCTGAAGAGCGATCACGAAAGCGAGACCGACACCCAAGAGGCGGCCGAAATCATCTTGACCGGCAAAGCCGATACGGAATCCACGAGACACAAACAGAAGGTACAACGCCAGAATTGCGAAGATGCCGATAAGGCCGAGTTCTTCACCCAGCGACGCGACGATGTAGTCGCTCTCGGCGAGGGGCGTGATCTCGGGGCTGCCGCGACCGAGGCCGGTGCCGATGAGCCCGCCATCTGCCAGACCAAAGAGGCCCTGCACCAATTGGTAGCTGCCTCCCGTGGCTTGGTAGACCTCAGGGTTGAAGGGGTCGAGCCACGCGTCGATGCGGCCAGAAATGTACGTGAGGTACTGACTTGCTACGAAAGCACCGCCGAGGAACATGCCCATACCGAGAAGGATCCAGCTCGAGCGGCCGGTGGCAACGTAAATCATGACGAGGAACAGGCCGAAGTAGAGCAGGGCTGTTCCCATGTCGCGCTGGAAAATCAAGACGAGCATGGATGCCACGAAGACAACGATGATCGGGCCCAGATCACGGGCGCGCGGGAAGGTCATGCCGAGGAACTTGCGGCCGACCATCGAGAGCGAATCGCGAGCCGACACCAAGTAGCCCGCGAAGAAGATGGCCAGAGCGATCTTGGCGAGCTCACCCGGCTGGAACGAGAATGCACCAATCTGAACCCAGAGGCGGGCGCCGAAGCGGGTGTCGCCGATCACGGGAGCCAGCGGCAACAGGAGCAGAGCGATACCGCTGAACATCGCGATGTAGCGGTAGCGCTGCAGGATGCGGTGGTTCTTGATGATGATCAACACCGCGATAGCGATGACGATCGCAATACCCGTCCAGACGATCTGACGAACGCCGCCGCTGCCCCAACCCGTGGCCTCATCGGCAAGGTCGATGCGGTAGATCATGGCGATGCCGAGCCCATTAAGCACCGTGATGATCGGCAAAATTAGCGGGTCGGCATCCCGAGCAGTCACACGCAGCGTGATGTGCATCGCGAGAATGAGTACGCCGAGCAGCGCGGAAAGTCCCAGCACGGTGAATCCGAGGTGGCCCATGACGCCAAGCTGAACGAGAGCAATTGACCCGAGGTTGATCGAAATCGCGACAATGATCAGCAGCAACTCAAGGTTGCGCAGGCGGGCTGGCACCCGCAGTTTGAGGCGGATGTTTTCAGTGATCTCTCGTGGGCCGGCCGAAGCCGAGGCACGAGCGTCGGCGCTAGGGGATTTGGGCATCAGACAACATTCTTACGATGCGGCGGGCGTCTTCGATGTCAGTCGCGTTGATCGTGTTCTCGACGCTGGCACGCAGGTACAGCGGCAAGTCGACAGTGCGCACATCGCTGACTTGGTACACGTGCGAGAGGGAAATGGGGCCGATGTCTTGCTGGACGCCCTGGTAAATGGCGACCTTGCCATCTACGCTACCCACAAAGTGCTGCTGTTGCGTGTACTGGTAACCCAGGATGAGGCCCGCAGTGATCGCGGCAATCGTGAGGGTGATGAACGTGATCCACGAGATGCGGCGGTTACGAACTCGACGGCGGTCTTCGCGGATGATCGCCTGGTAGTACTCGTCAGACTCAGGCTCGAAGTGGCTGTCGTCGGGCTGCGTTGCTTTGAGCGGGTGCAGCAGCAGATTGGGCAGACGAACCGGCTTTTTGGCGATCGTCGGCTCGAAGGAGAGCGGGGATGCGGCCGAACCGACCATGATCGGCGGCTCATGCGCTGAAGACTCATCGTCACCGATGTCGACGAGCACTACGGTGACGTTGTCGGGAGCGCCCTGGTCGAGGCTTGCCTGAACGAGACGCTCAGTTGCCACTCGTGGATCTGTAACGCGGCGCAGGGTCGCGGCGATCTTGTCTTCGGTGACAAAACTGCTGAGACCGTCGGAGCACAGCAACCAACGGTCACCGGGCTCGGTCGTAAAAACTTCAGTATCGATCTCGGGAGACGCATCGACGTCACCGAGAACGCGCATGAGAACGGAGCGGCGCGGATGCACGGCAGCTTCTTCAAGGGTGATGCGGCCGCTCTCCACCAAACGTTGCACGAACGTGTGGTCGTGCGTCATCTGAGTCATCTCGCCCTTGCGTAGCAAGTAGATACGCGAGTCGCCGATGTGGGCCATGGCCATCTTGTTGCCAACGCGAATCATTCCGCTAACAGTGGTGCCCATGCCCGTGAGCTCATTGTGCTCAATAACGGTGTCGGAGAGGATGCCGTTGGCGGCAAGGAGAGTGTCGTGCAACACCTGAGCGGCGTCGTCTGCCGACTCGAAACTGCGGTCAGCTTCGGCTACGTGTTTGATTGTGATGGCCGAAGCAACATCGCCACCCGCGTGGCCACCCATACCGTCCGCGACAATAAAGAGATGGCTGCCGGCGTAGGCACTGTCCTGGTTGTTAGCCCGAACCTTACCCACATGGGATGCGGCAGCACTGTTGCCCGAAGTGGCCATTCAGTTACCGTCGCAGTTCGAAGCTAGTAGTGCCGATCTTGATCGGCGTATTCAACGGAATTGGCGTCGGAACGCTCACTCGTTGACCGGCTAAGAAGGTGCCGTTCGTTGAGTCAAGATCTTGTACAACCCAGCTATCCGCCCAACGCAAAAGGCGAGCGTGGTGCGTCGAGGTGTAGTCATCGCGAATAACGAGACCCGATTCGCTCGAGCGACCGATAGTCAGTTGCTCTTCGGGAAGAGCAATTTCCAGGCCCTCTTTAGAGCCAGACACAATCACTAGGCGGGTCGCGTCGAGAGAGCTACCGGTTGCCGGAGCGGCGGGAGCCACCGGGCGAGTGGGCTGCGCGGCAACGGGTGCCGGGGGAGTGGAGGGAGCTTGTTGCGCCTGAGCTGCGCTCTGCACGGGCATCCGGCGCACCTTTTCTCCGAAGAGATCGGAACGGAGTGCGTAGACAATCGCGAAGATGAAACCCCACATGATGGCGAGGAACGCGATGCGCAGCAACAGGAGGGTGAGTTCACTCATAGGGTGAACCCCCGGTCATTGCGGCGATCAGCGGACTGGTCGGCATCGGAGGATTGGGCAAGCACACGGAACACGATACGGGTTCGACCGATATCAATCACGGATTCTGGCGCGAGTGGTGCACGAGAAACTGGTGATCCGTTCAATTTGGACCCATTTGTGGAGTTGAGGTCGTTCACTTCGGCACGCGAGCCATCCCAAAGGATCTCGACGTGCTTGCGAGAAATGCCGTTGTCGTCGACGGTGATGTCGGCTTCGCTGCCGCGACCGATGATGGTGCGCGAGTGCACAAGGGTGTGTCGGGCACCGTTGATGTCGACGACGGGAGTCCACGCGACTGTGCCCTTGACGCTGACCGAATCGACTTCGATCATGCCTTGGCTCAGGGAGTCGTCGGGGGCCAGAACAATGGCGATGCCACCCGAGAAGGAATAGTGCTGGGCGGTGGCGTGGCGCTGAACGAGTTCGGTGAGCTCGGAAATGAGCGTGCTGCCGAGGCCGGCCATGCGCTGGTAGTCGGTGTCGCTGAGGCGAACCGTAAAGTTGTTGGGCACGAGGATGCGGTCGCGCGACACAACAGCGGCCTGCGTGTCGAGTTCGCGGCGCAGGGCGCTAGTGATTTCGACGGGTTGCAGACCACTTTTGAAGGTCTTTGCGAAGGCGCCGTTTACTGCGCGTTCGAGACCTCGCTCAAAGTTGTCCAGAAGACCCAAAGCTCTCCTCGTGGTGGCTCGTTGTAGTACGTCGATGTTAGCCGGTGTGTGCGGCTAACCCGTTACTCAGGGTCGAGCTATTAAGGAAGGAGGCCCATGGGGTCAACGCGAGTGCCGTTGACGTAGGTCTCGAAGTGGAGGTGGGCGACGGTGACGTAACCGGTGGCGCCGCTGAGGCCGAGGGGGGTTCCGGCGGCAACTGTTTGGCCGGGGGAGACCATCTGAGAGCCAGCGATCATGTGCGAGTAGAGGGTGGAAACGCCACTGCCGTGATCCACCTTGACGTACTGGCCCCAGCCGCCACCGTAAGTGACCTGGGTCACTACACCGGGGGAAGCGGAGACAATTGTCATTCCGCTACCGGTCATGATGTCGATACCGCCGTGGAATTCTGAGCCGCGGTAGCCGAAGCCGTCGTTGACCGGGGCGTTAGCGGGCCAGACCGCAAGGAACCCGGCGAATTCTCCGCCATACGTACCAGCGAATGAACCGGAAGGCCCAGCGGTGTAAACGTCTGCAACGGGCTCTGGCTCGGGCTCAGGTTCTTTGATCGAGAGCTTGTCGCGCTGTGCGGCGCTGATTTCGGTTTCTACTGAAGAAGCGAAGGACTGGATCGGCACACTTTGAACAGGTTCAGTCGTAGCGACAGCAGCAGACTGCTGCAGGATTGCGGATGCCGAAGCTGCAGAAGCAGTCGATTCGATGTCGCGCGACGAAGGTTCCATGTGTGCAGCGGCTGGAACAGTCACGCTCACGACAACAGCCATGATTGCGCTGAGTGTCAGCAATCGTTTCACGCGGTAACCCCCAGGGGTGTGGTCTGTGGTCTGTCGGGTTGAGACAGTTTCGGATCAAGTCTGGTTGAACCCGTGGCTTTAGACACACGGACAGCTATCGACCTTATATGACGAAACTGTGAATCGTCACTAAACATCTTCCGGACTACGAATCGTTGAACGGCCCGGCGCTGTGATAATCTCACTCAGTTGAGTGTTCAACTCAATCCACGCGTGAGTGGCGGAATTGGTAGACGCGCACGGTTCAGGTCCGTGTGTTCGAAAGGACGTGGGGGTTCAAGTCCCCCCTCGCGCACACGAATGGAATGGCCCCTGACCTGGGATTTTATGTCTCGGGTTGGGGGTCATTCGCGTCGGAAGTGCTAGAAAAAGTGCTAAGGGCGATGTGCGAGTGGTTCAGGACGGCCACAGAAACGGTGCTTAGCGGTTCCGTGAGGTGAGGACGCAGCCACCTCAGTCGATGAGAGCAGCGTGGGATAGGCTCGAAGTATGAAGTTGAGCACAGCGGCGCTTGTTGGCGTGATTCTCTCGATCGCCTTGGTCCTTGCGGGTGCTCTCGTTGTCACCTTTACAGCCCTCGGTGTCGTCGGCTTCGTCCTCATCGTGCTCGGGATTTGTTTCGAGATCTACGCGGTTACCCGCCCTCGACGCTCGGCTTAGCGGTTCGGAGTCTTACAATCGTCGCTCTCTTGGATCAGCCGTTCAGGTGGGCGGCGAAGCGGTCTACTGCCGAGCGCTGCATGGTCGGGGTGACGTGGGAGTAGATGTTCATCGTCGTGGTGATCGTTGAGTGGCCCAGGCGCTCCTGCACGACCTTGGGATGCTCCCCGAGTTCCAGCAGCAGGGTCGCGTGAGTGTGACGCAGCCCCTTGATCGTGACGCGGTGCAGGCTGTCGAACTTCGCGGTGACCCACTTGAGGCGTCGATCCCAGCGGCTCGTCATTGCGTCGGGTGAGCGGAGCTTCCCGTCGTCGTCGCCGAAGATGTAGGCGTCGGCCTTGGCAAGCTCGAACGACACCTCAGCCCGTGCCACCTTGTAGGAGGCGAGCACCTTGAGGGTTTCGGCGTCGACGTCAATGACGCGGGCTTGCCCGGTCTTGGTGGTCTTCGTCTTCGTCCAGTCGTCGGTATCGACGGCGCGGCGGATGCTGACCCGCATCGTCTTCGTGTTGATGTCCGACCACCGGAGCGCGAGAGCTTCTGATCTGCGCATGCCGGTGTAGGCGATGAGCCGCCACAGCGGGAACAGTTCGTCTTCGAGCGTGTCGCGGTTCCAGGTGAGGAAGGTCTGCAACTGCTCGGCCGTCCAGGTCGCGATCTCGGGTTTCTGCGCCCGCACCTCGCTGGACTTCGGGGGCTTGACGGTGCGCTTCTTCTTCGCCGGGTTCACCGTCAGGTGCCCGTCGTCGATCGCGGCGTCGAGGATCGCGCCGAGCACGACGTGCACCTTGTGGACGCTGTTAGCCGACAGCGGCTCGCCTTTGCCGTACTCGTCCTTGCGGCCGTGGTCTTCGAGGTCGCGGTAGTGGCGGGCGATCCGGGTGGCGGTGAGCTTGTCGAGCCGGATCGGGCCGAGCTGGGGGCGGATGTGGTTGCGGATGATCTTCTTGTACCCCGTGATTGTGGACGCCGCGAGCTTCAATCCTGCCGCCCATTCATCCGCGTAGGTGCCCACGGTCGGCACCTTGTTGCCGAACTTCTCGTTCTGTTTGCGCTGCTTCAACGCTTCCTGCAAGGCGTCGTTCGCTTCGTCGGTGCTGGTGAATCCCGAACGGGTCAGCCGCCGCGATCCCATCTCGGGGTATTCGGGGTCTTTCAGGACGTAGATCTGGAACCGCCACCGCTTCCCCGTGTCGGTGTCGTAAGCCTGGATCGAGCCCGGCTGCCGAGAACGCGAGCGTCGCTGCTGCTTCTCGCCCCCGCCGCCCGTGTCGGCGGGCTGCCTCTTCGCTGTCATGACCGTGTGCTCCTTGCCGTGGTTGTGCCGGGCCGGTGCGTGTTGCTGTAGTTTTCGGCGTAGTCGGTGGCGTTGAACACGCGCCCCTCCGGGTCGAGCTGCACGCCCCGTTCCTGGATCACGCGCGCGCGTGCCCGCGCTGCCTCTAAGCGTTCCTGGTAGGCGGCGATGGTCTTCGGGTGCGCGCTCGTCTTCTGGGGGTCCTCCGGGCTTGGGGCTGTCATGCCGGCGAGGGTGGTTTCGAGGTGGTGGATGCGGTCGGTGCAGATGACCCATTCCTGCTGCCAGTAGTTGAACAGTCCCTCATCGGTGAGGACGAGTTCTCCGCGCATCCACCTGTCGATCTCTTCCGGCTCGTACCCCTCCGGCACCCCGGTCAGGGTCGTCTGCTCGTCGGGCGGGGTCAGGAGCGCGGCGGGGGTGGTGCGCAGCAGGTAGGCGATCACGGTCAGGTCGTCCACGTCCACGCGGCGATCCCCGGCCTCCAGCTTGCTGATGCCCGAGGTGGAGAGTTTGCGCCCTGCGGCTTTCAGGCCGTCGGACATGGTGCGCAAGTCCATGCCGATCGCTTGGCGTGCCGCGCGGATGTTCTGCGCGACGTGCGTGTTCGTGATGCCTGCGGGGTTGCCCCGCACCCTCTCTGTTTCCATAGTAGAAAACTACAACGCAATGGTTGACAGCGCAAGTGCGATTCTCTACGGTGGGATGAACCACATTTCTCGGCGCTGACACGAACGGATGGTGCAACATGCGGCAGAGCACCCTCGACATGGACGACCTCCGCAAGCGGCGCAGCCTCGTCATCACCCGCAAGGAAGCCGCCGAAGCACTCGGCGTCGATCCCCGCACGATCACCACGAGCATCAACGAGGGCACCATCCCGCATGTCAAGCTCGGGCGTCGCATCGTGATCCCCCGCGAGAAGTTCCTCGCCCTCTTCGCCGACGCTGTGACCGAGAGCGGCGAGTCCTGACACTCCCACTGGCAGTGCCGAATCGGCACCCCCGCGCAAGTCTTCCGTCGATCCGCTTGGCAAGATAACTTGTGGCAAGTAAACTTGTGAGCATGGAGTCGGAACCGATCATCCTAGACAGCGCCCACCGGCACGGTGTCTCGGATGCGGCGATGCTCCATGCGCTCCGTTTCCCTGTCCGGCACTTCGTGCAAGACGATGCGATGACCATGTTCATCGGCCCCGACGAGACCGGCACCCTGGTCGAGGTCGGGGTCATCGAATGGCACGGTGCGATCGCTATCGCTCATGCGCTGCGTCCGGCTCGACCCAAGTATCTGAGGTGAACATCATGGCTCCACGCTCTATCGAAGACATCAAGGCCCGCGCCGACGAGTTCGCGGACGCGTTCGAGAACTACGAACCCAAGCCCGGCGACCAAGACGCCCCGATCCCGCCCGTCATGGCGGTCAAGCTCGCCGCCTGGCGACGCGACTCCGCCGAACGTGAACTCGCTGACGCGGTACGGGCGGCGCGGGAGCACCGCCTGTCGTGGCGCGAGGTCGGCGAGGCAATCGGCACCAGCGGCGAGGCCGCACGGCAGCGGTACAGCGCCAGTGCATAAGCCCGCTCATTCTCGTTTCCATCGAACACCGCTGACGAAAGACGCACGCTGTGACTGCAAGAAACACTCTCACCGTTGAAGACGGGATACTCACTGTGACACCGCGAGGAATGGATCGCGTGTGGGGGTTCCGAAAGCAGGTACGAGTACCGCTGGGGAGCATCACGAACGTGAGCATCGAGCGCGATCCTCATCGTGTGCCGACCGGCCTGCGGGCTCCTGGTCTCGACTTCATGGGGAAGCTGTGCGGCACATTCCATGTGAACGGTGAGCGACGCTTCTGGAACTATTCGGGAACCGCGGACGCGTTGGAGATCGAGCTTGACGCGGGTCAGCATTTCCGTCGCCTGTATCTCTCGGTCGCTGATGCCGAAGACGCGCGGCGGACACTCTGTGACGCAGTGGGCGCGCGCTCGTAGGTCGATAGGCTTCGGTCATGGAGTGGTTCGGGTGGGTCGCAGTCACGGTCGGCATGGTGCTGTTCATCGTGTCGTTCGTGCGGATGGTGCGCGCGAACCCCGGTACGCGTATCCCGTACTTCCGGAGCCCGGAGGTCAACCCCTCCGGCACGATCGCCATGCGAAGCATCGGTGCTGGCGTGCTCGTCATCGGCGCGGCGGCTCTCGCGCCGATCCTGGGCTACTGGGCCGCACTGATCGTGTTCGCCCTGCCGCTGATCGTGATGCCTGCCACGATCGCGGTGCACAACCGCAGGCTCACGACCGCCGTCTGACGGGCCTGGTCACAAGCCGAGTCCGGGCCGTCCTCGCTGGTGACCCGGCCCGGTTCGCGTCACCCCCGCGCCCCGGCGGGCGAGGGCTTCCTGACGGGCTTGCAAAGCCTCACGTTCGGCCCGTTGCTGCTCGCGTCGCCGGGTGAGCCATTCGGCGGCCTCCGCGACGGGGCGCGCGTCCAACTCCGCAATGACCCGCCGCGCCTCTGTCGCGCGCTTTCTGGCCTGCTCGGCGTCGGCTCTGGGGTTGGGGATGCGGAAGGTGCCCCGCTTCTGCCGCGCCTGCTCCGCCCCGTACACCTGGACGGTGAGGCGATCCCGCTCGACGGCCTGCCGCTGGGTCGGCTGTTTCGCGGCCTCGGTGTCGCTGAGGGCTTGTTCAGCCGCCCGGACCTCTGGGTGAGCGTCGGCATGTTCCGTCGCGATGGTCTTCGCCCACTCGGTGACGGGACGCAAGAGAGACGGTGCGGTGCCCCAGGTCTGGGTGACGCGTCGCTCGATCTTCTCGACCGACTCTTTGGCAGTGTCGATGTTCCGGGCGGCGGCGCGCTTGCGCCCGAACCGTGCCGCCCTCGCCTCCTCTCGGGCAGTGTGGAGATGCGCCCGAGCTTCCACGAGTTCGTGCCCTTCCGCCCCCGCCCGCGTCTCCACCTCCGTGGTGACCGTGCGGCGGGTATGCTCGGCGGTCGTCTTCGTGTGGGCCACATACTCGGCGTGCTCCTCGGCTTCGACGTGATGCGCCTGCTTCTGCGCGGCGAAACGCGCGGCGGCTTCCTCGAACACGGCCGCGTGCTGTTCCGCGCGCTCGATGACCTGCGTGAGGCGTGCCCGCTCGGTCTGCACCAAACGCACCGGCCCATCCTCCACCAGCCCCCGCACCGACTCTGCTGCAAGCTCGGTCGCGTCGGTGAGGCCGCGGTCGGCGCGGTCACGTTCGATCGCCGCGACGAACTGCTCCCGCGCCTGCTCCTGGCTCTCGGCGACGACGTGCAACAGGTTCTGCTCGCGGCCGCGAGTCATACCGACATACACACTCGCGGCGCTGGTCGCATCGGTGAGGATCGTGTTCGACCCGGTGACGGTCGCGCCCTGCACCCCGTAGGCGGTCGCCGCATACGACAGGTGCGCATGCTCGGCCACATACTCGGCGGGCAGGCGCACAGTACGCTGCCGCTTCCTCCCGTTTCCGGTCTCGCGCACCCGCAATGCCCCGTCCTTATCGACTCGTTGCACGATCCAGTTCTGGCGGTTCGCGACGCCGATGCTGGTGTTGTTCTTGCGCGTTTGGATCACGTCCCCGGCACCGCTGGGGAGGCCGTCGCTTCCGGTCGCGGTGCGGTGGTCGTCGACCTCGCCGCGCGCCACCCGCTCGTCACGGATACGCGCGTTCACGGCGCGCGCCTCGTCGTTGGACGTGACCGTGACGGCTTCTCCCTCCCGGCGTTGCTCGGCGATGTGCTCGCGCACGTCCTCGTCACTGGCGTGCAGGCGGACGAGGCCGAGCGCGGTGAGCCGGTCGAACACTTCGCCGGGGTCGCGCCCGTCGCGCATCCGCACCGTGACCTCGGCATAGGCGGGATCGGTGAAGCGGTGCACCTTGGCCATGTCGAAGGTGCGCCCCCTGATCTGTGCCGCTATATCGAGCACCCCGCCGCGCCCGACCGCCGCGAGCTGCGCCCGATCCCCGACGAGCGCGACCGTCGCGCCTGCCTCGGCGGTGACGGTGAGCAACGCGATTGCGGTGTCCTGGTCGAGCATCCCGGCCTCGTCCACGGTCACCCGCTCACCCCACACCAGCCGCGCGCCCTCTGCCGGGCCGCGGTAGGTGCGGCCCGTCTCCGGGTCGGTGTCTCCCGGTGCGAGGCGTGTCCATACGCCATCGCTGTTCCACCGCCACCCTTGGGCGTGCACGAGCGCCGCAACCGATGTTGCGGGCACGCCGAGTTCGGCGTGTGCGACCTGCGCGGCGCGCAATGTCGGTGCGACCACCCGCGATGCCCGCCCGTGTCGTGCGGCGACCTCGATTGCAACGGCGAGCATCGTCGTCTTCCCGCTCCCCGCTGCACCTTCTACAACCACGAGCGGATCGGTCGATGCGACCGCGGCGGCGGCGCGCTCCTGCCCAGCGTCCAGACCGCGCCTGCGCGCCGCCCGGCGCACGTCCGGGTGCCCAGGGTCTTGCTGCGGGATGCGCGCGGCGATGAGGTCGCGCAGCTCCGTCTCCGCCTGCACCACCCTGAGTGAGGTGAGGTGTGCCACATGCTCCGGGGCCGGTGTGCCGGGCGGGAGGATCGAGAAGCAATCCTCCATCGCCAACGATGTTGCAACCTGCACGAACTCCTGTATCTCGGCCGGTGCCGCCTGCACGCCGTACTCGGTCATGATCCGGGTGACGTGCTCCTGCACCGTGTGCCGCGTCCACGCCGAACTACCAGCCGCGCACCGATCCAGTGCCCGGTTCGCGACTGTCTGCACGGAGAGGTCGTCCAGTGACGCCGGCGCACGACGCGCGGGCCGGCGCAACGTGGACGGATCGTAGCCGGCCTCCCGCAACTCGGTTACCCACGCCTGTTCTTCGCGGAGGGTCGTGGGCTTCTTCGCGGGCCGCTCGTGCGCCCACGCTTTCGCCGCGAGGCGGGCGGACACGACCGGCCCCATAGTTTCGCCCGGATGCGCCGCCTCCCATTCCGCTTCGAGCCGTTCGAGATGCTTGCGTACTTGCGCGCCGCGTTTGCTCATCACGCCCTTGAACCGCTCGAGCTCGACCACCTCGCCCGATACCGGATCGAGGGTGAGGCCGTGCCGGCCCAGCACCTCCGCAAGCTCGGGGTGCGCGGCGATGACAGCGGTGCCGAGGGCGCGGATCGCGCCTTGCTGTCGGAACAGCGCTGCGGTGTCCAACGCCCGCCACTTCCCAGCCGCCCACACACGGGTGCCGATCTGGAAGTGGATATGCCGGTGCGGATCACCCGCCCGGCTGGTGCGGTGCGACACCGCCACCGTCTGCAACTGCGAAACGGGCACGACTTCCTGATTCCCGCGCGGCCCCACGCGGGTCACGGAGTGCTGAGCGAGCCACCGCCGAATCTCGCCCACGGCATCCTGCTGAGCCCGGTCAAGAGCGGCGGAGACTTCCGGGTGGAGCGCCGCGGCGATCGACAGCGACTTCGGGGCGTTCACGACCAGCTCCGCGAACCGGGGCGATCCCTGCCTCCCCTCGCCCGGCATACGAGGCTTGCCCATCGATTCCCCGGTGAGCGGGTTCGTCCAGTCCACCCAGCCCGCATACGCCTCGGGGTCAAGACCCAGAGCCGCGGTCACGTTCCCGTCACCGTCGAGCGCCGTGAACTGCGCCACGGACGTGTCAGCGCCGAGGTAGTAGTCATCGGCGCGGGAGCGGTCGGCCTCGACATAGCGGCGCGCGTCGGCCCCGGTTCCCCGGAACAGGATCACACCGCCATGCATCAGACTCACTACCGATCATTTCTAGTACGGCAACTATGGTACCTACCACGGTAGCATACGTCAATTCAGAAGAACAGGGGTCGCGTTGAAGCTGAGTTTGAAGGAGCTGAGCGGATAGCTGTTCGTCAGCGGCGGTCAGATATTCTGATGGTGACTGGAGGTGAGTGTTGTGGAGAAGCGCTGGGCGTCGATCAAGCTCACTTTGGTGTTGCTTTATCTGGGCGTGCTACCGCTGACCCCTGATGTTCCGTTGCCTTTCGCGTTCGCATTGCTGGCGATCGCTCTGGTTGCTGCGGTTCCGCTCTTTCTGCGATTCGCGCGCACTCTGTCGCGGCGGTTCTTCGTGCCAGTTCAGTCGTCGGTTGTTCGCTCAGCGACGCCGGATTCTTGGCAGCTGCTTCGCCCCGTCGCTCCGGGTTCGCGGGGGACGGTGCGTTCGCGTGCGCCGTCGGATGTTCTCGCTGCCCACGGCTAAGTAGCTCGATTCTCGGTTACGCCCTTCCAGGGCGCTGAGGCATCGTCGCGTTGTCGTGGGTGGTATCGATCCGTTTCGATTGCCCGCACGCGACCAAAGGCGAAGCTTTGCAGCACCATGATCCTCAGACAAACAAATCCTCCACTCCGGCCATCAAGTCTGGCCTTCGTCCCGACGGACGATTGCCGCTCATCGAGGTGAACGCGGTGAGCGTGACCGCGAACGAGACACTCCTGCTCCCGCTGACCACTTTTCATGCCGTGCAGGGCCAGATCGTGGCGTTGCGCGGGGAGAACGGATCGGGCAAGACCACGCTCCTGCGCGCCTTGGCAGGTCGTATCGCGCCAACGACCGGCACCATCCAGATCAGCGGGCAGCCGGTGAACGAACGCTCTCCTGAGTTCCGCCGCAGGGTGGCGGTGATGATCGGCCTACAGCCGATGGTTTCTGATCTCACCGTGTTCGATCATGTTGCTCTCGTGTCCTCGACCTGGGAGGAAAGCCCGGAGTCAGTGGATACGGTCTCCCAACGTGTGCTCGATGAGTTCGGGATCGCCGCGTTGGGGGCGCGATATCCGAACGAGCTTTCCTCTGGGCAGACCCAGCTGTTCGGGCTTGCGCTGGCGTTCGTTCGACCCTTCGATGTGCTCCTCCTCGACGAGCCTGAGGAACGCTTGGACCCTGGCCGCATTGAACTGCTCGCGCAGGCGATGCTGGCTCGGCGAGCGGCCGGAGCGACAATCGTGGCGGCTACACACAGCCGCAGTCTCGCGGGAGGCACCGCCGATGTGACCATCACGCTGGAGACGCAGACATGAGCGCTCCGAAGCCCTCGGCGGCGCAGGCCATCTGGCAGGCACGGCGAGAACGAACCGGGGGCGATAAGGCCTACGCTCTCTACGCATTCGTTCTCGTCGCGGTGATCGTTGCTGTACCCATCGTGCGCGCCGTTTGGGTTATCGCGAGCAGCCCGAGCGGGTTGGCCGTACTGACCTCTGTCAATGCTTCCATCACGATTTCGGCTCTCGTCGCAGCGCTCTGGGCCTGCGCGATGGTCTTGGGGCGCTGGCGTGGCCCAGCACTGCTGCCGCCGTTTCTTCTTCACGCGTTGACGAGCAGCGGCATCCGCCGCTCGGCCGCTCTCCGAAGGCCGGTGCTCCGTTCCGTGGCGGTCATCGTCGCCGTGTCTGTTGCCAGTGCGCTGCTCGTCGGCATGGTCGTGCTCAGTCATGGGGAGACGCAACTCTGGGGCGCGGTCACGTTCGTCGTCGCTGCTATCGGCACCGGCGTCGTGACCGCAGGAATGTGGTTGGCCGGACAGGTATTCCCGCATGCCGCTTTCCCGATCGCGCTGACCCTGGTGATTCTTGCGGGGATGAGCCTTTCGATGCCGCCGTTGCTCGCATTCACGCCGTGGGGGTGGGCGGGTGCAACGTATCCACCAGCGGGATCGGCCGTCCTTCCACTGGTAGCCCTCTCGATGCTCGCCGCGGTGTCTATCATCATGACGCCGGTCATGCTCGACCGGCTCACCGGGATGCAGTTGGGCGCGCAAGCGGCGCAATGGGAACGGGCTACAGCGTTCTCGTTCTCCTTCGACTTCAGTGCGGCAACGTCCGTCTATGAGGCGGCACCGCGACTCGGACGGCACATCCGTGCCGTCCGAGCACGCAGGCATCGATGGATAGTCTTCTTCATTCGGGATGTAGTCGGACAAGCTCGCACGCCCGGCCGGACGCTGGGCGCGATCCTCGCGACGGCTATCGCGGGCTTCCTGATCACCCTCTCGTTCGCTCCCGGCACGCCGTCTGCACTTCTCGCGGTAGCCGCAGGGATTGCGATCTACTGCGCCAGTGGTCCACTCACCAAGGGACTCCAACACGCCGCCAGCATCGCTGGCGACTACCCGCTGTATGGCATCAGCGATCGAAGCCTCGTAGCTCTTCACGCTCTCTTCCCGCTCACCGCCATGCTCACCGTCTTGCCTATGGGTGCGATCGCCACCGCACTTGCCACGAGCACTGCGCTCGGGCTCGCTCTCGCGGGAGCATGCGCGGTCGGCATCTTGACGCTTGCGCTTCGCTTCGGCAGTGCGTTGAAATGCCCGCTTCCTCCGAGCCTGCTCACGCCCGTGAACACCCCGGCCGGTGACATCAGCATCGTCGTGCAAGTCGGCTGGGCGCTCAGCGATCCGTTGCTCGCGATCCTCGGGACGCTCAGCATCACCATGCTCGCCGTCACGCCGGTTCCCTTCGTGGTTCTGGCGACTTGGACGACCGTGCTCATACTGGTTCGATGGACGAAACGGCGGTGACGCCTGCGCCTGTCACGTTCGCACCCCTTGCCGCTCAGCGCGGCCGTGAAAAGTGCTAACGAAAGTGCTAAGCAACCTGCAGGTCGGGGTATCGCGGTGGAGTTATCCACAGGTCACATGCCGTAGATCGTTGATTTTATGCGGCAGAACGCCCTTCCGAGATTCGCGGCGCGAGGGGGTCGAGGTCAGTTCAAGTCCCCCCTCGCGCACAGTGCAATCGCACAACAGAGGTACAAGAAAAGGCCCACCGACTGGTGGGCCTTTTCTTATTAGAGTGCGCCCTATTGCACCGGCAATTCGCTCTGGCGCTCTGGCGCTCTGGCGCTTAGCGAACCTGGCGCGTAGTGAACTGCATCCGTGGGTTCGCGTAGAACTCTTGTGACTCCACGAGCTGGAGCTCGCGTTCGCCGGACTCAAGGGTCTTGGTGAGTAGGTCGAAGACGCTGGATGCTGTGCGAGCCAGAGCATCAGCGGCGTCGCCAGTGCGCACAAAGTGGGCGGTAAAGAGGGCGGCGGTCACGTCACCGGAACCATTGGCCTTCATCGGTAGCTGCGGGGTCTGCACAATCCAGGCTCCGGCATCCGTCACCACCATCATTTCAATGGTGTCTGGTTCGCGGTCGGGCCGTTCAACACTCGTCACGAGAACCGTGCTCGGGCCCATCGCCCGGGCGAGATCGGCGGAGGCCAGCGTCGACTCGATCGTGTCGGGCTCGGTTTCAGTGAGGAAGCCCAGCTCGAACTGGTTAGGGGTGATGATGTCGGCGACAGGAACCACGCGCTCGCGCAGCAGGATCGGGATGGCCGGGGCCACGAAGCATCCGGATTTCGCATTGCCCATCACGGGATCGCAGGCGTAGATCGCGTTCGGGTTCGCTGCCTTGACGCGCGCAACGGTGTCGATGATGACATCGCCGATGCCCTCGCCGCCCTGGTAGCCCGAGAGGATGACGTCGATCTGCGGGAAGACGCCGCGATCCTCAATGCCGGCGATTACTTCAGAGACATCGCTCGGGTCGATCATCGGTCCGCGCCACGCGCCGTAGCCCGTGTGGTTCGAGAAGTTGACCGTGTAGACCGGCACAACCTCAACACCGATGCGCTGCAGCGGGAACACCGCGGCAGAGTTGCCGACATGGCCGAACGCGACTGCGGACTGAATCGAGAGGATCTTCATCCTTTGATTCTCCCACCTTCTGTGGCAGATGCTGGAAGGACTAGCGCGCTAGCGGCGACCGAGCTCCACGAGCTTGCGCTCGCGCATCGCGAGGAACAGCGGGAAGGTGAACGCGAAGGCCGTGATGCCCGAGAGCACGATGTAGAGCCAAGCCCGCTTCATCCCAAGGCGTCGCGCTTCGACGATGAGAAGGATGCTGCCCGCCACGGCTACGACGAGAAGGTCGACGCCGAGCGAGTTGACGGCTGGCCCGCTGCCGAACCAGTCGCCGAGATAGTCGCGCATCTGCACAATCGCTAGCGCATTGAAGATCCACGTGCCGACTAAGCCGATGAGGGAAAGCACCGCGAAAGTGACTGCGGTGGCGTTCCAGTGGCGGAGAAGAGTGGGGCGCTTACGGTCTGCAGGCGGCGACGTCACGCCGAGATCGGGCGATGGCGCCGCGGGTATGGAGGCAGAAGGCGAGGAGGACGCAGTGTCTTCAGTCATGCCAACAGTGTGCACCCGCGCATCCGGAGACCGCTTTCGGCGTGCCGAGCGACCGCAACGCACGAGCGTACTCGGCAGACGCCAAGCCCACCCTACAAGAATGAAGAAATGGACCAGACACCAGAGCGCACTTACTCCGCGACATCCACCAGCACCCTCGACGAGCCATCGCGAGCCAGCCGTATCGGCCGTCGCGTCGGACGCATCGCGCTCGGTGCCTCGCTCGTGTTTGCCGGCATCAGCCACCTCACGTTCGCCCGCGAAGACTTTCAAGCCCAAGTGCCCGATTGGCAACCGTTCGACCAAGACTTCGTGGTCGTGGCATCCGGTGTTGTCGAAATCGCGCTCGGCAGTGCGCTCATCTTCGCCAAGAAATACCGCCCGCACGTGGGCTGGGTTGCCGCTGCGTTCTTCATCGCGATCTACCCCGGCAACATCTCACAGCTCGTGAATCAGGTTGACTCGCTCGGGCTCGACACCGACCTCAAACGCTGGATCCGGATGCCGTTCCAGCCCGTGCTCGTTCTCTGGGCGCTCTGGTCGACCGGCGCCTGGCGCGCGTGGCGTGCCTATCGCCGCAACGAGGGTCGCACCCTCGGCGCGTGATAACTTCTGTGAATGAGCGGAGTCTCTGAATGAGCAGAGTTGTGGCAGTCGCCCCGGTGGTGCCCGAATATAGCTACACGCAAGCCGAAATGACCGGCATGCTTGCGCCGCTTCTGGCCGAGAATTCCCGCCATAAGGCCGTGATTGAGCGGATGCACGGTGCCAGCGGAATCGACCGTCGCCACATGGCGCTTCCGCTCGAGCGGTATCCCGAACTAGGCAGTTTTCGCGAAACCAACAATGAGTTCATCCGCGTCTCGGCCGAGCTGCTTGAGCGTGCACTGACCACGGCGCTCGCGGATGCTGGCCTCGCCCCGAGCGATGTCGACTTCGTCTTCTTCACTTCCGTCACCGGCATCTCGGCGCCCTCGATCGACGCGCTGCTGATTCCTCGGCTGGGGCTGCGCTCCGATGTGAAACGGGTTCCTTCGTTCGGCTTGGGCTGTCTGGCGGGGGCCGCGGGCTTGGCCCGTGTGCATGACTATCTGGTCGGGCATCCGGATGAAGTGGGCGTCGTCTTGAGCGTCGAGCTGTGCTCGCTCACCCTCCAGCGCGATGACCACAGCATGGCCAACTTTGTCGCCACAGGCCTCTTCGGCGACGGAGCCGCAGCGGTCGTGATGGTGGGGGAGAACCGCAGCGAGCCGGGCCCGCGCGTGATCGACACCCGCAGCACCTTCGTCGCCGACAGTCACGATGTGATCGGCTGGAACGTGGGCGGCACCGGTTTCGAGATTGTGTTGAGCGCGGGCGTCGCCGACGTGATTCAAAACAGCTTCCCGGGCGAAGTCAGCGACTTTCTGGGCCGCAACGGCCTGACGATTGCCGACATCGATACCTGGATCGCGCATCCGGGTGGCCCGCGTGTGCTCGAAGCGTTCGAGAGTTCGCTCGGACTTGAGCGCCGCGACCTGCAGTCGAGTTGGGATTGCCTCGCGCGCGTCGGCAACCTGTCGTCGGCGGCCGTGCTGCATGTGCTGGCGGATGCTCTGCACGCCGACCCTGCGCCAGCCCCCGGTAGTCACGCTCTCGCCTTCGCTCTCGGTCCGGGAGTGAGCGCCGAATTCGTTCTCTTGGAGTGGTGAGCATGACCGTCATTGCCTACATCGCCCTCATCGTGGGCACGAGCATGGAGCGCCTCTATGAGCTGCGCATCTCCAAGCGCAACGCTGCTGCGGCGTTCGAGCGTGGCGGTCGTGAGTATGGGCAGAAGCATTTTCCGTGGATGGTGGCTCTGCACACGGGCCTGCTGATTGCTTGCGTTGTCGAAGTGATCGTTGCCGATCGCCCCTTCCTGTTGTGGCTGGGCATGCCGATGCTCGTGATCACCCTGCTCTGCCAGGCGGCACGCTACTGGATTATCAACTCGCTTGGCGCTCAGTGGAACACCCGGGTGATTGTGGTGCCCGGGGCCGGCCGCGTGCAGAACCGCGGGCCGTACAAGCTGACGTGGCTGCCGCATCCCAACTACCTGGTTGTCGCGATCGAGGGGATCGCATTGCCGCTCGTGCACACCGCGTGGGTCACCGCGATCGTGTTCACCGTGCTGAATGCGGTGCTGCTGTTGGCGTTCCGCATCCCGACCGAAAACCGGGCGCTGCGCGAACTGACGCAATGAGTGCGGCGGGCGAGGATGCGGTTGCTGCCGGTGCGGCCGACGATGTTGTGGCAGAACCGAGAGTTTCCCCGGTCGTCGACGTCGTCGTCGTCGGTGGCGGGCCTATTGGTCTCGCCGCGGCGACCAACGCGCGGATGCACGGCCTCAGCGCGCTCGTGATCGAACCCCGCACCGGCACCATCGACAAAGCCTGCGGCGAAGGAGTCATGCCCGGTGCCGTCACCGAACTCGCCGCGCTCGGGGTTCACCCGCGCGGGCGCAGGATCGCCGGCATCAGCTATCAAGACGGCACCCGCACTGCCGAACACCGTTTCGCCTCGGATACCGCGCTCGGCGTTCGTCGCACCGAACTGCACCGGGCGCTCAGCGAACGCGCGGTTGAGCTCGGCGTCGAGTTCGAGCACGGCAAGGTTGAGGCCATCGAGCAGCTTGGCGACGGGGCGCAGATGGATGGCCGGAGTCGCAGTGCGAACCGCGCAGAAAGCGGCCAAGGCGGCACGAAGACGCAAGCGAGCGCGGGCGCGGTATCCGCGCACCTCGCTGACGGGCGCACCATCGAGGGGCGGTGGATGCTCGGCTGCGATGGCCTGCACTCCACGGTGCGTGAGCTAGTGGGTGTGGCCGCGCGCCCTCGCCGCGTGAGGCGACGTGATTCTCGGCGGTTCGGCATCCGGCAGCACTTTGAGGTTGCTCCGTGGACTGATCTCGTGGAGGTTCATTGGGCGCCGACTGCTGAGCTGTATGTCACGCCGGTGAGCGACACCGAAGTGGGCATTGCGGTGTTGGGCCCGCGGGGGACGTCGTTCGAGGAGGCGTTGGCGAGTGTGCCGGCGCTCGCCGAACGACTGCGCGGCGCGACGCCGGCGTCAAGCGTGCGGGGAGCTGGTCCGCTATTGCAGAACACGACCGGGCAGCGAGCGGGCCGAGTGCTTCTCGTGGGCGACGCCGCTGGCTATGTCGATGCGATCACGGGGGAGGGCATCCGCTTAGGGCTGGCGGAAGCGCGCGCCGCGATCGAGTGCATCGTTGCCGGCGAACCCGAACGGTACGAACGCGAATGGCGGCGAGTGACCCGCGACTTTCGGATGCTCACCACCGGGCTTGTGGCGGCGGCGAACTCACCGCTGCGCCGGGCCATCGTGCCGTTCGCCGCGCGACTGCCGCGCGTTTACGGCCGCGTGGTGGAGAGTTTGGCGCGCTGAATCTGCGCGATAGCGCGTGCGATCGTCATCCGCTGAGTACGCCACCTTCCGGAGACTGAGGGCATGCCGCGCGCTACGCGCCCACCAAAATCGACTAATACTCTCTAAATGTGCTGAATTGCATTGCTTGGGTCTCACCCGGCAACTAATCTCAGCGGGAGAGTGCAGTTCAGCTCTCAATCGAGGAGGAAAACGTGCATCACATATCGAAGTTGGCCTCTCTGCTCCTTGTCGGTGTTCTGACTCTGGGAGGCTGCTCGATCCTCGGCGGGAATGGTGGGCCTGTGGAGTCTTCGCTTTCGCCGGAGGAAGCGATGGCCGCGGTAGAGCAAGAGAATGAGCGCCTGCTCGCCGAACTTCGTGCCTCTTACCCGGATGCTTCCGTGCCGACAGTGTCGCAGGTCGCCTTGGTGTCGTTGAAGGAATGGCCCCACGTGATGAGCAAATGCCTGAACGAAGAAGGGTTTGAGACCAATGTGGTGGACGAGGGCGTAGGCGGTACATTGACCGATGCTCAGAAGGAACCCTATGCAGTGGCGATGTACGCGTGCAGTATCAAGTACCCCATGGACCCGCGCTATACCGTGCCGTTCAGCGATGCGCAGCTCAATTACCTTTACGACTACTACACCGGTGACCTCACCGACTGCCTCACTGCGGAAGGAATCACTGTTGAGGAACCTCCCAGTCGCCAAAAGTTCCTCGAAACCTACAGCGCAGGCTCGTGGACCCCGTACGCCAGTGCAACAGGTGTATCGGATTGGTTGGCGTTGAATGAGCAGTGTCCCCAGAACCCCGAGGGCCTCTTCGGGTGATCGCACACTGCACCAGCCGGCGCAACATAGGTATTCTTTCAATACTCCTTCAAATTGAAAGTGCCTCACAATGACAGATTCCTCGACGGAACTGAGCCTCTATGAAAAACCGCGCCGCCGCATCGTGCCCGCGTTAGCTCTCGGCTTCGTGGTGCTTCTCGTGGGCGCCGGTGTGGGCTGGGCGGCATCCACTGTTCTCACTCCGGCAAAGGATGTACTTGATTCAACAGCGTTCACGTACGTCGAGGTTGTCGATGGTGAGGTCGGATCGAGCATCAACCTGAACACCGTTGCCGAATGGACGCCTGTTCCTGTGGGCAGCAATCAGGCCTCCGGAACAGTCACGAGTGTGGCAATTGCGGCTGGCGATGAAGCGAAGCAGGGCAGCATCCTCTACACGGTGAACTTGCGGCCAGTCGTCGTCGCCCAGGGATCGATCCCCGCGTTCCGCTCTCTCGAACTGTGGACAGAGGGCGCAGATGTGAAGCAGTTGCAGGCAATGCTGTCCGACCTCGGTTTCTATGAGTGGACGCCCGACGGAGAGTTCGATTACGCCACCTATTGGGCTGTTCGAGCCTGGCAAGAAAGCCTTGGCCTTGAGCGCGATGGGGTCGTGCAGTCGGGCGATCTCGTTTTTGTGCCCTCACTGCCCTCGCGCCTTGCGCTCGACACCGACGTGGTCAAGCGCGGCGCAAGTCTCGGCGGGGGCGAAGCCGTCGTGAAGGGGTTGCTTCCGTCACCCACTTTTGAGATTCCGGTCACCGAATCACAGTCCTCACTCATGCCCAACGGCACCCGGGTAGAAATCACGAACGGCGACGCGGTGTGGGAAGCGGTCGTCGTCGATCGTGAAACCTCAGAGTCGGGAGAAACCACGATCATCCTCGCGGGCGCTGATGACAGTGTTATTTGCGGCGAGGAATGCTCCACCATTCCGGTGACAGGGCAAACACTGCTGTCGTCTCGCATCGTCACCGTTGAGACGGTAAGTGGACTTGTTGTTCCCTCGGCTGCGTTGTTGAGCGGTGCTGACGGCACCATCAGCGTGATCGACTCCGAGGCCGTTGCCCATGATGTCACCGTCGTCACGAGTGCTCGTGGCATGTCCGTGATCGAAGGCGTGCCGGCGGGAACTCGCGTGCGGGTCCCGGCCTCGGGAGGGTAGCGCCGTGCCCCACGAGCTGCTCGAAGCACGCGGAATCACCTTCGGTTACAACCGGAACACGCCCATCCTCACCGACTGGGATGCCACCTTCTCGGCCGGAGAAGTCGTCGCCCTCACTGGGCCCTCGGGCCGAGGCAAGTCAACGTTGCTCTACCTCCTCGGGCTCATGCTTAAACCGGGCGCCGGGGACGTGCTGCTCGATGGCGTAGAGTCAACGCGACTGCCGGATGCCCAGCGCGCCCGCCTGCGGGCAACCCTTTTCGGCTTCGTGTTTCAGGATGCCGCTCTCGACGCGACTCGCACCGTGCTCGATAACGTGATCGAGACTGCTCTCTACCGCGGCGAGCCACGGGATACCGCTCAGCGCCGCGCGCTTGAACTAATGTCTCAGTTCGGCGTCAACCTGCGGGCGCACCACACTCCAGGACAGGTGTCGGGTGGGCAAGCTCAACGCATTGCTCTCTGCCGGGCACTGCTCAATAACCCTCGCATCCTGCTCGCTGACGAACCCACCGGCAACCTGGATCCCGATTCGGCGACCATCGTCGTCGACGCGATGAGGGCGCAGGCGGCGAACGGCGGCACAGTTGTTGTTGCCACCCACGACCCTGCGCTCGTTACTCGCTGTGACAGGGTGATCCAACTATGAGTGCCCTGCGGCGGATGCTCGCCATCCTGCGTGAGGGAACAGCGACGGCACGCAGCCAGCCCGTCGCCTCCGTTGTCACGATCATCATGATCGCCGGAATGTGCGCGACCGTCTTACTGACAACGGGGCGCACTGTCGGTGCCGAGCAGGCCGTTCTTGGCACCATCGATTCCACGGGAACTCGCGCTGTGGTGGTGCGTGCCGAGAGCGGTGCCGGTCTGAACTCCTCCGTTCTCGAGCGCCTAGCCAACGTGGATGGCATCGCGTGGGCGGGTGCCTTCGGGGGAGCGCTCGACGTTCAC
Source organism: Salinibacterium sp. VpJ6 (assembly GCF_059767345.1). Taxonomy (NCBI): domain Bacteria; kingdom Bacillati; phylum Actinomycetota; class Actinomycetes; order Micrococcales; family Microbacteriaceae; genus Salinibacterium; species Salinibacterium sp. VpJ6. Next base: position 1,646,926 of record NZ_JBSOQL010000001.1, read on the forward strand.
AACGCTGCGATTCTGGATGGCCCGCCGGTGCCGGTGCGGCTGGCCTACGGTGACGATATTCAGGCATTGACGGGAGCGCTGCCGCTGAGCGATGTGTCGGCCTTGGCATCAGAAATGGCGCTTGAGCAACTTGGGATGCCGGATGAGACCGGGGGAGTAGTTTCCTCCAGCGGTGCCGACTATGCGATCACGGGTCGCATCACGGTGCCCGACTATCTCGCCTTTCTCGAACCGCTCGTTGTCGTGCCTCAGCAGCAGGAGTCGGGCGCGGCGCCGGCGGACGTCAGTGTTCTCGTCGTGATCGCGGAGCGCCCAGACCTCGTTGCGCCGATTGCTGCGGCTGTTCGCTCAGTGCTCGCGGTGGATGACCCCACCAAAGTGACCATTGCCACGAGTGAATCTTTGGCTGAGTTGCGGTCGCTAGTGCAGGGTCAGCTCGGCAGCTTCGGCCGTAATCTGGTGCTCGTGGTCTTCGCGTTGACGGCAGTGCTTGCTGCCGCAATTCTGTACGGCCTCGTGATGTTGCGCCGAAAAGACTTTGGCCGCCGGCGCGCGTTAGGGGCTTCCCAGGGGCTCATCGTGGGGCTGCTTCTCACGCAGGTAGCAGTTCTGAGTAGCATCGGCGCGACCATCGGAAGTGTCGCCGCGGCGACTGGACTGCAATTGAGCGGTGACCCGCTACCGGGGCTGAACTTCTTCCTCGCAGTAGCCATCTTGGCGATCGTCACCGGGCTCATTGCTGCCCTCATTCCGGCGCTCGCCGCCGCACGCCGTGACCCCCTGAAGGAACTTCGGGTTCCCTAAGAGCGCGCTGTCGTGCAGTCGTGACTGCGGTCATCCGATGGGGCCGTCGTACAGGAGCACTGCGGCCGGGCACTCAGTGCTCTGCTGCTCTAGCTCATCCCGAGTCTGGGCCTGCTCTCGCGCCTGAGAATGAGGCAGCGAGAAACCGCCCTCATCAAACGATGAGTAGTAATGATCGATATAGGTTTGCTTGTTTGGCACGGTTGTGGAGTAGCCGAGAGCCTCCAGGCACTGTTGCGTTTCGAGTTCGAAGTCATACATAGCGGTTAGTTGTGACTCGGTCATTTCACCGGTTGCGTCGAAGCCGTAGCGTCGGTCGCAGTCGGCAACGGCAGCGTTGTACGGCTCCACCTGTTCGAGAGTGGTCTCGCTCGTGACGCCGGCGCCCTGAGCTTCGGCTTCAAAACCTGATTCGCCCAAGCAGTCGACCATGAGCTTGCCGTAGTCGGCGATCGATGGCGCCTCGACGACGGGAGCCTCTACGGGAGTGCTGGCGCACCCCGCCAACATAAGAAGTGCCGCAATCGCTCCCCAGCCTTGTACCTTCATGCCACCCCGTTGCTCCTCGAATCACCTCAGCTGTGCGCCGCGTCACAGCGTGTTCTGAGCTTTACTTACACTTGGTGCTGTGTCAACTGGCGGTGAAGAGCGGTCGTTTCGTTCTCTGCGTCACCACCTCAATAGTGTGATCATCGAGCTGTGACACTTTCGAAGCGTAGGACGAGCAGTTCGAACTGCCTGCGAGAGTGACGGCGAAGCGGGTTTCATCGCTGAGCCACGTGACGGTTGGTGTCTCATCGATCAGCCCCTGTTGCGTTGGCTTGAGGGGATTTTGTGCCACGCCGAGATAGCTGGCTTCGGCGACTGAACCGCAACCGGCGAGGCACACAGCCACAAGAATGCCGGCTGCACCCAGCAGGGAAGTTCTCATAGAACTGACGCTATGCCTGTCAGTATGGATGCGCTACCCAACGTTTGAGGGTGCTCCAACGTCTCAGCACAGCAGCCAACCCCGGAACGACTTGCAGTGATCGGGCTAGGTCTCGGTTCGATCAACTTTGTTCCCGAAGCCCCCCCGTGCAGGAGCATGAGCTTTAGTTGAACTAAGCAGAGCTGCCCAAGCGGGAAATGGAGATCCAGGCGATGCGCAGAACACGTAGTTTTCGCTACCGAGCGGTCGGGCGGGCCAGTGGGCTCGCCGCCGCCCTCGTAGTATGCGGCCTCGCTCTTACCGCGTGCGTCGGTGCGAGCGTCGCGCTCAAGGATGCCGGCTACTGCAACGACGCCGAGGTCGTGGCGGAAGACGACACCGGCAACCTCGTCGCCTGCCTCATTGATGACGACAAGGTTGGCATCCGCACGGGAGGAAGTAGCGGTCGGCAGTGGACGCCAACGAAAGCGTATGCGGCCCACGACGGCATAATGCACGTTGAGTTTCGTCAACCACCATCGCTGCTGCCGAGCATGAACAACATTGAGTACACGCTGCACGTGCTCGAGATCCCTGACGGCGTCGACCGGGATCCGCTCGTGATCGAGCAAACCTTCAACGATGAACTCCCGAAGACGATAGAGCGGCAAGTGCTGGTGGGCACTAAGAAGTAGCCACAAAAAAGCAGATCAAGAGTCCTTTCTGCGCCGGTGACGCTACTCCGACCGAGAAGGTCATTGTCGCGATCGCTCTCGCTTTTGCGACGCTATGTCGATGCGATGCGGCATCCAACGAAGCGCGTGAACGAAGGGAACTGCTTATCCCGCAGCGCTGTTGTTGACCAAGGTCGCACAACTCCTCTAGGATCATTGCAACCGATTGCATTGGAGATCCTAATGAGGAATGCGGCTATTGACTCGGATGATCCGGGTCACGTTACAGTCGAAGCGACTGAGTTCGACACCGGACGGCGTGCCGCCGAACGCGCAGGTGCGATCATCGTCGAGGCGATCGCTAAACGTGGGACCGCGCGAGTGATTTTCGCCAGCGCCCCTTCGCAGGCGGCGATGCTCTCTTCGTTGTCCAAAAATTCTCTAATCGACTGGTCTCGCGTACAGTCCTTCCACATGGATGAGTACCTCGGGCTCCCGTCGGATAGCCAGCGAACTTTCAGCCGGTGGCTTGCCGAAAGGCTTCCTGCAGACGCCATTCCCGGCTTCGAACGGATCCGAACTGAGGGCGGAATATCGCAGGAAGTCGCTCGCTACGGGGAGCTCGTCTCAGCGCAGCCGATCGACCTGACCTGCCTCGGGGTCGGCGTGAACGGCCATATCGCTTTCAACGAACCCGGTTCCGACCTGAGCGAACCCCAGCCGACGCTAGTCGTGGAGCTTGACGATCGCTCCCGGCAGCAGCAGGTAGATGAAGGCCTGTTCCCCTCGATTGATGATGTTCCGACGCACGCCTTGACACTGTCCATCTCTGCACTGCTCTCAGCGGCGGCCGTCGTGTGTACTGCCATCGGTGAGCACAAAGCTCACGCAGTGACACAGGCGCTGAGGGGGCCGGCTTCCTCCACGGAGTGCCCCGCCAGTGCACTGCAAGACCACCGCGACGTGCAATGGTTCCTCGACGAGCCCGCAGCCGCTGGCCTGGGCGAGGAATCGGTCACGTCCGGAACATGACACGACTCAACTGGCCCGGACTGGTCGATCTGCAGGTCAATGGTTTTGCAGGACACGACGTGAACGACACCAACGTCACGCACGAAACTATCTCGGCCCTAGCTCGCGCGCTCTGGGCCGAAGGAACCACGACGTTCCTTCCCACGGTCATCACGGCCACGGAGGAAGCGATGACCCGATCACTGCGCGCGATTGCCGAGGCGCGTCGGCGCGACCCGCTCGTCGCGCACTCGATTGCGGGCATCCACATCGAAGGGCCCTCGCTCAGCACAGGTGAAGGTTTCCGTGGCGCGCACGATCCCCTACTCATGCGTGATCCTGATCTTGCAGAACTCGACCGTTGGCAGGAAGCAAGCGATGGCATCGTCCGCATCGTTACGCTTGCTCCGGAACGCACAGGGGCACTCGAGTACATCGCCGCTGCTACCCGCCGCGGAATCGTCATCTCGCTCGGGCACTGCGCGCCCAGCTCCGACATCGTGCACGCGGCAGCTAGGGCGGGTGCTCGCCTCTCGACGCATCTCGGGAACGGAACTGCTGCGAACCTTCCGCGGCACCCGAACCATGTCTGGGCGCAGCTCGCGGATGACGCGCTCACCGCAATGCTCATCACCGACGGACACCACCTCCCGGCGGACACCGCAACGGCCATGATCCGAGCAAAGGGCACCGAGCACAGCATCCTCACCTCGGATTCGGCGGCCCTTGCTGGCTCGCCGCCAGGAACCTATAGAACTGCTGTAGGCGGAGAAGTCGTAGTGTCGGCCAGCGGCGCACTCACGCTTGCAGGCAGCGACCTTCTAGCCGGATCGGGCAGCTCGCTGCGGGGGTGCCTCGAATGGGCGCGCGCTCGACTGCCGATCGATGACAGTGATCTTCTCGCCATGGCCACGACAAACCCGGCCCGACTTATCGGCCTGAACGCCCGAGCGGCAGACGGAGGGGACCGCATCACCGTCGACCTCCGTTCGGAGACGATCAGCGTCACCGAAGTGCGCGTCGCCGGCGAAATTGTTCACCGAGCCCCGTCCGCTCACCACCAAGGAGAATTATGACCACGCGTATCTTCGTCGCTCTCTCTGACGACGACTTCGACCTACTCTACGACTCCCGCACGCGGGAACACCTCGCCACTCTCGGCGAGGTCGTGCAAGGGCGAGAGCAGAACGGATCCGTCGCTGTTCCCGACAATCTCGCGGACGAGTACGACATCCTCGTTACGTCGTGGAGCACCGCTACTTTTCCGCCCAGCACTCTCGAGGGGAGCCGTCTGCGATTTGCAGTCCACAGTGCGGGATCAGTTCGTAAGCTCTTCCCCGTAGAGGCCTTGGGGAACGCTCTCCGTGTGTCTCAAGGTGGTGCCGACGCACTAGCGCTTGCCGTCGCAGAGATGGCGATAGCGCTCACGATGGCGCAACTGCGGAACGTCGTGTGGCACGACAGAATGTTCCAGTCGTCACGCGATTGGAACATTGGTGGTCAGGGCGTCCTCGGCCAAAGCATCGCCGCGCAACGCATTGGGATCGTATCCCTTAGCCGCGTGGGCAGGCACTTCGCGAGAATGGTGCGCGGTCTTGGGGCGACAACGGTCAAGGCTTACGATCCCTACGCAAGCGAAGCCGATGCGCGCGAACTCGGAGTCGAACTGTGCGACCTCGAGGAGCTGTGCGCTTCGAGCGATGTGCTCTCGATCCACGCCCCAAGCACGCCGGAAACCGAGGGCCTCCTGACTCGAGCGCACATCTCCCGCTTGCCGAATAACGCAGTCGTGGTCAACACCGCCCGGGCACAGGTCGCCGACGAAGACGCGCTCATCGACGAGGCGCGATCGGGACGGCTTCGCCTCGCGTTGGATGTCTTCACGGTCGAGCCGCTCGCCACAGACAGCCCGCTATTCGATCTAGACAACGTCATCATGACCCCGCACGTTGCTGGCGGGACTGTCCAGGCGCGATTCGCTCAGGGTGCACGGGTTGCACAGGAGATAGAGCTCTTTTTGACCGGAGCACCGCTACTCGGAGAGGTTACCCCGGACAACTATCACCGACTGGGCTAACCCGTGAGCATCTTCCTCGCTCGCCCTGCGAAGGGCAGGAGTTCCTCGCGGCTGAGCGAGTCCACCGCGGTGGAAATCATCGGAAGCAACATCAAGCGTCCACCCGTGCGGTTAGTCCACATCGGGCTAGGTGCGTTTCACCGCGCCCACCAACTCTGGTACACGGCGGTCTCGGATCCCGAAAATGAATGGGGCGTCCTCGCCTTCACTGGCCGTAGACCCGACGAGGCGCTTACCGCCGCAGCGCAGGACGGCCTCTTCACTCTGGTTGAACGGTCCGAAGCGGGCGATAGCCGCACCATCCTGACGAACCTCGTTGAAGCGAAGGATGGCGCGGACGTTGAAGAATTAGCAACAGCCCTTTCCCTAGATGCGGTGGTGGCGGTCACGCTCACCATCACGGAGGCGGGGTACCTCTTGAACTCGAGAGGGAGCCTCGATCTGGACGACATCCGAACACAAAACGACATCGCGATGTGGCTTGCTGCGGGCGCGGAAGGTTCAGCGCCCGCCCTGCAGACACCGCTATGCCGCCTCGCCTATGCTCTCGACCGCCGGCGGCGTGCGTCGGGTGCTTCGGTCGCAGTGGTGCCGTGTGACAACTTCCCCGATAACGGGACCACGGTCGGGGCCGCGTTGACCGAGCTGGCCAGCAGAATCGACGCCGATCTGGCGGCCTGGCTCAGCGACTCGGTGTCGTTCGTGTCGACTGTCGTCGATCGCATAACACCGGCGACGACAAGCGCCGAGATCGAACGACTGGCGGCGGAAACTGGCTACGAAGATCACTCGATGGTCGTTACGGAACCCTTCGCTGAATGGGTCCTTAGCGGCCGGTTCCCTGCCGGACGGCCTGAATGGGAACGAGCTGGAGCCCGCTTCGTGGACGATGTGCGGCCCTACCAGCGTCGCAAATTATGGCTGCTCAACGGTGGCCACACTCTCCTCGCGTGCACCGCCAGACACCGGGGCCACGAGACCGTGGCTGATGCGATGGGTGATCCGGTCGTGCGTCGTTGGCTGACGGCGTACTGGGATCACGTCGGTACCCGGCTGGACGGGCCTGCGACAGACCTCACGCAGTATGTAGCGAACCTGGAGCGGCGTTTTGAGAACAGAGGAATGGCGCATCGCCTCGACCAGATCGCGTCAGACTCGGTCGGGAAGCTCCGAATCCGCACGCTCCCCCTTATCGGTGGTAGCGGCACGGAGGCCCCCACGCCCCAAGCGGTTCTGCTGCCGATCTCGGGATGGGTTGCCGGGGTGCTTCGTGGGCGGGCAGACCCCGCCCCAGACGACGAGGCTGTTGCGCGAGCGGCTTCGGCCCCTGATCCGATCGCGGCTCTACTGAGCGTGCTCGATGCGGGCCTCGCCGCCGACGCAGCACTCGTCGACGTCATCGCACGACAAGTTGACGCTTTCCTCGCTGGCCGAGAACCCCTACCCACCTCTCTTTAAGGAACTCACATGATTATCGACAAGGCCGAAGTTATCGTCACGAGTCCGGACCGCAACTTTGTGACGCTCAAACTGACTACGGACGACGGTCTTACCGGATTGGGCGACGCCACCCTCAACGGCCGAGAACTCGCCGTTGTCGCTTACCTCACTGAACATGTCGTCCCGCTCCTCATCGGTGCCGATGCATCGAAGATCGAGGACACCTGGCAGTTTCTCTACCGGTCGGCCTATTGGCGGCGCGGACCGGTCACCATGGCGGCGATCGCCTCCGTCGACATGGCGCTCTGGGACATCAAGGGAAAAGCCGCTGGGATGCCGGTTTACCAACTGCTCGGTGGCGCTTCGCGCGACGGCCTTCTGGCATACGGCCATGCCTCCGGAAAGGAACTTCCCGAACTCTTCGATTCGATACGGGCACACCAAGAGCAGGGTTACAAAGCAATCCGCATCCAGACCGGAGTGCCGACGCTCAAAGCCATTTACGGTATTGCCGCCCAGAGTGCTGACGTCGGAGACGCAGGGGTCCGGTACGACCATGAGCCGGCTCGTCGCGGCGCGAAGCCGGTCGAGGAAGACTGGGATACCCGGGCATATCTCACTCACCTACCCGGGGTATTCGAGGCGGTGCGCAATGAGTTCGGCCCGGACCTTCCACTGTTGCATGATGGTCACCATCGAATGACTCCGATTCAGGCTGCCCGCCTGGGCAAGGACCTTGAGCCATACGATCTGTTCTGGCTTGAGGACTGCACCCCCGCAGAGAATCAGGAGGCTCTCCGGCTCGTTCGTCAGCACACGACGACTCCGCTCGCGATCGGAGAGATCTTCAATACGGTGTGGGACTTCAAAGACATCATCCGCGACCAACTGATCGACTACGTTCGCGGCGCCGTCACACATATGGGCGGCATCAGCCCGCTCAAGAAGACACTGGATTACGCGGCGATCTATCAGATCAAGTCAGGCATGCACGGCCCTACAGACATCTCGCCGGTCGGCATGGCGGCCGCGATGCACCTCGGCCTGGCAATCCACAACTTCGGCATCCAGGAGTATATGAGCCATGGCGCAAAAACTGATCAGGTCTTCCAGCAGTCGTTCTCGTGGCGTGACGGCTACCTTCACCCCGGAGATCAGCCAGGCCTCGGTGTCGATCTCGATGTCGACGCGACGGGCGCCTACCCCTACGCTCAGGCTTACCTGCCGTACAACAGACTGCGGGATGGCACCGTCCACGATTGGTGACGGCTACCGTGCTCAGGATGTGGCTGCTGCGGAAGTGCCTCGAGGCGCGAAAACGCCCGATACCGTCTCATTCTTGGGAGTCCGCCCGGCGACGACCTCGGTCAGCATGGCAACTGCGCGCCGACCGAGGTCGTCGAATGGTGCGGTGACCGTGGTCAGTTGCGGGGTCAGGGTGCGGGCGAGGAGGACGTCGTCGCAACCGATGACGCTCCGGTCTTGTGGCACGGAGACGCCGAGATCCGCCAGGCCTCCGATGATTCCGCACGCGAGGAAGTCGTCGAACGCGAAAATTGCGGTCGCTCCCGTCGCGGCGACTGCTGGGGCCGCAGATCTTCCCGTCTCGTACGCCGCGTCGAATGGTCCGAGTTCGATGAGTTCCACTCCTTCAGGCGCGGTCTTGATCCAGCGGCGGATTGCGGCGGCGCGGCGATCCGCGGCCCAAGAGCCTGCAGGACCTTTCATGAGCGCAATTCGGCGGTGACCGAGTTCGACTAGGTGATCGGCGGCCTGATGAAGGGCTGCTGTGTTGTCGCAGACGACGGAGGGCAGCCCCGTGACACTGCGGTTGACGAGAACGGTAGGGGTGGCGCCGACAACCTTGCGTAGTTGTTCCGCAGGGATTCGCGGCGAAGCCACGATCAATCCGTCGACTTGTGCGCTTAGTCGGCTCAGTTGCTCGACGGCGTCTGCTCCGCCGGTCTCCGCGTCGAGGAGCAGAATGGAGGCGTCGGCTTCTGTGGCGGCGCGATCGATCGCACGGATTAGTGGGGGAAAGAACGGGTTGGTGATGTCGACGACGACAACGCCGATCATGCCGGTGCGGCCGGTCGTGAGACTGCGTGCGGCGCGGTTCAGCTCGTAGCCTTGCGAGCGAGCGGTCGCCAGGATCTTCTCACGAACCGCGCTGTTCACGAGGTCGGGGCGTGAGAAGGCGCGTGAGACGGTCGACGCTGAGACGCCGAGTTCTTTCGCGATCGAGTAGATGGTTGCTTTCATCCGCTTGCTTGGCCCTCCGGGTATTTTATCGATGGCTGCTCTTCCAGAGAATAGTCTGCTTGGTGGGTTGGAGGAGAGTTATCGAAGTACCATCTTGACGCCTCTTCGTTCCACCAATAGCCTAGTTGCAACCGATTGCAAACCATCAGAGGACATACGCGTGGCGTCTACAGACATTCGAGTGCACAACATTGACGTGCGATTTCGCGAGGTGCCTCTCAGCACACCGCTGACGATTAGCGGAGGGGCGATTACCCACTTCACTATCGCTGAGGTCTCCGCCGCCGTAGTTTCGCAGTCCGGGCGGCGTGCCGTGGGATACGGCGAGAGCGTCCTCTCGGTTCTCTGGGCCTGGCCGCGGAGTGCCATGTCGGTAGACGAACGCGACGGCGTCATGCGCGATCTCGTTCACCGGGCAGCGCGAACGGCGACAGCGCTCGAGCCAGCCGACCCGATTACTTTCTGGCGATCCATTTCCCGCGATGCGCTCGAGAGCGCATCGCACAGCCTCTTAGGCGAGCAGGTTCCCAAGCTGGCGATTCTCCTGGCCGTCGGTGCAGTAGACAACGCTCTCCACGATGCGTGGGGGAAGGCAGCAGAGCGAGACGTTTTCGAGATGTATAACGCCGAGCATCTGCGCGAAGACCTCAGTGTCTTCGGGATGCCGGGTGTTTACCCGGAAGCGGGGATCGAGTCGCCACGCAGAACGGTGCTTCCGGTCCAGCATCTCGTGGGGATGTCTGACCCGCTTACGAACGACGGGAGCGTCCGAGGGCTCGACGCGTGGATCGAGCGGGACGGTGTTAGCCGACTCAAGGTGAAGATCGGCGGCACCCACCCAGCGAACGATGCTCGCCGAATCAGCGACATCTACCGCGCTGCGCTTGCGACGGGCCGTACCCCTCGACTGGCGGTGGATCCGAACGAGGGATACGCCGACTCGCTGGCCGCGATAACGATGCTGGATGAGCTGGCCGCGCTGGATGCTGAAGCCGCAGCCGCGATTGACTACCTCGAGCAGCCCGTACCCCGAGATCAGTCGGTCGATGCGAATAGTCTGCGCCGACTCTCCGAGCGTGTTCCCACGATCATGGATGAGGGTTTCACGACGCTGTCGCGCCTGCCGGGACTGCGCGAGGAAGGGTGGTCAGGCGTTGTCATCAAGGCGGGAAAGGGCCAGACGCCGGCCGTAGTCGCCGCAGCCGTGGCTCGCAAGCTTGGGCTGTTCGTGACGGTGCAGGATCTCACGGCTACCGGGGCCGCGTTTGTGCATTCCGCCCGACTCGCAAGCTCACTGAAAGTGAGCGTCGCCCAGCTTGAGTACAACAGTAGGCAGTACGCCCCAACGGGCAACGACGAGCTCTCGACAGAGCTTGCCGAACTTACAATCGTGCGTGACGGCCTAGTCGATACCAGCGCGCTCTCGGGTCCCGGACTTTACGGCCACCGAGGGGTCCCCTCGGGTCAGCCAGCGTTCGATGACTCTTCCGTCAGCAGCTTGGGGGAGTGAGAAACGTGCGCGAGGTAGTCGTTAGTGCGGTCTCGGGGACTCCCATCCCGATCAATCCTCGTGATTCTGACGCTGTCGTGTTCGACACTCTCGTGCAGCGGTGGCGCCAGCGTCTGCGTGCCGTCTGGCCAGATCGACCAGACCTCGTTGTGTTGCCCGAGCATGCCGCTCGGCCCGTGGTCGGCAACGACCCGGTTCAGCACCTCCCTCCCGAACGACTAGTCGACTTCACTCACTCCTATGGTGAGAAACTGAGGGGCTTTTTCGCGGAGCAGGCTGCTGAGCACGGCTCCCACGTTGCGTGGTCGGGCTACCGTGTGGATGCGGGCGGAGTTCTGAGAAACTCGACCGTGGTGTTCGGTCCGGATGGGGCTGCGCTCGGTACGCCCTATGACAAGAATTACCCGACGATCCGTGAGATGGAGCGAACCGGTGTGCGCCCCGGAACGGAAATGGTCGTCGTTGACACTCCCGTGGGCAGACTCGCGCCGGTGATCTGCTTCGATCTGAATTTCACCGAAGCGCTTGAACGTCTCGTTGCGAAGCGGCCGCAGATTATCCTGTTCGGCTCGGCGTACCATGGCGCGCTGATGCAGCCATATTGGGCGTACTCCGCACGGTCGTGGTTCGTTGGCGCCATCCATCCTCCCAATGTGTCTGAGGTGCTGAACCCGGTCGGTGAGACGGTGGCCACGTCGACGAACTACCGTCATCACGTCACAACCACAATCAACCTCGACTATCGCGTCTGCCACATCGACGAGCACGGTGAGGCTCTCGACGAACTGAAGCGCCGCTACGGGCGCAAAGTTCGAGTCCACGATCCTGGCCGGCTCGGCGTCGTGTTGATTACAAGCGAGGATGACGACCTGCCTCTTTCCGAGGCTTTGGATAGTGTGGGCATCGTCGACGTTGACGACTACTTCACGCGATCGGTGGTCGCCCGGGACGCTGCCTCGGAAAGCTCGACGACCGTGACTGAGTCAAGGATCACCAACCGCTACGACACCGTTCCGGTTGCCGCTGCACCTTCTGCCGCTGACGATTACGCTGTCGAGGATGATGTGATTGGAGACCCGACCCAAGCACGGGCAGAAGCAGCGTTTCGCATCGTCGTGATGGGGCCGAGCGGCTCTGGCAAATCGGTTGTCGGGGCTGCCCTTGCCCACCGGCTGGGTCTGCCCTTCATCGATGCCGACGATCTGCATCCGACCTCGAACGTGGAGAAGATGGCAGCCGGCACACCGCTGGATGATGACGACCGGATGCCGTGGCTCGACATTGTCGGTTCCGCCATCCGCGCCGCTGAGGAGGGGGCGGTTGTCGCATGCTCCGCGCTCGCGCGCCGGTACCGGGATCGGATCCGGGCGGGCGCTCCCGACGTGGTGTTCGTTGAGCTACTGGTAGCGGAAGGGGAGCTCAACCGACGCATGACAACGCGGGAGCATTTCATGCCGGCGGCGCTGCTCAATTCGCAGCTACAGACACTCGAGCACTTGGAGGCTGAGGAGAAAGGTGTCGTCGTGGAGAACGACAGCACGCTCGCCAACGTCGTCGCTGCTGCACAAGCAGCGCTTGGAGCAATCGACGAAGCCTGATTGGCCCACGCCGTGTTCGGCGTTACCGCCTGGCTGCATGATGCGGTTCCGCCGGTGAGGGAACCACATCATGCACTGATGGCTGTTACTTCGGAATCATGAGGTGGCCACTGCGAGACTCCGAATCCCAGATGCCCAACTCCTGCATGAGCGTCCTCGCCATCGCGCGGTGGCCTGACGCATTGGGGTGACAGCCATGCCCGAGCCAGTGGAACCAAGCGCCATCGGGCGCTGCCATCCACTCGGCGTAGTGGTCGATCAGTGGAATCCCTAGTTCGGTTGCCAGCTCCCGGATCCGTTCTACGTATGCGGGGAGGAATTCGACGACGGCGGGGAGCTCTGACGGCAGAGTTCGGTTCGGGGTCATCATCATCACCGTCGCACCGGTGTCGCGCTGAACGCGCCGCATAACGTTCTCGTACGATTCGGCGAAGTCGTCGAGACCCGCCAAACCAAGCCGGGCGTCGTTGAGGCCGAAGTTGATGAACACCACGTCGGGAGCGAATCTGACGCACAAAGCATCCAGCTGAGGGGCGAGGTCGGTGACATACCATCCCGGAACCGCCGTGTTGATGACGGCATCACGGGAACGGCCGAGCTCCCGAAGGCGCTCTTCGAAGAGCTCGGAGTAGCTCCGACCTCCCCAGGTGTGCCAGCTGCCTGCGGTGACGCTGTCGCCGAGGAAGACCCATGTGCGTGGGTCGGGAGAAGCAAGAATTGACGCTGCCGCCGTGGTGGCGGAGAGCGCGTCCATCGTTGTCATTACTGCTCCACCCCACTGCGCAATGCGGTCGTGATCGCCGCGAGGATGACAATCGGACTTCGCATGGTGTCTCGACTTGCCGGTTGTCGATTGAGAGAGATCGCGTCGATGAAGTTCTTCAACGCCGGGGCGTTGTAGTCATTGTCGAGGATCAATTCTTGAGAGATGGCGCCGTTCGCGTGCACGGCAGTGACATGGAAAGGGGTGCGCGCTTCAGCTCCGGGAACGACGAAGGTCAATGTGACGGTGACACCGTCAACCTCGAACAGCGCCACTGTTGTGTCTCCGTTGCGGCTCACGATCGGTGGCGAATCGAGGGCGTCGACGCGGGGATCACCGAGTAGCTCGTGAACTGCTTCGACATGATGGATGCCGTAGAAGAACAAGCCAGAGTAGGGACTCTCCGGGTCGGCTGGACCCGAAACGTGGAGATGCCGAAGGGGCCCGGCTTGCGCGCCCAGTTGCTTGAGCTTGGCGATCTGCGGGACGAAACGCAGCGCGGAGGCCGAATAGAGCAGCGTATGAGAAGCGTCGGCGGCGCGCAGGAGGGCATCGGCATCAGCCACCGTGGTGGCGAGTGGTTTGTCGACCATCAGTGGAATCCCAGCTGCCAGAAGCGGCTCGGCCTCCGCGAGGTGCGTTGCACCGTCGCGGCTTGAGATGATGACCGCATCCACCTTTCCAATAAGCTCGTGAGGATTGCTGACGATGTGCTCGATTCCTCCGACCTCGGCGAGCCAGAGATTGCGGTCAGTGCGCCCGCCGACTAGGGCAGTCCCCGTAAACCCGGGGTGGCGTCTCTCCGTGTTCAACAGGCGGAGGAAGTGGTCGGTGTGGGAGTTTTCCGTTCCAATGAAGCCGATACGAGGCACGTGGATTGTCCTATCGTCAGGGTCGAGTGATGTCGCCGCTTTGCGGAGCAATAGTTTCGCTCGGAGCCATTCTACCTGCAACCGGTTGCAAAACGACTGTCAAGACCTTATTCTTTACCAATCGCTTATAGATAGGAGCGCTGTGACAACGATCGTCAGAGTAGGGATTGTTGGCCTCGGAGCCATCGGAGCCACCCATGCGGGAGCGCTGCGAGCGCTGAGTGGAGTCGAAGTCGTTGCCTTCAGTGGAGGTTCCGACGCGGTCATGTCGGCAAACGGCTGGCCAAACGCAGTGCGAATGTCGTCGGATCAGGTTCTTGATCATCCGAGTGTCGACGTTGTCGCAGTGTGCAGTCCGTCTGCTAGTCATGCGTCCTACGCCTTGCGCGCCGTGAATGCCGGCAAGCATGTCTTGGTGGAGAAGCCTCTCGCCCTCTCGACAGCTGAGGCAGAAGCTCTAGCAACTGAGCAAGATGCGCGCGGGGTCGTCGTCGCGATGGTTGCGCAGCGCCGATTCGAGCCGGAGGTCGTGGCGATCAAAGCACTCCTCGATTCAGGGGAGTTGGGCAACGTTCGGCTTGCGACGACACAGGTTCACTGGATGCGTGATCAAGCCTATTACGACGCCGCGCCGTGGCGCGCAGAACACCCTGCGGGCGGGTCACTCATGAACCAGGGTGTGCATAACCTCGACCTTCTGCAATGGCTCTGCGGACCCGTCACCGACGTCACAGCTCAAAGCGCGACACTCGCTCACGCGATGGAGGCGGAGGACACGCTGGTCGCGACGGCACGATTCGCCTCGGGGGCGCTGGGGGTCATTAGTACGACCACGGCTGCCATTCCAGGTACTCCGGCGACCTTGACGCTTCACACCTCGCGCGGAACTATCGAACTCGGTCAGGGTGAGATCACGCGCTGGGATGTAGCGGACATACCGCGACCGACATCGTCTGCGGCGACGACCAGCGGGGCAGCGGACCCTGCGGCCATTGGTCTCGCGGGTCACATGGCAATGTGGGAAGAGGTGCTCGAAGCGATCCGGACCGGCCGCCCGTGCGCCGTCGATGCGCACGCGGCTGAACGCACAGTGAGGCTTCTCTGCGCTCTGTACGACGCCGCCGAATCAGGGCAGCGCACGATCGTGGAGGCGCAGCAATGATCCGGGTCGCCATCTTAGGAGCCGCACACAGTCACGTCGCTTATGCTCTCGACGAAGTAGCGGCGCGCGAGGATGTCGAGCTGGTCGCGGCCGCGGAGTCCGACCCTCACATGCGTGCTCAGTTTCTTAGCGGGATCGGCGATGTGCCGGTGTACGACCGAATCGAGGAGCTGCTGAGCGAGCATGAAATTGATGTCGCCCTCGTCGCGGGAGTGTACAGCGATCGCGCCGAGGCTGTACTGGCAGCGCTCCACGCGAACGCGCATGTGATCGCCGATAAGCCCCTATGTACCTCGCTCGAGGATCTCGATCGAATCGAGAGTCGGATGGCGGCGAGCGATCGGCATTTGTCGATTGTGTTCGAGAAGCGCTTCTATCCGCCGACAAGGGAAGCGCGGCGTCTTCTCGACGCCGGTGTCCTCGGCGAGCTGGCCATTGTGGCGAGCACCGGGCCGCACAAGCTGAACGTGTCGACTCGGCCCGACTGGTTTCTGCAGAGGGAGACGTATGGCGGAATTGCCGCAGACCTCCCTGTGCACGATATTGACCTCATCCTGACGCTCACGGGCGCAACATCAGGCACAGTTTCTGCATTGACGGGTGGCGCCCGCCGACCGAATCTCTCCAATTTCGACGATCGCGTTGCTGTGCTCCTGCGCACGGCGGACGTTGTGTCGACGGTTGAGGCGACGTGGCTTGGGCCGGAGGCCTCCGACGTGCACGGGCACTACCGGATGCGATTGACCGGCACCGAGGGCACCGCCGAACTCGATTGGGCATATAACACCCTGGTTGTCGAGACTCACAGTTCCCCGCGGCAGGCGATTGAGCTCCCCCCTGCCAGCCGTCCCGCCGCTTACTTTTTCGATGCAATCGCCGCGGGACGAGAGCCTGAAATTACGACGGCCCAGAGCCTCCGTGCTACGCGCGTCGCCCTCCTTGCGCAAGCCAGCGCGGACGACGACGGATCGCAGCGTCAGTGGTGAACCCCGTTCCCCGGTCGAGGACTTTGCGCCGAGTCACCGCGCCATCCTTGACATCCTTGGCCGATCAACGTTGAATTCATGCAACCGATTGCACACTGCAATCAAGACATTTCGAATGGAGAAATCATGACGATTCCTATCTCCACGGAGGTAGAGGCCATCGCGCCCGAGCCGCCCGAGCCCGCTGCCTCGAGAGACTCGACCTCAGCCCCTCGCACGCGTCGGAAGCGATGGTGGCAGTCTCGGGAGGCGGTCGCGGGCTATCTGTTCATTGGGCCGATGGTGGTGCTGTTCGCGGTGTTCCGCATCTGGCCAGCAATCTACGGCGCGGTTCTCTCTTTCGGTGACTTCACACTGCGTCGCACCTTCAGCTTCGTCGGGCTGGATCACTACGTCCGGCTCTTTGAGGACGCGATTTTTTGGGACGCCCTTCGCGTCACCCTCACTTTTGCTTTGATCCAGATCCCCCTCGCTCTCATCGTGAGCCTCGGAATGGCCCAGCTCTGCAACCGCATGATGCGGGGTATGGCTTTCTACCGAGCCATCTTCTTTCTGCCGACCGTCACCTCCGCGGTGCTCAGCGCTGTGGTATTCATGTGGATCTTTTCCTCCGCAGGTCCGTTGAATGCCCTCATCGAGGGACTCGGCGGTGAGTCAATCGGATGGCTAACCGATCGAGCGTGGGTTCTGCCTTCTCTCGCGATCGTGAGTGTCTGGAGCAGCTTCGGGTACAACATGCTGATTCTGCTGGCAGGAATGTTGGCTATCCCCGAGGAGTACTACGAGGCCGCTTCTCTGGACGGGGCAAATGCGTGGCAGCGCTTTCGTCTCATTACCTTGCCAAATCTCAAGCCCGCGCTATTCTTCGTGCTCGTTATTGAGACGATCAAGTCATTGCAGACTTTCGACACGATCCTCGTGATGACTGGTGGCGGGCCGGGTAGGGGGAGCTACACGCTCACCTACATGATCTATGACCAAGGCTTCGGGTACTTCGACTTCGGCTATGCGAGCGCGGCCGGCGTCGTATTGCTCGTAATCACTCTTGTTTTCTCGCTGATACAGCGCCGCCTCGTAGGAAAGAGCGACTGATGGCCGACGTTACTAAAACTGCACCACTTGGAGCTCCGGCGCGCACGCGTAGCACCCGGCGTATGCCCCGTAGCGTCTACAAGGCGCGACGCCTTGTGCCGCTTCACATGCTGCTCATTGCGATTGCGCTCATCACTGCCTTCCCGTTCTACGCGATGGTCATTATTTCGCTGCAGCCGGGCCAAGCAATCGACATGCCGTCGTCGCTCTTTCCCACGGCTGTCTCCCTCGACGCGTTTGTCGAGGTGCTCAACAGCCGTAGCATCCCGCAGTGGGCGTTTAACTCCACGGTGTACGCGGTCGTCTCGACGGTTTTCACTCTGCTCTTAGCGTCGATGTCGGGCTATGCCTTTGCGAAGAAGCGTTTCCCTGGCCGAGAACTCATCTTCTGGGCGTTCGTCGCTATGATGATGATCCCGTACCACCTGACCATCATCCCGAAGTACATCCTCGTCGGAGACCTGGGCGGATTAGACACGATGTGGGGAATGCTGATTCCCACGCTCGCAAACGCGTCGGCTGTGTTCTTGATGCGCCAGTTCATCCACAGCATCCCGGATGAGATCATCGATGCGGCGAAGATTGATGGTGCGGGAGAGTTCCGTACATTCTGGTCGATCGTGCTCCCGCAGACGAAGCCGATTCTGGCGACGCTGGCGACGTTCGTGTTCCTCGCGCACTGGAATGATTTCCTGTGGCCGATGGTGTCTCAGCAGACTCCGCAGAACTTCGTGCTGACCGTGGGGCTCAACACCCTTCAGCAGGAGCAGTCTCCCCTTGCCACCGTCATGGCCGCTGCCGTGATCAGTTTCATCCCAACCTTCCTCGTCTTCGTCTTGCTGCAGCGATACTTCGTGCGAGGCGTAATGATGTCAGGCATGAAGTAGTCCGCTCTTCAGAAATAAACATTGACAACCTTGGTCGCTAGTGCCTAGCATGACTGCAATCGGTTGCAATGCAATCGGGAACAACCAGATACACCACCAGAGTTCAACAAATCGATTCCAACAACGGAGTGTGAATCCATGAAGAGAAACAGACTGCTTGCCTTGGTCGCTGTGCCACCGCTTCTCGCGCTGGCTGCGTGCGGCGGCGTGTCCAGCGAGCCTTCCGCCGGGACCGGCGAAGCTTCCGGGTCGATCACGATGTGGGCGTACCCAGTGCCTCCGCTCGTCGACGGATCCGATTGGCAGCCTCTCATCGACGACTTCAACGAGGTTTACCCCGACGTCGAAGTCGAAGTAATCGTCAAGCCTTGGGACAAGCGCGAAGAGACGCTCGTCACTGCCATAGTCGGCGGTAACGAACCCGACGTGATCTACTTCAACCCCGGCTATGTGACCAACTTCGCTGGCCAGGATCTGCTGCTCCCACTCGACGACCTTCGCGATGACTGGGACAAGTTCACTCCAGCGGCTCTCGATGCTATGAGCTACAACGGCGAGCTGTACGCTTCGCCGACGCTCGTGGCAGTAATGACTTCCTACTGCAACACGACAGTCCTCGAAGCTGCAGGCGTCGAGGAGTGCCCAACCACATGGGACGAGATGCGCGAAGTCGCACCCGCCATCAAAGACGCCGGTTACTACTTGACCGAGTACTACGGCACGAAGACGCTCAATCACAACTTCTTCCCGTACCTGTGGCAGGCTGGCGGCGAGATCCTCAATGAGGATCAGACCGAGGCCACGTTCAACGGTCCTGAGGGAGTTAAGGCGTTGAGCTTCCTCAAGGAGATGGTCGACAACGGATGGATCCCCACCGAACCGATTAGCACGGACGTTCCCCTCGAGCAGTCCGCTGTGGGACGCCAAGAGGCCGCCTACCAAATGGCTGCAGACCTGTCGCAAGTCAGGAACGTCGTTCCATCGGAGGTCATTGAGACTGTGCAGCCGCTCGCGGATGTCGAACAGGTTGCCGCCGGTTCAGTCGGAGGCTGGGCGATCTTCAACAGGACCAAGTCGGTCGATGCCGCAAAGGCTCTCGTGCACCACTTCGGCGAGACGCCGTTCATGGAAGAGTTCTTGCCGCTCACTGGCTACCTCTCCCCTCGCACCGACGTGACTGGCCTGTTCCCGGACGACCCCCAGTTCGCTCAGGGCGCCGACCACCTCGACGTGCTGCGCACCGACCTTTCCCACGCGCAGGCGGCAAAGTTCATGAATATGATCCGGCCGCACATTCAGCGGGTTCTGCTCGAAGGGCTCGATGTGCAGGAAGGCCTCGACGCCGCTGCCGAAGAAGTGAACAGAGCGTTGGCTGAGGACAACTAGCAACGCACGAGAATGCTCCCGGTCGTTTCGCTGCCACCGCAGCGGCACGGCCGGGAGTTCTTCGTTTCACCGGCCTTTACGTCGGGCCTCCCAGCAGGCTCCAGCTGCCTTCCTCTAACGAGGAAGAAGCAGCGGCAGTAGTTCTTCTGCCTTCGACACGACGGCGAGTGATCCCTCAGATTCGCCGGGGTTGCCATAACCCCAGTCGACATAAATGGTGGGGATGCCGTGCTCGGCCGCGCCCTCGATGTCGTAGTCGCGGTCACCGATCATCACGGGGTTGCTCACGTCAGCACCGATCATCTTCAGGCGGGTGAGGGCTTCAGCAACGACATCCTTCTTCGCGCTGCGAATCTCGTCGATCGAGGCACCGGCCATTACGCGGAAGTACTGCGTGAGGTTCGCATGATCCAGAATCACGGATGCCGGAAACTCGGGCTTCGAGGTCGCCAGCGACAGCGGGATGCCGGTCGCGTGCAGCGTCTTCAGCACCTCGGGCATGCCGGGGAAGATGTCGCTTCCGTTGGCGCTGTTGCCCTCCATGTAGTGGCGGCGGTAAATCGAGAGCGCCTGCGCTGCTTCAACGGGAGTGAACCCGGCGCGGTCGCGGAACGAGTCAACAATGGGCGGGCCCACGTATGCGCGCAGCTCGTCAGCGGAGGGAACGGGGTGGCCCATTTCCTCAAACATGAACGCGAGCGACGCCGTAATTCCGGGCGCCGAGTCAGCGATCGTGCCGTCAAGGTCAACGAGAATGCAAGTCCAATTAGTAGCCATCGCTACCAGCCTAGGGCGTGTGCCTGAACACTAGAACAACGCCCGCGGACTAAAACAATCGCATGTTGGGGTCGTCGAGGCCGCGCATCTCGTCGTAATCCAACAGCACACAGCGGATGCCGCGGTCCTTCGCGAGCGTGCGTGCCTGCGGCTTGATTTCCTGGGCAGCAAAAATGCCCGTGACGGGAGCCAGCAGCGGGTCGCGGTTCATCAGCTCGAGGTAGCGTGTCAACTGCTCCACGCCATCGATATCGCCGCGGCGCTTGAGCTCCACAGCAACGCTTGCACCGTTCTCATCGGTCGCGAGAATGTCGACCGGCCCAATGGCGGTCATGTATTCGCGGCGCACGAGGCGGTAGCCGTCACCGAGAATGTCGATGTGCTCGGCCAGCAACTTCTGCAAGTGAGCCTCAACGCCATCCTTTTGCAGTCCTGGGTCAACGCCCAGTTCGTGGCTGGAGTCGTGCAGGATTTCGTGAATCGAGACGATGAGCATGTCGGCCGACTTGGTGTGGGCGACTTTCCAGATCTCGGTGACTCCGGCATCCGACTGCTCGGCTTCGGGTTCAAGCGTGGAAAGCACGCAGGGCGGGCTCATCCAGTTGAGCGGCTTGTACGAGAGCGCATCGGAGTGCACGAGCACACTGCCGTCGGCCTTCAGCAACAGCAGTCGCGTCGCGAGGGGCAGGTGGGCACTGAGACGTCCGGCGTAATCAACGGAGCATTTGGCTATGACAAGTCGCACCCGATGAGCCTAACGGTGTGCGACAGGTGGTGCTATTTGCTGCCGCGTTATTTGCCGGGGCGCTTGCGCTTGAACTTGCCGAGGCCGCGACGCTCGTTCTCGCGCTGCGCTTCTTCGATCTGCTCGGGCGTGATGACGAAGTGCATTTCGGTGGTGGCCATCGTGACGGCAGCGGATGTCGGGCCCGGCGACGAGAAGTCGACGTACGGGTACGCGTGGCGGCCTGCCAGCTCGCGGGCGTAGGGGGAGAGCAGTCCAGAGATGATCGCGAGAACCACGATCAGCAGCAGCGCGTGCAGCACGCCAACATGGTCGCTGAGAACGCCGATCATCGGCGGCCCGATCAGAGTCGAGGCGTAGGCAATGGTTGCCACAGCGGTGACCCGGGCGGTGGCGCGCTTGGGGTCATCCGCAGCGGCGGAGATGCCGACGGGGAAACCGAGTGCAGCACCAGCACCCCAGAGCGCGGTGCCGATGACGGCGAGCCAGACAGCCGGCGAGAAGATGACGAGCAAGAGCCCAGCAGCCGCAAGACCAGCGGATGCCCGCAGCACGGGAACGCGACCGAAGCGGTCGAGGGCGCGAACGCCAAAGAAGCGAGTTGCCGTCATCGCCGTCACGAAGACACCGAAGATCAGGGTGCCGAAAGCATTAGAGATTTCGTAGCCGTCAACCATGGCGAGAGCGAGCCAGTCGATCGCCGAGCCTTCGGCAAAGGCCATGCCCAGCACGATGATGCCGATCAGGATGGTGCGGGGTTCAAGCCAGACGCTCTTCGGTTTCGGGGCGGTCAGCTCTCCCGCGGCGATCTTCATCTCGACGGTGTTGGGCGGTGGGTCTGCGAGGCGTTCGGGCAGGATGAATGCAGAAACGACGAGCGCGGTGATCAGCACGATCGCCGACACGACCACGAGGTGAGTGGCGAGGGGAACGTGGAGAGCTTCCGCCGCAGCGCCGAATCCCGCTCCGGCCATAGTGCCGAGGCTGTAAAAACCGTGCAGGGTCGGCATGCTCGAGCGGCCGAGAAGCCGTTCGTTCGCCGTGCCTGACAGGTTGATGGCAACGTCGTAGGTGCTGAATGCCAGCCCAAACACGGCGAGAGAAATCACCGCACCGAAGAAGCTGCCGAGCACTCCGATGATGATCGCAGTGGCAGCGAGGGAAGTGACAAACAGCACCACGCAGGCGCGCACGACGATTTTGGCGCCGAACCGCTCGACGAGCTTGCCGGCAACGACGAGCCCGAGCAACGAGCCGATCGCCAGCCCAAACAGCAGGATGCCGATTTCCGAATGGCTGGCATCAAAAGTGTCGCGCACCGTCGGGATGCGGCCCACCCAGCTGGCGAAAGAGAAGCCAGCGAGCGCGAAGAGGGTGGCGATCGCGTTGCGCCACGAAAGCACGTTTCGGTTGGTGAGACCGTGGGGGAGAGAGGGTGGTGTGGCGGCCGAGTCAGAGGCTGTCATCAGTTAAGTGTAGGGCTATCCACCGGTCTGAGATTCGCAGCGTGTGCATAAGAAGAACGCTCTAGGCTGGGGTGCATGAGTGCCGAATCGTCATTGTCATCCGGAATTGCCGTCAACGATCTTGATGAGAAGGTGCGCCCTCAAGACGACCTGTATCGGCACGTCAACGGAGCCTGGATCGACCGCACGGAGATCCCCTCCGACAAGGCTCGCTATGGCTCGTTCATGGTGCTTGCCGAGGAAGCCGAAGAGGCTGTTCGCGACATCATCATCGAGTCGCAATCGGCTGAACCCGGCACTGAAGCGCGCAAGGTAGGCGACCTCTACGCCAGCTTCCTCGACGAAGCTCGCGCCGACGAGCTCGGGGCAACCCCGATCGCCGCACAGCTTGCTGAGGCGGCCGCCGTGGATTCCATCCCGACCCTGCTCAGCACCCTCGGTCGCCTTGAACGCGGGGGCACGAGCGGCTTCTTCCAGCTCTTCGTCGACAACGACCCGGGCAACCCCGAGCGCTACCTCGTCTTCCTCGAGCAGGGCGGCCTCGGCCTTCCCGATGAGTCGTACTACCGCGACGAGAAGTTCGCCGAAATTCTCTCCAAGTACGAAACGTTCATTGAGCGGATGCTCACGCTCGCCGGCCTCGATGCTCCCGCCGAGCGTGCCGCTCGCATCGTCGCTCTCGAAACCGCGATCGCGTCGAAGCACTGGGATAACGTCGCCAACCGCGACAGCGAAAAGACCTACAACCCGATGACGTGGCAGGCTGCCAACGAGCTCACGGGTGCGATCGACTTGAACGTCTGGCTCGACGCCATCGATGTTCCGGCGCACTCCTTCGACGAGGTCGTTGTGCGCCAGCCCAGCTTCGTTGAGGGGCTCGAGGCGATCTTGAGCGACGACCACCTGCAGGCGTGGCGGGACTGGCTGTCGTGGCAGGTCATCCGCAACAATGCTGCGTACCTGTCGGGCGATTTTGTAGAGGCCAACTTCGACTTCTACGGTCGCACCCTTTCGGGCACTCCCCAACTTCGTGCTCGCTGGAAGCGCGGTGTCTCGCTTGTCGAGGGTGTGCTCGGCGAAGCCGTCGGCAAGATTTATGTTGAGCGCCACTTTCCGCCGACCGCCAAGTCGGCCATGGATGTACTCGTCGCTAACCTGGTCGAGGCGTACCGTCAGTCGATCAACGGCCTTGAATGGATGACGCCCACCACGCAGCAGCGTGCGCTGGAGAAGCTTGAGAAGTTCACTCCCAAGATCGGTTTCCCCGTGAAGTGGCGCGACTACTCCACGCTTGAGATCAGTGCGGATGACCTCGCCGGCAACGTGCGTGCCGCCAACGAGTTCGAGTTCCAGCGCGAACTCGGCAAGATCGGCAAAGAGCTCGACCGCGATGAGTGGTTTATGACTCCGCAAACGATCAACGCGTACTACAACCCCGGCTTTAACGAGATCGTGTTCCCCGCAGCCATTCTGCAGTACCCGTTCTTTGACGAGTCGCGGGATGACGCCGCTAACTACGGTGCGATCGGTGCCGTCATTGGCCACGAGATCGGTCACGGCTTTGACGACCAGGGTGCCAAGTACGACGGCGATGGTCGCTTGATTGACTGGTGGACTCCCGAAGACAAGGCCGCATTCGAAGAGCGCACGAAGTCGCTGATCGACCAGTACAACGCTCTCGCGCCGGCTCAGGTTCCTGAGCACCACGTGAACGGTTCGCTCACGATCGGCGAGAACATCGGCGACCTCGGTGGTCTCATGATCGCGTGGAAGGCTTACCAAATCTCACTCGATGGAGCCGAAGCGCCCGTTATCGACGGCCTCACTGGTGCGCAGCGATTCTTCATGTCGTGGGCACAGTCCTGGCAGCAGAAGGGGCGCGACGAAGAGGTCATTCGACTGCTCGCGATCGACCCGCACTCGCCGAACGAATTCCGATGCAACCAAATTGTTCGCAATATCGATGCGTTCTATGAGACATTTGATGTGACGAAATCAGACTCGTTGTGGCTGGACCCGAAAGATCGCGTCACTATTTGGTAGAGATCGAGCAAACCCGAGAACGCCGGAGTCGAATTCGCACCCCCCGAGTTGCGAAACACGCCGGAGCTGGAGAAGAGCCCAACTTCACCAGCACCTTTGCCGCGCTTGGAAAACTGCGGCTCGCTGATCGCAGCATGCGCGTTTCTGCCAGCGCCGTCGACATCAACAGCGGTCGCACCGTGCTCAGCATCGACGATCGCGTCGCGTTACCCACGGCCAGCATCGGCAAGATTCTGCTGCTGATCGAGGTTTCTGCCCGCTTCGAAGACAGCGATTTCGCGCCCTACGGCATCCTCGACAAGGTCCCCGGAGCATCCGTGGGTGCCGCCGGTCTGTGGCAACACTTGCAGGCACCATCCTTGCCTGTTGCCGACCTTGCTGCCCTGGTAGGTGCAACGAGCGACAACCTGGCAACGAACATCCTGCTTCGCCTGATCGGGTTGGATGCCGTGCGAGCTCGCACCGAATCCCTCGGCCTGACCAAGACGGCACTGCTCGACCTCGTGCGCGATACCCGCGGCCCCGACGATGCCCCACAGCTTTCTGTCGGATCCGCCGTGGAACTCAGCTGGTTGTTCGGCGCCCTTGCGCGCGGCGAAATCGTGAACTCCATTGCGAGTCAACGCGTGCTCGGCTGGCTCTCGCTCAACACCGACTTGTCACTCGTCTCGAGCGCGTTCGGGCTTGATCCCTTGGCTCATCGTGGTGCCGACCACAACACTCTGCTGGTGAACAAGACCGGCATCGACCTAGGCGTGCGAGCGGAAGCCGGAGCGTTGCGAGGCAACAAGCGTGCGGTGGCCTACGCGGCATCCATCCAATTTGAGGACAAGAGCATGTACGCGCGTCTGCAAGTGATCGAAGCGCTGCGCACATTCGGGCTCGACCTTATGGAGTACGTTCACTAGGTCCGTGCCCTCGGTAAGCGCTCGAAGTGAGAACGCTGTGACTGCCCGCACGACTGCCGTGTGAGCCGGCGGTAATGCCGTGCCTTAGCGGCTGAAGCGGGCCTTCAGACGGGAGAAAATTCCCTCTTTCGCGGGCTCGGCTGCTACGGGCTGACGTGCCTCGTCTGAGATGGTGTCTACCGTGTGGGTCAACAAACCCATCAGCTCGAACGTGGAGATGAGGCGGCGGGCCTCATCAACATCGACCTTGGCCAACGAGGCCAATTCGGTGACGGTGAGGTACGCGGCACCGAGCATGGCTGTCATACCCATTTGCTCTGTCGTATGGCTCAGCGTCGTGAGGTTGGGCCAGCGGCGCAGCTTGAAGCGCGCGCCCGAAAGGCTCAGGGGATCGAAAGAGTCGGGTTGGGCGTGTGTTCCGATGAGCCACACGAGGGGCTCCCAGTCGCGGCCGGCCTCATCCTGATGAATGCCGAGCGGACGGGCGACAGTCTCGACGTCGCCGTCGGCGGATGCTGTCGCAAGGTTGTCGAGAGAGTCTGCCCACCAGTAAGCGCAGCCGCGCGGATCGATGACCAACGTGGGGGCATCAGCGAAGCGCAGCTCAACGAGCGGCTCGGTGGGTGAGTTGACCGCGTCGGTGATGGCACGGTTGAGCTTGTTCCAGGTCCCCACGGTTAGGGCGATGTCAGAGAATCCCGATTTACGAGGTTCCTCGGCGGCGGCGGCCGCCGCGGCTGCAGCTTTGATACTGGCGCGGGTGGGTTCCTCGATAACGGTGCCGCTGTCATCCGAGGTCGTGTTGCCTACCGCAGCCGAAGCTGACGTGCCGACGCCCGCGTTGCGCGTGCTGCGCTTGCTCGACGAGGGGTGAATGATCATGACTTCGGGCTCGCGCGCAGTCGACGCGGTAGCGAAAGAATTGGTCGTGCCGTTCACCGATGAAGTGGGTGGCTGAGGTGAGCTATCGAGTTGCGCGATGTGCTCAGTCCACGACTGTGCATTCCACCAACGGAGGTGTTCGCCACCCAGAGGGTCGCGGTACCACCCTGCGGGAACGTCAGTGCCGTCGGTCATAGTGAATCTTTCTGGGTGGTGAGCCCACTGTGGCGGTCACACTCAGTGACCGCCACAGTTGAAGTTATTTAGAGGCTCAAGCTCGTGTCTGCGGTCTTGGCGTTGATGCGAGCAAGCGCGAGGTTCGACTTCGCCTTGTCGAGTACGAAGTAGATGAAGACCTCGGGGTTCGAGGTCAGCGGGCGAATGATGTGGTACTGGCTCGACAGCGTGATGAGGATGTCATCGATTGAGTCGCTGAGGCCCAGTGCCTTCATGGTCTTGAGCTTGGCGCGCACTACCTCGGTGTTACCGGCTGCTGCTGCGTCGAGGTCGATGCCGCTTCCAGCGTTTCCGAGGAGCATGCCCGAGCCACTGTCGACAACGGCGGCTGCCATAGCGCCATCGGTGTCGAGAAGAGCGGTGAGGGTTTCGGTGATGTTTGACATTGTGTTCTCCGTTTATGGTGTCGGGTTTGGTGTTACTTCTAGTGGTGCGTGGTTACGCGATGAGCTCGGCCATGCGTCGCGCGGCGATGCGCGCGATCGAAAGGCCCTTGCCCAAAGTTTCGTGAGTGTCGAATAGCGCGGCGATCACGATGGGATGACCCTGAACGCGCAGCTGGATGACGTGGCCGAGTTCAGACGCGATGATCACGTATTCGTTCGTGCCGATTTTCAGTTCGTGGGCGACAGCGTCGCTGAGGGCCTGCACCGAGCTGGACATACTGGCGAAGCGACCGCCGTCGGTGTGGGCGCCGTTGAGGTGCACAATTTCGAAGCCGTCGTCGGTGAGCATGGCGGCGAAGGTGAGCGAGCTCGCGAGGTCTTGCATTTCAGCAAGGGTGCGGTTGCCGGCGTCGATGTGCACAGGGTTGAGGTGCGAAGGAACGGTTGCGGGCGCAAGTGGCTGGTTCATTAGATCTTTTCCGGTGCGGGTGCGAGGAGTTCACGCATTTCGACGCTGGCAATCAGGCTCAAGAGCAGCGTGCGCATTTCTTCAGCGTTGCGGGGGTCGACGGTGAACACGGGAATCAGTTGTTCGGGAACGGCAGCGGTGAGCGCGGCCGAATACTCGGCGACTGTCGGAGTGGAGGCAACATCAGACTTAGTGACGCCGATGATGACGGCTCCGCGTTCGTGAAGCTCACGGAAGTCGCTGAGGTACTCAATGAGCAGGTTGACGGAGTCGGGCGCATCGTTGTTGATCAGCAGCAGTAGACCACGTGCACGGCCAGCCAAAATTGACCACATGAAGTCGAAACGTTTCTGCCCCGGAACTCCGTAGAGTCGCACCTTCGTGACATCGTCGAGCGTGATCTCGCCGTAGTCGAGAGCCACGGTAGTGGTCTCTTTATCTGCGGTGGCGCGATCAGTGTTGGTAGCCTCGGTAGACACCACGTCGATCTCGCTCAGACTGCGAATTGCGGTCGTCTTGCCGGAGCCCATCGGGCCGGCGAACAAAACGACATGCTCAGACATAGATCCACTTCGGTTGGTTAAGGTGCGGAGAGAAGCGCCAGAAATGATGCGCTCAGATAGCGGCGGTACGAGTCGGGTTGTGCCGCGCTGTATTCAGACTCTTTTGTGGCTAGGACCTGCGCGAGTCCCCACTCAGGGGGACATGTTGACACGACCCCCGGAAAACTGCACCAGAACGTTCTGTCTGTCCCCGTAAATGGGTGTAAGTTTTTCTCGCAAAAACGCGACGTTCTCAGGCGACTTTATGGGGAGTTGTGAGGCTCCGGGCCGGGCTGTTCCTGTTTAGCGGCGTGAGCGCAAGGCCCATTCGCGAGCCAGAATTGCGTAACTGTAGGTGTCTTCCCAGGCGCCGCGGAACCACAGGTCTTCCACAAAGTGAGCCTCTCGCCGCATGCCCAGGGCCTCGCACAACCGGATGGAGTCGCCGTTGCGCGGGTCGAGAAGCGCGGTCACTCGGTGCAGCTCCATCTCGTCGAAAGCAACATCGAGGAGCGCGGATGCTGCCTCCCGGGCATAGCCCTTGCCCTGAAAATTCGGATGCAGGGCCCAGCCGAATTCTGCGGTGGACTGCTCGGCGTTGGTGAGCTTGAAATACAGCGTGCCGATCATCACGGTGCGGCGCTCTGGGGGCGGTTCGGTCGCGGCTCCGGGAGAAGCGGAGGCTGAGGTAGTGGTGGCGGCTGCAGAGCCGTTGGCATCAGTGACGGCCGTGCTTTCCACGGCCGTCGGAGGCACGGCATCCGGCAGGTCGATGGCCAGCTGCAGGTAGTCGTTGGTGGCGGCGAGAACTTCGTTGCCGGTCCACTCCTGAATCTTCTCGATGATGGTCGCGCGGTCGCGGGGGTCGTACAGCATGTACGTCGTGAGCTCAGGGTTCGACTGTTGAGCGTGCAGATCATCGATGTCGTTATCGCTCAGAGTGAGGCGACGCAGCACGAGACGTTCGGTGTCGATCGGAGCGAGCGAGTCATACGGTTTCATCGGAGACCCTCGTCGTTGTGGGTAGTGATGGGAGGCGGTTAGGCCGAGTGTGGTCGAGCGCGAGCATCCGCCGACTTGGTCGAACGCTCTACCGGGATGTTGTACAGCGCTGAGAGCGCAGCATCGAACTCCGCGACGCGGCCTTCAGCCGCAAACTCGCGAGCACGCACTGACGGGCCGTGCAGCAGCACTCCGCCGAGGTGGCGCAGCGCGGAGATGGTTTCGTCGCCGGCTCCGCGGGCGGTGGCGCGAGCAATCTCCGCCTCAAGGAGAGCGAAGTGGTGCTTGCGAAGCGCAACGATGGCTGGCTCCGCCTGGCTTTCGGCAGCGAATTCGTGGGCGGCCGTGCGAACCAGGTCGCGAGCATCCGCATGCGCATTCAGTTCTTCGAGTGGTGCGTGCAGGCTGATGGTTTCGAGGTCGAGCAGGTCAACGCCGTCGAGCTGGCCCACGGCGGGGTCAACGTTGCGGGGGAGGCCGAGGTCGAGCACGAGGCACTTGCTGGCGGCCGAGAATCGTTCGGTGCCGAGAACGGCGCTCGCGGTACACGTGACAATGACGTCAACGTCGAAGTCTTCGCTGGGGGTGAGGCCGTGCTTGAGGGCGAACGCAGCGTCGCGGCCCGATGGTGAGAAGACGCGCAGATCGAGGGCACCCTTGTCGCGCAGCGCGTTGACGGTGGTGACGGCGTAGCGGCCCGTGCCCACGACAAGAACGCTCGCGGTCGACCAGTCGGCAACGCGGCTTGAGGCCAGTTCGAGCGCAAGGCGCACGAGGGACTTGCCTGCCCCGCCGATGGCGGTGTTGTTCTTGATGCCGCGACTCGTGTGCGTTGCGCGCTGAAAGAGGCGCTCGAGGTCGCGGGTAGTGGTTCCATCCTTGCGAGCCTGATCGAGAGCTCGGCTGACTTGGCCAGAGATTTCAGCTTCACCGATCACGACGGACTCAAGACCCGAGGTCACCGCAAAGAGGTGAGCTGCGGCATCCGCACCCTCATGAATGGCGATGGACGAATGGAGAGTGTCGACGCTGAGGCCGGTGCGCTCACTCAGCGATTCGAGCAGCGAACACACGGTGATGGCCGAGCCAGCGGTGAGGGGTTCTTCGACGTCGAGGTAGGCCTCGAAGCGGTTGCAGGTGGCAACGAGAACGGCTCCGGCAACGAAATCGTTGGTCGAAACGAGGTCGTTAGTGGCCGCAGCGGCGACCTCAGACAGACTTTCGAGTACGTCTAAGCTCGCGTTGCGATGATTCGAGCTAAGACACAGGAGCACAACCTAATGTTAACCCCGTGACTTTGAACTCTGACCATCCTCTTCTCGACGGCCGCACAGCTAACTCGCCTATCATCCGGGCCTACCGCGGTGATCGCCCTGAAACCACCCCCGTCTGGTTTATGCGCCAAGCCGGCCGCTCGCTTCCCGAGTACCGCAAATTGCGTGAAGGCAACGAGATGCTGGAGGCGTGCCTCACGCCCGACCTCGCGAGCGAGATCACGATGCAGCCCGTGCGTCGCCACAACGTCGACGCCGCCATCTTCTTTAGCGACATCGTGATTCCGGCCAAGCTCGCCGGAGTTGAGGTAGAGATCGTTCCTGGCCGCGGCCCGGTTTTCGCGAACCCCGTGCGCACAGCGGCGGATGTCGCCAAGCTGCACCCCATCGACCCTGCGGCATTCGCGCCCATCCGTGAAGCTGTCGCGCAAACCGTTGCCCAGTTGGGCACGACTCCGCTCATTGGTTTCGCTGGAGCCCCCTTCACCCTCGCGTCGTACATGGTCGAGGGCGGGCCGAGTAAGGACCAGCAGCGTGCTCGCACGCTCATGTACTCCGACCCGCAGACCTGGGCCACGCTGCTCAACTGGTGCGCCGATATCGCAGGCGAATTCTTGAAGGCCCAGATCGAAGCGGGCGCTTCGGCAGCTCAGCTCTTCGACTCGTGGGTCGGTTCGCTTTCAGAGCAGCAGTACGTGCGCCGGGTTGCTCCGCACTCCAAGCGCGCGCTCTCGCACTTGCGCGGCTACGACGTACCCAAAGTTCACTTCGGTGTCGGCAGCGGCGAAGTGCTGCAGGCCATGCACTCGATCGGCGCCGACGTCATGGGCGTCGACTGGCGTATCCCGCTCGACGAGGCCGACCGTCGCCTCGGCGGCGGCGTTCCGCTGCAGGGCAACATTGACCCCGCTCTTCTTGGCGCCCCGTGGCATGTGCTCGAAGCACACGTGCGCGACGTCATGAGCCGCGGCCGCGTTGCTCCCTCGCACGTCGTAAACCTTGGCCACGGAGTTGGCCCCGACACCGATCCGGATGTGCTCACCAAGATCGTGGAGCTCGTTCACCAGAAAGGTTAGTGCCGTGAGCACGACAGAATTCACCGTCGTTGGCGGCGGCATCGCCGGACTCGTTGTGGCGCGCCGCCTCGCCATGGCGGGGCGAACCGTGCGTCTCATCGAGGCGAGCGATCATCTCGGCGGCACCGTGGCATCCCACCTTGTTGGCGGCCTCAATCTGGATGCCGGAGCCGAAAGCTTCGCCACCCGCGGCAATACTGTTGCCGACCTCGCTCGCGAGCTGGGCCTGGGCGATGACATTATGTCTCCGGGTGACGAGGGTGCGTGGCTGCAGCCCGTGGATGGCCCGGCCCTGCCGTTGCCCGCCACCGGTATTCTCGGCATCCCGGCGACGCCGCTCGACAAAGACACCATCGCGGTAATTGGCCTGGGCGGCGCTTTTCGCGCTCAACTCGATTCGCTGATTCCGTGGTTTGGCAAGCGCACTGACGTTTCTCTTGGCGCGCTCGTGCGTCGCCGCATGGGTAAGGCCGTCGTGGAGAAGCTCGTCGCTCCCGTCGTGCACGGCGTGTACTCGCTGCACCCCAACGACTTGCCGCTCGAGCGGGTCGCCACCCTCAAGGAGCGCCTCGCCCTGCACGGTTCGCTGGCGGCAGCGGTGCGCTCGATGCGCCACGCGATGCCGGCCGGAACAGCGGTTCAGGGCATCCGGGGTGGCATCAACCGCTTGGTTACCGAGCTCGCGGCCGACCTCACGACGTACGGCGTCATTGTTGAGTTCGAGCGCCGCATCGAGAGTGTTGAGGCGCTCGCCGATCTCGACGGCACGGTGATCGTGGCTGCTCCCGGCATCCTCGCGCCGGTTCGTGGTCGCACGGTCACGCTCGCGACTCTTGTGCTCGCTGCGCCGGAGTTGGATGCCGAACCCCGCGGCTCGGGAGTGCTCGTTGCGCCCGGCTGCACGAAGGTTTCTGCTCGCGCGCTCACGCACGCCACGGCGAAGTGGCAGTGGCTCAAGGAGCAGGCAGAGGGCCGTCACGTCGTGCGCCTTTCGTACAACGAAGTGCCCGCCGGTGACTTTGCCGAGGTTGCTCGCCGCGATGCCGAAGTTCTCTTGGGTGTCTCGCTTCCCGCCGAGGCCGTCGTTGATTTCGCTCGTCGCGAGTGGACTCGCCCCGCACCGCTGGCCCCCGCTGAACGCGCGGATGGTGTGGTGGTTGTCGGCGAAACGGTCGGAGGCACCGGGCTGGCCGGCATCGTTACGCACGCGAACGCTGCGGCGGATCGGCTTCTGGCGCTCGCGGCCGATGGCCCCGCTGATGACGAGGATGCCGCGACCGGCGACGAGCCGAACGAGGCAGCCAAAGAGGTAAGCTAGTTAGGTTCGCCTAACTCACAGGTATTCTCCCAGTTTGCCCAGAAGGCAGGGGAGAGAATGGAAGACATGACTGACGTCGAGAAGCCCGCCGAAGTTTTGGGATACACCCTGTGGGCGGTGTTCCGTCGCGATCCGCACCGTCCCGCTGCTGCCGGCGATCTCGCTCCCGCCGTTGCTGCGGTCGAAGCCCGTGGAGTCAGCGTTCGTGGCTTCTACGATGTGTCGGGAATGCGTGCCGATGCCGACCTCATGATCTGGCTGCACGGCAACAATCCCGAAGACATCCAGTGGGCCCTGCGTGAACTGCGCCGCAGCGAGCCGCTCGCCTCCATGCTTCCCACGTGGAACGCCATGGGCGTGCACCGCGACGCCGAGTTCTCGAAGAGCCACATGCCCGCGTTCATGCGCGGCAAGGAGCCCGAAGCGTGGCTCACCATTTACCCCTTTGTGCGCAGCTACGAGTGGTACTTGCTGCCCGACGCCGAGCGCAGCAAGATGTTGCGCGACCACGGCATCAAGGGGTCCGAGATGCCGCAGGTTCTCGCCAACACCGTCGCCAGCTTCGCGCTCGGTGACTACGAGTGGATGCTCGCGCTCGAAGCCCCCGAACTCGTTGACCTTGTCGACCTGATGCGCCACCTGCGTCAAACGGATGCCCGCATGCACGTGCGCGAAGAGGTGCCGTTCTACACGGGCCGACGCATCACGCTCGACGAGATTGCCGAGGTGCTGTCGTGACTCGCATTCTGGGAGCGACGGATGCCGCAGCATCCGGCCCCGAACACGTGGAAGAAGCGGTGGCTTACGACGCGATTCTGCTCGCCAGCTTCGGCGGACCCGAGGGCCAAGACGATGTCATCCCGTTCTTGCGCAACGTCACGCGCGGCCGCGGCATCCCCGAAGAACGTCTCGAAGAGGTCGCGCACCACTACCGCGCCTTCGGTGGCGTCAGCCCCATCAACGACCAGAACCGCGAGCTGAAGGCCGCCCTCGAAGCAGAGCTTGCTCGCCGCGGTATCGACCTGCCGGTGCTGTGGGGAAACCGTAACTGGAACCCCTACTTGAGCGATGCGCTCACCGAGGCCAACGAACACGGCTACAAGAAGCTCATCGCCGTCGGCACGAGTGCGTACAGCTCGTACTCCAGCTGCCGCCAGTACCGCGAAGATTACGCGATCGCGCTCGAGCAGACCGGTCTCGAAGGCACGATTCAGATCGACAAGGTTCGCCAGTTCTTCGATCACCCCGGTTTCGTTCAGCCGTTCATCGACGGTGTTCGCGACGGCCTCGCGAAGGTTGCTGCTCAGGGCATCGCTCCCGAGAAGACGCACGTACTTTTCGCCACTCACTCCATCCCCTCGACGGATGCCGCCAAGAGCGGCCCCGAGTCGCGTGGCTTTGGCGACGGTGGCGCGTACGCCGCGCAGCACCTCGCGGTCTCCGAAGTTGTCATGGCCGCGCAGGCTGTCGATTTGCCCGAGGCTCCGCTTCCGGCCCACAGCCTCGTGTACCAGTCGCGCAGTGGCCCGCCCTCGATGCCGTGGCTCGAGCCCGACATCAATGATGCGATTGACGCGCTCGCCGCCGATGGCATCGAAGCGGTCGTTATCGTTCCGGTCGGCTTCATCTCCGACCACATGGAAGTGAAGTGGGATCTCGACACGGAGGCGCTCGAAACGGCGGGAGGGCACAACATGTTTGCCGTCCGCGTTCCGACGCCTGGCGTGCATCCGGCGTTCGTCACGGGTCTTGTTGACCTCGTGTTGGAGCGTCGGGACGGAGTGCCGGTGGCAGATCGCCCTGCACTGACCAAGCTCGGCCCCTGGTACGACGTGTGTCGTCCCGGGTGCTGTGAGAATGTGCGGCTCGGCTTTAAACCGGCAGCCGCGGGGGTAGCACCGTGACCGTCATCCGAATTGGCACGCGAGGAAGCACTCTCGCGATGGCGCAGACCACCACGGTGGCTCGCCAGCTCGAAAGCAAGACCGGCGTCGAGACGGAGATCATCCCGATCTCCACTCAGGGCGACCGCTCAACCGAGTCGCTCTCCACGATCGGCGGCCAGGGTGTGTTCGCGAACGCGCTTCGCGAAGCGCTGCTCGCCGGTGAGTGCGACGTTGTCGTTCACTCGTTGAAAGACTTGCCGACCGCCACTGTGCCCGGCCTCACGATTGCGGCGGTGCCCAAGCGCGCCGACGAGCGTGACGTGCTGTGTGCTCGCGATGAGCTCACCCTCGACACTCTTCCGGCTGGCGCTCGCGTCGGCACCGGTTCGCCGCGTCGCCAAGCGCAGCTGCGTTCGCGTCGCCCCGACCTTGAAGTTGTCGACATTCGCGGCAACATTGATTCGCGTCTCGACAAGGTGACTAACGGTGAGTTGGATGCCGTCATCCTCGCCGCCGCTGGCCTCGCCCGCGCTGGTCGTGCGGCCGCCATCACCGAGTACCTCGGCATTTCGGGCTGGCCCACCGCTCCCGGTCAGGGTGCTCTAGCCATCGAGGTTCGCGACGGTGACGAGAAGCTCGTCAAGGTGCTCGACCACAAGCCCAGCCGCACCAAGACTGAGGCCGAACGCTACGTTCTGGCCCTTCTTGACGCCGGATGCTCGGCTCCCCTCGGGGCGCACGCCGTGATCGACGACGGCCTCCTGTTCTTGGATGCCCGGGTCTATGCCCTCGATGGCTCGCGCTACCTCACCAGCTCCCACGCGCTGTACGTCAACGATGTCGAAGACCCGGCGCGCGAGGCAGCACAGCGGGTCGCCGACGAACTTCTCTCGCAGGGTGCCGGGGATCTCACGGGAGCGCGGGCGTGATCATCCGCCCCCGCCGTTTGCGGTCGAGCCCGGCGATGCGTCGCCTGGTCGCCGAAAACCGCACTCACCCGGGCCAGCTCATCTTGCCGATGTTCGTACGCGAGGGTCTGAGCGAACCGGTGCCGATTAGTTCAATGCCGGGCGTGCAGCAGCATTCTCTCGATTCGATGCGCCGCGCGATTGCCGAGGCTGCCGAGTTGGGCGTCGGTGGCATCATGCTGTTCGGTGTTCCTGAGCACAAGGATGCCGAGGGCTCGGGGGCGATTGACCCGAACGGAATCCTCAACGTCGCTACGCGCGCGGCGGTCGCCGAGGCCGGTGACGCCCTCGTGGTGCAGACCGATCTCTGCCTCGACGAATTCACCGATCACGGCCACTGCGGTGTGCTGCGCGAGCGCACTCACCCCGTCACCGGCGCGACCGAGCTTGTCGTCGACAACGACGCCTCGCTCGAGCGCTACCGCGAGATGGGTCTGGCTCAGGCCGAAGCCGGCTCGCAACTGCTGGGCCTCAGCGGCATGATGGACGGCCAAGTTGCCGAAGTGCGCGACGCGCTCGACACCGCCGGCCACACCGACACCCCCTTGCTCGGTTACGCCGCCAAGTACGCCTCCGCTTTCTACGGCCCGTTCCGTGAAGCCGTGCAGTCCTCGCTTGAGGGCGATCGCCGCGCGTACCAACAGAACCCGGCCAACCGCCGCGAAGGCATCCGCGAAGTCGAACTCGACATCGACGAAGGCGCCGACGTCGTGATGGTCAAGCCCGCGATGAGCTTCCTCGATGTGCTGGCCGACGCCAGCGCCGTCAGCAGCGTGCCGGTGTGGGCGTATCAAGTCTCCGGCGAATACGCGATGATCGAGGCCGCCGCAGCGAACGGCTGGATCGACCGCCGCCGCGCTATCGAAGAATCAGTGCTCAGCATCCAGAGGGCAGGCGCCGAAGCGGTGCTCACCTACTACGCAACAGAACTTGCAGAATGGCTACGCCGATGAGCGACACCACGTCCGACACCACGCCCGCCCCCGCCACCAACCAGCAGTCGTTCGACCGCGCTCGCGGCGTGCTGCCGGGCGGTGTGAACTCGCCCGTGCGTGCCTTCGGTTCCGTCGGCGGAACGCCCCGTTTCTATGTGAAGGCCTCCGGCTCGTACGTGACGGATGTTGAGGGTCGGTCGTACATCGACCTCGTCAACTCCTGGGGCCCTGCCATCCTGGGCCACGCTCATCCCGAAGTGATCGACGCCGTTCAGCAGGCAGCGTCGCGCGGCCTCGGCTTTGGAGCATCCACTCCCGCCGAGACCGAGCTCGCCGAACTCGTGCGTGCGCGCATCAGCGTCGGGGGAGTGAGCCCGATCGAGCGCTTGCGCCTCGTTTCCACCGGCACCGAAGCGACCATGACGGCCATCCGTCTTGCTCGCGGTGCCACCGGTCGCCGCCTGCTCGTAAAGTTCGCCGGTCACTACCACGGTCACTCCGACGGGCTCCTGGCTGAAGCCGGCTCTGGTCTTGCCACGCTCTCGATGCCCGGCTCTGCCGGAGTCACCGCCGAGACCGCAGCTCAAACGCTCGTGATCGAGTACAACAACGTTGCTGCCCTCGAGCAGGTCTTCGCCGAACACGGCCACGACATTGCCGGCGTCATCTTTGAGGCAGCAGCCGCGAACATGGGTGTTCTCGCCCCGCAGCCCGGCTTCAATGAGACCATCGTGCGCATCGCCCACGAGCACGGCGCCCTCGCCATCAGCGACGAAGTTCTCACCGGCTTCCGTGTCGACCCCTCCGGCTACTGGGGCTTGGATGCTCGTGCCGCGGCGGTCGCGAACCCCGACGCCCCGGAGGCGCGCTGGGTTCCCGACCTCTTCACCTTTGGCAAGGTCATTGGTGGCGGGATGCCGCTGGCCGCCTTGGGGGGTTCGGCTCGCATCATGGAGTTGCTGGCTCCTCTCGGCCCCGTCTACCAAGCAGGCACCCTGAGCGGAAACCCTGTCGCCGTCGCTGCGGGCCTCGCTACGCTGCGGCTCGCTGATGACGCCGTGTATTCACGGCTCAACCAGGTTGCCGAAACGCTCTCGACCGAAACCTCTGCCGCACTCTCCGCCGAGGGTGTTGAGCACATCGTGCAGCACGCGGGCAACCTGTTCTCGTTCGTGTTCAGTGGCACCGAGCCCCTGAACTTCGCTGACGTAAAGGCGCAGCAGGGCTACCGTTACGCGCCCTTCTTCCATTCGATGCTGGAGTCCGGCGTCTCGTTGCCTCCGAGTGTGTTCGAGGCGTGGTTCGTTTCGGCAGCCCACGACGATGGCGTGGTTTCGAAGATTGTCGAAGCACTGCCCGCCGCCGCGAAGGCTGCTGCCGCAGCATCCGCCCCGGAGTAGAACAACGCGCAGCAACAGAACTGCAAACTCTGTGTGAGTTCTGGCGTTAGGGCTATGCCTATCTGAGAATATGCTCCAAACTGGCTACCTGCGATACCAGAAAACCCTGACCACGGGCTGCAGCTATCGCGAGTATGTTGGAATAACCAACCACCAACAAGAAACGGAGTTCACCATGAAGGGCAAGATCCTCCTAGTAGTAGGACTCGGCATCGGCTACGTGCTGGGCACCCGCGCTGGCCGCGACAAGTACGAAAAGATCAAAGCCACCGCTAACAAGCTGTGGAACGATCCCCGCATTGCGGAGCAGCGCCACAACGCTGAAGACTTTGTAAAAGACAAGGCCCCGGATGTCGCGGAATTCCTCGCAGACGGCGCCAAGAAGGTTGTTAAGCAGGTTGCGAGCAGCAAGAGCAACAGCAGCAACTCTTCTTCAAGCACCACCGCGTCGAAGCCGTCGACGTCCTCGAGCAGCTCCTCCAAGAAGAAGCCTGCCGCCAAGAAGTCTTCGTCATCGGCATCAACGACGAAGTCCACTAACTCGAAGTAGGGGCTGCCATGAACGGTGACACACCGAAGTCAGACCCGCAGCGCGAGCCCAAGCGTTCGCTCGCTGCACTCATCGCTGACGTTCCCCGCCTCCTAGGCGAGCTCGTTCGCGGTGAAATCGAATCGCTCAAGAGCGAGATGGTGGGCAAGCTCAAGAATGCCGGCATCGGCATTGGGCTGTTTGCGGGAGCTGCGTTCTTCGCACTTTTCGCACTCATGGTGCTCATCGCTGCAGCAGTGCTTGGCTTTGCTGAAGTAGTTCCGGCGTGGGCGGCAGCGCTCATTGTTGCCGGCATTCTGCTGGTCATCGTGGCAATTCTGGTTCTGGTGGGCGTCGCGCTCGTCAAAAAGGGAACGCCGCCAGCGCCGACCGACACCATCGAAAGTATTAAGAGCGACGTTCGTGCCATCAAAGGCACCCGAAAGCCGAGGTCATAATGTCTGAAGATATGAGCATCAAAACCAACGACAAGCTCGAACAGGCTCGCGAAGAGCTCGAAGCAACGCTCGACGCGATCGAAGATAAGTTCAACGTCGGCAAGCGCGTTGACGAGGTCGCAACCCGCGTTCGCAGCTCGTACGAGACCAATCCGCTCCCGTGGATTATCGGCGCTGCAGCAGCCGCAGTCTCGGTTGTTGCCGTAGTTGCCTGGGCGATTCTGAGCGACGACGACTAGCTCGATTAGCGTCTTACTCCCCAACAGGGGGAGTATAGGAACATGGCAAGCAAAGCACTCGATGGTTTGCGCGTGCTCGTTCCACGCGGAGGCAATTGGGGCGACAGCGTCGCAGCGTTGCTGAGGGACCACTCAGCAATTCCCGTTATCGCACCCCTAATAAACTTCGCACCCTCAGAGAACGTTTCCGCGCTCGCGAACGCGTTCCACGAACTCAATGATGGACAGTTCGATTGGGTCGCCGTCACGAGCGCGACCACCGTCGATGTCCTGATGGCGAGCGGCGTAAAGATCCCCGAGAACACGAAGATCGCGGCCGTGGGCGAGACGACGGCTAGTGCCTTGACTCTTGCCGGGCATCGCGTCGACTTCGTGCCGGAGCTTGATAACTCCGGCCGCGGCCTGGTCAAGGAATGGCCGGATGCCGGCCCCGGCTTGCGAGTGCTCGCACCCCAGTCGAGCCTGGCTGACACCACGCTGGTCGATGGCTTGGGTGCTCTCGGGCATGAGGTCGTTGCCGTCTCGGCGTACCGCACCGTCGGTATCCCCGTGGCAGACAAGGTGCGGGAGGACGTTTCATCCGGTCGCATCTCAGCGATCTTGGTGAGTTCCGGTTCAGTCGCCCGTCAGGTCGCCGAACAGTTGGCGCCGTTGCCCGACGACACGATTGTGGCCTGCATCGGGCCGCGCACCGCTTTTGATGCTCGGGATGCCGGACTCACGGTTCACGTGATTGCCGAAGACCGCTCGAGCCAGTCGCTCGTCGATACCCTCGCGGAGTACCTCGACCGCTAGCGGAGTGGTGAGTTCCGCGAGCAGCCTCGGTTCTCGTTGTTTGGTTCTGAGGGCGGCCGGTTAGCCGACGTTGAGCGCCAGTACGAGGAAGATGATTCCGAGCAGCGGCGGGGCGCCCTGAATGATGGCG
This sequence comes from Salinibacterium sp. VpJ6, assembly GCF_059767345.1. Lineage (NCBI taxonomy): Bacteria > Bacillati > Actinomycetota > Actinomycetes > Micrococcales > Microbacteriaceae > Salinibacterium > Salinibacterium sp. VpJ6. The sequence goes on from NZ_JBSOQL010000001.1 coordinate 1,686,825, forward strand.
GGGCGAGCCATCTGCTGGGGCTGTGACGTGATCAAAACCACGGCGGCGAGCAGCATGCTGAGCGCTGCAAACAGCGCGAGGGCGATTCCGGCTGGCCACATGCTGACGGTGCCCATGAGCACGAGGCCGGTTCCGGCACCGAGCGCGAGGAAGACGTTGTAGAAGCCTTGGTTATAAGCCCATGGCTTGATGATCTCGGCATCCTGAGCCCGCACGCCGAAGATCTGCTGCACGCGAGGCGTATGGAACAGCACGCTCTCCATGAAGAAAATCATGAGGTGAACGAGGGCGGCGAGAAATACAAAAGCTGATCCAAGAATGGCGAAGAGACTGTTCATGCTCGAAAGTCTGGCACAGCTGCGATTGTTAGCCGTGCACGTCGACGACCGTGCGGCCACGGATGCGGCCGGCCAGAATGTCCGCGCCGGCCGCGATGGTGTTGCTCAGTCCGATCGTGGACGTTGTCGATTCGAGGCTGCCGAGGTGGAGGTCGCGCTCGAGGCGGTTCCACGCTTCGAGACGCAGCTCTCTCGGGGTGAAGACAGAGTTGATGCCGATAAGGCTCACGCCGCGCAAAATAAAAGGCATGACGCTCGTGTGCAGCTCGCTCGACTGCGCGTTGCCGCACGCTGTCACGGTGCCGCCATATTCGGTCGCGGCGATGGCCGACGCGAGTGTAGAACCACCGACGGCGTCGATCGCACCAGCCCAGCGCTGCTTCATGAGCGCTTTGGGTTCCGCGCTGAGTTCGGCGCGGTCAATGATCGTGGTGGCGCCGAGCTGGCGCAGGTAGTCGTGCTCGCTTTCGCGACCCGTGGATGCCGTCACGCTGTAGCCGAGCTTGTTCAGTAGAGCGATTGCCACTGATCCCACGCCGCCAGCCGCTCCCGTCACGAGCACTTCGCCGGAAACTCCGCCGCGCTCGATCGCAAGCACCGAGAGCATCGCGGTGAACCCGGCGGTGCCGATCGCAGCCGCCTGATGGTTGCTGATGCCCGCGGGCACGGGGACGACCCAATCCCCGGGAACGCGCGCCCGTTCGGCGAATCCACCATGGTGGGTTTCACTCAGCCCGCAGCCGTTCACGAGTATCCGCTGACCAGCAGAAAAGCGGTCATCGGTCGACTCGGCAACAACCCCGACAAGGTCGATGCCGGCGATCAATCGAGGCTCGCGAACGATGCCCGGCTTGCCCGTGAGTGCGATGCCGTCTTTGAAGTTAAGGCTGGAGAACTCGACGTCGATCGTGACGTCACCCGGCATCAGGATGCTGTCATCCAACTGCTCAGAAAGCTCGACGTGTGCCGGTGCTTTCGGGTCGGACTCGTTCTTGATTACTTCGATTCCACGCCACATACCGCCAGCCTAGAACCGCAGGCTGGAATCTGGCTCAGCGGTTGGCTGAGCCGTTCGCTTTAGCCGAAGAGGATGGCGGCCTCGTCGTAGCGCGACTGAGGCACGGTGTTGAGCTTGCCGAGGGCATCCTCGAACGCCACGTTGGTGATCTCGGTGCCCTGCAGTGACACCATGCGACCCCAACGACCGTGGATGACAGCGTCGACTGCAGCCAGACCGTAGCGCGTTGCGAGAACGCGGTCGTAGGCGCTGGGAGTTCCACCGCGCTGGATGTGACCCAGAGTGGTCGAACGAGTCTCGAGGCCAGTGAGGGCTTCGATTTCGGGGGCCAACTGGTCGCCGATTCCGCCGAGGCGGGGGCGACCGAAGGCGTCGAGTCCGCGCTCGGAGTGTGCGTCGTCCATGGTGTCGAGGGTGAAACCTTCGGCAACAACAACGAGGGGAGCGCGGCCGCGGTCGCGAGCAGAATTTACCCACTCCACGATCTGCGCCATCGACGTCTTCTGCTCGGGGATGAGGATGGCGTGTGCGCCGGCAGCCATACCCGAGTGGAGAGCGATCCAGCCGACGTGACGACCCATAACCTCGGCAACCATGCAGCGGCCGTGCGAGTCACCGGTGGTGCGCAGGCGATCCATGGCGTCGGTGGCGATCTGCGTGGCAGTGTCGAAGCCGAACGTGTAGTCGGTGGCGGAAAGGTCGTTGTCTACCGTCTTGGGGACGCCCACGATCTTGATTCCGGCATCCGTCAACCGCTTGGCAGCAGCGAGCGTACCTTCGCCACCAATAGCGATGAGGGAATCGACGCCGAGGCGCTCCATGTTCTCGCGAACCGTGTCAGCACCGTTGGTGCCTTCGAAGGGGTTCGTGCGCGAGGTGCCCAGAATGGTGCCACCCTGCTTTGAGATGCCCTGGATGTCTTTGCGCTCGAGGGGCATGGCGTCGCCTTCGACAACACCGCGCCAACCGTCGCGGAATCCCACGAACTCTTTGTTGTAGACCTGAGTGCCCTTGAGCACCACGCCGCGAATAACGGCGTTGAGGCCGGGGCAGTCGCCACCGCTGGTCAGGATTCCGATCTTCATGCATCCATCATGGCGCATAGTTTTCGGCCTGAAAGCCACGAAAACCAGAAAATGTTAACTTCGGGCGTTATTTAACAGGGGAAAGGCTGGCGATCGGATGCTCGGAGCAGGCAGTGGTCGCTGCATGCTCATCGCACACGACGAACTGCGCGCGGCAGGCCTTGTTGTGACAGTTCTCGATGCGCTTGGTGGCCGTGCCGCACTGGTAGCACTCGCCAATTGCTTGCGTATCGGCCGTGAAGTCGATGGCCATGCGCTTGTCGAAGACGTACAGCGAACCATTCCAGAGGCCGGAGTTGCCGTACTTTTCGCCGTAGCGAACGATGCCGCCGTCGAGTTGGTAGACCTCGCCGAAGCCGCGGCTGCGCATGAGGGAGGAGAGCACCTCGCAACGGATGCCGCCCGTGCAGTAGGTGACGACTGGTGTGTCTTTGAGGTGGTCGTACTTGCCGCTGTCGAGTTCGGCGACGAAGTCACGAGTGGTGTCGACATCCGGAACGATTGCATCGGTGAACTTACCGATCGCTGCCTCGATGGGGTTGCGACCGTCGAAGAAGGTGACGTCTTTGCGAGCCACGAGTTCGTGGAGTTCTTCGGGGCTGAGCTTCGTGCCGCCGCCGACCACGCCGTTCTCATCTACCTGCAGTTCGCCGGGAGCGCCGAAGCTGACGATCTCGTCGCGCACCTTCACGCTGAGCTTCGGAAAATCGTCGCCCTGGCCTTCGCTCCACTTGAAGTCGATGTTCTTGAACGCGGGATACTCGCGCGTCTTGCGCACGTAACGCTTCACATCTTTGAGCTCGCCACCGACGGTGCCATTCATGCCGTCTTTAGAGAGGATGATGCGACCGCCGAGCCCGAGGGACTCGCAGAGGTCGCGCTGCCACAGCCGCACAGCCTCCGGATCGGCCAGCGGCGTGAACACGTAGAAGAGAAGGATCTTGGGAACAGCCACAGGGCAAGTTTACGGCTGTTCGCTGCCGATTGGCTGGCGTTGTGCGCGACCGTCGTAGTCCCACGTTGCTCGTAGTGTTTCGCGGTCGGCGAGCATCGCGGCGTATTGCTGCCGCAGATAGGGGGAGCCCGAGAAATTACGCCAGACGAATTGCCAGTAGCTAAGACCCGCCTCGGGGAAGCAATCTGCCCACAGCTTGGCCGAATACAGGCTGGAGGCGGCGATGAACGTGATCAGAAAAGCAGCCATTCCGGTGAGGTTGAGCCACGCCGGGGTGACGACATCGTTGGGCGGAATGTTCGGCCACACGATCAGCCCCATGATGAGTACTGCTCCGCCGACGAAAGGCAACACTCGTAGCCGCGTCACCGTCGCGAGTGCCTGATAAATGCCGAGGCTTGCGCCACTGAGAGTCATAATCGCGAGCCATATCATGAGCCAAACTCTACGTCAGGGGTGGCGCGTAATCTAGGGCTCATGACCTTCGCGCTCGCAGCCGACGAGCCCGTGCGCATGCGTTTTGCGCCCGGGCGGCCCGTCGACGTTCGTGCGACGCTGCGACCGCTCAAGCGCGGTGTCGGTGACCCGACGATGCGAGTGGATGACGCGGGCACCTGGCGCACGATGCTCACGCCGCACGGCCCCGCGACTCTGCGTCTCGTGCAACACCAGTCGCATGTGGACTGCACCGCGTGGGGCGCCGGAGCGGAGTGGGCGATCGAGAGTGTTCCCGAGCTGCTGGGGGAGGGCGATGACTGGAGCGGTTTCGACATTTCGGCGCTTCCGTTTGCTGCCGAGGCTCAGCGGCAGAACCCCGGGTTGCGGCTCACTCGCACCAAGCTCGTGTTCGAGGCGCTCGTGATGGCAATTCTCGAGCAGAAAGTGACCGGCATTGAAGCGAAGCGGGGGTGGCGCATCCTCGTCACCAAACACGGTTCGCCGGCGCCCGGGCCAGCCCCGGCTGGGATGCGCGTGGTACCGACGCCGCAGGGTTGGGCGCGGATTCCGTCGTGGGAGTGGCACCGCGCGGGAGTCGGGCCGCAGCGCTCGGCGACCGTGATGCGCGCGACGCAAGTGGCGGCATCCCTCGAGCGCACCGCCGACTGGGGGCGAGGCGGGCCGCGCATTGAGGCCGCCCTGCGATCAGTCGTGGGCGTTGGCGTGTGGACGGCCGCCGAAACCATGCAGCGCTCCCACGCCGACCCCGACAGCCCCAGTGTTGGCGATTACCATCTAGCTGCCGTCGTCGGCTGGGCCCTGATTGGCGAACCCGTCGACGATGAGCGGATGCTCGAACTGCTCGAGCCCTGGCGCGGGCACCGCCAGCGGGTTGTGCGACTCATCACGGCGTCCGGGTTCCGCAAGCCAGCCTTTGGGCCGCGGATGACGATTCAGGATCACCGCGGGCACTAGTTGATCGAGCGCTCCGACTGCCCCGAGCCAGACGCCGGGATCTTGCGGATGCTGCACGAGTGTCGGCCCGTCGCCTAACTCGGGGTAGTCGATGCGTTCGGGCACCGGCTCGCCCCGTCCGGGATGCCGGTGGTGCCGACGCCGCAGGGCTGGGCGCGGATTCCGTCGTGGGAGTGGCAACGCGCGGGAGTCGGGCCCCGGCGCTCGGCGATCGTGATGCGCGCGACGCTAGTGGCGGCATCCCTTGAGCGCAGGGCCGATTGGGGGCGTGGCGGGCCGCGCACTGAGGCCGCGCTGCGATCATTTGTGGGTGTTGGTGTGTGGACGGCCGCCGAAACCGCACAGCGCTCGCACGCTGACCTCGAGAGTCCGAGCGGCGGCGATTACCACCTTGCCGCCGTCGTCGGCTGGGCGCTGATAGGCGTACCCGTCGACGATGAGCGGATGCTCGAACTGCTCGAGCCTTGGCGCGGCCACCGTCAGCGGGTTGTGCGACCCATCACGGCATCTGGATTTCGTAAGACAGCGTTTGGGCTGCGGATGACGATTCAGGGCCACCGGGGGCACGAGGGGCGCACGCGTGCACACGATGTTTTGGAGCCTCGCTAGATGTGCACAGAATGGGCCAGTCCCTCATCTAGGGCCTGTTCTATCGGGGACTAGTCGCATGCACGCGAGCTCAGGGTCCTCCGTCAGTCGATCTAACCGCAACCACTGTGTCGTATAGACCGTAACTCCGCAGCCCCTCGTGCGACTCGATTCCTGTGTACGAGAGTGAAGCGTCTTCGTACCGCCGGAAGGCAAAAACCGCAGCATTCATGTGCGATGCGTTGAAAACGCCGAGTGATACCAACAAATTGAAATCCTCGACGGTGAGACCAGTCACGGTTTTAAATAGACCCGGCTCGATCTTTGTGATGACGTCTTTGAGCGTGTTCTCCCGATAGTCGGTCAAATACATGAACGCGGGGATCCGGGTCGCGAACTTGATCAGCTTCTCCTGGATCAGCTTACGCTTTGACTTGTAGTCCTTCTCCTCCGCCGTCAATTCCTTCTTCTGCTTGTCGCTGAGAAAGTCACCCTTCGTCTTCCTCGTATTCTTGACAGCTTCACTCTTGTTGACAACGGATTCGAAGATGTTGTTTCCGAGTGCGCGGAAGCCCTCAATGTTCATCACGGCATCCATCGCCGCCCCGTTACCCATGATCTTCCTCAGAGTGTCGTTGTCGACGTTGACGAGGATCGCCGACTCCCACTTGCGAGCGAGCAGCGTTGCTGAGGTTCCAGCCATCGCCATGTCCAATATTCCACCCGCATCCACTTGTGTCATGTTTGCGCCGTCGTAGGCAAGCACTGGCAAGAACGAGACAAGTTCCTCGACGGCGTGCTCTGGGTTCGATTCTTCCGGCGACAATCCAATTGCATATTCGGCGATTTGCTGGAGTGCACGCGTTGGCGCAAAGTCAAAGACAAAACAGACGGGCTTGAGTATCTCCTCCTCATTCGGATCGTTGCCATTCGGGTTCTTGATCGACCAGGGCGACTGCACACGAAATGCCGACTGAAAGTACGATTCTGGCGACTTGAGATTGCGCAGCATGAGAATCGCCGACCATTGTGGCACGGTAACCCCGGTAGTGAGTTTGCCGCAGGACAGTGTGATCGTCTTCGAGTCGAATCCACTACCAATGTCGTCGCGAACTGGAGGAAGTGCAGCTAGCCCGATCCCAGCTCCTGGGCCGGCCACGTTGAGTACCTTGTAGTCGTGCCAATAGACGTTTTGTTTCTCCGCCATGAGGTTCTTCATGGCATGACATGCGGCGACGTTAGGTAGGAACCAGAACGAGTGTTGAAGATACGGCAACAACCGAACATCCGAATACGGGAACGGCGGGCGAGTCCCGCCTTTCAGCGAGTCGACAGATGTCGGCAAATGTTGCCCACGTATGATGTCGAGCCACTTCTGCACGTCACCCTTGTGCGCAAATGACGCGTTCGAACCGACACCAGTCGCGGAAAAAAAGGTGTTGAGGTCAAACTCATCGAACTCGCCTGCAGTAGCAACCGTGAGAAGCTCGTCCGGCATTTGGTAGGTCAGAAGCCGCATCTCGGGTAACGCTGCATACGGGTTCCACGCACCTGGATGATTGTCCTCGTAGTCGGATTTCGCCCGCTGCTCGTCCGTGTAGGTCCAGTTGAAGATCTGTTCTTCGATGAATTCACCAATAGCCAACGCTTTAAACGGAGTCCCTGATAAATAGAGGTAGGCCCGAGTGGTGATAGGCAAGAAGTCAGTCTCGTGATTCCGCAGCTCGTCGAGTTCTTCTCCAAAGGTCTCTAGACCCGCGCCATATTCGCCTTCCAACTCTTTCTTCGCCTCGGTCGTATCCTCTCCCTCGAAGAGTTCCTTTGCGCTGTCACGCCACGCGCCGAAGTGGTACTCATCAAAGATGACAAGATCCCAGTTGATGGCGTGAATCCACTCGTTCCTTGGCTTTACGAGGCCGGTCGCTTTGTCGCGGCCAAGCAGGTCCTGGAAAGAACCGAAGTAAACGAGCGGACGATTCTTAGCAACAGTGCTGGGGTCAACTCCGGATGATCGAGAAAGGTATTGCCACCCGTCGAAACCTTTGTGCGATAGCAAATCTGTGGCCCAGGCATCTTCGACCGCGGGTTTGAAGGTGACAACGAGCACCCGCTTCGCACCGAGTTTCTTCGCAAGCTGATAGGACGCAAACGTCTTACCAAACCGCATCTTGGCGTTCCACAGGAAGCGCGGCACAGCATGCATGTCCTCTTTCCAAACCGAGTGGAAGTAGTCAAACGTCTTGATCACCGCCCGCTTCTGCTCCGGTCGCATCTCGAACGTCTCGTGGTGGGTCCCGGTGAGTTCGTCCCAAAGACGCAGTTCCGTAATCGCCGTCTTTACGTCGTCGACGTTGCAGGCCATCCACTCGAGCGTCGGGTTCTGAAATCCCTTCGCCTTGAGTCGAGCCCGCACATCGAAGTCGCGGATGACGGAGCCGTCGTCCCGCATCCCCGACTCGTCGAGCTCGATCGTAAAATTCGTCACTGCCGCGGTCTTCAGCTGCTGTGCGACCCGCGTCTTCACGTCCTGCGTCGTCTGGCCAATCTTCAGCCAGCCCTTGTGAGCCTCGTCGTGAATGGCATATGCGTAGATGCGAGGCTGCCCCTTGGGCCGCTCCGGCATCAACTCATCGTGGGACTTAGCCATCCGCGCCTCCGTCGACGATCCAAGTGCGTCGATACGCCGCACGCCGAGCAGTCTCCGCCTCCAGCTTGAAGAGTCTGGCGACGAGACAAGTCTCGATGCTTTTCACACCGGGCTCGGCGATAGTCGCTCTACTCAGAAACCGTGTTTGGATAGCCATGTTCGTGCCTCGTTAGCCCCAGATCTCTTCAACAAGCTCTTTGCAGTTGATCCGACCCTCATAAGCACCGTTTCCTGCCGTCATGTTATTGAGCAGTGGCTGTGGGACACCAGCGAGTGTCCGGAAACCGATCCGCTCCTCGGGGCCCCAGGCACCTTGCTCTTGGTTATCCTCGTGGAGGCGGGTTACGTTCGTTGATGTCCTCAAATACTCGAATGCCTGCTGCTTCTCCTGTTCGTTGTCAAAACGAACCTGACCATTTACGCCGTAGACTAACTTGCTCATCAGTACTTCCCTTTCAATAAAAAATTTTCTGTCATTACTTGAATCACTCTGCATTATCCGGCGGGCTGATTACCTCCATTGGTCGAATCGTCTCTTCGATAAGTTTGATCTCGTCTGCATCAAGACCGAACTCGGTGTACAGAAGTTCGTCTGTCCACCTGTGAGAGAAATCGATCGCTGGCGCAAACTCAAACATTCCCTTGCTTATGTTTTGCGTGAGCAAAATTGTTGAGACCAGAAACCGCAAGAACTTCGTTTTCAGATACGCGGCCGCGTTTTCTGCTTCCTTTTCATTCTCAAACTTGCCGACGATGAGGTACGACTCGGTGGCAACGCTCTTAGGTGGCATCACCTCAATGCGAGAGAGCAGCCGTTTGCGACCGCTCTTGTCTGTCTGGCCGGCATGTTCGCTCGACGTCTTTGAGAGAAGGACCTTCCACGCGTCAATCAAGTCATGTCCTTTCGGCACATCTTGCTTGGCGATTCTGCTATCTCCGCCACTCGCATAGAGATAAAGGTCGCCGGTCGGGTCCCCCTCCTCAGTCGACTCCAGCCCAAAGGGCTTTCTGCTGGACACAACCGCTGACATCATCATGGGTGTCTTAGCTCGAACTTTGTGAACGATGCTGAGCGCCCGATTGTCTCTCACGAGGGTCTCGAACTCGTCAAGTTCTCTTATTGCAGTGAACACACTTCCGTTTGTGAACGTTTCAACCACGCACGACCCCTCATCGTCCCTATTCCAAAGGAAGTAGCACACGCCGCCAGCCACATCGACACCTGCGAAGGCATCTCGTGAATCAGGAAAGTCGGCCAGGTACCGTATTCTCTTGTCGCGTAGCATTCGGTCGCGAAACTTGTCGAGCCCCTTCCCTCCCGAGTACCACTTAGCTGGTACCACCATCGTCAGGAAGCTGGGTTCCAGCGCTTGCGCCTGCTCAACGAATTTCTGATAGATCGGTGAGGCGCTGTTACCTGCACCACCCCCATCGTTGAGTTGATACGGTGGGTTCCCGATGATGACGTCGAAGTGCATGTTGTCTCCAAACAGCTCGGCGATGCGAGACTTAATGTTGTCGGTGTGGATGAACGCGTAGGCGTAGGACTCGAGTGACTCGGCACGCTCGTACTCCTTCTGGCTAGCCCCGCAGTACTTGCAGCGCCCATTAGCGGTTCGCTCGATCGTGTTGCCGTCGGCATCCGTGCCGAGGATGCGTTCGGTGCCGCCCGCCCAAGAGTGCTCTGTGCGTTCGAACCAGATGTTGCCGCTCTCCGTGTCGAAGGACTTCGCTACGGAGTGCGGGCCATTTGCGTACTTTGAGCAATACACGCTCCGGCGGGCGAGCAGTGCGGTCAGTCGTTCAGTCCCTATTCCGTACACCTGCTTAGTGAGGATGTGGTCCACGCGTTTGGCCGAATCGGGAATGGCGACTGCGAGACCTTCGACCAGACGCTTCACAATTTCACGTAGAAACACTCCCGACTTCGTGAATGGGTCGAGGAAGGTGACATCAGGGTCGGCCCAGATATTCGCGCCATTATTGTCAGCGGACCACGCGTCGCTGAGCGTGTCGAGCATCCTGTTTGCGAACTCTGGCGGTGTGAACACGGCATCGTTCGACAGATTTGCGATGCACGTGAGCACGTCTGGGTTGCGTCCTCGGAGCGCGAAGGTCGCCTTCGTCATTCGTCGTCCTGCCCGCCAACACTCTCAGCAGCGGCGAGCTCAGCCTCGACCTGCTCGGAACCCTGCGTGTACTCGCCCAACCCTTCATCACTCGATTCGTCACCAAGGCTGACGCGATATTCATTTCGGATATCCCAAAGGGACTTTCCAGAGCTTTTTAGCTTCCAGAATCGCCAGCCATTGATGGCGCCTTTGTAGAGGCCTTCAGCGTTTGCCGCGTTTCCGGCTGCTGTCGGGGTGTCATAGACGGCATCCCGGATGAAGATCCGGCCGTCCAACCCCAAAGCTGCAGTCGCACCTTTCAGAACTTCTGGTCTTGCAACGAGGGTTGCGCCAGCCTCAAGTAGCCCTTCAGAAACAAGCAATGCCAGATCGACATCATCCGATCGGGTAGGTTCAGAAATCCGTGCAAGCAGACCGACATGCCCTTCTGGAACTGGCCAAATCTTCAGAATTGATTCGATGAGGGCGCCAGTGCGTTTAGCAATCTGGGTCTCATCCCAGTCTGTTAGCGCGGACTGAATGACGTCGTTCGTTAGCACCACATCATTAACCTCCTGAAAGTGGGCCACTTTAGTCGCCCATGAACCGTTCGATACCTTCGAGTTCAGCTTTTGAGTCACCAAGGTAAGGTTTCCAAGCTCATGAAGCACTCGATCTCTTGATGCCGACCTTTCATCGTCTTCGTCCGATGGCCATGCGGTCTGCCATTTTGCGCGCCACTTCTGCGGCAATAGATGCTCGATAGTTCCGATGCCCCTGGCTACCGGCCCCATGGCCATCGCCTTTCCGTCCGGGTAGCCCCGACGGTGATCCTCAAGCCCTTCAATTATCATGCGTAGTCTCGCGCGGAGATACCTGTTGTAGGCCGCCGTCCCCTTCAACGCCTCTTTCACCTCGGTATCAGCGGGCCAGTAACCTGCCGCCGTACTCGATGATGCGAGATAGTTCTCAACCTCGTCAGCCAGGTGCGCATGCGGCTGCTTGCTGAGATGCACCATGAGCGAGATGATGAAGTTATTGGTGCCCTGAGAGGGAGCTTTGACGACGGCGCGCCGCACGAACCAGCTTTCCAAGAGTCTAAATATTCGAATTCTCTCTGTTTCTGCCACATCAGATTGCGGAGCTTCGTCAAGCCAAATAAGCAAAGGGCGTACAACCTCGGAATCGAGAGTCCCTACGCGATAGCTGAACCATTGAGCCCTGGTAAGCGGGCCGACTGGTTGCTGGGAACCCTCAATCACCATCCTGTAACTGTCCGCCGCGGACTTGATCTCTGGCAACAGCGCCTGAAGGCTGTGGCCGTCCAACTTGGCATATTCTTTGAACTGACTAAAAAGTTCACGAATTGGGAAGTCTTCGAGTTTTCTCGCCCTGAGCCAGTGCCAGAGAAACCACGATGAGCGTGGGTGGGAAATGCGCCCAGCTGTGACCATCGTTACCCACCATGGGGTTTCCATTTCAGCCCAATTCTCGTGATACGCAGTTTCTATCTGCTCATCCGTGCCCGAGTAGTTCTGGAAGACAAAGTTCTTAATTAGGTCGGCTGCGCTCAGTGGAACGCCGCGCGCATTAAGGGTTTCGAAGATTGCTTGCGCGTCCTCGTTCGGGTCGAGGCGGATGCTTACAAGCTCAAGCTGAGAAGTCACCGCGGTGACTAGTAAGTGTGAACTCGCAGCTAGGTCCGCGCTCGCACCGAGCCAAGCATCAATCTCCTTCGCAAAGTACTCATGTGCGGCAGAAAGCCTTGACTTCTCGAGACTGGAATAGTCGGCAGGTGCAATCGCCGACATCACTGAAGCGAAGCCAGCACGGTCGTGGTTGGTCGGCCAAACCTTGTATCTGTCCTCGGGCGTCTTCCGGAATGCGGGTGGGTTCTCAATCAGCGGTTCGACCTGCCCCGCAAGCATCGTCTGGTGCCGCGCAACCAGTTGCGCGTGAAGCGCGTCAAGCAGGATCTGCAAGGTTGTCAATCTTTGTTGGCCGTCTATCACACTCCAGCTAGGCATGTGTCCGAGCTCTGTAGGGAGTTGCTGAATTACGAAGGCTCCAAGGAAATGAGTAGCGGTTGAGTCCTTCGCGAGGAGTTGAGTTAGCCGCTCGATGTCCTGCCAGAGGGGCTCCCACTGAAGCTCCCGCGACCAAACATATGGCCGCTGAAATAAGGGGACGACCATCCGCGCTGGCTGAAAGAAAACCTTTTGGGGTGACTCTTTATCCGGCTTCATGTCGCGATCTCCTCTGCCGTCATTGGCGGATAGCTTTGCGTCGGGGTGAAAATTTCGTGTTCGTCGAGGTGATCCCAAAGAGTGCCCTGATAGGAAGCGCGTTCAGTGAGGTTGTCATAGCGGAAGTCTCTTCGCTGGAACTTGCCTTTTCCGAGGTAGCCCCACTCGGGGAAAATAATCGGCAGCCCGCCGGTGGCAGTCATGGTGAGAGCGTCTCCCTGCACGATGTTGGCTTCGAGCACTCTCGTGGCCGCTTGATAGCAGGCATCAGTCGGGCGCAGATCGAGATACTTCGCGAAAAGTTCTAGAAGATTTTCTCTACATTCGCCTGTATTGTCAGCGAGGAGTTCAATCCCATAAACGCACATAAGAGCCAGAAGCGCATGTTGTTTCTTCTCGAAGACACTCTTGCCGTAGCGGGTTTCAACTGCCGCGAGCTTGCGCCGCAGTACCGGCACCAGGAAGTTTCCCGACCCGCACGCCGGTTCCAGAAACCGTGAATCGATGCGTTCAGCCTCGTCCCCTACGAGGTTAAGCATGTCTTCGACCATCCAGCTGGGGGTGAAGACCTCGCCGTGGTCGGCAACGCGCTGTTTGGACTTCACAAGCCGTGCCTGAACGGGCTCTGTCGCCATGGTTATTCCTCTCGTCATGTGTGCATCAATAGATCGCAGCCGCGCGGCCGATCATGCTGGAGGTTTGCAGTCAAGTTGCCCGGTAGAGGGGCGAGTTAACGGCCCTGTTGGCGCCTACTCTCAGGTTAGTGGCGAAAAGCGAAGATAGCTGGCCCTCATTCGAGGTGTGGCGCGTGAGCCACCGGTAGCGGTGGTCAACTCACGCCGCAGCCACCGCACCCTCAACCAACGAGATAAACCGACTCAGCGTCGCGACCCCTTCGGCCGACTGCGGCAGCGAATCAAGCAGCGCCGGCGAGTAGACGAGGTACGCCGCCCACTGGGCGCGCGAGATGGAGACGTTGAGGCGGTTGCGGGAGAGCAGGAAGTCGAGGCCGCGGGGCACGTCATCGGCGCTGGAGGCCGCGAGGCTAACGATCGAGATCACGGCTTCGCGGCCCTGAAACTTGTCGACGGTGCCGACGACGACACGCGAATAGCCGGCAGTGTCGAGACGGCCACGGATCAGTTCCACTTGAGCGTTGTACGGCGTCACCACAATGATGCCGTCCTCGTCGAGCGGCTTCGCCTTGCCGCCGGCTTCCGAAGTCCACAGTGCTCCGAGATGCTCACGCACTAGCTCAATCACGCGGTCGGCTTCTTCTGCGGAGAACGTCGAGTTGTCGACATGAGTGGTCGGAACCGAGTGCAGGCCGGGGGCGAAGCCCTCGAGCATCCGCCCCTCGGTTGACGCATGCGACCGCAGCAGGCCGTCGTAGGAGAGCAGTGAGACGGGGCGCGTGACGGCCTCATCCATGCGGCGGCTCTCTTCGAGGAAGTAGCCGAAGTCATCCGGAAGCACGGCGAGCTCGCCGATCACGTGACCGAGCGCCGAACCATCGACCGGTGCCGGGTGGATGCCCTGGCTCACCTGGGGGAGTTGCTGCGGGTCGCCCAGCAGCAGAATGCGTTTCGCGCTCGCCGCAACACCGATTGTGTTCGCGAGGGAGAACTGCCCGGCCTCATCGATGACGAGCAGATCGAGCTGGTCGGCCTGCACCCGCTTGCGATTGGTCATGTCCCAGGCGGTGCCGCCGATGACGTAGCCCTCCGAGTCATGCTCGCGCGCAAAGCCCGCGTGACCGTTTGGGGGCAACTCGCTGAACGGGCCATCGGCGTAATAGCCAGCGCCGAATTCGCCCGGCACCGCCTTCGCGACAAGGTCCCGGTCGAGGCTCGCATCGAGAACCACTGCGTCGAGAACGTTCTCCACAACCTTGTGTGACTGCGCCGTGATGCCGACCTTCCAGTGATGCTTCTCGACCAGCCGTTGAATAACGTGCGCAGCGAGATACGTCTTGCCGGTGCCGGGTGGGCCCTGCACCGCGAGGTAGCCACTCTCCCGTGACAGCAGCGAGGCGATGACGGCGCGCACGCCATCATCCGCACTCGTCATGGGCTCAAGGGCAGCCACCTCAGCGGGCGCTTTGCGCAGCAGAAGATCGGACATCGCGTCGTCGGGCCATTCGGGAGCGGCATCGACGACGGTGGCGCCCCACGCCTCGATCGCGGCAACGATGCTGTTCGCGGGCGGTGGCTTTCCGGGCGTGGTGTGGGTGGGCATTTCAGCCCACGGCGGGATCTCATTCGGCCGCGTTTCGATGACGAAAATGCCGCTCTCATCCTCAGCAGGATCAGAGAAGCTAGCGTTGCGGGCGAGGCGGGCACCGGCGCGATGGCCCGGCGGAAGATACGGCAGCGGGTCGCCGTAGACGACAAACACTTCACCGCCTGAGCGCGGTGCACTGCTGCCCGGCGCCCACTGTCCGCTCAGGTAGAGGTGACGGCGTTCGTTGCGCTGCTTTCCTTCTTTATGCCAGTCGCGAGTCAATCGCGCACCGTCGACAACGAACACCCCGCGGGTGTCTTCCCACAGATCCGAGGGCTGTTCGAGGCGGTCGTAGTGCTCCCACCAAAAGCTCTTGACCTCGCGCCGGTGGTAATCGATGGCGGCTGCGGCCATGCGATAGGCGCTCGCAGCAGTGTCATCGCCCGCCTCTTCGGCAGTATCGCCCAGCGCCTGCAGCTGGAGATCGAGCGCGCTCGGCTCAAAGGTTTTGCCCTCGAATTCCTCGTCCACCGGCTCCACCGTTACGCCCTGCACCTCGGGCAGTGCCCGCAGCCAATCGCGCAGCTTGAGTGTCGAAACGCAGTCGTACTCGTTGTAGCGGGCGATCGCATCGCGAATCTCGGTTGCGCGCTGCACGTTGCCGTTCGCGGCCGCCACACTCGACTCCACGTACTCACCGATGGAGTCGGCGGCGTTCGTCACCCCGGCGCGCTCGGCTTCACCCATATAGAGCGGCTCAAGTTTCTTGATCGAGTACGACGGCGTTCCGATGCGCAGCGCGCCCCGCACGATCGGGTACAGGTCCACGAGCACGCCATCGCGCAGCAACTGGTCGACGACATCCTCACCCTCACCGTGCCGGGCGGCGATGCTCAGCAGATGCGTCTTCTCATAGGCGGCGTAGTGATAAATGTGGAGACCCGGATGCTGCTGCCGCCGCTTCGTAACGAAGTCCAGAAATGACCGCAGCGCCGTCTTCTCTTCCGCGTGCGAGTGGGCCCAGAGGCAATCGAAGTCGCCCTCGGCGTCGACCCACCCGAAGAGGTAGTCGAGCCCCCAGCGCGGAACCCCACCGATTCCCGGCTCGGAGTACATCGGGTCACCCTCGAAGTCGAAGAACAGATCACCGGGGTTGGGCGCCGGCAGGCTAGCGATCGGCAGCGGGTCAACGACCACGACCGGCGGCACCGCGTGCGCGTCAGTCGGATCAACGGTGTGCTGCAGCTTGGCTTGAAGGTGAAGCTTGGCGAAGCTCGCTTTCGGGATAGCCAGGTCGTCGGGTCGCTCGGAAGTTTCGGCCAAATCTGTGAGGGTGCGGATGCCCGCCGCCATGAATTTCGTACGCTGCCCGGCGCGCAGCCCTGCGACAGTGAAGAGGTCATCGGCATGCTGGGAAGGTTCCTTGCAGAACTTGCAGCGGCCATCCCGCGCGTAACGCTCGTCGTGCCACTCGACCGGCTTACCTTCGGCGCGGTGCTCGGCGATAATCGCGTGCATCCGGGCGCGGCGGCGCCGAAACACGGGGGCGATGTCCGCCACGGCAGCGAGCTCGGAGGCGTCATTGCCGAGAATCAGCTCGACGGTGCCGTCGGCGGGAACCCCAAGCTTCTGAAGTTGCTCGTGGTACGCCGCCAGTTGCAGCAGGGCGGTGACGCGCACGTGGCGCGAGAGCTTCGAGTCAACCACCCGATAGCTACCGTCGGGCTGCTTGACCAGAAAGTCCGCGTAGCCGATGAACGGCAACTCGGGGTCGGTTTCGTCAAAGAAGACGCCCTGAAAAACGACGGGTGCGCCCACCAGGAGCGCATCGCGCGTGCGTGCCGCGTAGTCGCGCAGCACAGCGGCATCCCGCCCCGGAGGCTTATCGAACTCGACCATCGCATCACCGAACTCGTCGCGATAGCGATCCCGCAGTCGAGCCTCGTGCGCGTTACCGAGCTCGGCCGCCCGCATGAGCATGGCATCGTCGTCGGGCAGCGGATCGGTCGAGAACCCCAACCGCTTGTCGAGCACGCGCAGAAACCCAAACTCGCAATTCGAGGCTTGGGTCAGATCGCTGGCGCTCGTAACGAGAGCGGTGTCGGTGAGTAGGTACATGTGTCGATCAGAATATGGCCGGGTGAGGACATCCCGGCTGACCACGTGCCGTTGATGCACATATCGGGGCACCGCGCTGAGGCGAACAGCACATCGCCGCACACCACCCCTTAGGGTGTAGCAATGACGGGAATCACCGCCCCACGGTCAAAGCATTTTTCTGCGCTCGCCCCGGAGCGTGAGCCGCAACTGGCGTTCCCTGCGCACGGCAGTTCACTGATTGGCCCGGTCGATGCGCCCGGGCTTCACGTGATGAGCTACAACATCCGCCGACGTCTGCCCAAGCTGCTGCCGCGCAATCCTGACCTGTGGCAACACCGCCAGCCACTGATGGAGCGTTTGCTCGCGGCCGAACAGCCGGCGCTCATCGGGGTGCAAGAAGCTCTCTTCACGCAGAAAGGGTTCGTACTTCGGGCGCTGGGGGAGCACTATCGTGCACTCGGGCATGGTCGCGAGAAGAATACGGGCGGCGAAGGCTGCCCCATCTTTTACGACTCTCGCCGGCTAGAGATGGTGGAGTGGCGACAGTCCGCGCTCTCCGATACTCCGACGGTCGCCGGGTCGGTGTCGTGGGGCAATCGCACCCCGCGCGTTGTCGTCGAGGCGACCTTTCGAGACCTCGCCACCGGCATCCACTTTCAGGCCGTGAACACGCACCTCGACCATCGCTCGCGCACCTCACGTCTTCGCTCTGCCGACGCGTTGCGAAACATCGTGCAGGCCACACCGCATCCGACCATCATGACGGGCGATTTCAACACCGATGCTGACACTCATCCTTATGCCGAGCTCACAGGTAATGGGCTGCTGCTCGACACCTGGAACACGGCAGAAGAACGCCTCACTCAGGTGTGGGGCACGTTCCCCAATTACGGCCCACCCAAACGCAATCGCAAGCGAATCGACTGGATTCTGGCAACGCCCGGAGTCATCGCAGAGAGTGTTGGAATCAACGTCACGCGCTACGAAGGCGGCTGGCCATCGGATCACGCCCCCGTGCAAGCCGTGGTGCGGTTTGCCGGGGCCTCGTAGTTCAATTCGCTAGAGCATCCCTACAAACGATTCACGGACGCGACCACGATTCACCTAATCTGAGCGAGTGAATCTGATCTTCCGCACTATCCTTCATCGCTTCCTCAGCACGCGTCGATCGGGCCTCGGCATCACCGATATGGGGAGCATGACGATGCGTGTGCTGCCTACCGACGTTGACCTGCTGCGTCACATGAACAACGGTCGCTACTTCTCCATCATGGATATCGGTCGCATGGACCTTCTCATTCGCGCGGGCGGCTGGCAGAAGTTGCGGGCTAAAGGCTTTTACCCCGTCATGGCTAACGAGACCATCAGCTTTCGCAAGTCGCTCGACCTGTGGAAGAAGTTCCAACTTGAGAGCCGCGTTGTTGGCTACGACGAGAAGGCCGTTTTCGTCGAGCAACGTTTCGTTGTCGACGGCCAGATTTACGCCCAGGCCATGACCCGTGCGCGTTTTCTCAAGAGCTCCGGCGGCACTGTGCCCGTCGCCGAGCTTCTTGAAACCATCGGATGGGATGCTGCCGCGCCCGTCATGCCCGACTGGGTTCAAGAGTGGGCCGACCATGTTGCGCTGCCCGTCAGTCGCGCCGAAGCGCCCAGCACCTGGGAGTAAGCGCCTCCAGTTTTTCTCAACAACCCCCGCACTGAGCCGCACAGGCGGCCAGAACGCCGGGGTTGCTGCGGTTTTCGAGCGCCGCGAAAACGGTAAGCGCTTGCGGTGAAGGTCACAATTCAGAATTTGTGAGAGCGCTCTCTTGACTTTCGAGAGAGCGCTCTCATAGGATCAGTCTGCAATCGTGAGAGCGCTCTCATTCCTGATGGGGGACCTCTTTCGGACACCAACATCCCTCATTCACAAGGAAGTGACCGTGAAATCTCTACGACGCACCAAGATGGTTGCAGCCGTCGCAGGCGCAGCATCCATTGCCCTTCTCGCCACCGGTTGCTCGGCAACTGACGGTGGAGGCAGCGATGGCGACATCACCCTCACCGTGACCACCTTCGGCACGATGGGCCTCGACGAGCTGTACGCAGCATACGAAGCCGAGAACCCCAACATCACCATCAAGGCAACGAACATCGACACCGGTGGAAACGCGTTGACCGACTGGAAGACCAAGCAGGCAGCAGGCGCCGGTCTCGCCGACGTTCAGGCCGTTGAAGAAGGATGGCTCGGCCAGGTCATGCAGGTCTCGGATACTTTCCATGACCTTCGCGACTACGGCGCCGATGACATCAAGGATCGCTGGGTCGACTGGAAGCTCGCTCAGGGCACCGACGCTGACGGCCACATCATCGGTTACGGAACCGACATCGGACCGGAAGGCCTCTGCTACAACGGAGACCTCCTCGAAGCCGCTGGCATGCCCTCCGACCGCGACGCCGTAGCCGAGCTCTTTGGTGGCGACAGCGCAACGTGGGATGACTTCTTCCAGGTTGGCAAGGACTACAACGCAGCAACCGGCAAGGCTTTCTATGACCACTCTGGATTCGTCTGGAACGCCATGGTCAACCAGCTTGACGAGGGCTACTACACCGCAGATGGAGAGCTCGACATCGAAGGCAACGCCGACCTCAAGTCGCAGTGGGACAAGCTCGCCGATGGCGCAGCATCCGGTCTCTCGGCTCAGCAGAGCGCCTGGGACTGGGGCGGGGGAAAGGCCTTCGTTGATGGCTCCTTCGCAACGTTCATGTGCCCCGGCTGGATGCTTGGAGTCGTCAAGGGACAGGTTGAAGCAGCAGGCGGAGACGCCAGCAGCGGCTGGGACTTCGCAGATGTCTTCCCCGGTGGAGCTGCTAACTGGGGCGGCGCATTCCTGACCGTTCCGACCCAGTCGGAGCACCCGGAAGAGGCAGCAAAGCTCGCCGCGTACCTCACCTCGGCCGAGTCCGAAGTTGCCGCCTTCCAGGCTGCAGGAACCTTCCCGAGCGTTATCGCTGCACAGACTGACGACGGTGTAACCGGCGGCAGCGAGCTCAGCACGTTCTTCAACGACGCCCCCATCGGCACGATCCTCGGATCGCGTGCGGAGGGTGTCAAGGCTCAGTTCAAGGGCCCGAACGACGCCGTTGTTCAGGAGCAGGTCTTCGGTCCTGCCACCAAGGAACTCGACTCGGGCGTTGACGGTGACACGGCGTGGAACAACGCGCTTGAGGTTCTGAAGAACCTCGACCTCAACTAACCACCTAGAAACATCTGAGGCCCCCGGCGTCCCCTCTGCCGGGGGCCTCATTTCTTGAAAGCGACTTTCTCCATGACGACCATGACGAGCCCTCCCCGACCAGATACTGGTCCGGCGAAGAAACGCTCTGAGCCCAACAAGGCCAAGCTCACCAGACGGCAGCGTCTTAGTCGTCTCGATGTGAAAGCATCCCCCTACCTCTACATCGCCCCCTTCTTTGTGCTCTTCGCACTCATCGGGCTCTTCCCGCTTATCTACACTTTCGTTGTTTCGCTCAACGACTGGGACATCCTCAGCGGCCCCGGCGAATGGATCGGCCTCGACAACTACGTCGCCGAACTGAACGACCCCTACTTCTGGAACTCGCTCTTCAACACGATGAGCATCTTCCTGCTGAGCGCCATCCCGCAGCTCGTTGCCGCCGTTTTCATCGCGGCAGTGCTCGACCAGAACCTGCGCGCGAAGACGTTCTGGCGCATGAGCATCCTCATCCCGTACATCGTTACCCCGGTAGCGGTTGCGATCATCTTCTCGAGTGCTTTCGGCGAGAAGTACGGCCTCATCAACAACATCCTGACCTCGTTCAACCTTGAGCCCGTGATGTGGAAGAGCGAAGTGTTCGCAAGCCACTTCGCGATTGCGTCGATGGTCAACTGGCGCTGGACCGGCTACAACGCCCTCATCCTTCTCGCCGCTATGCAGGCCGTTCCCCGAGACATTTACGAATCGGCAGCCCTGGACGGAGCGGGCGCTGTGCGTCGCTTCTTCTCGATGACGTTGCCGAGCATCCGCCCCACCATGATCTTCGTGATCATTACCGCCACCATCGGTGGCCTGCAGATCTTCACAGAGCCGAAGCTCTTCAACCCGACCAGTGCGAACCTGGGTGGCGCCCACCGCGAATACCAAACCACGGTGCTCTACCTGTGGGACATGGCGTTCAACCGCGGCGACTTCGGTAAGGCCTCTGCCATCGCGTGGCTGCTGTTCATCATCATCGTGGGCATCGGCCTGCTGAACTTTGCGATCTCTCGCAAGATCGCCTCGACCGAAGTGAAAGTCATCTCCAAGCGCCGAGCGAAGAAACTTGCGCGATACCGCACCACCACCGCAGCCAGCGCCACCACCGCAGCCAGCGCCAGCACCACCGGCGCACCGGCGGCCACCGTCGTAGATGAGGAGAAGAGCTCATGAGCACCACGAGCCCCCCGCGTGCCCCCGAGAAAGTGACGGATGCGCGCACGCAAGCCAAGGAGAACCGCCGCGGTCGTGGCCGTGCCCGTGGTCTGGCCGAGCGCCCCGGCTTCTTCGTTTACGGAATCCTGCTCGCCCTCTTCCTCGGCGGCTCGTACCCACTCTGGTGGTCGTATGTCGTCGGCTCGAGCGATAACACCGCCATCACCGAAACCTGGCCGCCGCTGCTGCCGGGTGGTCGGTTCTGGATCAACGTCAGCGAAGTGCTTTCGACGGTTCCGTTCTGGCAGTCGCTGCTCAACAGCATTATCGTGTCGACGATTATCACCACCTCGGTCGTGTTCTTCTCGACGCTCGCCGGCTACGCCTTCGCCAAGCTGCGCTTCAAGGGCCGCGAAGGGCTCATGATCTTTGTGATCGCGACGCTCGCCGTTCCCACCCAGCTGGGCATCATCCCGCAGTTCATGCTCATGAAAGAGCTCGGCTGGACAGGCACCCTCGGTGCCGTCGTCGTGCCGACGCTGGTCACCGCCTTTGGGGTGTTCTTCATGCGGCAATACTTGGTGGATGTCATTCCCGACGAGCTGATTGAAGCGGCCCGTGTCGACGGGGCGAACATGTTCCGCACCTTCTGGAATGTCGGCATCCCGGCAGCGCGCCCAGCCATGGCGATCCTTGGTCTCTTCACGTTCATGACCGCGTGGACCGACTACCTGTGGCCGCTGCTTGTTGCGCCGCAGAACCCCACCTTGCAAGTCGCGCTCAGTCAACTGCAGAGCGCTAAATACGTCGACTACTCAGTCGTTCTTTCGGGCGCAGTACTGGCAACACTGCCACTGCTGATCGTCTTCATTCTCGCGGGACGTCAACTCGTCTCGGGCATCATGGCAGGAGCAGTAAAAGGCTAATGAATTCACTCAGCACCACCACCTGGCCAAAGGGCTTCCTATGGGGTTCCGCTACCGCGGCTGCCCAAATTGAGGGAGCAGCTCACGAGGGCGGCAAGGAAGACTCGATCTGGGATCACTACGCTCGCCAGCCTCTCGCCGTCGCCAACGGTGACACCCCCGAAGTTGCGGTTGACCACTACCACCGCATGACCGACGACGTTCAGCTCATGAAAGAGCTGGGCCTCGACTCGTACCGCTTTTCCACGAGCTGGGCACGCGTCGTTCCCGGAGACCGCACCCCGAACGCCGAAGGGCTCGACTTCTACAGCCGTCTTGTTGACTCGCTGCTCGAGGCCGGCATCCTGCCGTGGCTCACTCTCTACCACTGGGATCTGCCGCAGGCTCTTCAGGAGAAGGGCGGATGGGCTAACCGCGAAACCGCGTACCGTTTCGCCGATTACGCCGAGGCCGTCTATTCGGTGTTGGGCGATCGCGTCAGCCACTGGACTACCTTCAACGAGCCGCTCTGCTCGTCACTCATCGGGTACATCGCGGGCGAGCACGCTCCCGGTCTCACCGACCCGAACCAAGGTCTCGCGGCGTTGCACCACCAGCACCTCGCGCACGGCTTGGCAGCGAACCGCTTGCGCGAGCTCGCTACCGAGCAGGGCCGCGAGATCGAGCTCGGCATCACGCTGAACCTCACGAACGCTGTTCCGAATGACCCGAGCGATCCCGTTGATCTAGACGCCGCTCGCCGCATCGATGGCATCTGGAACCGCATGTTCCTTGAGCCACTCGTGCTGGGCGCCTACCCGGCCGATGTGATCGAAGACATGCGCGACTACGACTTCGAGCAGTACGTCCGCCCCGGAGATTTGGACATCATCTCGGCGCCCATCGATTTCTTGGGCGTCAATCACTATCACGACGACAATGTGAGCGGTCATCCCTCTCCCGCTGATGCAGCACCCGGACTTCGACCCACCACTAAGCCCGGTCGCTCCATGTTCGTCGGTAGTGAGTTTGTGACGATGCCCCCGCGTGACCTCCCTCGCACCGCGATGGATTGGGAAGTCAACCCGAGCGGTTTGCACCACCTCCTTGTTCGTCTCGGAAAGGAATACCCCACGCTGCCGCCGCTGTACGTCACCGAGAACGGTGCCTCGTATGACGACACTCGCGAGGGCAACTCCATCAACGACCCGAAGCGTGCCAGCTACATTGCGCAACACATTCAGGCGGTGGCGGATGCCATTGCTGACGGTGCCGATGTGCGCGGGTACTTCGTGTGGTCGCTGCTCGATAATTTTGAGTGGGCTTGGGGTTACAACAAGCGTTTCGGCATCGTGTACGTCGATTACGAGACGCAGGAACGCATCCCGAAGCAGAGCGCCAAGGAGTACGCCGCGCTCATCGCGGCCACGAAAGCCGCGGTCTGATCGCTACTCTTAGAGAAACGATTAGGTAGAGAGCGAGCTCGTGGCTGAAAAATTGCGCAGCGGTTCGATGCCGACACTAGAGATGGTGGCGGCAGAGGCGGGCGTTTCGCGCGCCACCGTTTCGCGCGTGGTCAATCAGTCGCCCAAGGTGAGTCCGGATGTTGCGGCAGTCGTTCAAGCCGCGATTGAGCACCTGAACTATGTGCCTAATCGCGCTGCCCGTTCGCTCGTGAGCCGCCGCACGCAAGCCATCGCGATGGTGGTTCCGGAATCGGCAGCCAAGGTCTTCGACGACCCCTTCTTCGCTGCGGTTGTGCAGGGCGTTGCGCAGTATCTCGAAGACACCGATTACACCCTCAACATGATCATCGAGTCGGGTTCGGCCTCGCACAAAACCCGCCGTTACCTCCTCGGTGGCAACGTGGATGGCGCGCTCGTGGTCTCGCACCACACCGGCGATCACTCCTACTCCGAGCTCAGCCGCACCCTTCCCGTCGTGTTCGGTGGGCGCCCGCTCAGCGACGTCGACGGCGACAACTACTACGTGGATGTCGACAACTTCACGGGAGCCTGCTCTGCCGTTGAGCATTTGGTGGCATCCGGTCGCACGCGTCTCGCCACGATCGCGGGACCGCAGGACATGCCTCCGGGTGTCGATCGCCTGTCGGCTTTTCACACCACGCTGTCGAAACACGGGCTCACGAGCGACCTCGTGGAGACCGGCGACTTCTCGCCGCCCTCGGGCGCTGAGGCAATGCGCCGCCTCCTTGCGCGCGGCGAACCCATCGATGGCATCTTCGCCGCCAACGACCAGATGGCGATTGGCGCGTACTCGGCCATCCGTGAAGCTGGCTTGTCGGTGCCGGGAGACATTGCTGTGGTCGGCTTCGACGATGACAACTACGGGAGCACCGCGACTCCGCCGCTCACGACTGTGCGCCAGCCCTCCATCGAAATGGGCCGCTGCATGGCCGAAAAGATCGTGGCGCTGATCGAAAACCGCGCGGTCGAGACGGTGACGACACTGAATACTGAGCTCGTCATCCGCGATTCGGCGTAGCGGCTACTCGGGAGCGAACGACTGCACGACCTGTTCGAGCACCTCGCGGCAGGCGATGATCGACGGCCGGCTCACGCTCGACTCTCGTACTGAGGTGAAAACCGAACGTCGCGGCAGGCCCGGCATTGGCCGCAGTTCGACGGTGGGGGTGCGGCTGCCCCACACGAGCCCTGGCAAGATCGCGGTGGCGTGACCTGATTCAACCAGGCGGATGTGCGCCTGTAGGTCGGCGGTTTCGAAGCGTACGTCGGGCTCGATGCCCGCGCGCCGGCACTGCTGTTCTGCCCAGTGGCGGGAGGCGGTGCCGCGAGGTTCCATCACCCATGAGCTGCCGGCGGCTTCGGCGAGGGTGGTGATGCCGCTGGCGATGGGAACGGCAAGAGAGAGTTCGTCGGCGTAGAGCGGGATCATGTCGAGGTCGGGATGCCGCGGCGCGGCGTGACCCGGGTACTGTTCGGCAATCACGAGGTCGAACTCGCGGGTCCAAGTTTCGAAGAGGGCGCTTTCGGGCTCGCGCTGCGTCATCTTGATGCGTAGTTGAGGGTAGTCCCGGGCGATAACGCTGAGCGCTTGGGGGATGATGCCGAGCGCGGCCGATTGGAAGACGGCGAGACGAACGGTTCCTCGTACCTCGGTTAGGGAGGAATGAATCTCTGCTTCCATCAGTTCGAGGCGTTCGAGAAGGGCGACGGTGTGCTCCACGAGCAGTTCGGCTTCGGGCGTCAGTTGCACCCGGCGACCCGCTTTGACGAGCAGCGGAACCCGCGCTTCTTCCTCAAGAAGGGCCAGTTGTTGAGACACGGCGGAGGGGGTGTAGCTGAGTGCGCTGGCGACGGCAGCGATGGTGCCGCGAAGCTTGAGTTCTCGCAAAAGTCGCAGCCTGCGAACGTCGAGCATTTCTCCTCCAATAGTTAACTTATTCTAAGTGATATCGTGCGAATTCCGTCGCTTTTGCTAAAGGCCTTTCAGGCCGCACACTGAGAGTTCCAGCCCAACCCCCGTTCGGAGGCCTATTCTCGTGAGCATGTCAACGACTGCCGACAACCTCAGTGCTTCACACCAGCACATCGCGGATCAAACGATCAGTACCGTGCGCCGGTGGCTGGCCGAAAGTGAAGAGATTCCCGCCGATGCGAGTGCCACGCGCCTCGCAGGCGTGCTGAAGGATCCGAACGGTCTCGAGTTCACGCTCGGGTTCATCGACACGGTCGTGCGCCCCGAAGACGTGCGCGTTGCCGGTCGCAACCTCGAGCGCCTCACTCACATCATCCCGGCGTTCCTGCCGTGGTACCTCCGCTTCGCGATCATGGTCGGTGGCGGCTTCGCGCCACTGCTGCCGTGGATCATCGTTCCGATCGCACGCCGCGTACTTCGCCAGATGGTCGGCCACCTCATCATCGATGCCACCCCCGCGAAGCTCGACAAGGCCCTCGTGCACTTGCGTCGCGAAGGCGTGAACCTCAACCTCAACCTCCTCGGTGAAGCTGTTCTCGGTGACGACGAGGCCGACAACCGCCTCGCCGGAACTCGTGCGCTCTTGAACCGGGATGACGTTGACTACGTCTCCATCAAGGTGTCGTCGGTCGTGTCCCAACTTTCCATGTGGGCCTTCGACGAGACCGTCGACCGTGTTGTCGACCGCCTCACGCCGCTCTACCTGCTCGCGCTGCGCTCGCCGAAGAAGAAGTTCATCAACCTCGACATGGAAGAGTTCAAAGACCTCGACCTCACGATCGCGGTCTTCGAGAAGCTTCTCGACCAGCCAGAACTGCTCGAACTTGAAGCTGGCATCGTGCTTCAGGCCTACCTGCCAGATGCCCTCACTGCGCTTCAAGAGCTGACCCGTTGGTCGACCGCGCGTCGCGCTCGCGGCGGCGCCGGTATCAAGGTGCGCGTTGTTAAGGGCGCCAACCTCGCGATGGAACACGTTGACGCAGTGACCCACCACTGGCCAATGGCTACCTGGGGAACCAAGCAAGACAGCGACACTCACTACAAGCGCGTGCTCGACTGGGCATTCACTCCCGAGCACATCGATGCTGTTCGCATTGGTGTTGCCGGCCACAACCTGTTCGACATCGCTTTCGCTTGGCACCTCGCTCAAGAGCGCGGCGTCACCGAGGGCATCGAGTTCGAAATGCTGCTCGGAATGGCTACGGGCCAGGCCGAAGCGGTGCGAAAGGATGTCGGCAGCCTGCTGCTGTACACGCCCGTCGTTCAGCCGACCGAGTTCGACTCGGCCATCAGCTACCTCGTGCGTCGCCTCGAGGAGAACGCCAGCACCGAGAACTTCATGTCTGGGCTGTTCGAACTCTCCAGCAACGAACACATTTTCGTGCGCGAGCAAGACCGTTTCTTGGCATCGCTCGCGAACCTCGATGTGCCGGCTCAGACCACCAACCGTGTTCAGGACCGCTCCACGCCTGCTGCGATAATCGGCGACCGCCCGTTCAACAACGTCGCCGACACTGACCCCGCCATTGGCGAGAACCGCACGTGGGGTCGCGCTATCTTGGCCCGCAGCGGAGAGTCGCAGCTCGGTGTCGAGACTGTCACCGCTGGTGCCGTCAGCACCACCGAACAGATGAAGAGCATCCTCGAATCCACCACGGCTGCCGGACGCCGCTGGGGTGCGATGCCCGCTGGTGAGCGTGCCGCAATCCTGCACCGTGCCGGTGACGCTCTCGAGAACTCGCGTGCCCGCCTCATCGAGGTCATGGCCAACGAGGCTGGCAAAACCATTGCTGAAGGTGACGTTGAAGTCAGCGAGGCAATCGACTTTGCCCACTACTACGCAGAGCGCTCGCTTGACCTCGAAAAGATCGAAGACGCCACCTTCGTGCCGTCAGGGCTTATCGTCGTTACCCCGCCGTGGAACTTCCCGGTCGCCATTCCGGCCGGTAGCGTGCTTTCCGCTCTCGCCTCCGGCAGCGGCGTCATCATCAAGCCTGCGAAGCTTTCGCAGCGCAGCGCCGCAGTGATGATTGAGGCGCTCTGGGAGGCCGGAGTGCCCCGCGACGTGCTCACGTTCGTTGACCTGAAGGACCGTGAACTCGGTCGCGTCATGATCGCTGACCCCGCTGTTGACCGCGTAATCCTGACCGGTGCGTGGGAGACGGCAGCGATGTTCCGTTCCTGGCGCAACGACCTGCCGATTCTCGCGGAGACCAGCGGCAAGAACGCGATCATCGTGACCCCGAGCGCAGACCTCGACCTCGCGGTTGCTGACGTCACCAAGAGCGCCTTTGGTCACGCTGGGCAGAAGTGCTCGGCTGCATCCCTTGTGATTCTGGTCGGTTCCGTTGGTAAGAGCGAACGCTTCGAACGCCAACTTATTGACTCGGTGCGCACGCTGCGCGTTGGCCTCCCGCAGGACCCGCTCACCACCATGGGCCCGATCGTTGAGCCCGCTCAGGGCAAGCTGCTCGGCGCACTCACCACGCTCGCTCCCGGTGAGAGCTGGCTCGTGAAGCCACGTCAGCTCGATGACGAGGGCAAGCAGTGGACCCCCGGCGTTCGCACCGGCGTTGTTCCCGGCAGCGAGTTCCACATGACCGAATACTTTGGTCCGGTGCTTGGCATCATGCGCGCCAAGAACCTCACCGAGGCGATCGAGATGCAGAACGCCGTGGACTACGGTCTGACTGCGGGCATCCACTCGCTTGATCCCACCGAGGTAGCGCGTTGGCTTGACGAAGTTCAGGCCGGCAACGCCTACGTCAACCGTGGAATCACGGGCGCCATTGTTCGTCGACAGCCCTTCGGCGGGTGGAAGCGTTCGGCCGTTGGCTGCCACGCCAAGGCTGGTGGACCCAATTACCTGATGACACTTGGACAGTGGAAGGCCGTCGAGCAGCCCGCTGCTCGAGACATTCAGGTTCGCGGTCTCAGCGACCAGGTATCTGCGGTTATCAAGAAGGCGCAGTCGGGCATGGAGTTCGACGAGTTCGACCGTGTACGTCGTGCCGCCGAAAGCGACCAGCGCGCGTGGGAGACAGAGTTTGGCGTTAGCCGCGACGTCTCCAACCTCGGCGTCGAGCGCAACGTCTTCCGTTACCGTCCGGTGCCCGTCACCGTTCGCCTCTCCGAAGGCGAACCGATGGGACACCTTGTACGGATGATCGCCGGTGCCGCGCGCATTGGTGCGACAATTCACATCAGCTCCGCCATCCCGCTGCCGTCGTTGCTCACCGAATCGTTCGAGTCGGCAAACACGGGAGTCTCGGTCGGAGAGGTTCTTGTGGAGTCGGATGCTCGCTGGAACGAGCGTGCGGCCCAGGGTGGGTTGAAGACCAGCCGGGTTCGCCTCATCGGCGGTTCCGCTGTCGATCTCGCTGAAGCCGTTGAGGGTAACCCCGACGTCGCTGTGTGGTCGGGAGAAGTCACGACCTCCGGTCGCGTCGAACTGCTGATCTTCGTGCAGGAGCAGTCGCTCTCGATCACGGCCCACCGTTTCGGAAACCCCGACCCGGCGATGGCTGCCCTCGAGGTCTAAGGGCTTTCAATAACCAGCTCACGATGGTGCGCGGGGATTCGCTTCAGCGAGTCCTCGCGCACTGTCATATCCGTCGCTTAGCCTAAGAAGATGATCCCTTCGATTGCGCTCAACGACGGCAACAGCATCCCCCAACTCGGTCTCGGCACGTGGCCGCTCGGCGATGCTGAAGTCGCTGTTGTTGTGCCGACCGCCATCGAGCTCGGGTACCGCCACATCGACACGGCAGCCAAGTACGGCAACGAAGCGGGCGTGGGCGAGGGCATCCGGCGCAGCGGTATTGATCGCGATGAACTGTTCGTCACGACCAAGCTTGATGGGCAATACCAGGGTGACGACCGCGCAATCGAGGGCTTGCGGGGCAGCCTCGAACGCCTCGATCTCGAGTTCGTTGACCTGCTGCTGATTCACTGGCCGCTGCCTGACCGCGGCGATTTTCTCTCGACCTGGCGCACCTTCGAGAAGCTTCAGGCCGAGGGCTTCACTCGCTCCATCGGTGTTTCCAACTTCAAGCCAGCCCACCTCGATGTGCTGCTGGATGCTGGCGCCACCGTTCCGGCCGTCAATCAGGTCGACCTCTCGCCGACCAACGCTCGCCTCGCGGAGCGGGCGTACCACGACTCCCGCGGAATCGTCACGGAAGCGTGGAGCCCCATCAAAGACATCCTCGACCAGCCGGTGCTGCTCGAGATTGCGGAAAAGCACGAGCGTTCGGCCGCTCAGGTCGCGTTGCGCTGGCACCTGCAAAACGGCATCGTCGCGATCCCGAAGTCGGCCAACCCCGAGAGGCTGGCCGACAACATTGCGATCTTCGACTTCGAACTCGACTCGCGCGACCTCGAAGCTATCGCGGCGATCGACGTGCCGGGGTCAGGCGCTGACTCCGACCAGATCGGTCACTAGCGAGCTAGCTAGCGAGGCGGTCCGCTGGAGCGATTCGCTGGGCCGGTTCGTTAGAGGGCGACGGGCGCCTCGCCGCGTACTTCGCCGCGCACCGACTCGAGAGCGCCATCCACCATGTTCACAACCGCGTGCATGCGGGGAAGGTGAACGAGGTCGTGGGTCACGAGCAGCGTTGAAGTGTTGCGTTCGTCGGTGAGTCGCAGGATGAGCTCGATGATGCTCGCGCCGCGCTCTTGGTCGAGGGCACTCGTCGGTTCATCAACAAGCAGCACCTTCGGGTCGTTCATGAGGGCGCGAGCGATGTTGATGCGTTGGCGCTGACCGCCCGACAGCTGATGCGGTCGCTTGTGAGCCTGATCGGCCAGGCCCACGGCATCCAGCAGTTCACGAGCGTGAGCGGCAACCGCGGCTCGCTTGCCACGGCTGTGCGGGGCACCGAGCTCGTTCATAACGGCGAGCTGTTCCAGCGCGGTCAGCGAGGGCAGCAGGTTCGACTGCTGAAACACGATGCCGATGCTGTCGCGGCGCAGCTCCGTCGCTTCTGGCGCAGACAGCTGGGCGGCATCCACGTCATCGATCATGACGCGGCCCGAGTCGGGGCGGATGAGGGTGGCGGCTACCGCGAGCAGGCTCGACTTGCCCGAACCACTCGGCCCCGTAATGCCGGTGACCGTGCCGGGGCGCGCGCTGAGCGTGACGTGGTCGACGGCGGTGACGCGGCCTTCGCCGTCGGGAAAGGTGAGAGTGACGTTGTCGAGAGTGATCATCGGGTGCTCCCTAGGGCAGTGAGTGGATCGGCGGTGGTGACGGAACGCAGGGCGAAGGCGGCGCCGGCGAGGCCGAGCACGATCATCACGACTCCCGGCAGCAGGGTGGTGAACGGGCTCAGGATGAACGGCAGCGCGTCACCCATGAGAGCGCCGAGTAACGCAGTTACCCCGATGCCGATCCCGACACCAATCAGCAGCACGATGAGGGCCTGACCCAGAGCATCGCGAACGAGGGAGGAAGTGGATGCTCCGAGCGCCTTCAGCATCGCAATGTCTGCCTTGCGCTGCATCGTCCACACAGTGAAGAACGCACCTATCACGAGGGCGGAAATGCCGAACAGCATCGCGACCATGAGCAGCAGTGAACCGATCTCCGAGCGGAACGAACTGACAGCGGTCAGCGACAGCAGAACGGAGTTGCTGAGGGTGTCGGCGTCGGCATTGATGGCATCCCAGTCGGCATCGCCGGTGACCGCAAGGGCGGTGGCGTAGGCATCCGGATTGCCGGTCGTAGCGGAGTAACCCTGCCAGTCGTCGAGCGTCATCTGCACGACGGGCGTGTGGTTGTACCACCAGTTGCCGCTGACCTTCTCGACCGTGTAATCGGTGCCGGCGATCGTGATGGTGTCGCCGGTGGTGACGTCGAGGCCGGTGGCGGCATCCTCGGAGAGTCCGACCTTACCGTCGCCGCTCGGAGCAGTGTCGTCGAAGTCGGCGACGACGCCGAAGATGGCGATGGCGGTGCTGGACTCGGGGGATTCCGCCTTGGTTTGCGAGACTCCAATGGGGTTGGCCGAGACCACGCCGTCGGCGTCAGCCCAGGTCGTCGCTTGCTTTTCGGTGACGTTCGAGTCGGAGAAGCTCGCCTCATCCGCTCCCTTGCTGCTCGGGGTTGCAAACACGAGTTGGTCGGCGGGGAGCGAGAGAACGCCCGAAATGTTCTGGGCAGCGAGCCCGCCAGTGAGGCCGCTGAGAAATCCGACGAGCAAAGTGATGAGGGCAACGACGGTGCCAATGAGCACAAATCGTCCGCGGGCAAAGCGTAGATCGCGCCACGCAACAAACATGGGGAGTCCTTTCGGCGTCGACGAATGGCGACAGTAACCAGCATCCTCCGCAGCGGGCGGCAGGGCATCGGCCGAGAGGGTGCACTTGCGAACGCTAAGTGCGGAGCCCACAATCATCCTTTCGGTGGATAGAAGGGGTCGTGCGTGGCAGTAGGGTCGAAGAATGAGCCACACTGCGTTGACCCCTGTCTTTGTGGGGTTGCGCACCAGTTTGCACATTCTCTTTGTTGCTCTCACGGTGTTGGTTGTCGTGCGGGCTCTTGTGGATGGCAACCCCTTTACGGCGGCGGTGATCGCGCTCTCCGCGGTGCTTCTCGTCACCTATGGTTTTGGCGGCTATTTGGCCCGGCATGCCATGAGTTCGGGAGCGAGTGCTCAGTCAGCCACCGCCTACGTGTGGGCGCTCGTGCTGTCAGCCGAGTGGCTGGCGCTGGTGTGGTTGAGCCCGGATGCCGCCTACCTCGTGTTCCCGCTGTTCTTTCTCTATCTGCACCTGTTGCCTCGCGGCTGGCGCACCCTCGCCGTGCTGGGGTCGACGTTGCTGGCCATTGCAGCCCTCGGTCTCCACAGCGAGTGGACGGTCGGCGGAGTAGTCGGCCCGTTGGTCGGTGCCGGCGTCGCCATCGTGATCGGTCTCGGCTACAAATCACTCGCGGCCGAGGCGGCGGAACGCGAACTGTTGGTGAAGCAACTCCTTGAGACGCGCGACCAGCTGGCGCAGACTGAACGTGAATCCGGGGTGCTTGCCGAACGCGCCCGACTCGCGCGCGAAATTCACGACACCGTCGCTCAAGGGCTGTCGAGCATCCAGATGCTGCTGCACGCTGCTGAGCGCGCTGACCCGGATGCCGCTGGCCTCGAGCATGTGCGTCTGGCTCGCGAGACTGCCGCCGCCAACTTGGCCGACACTCGCAACTTCATCCGCGAACTCGCCCCGGCAGCCCTCGTGGACCAGGGGATTGGTGCAGCGTTGCGCCGCCTTGCAGACACTCAGTGGCAGAGCCCCGATCGCGAAGTGCGCGTTCGCGTGGCGGATGCTCTCGACCTGCCGATGCCCGTGCAGACCGCGCTGTTGCGAATCGCGCAGGGAGCAATGGCGAACGTTGTGCAGCACTCCGAAGCAACGCAGGCGACTATCTCGATTGAGCGCGATCGTTCGCACGTGCGGCTGACGATCGCCGATAACGGTCGTGGCTTTGACCCTGCCGTGGTCGAGGATGCATCGGCGCGAGGTTTCTCAGATTCGTTCGGGCTCACGGCCACACGCGAGCGGGTCGAGCAGCTTGATGGAACGCTGACGGTCGAGTCGCAGGCGGGCGAGGGCACCACGGTGACGGTTGACCTGACAGTGGCTCCGCGTGCGGTTGCTGGTTCTGCTGCGGGCGCGACTGAGTTGGGGGAGCACGCATGATTCGGGTAGCGATTGCCGATGATCATCCCGTGGTGCGCGCGGGCTTGCGGGCACTGCTGGAGCACGAAGACGACCTGACGGTGGTGGGCGAAGCAGCGAATCCGGATGAGGCGTTCGCGCTCGTGCAGTCGGTGAACCCGAGTGTGGTGCTGATGGATCTGCAGTTTGGGGCGCAGGAGACCGGGGCCGATGTCACGCGCCGCATCCGTGCTCTGGATGCTGCACCTTACGTTTTGGTGCTGACCAACTACGACACCGATGGTGACATTCTGGGCGCGGTCGAAGCTGGCGCGAGTGGCTACTTGCTCAAGGATGCTCCGCCGCATGAGTTGATCGCGGCGGTGCGCGCTGCGGCCGCGGGGGAGAGTGCCCTGGCGCCCGTCATTGCGGGGCGGCTGCTTGATCGAATGCGGGCGCCGCAAGTGAGCCTCAGCAAGCGCGAGATCGAAGTGCTGGAGCGGGTTGCTGCCGGGATGTCGAACGCGGCGATCGCGGGAGAGATGTTCGTTTCGCAGACCACCGTGAAGTCGCACCTTGTGCACATCTTCTCGAAGCTGAACGTGTCATCGCGCACGGCTGCGGTGTCGAAGGCACGCGAGCTGGGAGTGCTGCGGTAGTTCGTGCGCTGTGCTGCAGCGGTGCGGATGTGGCCGCCGTCTCGCTGCTACTTCTTGAGCGCGACGGTGATGAAGCGCAGGGCTTCGTCGTCGCTGATGCCGAGTTCGGTAGCGCGACTGGCGTACGCCTTGGCCTCGAGTTGAAGTAGGGCGGCGGCATCGCCGGGCTGGGCTTTGACGACGGTGCCGTTGCGGCCGCGCGAGTGCAGAAAGCCATCGGCTTCGAGCTCGCGGTAGGCGCGGGCGACCGTGTTGGGGGCGATGCCGAGGTCGCTCGCGAGTTGGCGCACCGTGGCCAGTTTGGTGCCAGCGAGCAGTTCACCGTTGGCGATTTGGGCGATGGCTTGAGCCTTAATCTGCTCAAATGGTGGGATCGACGCAGACGTGTCGATCTCGAAAGTAACGGGACTTTCGGTCGGCGTGCGACGCCATGATTCAGCCATGGTTGATTCTCTCACACGGTGATTGGTGGCATCCAAGCCTGTTCACAACTAATAGCGAGTCGCCTCGGGCAGCAGTTTTTCGAGCGCTTCCACTTCGGCAATCGCGCACATCTCCGTGGCCGGTTTCGCCGCGGTGGCGCTGCCGGCGCACACGGCGGAGCGGAACGCGGCCTCGGGATCGCGGCCCTGCGACAGCCGCCACACGAACGCTCCGAGGAAAGCATCGCCCGCTCCCACCGCGCTCTGCACTTGCACGTGAGGTACCGGCAAACGGATGACGCCAGCAGGCGAGGCGAGCACGGCACCCTGGTCGCCCAAAGTGAGGGCCACGAGTTGGGCGGAGCCGCGCGCGACAAGTTCGGCGGCAGCATCCACTTCGGCCTGCTCGGTGGAGAGCTCTCGGCCGACGAGCTCGCTGAGTTCGCGCAGGCTGGGTTTCACGAGATAGACGCCCTCGGCGAGAGCCGCGGTCAGTGCTTCGCCCGAGGTGTCGATGATCGAGCGCGCTCCGCGTTGGTGCGCCAGGCGTGCAACTTGGGCATAAAAGTCGGTGGGCACGCCGGGTGGCAGGCTGCCGCTGGCGACGACGTAACCGCCGGGAACGATGGCGGCCTCGAGCGCCGCGAGGCAACTGCGCCACTCGGCCTCGGCGAACTCGGGGCCCTGCAGCACGAAGCGAAACTGTTCGCCCGAGCCGCCTTCATCCACCGTGAAACTCTCGCGGGTGGTTCCGTCAATCGGCACGACCACACTCGGCACGTTCTCGGCCTCAAGCAGCTGTCGGTAGGTCGCGCCGGTCAGGCCACCCGCAGCGTAGATGGCGAGCGCATCCCCGCCGAGACTCTGGATGGTGCGCGCCACATTCACTCCACCGCCTCCCGGGTCGATCCGGCTGGGACCGCAGCGCATCTTGTGATCCTTAATGACTTGCGCTGTCGACGTACTGATGTCGAGCGCGGGATTCACCGTGAGCGTCACGATCGGCCGTGCCCTCGTGGGCAGCGGAAAAGTAGCGGATGCCATGCTTCCCACTGTATTGCGTTGCGACTGCCGCAGCGCCGGGGCTAGCTCTCGGTTGAACCACTCGCGACTCTTCACTTCGGGGCGGGTGCCGCTTACCCTGATCCCATGCCTGTGGATGCTCACACCCTGCTCGCGGGACCGCGCGGTCGCCGTCTCTGCCTGGCCGCGGCGTGCCACGATCCGCACAGTGAGCGCCCTGAGGTTGCGGTGTTCAATTACCTGCTCGGATGGGCCACCCATCAGCTCGAAAAAGTCCGTGGCCAGGAGGGCACCATCTTCGGTTGGGGCATCCCCGATCCGCTTCCGGAGCCCACCGTCGAGGAGGTCGTCGAGGCGCTTGAAGCGATCCCGCTGGCTTCTCTGCCCGCGCTCACTTCTGCCGATCTTCTCGAAGCTTTGGGTGCCTCCGTTGACAACGCGCGCTACTGGCAGGAGCCCGATGGCACCGACGAGTTGTTGTCGGATGCTCGGCTCAAGCCCGCGCTCGAACGCATCGCTGAGCACGTGGTTGCCCTGCCGGCGGCCGCATGGTGGAGCGAACCCCTCGCGGCCGAGCAGTGGGCGGTGCAGTTTCGCGATACTTTTCTCCAGCGAGCAGCCCCCAGGGGGCTAGCGCGGATCTTCGACCAATGGCGCACAGCGGCTGACGAAGAAGAGGAGCGCTTTATCGAGTACTACTCGGCTGATTCGGCAGGGAATCTGTCGGGAACATGGTGGTCCCGACCGCCCCTTGAACCGGCGATGTCAACCCGCGCACTGCCTGAGGTGGGGCCGGTCGGTGTGTGGCTGGTCGAGGATCGCATGGGGGACGAACCAGCCGATGTGCAGCGAGTGCACTTTGCGCGCTCCGCTCGGGTGTTTGAGATCAGTGGCGCCGAGTCATGGGCCGAGTTGTGTCGCTCGTATCCTTTGGATGTCAGCGCTGGGCGTCGTTATGACTGGTTTCTGACGACGGGTCGTACGGGGGCGTGGACGATGCCGGACTGGTCGTTGGTTGCTCGTGACTTTGACGCGGTGCACCTGTCGGTCGCGGCTTATCTCTCTGCAGCAGGCACAGCCATTCCAATCGACAGCGACACCGCGAGCGTGATCGCTGGCTGGGACCCCGACGCGACGTATTGGCTGACCAATGTGGTGCTGGGAGAGTTTTCGGAAACGAGTTGGACACTGGATGAACGCACGCGGCGATGGGCTGCCACCGCGCACCGATAATCGGGCGATCGCACGATAAACGCCCTCTCCTGCCGCGTGAACTACGTAGAGGAGAGGGCGTTTGTGGTGAGTTCGTGAAAGAACCTTAGGCGTCGCGACGCTTGATGAGGGCGGCGGCGGCGATGAACAACACAACCACCCAGGCGACCAGCACCAGGAAGCCCTGCGTGGCATCAAGGGTGATGATGTCAGAGCCCGTGGGGACCGGCGGGCCGCCCATAAACGATCCATCACCGATGGCGTACATGAGTGCTCCCGCATTCGACGGCAAGAACGCTGACAGGTTCTGAACCCACACGGCCTGGGTAATGGCGGCGAGGATCCCGAGCACGGTTGGCACGACGAGGATCAGTCCTAAGACTGTTGCGATGCCGCCCGCGCTGTTGCGAAGGATCGCACCGAAGCCAAAGGCAAGCAGGGCGACAAGGGTGAGGTAGCCAGCTCCGCCAACGAGGGCGCGCATGACTTCGCCATCGAGGAGCTGACCTTCAACGCCTTGGCTGGCCAGAATAGGTGCAGTGATCAGCGCAGTGGCCACAATCGATCCAAGGCTCACCACGAAAGTCGCCAGTGCCAGCACGAACGCTTTGGCAAAGAAGGCAGGCAATCGCTTTGGCACTGCGGCGAACGTAGAACGGATCATGCCGGTCGTGTATTCACCGCTGATGATGAGCACACCGAGCACAGCGGCGACAAGTTGCGTGAAGCTCACACCAAGGGTTGCCACGATGACGGTGAACGACTTCTGGGTCTCTGTGTCAAGTGCCGGGCCACCGGAGGTGTCGAACGTGACTGCCATGAGCAAGCCGAAGGCCACCGTAAGCAATACGAAAATAGCGAACAACCACAGAGTTGAGCGCAGAGTGCGCAGCTTGATCCATTCGGAACGTACAACGCGGGCGAAGTTCAGACGAGTTGCACCCTGAACTCGTGCGTTCTGAGCGCCCGAGGGCTGGGGGGCTTCGTGGGTAGTCGTGGTCATCGGGAAACCTCCGAGTGGTATTCGACGTCGTCTTGCGTGAGTTCTAGGTAGGCGTCTTCGAGCGAAGCCGACAGGGGGGTGAGTTCGTGCAAGACGATCCCGGACTGTGCTGCTGCTTCACCGATCTGAGCGGATGCCAGCCCTGCGATGTTCAGAACGCCGCCTTCGATGCTGGTGATGGTGGCGTCGCTGCTCGAGAGTCGGTTGGCGAGCTCGGCAGCGTGCGGCGTGCGCACGCGCACGGCGGTGCCGGTGGCGATAGCGAGAATCTCGCTCACTGGGGCATCCGCAATGATGCGGCCGCGGCCCAGCACGATCAGGTGATCAGCGGTTTGCGCCATCTCGCTCATCAGGTGTGAGGAGAGGAAGATTGTGCGGCCTTCGGAGGCGAGCTGCCGGGTGAGCTTGCGTACCCACATGACACCTTCGGGGTCGAGGCCGTTGACGGGCTCGTCGAGAATCAGTGTTTGTGGGTCACCGAGCAGGGCGGCAGCAATTCCGAGACGCTGCCCCATTCCGAGCGAGAATCCGCCAACGCGTTTCTTCGCGACGGACTCGAGGCCAGTCATGGCGATGACTTCATTGACGCGAGCTTTGCCGATGCCGTGGGTCGCGCCCATCGCGAGCAAATGGTTGTAGGCGGTGCGACCGGTATGGATTGCTTTCGCATCGAGCAGAGCACCCACTTCCTGCATGGGGTTGTGGTGCTGGGCGTACTGCTTGCCGTTGACGGTCACAGAGCCGGAGTCGGGACGATCGAGCCCGATGATTGTGCGCATGGTGGTGGACTTGCCGGCACCGTTGGGGCCCAGAAAGCCGGTGACGAGACCGGGACGGATGGTCGCGGTGATGTTATCGACGGCAGTTTTGGCGCCGTACCTCTTGGTTAATCCTTGAATTTCGATCATGTTTCAAGTTTAAGGGCGGGAGGGAGAAGACGCGTCCCCCACAAGGATGACCTTCAGCGCTAAAGGATGATCTTTGCCGGGACCTCATTGCGAACTAAGTATCGGTTAGCATCACGCTTACCAGCATTTAATGCCTTAAGTGCTGGTACAGTCGAGCGATGGAATCAGGAGATGTAAGTGCTGCGGAACTAGCCGTCTCGCCGGTGAGCCATGAAACACGCCAGTGGGTTCCTCGGTATCCGCAGATGTATTCCAAAGCCGAAGTAGAGAGCCAAACGGGCGAATACGCGGCAGCGCTAACCCCCGCTATTGCGCACTGGGCACCCCAGCTCAGCGGTGAAATGATGGCGAACGTTGAGGGGGCCGCTCTCGCGCTCCGAGAGTTCGACCTTCACTCGCTCACCCTTTTCGGGTCAGCGGATCCCACGCTTGCCCCCATGTCGGCCATACTTTTGCGAACGGAGTCTGCGTTAAGCAGCCAGATAGAACAACTGACGACATCCGCAAAGCAACTTGCGCTTGCCGAGCTTGACGAAGGCCGCAAGCACAACGCACTCACTGTGGTGGGAAACGTTCGCGCTATGGAAGCGGCGCTTCGGCTCTCCGATACTCCCGACCAACCCAGTATCCTCGCGATGCACTACGAGTTGCTCAGCCGTCAACCCGGCGTCGAGCACGAAGCGGGACGCTATCGGCAGGAGCTCGTCTGGATCGGGAATCGCGATAACGCCGGGCCGCGAGGGGCGACCTTCATTGCGCCCCAGCATCAGCATGTTGCGAGTGCGGTCAGCGACGTCGTTCTGTTTATGCGCCGAGTCGACTTACCGGCGCTCGTGCAGGTTGCCGTAGCGCACGCTCAATTCGAGACCATTCATCCGTTCGTCGACGGCAACGGCCGCACTGGTAGAGCAATCGCTCAGGCGATGTTGCGGAACAAGGGGCTGACAACCCACACGACAGTGCCGCTCTCAGCAGGTTTGCTCGTGGACACCGAGGCCTATTTCTCGGCGCTG
Organism: Salinibacterium sp. VpJ6; assembly: GCF_059767345.1. NCBI lineage: Bacteria > Bacillati > Actinomycetota > Actinomycetes > Micrococcales > Microbacteriaceae > Salinibacterium > Salinibacterium sp. VpJ6. The sequence goes on from NZ_JBSOQL010000001.1 coordinate 1,726,215, forward strand.
ACCGCATACCGTGCGGGCGACGCCGGGCCGATCGTGCGACGCTTCGCAGACGCCTGCCGCTACGCGGCCGTGACCGGTCGCGAACTGGTGGACAGCCTCGCGGCCGAGCTGCAGCGATCTCGTGAGGCGCTAAGCGGCATCCGTTCTGACTCAGCCGCCTGGAGAGTGTTGCCGTGGCTCATAGGGCAACCCGTTGTCAACACTCGGTACCTCGTCGAGGCGCTGGCGCTCACCGACGCAACCGTGGTTCGCGCCCTCGACGTGCTCGTCGACCGCGGAGTGGTTATCGAACGAACTGGATTCTCACGCAACCGAGTGTGGGAACACCCCGGAATTCTTGGCGTGCTTGATTCCTATGCAGCCCGGATTCGTCGCGGGGTGTGAGCGTCGCTAGCGCCGAGGTGGCCGCGCGCGTAACCTGAGCGTATGTCTGATTATGTGGGTCGCCAGTTAATCACCGTCACCGTCCCCGGCACTGACATGGAGGCCGCGGCGGCGGCGCTGCGGGAGAAGCTGGCCGAGCATCCCGACGCTCGCGTCACGGCCCTGACGCAGCGTTCGACCAGCCTGTGGGCTGGCATCTTTTCGCAAAACATCCAGCTTCTCGCGGCGATCGAATACACCGAGTAGCGAAACGGTCAACGCCTTGAGCCCGTCCACCTCCATGGGGCTCTGACGCGAGCCATCACCTGTGCCTCCGGGTTGACACGGGCCCCGCGCTCGCGTCGAGCAGTTCTGTTATTCGGTCCATCACGTTCTCCGCTTCGTAGGGTTGCTCCTACTCAGTACATGTCCGACTTCACTAGGGCTGTCCACGTTTGCGGCGATTAATTGTCGTTTGCCCATTAGTCGCTCGACATTTTCTCGACTTCCGGCCTAGCCTATGGGTGGGGAAGGGGCTTACGCACGATCGCGAGGATTTTCTCATGTCACAAGACTCGATGACCAAGGTGGTGGAGTCGGACGATCTGTCGCGGGCCAAGGTGATCGTGGCGGGCACCCAACGGCTGATTGTCACGGCGGCGCTCGCGACGGTCGGCTACGGCGCGTTTCTTCTAGCGGGCAAGGGAATTTGTGCGGGCGTGCTCACTAGCGGAGGCGGCTTTATCGACGCGGACCGCAACGTCACCGTCAACGTGCCGCAATGCATCTCTTTGACTCAGGCGCCCAGCGGCATCATCTACGTCGTGATCGCTGTCACCACGATTCTTGCGATCCGTACAGTGCAGCGCCGGGCGGGCACGGCTGCAGAGGTTCTGCGCTATATCGACCGTGCCGCCGCCGGCCTTGTCATTCTGGCCGTGGCCGCCGTGATCATCAGTTATGCCTGGTTCTCGCCGCTTCCGAGCACTGGCTGGGATGGCGGGGGCACGCTCCTCTTCTTGCCCTTGGCACGGTAGGCCTGGATCTTTCTCCTCATCGTGACGTCGTGCTCGCCCCGAATGGACCTCCGCGCTGCGCGAGCAAGGGGTTAGTTGGTCGACGCGCTCGATATTTTCTCGACTTTCGCCGTAGCCTAGGGGGACCACGAATTAACGCGAGGAGATTCCCATGTCCCAGGAGTCGATGACCGAGACGGCGAATTCCACGGGCCTGACCCAGGCCAAAGAGATCGTGGCGCGCATCCAGCGACTGATCATCACGGCAGCGCTCGCGGCGTTCGGCTACGGCGCCTTTCTCATGGCCGGTAGGTCGTATTGCCCGGGCGGATTCAGTGGCGACGGTGACTTTATCGATGCGGATGGCAGCGTCACCCAGAGTGTGCCGCAGTGCATCTCCCTCACGCTCGGGCCGAGTGGCGTCATCTACATTGCGATCGCTGTCATCGCGATTCTTGCGATCCGCGCCGTGCAGCGCCGGGCGAGCACCGTGGCGGAGGCGATGCGCTATCTCGACCGTGCCGCCGCCGGCATCGTGATTCTGGTCGTCGCATCCTTGGTCATCAGTTACGTCTGGTTCTCGCTAATTCCGATAACCGACTGGAATGGCAGTGGAACATTTTTCTTCCCCTTCCCCTTCGGCGCAGTAGAGGTCGACATTTCGCCGATGCAGTCGCCGTAAGCCGAGTGCGCGGTTAGCTGGGAGTATTGATCCCATGACCGCCACTGCCACTCCGGCCCGCCTTCGCGCCGCCACGATTGCGACCTTCGTCGTCTTTGGAATCAACGGGTTGGTGTTCGCCAGTTGGGCGGCCCGCATTCCGGCAGTCACCGAGACGCTGGGCCTCACACCGGGGCAGATGGGTGGCCTTCTGCTGTGCCTCGCGGTGGGATCCCTCATTGCGCTTCCGACCGCCGGCTACATCACCCAACGAATCGGCGCCGCCAACACGGTACGAGTCGCCGGCCTCATCGCGGCGCTCGCCGCGGCAGGCGTCGCGCTCTCGCTTTCCGCTGCAACCACCATGGGCACCGCCGTATCGCTCTTCGTCTTCGGCATCGGAATTGGGCTCTGGGATGTCGCCATCAACATCGAGGGCGCCGACGTTGAACACCGGGTCGGGCGCACGATCATGCCGCAGTTGCACGCCGCTTTCAGCGGAGGAGCATTCCTCGGCGCCATTATCGGCGCGGGCCTCGCCAACATCGGTATCGGCCTACCGGCTCACCTCTTCGTCATCGCTGCTGTTGTTGCGGTGGCGACGCAATGGCTTCCGCGTTACTTTGTGCCGCGCATCCCGGAGCCGACTCAGCCCACAGGCGACGTTGCTTCGCCCAAGGCACGCAGCGTGTGGAGTGACCGCCGCACCCTGCTCATTGGTGTTGTGGTGCTCGGGGCGACGCTCACCGAAGGCGCCGGGAATGACTGGATCGCCAAGGCTGCGGTCGACGGACTCGAGGTCACCGAAGCCAACGGTGCCTTCATGTTCGCCACCTTCGTGCTGGCGATGACCGCTATGCGCCTCTTCGGCGGCCGAGCGATTGATGCATTCGGTCGTGTCGTGGTGCTGCGGGGAAGTATGGCCGCAGCCGCCATCGGCCTCACCGTTTTCGTGGTCGCCCCCACCCTCTGGCTCGCCCTGATCGGTGTCGCACTCTGGGGAGTTGGGGCTGCGCTCGCCTTCCCGATGGGGATGTCGGCGGCAGCCGATGACCCGAAGCACGCTGCAGCCAGAGTGTCTGTCGTTGCCACTATCGGCTACGTGGCTTTCCTTGCCGGACCGCCACTGCTGGGGTTCCTCGGCGACGCCGTCGGAATCAGGGGCGCTTTGCTCGCGATTGGGCTTCCGATTCTGGTGGCACTCGTGCTCGCCGGCGCAGCGAAACCGCTGCCGAAGAAGTAGCTCAGCGCCCGTGCGAACGCCGCCGGAGAGTCAGCTCAGGGCTTAACGGCCTCGTCGACGATGCCCACGAAACGGCTACCGATGCCGTCGACTTCTGAGCGGTACACACCCTCAGCAGGCTCGGGGAGTTCGGTGGGGGAGTGCCAGTCGCACGAGAGATACGTGAACGCGGGCCACCACTTCTTGGGGCGAGCCGCCTCCGTGAAGCCGCACACCGTGCAGGTCAGCTGCATCCACACGGGGCGCTTGCCGGTGCGGTTGGCGCGCGACTGAACCAGCCACGCTGGCGGGTTTGTTTCAAGTTCTTCGAACTCGGCATCCGACATCCGCGACGGAATGCCGTGCCTCGTGGCCATCTCCAGAGGGATGTCGAGGCGAAGCGCAGCTTCCCGTTTCGTAATCATGCTTCTACGGTACGCGACCCGGGCGACTGCAGCAGCCTCAGTCGGGCCTACGCGCTAGCTGATGTAGATCTTGCGCAGCGTTTCGGTGATGGTCCAGGTGGTCTGCATGCCGTCGGTGAGCCGCACAACATCGCCGGGGCCGACAACGACGGTGCGATCATCCGCAGCGTAATGGATGCTGGCGCGCCCGCTAATGACAACAAAGACCTCATCGACCTCGGTGTCTGTTGCAGTGCCCGTAGCCATTTCCCAGATGCCGATCTCGCTGTCGCCGAGGGTGTCGAGCACGGCGTAGCCCGCGGTGGGAGTGCCCTCCACCACATCAGTTGCCTCGAGTGCTTCGTGGGTGACGGGGACGGCGCTCGCCGCGAGGGGCGTGCCGGGGGTGAGAAGCGCTGCGGGTTCAGTCATGGGCTCAGCCTATGAGACTGGGCTGCAGATCGCGCAGGGTGCGGCGGTGGGTCATGCGGGTCACTCCGATCGCGGCGAAGATGAGGGCACCACCGAGCCAGGCGCCGAGCACGAGAGCGTCGGTGCCGACCCGCGCAAGGTCGCCGCCGTACATGAGTTGGCGCATGGCATCCACGACGTAGCCCATCGGCAGAATGTGGTGCAGGGCGGCCAGCGGTGCGGGCAGCGTTTGCCACGGGAAGGTGCCGCCGGCGGTCACGAGTTGCAGCACCATGAGCACGAGGCCCAAGAACTGGCCGACGGAGCCGAACCAGATGTTGAGGGCAAGGATGATCGCCGCGTAGGTGAAGCTCGCTGCCACCATCACGCCGAGGGTGCCGACGGGGTGCGTGAAGCTGAAGCCGAGCGCGATCGCGAGAATGCCGAACAGGGCGATCATTTGAAGCGCGCCCAGGATGGCGGGCGTGAGCCACCCCGCCAAGGTGACCCGGATCGGCGACCGCAGGGCCGTCACGGCGCGCTTGGAGACGGGCTTCACGATGAGAAACAGCGCGTAGATTCCAATCCAGCCGGCGAGAGCGCTGAAGAACGGTGCGAGTCCGGCGCCGTAGTTGCCCGCGGCGGTCACCGAACTTGACTCGACGGCGACCGGATCAGCGATGGCTTCGGCTTGCAGGGCGCGAAGGTCGGCGCTGGAATCGGGCAGTGCCTCCACGCCGCTCGCGAGGCCGTCGCGCAATTCGGCGGTGCCGTCGGAGAGTGTGGAGAGTCCGCTTTCGAGAGTGCTGACGCCAGCGCTGAGTTGCGATGCTCCGGATGTCGCGCTGCCGGTCGCTGTGGCAATCTGCTGCGCCCCCGAGGCGAGCTCAGCCGCGCTACTCGCGAGCGTGTTCGCGCCCGCGGCGAGTTCATCGACCTGAGACACCGCGGACTGCACGGTGCCGTTGCCCTCCGCGATGCGATCACTGAGGGGGTCGAGGGCAGAGAGCACCTCGTCGATCTGAGTGGCGTCGAGGCCCTGCTCGGTGAGCGCGGTGACGAGGTCGGCGCGAGCGGTGGGCAGAGCATCCGCAATGGTTTGGGCGGCTGTGCCCGCACGATCGGCGTAACCGGCAAGCTCGGTGTTGCCGGCAGCGACCTGGGCTGCTCCGGCAGAAAGCTGGTCGGCTCCGCTGGCGAGGCTGCTGGTCGCGGTGCTGAGTTCGGTCAATCCCGAGGCCAGCGTGCTCGCGCCATCCGATAGTTCGTCGGCACCCGAAACGGCGTCGCGCGAGCCGTCGAGCAACTGCGAAGCGCCATCCGCGGCATCCGACAGTTCAGAGCGGATGTCAGAGATAGCCGTCAGCAAAGTGCCGGCCGCTTCTTCTCCCACGAGTTCCGCTACCGAGCGTCGAATCTGTTCCACAGCCTGCTTGCCAATCGTGGACGCGAGGTAGTTATTGGCGTCGTTGGTTTCGAGGTGGATTTCGGCCTGATGCGGGTCGGTGCCCGCGATAGAAGTGAGGGCATCCGAGAAGTCGTGGGGGATCGTGACGGTGAAGTCGACGCTGCCCTCGGCGAGAGCCGTTTCAGCTTCGCCGGGAGTGAGCACGTGCCACTCAAAGTCGTTGCCCTTGAGGAGATCATTGGCGACTTCGTGGCCGTAGTTCACGGCTTCGGTATCGCCATCGGCGGGCACCCCATCGTCAGTGACGACAAGCCCGACGGGAACCTCCGCGAAGCTGCCGTACGGGTCTTGATTCGCCCACAGGTACACGCCGCCGTAGAGCACCGGCACGAGCATGAGCGCGAGCAAGGCCAGCATGGCCATGCGTGACGAGGTGAGTCGCCGCAGTTCAGCGGCGATCATGGAGGGAACCTTCATGCGTTTTCTACTCCTACGCCGCCGCCACTTTGGGCCCAGGCGGCGGTACGTTCATCAAATGCTCCGAGGCTGTTGCGCAGGGTTTGCTCGGCGGCTTCAGCTCGCAGGATCACATCGGCGTGCGTGATCGCCCACTCCGAAGCGCGACCGGCAACAGCCAGCACAGCAAGGCCACGGTCGGCGAACTCGCCGAACAGTGTCCACCAGTCAAGCGGTTGGCCGCCGTGACGATCGGGTGCCGTCACGACCAGCCCTTCGACGTGCGGGCGCAGCACAGCAAGCTCACACAGCACCCGCAAGCGCGTCTTGGGCTCGATGTCCGCAATAGCGGTGGAGGCGAGGGGGCGGAGGCCCCGCTCGTCCAGCCAGCGGCGCGCGGCGAGCGGGTCGGCGCGCTGGCCAGCGAACATCAGCTCTTCGGCGACGACGCCCACGAGCGGTACTCCGGCATCCGGGTCAGAGACGCCGGGGGCATCAACAAGAGCAACGCGACGACGGAGCGCTCGGGCATCCTGCCGCCCGTCGATCGTGACGGTACCGGTCGAGGGGCGCATGCGACCAGACGCGATAAGGCCAAGAACGGTAGGGCGCTGCTCGGTTTCAGCGACAGCGAGAGTCACGCTGCCGCTGGCGAAGCTCGTGGATGTCGCGGGCAAGTCTTCGGCGTTGCGACCCTGAGTGACGCCGCTGAGTTCGACCCGCATCAGCGTTCGACGTCGGTTGCTGGTGCGGCATCCGCGGCAGGGTCGCCGAGGATCTCGGGATGCTGCTCGAGCAGCGCGACGGTTTCACGCCACGAGAGGCCAGCCATGCTGAGCGTGGCGCGCACGGCGAGCGAACGCGCTTCGGGCAGGGCGGCATCAACGCGAGTGATGGCGGCACGGGCGGCCTCTTCGACGAGGCGAGCGAGCGTGGCAACATCCACATCGGTGCGCAGAGTGTTGTCGTCTTGCCCGCGCTGCAGAATCGCGGCGACAGCGGCCCGCAGCGGCGCGAGGGCCTTGCCGGTGGAGGCGAGGTGAGCGTCGTCGAGGGCGCTGGATGCCGCGACCTGAACGTGGGCGGCCTCCTGCCAGAGCAACGAGGTTAGTCGTGCAAGGGCGAGCTGAGCATCCGCGTCGGTGACGCTGAGGGCGATGCGGTTGAAGCGTTCGGCGCCCGCGTCGATGATCTCGGTGACCAGGGCGTTGCGGTCGGCGAAGTGGCCGTAGAGAGCGCGGCGCGAGAGGCCAGCGCTGCGGGCGATGGTGTCGATCGAGGCTTGAGGGTCGTGCGCAATCGCGACGGTCGCGGCACTCAAAATACCGGCGCGGTTGTCGACGGCATCCTGGCGTGGGCGACGAGGAGCGGGGGTGGTCATGCCCTCACTGTAATAACTTGCACAATGCTGTGCAAGTTATTACAGGTGACTTTCAGGTGCCGAACGGCACCCCCGCTACAGCGTCAGAAGCTACGAACTGAAACGCTTACGAATCGAAGCCAAGGCCTAGAGCATCCAGCGTCTTCAGAATCACGTTGCGGCGACCCTTGTTGTGGTCGGCGCGATCGAGCGACCAGCGCGTGGCATTGATACCCATCGAAGCGATCGGCTCAGGCGGGAACGGCAGCGGCAGCTTCTTCACCATCTCCAGCTCGGTGCGCTCCGTCGTGAGGCCGTCGAGCTTGTCGAGCATGACCTGCGCGGCAAAGCGCGTCGCGCCAACACCCAGTCCGGTGAAACCGGCCGAGTACGCGACGCGGCCCTTGCGAGCCAGACCGAAGAACGCACTGAACTGAGTCGACGCGTCAATCGCGCCTGCCCAGCGGTGGCTGAACTTGAGGCCCTCCAGCTGCGGGAACGTCGTGAAGAAGTGACTCGCGAGCTTCTCAAAGCTCTCGGGACGGTTCTCATACTCATCGCGAACCTTGCGGCCGTAGTGGTAAATCGCGTCATACCCACCGAACAGAATGCGGTTGTCAGCACTCAAACGGTAGTAGTGGAACTGGTTCGCCATATCCGCAAGACCCTGGCGGTTCGACCACCCGATCGAGGCAAGCTGCTCGGGGCTCAAGGGTTCCGTCATGAGCACATAGTCATAGACGGGCACCGTGTGCAGGCGCGTGCGCTTCAGCAACGACGGGAAAGCGTTAGTCGCGAGCGCAACCTTGGCGGCGTGAACGCGACCATGCTTGCTGTGCACAACTGCGGCATCCGTGGGCGCACCGGATGTCTCCACCTCACGAACGGGCGAGTTCTCAAAGATCTCTACGCCGAGTTCGCTCGCGACCCGCGCGAGCTCATGAACGAGCTTGGCGGGGTGAATGATCGCGTTGATGCGCTTGTTCCAGATGGCAGCGAGGTAGGTGGGCGAGTTCACTTCGGCACGAACGGCGGCCTCGTCAAGAAAGACGGTGTCGTCGTCGGTCTCGGTATCTTTCAGCCACTCGATCTCGTGCTCTTCAATAGCGAGGTCGAGGGAACCGGTGCGCTCGAAGTCGACATCGAGGTTGAGGGTCTTGACGGTCTCCTCGATCTCATCGAGGTTCTGCAAGCCGAGGCGTTCGAGCTGGTTGTACTCGGTCGGCCAGCGGCTCAGACCGTTCTCTTCGCCGTGGGTGAGGCTGGCTTCGCAGAAACCACCGTTGCGGCCCGAGGCGGCCCAGCCGAGTTCGCGGGCTTCGAGCAGCACAACGCGAGCATCAGGGTTGCGCTGCTTGGCGAGCACCGCAGTCCAGAGGCCGAGATATCCTCCTCCCACAATGGCGAGGTCGGCTTTAACGTCACCCTGCAGCGCACTGAACGTGCGCGCGCCGGCGACATCATCAATCCAGAACGGCTTGTGAATCGAACCCTCAAGGGAGTGGCTAATCACGGATGCCGCTGGCACATTTCTTTCGAACACTACTTTGCCCATGGGGCACTTTCCTCTCTCGCCGGGGCGGCGAGCTTTATGGTTGTGCGGGCGCGCGGTACACGCGCTCGCCTTCGACGAACGTCTGCTCGGTGCGGGTGCGGCCGATGTCGGCCTTTGCTCCCGCGAAGGGGTTGCGATCGAGAACAACCAGATCGGCAAGCTTGCCGACCTCGATCGTTCCCGTCTCATCCAAGTGATTAGTGAACGCGCTGCCTGCGGTGTACGCGGTCATGGCGGTCAGCAGGTCGATGCTCTGCTCAGGCAAGAAGGCGTCGTACTCGCCCTCTTCGTGGCCGGGAGCTGCGATGCGGTTCACGGCAACGTGGATGGCCGCCATCGGGTCGGGGCTCGATACCGACCAGTCGCTGCCCGAGGCCAAGTGCGTTCCGGCCCGGTGCAGGTCGGCCCACGGGTACTGCCACGAGCTGCGCGGGTCACCCAAGAACGGCAGGGTCAGATCGACCATCTGGGGCTCAAGTGCAGCCCAGTACGACTGCAGGTTGGCGGTGACGCCCAACTCGGCGAAGCGGTGAACGTCATCCGGATGCACGACCTGAAGGTGCGCAATGTGGTGACGGTTGTCGTTGGGCCCGTTGATCGCTCGCGCAGCTTCTACCGCGTCGAGGCACTCGCGAACCGCGCGGTCGCCGATGGCGTGAAAGTGCACTTGGAAGCCGAGCGCATCGAGTTCGGTGACGTTCGAGATCAGCTGGGCGGCATCGACGAAGGAGATGCCCGAGTTGTCGGTGTGGTGGCCACAGCCGTCGAGGTAGGGCTCCAGCATGGCGGCCGTGAAATTCTCGGCAACGCCGTCTTGCATGATCTTCACGCTCGTCGCGGCGAAGCGCCCGGCAGCGTTCTTCTCGCGGCGCATCACCAGTTCGGGAATCTGTTCCGGGCCACGCGTGCGGTCCCACCAGAGGGCTCCGACCACGCGAGCGGTGAGGTCGCCCGACTCGGCCGCAGCCATGTAGGCGGGAGTAGCATCGCCAGCATCCCCGTAACCACCCAAGATGGCGTCTTGCCACGCGGTAATGCCGAGCGAGTGCAAATACTCTTGGCCAATCAGAAGCGCGCGAGCATAATCTTCGGGCGATGTTTCGGGCAGCAGCGCATTCACAAGCGACATCGCGCCCTCGTGCAGCGTGCCGGTGGGGTTGCCGTCGGCGTCGCGCTCGATGCGGCCATCGGCAGGGTCGGGAGTCTCGGCGGTGATGCCGGCAAGCTCGAGCGCCCGCGAGTTCACCCAGGCGCCATGGCCGTCGCGGTTCGGGATGAACGCGGGGCGGTCGGCAACAGCCAGATCGAGATCGGATGCCGTTGGCGTGCCACCGGGGAAGGCCGACATGTTCCAGCCACCGCCCAAAATCCACTCGAGCTCGGGGTTCGCTGCGGCATAGTTCGACAGCCGCGCTACATACTCATCGCGCGTCGAGTCCTCGGAGAGATCGCAGCGGATGAGGTCGAGCCCGCCCCACACGGCGTGCACGTGGGCATCCTGAAATCCGGGGATCAGCAATTTTCCATCGAGGTCGATGACCTCGGTGTCGGGGCCGATGAAGGGGTGGATGTCGGCGTCGACGCTGCTGAGCGCGATGATGCGGCCCTCACGCACAGCGACACTTCCGCGCTGGGGTTCTTCGCCGGTCGCCGTGAAGATGGGGCCGCCGGTGAAAACGAGGTCAGCGAACGTCATAGTTTTGTGCACTTTCTGGTTGGTGCGAGGGGTACAGCGGGGCGGATGCTGGCGGGAAGCGTGACCGTGGTCAGCGCGAAAGTGGCCTAGCCGCCGCCCACGGTCTTGGCGATGTCGGTGGCGGAATCGCCGGCACGACGCAAGACGTAAGCCACGAGCCCGAGAGCCAGCAGCGTCAGCAGCAGCATGATCGTCGAGACGGCAGCGATTTCTGGGCGCAGGCCCGTGCGCACGGCACTCAGCACGTAAACGGGCCACGGTGTTGAACCGGAAACCTGTACGAAGGCCGACACGATCGTGTTGTCGAGGCTGAGAGTGAACGAGAGCAGCCCACCCGCGAGAACGGCGGGCATCACGAGCGGGAGAGTGATCTGCGTGAAACGCTTGAACGGCGGAGCGTAAAGGTCGGCCGCGGCCTCCTCCAAGCTTTCGTCGATGCCCACGAGGCGCGAGCGCACGATGTACGCCACGACAGCGGTCGCGAAGAGTGAGTGGCCGACGACGAGGCGAACGAGGCCATTGTCGAAGATGCTGAGGCCCAGGTCTTGACCGAGGAACACCATCCACGGCAAGAGCGAAACGGCATCCACGATCTCGGGGGTCACCGTGACGAGCACGAGAAGCAGCAAGAACGGTGCTGCCCACTTACCGGCGCGACGGGCGAGCGCAACGCCCGCCATCGTGCCGAGAGCGGTAGCGATGAGAGCGGCAACGAAACCGGTCTGGATCGACACCATCACGGCATCCGTAATCGCTGGCTTGGTGACGATGGCAGCGAACGAGCCGAAGCCGAATTCGTTCCACGCGACCAGCAAGCGGCCCTCGTTGAACGAGTAGATGATGATGACGGCGATCGGCGCAAAAAGGAACGCGAACACGATCACTGCCCACACCTTGAGCGAAAGGTCTGTCAGGGCTAGTCGCTTCATGACTTGTCTCCCAACACGAGTTTCTGATTGGCGCGCAACGGCCATGCCGCGAGCCAGGAGATGAGGGCGGCAATTGCCACAGTGGTGAGAATTGTCAGCACGAGAACAACAGCCATCGCCGATCCCAGTGCCCAGTTTTGGGCGGTCTGGAACTGGTTGGCGACCATCTGACCAGCCATGTTCCCCTTGGCGCCACCGAGCACGGTTGCCGTGATGTAGTCGCCCATGAGGGGGATGTACACGAGCAGGATGCCCACGACGATGCCGGGCTTAGCCAGCGGGAGCGTCACGTTGAAAAGCGTCGACCAGCGGCCTGCGCCGAGGTCTTTGCTTGCTTCACGCATGGGCAGCGCGACGCGGTCGAAAGCAACGAACATCGGCAGAATCATGAGCGGCAAGTAGTTGTACACCACACCGATGAGAACGGCGGTGCGGGTGTACAAAATCTCGAGTGGCTCGTTCAGTAGGCCGATCGATTGAAGGGCATCCGAAAGAATGCCGCTCGGCGCCAGGATGATCTGCCAGCCGATGGTGCGCACCAGAAAGTTCGTCCAAAACGGGATCATGACCATCGCGAGCAGGATGCCGCGGCGAGCAATGGGGGCTTTGAACGCAAGCCAGTAGGCGAAGGGAATGGAGATGGCCAGGCAGATAAGCGTGCCGACCACCCCCACCCATAGCGTGTTCTGGAATGTCGCGAAGAAAGTCGGAGACAACGCTTCGGCGTAGCGGTCAAAAGACAGCACGTCGTTGGCGTGGGTTCCGAAGATGCCCGGTTTGTATCCGAAGCTAAACCACACCACGAGCGCAACGGGCGCGACAAAGAAAGCGAACAGCCAAGCCCAGGCCGGGATGGCGAGGGCAAAGCTGGGCAGCTTCAACCAGCGAGGGCGATGTGAAGGCGCCTTTCGCGGCGGGGCCGTGTGGCTCTCGAGGGTAGTGGTCATAGTTGATTCCGGATGGTCGCGGGTTAGGCGCCGGCCGAGGCCTTCGTCTTGTCCCAGATTTCTACGATGCGCTGCTGTGCCTCGCCGATGGTTTGAGTGTGCATGGTGCTGACCTGGTCAGCATCAAAGAAGACGAGGTCGAGCATTTCGAGTCCTTCATCGCGGGCAGTTTCTTCGATGCCGGCGCCACCGGTGTGGTAGCCGATGTAGTCGAGTTCGCGCAGTGAAGCCTCAGGGGTGAGCACGTAGTTGATGAAAGCGTGAGCGGCTTCAGGGTTGGGTGCGCCTTCGGCGATCGCCCAGTTGTCCATCCAGAGTTCGGTGTCGGGCGAACCGAGCACCCACTGCCAGCGGTCGGGCTCGGAGCTCTCCATGATGCCGATGCGAGCGTCACCGTTCCAGGACTGCATGAGCATGTGCTGAGCCTGCGGAATGGCGGCGCCACCGGGGTAGGAGTCGAAAGCGGAGATATGCGGCGCGAGCTGTGTGGTGAGGAACTCTTCGGCCGCGGCAAGGTCAGCCTCGTCGGTGGTGTTCCAGTCGATGCCGTTAGCCCAGTAGTAGATGCCGAGCAGGGGAGCAGGGTCATCGAGAACGGACGTCTTGCCGCTGGCTTCGTTCTGTGCCGCGTCGATGAAGTCTGCCCAGCTGGTGAGTTCACGCGTAATTTTGGTCTTGTCGTAGACGAAACCGGTGGTGCCCCACGCCTTGCAGATCGAGTACTCGTTCTTCGGGTCCCAGTCGCGAGCCAAGAACGCAGGGTCCATGTCGGCGATGTTGGGGATGAGGTCGAGGTTCAGCTTGCTGAGCAGGCCGTTCTCGATCATCTGCGGGATGAACGGGCCGGTGGGCACGACGATGTCGTAGCCACTCGTGCCGCGCGCAGCGACGAGTTTGGAGATGAGTTCTTCGTTGGAGTTGAAGGCATCGAAGGTGACCGTGGGGCCGAGTTCGTCGCTGAACTCAGTGACCAGATCGGGGTCGTCATAGTCGCCCCAGCTGTAGACCGAGAGCGAACTTTCCAGATCGCCACCCGTCGCCTGGGGTGCCGAGCTCGAGCCAGCATCTGTGCTGCACGCAGCGAGAGCTGCAGCGCTCGCGGCCGCACCCGACAGCGCGAGAAAGCGTCGACGGTTGAGTTCGCTCTTCATGATCTTCGTTGCCGAGGTTGAGGCAAGAATTCGAATGGAATTGTCGTGTGACATCAGGTTGCTCCCTTAAAGCGAGATCGAGCTGGTCGGTGGTGCGGGGTTAGAAACGGCGCGAGCGATATCGGCCTGAGCCTGGGTTGCTTGCTCGCTGGGGAAGAGGTGAACAGACGACGCGTCCCAGGTGCAGACGACAGCGTCGCCGACCGCGAGCCGCGGTGCGTTCGGGCGCGGAACCCGCGACAGAAGAGTGTGACCATCGCCGATCGAGACCAAGAACTGCAGCGTCTCACCCTGGTGAGAAACTCCGAGCACTTCGCCCGCGATCCGGTTCTCTGCGGTGGGGGCGGTGGCTGCGCTGGTGCCAGCGGTCGCCGTGACCGTGACGGCCTCCGGGCGAACAGCGGCTTGAGCATCCACGCCAGCTTCGAGTTCTGGATGCGGGATCACCGAACGCAGAACACCGAACGGTGATTCCATCACGTTCAGGTCACTCGTCATCATGCCCGGCAAGAAGTTTTGCTGGCCAATGAAGCCGGCGACGTAGGCGCTCGCGGGGGAGTCGTAGATCGAGTCAGCGTCATCCAGCTGCTCAATGCGGCCCTTGCGCATGATGGCGATGCGGTCGCTCATCGAGAGCGCCTCACCCTGATCGTGCGTCACGAAGATGAAGGTTATGCCGAGGCGTGACTGCAGAAGCTTGAGCTCGATCTGCATTTCCTCGCGCAGTTGGCGGTCAAGCGCACCCAGCGGCTCGTCAAGAAGAAGAACGGCAGGGCGGTTGATGAGGGCCCGGGCGAGCGCGATGCGCTGCTGCTGGCCACCCGACAACTGCGTGGGCTTGCGGTCGGCGAACGAGCGCATCTGCACGAGATCGAGCGATTCACTAACCCGCTCGCGAATCTCCGACTTAGGCGTGCCCTTTTGGCGAAGACCATAGGCCACGTTCTCGGCGACACTCATGTGCGGGAAGAGAGCGTAGGCCTGGAAAACCGTGTTGACATTGCGCTTGTGGGGCGGAATGCCCACGACATCCTGCCCAGAAATGCGGATGCTGCCCGACGTGGGCTCTTCGAAGCCGGCGAGCATGCGCAGCGTGGTTGTCTTGCCGCAGCCCGAGGGGCCGAGCAAAGAGAGGAACTCACCGGGGCGCACGTGCAAGCTGATGTTGTCGACAGCAACGGCGCCACCGAACTTCTTGGTCACGCCCTCAATGACAACGGAACCTTCAGGTTCGCTTGTGTTCGCCGCGTCTGCGTTCGCACGGTCCGCGGCTGAGCCTGCGGGCATGGTGTTCTGGGCTGAAACCGTCACGTTCTTGCGCACCTCCGAGTTCGCGAAAACTGATTCGCGAGTGACACGTAGTCAATCGGAAAACAGAGCGAAGCGCAACGGTTTGCATGGTTAAGATCGTGTTACGGAACGGATTTCGTTGTTTTTTGATGATTTCACGGTGCAAATCTAAGAAATCGCAATAGCGTCACACGGGCTGGTCACTCGTAGCGGCGGTGAATGAGGCGAGACAGCACAATGGAACTGCGCGTGTTGTCGATGTTGGTGGCGGTGCGCAGCCGCTCGAGCGCGACTTCAAGCGAGTGGATGTCGCGGGAACGCATGTGAACGACAGCGTCAGCAGACCCGCTGACTGTTCCGGCATCCACCACTTCGGGAATGGCACTCAAGATGCGCTTGAGTTCGTGCGGAGCCACGTTGCCGCGGCAAAAGAGCTCGACATACGCCTCGGTGCCCATGCCGTCGATGGCCGGATCGACCTGCACTGTGAAGCCGCGGATGGTGCCGTTGGCGACGAGACGATCGACGCGCCGTTTAACTGCGGAGGCCGAAAGCCCCACCGCTTCTCCGATATCTCCATAGCCTGCGCGGGCATTGAGGCGGAGCATGTCGATGATTCCTGCGTCCAGCTTGTCCATTTATCCAGCGTACGGCGGTTTGTTGTGCGCTGGCTAGGGTATGCGCGTAAATAGTGCGCAGATTGCGGAGACATTGCGGATAGGTGCGTGAAACACTGGGGCTATGACGATCACTGACACCGAATCGACCACGCCTGCACGCCAGGCCACCGCGAAGACCGTGCTGATGTGCCGTCCTGACTTCTTTACGGTCACGTACAGCATCAACCCGTGGATGAACCCCAACGACCCCACCGACACTAGCCTCGCTGTGAAGCAGTGGCAGGCGCTGTACGACACCTACATTGACCTCGGTTTCACCGTCGAGCTCATCGACCCCATCGACGGCCTGCCCGACATGGTCTACGCCGCCAACGGTGGTTTCGTGATTGACGGCAAGGCCTACGGCGCCCTCTTCACCTACGACGAGCGCAAAGCGGAAGGCCCCGCCTACATGGACTGGTTCGGCGCCAACGGCTTCGACGTGGCCTCCCCCCAGAACGTTAATGAGGGTGAGGGCGACTTCCTCCTTGTCGGCGACAACATCCTTGCAGGCATGGGCTTCCGTACTTCAGTCGAAAGCCACCGCGAGTTAGCTGAACTCTCGGGCCGCAACGTTGTCTCCCTCAACCTCATTAACCCGAGTTTCTACCACGTCGACACCGCCATCGCGAAGCTCGACGAAACCAACATCGCCTACCTCGAGAGCGCCTTCGATGAGCCCTCGCTTGAGAAACTCCGTGCGCTGTATCCCGACGCCATTCTCGCTAGTGAAGAGGATGCGGCAGTGCTCGGACTCAACTCCTACAGCGACGGCTACAACGTCGTTATCGCAGCCCGCGCGAAAGACTTCGAGCGTCAGCTCAAGGAACGCGGCTACAACCCCATCGGCGTCGACCTCTCCGAGCTGCTGCTCGGTGGTGGCGGCGTGAAGTGCTGCACGTTGGAACTTCGCCGCTAGCCGGCACGGTACCTCGGCTTCGTCGCTACGCGTCGTGGGGTGCCTCGATTTCACCGATGAGCGGCGCGATACCTAGATTTCGCTGCTCCCCGGAGAAGATGCGCATGGCGCACTGAACAGAACGGATGGCCTGCGCCACGAGCGCGGGCCATTCGTGTTTTCGCTGAGGTGCAGTGTTCGCGCGGTTAGCGCTCCTCGCAAATCACGACGGGGATGTCGCGCGTGGTCTTGGTCTGGTACTCCGCGTAGCGCGCGTTGGCGGCGACGATCTGCGGCCACAGTTCTGCCTTCTCGGCGGGGCTGGCGGTGTGAGTGCGCACGGGAACGGTCCGTCCGCGAACGGTGATTTCGGCATTCGGATTCGCCTGCAGATTGCGGTACCAAAGCGGGTCGCGGTCGTCGCCGCCCTTCGACGCCACGATCACCCAACGGCCCTTGCCGTGCACGGGCGCCGTCAGCATCGTTGAGCGGCGGATGCCCGACACCCGTCCCGTGGTGTGAAGCTCAAGTGAGGGCATGCCGCCCAGAGTCCAGCCGAGGCGACCGCCCGATACGGCAAGGATCGCGCGGTGCACGCCGTTCATGAGTTTCATGCCGAGGTCGCTGAGACGGTTGCTAGTGCTCATAGGTCTATTCTCGCGCTTCTGTTGGGTGAGGGTTGAGAGCGTTCAGACGTTCAGACAGCCGCGCGGCGCTGCGGCGGGCGCACGAAGATCGCAAGCACAGCGACCGCAATCGGGATGCTCGAGAACCACACGGCCGGCTCGGTGAAGTTGCCGCTCACGTCGACGGCCAGAGAGAGGGCGATCGGGCCGAGAGCCGTTGAGCCCAGGGCGATCGCGGTCGTGACGCCGCGAATGGAGCCGATGTGGGCGGTGCCGTAGTAGCGCACGTAGGCGGCGGCTTCCATCCCGCGCAGGCTTCCGCCGGCCGCACCGAGCACGAGACCGTAGAGAACGGCGGTGCCGTCGGGGCCGACGACGGAGAGCAGCATTAGCGAACCGGCGAGCGTGAGCATCGAGAAGATGACGAACAGCTTGGGGCTTACGCGGTCGACGAAAGCGCCGACGATGAGGGTTGCCGCAATGCCCGTGACGGTTTGCGGGAGAAAGTTGGCGGCCGCTTCGAACGGGGTGAGCCCGCGCTCGCCGAGGATCGCGATCTGGTGGAAGGCGAGGCCGGTGCTCAGCATGCCGGAGGCGGCGAGAGAGGCCGCGATGACCCAGAACATGCCGGTGCGGGCTGCTTCGCCGAGCATCCACGATTCCTTTTGGATGACGATCTGCGCCATTGAGAGATCTTCGGTCTGGGCGGCGGCCCGGCTGCGCTTCGGCAGGATGAACGCGAGCGGTACGACGACGGCGAGCACGATCGCGGCTTCCCACCGCCAGGCAGCATGGATGCCGACAGCCGAGATAAGTCGTTCGAGGCCGACGGGGGCGAGGGAGATTCCGGCGGATCCGATGGCGGCCGTGATGCCCAGCGCCAGACCGCGGCGATGGGTGATGGCGCGGGCGACCGCCGTGGTGGCGGCGAGGCTGAGGGCACCCTGGCCGAGCATCCGCACCCCGACGAAGCCGGCGGTGAGACCAGCGATGCCGTCAACGAAACTCAGGGCGAGAAGCACGCTCGCGAATAGGGCGCCGATGACGATGGTGACGTAGCGGGCGCCGAAGCGGTCGAGGGCGCGGCCGATGAAGGGTTGGGCGGCGGCACCGACGATAGTGCCGAAGAAGTAGCTGACGGAAATGCCGGTGCGAGAGATGTCGAGTTCTGCGATGAGGGGGTCGGTGTAGACGGAGATTCCGGCGGTCTGGCCCGGCGCCGTCATCACGGAGATGACGCCCGCTGCGGCGACTAGGCTCACCCACGGCAGCCACTTCGTGGGGGAGCGCTGTGCGGGGGAGCGTCGGCCCGTCTGCACCACGTTCACGTCAGAGGAAACCACAACCACTCAACCCTTCGTACCCACCGTCGGGCCAGCGCTTGGCGTTGCGACTTCTGCCGCAACGCATAGCCAAAATCGTACTAGCCCTGCTCGCGTTGGAAGCGCGCTAGCCTCAGTTCACCTCGAGTCGTCTCCCGGAGAAAAAAGGAGCATCATGTTTTCACCCACCACGGCTTTTTCTGGCTTCAGCGTCAACGACCTCGACGCGGCTCGAACCTTCTACTCCGAGACTCTGGGCCTCACGGTCACCGATGGTGGCATGGGCACCCTGCGCCTCACGCTTCCCGGCGGCGCCGAAGTGACCATCTACCCCAAGGAGACCCACGAACCGGCGAGCTTCACCATCCTGAACTTTGCGGTGGAGGATGTCGAAGCCGCCGTCGATGCGCTCAACGAGCGTGGCGTGGTGACCAAGATTTACGACGACGGCGACCTCACGGGCGACCTCGGCACGGACGCAAAGGGCATCATGCGCGGGCACGGCCCCGAGATCGCGTGGTTCAAGGATCCCGCTGGCAACGTGCTTTCGATTATTAAGGCGTGATTTCTGGTTTTGTCGCGTCGACCGTTGCGGCGAACAACGCTGTGTGGGACAGACTCGTCGGCCCCGACGTGTGAAGTGGCGAACATATGGATGGGCTGTCTAGCGGGGCTTGATGGAAAAATCAAGAGGGGCTAGAGTAAACTAATGCCGAAGCCGCAAAAGTACCGCGATGTAATCAAGGTAGTGAAAGCAAACGGCTGGGTATTCCTTCGCGACGCAAAAGGCAGCCACGAACTGTGGGGACTGCCTGATGGGTCGGTAAAAGCAGTGATTCCGCGTCATGGAGAAGTGAGCGCCGGAGTCGTTGGGCAATTGATGAAGAATTTGCCGGAGACCCCGCAGAACTGGCGATAGGGGAGAGTCATGTCAGACCAGAAAACATACGGTGTCACAGCGCGTAAAGATGGTCGTTGGTGGCTCGTGAGCATTCCTGAGCTCGACGCCGTAGGTCAGGCGCGCAAGGCCGCAGAGATTGAAGAAGTCGCCCGCGAGATCATCGGGCTCTGGCTCGATGTGGAACCTAATTCTTTCGAGATCGATCTCGATGTAGAAATCCCCGGCGCCGCGCGTGACGCTTGGCTGCGCGCTAAAGAGCTCGAAGCTGCAGCCCGCAAAGAAAGCGCTGAAGCCGCTGCTTTCGCAAGGAGAGCTGTTGCAAGTCTCCGCGCGGACGGACTCACGTACAAAGACGCGGGAATCGTGCTGGGTCTTTCGCCCCAACGCGTGCAGCAACTCAGCAAGAGCGACGCTGAAGCGCTGGCAAAGAGCGCTTAGAAGAGCGACAACAGAAACGGAGCAGGATCGTGAGTATGCATAACTCTCCGCACCCGGGCATCCTGCTTGAGGACTATCTCGGGGACATCAGCCTTGCTGAAGCCGCGCGACGCCTCGGCGTGACGGAGAGCACGCTCGCGCTTCTCCGTGACGGGAAGGAGACGGTCAGTGCTGAGCTGGCTGCACGCTTGGGAATGCTCCTCGGCACTAGCGCTGAACTTTGGCTTGGGCTTCAAGCTGACTATAACTGCAGCGCGGCGTCAAGCGCGGCACAGTAGCGTTGACCCATGACGGTACTCACCCCAGCGCTGCTTGATCGCATCCGGTCGCGGGCCGCACGTTACGACCGCGAGAACATCTTCTTCACCGAAGACCTGCAAGAGTTGCGTGCCGTTGGCTACTTGAAGCCGCGCAGTTTGCGTGAGCTGTCGGATGATCAGCGCCTGCTCGCTGCGTACGCTCCGGCCACGGCGCTCGCCATCAACATGCACCTCGTCTGGATCGGTGTTGCGTGGGCTCTGCGCGAGCGCGGCGACTCGAGCCTCGACTGGCTGTTGGCGGATGCCGAAGCCGGCGAAATCTTTGCCTTCGGCTTGAGCGAACCCGGCAATGATCTCGTCATGTGGGACTCGCTCACCACCGCCGAAACCGTCGAGGGCGGTTACGCGTTTACGGGCACCAAGATCTTCACCTCGCTGTCTCCGGCGTGGACCCAGCTGGGTCTCTTCGGCAAGCACACGGCCGACGATGGCACCGAAACCCTCGTGCATGGTTTCATCTCTCGCGATGAGCCCGGCTGGCGGTCGCTCGGTGACTGGGACACCCTCGGCATGCGCGCCACCCAAAGCCACACGACGGTGCTGGATGGCGCCTTTGTCCCCGCGAACCGCGTCGCCCGTGTGCTGCCTGTCGGCCCCAACGCCGATCCATTCATCTTCGCTGTCTTCGCCAACTTTTTGCCGCTCATCGCCTCCGTCTATGCGGGCCTCGCCGACCGCGCCCTCGAACTCGGGGTCGAAGCACTGCAGCAGCGCAGCTCGGCCATGAGCGGAGAGACGTACTCCGAGCATCCGGATCTGCGCTGGCGCATGGCGGATGCCGCCCTTGCGCTCGATGCGATCGAACCCCAACTGCACAGCATCGTCGATGACGTTGATGGGCTCGTGGATCACGGGGCGGGCTGGTTCCGCAAGCTGACCGGTGTGAAGCACCGCAGCATCGAAACCGCACGCCACGTTGTCGACCAGGTCATGCGCTCAGCCGGGGGAGGAGCCTTCCGGAGCACAAGCGAACTCGCGCGACTGCAACGCGATGTGCTCGCCGGCATCTACCACCCCTCGAACCCGGAGTCGGTGTACAAGACGGTCGCGAGCGATCTGTTCGGGAGCTAGCCGCCGTTGATTGCGATGCTCACCCAGCCCAGCAGCGCGAGAACAACAGCGATGCCGCCGAGCGAGATTGCGATACGCGGTCGCTTGCCCAGAACCAAGTAGTAGAGCGCGGTCGCGATAGGGGCGGTCCACGCTCCAGCTGCGATCATGAACATGCCCAGGAACACGGGAGTGTCTAGGTGGGTGATGGGCCCCGTAACAAAGACTGCGAGACCAGGCACGATCCCGAAGAGTGGACTCAGCGCGATGAATAGTGCGATGGGGAGCGCTCGAGCGGGAACTCGTGCGCTCAGCCACAACCACGTTGGCACGCCGAACAGGGCCGCTACCGGGAGGCCCAGTGCAGTTGCGCGGGCGAAAGCGTGCAGCAGCTCCGTGCCTGCCGAGCCGTAGTAGGGAGTTCCCAGCACTACGAGCACAGTGCCCAGAGCCAATGCCACCGCGACGCAGCCGAGGACGGCGGCGATGTCTTTGATGCTTCGCTGCGGATGCACGATCTAAGACTTCTTCGTCGCGCGTCGATGCTGCCAGATGAGTACTAACCCCACGGTGAAGGTAGCGAGATGAGCAAGAACCCCCAACGTCGTCAGGCTGTCCGTGAGCGCTCGCAGGAGAAGAAGGATCAGCGAGCCAGCAGCGACAATCACGCCGCTCCAGAAGAGGGCTGCCGTGCTTCTCGTATTGTTCGTCATCGCATCCTCCGGCAGCCGTTCTGAAAAACGACGTTGCCTCAATGGTAACTATCGCAGCCGCTCACCACGTGTGCGCGTAACCGAGCTAGACCGCAGCGACCTGCTCGCGCGCCCCGAGCCGCAGGCTCACGTCGTCGTCGCGACGCTCATCGTCGTGATGGCTGACGAGCACCACTATCTTGTCGGCGAGAGCCGTGCGCAGGTCGGTGATGAGTTGTTCGGCGCTCGCGGCATCCAAGTGGGCGGTCGGCTCATCGAGCAGCACAACATCCGCCCGCGTGAGAAGAGTTCGGGCAACCGCGAGGCGCTGGCGCTCGCCACCAGACAGGCTTTCGCCGGCCGAACCCACCCGAGTGTCGAGGCCGCGGTCGAGCGAATCGAAGAGCGGGCCAAGACCTACCTGGCGCAGCACCGCGACGAGCTCCTGCTCGGTCGGCTGATCAGCGTGCGCGCGGCCCAACAGCAGGTTCGCGCGGATCGTCGAATCGAAGAGGTGCGACTCCTGCGGGCACCACGTCACCGCCGCACGCAATTGCTCGGGCGACAGCTCGCGGGCATCCACACCGTTAAGGCTCCACGAGCCAGCGGCCGCCGGAAGATACCCGAGCAGCGCCGCCAACAACGTCGACTTACCCGCGCCCGAAGGTCCTTCCACGACAAGCCACTCGCCACGCTCAACCCGAGCGGTGGCGCCCGAGAATGCCAGCGTCGGGCTCGAAGGCCAGCGGATGCCGAGCTCGCTCAGTTCGAGAACGGTCACGTCACCGAGGGGCTGATCTGCGCTCGCGGCTCCGGCCTGCGTGCTCTTGCTGCGGCGCGTTCCCGCAGCAGCGCCGCCGGGAACAGCACCGCCAGCAGCATCCGCACGCTCAACCCCCGCGGTAACCCCACGCACCTTCGCAAGCGCAGCACTCAGCGCCGGCCATTGCTGCACGGAGTCGACGAAGGCGATGAGCGAGTCAACGAGGCCGATGGGGATGAGAACGAGTACCGCGACAATGCCAATAGGCAGGGTGCCAGCGACGACGGCGGGAGCGGCGACGGGCAGCATGGCGACGGCGGTCACCGAGCAGGCGAGTACGACGACGGCGTTGCCGATTCCGAGGGCGCGGGCGCTGCGGCGGGAGAGGGCACCGGCTTCGGCGTCGATGTGATCGAGGCGGGCGAGCATCCGCTCCCCAACACCGTTGGCGCGCAGGTCGCTGGCCGCACCGGTCATGGCAGCGAAGGCGCGCACGACGCGGGACTGCACTTCGGCGATGCCGTTAGCGGCGGAGCGGTCGATGATCACGGCGATGATGGGCGCCGCAATGAGCCCGACCGCGAGACCCGCGAGCAACACGGGGACAGCGGGCGCGTGCAGCAACCCGACCGCGATGAGCGCAGCGAGCGACGTGCCCAGAGCAACGGCGGGCGGCAGCACGACGCGGGGCACGAGATCGCGCACCCGGTCGGAAGCAGCAACGAGGTAGTCGAGGGCGACCCCGCCATTGGCGAGGGCGCGCGAACCGAGCGCCCGAGCGCCAAGACCATTCCACAGGGCGACGCGCAACTCGATCACCGAGCCGAGCACCGCACGGTGGGTGGCGAGGCGTTCGGCGTAGCGCAGGGCGGCGCGACCGATGCCGAAGAACCGCACGCCCACAATGGCGACGAGCAGGAACATGATCGGTGGTTGCTCGCTCGCCCGCACGATCAGCCAGCCCGAGAGAGCCGTGAGGGAGAGCGCGAAGAGGCTCGCGCCGGTGCCGAGAGCAATCGCTCCGACAAGGGTTCCGAGGGCGGGGCGCACAAACTCGAGCAGGCTGGCGAGAGTCGCGCGGGTAGTGCGAGGCGCGTCGAGAGCGTCAACATCCACGTCACCGTCAACCGTCATCGGGTCAACGCGCGCCTCGACGGCACGGGTGCCGCCCGATGCACCCACGGCCACAACCTGATCGGCCAGCGCCGCGATTCCCGTTTCATGCGAGGCAACAAGAACCGTGACGGGGCGACCACGCAGGTCAGCAATCGCGGCTTCAACGCGAGCAGCGGATGCCGGGTCCAAGTGTGCGGTCGGCTCATCGAGCAGCAACAGGGTTGCGCCCGCTTCGACGCGCAGCAGTCCACGTGCGACGGCGATGCGGCGCAGCTCGCCCGGGCTCACCTGGCGCGGATCAGCCTCGGCGACGGCAGTGAGGCCGAGGTCAAGCAGCACCGACTTGATGGCTTTTTCGTCGCTGCTGTAGAGGCGAAGTTCATCGATCACGGTGTCAGCAACGGTGTGCGGATGCTGCGGAACCCAGGCCACGCGGGAGACGTCGATGCCCCACACGCTGCCGCCGCTGGGCTCGCGATTGCCCGCGAGCACCTCAAGAACACTGGATTTTCCGCTGCCGCTTGGCCCATCCAGAGCAGTGATGGTGCCGGGCGTTGCGCGGAAGTTGAGTTTGTCGACCGCGGGCCGTGCACGACCCTCGTAAGAAATGGTCAGGTCGACGACGCGGAAGCCACCCGCACTCTGGCGGTGCTCCCGAGCGCGCGGTGCATCAATGATCGTGCGGGCACGGCGCAGAGCGGTGAGGCCGTTCTCAGAGGAGTGGAACGCGGCACCCAACTCGCGGAAGGGCGCGAAACACTCGGGCGCGAGCACGAGAGCGATGAGGCCGACGGTGAGGGAGAGCTGACCATCCACGAGTCGAACGCCGACGAAGACAGCGACCACCGCAACCGAAATGGTGGCGATAAGTTCGAGAACAAGAGCGGAGAGGAATGCGGTGCGCAGAGTCTCCATCGTCTTGGTGCGGTTTTCGGCGGAGATCGCGCGCAGCGCTTTCGACTGCTCCGCAACGCGGCCAAGCCCCACCAGCACGGGAAGGCCACGGGCCAACTCAACGAGGTGATCGGAGAGTCGTTCGAGGCTCGCGCTGGCGGCTTCGGCACGCTCGCGCGTGTGACCGCCAACAAGAATCATGAACACCGGCACGAGGGGAACGGTCAGCACAATGATGAGCGCGCTCACCCAGTCGACCGACAGGATGCGGGCGCCAATTAGCAACGGAACCGTCGCGGTCGTCACAATCGCAGGCAGCACCACGCGGAAGTAGTTGTCGAGCTCATCAAGACCGACGGTCGCAATCGCGGTACTTGCTCCCGAGCGGGCGTCGGAGCCAGTGAGCACTCGCTCCGCGAGTTCGTGGCGCAGAGACTCCTTGGCGCCTAACGCGGCGCGCGTCGCGAAACTCTCCGTTGCCCAGGCGGTAGCCGCGCGGAGGAGACCAGCCGCGATGCCTAGAACGATGGCGAACTGCCAGGCTGCGGCATCCGCTTCGATAACGCCGACGACGCCGCGAGCGACAGCCTCGGCCATCAGAACGAGGGCCAACCCCTTGAGGGAAGCCAGCAGCCCCAACCCGAACAGTGTGTGCACACCGCCCGGGCCGAAGCCTGCCGCAAGTCGTTCCTGGAGTTTGGCTCTCATGCCCTCCATCGTGCCCTAGCTAGCTGAAGACGATGAGGTACTTGCTGAAGACGCGGGGGCGACAGCAGGCTTCACGAGGTGAGCTTCGGGGATGTGGTGCTCGCTCAGGCGGTTGCGGAAAACCCAGTAGGTCCAGCCCTGGTACACGAACACCAGCGGCAGCCCAAACGCGGTCACGATGCTCATAACGCTGAGGGTATATTCCCCGCTCGCCGCGTTGGAGATCGTGAGGTTGAACGCGGGGTCAAGCGTCGAGGGCAGTACGACGGGGTAGACGGCGGCGAAGATGGATGACGCTCCCGCGACCAAGAAGGCTGCGATCCCCACAAAGGCCCAGCCTTCACGCCCGGCACGAGCACTGATCCAGCCGAAGACCACCGCAACCACCGCGACTGCAACAAGCGCCCACGTGATGAGGGTTCCGTTCTGGAACTGGATAACGAGTACCCAGGCGACGATCGGCAGCAGGGCTACGGGGCTCCAGCGCACGACGAAGTTGCGGGCCCGAACGCGCACGTCACCATCGGTCTTGAGGCCGAGGAAGACGGAGGCATGAACCAGCGAGAAGCCGACAACCGCGAGGCCACCGAGGATCGCGTAGGGCGTGAACCAGGCGAAGGCGCCGCCGACGCGGTCACCGTTTGCGTCAATCGGGAGACCGGTGGTGGTCAGCGCGAGGGCTGCGCCGATACCGAAAGCGGAACCGAGCGAGCCGAGCCCGAGAGCGCGATCCCACCACATACGCCACTTGTCAGTGGAGCCCTTGCCGCGGTACTCAATGGCAACCGCGCGGAAGATGAGGCTCACGAGCACGATCGTCAGCGGAATGTAGAGCGCCGAGAAGAGCGATGCATACCAAAACGGGAATGCGGCGAAGGTGGCAGCTCCGGCCGTGATCAGCCAGACCTCGTTGCCGTCCCAGACTGGGCCGATGGCATTGAGCATCAGGCGACGCTCACGATCTTTACGGGTGCTGAAGAGCAGCAGCATCCCGACACCCAGGTCGAAGCCTTCGAGAAGGAGGTAGCCGATCCACAATGCCGCGATCGCGATAAACCAGATAGTGGGAAGAAGTTCCATGAGTAGCTGCCCTTCTGCTTAGTAGGCGAACGCGAGAACGTCGTCGCGCTTGTCTGGTTTGTTGGGATCGTCAGGGTCGCTGCCGTCGTCTTCTGGATGCCCCAGCTCGGGCATTGCCGAGGCAACGCCACCGCGCACGTACTTGACGAGCAGCTTGATCTCGAAGACAAGCAGGAAGCCGTAGACGAGAGCCAGCGAGGCGAGCGAGAAGATCATCTCTTCTCCACTCACGCCGGGGGAGACTGCGGCGGCGGTGAACATGAAGACACCGTCAACGCCGCTGGGGTTGGGGTTGGGAACAACGACGAAGGGTTGGCGACCCATTTCAGTGAAGACCCAGCCGGCGATATTGGCGCCGAAGGGGGCGGCAATACTGAGCAGAGCCGTACCCATGAGGAACTTGGACTTCGGAACCGTGCCCTTGCGGACCATCCACAGGGTCAGGGCGGCGAAGGCGGCAGCGAGCATTCCGAAGCCGATCATCAAGCGGAAGCCCCAGTAGGTGACCTCCATGAGCGGCAGGTAATCGATCTCCTGGCCTGCGCGCTCGCCGTACAGCGGGTCATCGGGAAGGTTGGTGCCGTACAGCTCCTGATACTGAGGGATGAGGGTGTTCACGCCCTGAATTTCAGTATCGAAATCGCCGTGAGCGAGGAAGGAGAGCAAGCCGGGGATCTCGATAAGTCCCACGACATCTTCACAGTCTTGGCCTCCGAGGGGGCCAATCGAGAGCACCGAGAAGCTCGTGCCGTCGTAGCACGCAGCCTCCGCCGCTGCCATTTTCAAAGGCTGTTGCTCGAACATGAGCTTGGCCTGGAGGTCGCCCGTGATCGCTACGCCGCCGAATCCAATGATGGCGACTACAGCACCGATGCGGATGCTCGTGATCCAGACAGAGTGGTCCTTGCGGTCGCGGCCGGGGATGCTGGCATTCTCGCCGACGACGACACGGCCCGCGGTGTCCACGGTGTCGATTCCATCGCGACGGCGCTGCCAGAGTTGGTACCAGGAGATGCCGACGACGAAGCCGGCGCCGACAGCGATGGCGCCCATGATCGTGTGGGAGTAAGCGGAGAGGGCGGTGTTGTTGGTGAGCACGGCCCAGATGTCAGTCATGACGGGGCGACCGTCGATGAGTTCAACGCCGACGGGGTGCTGCATCCAGGAATTGGCGACGATGATGAAGAAGGCGGAGACGACGGAGCCGGCAACGGCGATCCAGAGGGTGGCGAGGTGGAGCTTCTTGCCGAGGCGATCCCAGCCAAAGATCCAGAGGCCGAGGAAGACGGATTCGAAGAAGAAGGCGAGGAGGCCTTCCATGGCCAGCGGGGCGCCGAAGACGTCACCGACGTAGCGGGAGTATTCGCTCCAGGCCATTCCGAATTGGAATTCCTGCACGAGGCCCGTTGCCACACCCATGATGAAGTTGATGAGGTACAACTTGCCCCAGAACTTGGTCATGCGCAGCCACTTCACGTCGCCCGTGCGAACCCACTGGGTTTGCATGAGCGCCACGACCGGGCCGAGGCCGAGCGTGAGCGGAACCATGATGAAGTGATAGACGGTGGTGATTCCAAATTGCCATCTGGCGATTTCTAGGGGATCCACTCCTGGCCTTTCCGTGGCGGGTGTTCGCGTTAGTTCTACATCCTGTAGAACCGCTGTGTATACATTTCTACACCCTCGTAGAAATTATTTCTACTTAGGGTAGAATTGCTCGTATGAACTCCCTGGGTGAACTCGAACGCAGTGTCATGGACCTGCTGTGGGCGAGCGCTGAAAGTCTCTCTGCGTACGATCTGCAGGCCGCTCTTGCCTCCCCCGAGGCGTCGGGCCGCGAACTCGCCGCTACGACCGTGCTCACCGTTCTTTCTCGCCTCGAGAAGAAGAACTACGTGGTGCGCGAACGTGATGTGCGCCCGCACCGTTATCGTGCCGCCTCGGTTCGCGCTGAACATATGGCCGACCTCATGCACGAAGTGTTGGGTGGGGCGAACGACCGCACCGCGGTGCTCGAACGGTTCGTCGGCCAGGTCTCAAACGAAGAAGCTGAGACTCTCCGCCGCATTCTCGCCGGACGCTAACCGTGGTCGCCGCCGCGATCACCCTCGGGGTCATTGCCATTCTCTTGGCCTGGCCCGTGCCGGCGATCCTTCCGGGGGCGCGTTGGGCGTACAAGCGCCCGACTCTCGGGCTGCTCGTCTGGCAACTTGTCGCACTCGTAGGTGGCTTCAGCATGATCGGTTCTCTCGTACTACTCGGGGCCGCCACCTTCGCCAGTGATATTTCGGATGCCGCCACGGGCATGTGGCGTTTCGTCACCCACAATGAACTCCCCGAGGGCTCCTCGGTGTGGTCGTTGCTCGCACTTTCGGGAGCATTGTTCCTCACCGTGCACTTGCTGCTGAACCTGCTGGTCACATTCGTCTATGCCGAGCGCGAGCGTGCCCGGCACTCGCAACTAATCACCCTGCTGAGCGAGCCGATGACCGACCGCCCCGGCACGCGCCTCATCGATACCCCCGCACCCGTTGCCTACTGCCTGCCGGGCGCCCTGACCTCCGTCACAGTGCTGAGCGCTGGACTCATTGCGTTGCTCGACGAAGAGGAATTACGTGCGGTTGTCGAACACGAACGCGCCCACGTGCGCCTGCGTCACGACATCGTGCTGATCTTCTTCACCGCGTGGAAAGCCTCGTTGCCGTGGCTGCCCACAGCCCGCAACGCTTCCCGCGAAGTCGCCCTCCTGCTCGAAATGCACGCGGATGACAACGCCCTGAAAGACGTCAGCCGCGGCAGCCTCGCGCGCGCCATCACCGTGGTGGCTGAAGGCGGAGCCCTCCCGCAGCGCAGCGAACTCTCCGCCGCCATGCCCGAATCCACGCCAAAAGAACTGCGTGCTCGGCTGCTTCGTCTCGCCTAGACCTCACTGAACTAGTCCGCCTTAATGACGACTAGATTGGCCCCCATTTGGGGTCTAGCGTTTAAGGAGAGAGAAAGTCTCAGACTTTTTCTCACGCTACACAGTCGCACTAACCAGCAGAACTGAAAGCACGGGGGCAATCATGAACAGGAAAATATTCGGGTGGGTAGTCGTTCTTCTGGCGAGTCTTACCGCCGCCGCGGCAGCCACCGTCTGGCTGATCGTGGCCGGCACCGGCCTTGACTTAGCCGCGGGCATCCCGCCGCTTCCCGCCGTGGTGTTGGGTATTTCGGCTCTGATGGCGATCGTTGCGAGCTTCGCGCTCATTCGGGCCGAGCTGCCACCGCATCGCTCCCACATGCGCGCGACCTACATCTCGCGCCGGGCCGGAGCAGCCTAGGCTCGACTGCATGACAGCACGCCCACGACGAGCCCCGTGGGCGGCGCTGTGTGTCGCGGTCGCGCTTACTGTGCTGGCCGGATGCTCGGCTGCTGCCCCGCCAACAACTGAGCCCAGCGCCCCTTCCACCGCTACCGCCTCCCCGAGTCTCTTCGCCGCCGGCGCCGTCGCGGATTACCAGCTCGGCGGAGCGTACAAGCCCGACGCCTCCGTCACCATCGTCGTGCGCGACGCCAGCGAAGAACCACTCGCCCGCGCCTATTCCATTTGCTACCTCAACGGCTTTCAATCGCAACCGGGGGAGTCGTGGCCGAGCGAGCTGCTGCTGCGCGATGCCGAAGGTGATCCGGTTATCGATGCGAACTGGCCAGACGAGACGCTTCTCGACATCCGGACCGCAAGCAATCGTGAGGCGATCGCCGAGCGATTCGCGCCGCTGATCGAGGACTGCGCAGGCAAGGGGTTCGTGGCGGTCGAGCTCGATAACCTCGACAGCTACACGCGCTCCGAGGGGATTCTTGAGCGCGAGCAGGCGGTAGCAATGGCGACGCTGTTCGTGCAGCTCGGCCACAGTAGCGGACTCGCGGTAGCCCAGAAGAATTCGGCGGAGTTGCTGGGGGAGGCGGCATTCGCCATCGGGTTCGACTTCGCGATCGTGGAGGAGTGCGACCAGTACTCAGAGTGCGGGGACTTCACCGACTTTTATGGTGATGCCGTTATCGACGTCGAGTACACCGATGAGCTGCGACGCCCGTTCGCGGAGGTGTGTGCGGATGCTGCGACACCGCCCATCACGATGCTGCGGGACCGCGATCTCACGCCGCCCGGCGCAGCAGAGTACACCTTCGAGCACTGCTGATCGTGCTCGGGCGGGGTCGCCTCGGGCCACCAGCAGTCGGCTAACGTGCCCGGCAGCGAACTTGCCGGCCGACCATCCCGCGCGTGTGAGTTAGTTAGTCGGTGACCTTCGGCCCGCGCAGGAACGCGAGCGGCAGCGTGAGCAGTGAGATCGCGGCGGCGACCAAGACGGCGGGCGGGAACGAGAACTCGGTCGCGAGGGTTCCGATGAGAACCGAACCGAGAGCGGTGCCGAGGTCGAAACCAATGTTCCAGGCGGCGCTGGCCGTGCCGTACTGCTTGCGCCGTACGGCCGCCAAGGAGATCACGAGCGTCAGGTTTTGCAGACCGCCGTAGGCGATGCCGAGGAGCGTCATGCCGACTAGGAACGGCAGGATGCCGGTGGCGTCGGGATTCTGAACGGCGGCGGCAATCGCCACCAGTCCGACCACCGAGATCACGACGAGGGGCCAGAGGAATCGCTCGGCACCGAAACGGTCGGAGAGCCCGCCGATGGACCAGCGAGTGATAGCTGCGCTCAGGGTGAGGAGCGCGAGAGCCGCGGCAGTAGCGCCGGGCGAGGAACTCATTTGCGGGGCGAAGGTAAGCAGGGCACCACCGGCGAGGGTGACGCCGCTGAGCAGCATCATCGGTCGCAGAAGGCTGATCGCAAGCGAGCGGCGTTCTGACTTTCCGCCATCCACGGAGACGATCGGTGTCGCGTCGGTGGAGGGGAGAAGGTCGCGAGCGGCGGCCTGCTCGCGAAGCACTCGCGCAAGGCGCGGGGCAGAACTAATGCCGAGCAGGGGAAGGGCGCCAATCACGAAGACTGCCCAGAACCCGACGGTGTCGGCGAGGAAGGATGCGGTTGGTACGAGGATGATCTGCGGAACAGCAATCGCAGCGCCGTAGATTCCGACGGCGGCACCATGCTGGGTGCGATCGACGAGGTTCGCCACCACCGTGGAACCGGTGACGGTCAGGATGCCGAAGCCAATTCCGCGCACCGCCGAGATCGCGAGAATCCACGCGAGTTGATCCGAGATGAACAGCAAGAGCGCGGGGGCGCCGAGAAGGGCAAGCCCCACCGCCAGCACGCGGCCGGTGCCGAAATGGTCGAGCAGGCGCGGAACAAACGGTTGCGTCATGACCGTCACGATCAGCAGGAGTCCGTTCACCAACCCCGAGCCAGCTTCGGTTGCCCCACCTTGAACCGCCCACAGCGGAACAACCGGAATCAGCGCAACAAAGCCTCCGAAACCTGCGGCCGTGAGCACCAACAGGGCTGGCATTCCGGGTGCCCGCCAAACGGGAGGAGGGGCATCGACAGAGTTCTGAGTCACGATGCTTAACCCTACGCCCCACCGGGTCTCAACTGACCGAGGTCAGAAGCCGAAACCCGGCGGGGTAGAGAACTCGCGCGGCAGCCCACCACAACCTGCGGCGCGAGTGGTCTTACTTCTTTGCAGCAGTCTTGGTGGCAGCCTTCGCGGGTGCGGCCTTGGCGGCAGCCGGAGCCGACGTGGCAGCCTTGCGCGGCGCAGCACGCTTGGCAGGAACCGCAGCGGCGGCGCTCGGCGCGACGGCACGGGGTGCCAGTCGCTGCAACTGAGTGACGTGCTTGGGTTCAAGCTCTTCGATGCTGGTGACTTCGAGCAGCTTCATGGTGCGCACGATCTGGTCCGACAGGATCTCGATAGTGCGGTCGACGCCCTCGCGACCTCCGGCCATAAGGCCGTACAGGTAGGCACGGCCGATGAGTGTGAACTTGGCACCGAGCGCCATCGAAGCCACGACATCCGCACCGTTCATGATGCCGGTGTCGACCATCACCTCAACGTCGTTACCGACTTCGCGGGCGACCTCGGGCAGCAAGTGGAAGGGGATAGGCGCGCGGTCGAGCTGGCGGCCACCGTGGTTCGAGAGCAGGATGCCGTCAACACCAAGGTCGGCAAGGCGCTTCGAGTCTTCAAGGTTCTGCACTCCCTTGATCACGATCTTGCCTGGCCACATGGCGCGGATGATCTTGAGGTCGTCGTAGTTGATTGACGGGTCCATGGCGGAGTCGAGCAGTTCGCCCACGGTGCCGCCGGTGGTTGCGAGCGACGCAAACTCGAGCGGGGGAGTCGTGAGGAAGTCGAACCACCACCACGGGCGGGGGATCGCGTTGAGTATCGTGCCGGCCGTCAGCTGCGGCGGAATCGAGAAGCCATTGCGCTTATCCCGCAGTCGCGCCCCGGCAACCGGGGTGTCGACGGTGAACATGAGGGTGTCGTAGCCAGCGGCGGCCGCGCGTTCGACAAGACCGTACGAGATCTCGCGCTCGCGCATCACGTACAGCTGGAACCAGTTGCGACCGTTCGGGTTTGCGGCCTTCACATCTTCAATGGATGTCGTGCCGAGCGTCGACAGCGTGAACGGGATGCCTGCTGCCGCTGCGGCGCCCGCGCCCGCGATCTCGCCCTCGGTTTGCATGAGGCGCGTGAATCCCGTGGGGGCGATACCGAAGGGCATCGCGGAGGTGCCGCCCAGAATCTGGGTGGTGGTGGAGACGTTCGAGGCATCGCGAAGGATCGAGGGGTGAAACTCGATGTCTTCGAAGGCCTGGCGCGCACGGCTCAACGAGATTTCGCCTTCGGCCGAGCCATCCGTGTAGTCGTAGGCAGCCTTGGGCGTGCGACGCTTGGCGATGTCTTTGAGGTCGTAGATCGTGAGGGCGCTGTCGAGACGGCGCTTCTTGCCGTTGAGCTCGGGGGCCTTGAACTTCATGAGCTTCGCGAGCTCTACGGGGTTCGGAAATTGACGCTTAACCATGAGGTGCCTTAGTTGTCGGTGTCGAGATCGGTGTCGAGGTGGGTGAGGAGGCGATCGCGCGCCCCCACAATGTGGTCGCGGGTGAGGCGCTCTGCGGTGGCGGCATCCCCGGCGGTGATGGCATCGAGGATGCCCTGGTGTTGTTCGGCCACCTCGTGGGCGGTGATGAGTTGGGCGGACTGAACCTGCCCAATGCACAGCTCGACTTCGCCCATGAGCAGTTCGTGCAGGCGAGTGAGGCGTGAGCTGGGCTGACCGGCGACGAGCGCACGGTGGAACTGGATGTCGTGGTGCGCGAAATCATCGGTAGCCGTGAGCGCCCGGTGGGCTGCCAGCGCCTCCGCCGGAATCGCGCCGGCCTCGGCTAGCGCCGCCATCGCGGCGGTCTCCACGATGGAGCGAGTGTCGAAGAGGTCGAGCACGTCGTCATAGCTGAGCTCGGGCACGCGCGCGGCCCGGTGGGCTTCACGGCGCAGGATGCCGTCGGCGACGAGGCGATCGATGGCGATGCGCGCGGTAGGGCGGGCAACGCCGAAGCGCAGGGCAACGGCCGACTCGGTAATGGCGGAGCCTGGAGCATCCTTCTGGGAAATGATGTCGGCGCGAAGCTTCTGCGCAACGGTCTCAGGGAGCACTGCAGCGTTCTCAATCACGGTGCGCTCCCTCTTCGTTGATTCCGATTGTCAAACAATCTAACAGAATGTAAGACAAAGCAAAATAGGCACCTGTTACATTGGCGACGTATGTTTTCGTGCGCAACAAAGGGGATGGCATGGCGAAGCAAGTGGCCTGGGGAATTCTGGGCACCGGGTGGATCGCTGGCCTGCAAACCAGTGACCTCATCGAGCACGGTCACAACGTCGTTGCGGTCGGATCCCGCACCGCGGAATCAGCCACCACGTTCGCTGCCGAGTACGGCATCCCGACCGCGCACGGCAGCTACGAAGACCTCGTTGCTGACCCGAACGTCGACGCGATCTACGTCGCTTCTCCGCACCCCTTCCACGAAGAGCACGCGCTGCTCGCGCTCAACGCCGGCAAGCATGTGCTCGTAGAGAAGGTGTTTACGATGAACGCGGCGCAGGCCGAAAAGGTTGTCGCGCGAGCATCCGAACTCAACCTCGTTGTTCTTGAAGCCATGTGGACGCGATACCTGCCCCACATGGTGCGCATCCGTGAGCTCATTGCGCAGGGAGCGCTCGGCACGATCCGCAGCGTGATCGCCGACCACAACCAGAACCTGCCAAGCGACCCGCTGCACCGCATCAACAACCCCCTCCTCGGAGGTGGTGCACTGCTCGACCTCGGCATCTACCCGGTGTCGTTTGCGCACGACATCCTGGGCGTACCGACAGGTATCGTGGCCGTCGCCACCAAGACCGGCACGGATGTCGACCGCCAGACCTCGATGATCTTCAGCTACGGCACCGAAGCTCAAGCGGTGCTGCAGACGACACTCGACCTCGCCGGCCCCACGCGCGCCGTAATTGTCGGCACCGAAGGTCGCATCGAAATCGCTGAGACGTTCTATGCGCCAACCACCTTCACCCGCTTCGACGGTGACGGCACCGTCATCGAAGAATTCGACGGCACCACCACCGGTCGCGGCATGCAGTTTCAGGCCGCCGAACTCGAGCGCCTCGTCACCGCAGGCGAGATCGCCAACGACATTCTGTCGCCCGCCGAAAGCATTGAGATCATGCACACTCTCGACGAGATCCGCCGTCAGATCGGGCTCACCTACCCGATGCTTGACGAGGGCTAACGCGAGCTGACGTCAGCCAAACGACGAAGCGCCGACTACCGAATTGATCGGTGGTCGGCGCTTCGTCGTTACCTGAAATCGGATGCTACTGCGAACGCGGCAAGTAGCGCTTCGGCGAGAACGCGGCAGCCACAAGGCTGCGCAAGCTCTCCAGCGAACCCTCCACGAAGCCCTGAGCGCGTGCCTGAACGAGCACATTGCCGATCGCCGTGGCTTCCACGGGGCCGGCGAGCACCGGCATTCCGCTGCGGTCGGCCACTTGCTGGCAGAGCAACTCATTCTGCGAACCACCGCCGACGATATGGATGACCGACACCGACTTTCCCGACAGCTCAGAGGCCGTGTGAACGGCATCCACGAAAGCAACGCTGAGGCTTTCGATGATGCTGCGCACAAACTCCACGCGTGATTGCGGAGCCGGCAAATCGTGCTCGGTGCACCAGGCAGCGATGCGGTCAGGCATGCCGTCTGGTGCAAGAAAGCGCGGGTCGTTTGCGTCAAACGTTGGCACCCGAACTGTGAGAGCGGATGCCGCAGTCAACAGTTCGAGAAGGTCGACGCTGGAGTCTTCCTTCTGCCATTCGCGTACGCACTCGCTCAGCAGCCATAGGCCCATGACATTGTGCAGGTAGCGCACTCGCCCGTCGACGCCGCCCTCGTTGGTGAAGTTCGCGGCGCGGCTCGCTTCGGTGAGAACGGGGGAGCCCAGTTCAACGCCCACGAGACCCCACGTGCCACACGAGATATAGGCGAAGTCGTCGTTCGTTGCCGGAACCGCGACGACTGCGGATGCCGTGTCGTGCGATCCAACAGCGACCACGTCGGCACGGATGCCAAGTTCGTCGCGCACCGGCCCCAGCGTTGTGCCGGGAGTGACCAGCTCAGGGAAGAGGCTGCGGGAGAATCCGAGCTTCTCGATGAGGGCGTCATCCCACTGACCGGTGGCCAGATTCAGTAGCCCGGTTGTCGATGCGTTGGTCTGTTCGGCAACCTGTCGCCCCGTCAACCAGTAGTTGATGAGGTCGGGCACCAGCAAGAAACCATCGGCGTCGGCAAGGTTCTGCTCGGCTGCGAACTGGTACAGCGTATTGAAGGGCAGAAATTGCAAACCGTTCGACGCATACAACTCAGCGTGATCGGCGATCGCGTGCACGCGCTCCACGCCCGCCGCCGTACGATCATCGCGGTAGTGGAACGGAGGAGCAACCATCTGCCCGCCCGCCATCAGTGCGTAGTCAACCGCCCACGAATCCACGCCGATGCTCGACAGCTGCGGCTCTTCACGAACAGCAGCCGCCAAGCCAGCGAGAACACTCGAGTAGAGCGCATCAATGTCCCAGTGCAAGCCATCAGCGCGGCGAACTGGCCCGTTGGGAAAACGTGCCACCGGGCGAACCGAGAGCTCGTTATGACCCACGTGGCCGAGC
This sequence comes from Salinibacterium sp. VpJ6, assembly GCF_059767345.1. Taxonomy (NCBI): domain Bacteria; kingdom Bacillati; phylum Actinomycetota; class Actinomycetes; order Micrococcales; family Microbacteriaceae; genus Salinibacterium; species Salinibacterium sp. VpJ6. Next base: position 1,762,717 of record NZ_JBSOQL010000001.1, read on the forward strand.
ATGACTCGGCCACTGGTCGCACCCAGATCGACCGCGGCGACAACTTGTGCGTTCATCGGAGGAAGGCCGCCGCAACACCAGCATCAACGGGGATGTGGAGACCAGTGGTGTGGCTGAGGTCGGGGCCCGTGAGCACCGATACCGCGTTGGCAACGTTCTCCGGCAGAACCTCACGCTTGAGGATCGTGCGCTGAGCGTAGAACTTGCCGAGGTCTTCTTCTTCAACGCCGTAGGTCTTGGCGCGGTTGGCGCCCCAGCCTGCAGCGAAGATTCCGGAACCGCGTACGACGCCGTCGGGGTTGATGCCGTTGACCTTCACGCCGTGCTCGCCCAGCTCGACTGCGAGCAGTCGCACCTGATGAGCCTGGTCGGCCTTAGTGGCCGAGTAGGCAATGTTGTTCGGGCCAGCGAAGACCGAGTTCTTCGACGAGATGTAGATGACGTCGCCACCCATTCCCTGATCGATCAATACCGGCGCGGTCGCCTTCGAGACGAGGAACGAACCCTTAGCCATGATGTCGTGCTGGAAGTCCCAATCCTTCTCGGTGGTCTCCAACAGCGGCTTCGAGAGTGAAACGCCCGCATTGTTCACCACGATGTCGATGCCCCCGAAGGCGAGTACGGCATCCTGCACCATGCGCTCGATCGCTGCGGCGTCGGTCACGTTGACCTTGAGGCCGATCGCCACATCAGCCGGGTTGGAATACGCAGCGCCGATTTCGGCGGCGGCGGCCTGAGCTTTCTCAAGGTCGAGGTCAGCAATGATCACGCACGCCCCATCCGCAGCGAGTCGAGTAGCGATGGCCTTGCCAATACCGGATGCTGCGCCGGTCACGAGAGCAACGCGCGTGGCGTGCGACTTGGGCTTGGGCATCCGCTGCAGCTTGGCTTCTTCGAGTGCCCAGTATTCGATGTTGAACTTCTCGGCGTCGCTGATGGGAGCGTAGCTCGAGATCGCTTCGGCGCCACGCATGACGTTAATGGCGTTCACGTAGAACTCGCCGGCAACGCGGGCGGTCTGCTTGTTGGCGCCGTAGCTGAACATTCCGACGCCGGGAACGAGAACGATGAGCGGGTCAGCGCCGCGGATCTCGGGGGAGTCGTCGGTGGCGAACTTGTCGTAGTACGCGGTGTAGTCCTTGCGGTACTCCTCATGGAGCTCCTTCAGACGCTCGATGCTCTTCTCGATCGACGCGTTTGCGGGCAGGTCGAGCAGCAGCGGCTTCACCTTGGTGCGCAAGAAGTGGTCGGGGCAGCTCGTGCCGAGAGCGGCGAGCTTGGGGGCGTTCGCTGAAGCGAGGAAGTCGAGAACGACGTCAGAGTCGGTGAAGTGACCGACCATGGGGCGATCGTGGCTCGCGATGCCGCGAATGGTTGCCGCAAGCGCGGCGGCCTTCTCGCGGCGCTCGGCCTCGGGAAGTGCGGCGTTCTTGGCAACGGTACGACCGAACGGCGCCTTTTTGCCCTTCGCGGCGATGTACTCTTCGGCGGTCGTGATGATCCAGAGGCTGTTGGCTTCTGCTTCGTCGCTCGTGTCGCCCCAGGCGGTGATGCCGTGGCCACCGAGGATGCAGCCGATCGCCTTCGGGTTCTTCGCCTTGATCTCAGCGATGTCGAGTCCGAGCTGGAAGCCGGGGCGACGCCAGTCAACCCACACAACCTTGTCGCCGAATGCCTTCTTGGTGAGCTTCTTGCCGTCCTTGGCGGTGGCAAAAGCAATTCCCGAGTCGGGGTGCAAGTGGTCGACGTGCGCAGCATCCACGAGGCCGTGCATGGCGGTGTCGATGGATGGCGCGGCGCCACCCTTACCGTGCAGCGTGAAGTCGAACGCTGCAACCATTTCATCTTCGCGCTCAACACCGGGGTAGACGTTGGTCATGGCGCGCAGGCGGTCGAGGCGCAGTACGGCGAGGCCGGACTCAGTGAGCGTGCCGAGGTCTCCGCCGGAGCCCTTTACCCACATGAGCTCGATGGGCTCGCCGGTAACCGGATCCGTTTCGGTGCCCTTGGCCGACGTGTTGCCGCCGGCGTAGTTGGTGACGCGCGGGTCAGAACCGAGGCGGTTCGACCGAGCGATGAGTTCAGCGGCAGTGGGGTTCGTCATGGAGGTATCCCGTATCGTCAGGTTTGTAAGTATTTGTGAAATCTAACAATAAATTACCAGAAGGTGCAAGGGGCGTGCATGTTAGAGAAGCTCGACGTGCTCCCGGTAAGCATCCAGCCGGGAATCCCGCGGGTCGAGTTCGGTGATGAGCAAGCTCACATCGCGCAGGTTGAAGCTCACCGCGATCGACTGGTCGTCCAGCTTCGACGAATCGACGCAGAGAATCGTCTCGCGAGCGGCGCCGGCAAAGGCCTGCTTGACCTGACTCTCATCGAGCGACACCTCAGAACTGCCGAGAGACGGGTCGACGGCGCTCGCCGAGGAGAAGAAGCGCGAATACAGCACGGATGCCGCCCCCTGGCAGGCGAGAAGCCCCACCAGACTCTCGGTCTTCGGCTCGGACTCGCCGCCTGTGAGCACCCCGGTCACTCCCAGAATTGAGCGCAGGCAGATGAAGTTCTCGAACGAGTTGGTGACGACAGAAAGCCCGTCGCGCTGGCCAATCGTCGTGGCGATCGTCCCGGTCGTGGTGGAAGCATCGAGCGCGATCGCTCCCGATTGCGGAATGAGCGCCAACGCTTTCGTGGCGATCACTTGCTTGGCGCGGGCACGCACGGCACGGCGTTCGTCGAAGGGGCGCGGCCCCGAGATCGAGATCGCCCCGCCGCGTACCCGCCGCAGCAGCCCTTCGGCTTCCATCTCATCGAGATCGCGGCGCACGGTCATCGCCGAGACGGCGAGCTCGGCAGCGATGTCGTCGAGGCGCAGAGCGCCGTCGCGATTGAGGCGCTCCTGCAACATCGCTCGTCGCTGTTGTGCGCCCAGAGTGCCAATCGTCGCCATCGTGCTCCTCGGTGGTGTGTGAGATTTCATGTTACAACCCACGAAATTTCACACCGAGGGCCAGTCTTGCGGCTCTAGTAGACAGTGCGCTGTGGCGCACTCGGAGCCTGGAGCGTCGAAGCGATGCTTCTTCGCTCAGGCTCCCCATCCAGCCTGAACGCCACCGACGCGCTCTTCGGCGATCTTCTGCTGGTAACCGGAGGCTGCGTACGCCGCCATCGGGTCGGCGGGCAAGTCGCGCGACTCGCGCCAAGCAGCAAGGTCAGCGCGCACGTCGGTGTAGAAGGCATCCATCAGAATGCCGTTGGCACCGAGAACATCACCGGCGTCTTGCGCAGCGGTGAGAGCATCCGAATCGACGAGCAGTGCACGAGCGGTCATCTCCTGCACGTTGAGCACCGAACGCATCTGACCGGGAACCTTGTCTTCAACGTTGTGGCACTGATCGAGCATGAAGGCCACGCCGCTGTCGGCACCGTAGCCGCCGCCGCGAACAACCTCGTAGAGGATGCGGAACAGCTGGAACGGGTCGGCGGCACCCACGATGAGGTCGTCATCGGCGTAGAAGCGCGAGTTGAAGTCGAAGGAACCGAGCTTGCCGAGGCGTAGCAACTGCATCACGATGAACTCGATGTTGGTGCCGGGGGCGTGGTGGCCCGTGTCGAGGCACACGAGGGCACGCTCGCCGAGGGCCGATACTTGCGCGTAGCTGGTTCCCCAGTCGGGAACGTCAGTGTGGTAAAAAGCGGGCTCGAAGAACTTGTACTCGAGCACCATGCGTTGCTCTTCGCCGAGGCGGTCGTAGATCTTCTGCAGGGAGTCGGCGAGGCGGTCTTGACGACCACGGATGTCGGCCTGGCCGGGGTAGTTGGAACCGTCAGCGAGCCAGATCTTGAGGTCGCGCGAACCTGTCTGATCCATCACATCGATGCACTCGAAGTGGTGGTCGATCGCCTTCTGGCGAATCGTGGGATCGACGTGAGTGAGCGAACCGAACTTGTAGTCGTCGTCTTGGAAGGTGTTCGAGTTCACCGTGCCGAGGTCCACGCCGTGGTCGTTGGCGAAGGCGCGCAAGGCGCTGTAATCGTCAACCTTGTCCCACGGGATGTGCAGGGCAACTGTCGGCGAGAGTGCCGTGTACTTGTTGACCTGGGCAGCATCTGCAATTTTCTCTTCCGGAGTGCGAGGCGTTCCGGGGGTGCCGAATACCTTGAAGCGCGTGCCGGAGTTGCCGAAGGCCCAGGAGGGAAGTTCGATGGCCTGTTCTTCGAGGCGGGCTGCGATTGAGCTGAATTGCGCCATGGGAATTCTTACTTTCTGGTGGAGGTACGGCTGGTTGTGAAGCCGAGAGATATCGGGGCGAGGATGTGCTCGCGAAGGTTTCGGGGAAGCGACAAAGTGAATCGATTCAATTCGAGTGTAGACCGAGATTCTAGAGGAGGCAATCTATCCATCTGACCGCCTCCTGCTCGCAGCAAGTTGGTCCTCGAGGTTGAATACTTCTTCCAGGGGAATGAACCCCTCGTCCGGCGGAACATCGAGGTCGACAAAGTGGTCGCCCATGATTGCCTGCCATCGAGAATTCACTTCGGTGGCGGCCATTGCGCGCTGTGCAGCGGCAAGGTCGTCAGATTCGACGTACCCGATCAGCAGGCCGTCGGCACGAAGAAAAAGTGAATAGTTGTGCCACCCCGTTGCCGCGAGTGCCTCAAGCATCTCCGGCCAAACAGCGGCGTGCGCGACTTTGTATTCCTCGATGTGGTCGGGCTTCACTTGCAGTTGAAAGCAATAGCGCTTCACGGATACACCCCTAACGCCACTTCGGAAGGTCGGCCATATCGACGTGACGGTGCTCGATCCCGAGCAAGCTCGCGGCGGCGTGAATGTCGCCAGCAACATGGCCGACGCAGAGAGCCCAGTGGTGACCGATGCCGGTCTGCGACCACTCATCGACCCACTCACCAGGGTCGCCGCCGAAACTGACGCGCGACGTAGTGTTGCCGATCTCCAAGAGCGGCCCAGGAGTTACGATTCCCTCGCTAGTGATGAACGTGTAGCTGCCGTCGCGATCCTGTCCGATTCCAAATGTGGTGACAGGACCCTGCTGCACGTCAAACTCAACGGACACTCCGTAGCCTCGTTTGCCGTGGTAAACGCCAAGGCCACGGAGCAGCGGATCGCGCTCTGAAACGGCGAGGTGCGCTGGGCCGTCGTGACCCATCTCCACCACGTCGTCAAAGAAGTTGAGCGCCTGAATCTCTGTGAACGAGCCCCCAGCGCCGATGGTGTGGGCGGCAAGCATCGCCAAGCTAGTGCGTAACTCGTATTCACCAACGAAAGGGATGCCGCGAGCGGTCAGCAACGATGAGCCAAGAATCATGCCAGCGCCCAGGCGCTCGTGCAGTTCACCGTTGAGGCCGCGGTGGTAGTACGCGGCAGAGTCGAGGTCAAAGTCGCCGACCAGTCGATCGAGTCCGACGCTCACTTTGGCGCCCCAGGCGAAATCTTCCTCGCGTACCGACTCATCGAGAGTGAACAGCTTGCGGGCAAGGTTCATGCGCTCGGTGACTTGGGCATCGGTTACTTCGTCAACGCGAACCCGAAGGTCATCGAATTCGAGCACTTCTACGTGTGAGCCAAATTGGCTGGAGACGAGGGTGAGGTCGGTCGAGACATCGAGCATTCCCGGGTAGACGTGGCCCATGAGGCCGTGGCGTGCGTGGCGAAGAGTTGCGCGCACCTTGGCCGCGTTCACCCAACGGTTTATGCGAGCCCAAGCCCGTTCATCCTTTAGGTGGCCTGAAACGCTGCGGAACTCGATGCCAGCGCGCTTGAAAACGTTCGCGACCTCGGGCACGGGGCACTGGCCGCAGTACGCGAGCCACTTTCCGGTGTCGAAGTTGGCGTGGTCCATCGCTTCGGTGGGCTGGAGATCGATGACGAGCACCGGAGTCTTCGCGCGCTGCGCAATTGGAAGAACCATGGATGCAGTGAGATAGGTGGTCAGGAAGATGACGATGAGATCGCAGTCGGCACGACGCAGCTTCTCTGCCGCGACGGTGGCCTCTTGGGCATCCGAAATGAATCCAACATCAATGACTTCAGCGTCGAGGGCGGTGAACCGGTCGGTGACGTATCTGCTCGACTCCTGAAGCTGGGGGAGGAGCGCGGGAAATTGAGGCCAGTAAGCAGCGAGCCCGCCGGCGACGAGACCGATGCGGGTGGCGCGCCGAGTCTTGGGTGGAAGCAGCTCTGAAGCTGGGGTAAGGGACATCATTGGCTCCGAAAATCTGAGGCTGGTGGTTGTTGGTGAGGGGTGGATACCCGGGCCGGCTCGTGAGCAGGCCCGGGTATCTGAGCGACTAGTTAGAAGTCGTATTCGTCGATGTTGTCTGCGTTGAAGCGCGTAGGCGGTCCAACGATGGCAACGCCGTTCGCGCCGACAGTGATCTCGCCCATGTCGCCCGCGTCGAAGGTGTCGCCCTCGGCGCCAGTGATGGTTCCATCAACGAGAGCCTTGCCAGCGAATGCTGCAACGTAGCCGAGCTGGGCCGGGTCCCAGAGAGCGAACTCCTGAACGGTCTCGTCCTTGACGAATTCACGCATTTCGTTGGGGAGTCCCAGACCGGTCAGAGCAACTTTGCCCTTGTAGTCCGAGGTCGAGAGGTACTTCGCTGCTGCGGCGATACCGACCGTGGTGGGCGAGATGATGCCCGCGAGGTCAGGGTACGACGAGAGCAGTCCCTGAGTTTCCTGGAACGACTTGTCAGCGTCGTCATCGCCGTAGACCTTGGCGACGAGCGTGATGTCCGAGTAGTCAGGGTTCGAGGCAAGCTCTTCTTCCATGAACTCGATCCATTCGTTCTGGTTCGTCGCGGTTGCCGTTGCCGACAGAATCGCGATCTCACCTGAACCACCGATTTGCTCGGAGATGATCTCGAGCTGAATCAGTGCGACGTCTTTGGCAACAACCTGGCTGATGAAGATGTCGCGGTAGTCGGGGTTGGTGTCGGAGTCGAACGCGACAATCTTCGCGCCGGCTTCACGCGCCGTCTGCAGAGCGGGGCCAACAGCGTCGGGGTCGTTCGCCGCGATCACGATGACGTTCGTACCCTGCTGGGTCGCCTGCTCGATGAATGGGATCTGTGCGCTAGCGCTGGCTTCGAGGGGGCCGAGAACCTCTGATTCGTAGCCGATTGCCGCTGCGCCCTCTTCGCCGCCGCCGAGAACGACGTCGGTGTAGGGGTTATTGAGCTGCTTGGGCAAGAACGCAATGGTTCCGGCGCTTTCGCCGCCGCCGTTGCCACTGTCGCCGTCGTTAGTTGCAGCGCAACCGGTCGCGGCAAGGGCCACAACCGTTGCGATTGCAGCGATAGAGCCGATACGGCCGCCTCGGCTGCGCGTGGAAAACAACTTCATTGTTCTTCCTTTCGTAAAGACGCCTGGTGCTTAGGCGCGGGTTATTCCGGGGGCGTTCTGCCCCTGGACTTCTCGGCGCAGCCGGTTCAACCGGATGCGTTCCTTGCCCCAGGCGATAACGCTGGGGGCCACGACGGAGAGCACGAGCAATCCGCCGGTGACAATGATCAGTGCCGTCTCCGGCACTTTGGCGAGCCGAAGTGCATAGGTGAGTGTGCCGATGAGCAGGACACCGCCAACGACGCCGGGGATGTTTCCCCTGCCGCCGAATATCGAGACACCACCGAGCAGAACAGCGGCGATGACGCTGAGCTCAAGGCCGGTTCCGTTATCTGGACCGGCGCTTGCCAGTCGCAGGGTGAGGAAGACGCCAACCATCGATGAGACAACGCCGGTTGCAACGAAAATCCAGAACTTGGCGTGACCGACTCGCACTCCCACAAAAGTGGCCGCCTGCGGGCTGTACCCGAGGGCGTAGAGGCCACGTCCGAAGGGGGTGAAGTGCAGTAGTACTGCGAAGAACGCGATCACGATCAACGCGAAGATCATCATGACCGGGATGCCGGTGTTGGCTATCTTTGAAAGCACGAATGCGTTCAGTTCCTTGGGAAAGCTCGCGACCTTCTGGTCGCCGATGACGACGAGCGCGAGACCGCGGTAGAGGGCGAGAGTTCCGATCGTGACGGCCAGGGATGGCAAGCCGAGTGTGGTGATGAGGAAGCCATTGAAGGCTCCGCACAGCACGCCGACCAGCAGCGAGAGCGCCATGACGGTTCCGATATCTAGTCCGCTATCGCGCCACAGCACGCCCATCGTGGCGCTCGTAAGGCCGGCCGTTGAGGCAACAGAAAGGTCGATCTCACCGGAGACGATAACCAACGCCATCGGCATTGCGATGAGCAGGATCGGAAGCACTTGAACGAGCAAGAAGCCCACGGTGAGGGTCGAGGCAAAGTAGTTCACCGTGGCCATCGAGATGATGACGACCGTGATCAGGATGTAGAAGATTACGGCGTCATGGCCGGTGAGGCGGCGGCTCAACTGGCCCCGTGAAGTAGTGGCCATGGTCTTAGACATCTTTTGCCTCATTCACTCGCAGCTTGCGGGCTCTTCGCAGCGATACGACTCGATCGATGATGATGGCGGCGAGGATGAGCACACCCACGATCGCCTGCTGCCAAAACTTGTCGACTCGGGTGGCCGTGAGCGCACCAGTAATGGTGGAGAGCAGCACGGCGCCGATCGCAGCACCGGCGACAGTTCCCGAACCACCGAAGATCGCGACGCCGCCGACGACGACCGCGGCTACGACATCCAATTCGATTCCGGAACCGGTGAGCGCTCCGACCGAGTTGTAGCGAGAGGCATACAGAACACCGGCGAGGCCAGTGAGTGCACCACACGCGATGAACGCGCTCAGCACTCGACCGCCGACGGGGATGCCGAACAGGCGGGCCGCATCCGGGTCTGAGCCGATTGCGTACAGGTCACGACCGCTTCGGACCGAGCTCATGAACATCGCAACGGCCACCGTAATGACGACCGCGATGATCGTGATGATCGGGATGCCGACAAGAGTGTCGACCGAGAGGTTGCCGAACGCTTTGGGATTGTCACCGGAGAAGAACTGTTTCGACCCGGCCCAGCTCGACAGCACTCCTCGGAAAATGTAGAGGGTGCCGAGGGTGATCACCAGTGCAGGCACTTTGGCTGAGGTAACCAACATGCCGTTGATTGACCCGAGGAGTCCACCGAAGATCATGCCGATCACGAACACCAGTACAAGGGGAATGGTCGGGAACATATCGAAGACGGTTCCTGTGCCGAAGGCGACGAGACCCAAGATGGCACCGACGGAAAGGTCAACGTTGCGGGTGATGATGACGAGTGCCTGAGCGACAGCCAGGATCACCATGATCGTCGCGTTGAGCATCAAGTCCTTGGTGCTCTGCGGCGAGAGAAAGCGCGGGTTGATGATGTAGGTCACCACAATGAGCGCAATAAGGGCGCCGGCGACGGGGATCTCCCGGGCGGTGAAGAAACGCTTGAGGGCGTTGCTTCGCGGCATGGCCGGTGCGTGGGTCACGGTGCTCACTCGCCCGCCTCCAATTCAGTGCTCAGTTCTTCGTCGGTCTGTTCCAGGTGCAGTGCTTCGCGACTGCCCGTGGCAGCCTGCATGACCCGTTCTGCTGTCGCGTCAGCGCGACTGAGTTCTGCCGTGATGCGGCCTTCGTGCATGACGAGAACGCGGTCAGCCATCCCGAGCACTTCTGGCAGTCCGGAGGAGATCATAAGGATCGCAATACCGCGGCCCGCAAGATCAGAGATGAGACGGTGCACTTCTGCCTTGGTTCCGACGTCGATTCCTCGAGTGGGTTCATCGACGATGAGGAGTTTCGGGTCGGTAGCAAGCCACTTAGCGAGCACGACCTTCTGTTGGTTTCCTCCCGAGAGGGTAGAAACGGGTAGATCCTGCGAACCGGTTTTCACCTGAAGTCGCTGCGACCAATCTTCGGCGGCGGCGCGTTCGCGTCGACCGGAGATGATCCCGAAGCGTGCGAGTGAGTGGCGGAGGGTCAGGGTGACATTTCGTGCAACCGAGAGCTCGAGCACCAAACCCTGCTTACGGCGATCCTCGGGAACGAATCCGATTCCTGCGGCGATCGCATCCCTTGGGCTATGTGCTTTCAGTGCCGCGCCGCTGATGCTCACGCTTCCCGTGTCATACGGGTCAATCCCGAATACGGCGCGGGCAACTTCAGTGCGCCCGGCACCGACGAGACCCGAGAGGGCGACGATTTCACCGGCGCGAATCTCGAAGTCGATTCCGGTGAACGTGCCGACACTGTTGAGGCCGTCAACCTTGAGCACTATGTCTCCGATCGCGGCGTCTTGCTTGGGGAATAGCTCACCAAGCTCGCGCCCGACCATCTCCTTGACGATTGCCGGAACGGTAACTTCGGCGGTGTTGTGAACTTGGATGTAGCGGCCGTCTCGCATGACTGTGATGCGGTCGCTGAGCCCGAAGACCTCTTCAAAGCGGTGCGAGATGAACAGGATGCCCGCGCCCTTTTCCCGCAGCGCGCGAGCGACAGTAAAGAGGCGTTCTACCTCGACACCGGAGAGTGCCGCTGTTGGCTCGTCCATGACGAGAACGTTGGCGTCGAGCGAGATTGCTTTGGCAATCTCGATGATCTGCTGATCGGCGATAGAAAGTCCATCAGCGATGCGATCGGGATCAATAGGAACTCCGAGAGTGGTGAAGAGTTCGGCCGCACGTCGACGCATCTCTCCACGGCTTATGAGTCCAGCGCGACCCTTGGGCTGGCGGCCGATGAAGATATTCTCGGCGACGGTGAGGTCGGGGAATAGCGTCGGTTCTTGGTAGATGACCGATATGCCGGCCGCTTTACTTTCACTGACGTTGCGAAAGTGCGCCGGCTTTCCTTCGACCAGAAATTCGCCGCCATCGGGGGAGTGAACTCCGGCGAGGATCTTTACGAGGGTGGACTTGCCTGCGCCGTTCTCTCCGACGAGAGCATGGATCTCACCCGGAAGGATCTCGATGGTGCCATCCGCAAGCGCGATCACGGGGCCGAAAGTTTTGGATGCGCCCCTGAGGCTGAGCGCGGGGGTGCGGGCGGCGTGTGATGCCGGTGCCATTTCTGCTGCAGTCGCCATTGAACTGTGGTGCCTCCGCGTTGAGTCATTGCTGTGGGTGACGGTGGTCGAATCGCCTGGCTGGAAACTACAACCGCCAATTGAATCGATAAAATCGACCGTGCGTGAACGATACGACGATGTATTGGGGTCCGTCAAGTCCCACAGCGGCACTCTGCCCGCTAAACTTGCCCTCGATGAATGAATCGTTACACTTTTGTCCCTAGACTCGTATTGAGCCGAGAATTCGTCTTGTCCTCATCCGCTGCCCAACGTCGGGCCGAGAAACTCTGGTTGTGTCTATGTCAACGCCGAGCGTGCATGATGTCGCAAAGAGCGCTGGCGTATCCGTCGGCACCGTCTCAAACGTGCTCAACCACCCCCACAAAGTCTCGCCATCGACGGTTGAACGCGTGCAGAACGCGATTGAAGCACTCGGGTTCATCCGCAACGATGCCGCCCGCCAACTGCGGGTCGGTCACAGCCAAACCATCGGTCTCGTCGTGCTCGACGTGCGCAACCCGTTCTTCACAGATATTGCTCGCGGTGCGGAAGATAAAGCCGCCGAGGGCGGACTGACTGTCACTCTCGGAAACAGTGACGAAAGCATCGAGCGCGAAGCGAAGTACCTTGATCTGTTTGAACAGCAGCGTGTCTACGGGATGCTTATTTCGCCATACGGTGACATCACCGACCGGCTCGAATCTATGCGAAAACGCGGAATCCCGGCAGTACTCGTTGACCGCGAGAGCCCCAACTCGACATTTAGCTCGGTCTCCGTCGACGACATCGTGGGTGGCAAACTGGCAGCAACCCACCTCCTTGAAACGGGCCGCCGTCGCATCGCTTTTGTCGGAGGGCCCATGGCAATCCGCCAAGTTTCCGACCGACTCACGGGCGCCAGTCGGGCTGTCGACAGCGTTCCTGACGCAACGATCGAAGTCATCGAAATCGATGCGCTCAGCGTGATCGCAGGCCGTGCGGTAGGAGCAGAAATCGTTGCTCGCGCCCCAGAAGAGCGCCCCGATGCCATTTTTGCCGCCAACGACCTCGTCGCCATGGGAGTGCTGCAAGCACTCCTCATGAACGGTAGTTCGACCCCATCGATCCGAGTGCCAGAAGACATCGCACTCATGGGCTATGACGACATCGACTTCGCCAGCGCCGCCGTCGTTCCGCTCTCATCCATCAGTCAACCGAGTGCTCAAATGGGTCAAACCGCCGTCGAAATTCTTCTCAACGAAGCAGCAAACCCTGATGCTGACCGGCGTCAGGTGGTCTTCGCGCCCAAGTTGGTCATTCGTGAATCGACGGCACCGCGCACGGCTTAACTGATGCGAATCCGGGTTGAGCGCTAACTGCCGTCAACCACCACGTGGGCCAGGGGCTCGCCGGCGACGAGGCGACGTGCCTGCTCGCGCATGAGGGCATCCACTCGAGCGTGCATCGCTGATGTCGCGCCACCGATGTGCGGGGTGATCGTCACGCCGGGAGTCGACCAGAGCGGGTGATCGCTCGGCAGCGGTTCGGGTTCGGTGACGTCGAGCGCCGCTCGAACGTGGCCAGCGGATGCCGCCGCCACAAGAGCGTCGGTGTCCACGATCTTGCCGCGAGATACATTCACGAGCAGCGCGCCGGGTTTCATCGCCTCCAGGAAGGCGGCGTCGACGAGGTTCATCGTGGCGTCGCTGAGGGGAACGGCGATCGCGACGATGTTGGCTTTCGCCAACAGCGAGGGAAGCGCATCCATTGATTGAACGGCTCCGCGTTCGTCGCTGCGGTTGCTGCGGGCGACGCGCACGACGTTGGCGTCGAAGGGGGCGAGCTTGTCGGCGATCTGGTTTCCGACTCCGCCGGCACCCACGATCACAACGGTCTTGCCGGCAACCCCGGGCTGCTCGTGCTGGTCCCACGTGCCGGTCTGCTGGTTCGCGAAGTGCGAGGGGAAGCCGCGCTGTTCAGAGATGATCATGCCCACAGCGAGTTCAGCGGTGGAGGCTTCGTGCACTCCAACAGCGTTGCAGTAGGTGATGCCGGCGGGCAGCCGATTCTCGATGCCGTCGTAACCGAGCGACTGGGACTGGATGGCCGCGACATCCATTCCGGCGAACGCGCCGAGACCACCGGATGCGCCTAAGTAGCCGACAAGCGCGAGGTCGATGTGCACGGGGGGCGCGCCGTCAGCGGGGCACCACACAATCACGTTGGCGTCGGGCAACTGCGGCGCGAGTCGGTCGAAGATCTGCTGGTCGGGAAGGGCAATCGTGATCATGGCGCAGGGCTCCTGAACTCGGCGGCGGGCAACGGCCTCTCCAGCATGCCTCACACAATCGTTATTCACCTCGCAACACCCGGCCACTAGGCTGTCGGCGACGTTGACTATTGCTCGGAGGGAGGGGCTTCATGGCGCGCTGGCCGGTCGTACCCCGCGAAAGCGAGAGGGATGCTGTGCTCACGGCCCTTCGCGGCCCTCGTCCGCGGTCGGTCATGTTGCGCGGTCCGAGCGGCGTCGGCAGGACAACATTGGGCGCCCACATCTCGCACGCGCTCCGCGCCGATGGACGCACCGTCATCCCCGTTATCGGCCTCGCTGAGCTGGTTGATGTTCCGCTCGGAGCCCTCGCCCCAGTGCTGGCCAGTGCCGGCAAGAATGACATTGAGAGCGTGAGTGACCGCGTTCAAGCGCTTGTCGGAGTGGTGGGGGGGAACCCGCAGAAGTTCGTTCTCGTTATTGATGACGCGCCGCTATTGGATGCCGTCTCCGCCAGCGTGCTGTACCAACTTGTGCGCGTCTTCGGTGTCACGATGCTGCTCACCGCTTGCGACTCGCATGAGGTCGACGGCCCCATCGCGCGTCTGCTGCATGAAAACTTGATCGACATCGTGGAGCTTGAAGGGTTGAGTCTCGAACACAGCCAGTCGATCCTCCAACAGTATTTGGGCGGCACGCTGCGCCCCGAGAGTCTTCGCGCCCTGTTCGAGGCGAGCCGCGGCAACCCACTCATGCTGCGGGAACTGATCTTTGCTGCGGGCAGGGCGGGCGGCATCCGCAGCGGTGATTTTGGTGTTGAGGTGTCGGTGGCGACTCTGCCCAAGCACGTGCGCGCCACGATTGCCGACCGCGTGGAGCAGCTTTCTGCGGCTCAGCGTCGCCTGGCGCAACTGATTGCGATCGCTCAACCCATCCCGCGTTCGGCTATCGCTGTCGACGAGGGTGATGCCCTGGCCTACCTCACGAGTGAGGGCATCGCCGAAGACGCCGGCGACGAAACCACCCCGCTCGTGCGCTTGGCCCATCCGTTGTTTGCCGAGGCCCTCACGATCGATCTGGCGCAGGCCGAGCGTGCCGAATTGGTGAAGGAGATCGCCGGGCGACTGATGCCGATGGGCGATCAGCAGCTGCGCTTCACCGCAACCGTATTGCTCACCACCACCGATGCCGTCATCAGTAATGACGACTTGGACTGGGCGGCGAGCTACGCGCATGCCGCCGGGGACCATGCGGTCGCAGCTTCTCTCGCTGAACGTGCCCAGCTCGCTGAACGCCGTTTCGCGCCCGAGCTCGTGTTGGCGAGTGCCCTCTCGGCGCTGGCCGAGTCAGAGCGGTCGTCGGTGGTTTTCGAGTCCGCCATCGCACTGTCGCAGGATCAAGAACAGCGTGCCATCGCTCTTGCCCGCTGGGGCCAGCACATGGTTTATCGGCTCTCTCGCCCTTCGGATGCCGTCGATCGCGTGACGTGTGAATTGTCGAGAATGGATGCCGGTGCCCAAGCGGTGCTGCGCCCAGAGCTCGCTAAGTGGCAACTCATGACCGGAGATGCGGGGGCCCTCTCCGAAGTAGCGGATCCGGTATCGCCCGACGGCGGACTCGGTGCTGTGAACGCGGGACTCACCGCGGCGATGATCGCGACGATGGCGGGCAACCCCGCCGACGCGTTTGCGGCGATTCTGCAGACCCGTCCCTTGGCGGAGGCCTATCGCTTCGAAGCGCCTTTTGCAGGTTCGCTTCTCGATCTCTCCGAGTTCTTAGCCCTCGTTGCTGATGCCGAGATCGTGCGCGCTCGCGACTTTGCTGCCCAACGCCGTCTCGACCGCTTCGCTGACTCGGCGGGAGTGTGGTCGTATGCGCTGGCCATCGTTCGCCTGCACGAAGGGCGACTGTGTGATGCTCAGGCTCTCGCGACGCTCGCGGTCGAGCAGTTGAAATGGCGCGACTTCACCGGCCTGCTCGGCACCGCCGTCGCCCTCCATGCCACCGTCGACGCGCAACTGGGCGAGCCTGAAACGGCGCGCGAACTACTCTCCGAGGTTTCCCCCGAACATGCGGGCGACGCCAAAGTCATTCTGCAGCGCGCCGAGTGTGAGGCCTGGTTGCTTGCCGCTGAGGGGCGTACCGAAGAAGCGGCGGCGGTCATCGTTGCCGCCGTTGCTGAAGGCATCATCCTGGGCCACTTCCTGCTGAGCGCCCTCACCCTGACCGTGGCGATTCGGGTCGGGCATCCGGCAGCCGCGCTCGAACAGTTGGAACTGCTGACGCAACTCTCGCCGTCTCCGCTGATTGCCCGCATCCACGAATGGGCTCACGCCGCAGCCGAAGCGGATGTCGCACGCCTCTGCGAACTCGCCCCCAGTCTTGCGGCCTCGGGAGTGGCTGCGCTCGCGGTCGATGGCCTTCTGGAAGGCGCGCGTACCGCAGCCAAGGCCCACCGCAGCGAGTTGGAGCGTAAGGCAAGGTTGCTCGCCCGCCGCCTCGCTGCCGACATGGATCGCGTGCCGGGCGACGCCATCGCGGATGAGCTCACCGAGCGGGAGTGGACAATCGCTCGAGCCGCCGCTGGCCGTAAACGCAGTCGCGAGATCGGCGAACATCTGGGGCTATCGGTTCGCACCGTCGACAATCATCTAGCGCGTATCTATCGCAAGCTGGGCGTCAAGGGTCGGGTGGAACTCGAAGAGTTTCTTTCTGAGCTGTAGTGGCGGCGCTCGCTCAGAGCCGCACCGCCACTAGCCCCAATTTTTTACTGTTCGACGGCGGACACGATCATGTTCACGAGCGTGCCGTCTTCTTCGGTCGTGGCCCATGAGTACTGAATGATCCAGCTGTCGCTCTCAAGACCGTAGAGGTAACCGTTGTCGCCGAGCGAAAGTTCGGAGATCATTTCGAAACCGCTGGAGATGAGTGCCTCGTAGCCTGCCTCGGCTGCCGCGTCAGAGTCCACCTGAATCGTTGCGCTGTAGCCATCGTCCATTCCGAGCGAGAACAAAATGTCGCCGTCGGGGGCAGGAACCTCTGCAGGCCACGACTTGGGCAGCGAGCCTCCCGTACCGTCGCCGTCAACATCTACATCGACGCCGGTCGTGCCCTCAATCGCGTTCTCTACGGTGTTCTCGATGAGGTTGTCGGTGAGGCTCTCGAGGGGGTTGCCGAAGCAACCGGAAAGGGAAACGGTGAGGCCGGCCGCAATAGCGATGGCGGTTGCGCTTTTCAGCGCGCGCTGTGAAGTGATCATGCGACCAGTAAAGCCCTCGAGCGTAGGTAAGCGCATGAGTAGAAACTACCTATCTCTGAGTATTTCCTGAGCTTCCGGGCGGTAACGTGGAAGCATGCCGCTAACAGGAGAATACGAACCAAGCACCTCAGAGTGGGCCCGCAATCAGGCCGAAGTTTTCGAAGCTAGTAATGGCCACGAGGGTAACCTCATGCGAGGGATGCCAATCATCGTGTTGACCACGGTCGGCGCCAAGTCTGGCAAGCTGCGCAAGACCGCTCTCATGCGAGTGGAGCACGACGGCCACTATGCCGTGGTTGCCTCGCTGGGCGGTGCTCCGAAGCATCCGGTCTGGTACCACAACATCGTGGCCAACCCACAGGTGGAGCTTCACGATGTGGGCTTCAAGGGCGATTTCATGGCGCGTGAAGTGACCGGTGACGAGAAGGCTCTCTGGTGGGAGCGTTCGGTCGCGGCCTACCCCGACTACGCGGACTACCAGGCCAAAACTGAACGCGAGATTCCGGTCTTCGTGTTGGAGCCGCTCACGGACTAGATCCCGCAGCACGATTCAACACTAGGGGCGTTACGTTCGGCTCGAAACAGGCGTACTGTATCCCGGTGCACAACATCCTTCGCGGGACGGGAAGCAAGCGAAAACTGGTTCATCCAGCACAGCTGACTCTCCTCGGGTTTCTGATAGGTATCGCAGCGGGCACAGCCCTGCTGGCGCTACCCATTTCGCGTACCGGGCCGGGTGGCGCAACGCTCGTCGAGGCGTTCTTCACAGCGGTCTCGGCGATGTGTGTAACTGGCCATGTAATTGTCGATACGCCGACCTACTGGACTGGTTTCGGTCAGGTCGTGATCATGGTGCTCATTCAGGTGGGTGGCTTTGGTGTCATGACCTTCGCCTCCATCATCGGCATCGCCGTGGTCCGCCGCCTCTCTCTGCGCTCACGCATTACGGCCGCCGCCGAGACCAAGAGCGTCGGCTTTGGTGATGTGCGATCGCTGATTCTTGGCGTGCTCAAGATCTCGCTCATCATCGAGGGTGTCGGCGCGCTCATTCTCTTCTTCTGGTTTCTGCTGCGTTACGGCTACACCGTGGGGGAGGCGGCGTGGTTCGCGATCTTCCACGCGGTGTCGTCGTTTAATAACGCCGGTTTCGCGCTGTTCAGCGACAGCATGATCTCATTCGTTGATGACCCGGTGGTGTCGCTCACGCTGTGCGCCGAGATCATCCTGGGCGGCCTCGGCTTCCCCGTGATCGTGCAGCTCTTGCGGCACGGCGGCAACCGCCTGAAGTGGAGCATGAACACCCGCATCGTCATCGCGGCGACCCCGCTGTTGCTCGTCGCCGGCACCGCCTACATCACACTGATCGAATGGAACAACCCCGCCACCCTCGGCCCGCTCGACTGGCAGACCAAGCTTCTGGCTGGCTTCTTCCAATCGGTGCAAACCCGCACGGCTGGCTTCAACAGCATCGACATCGGCGCTATGAGCGAAGCAAGCCAGTTCGGGATGACCGCACTCATGTTCATCGGTGGTGGCCCCGCCGGCACCGCCGGTGGCATCAAGATCACGACCTTCGCGGTGCTGTTCTTCATCCTCCTCGCGGAGGTGCGCGGAGACGGCGTCGTGAATGTTTTCGGCAAGCGACTGTCGCGCGCGGTGCACCGCCAGGCGATCGCGGTGGTCTTGCTCTCGGTCGGCGTTGTCGCGACATCCACCATCACCATCATGTTGCTCTCGGGGTTGCCGCTAGGCCCCGTGCTGTTCGAAACGGTGTCGGCGTTCGGCACCGTCGGCCTCTCGGAGGGCATCACGCCCGAGCTGCCGGTGGCCGCGCAACTCATCTTGGCTGTCCTTATGTTTGTGGGCCGCCTCGGCCCTATTGGTTTTGCTACCGCGCTCGCTCTGCGTGAGCGCGCTGTCCTGTATGAACTTCCCAAAGAAAGGCCGATCATTGGCTAAATTGCGCATGTTCTCTGGTTCGGATGCCTCGTCCGTGGCCGCCGCAGATTCGGTGGCGGTCATCGGATTGGGCCGTTTCGGTCGCGCTCTGGCGCTGGAACTCATGGCCAACGGCACCGAAGTGCTCGGCGTCGATCTGGATGAGTCGATCGTGCAGGAGATGAATGGCCAGTTGACCCATGTGGTCTCGGCTGACTCCACGCGCGAGGAGGTGCTGCAGCAGTTGGCTGTGCCCGAGTTCGACCGCGTCGTGGTGGCGATCGGCAGTGACATTCAGGCGAGCATCCTGACCACGTCGCTGCTGTTGCGATTCAATGTCGCGCACGTGTGGGCGAAGGCCGTCAGCGATGCGCACGGCACGATCTTGGAACAGCTCGGTGTCAGCCACGTGATCTACCCGGAAAAGGAGATGGGGCGTCGCGTCGCTCACCTCGTGCGGGGATCGATGCAGGACTACCTCGAGATCGGCGACAACTTCTCGCTCGTCAAGATGGCCCCACCGGCCGCGATTATCGGCAAGACGCTGGGGGAGTCTCGAGTGCGATCAACCGCGGGAGTCACGGTTACGGCCGTTCGTCCGCTCGGCGGAGCCTGGACCTACACCGATGAGAAAACTGTCATCGCCGCCGACGACACCATTCTCGTTTCGGGCCCGACCAACAAGGCTGAAGCCTTCAGCTTGCGCCGCTAGAGCGCGACGCAGCGTTTGCGCCGTTAGAGCAGCGAGTTCTCGTTAGAGCAGCGAACTCAACCAGATCTCGCACAGTGCCTGCCACGCTTCGGCGGGCGTGCCCTCGGCGAGACCGAGGCCATGCTTGCCGTCGGAGAAGACGTGCAATTCGTGGCGGACGCCGGCTGCCGCCAGTGCCATGGCCAGCGGGTACGAGTGCGCTTCGACCGGAACGGGCTCGTCAGCAGCCGTGTGCCAGATAAACATGGGAGGCGTGGCGGGCGTGACCAGCAGGTCGAGTGAGGTGTCTTCGCGCAGGAAGGAGTTGGCATCCAGTCCGATGAGGTTCTCGCGAGAGCCGGCGTGCGTCTCGCCCGTCATCGTGACAACGGGGTAGCCGAGCACGGCGAAGTCGGGGCGTTCGTTGTCGTCAGCAACGGGCGCTACAGCCGCGTGGCCAGCCAAATGGCCGCCAGCGGAGAAGCCCAAAACGCCCACGAGCGGTGCCCCTAGCGCACGTTCCTTCGCAATTTCGGACTGAATTGCCAGCAATGGAGCGGGATGCTTCGTGGCAACGGGGTACTCGACGACGCGAGCATTCCAGCCGATCGAACGCAACCAGGCAGCAACGGGCTCGCCTTCGTGGGGTGCGAGGCGCGAATACCCTCCACCGGGGAGAACGAGAATTGTGGGGAGGTTGGCAGCCATTACTTAACTGTAAATTGTCCGCGTCAATATGGCTGAATCAACGCACTTTCGCGCGGAAATCGATTAACCCGCATAGTGTCTGTACATGGCAGATTTGTTTGACGGATACACATCAAGCGCCTCCAAACGCACCGGACCAGCCGCGTGGGATGAGATGTTCTCTGCCGATAGCGAGATACGTCGCCCCTACCGCGAGATCCATGACGCGCTGGCGCAAATGACGCAGGAAGAGCTGCGCGGACGTACTGAAGCACTCGCCGACAGTTACCTCGCCCAGGGCGTTACTTTCGACTTCGCTGGCGAAGAGAGACCCTTTCCTCTGGATGCAGTTCCCAGAGTTATCGACCTCTCTGAGTGGAAACAGGTTGAGTCGGGAATCAAGCAGCGCGTTCGAGCGCTCGAGGCATTCCTGGCCGACATTTACGGGCCTCAGAACGCCATCAAAGATGGGGTGATTCCGGCTCGGATGATTACCTCATCCAGCCACTTCCACCGTCAAGCGGCCGGCATCGACCCAGCCAATGGCGTGCGTATTCAGGTCAGCGGTATCGACCTCATCCGCGACGAAGTTGGTGCGTGGCGCGTTCTCGAAGACAACGTGCGCGTGCCCAGTGGTGTGAGCTACGTGATCTCGAACCGTCGGGTCATGGCCCAAACGCTTCCTGAGTTGTTCGTCTCGATGCGGGTTCGCCCCGTCGGTGACTACCCCCACAAGCTGCTGCAGGCTCTGCGTGCCAGTGCGCCGGGCGGCGTGGATGAACCCAACGTCGTTGTGCTCACTCCGGGTGTCTACAACTCGGCGTACTTCGAGCACACGCTGCTCGCTCGCCTCATGGGCGTCGAGCTCGTGGAGGGTCGAGACCTGTTCTGCTCTGGCGGTCGGGTCTGGATGCGCACCACGGCCGGCCCCACTCGGGTCGACGTGATCTACCGCCGGGTTGACGACGAGTTCCTCGACCCGCTGCAGTTCCGTGCCGACTCCATGTTGGGCAGCCCGGGCATGATGCTTGCGGCTCGCCTCGGAAACGTGACGATCGCCAACGCGGTCGGAAACGGTGTCGCCGACGACAAGCTCGTGTACACGTACTTGCCTGATCTCATCGATTACTACCTCGGCGAGAAGGCGATTATCCCCAACGTCGATACCTGGCGTCTCGAAGATCCGGGAGCGCTGGAAGAAGTGCTCGACCGGCTCGACGAGCTCGTGGTGAAGCCCGTAGATGGCTCCGGTGGTAAGGGCCTCGTGATTGGCCCGGCCGCAACGAAGCCGGAGTTGGAGACGCTGCGCAAGCAGCTCTTGAAGGATCCGCGCGGGTGGATTGCTCAGCCTGTGGTGCAGCTTTCGACGATCCCCACGGTGATCGACGACGGCATGCGGCCGCGTCACGCCGACCTTCGCCCCTTTGCTGTCAACGACGGAAATGATGTCTGGGTGCTGCCGGGTGGTCTCACTCGCGTTGCGCTGCCTGAAGGTCAGCTCGTCGTCAACAGCTCGCAGGGTGGTGGCTCGAAAGACACGTGGGTTGTTGGTCGCGAGAAGGTGGCGGAGTCAGACAGCACCGTTCAGGGTCTCGTCGAACGCCAGGCCGATACAGAAGCAATCACCGTCATCACGCCCGAGATGCTGCTCGAGGCGGGGATTCACGAGGATCATGCCGAAGATCATGACACCACTCGAACGCTCACGCAGAGACAGCGTCAAGAAGAGCAGCAACAGCAGAGTGTCGACACCGAGGGAGGTCAATCATGCTGAGTCGCATCGCAGAATCGCTGTTCTGGATCGGTCGCTACATTGAGCGTGCTGACGGTACCGCCCGTATCCTCGACGTTCACCTTCAGTTGCTCCTCGAAGATCCGTGGATTGAAGAGGATGACGCCTGCCGTGCGCTCTTGAGCGTGATGGGTAGCGAGGCTCCGGCCGACGTTACTCTCACTCGCGGTGACGTGTTGTCGATCCTCGCGGTTGACCGCACTGAGCCGGCCTCGATCGCCTATTCCTTGGGCGCTGCTCGCGAGAACGCGCGTCGTGCTCGCGAGATCGTGTCCACTGAGCTGTGGGAGTGCCTCAACACCACCCAGACCCGGATGCCGCGCCGAATTTCGGGAGACAAGGTTTCGGACTTCTTCTCCTGGGTTCGTGAGCGCTCCGCTCTGGCCGTGGGCATTGTCGAGTCCGCGACGAGTCGGGACGAAGCGTGGCAGTTCTTCACCCTCGGTCGCAGTCTCGAGCGTGCGGACATGACTGCGCGACTCTTGGCCACGCGAAGCCTCACGGAAGCCAGTGGTCCGTCGTGGACCACGATTCTGCGGTCGTGTGGCGCTTACGAGCCTTACTTGCGCACCTATCGCGGTGTGCCGAGCGCGAGCAACGCCGCCGAGTTCTTGCTGCTGGATCGCTTGTTCCCGCGCAGCATCCTCTTCTCCGTTTCGCGGGCTGAGGACTGCATGCGTGAGCTCGAGCCCCACCGCATTAACCGCGTCGGTGTGAACGATGATGCGCAGCGTTTGCTTGGAAAGATTCGCAGCGAGTTGGAGTATCGGCCGATCGCCGAGATTTTGGATGACCTGCCTCACCATATGGATCGAGTGCAGGCGGCAACGAGTGCGGCTTCGGAGGCAGTGCGTCACCGTTACTTCCCCACGAATGCCGCTCCCGAGTGGGTTGGAGAGATCTCATGAAGCGACTCAGGATCGTCCATTCCACGGGTTTCAGCTACGGCGGCGAAGTTACCGCGTCGTACAACGAGGCTCGGATGCTGCCCGCCAGTGTCGAGAGCCAGCTCGTGTTGTTCTCGAACCTCGACATCTTGCCGCTCTCTAGCCAGAGCAACTATGTCGACTATTGGGGTTCGCGCGTTGCCTCGTTTGAGGTGCTGACGGGCCACAAGGAGTTGTCGTTGACCGCCACGAGCCTTGTTGAGGTTCACGAGCGCGAGCACGACTCGGAGTGCATGTCGTGGGTCGAGCTTGAAGCGGCCGCCGAGTTGTCGATGGATGCCGTCGAGAACCTCAGCCAGACCCGCCGCACCGAGCCGCCGGCTGAGGTCGTTGCACTCGCGAAAGACATTGCGGCGAAGTCGGATGACGCGTGCGAGAGTGCGCTCGAAATCTCGAAGGCCATCGGTAACGCCATCGAGTACATGAGCGGCGTCACGGGAGTGGCAACGACTGCGACCGAAGCGTGGACCGGTGGCAAGGGTGTCTGCCAGGACATCGCTCACCTCGCGCTCGGCGCTTTGCGTTCGGTCGGCATCCCCGCTCGCTATGTGTCTGGTTACCTTCACCCGAAACCGGATGCCGCTATCGGCGAGAAGGTCACGGGAGAGTCCCATGCGTGGATCGAGTGGTTCTGTGCCGGGCAGTGGCGCGGCTACGACCCGACCAACCTCATCGACATCGGAGACCGGCACGTGCTCGTGGGTCGCGGTCGCGACTACAACGACGTGCCGCCCCTCCGCGGTGTGTACGCGGGGCCGTTCGGCTCGAAGCTGTTCGTGAGCGTGGAGATCACCCGCGAGGCGTAGGCCGCCAGAGACGTCAACGACAGGTGGGGCGGATGCTGCGAGCATCCGCCCCACGCTGCGTTTAGCTCGTGCGGCGAGTGGTGGTCTCGACGATCGCGATCTCTTGTGTCGCGAGTTCGCGTTCTTCATCGGGGGTGGGCTCGGGTGGGAAGCGCAACCGCAGGCGGAAGCGACTTTCGGGCACGCGGCCCACGCGCATCCCGCGACTGTAGACAAGCCAGATGATCGCGGCGGCCGCGGCGAGAAGTCCCGAGAGGGAGCCGATGCCGAGGGCCCAGCGGGCGCCGAGCTCGTTGGCGGCCCAGCCGACGATGGGGGCGCCGATCGGGGTGCCGCCGGCGAAGATCGCGAGGTAGAGAGCCATGACGCGGCCACGCATGATCGGTGTCGTGGAGGTCTGAACGTAGGCGTTGGCGGTTGTCATCATCGTCAGCGAGGAGACGCCGACGATAGTGAGGGCGGCGCCGAAGGTCCAGTAGCTGGGGGCGAGAGCGGCGATCATGCATGCGATGCCAAAGAAGGCAGAGCCGACCACCACGACGCCCAAGCGTGCGCGCTCGCGGCGAGCGGCCAACAACGAGCCGACGATCGCGCCTACGGCCATCATCGACGAGAGCAGGCCAAACTCCGCTGCGCCCTTGCCGAATTCGGTGGTCGCCATGGTGGAGATGAAGACGGGGAAGTTGAAGCCAAAGGTTCCGACCAAGAAGACCATGACGAGCACGATCAGGATGTCTGGCCGGTTGCGCACGTAGCGCAGCCCGTCCCGAATCTGGCCCTTCGCTCGCCCGAGCTTGGCCACGGGGTAGAGCTGGTTGCGACGGATGAACCACAGCGACGCGAGCACGCCCGCGAACGAGGCCGCGTTCACGAGGAATACCGGACCGGAGCCGATCGCGGCAACGAGTACGCCGGCAATCGCGGGGCCGATGAGGCGGGCGCTCTGGAATGACATGGAGTTGAGCGCGACCGCGTTGGGCAGGTCTTTGTCACTCACGAGCTCCGAAACGAAGGCTTGACGAACGGGCGCATCGATCGCGGTGGCCACACCAAGAAGTAGCGCAAAGACGTAAACGTGCCAGAGCTCGACGTAGCCCGAGACCACGAGGATGCCGAGGCCGAGCGCAAGAATGAACTGACTGAACTGCGTCCAGAGCAACACGACGCGGCGGTCGAAGCGGTCGGCGATGATTCCCGCGATGGGCATGAGCAGCAGCAGGGGGCCGAACTGCAGCGCCATTGTGAACCCGAGAGCCGCGGCGTCGTGGTCGGTCAGTTCGGTAAGAACGATCCAGTCCTGGGCGGTGCGCTGCATCCACGCGCCGGTGTTGGAGACGATCGCACCAATGGTCCAGAGCCGGTAGTTGAAGAAGCGAAGCGAGCGGAACATTGCGCTCACGAATTGGCCAACTTCAACAGCACCGGAATGGCCGCGTGGAGGGCGGCGTGCTCGTCAGCAGAGAGGGCCGAGAGTTCGGCGGCGAACCATTCGGCGCGGCGCTGGCGAGTTTTGGCAATCAGCTCAACTCCCGCATCCGTCGCTTCAATGAGTACTTTGCGGCCGTCGTCGGGGGAACTGGAGCGCGTGACGAGGCCCTCTTCGCTCAGGCAGTTGACGGTGCGATTCATCGAGGGCGGGGTGACGCGCTCGTGCTCGGCGAGGGCCGCGAGCGTGCTGCCGCCATGCTGGCTGAGCACATAGAGAACGGAGAGCTGGCTGTCGCTGAGGGTGTCGTCGTGGCGTTGCTGCCGGATGCGACGGGCGATACGCATGAAAGCGATGCGGAGTTCGTCGTCCAATTTGTCAGGCATATTAGTTAGTCTAGCAAATTAGTCTTGCTAACTGGTTTCGCAAACGGGAGGGTGCTGCGGACGAAACTCACCCATTCTGCTCTCACGTTCACCGCCGTAGAATGGCAGTAGCAAGGAGGCCCTCATGCCCACATTTACGGCGCCACGAACTGACCACTCCTACGTTGACGCGCACGGAGTCACGATTCACTACTACGTGTGGGAATCGCCGAAAGCCCATGCCGTTGTGCAGCTCACCCACGGCCTCGGCGATCACGCCCGCCGCTATGAGCACGTTGCCCAAGCTCTCGTCGCCGCCGGTTACACGGTCTACGCCGACGACCACCGCGGCCACGGTGCCACCGGTCTCGACCAGTACGCGGGAGACGCCAGCAAGCTGGGCAAACTCGGCAAGGGCGGGCTGCGTGCCGCCACCGAAAACATCCGTGAACTCTCGGCCATCATCCGCCGCGATCACCCCACGCTTCCGCTTGCTCTGCTCGGGCACTCGTGGGGCTCGCTCATGGTGCAAGACGTGCTCAACGAGCACTCCACAGAGTACGAAGTCGCGATCCTCACGGGCACCGCGCACCGCACCTTCGCCCACATGAACAGCGGCAACCTCAACGCCAAGCACAAGAGCCTCGGCACCACCGGTTACGAGTGGCTCAGCCGCGATCCGCAGGTTGCTGAAGACTTTGTGAACGACCCGCTGGCCTTCTACGCAGATGCCCTCAAGCTCTTTGGCCCCGTCGATGGAATGCGTCTCATGGGCCGCCCGGCCAAGCACTTCGCCCGCGACATCCCGCTGCTCATCATGATCGGCGACGAAGATTCGCTTGGCGGAGAAGCAAGCATCGAGGCGCTCGCCGCCGATTACGTCGTGCGTTCCAAACTCACCGATATCGAAGCGATCGTGTACCCGGGTGCACGTCACGAGATCTTCAACGAGACCAATAAAGACGAAGTGATCGCCGACCTGGTGGCGTGGCTCGATGCGCGGCTCAAGCCGGTGCATCCGGATGCCCCGTTGCCGCCCTCGGCCAAGAACGAGGCGACCCAGCCCGACGCAACACAGTCAGCCGCAGCGCCGTCCGACACAGCACCGTCCGAACCTGCCCCATCCGAATAGATGGCGTCGATTTTCACCGAGATTCTGAACGGTCGCTCGCCCGGGCGCTTCATTTGGGCGGATGACCGTGTCTTTGCCATTCTCACGATCGAGCCCCGCAAGCCGGGTCACGTGCTCGTGATTCCGCGCATTGAGGTTGATCGGTGGAGCGACCTCAACGAAGAGCTTGCGATGCATATCTTCCGCGTCGGGCGCCTTATCGGCCTCGCCCAGCGCGACGAGTGGGATGCCGATCGCGTCGGCGTCATGTTCGAGGGCTACCGGGTGCCGCACGCGCACTTGCACGTCTGGCCGTCGTGGACCGTCTACGAGTACAGCCACACCGGCATCAATCGCGATCCCGGCACCGAGGCGCTCGATGAGGCTTTT
Source organism: Salinibacterium sp. VpJ6 (assembly GCF_059767345.1). NCBI lineage: Bacteria > Bacillati > Actinomycetota > Actinomycetes > Micrococcales > Microbacteriaceae > Salinibacterium > Salinibacterium sp. VpJ6. The sequence continues at coordinate 1,789,406 of NZ_JBSOQL010000001.1, forward strand.
CAGCGTTTGCGAGCACGGATGATCAACCACGGGCATGGGAAGTTTGTTCCCCCGCTCGACTGGTCAATTCCGCAGCCTGACGCTGCCCAGTAGGCTGGATTCAGTACAACTAGACAGGGGTGAGCGATGCACGGCGAATTCAAGGTGCCCGGCGGAAAACTCGTAGTGGTCGATCTCGATGTTGTCGATGACGCCATCACCAACTTTCGTCTCGCGGGTGACTTCTTCCTAGAGCCGGACGAGGCCCTCGAAGACATCAACGCCGCCATCGAAGGTCTGCCCGCCAACTCCGACGCGAAGACCATCACGAGCGCGATTCAGCAATCGCTGCCCGAGGGCACTGTGATGCTCGGCTTCTCTGCCGAATCGGTGGCCACGGCCATCCGTCGCGCCCTGCAGCGTGCCACGACCTGGAAAGACTACGACTGGCAGATTGTCACTGGCCCGCCGCTGGAACCCCGCATGCAAATGGCGATGGATCAGGTGCTCTCCGAAGAGGTTGCCTCCGGTCGTCGTAAGCCCACTTTGCGCATCTGGGAGTGGAACAAGCCCGCCGTCGTAATCGGCAGCTTCCAGTCGCTGCGCAACGAAGTCGACCTTGAGAACGCCAAGAAGTACGGCTTCGAGGTCGTGCGTCGTATCTCCGGTGGAGGCGCCATGTTCATGGAAGCCGGCACCGTGATCACCTACTCGATCTACGTTCCGGTTGAGCTCGTGCAGGGGATGACGTTCGCGGACTCCTACGCCTTCCTCGACGAGTGGGTCATCATCGCTCTCAAGTCGCTCGGCATCGAAGCGAGCTACCAGCCGCTCAATGACATTGCGAGCCCCACTGGCAAGATCGGCGGAGCCGCTCAGAAGCGTCTCGGCGCCGGCGCCGTGCTGCACCACGTCACCATGAGCTACGACATGGATGGCGAAAAGATGGTTCAGGTCTTGCGCATCGGTCGCGAGAAAATGAGCGACAAGGGCACCAAGTCCGCGGCCAAGCGGGTTGACCCGCTGCGCAGCCAGACCGGAATGGAACGTGCCGACATCATCGACACCATGGTTGCGACCTTCCGTGGGCTCCACGGCCTTGCCGAGAGTGAACTGACGAGCGACGAGATTGCGCGCGCTGAAGAACTCGTTGCCGAGAAGTTCGGCACCGAAGAGTGGTTGCAGCGCGTTCCGTGAACCACACCCTCCGCGGCTTGACCCTCACGCTCACCCTGGCCGCTCTGCTGCTCGGTGGTGTCGTGGCGTCTGCCGTGCTCGGGCAACTGCCCGTGAGCCCCGCCGAAGTGGGCGGTTCTCTCTTGCGGGCGCTCGGCATCCAGAATGAGTGGGCTCCGAGCGACTCCATCGTGGAATCCACGCTCTGGGTCGTGCGCTTTCCGCGCATAGCGATGGCTCTGGTGGTGGGCGCTGCCCTCGCCGTGGCCGGCGCTGTCATGCAGGCCATTTTCGGTAACCCGCTGGCTGAACCGGGCGTGGTCGGAGTGTCATCCGGTGCCGCTCTCGGTGCAGCCATCGCGATCGTCATGGGCGTTGCCGCTCTCGGCGATGGTGCCATTGCCCTCTTCGCTTTCGTCGGCGGCTTGCTCGCCACGCTGCTCGTCTACTTCGTCTCGCGGGCCAATGGCCGCACCGAAGTCGTCACCCTCTTGCTCACTGGTATCGCGGTCAATGCCTTCGCTGGCGCGGGATTGGCGTTCCTGCTGTTCATTGCCGACTCCGGCAGCCGTGAGCAGATTGTGTTCTGGCAGCTCGGTTCGTTAAACGGATCGCGGTGGAGCGAAGTGCTCATCGTCGCGCTCGTCACCGCCGTGGGCCTCACTGCCGCCATCGTGCTCGCTCGCCCCTTCGACCTTTTGGCGCTGGGGGAGCGCAACGCCCGCCACCTCGGCGTCAACGTTGAACGCCTCCGCATTGTCTCGATCGTGATCGTTGCGCTGCTCACCGGTGTGGCCGTGGCGTTCGTCGGCATCATCGCCTTCGTCGGTCTCGTGGTGCCGCACGCAATGCGCATGGTGATCGGCCCAGCGCACCGCGCGCTCATCGTCGCGAGTGCCATCGGCGGTGGCGTGCTGCTCGTGCTCTCCGACCTGCTCGCCCGCTCCGTCGTAGCGGGTGGCGACCTGCCGATTGGCTTGCTCACCTCACTCGTCGGTGGCCCGTTCTTCTTCTACCTGCTCTTCCGTCAGCGTCGCCAGAGCGGAGGCTGGGCATGATCAGCGCACGCAATATCGGTGTGCGGCTTGGCGGCCGCGCCGTTATCGACGACGTCAGCCTCGACGTGGCGCCCGGCGAAGTGCTCGCCCTCGTTGGCCCGAACGGTGCCGGAAAATCCACTCTGCTCGCGGTGTTGAGCGGCGATCGAAAGCCTGACAGCGGCACTGTGACCATCGACGGTCGAGACGTGGGCGGCATCCGCCACGGCGAGCTTGCCCGACTGCGTGCCGTGCTCACTCAAGAGAACAGCGTGAGCTTTCCCTTCCGCGTCTCCGAGGTTGTAGCGATGGGTCGCAGCCCCTGGGCGCGCGAAGTCGAGAGTCGCGACGATGTTGCTGTGGTCAATGAAGCCCTAGAAGTAACGGATGTCGCTCATCTGGGCGACCGTCGCTACACGACGCTGTCGGGTGGCGAAAAAGCGCGCGTCTCCCTCGCGCGCGTGCTTGCTCAGCACACGCCCGTCGTGTTTCTGGATGAGCCGACCGCTGCCCTTGACCTGCGTCACCAAGAAGACGTCATGCGCGTCGCCCGCACGATGGCTCAGGATGGCCGGGCTGTCGTCGTGGTGCTCCACGACTTGAGCTTGGCCGGCGCCTACTCCGACCGCCTCGCACTTATCGCGCACGGCACGCTCGACGCCATCGGCACTCCCCGCGAGGTGCTCACCGCCGAGCGAGTCGAGCGGGTCTATGGCCTCGCGGTCGACCTGCACGACGTGGGCGGGCATCCGGTCGTCGTCCCTCGCCGCTGACTTCCGCGCTTGAGGCGGCCGCTAGCGGCTGAGGAGGTCGCGGTATTCGGGATGGTCGGTGATGAACTTGTCGATGAATTCGCACTTAGCCACGACGCGGGTTTCGCTTTCGGCGCGCACCAGATTGAGGGCGCCGCGAGCGAGTTCAGTACCGCGACCCTGACCTCGGTATTTGGGATCGATCTCGGTGTGGACGAACACGATCTGATCGTCGCGCAGTTGGTAGTCGGCGAGGCCAGCTTGAATCCCGTCGACAAGCAGCTCGTAGCGGTGCATCGCGGGGTCGTGGATAACTTCGCTGGCCATAGTTCAACCCTACTCGCGGGTGCTCGATTGGGGATGTGTTCTGCGGCGCGCCAAAGCAGGGGAATAGTATCGACGGGTGTCTGAATCTGCTGCCGCCGCATCCGGTGGATCGAACCGCCGTCTGATCATCATTGCTGTCACGGGACTCGTGCTGATTATTGCTGCCGTGGTGATTTCCTTCGTGGCTCTGGCGCCCACGCCCGAACCCGTAGCCACTGCAACGCGAACACCGAGCCCCACGCCGACACCGACGCCCACTCCGACCCCGACCCCGACTCCCACGTTCGATAAGACGCAGTACTCGACTGATGACGCGAGCAGCCTGTGGGTCGTCGCCAATAAGCTCCGCCCGCTCAACCCGCAAACGTACGAACCTGAACTCGTTTTCGTCGATGTGCCCTATGTGTACGAACCGTACTTGCGGCCGGAAGCGGCTGCGGCTGTCGTAGAGATGTTTGCGGCCTACCAAACTGACACCGGGCTGCAAATGCAATCGCAGAGTTCGTATCGAAGCTACTGGTCTCAAGAGAGCGTGTACGCCGGCTGGGTGTCGCAACTAGGTCAAGAGGCGGCTGACCTCACGAGCGCGCGACCCGGCCACAGCGAGCACCAAACGGGACTCTCAATTGATATCAGTGCGTTGCCCGCCAACTGCACGCTCACCCAGTGCTTCGGAGATACCCCGCAGGGCCGATGGCTCGATGAGAACGGCTGGAAGTACGGCTTCACTGTGCGGTACCCCGAGGGAAAAACCGACATCACCGGTTACGAGTACGAACCGTGGCACTTGCGTTATGTGGGCAAGGAACTTGCCGCAGAACTGCACAGCACGGGCATCCAAACTCTCGAAGAGTTCTTTGGTCTGCCCGCCGCACCGACCTACGGCTAGGCTCCCGCACCCCTAAACTCGTCACATGACTTCGACGCCTAGCCCTGCCACTGTGAGCTACAGCTATCTGGGTCCCGCCGGCACGTTTACGGAGGCTGCGCTCAAGCAGGTTCCCGAAGCAGTCGGAGCACAATGGAAGAGCGTCAACAACGTCGGCGAAGCCCTCGACGATGTTACGAGCGGCCGCAGTGTTGCCGCGATGATCGCCATCGAGAACTCGGTAGAGGGTGGCGTCAGCGCCACGCAAGATGCACTCGCCAACGTGCCCAACCTCCGCATTCTGGGCGAATACCTTGTCTCGGTGAACTTCGTGCTCGTCGCGCGGCCAGGCACCACGCTCGCCGACGTGAAGGTCGTCAACGCGCATCCGGTGGCTTACGCTCAAACGCGACGCTGGCTCGACGCCACTCTGCCCAGCCATGGCCACATGCCGGCCAGCTCCAACGTGGCCGCCGCGGCAACGCTCCTTGAAAGCGAACTAGCGGATGCCGCTGTCGCCCCGCCCGGCATCACCGAGCACTACGAACTCGATGTCTTGGCAACAGAGATCGGCAACAACCAGAACGCGGTCACCCGCTTCGTTCTCGTGAGCGCGCTTGCCGACTTGCCGAAGCCAACGGGAGCCGACAAGACGAGCCTCATCGTGGAGCTTCCCGATGACAAGCCCGGTCGACTCCTCGACATGCTCGAGCAGTTCGCTACTCGCGGCGTGAACTTGAGCTTGATCGAGTCGCGCCCGATCGGTGATGAGCTTGGGCGCTACCGTTTCGTCATCGACCTTGAGGGCCACATCCTCGATGAGCGTGTAGCTGATGCCCTCTTGGGCCTCAAGCGTTTTAGCCCCAAGGTCATCTTCTTGGGCAGCTACCCGCGGGCAGACAAGCTCGCCACCACGGTGACGCCGCGCTATGGCAACGACGTCTTCGTGGAGGCCCGCGATTGGCTGCGCGCGATCATTACGGGCGAGCCGACTGCCGACGAGCCGAGCGCGAGCTAGCTGTGCAGAGCTAGCTCTGCTGAGCGTGCCGGGCCCGAGCGTGCTGGGCTGGCGCGTTACCCCGCGGGCTACTTCGAGCGTGACTTGGGCACGCGCACAACGAGCGCGAGCGGGTCGACCCAGGTGTGTACCGATTTGGCGAGACCGAACTCATCGCCGTCGAGCTGAAACTCTTCGGGGTTGTCGACGATCATGTTGAGGTCGCTACCCTTCGCGTAGCGCACGTCACGCACGTCTTTCGAGAGGTCGATGATGCGACGGCCGATCACGCTTTTGCGCAGTACGCCGTTCTCCCACGCGATCTTGTTCCAGATGTTGAGCCAGCCGAAACGTCCGCGCGGCACGAGCGCTGCCATATCGAGGATGCCGTCATCCGGTTGAGCGTCAGGCATGAGCAGCAGTCCGCCCGGCAGTGAGCCGCAGTTGCCGATGATCACGGTGTGCGCGCTGAGCGAACGGTTGGGGGCACCATCCACGCTGTAACGCAGTTTCACTGGGCGCAGTTCGGGGATCGAGCGGGCGATGCCGTCGACATAGGCAAGCCAGCCCACAGCCTTCTTGAGCGTGGTGCTCGTGTTCTTAATCATCTTGGCGTCGAGCCCGAGGCCGGCCATCACGAGAAAGGCGTGCTCTTCGTGGTCGTCGTTGTCGCGAACGATATTGACCATGCCGAGGTCAATCGGGCGGTCGTAGCCGTTGAAGGCGATGTCGACGCTCTCGTGCAAGTTGCCCGCGGGGAGATCCAAGTTGCGGGCGAGCAGGTTGCCGGTGCCGGCCGGAACGACAGCCATCGCGACTCCGCTGCCGCGAAGCGCCTCTGCTACAGCACGTACGGTGCCATCGCCGCCTGCCGCGATAACCACGGTAGCGCCGCGACGAATTGCACTGCCCGTGACTTCTTGCCCGGCATCCACTTCGGTCGTAGAAAACCAGAGTGGGGTAGCCCAGTCAGCGGCTTTCGCGGCTGCGTTTACGAGCTTCTTGAGCTTGGCAAGATCTACCTTGATGGGGTTGTAAACAACCGCCATTTTAGGTTTTGTATTTCGAGGGGAGGGCACACATAAACGCTACGCCATGAATCGGTAGGCTGTAGTGGTGATTGACCCCCAAATTCTCCGAGAAAACCCTGAAGCCGTGCGGCAATCGCAACTCGCTCGCGGGGCATCCGTTCAGCTAGTTGACGACGCTATCGCCGCCGATCAGAACCGCCGTGCCCGCATTGGCGAGTTCGAGGCGCTGCGTGCCGAGCAGAACAGTTTCGGCAAGAAGGTTGCTCAGGCGCCCGCCGATGAGAAGAAGGCTCTGGTGGCGCAAGCCCAAGAGCTGTCGGCTCAGGTGAAGCAGGCTCAGCAGGCATCGACCGAAGCTGAAGTGGAGTTCACGCGCATTGTCGGGTCGCTTGGCAACATCGCCGTCGACGGCGTGCCTGTCGGTGGTGAGGATGACTGGGAGCTCGTTCGCGAAGTGGGCACGCCCGCATCGTTCGACTTTGAGCCCCGTGACCACGCCGACCTTGGCGAGATTCTTGGTGCGATCGACATCCCGCGCGGAGTGAAGGTGGCGGGCAGCCGCTTCTACTTCCTCAAGGGCGTCGGTGCGCGACTCGAACTGGGTCTCATGAACATGGCGCTTGATCGCGCTATCGCTGGCGACTTCATCCCGCTCATCACTCCCACCCTCGTGCGCCCCGAAATGATGGCCGGCACCGGGTTCTTGGGCGAGCACGCTGACGAGATTTACCACTTGCCTGCCGACGACCTCTATCTCACGGGTACGAGTGAAGTTGCGCTCGCCGGGTACCACTCCGATGAGATCCTCGATCTCTCGAAGGGACCGTTGCGCTACGCCGGTTGGTCAACCTGCTACCGCCGCGAAGCTGGCTCTGCGGGCAAGGACAACCGCGGCATCCTGCGCGTGCACCAGTTCAACAAGCTTGAGATGTTCAGCTACGTGCTGCCCGAGAACGCTCAAGAAGAGCACGAGCGTCTGCTGTCGTTCCAAGAGTCGATGCTGCAAGCCTGCGAGCTCAGCTACCGCGTGATTGACGTTGCCGGTGGCGACCTCGGCTCTAGCGCGGCCCGCAAGTACGACATTGAGGCGTGGGTTCCGACCCAGGGCACGTACCGCGAGCTCACCTCGACCTCTAACTGCACGACGTATCAGGCGCGTCGCCTCGACATCCGTTACCGCACCGAGTCGGGCAAGACGGCCCCCGTCGCTACCCTCAACGGAACTTTGGCCACCACCCGCTGGTTGGTTGCCATCCTCGAAACCCACCAACAGCCCGACGGGTCAGTCGTAGTGCCAGAAGCACTTCGCCCCTACCTCGGCGGCCTCGAAATTTTGGAGCCACTCGCGTGACAATCGCAGCACAGGATGACCGCTGGATGATCGCACTCGACATCGATGGCACTGTGCTGCTCGAGTCGGGCGAGATGAACGACGTCGTGATTGAGGCTGTCGCCAAGGTGCGTGATGCCGGTCACGAGGTCATGTTGGCGACCGGTCGCTCGGTCGCGATGACTCTGCCGATTCTGCGCAAATTGGGGCTCAAGCCCGAGTACGTGGTGTGCTCGAACGGCGCGATTACGCTCAAGCGCGATCCGCTGGCCGACGGCGGCTACGCCCGCGAGTTCGTTGAGATGTTCAACCCTAAAGAGGTGCTCACCAGCATCAAGCAGCACTTGGGGTCGGCCAACTATGCGGTCGAAGATGCCACCGGCAAGTTCTTCGTCGATGGCAAGTTTCCGGATGGCGCCCTTGGCGCAGTCAGCGAAGACGTGTCGTTTGACGAACTCATCAAGGTGCAGGCCACTCGCGTCGTCGTCATCTCACCTCAGCACCAGGTTGACGACTTCCTCTCGGTGGTCGAGAAGATGGGGCTCCACAAGGTCAGCTACAACGTCGGTTGGACGGCGTGGCTCGACATCGCGCCCGATGGCGTCAACAAGTCCACGGCGCTCGAGAACGTGCGTTCGCGCCTCGGCATCCCGCGCTCGCGCGTGTTCGCCATGGGTGATGGCCGCAACGACATCGACATGCTCGAGTGGGCAGCGTCGCACGGCCGTGGCGTTGCCATGGGGCAGGCTCCGGAAGACGTGCTCGCGGTGGCCAATCAGGTCACTGAAAGCGACGTCAACGACGGTGCCGCGCTGGCGCTCACGATGTTCTTGGACGCACTTCCTGCGTCACAGCGCTGAACTGATTTCGCACGACGAAGGGGTGCGACTGAGCTATAAGCTCTGTCGCACCCCTTCGTTAGTGGTGTCGTGAAATTCTCTAAAGCTCGCTGAGGGCTTCGTCGTAGATTGCCATCGCGCGAGCGACTTCTTCGGCGGTCACTACGGCGGGCGGCACAACGTGGATGCGGTTGTCGGCGATGAACGGCAGTAGTCCACGCTTCACGAGAGCACCCTTGACCTTGCCCATGTCGGCAGCGCTCAGGGGTTCGCGGGTCTCGCGGTTCGCGACGAGTTCGAGCGCCCAGAAGACTCCGCTTCCGCGGACGTCACCGATGCACTCGTGCTTGTCGGCGAGGGCGGCGAGGCCGGGAGCGATGTGGTCGCGCCCGATCATGGCGGCGTTCTCCACGATGCCTTCCTCTTCCATTGCCGTGATGGAGGCAACGATGGAGGCCGCAGCGAGCGGGTGGCCAGAGTACGTGAGGCCACCAGGGAAGACGCGCTCGTCAAAGGTGGCCGCAATCTCGTCAGAGATGATGACGCCGCCCACGGGAATGTAACCCGAGTTGACGCCCTTGGCGAAGGTGATGAGGTCAGGCTTCACGTCGAAGGCTTCGAACGCGAACCAGTGGCCGGTGCGGCCGAAGCCCACCATGACCTCGTCGAGGATCAGCAGGATGCCGTACTTGTCGGCGATGGCGCGCACGCCAGCCATGTAGCCGGGCGGCGGGGTCAGCACGCCAGCGGTGCCGGGGATGCTCTCCAGCAGGATGGCGGCGATGGACTCGGCGCCTTCTGCCTGGATGGTGCGCTCAAGGTAGTGCAGCGCACGCTCGGCTTCTTGTTCGGGGGAGTCCGACCAGAATTCGGAGCGGTACTCATAGGGCCCGAACACGTGCACGTGAGCGCGAGCGTATTCGTTGGGGATGCGGCGCCAGTCGCCGGTCGCGACGACGGCCGAACCGGTGTTGCCGTGGTACGAGCGGTAGCGCGAGATGATCTTGTCGCGGCCGGTGTGCAGGCGAGCCATTCGCATGGCGTTTTCGTTGGCATCCGCTCCACCGTTGGTGAAGAAGACCTTGTTCATGCCTTCGGGTGAGTGGTCGGTAATTTTGCGGGCTGCTTCACCGCGGATGTTGATGGCGTGCGCGGGAGCAACGGTGGCCATGATGTCGGCCTGGGCCTTGATGCCCGCAATGACGGCGGGGTGCTGGTGGCCGATGTTGATGTTGACGAGCTGACTGGAGAAGTCGAGGTATTCGTTACCTTCGTTGTCCCAGACGGTGCTGCCGAGGCCGCCTTCGAGCACGAGGGGCTTCAGCGCGCCCTGCGCAGACCAGGAGTGGAACACGTGGGCTCGGTCGAGCGCGACGGTGTCGGCGCTGCTGGGCTGGGGTGATGCGGGCGCGGAGTTCATGAGGCACCTTTCAAGACGGAACGAATGTCTCCACTATCGTCCGCGGCGAATCGCGCGGGGGTGCCAATTTGTATAGCGCTCTGCCAATTATTCGACATAATGTGAGGGCAGGGCAATGAGGGGATATCCGGATGCTTCCAACGATTGAATGGCTCCTCACCAAGCGCACCCTGCGGTTGAGTCTCGTTGCCGCCTCGGCGGATCTCACCGACGACGTTGACGTCACCGCGGGCACCGCTCTCGCTGACCGCCTGGCGGCCCCGATCTCGTGGGTTCACAGCTCAGATCTCGATGACCCCACTCCTTTCTTGAGCGCCGGCAACGTACTCCTCACGGATGGCGCGCAGTTCGGTTTCGCCGCCGCCACGGAGGCCTACGACTACAACTCTTATGTGCGCCGCCTTGTTGACGCCGGCATCGTGGGCCTCGGCTTCGCCACGCACTTTCTTCATCAGGGGATGCCGACGGGGTTGGCGGCGGAGTGCGCGCGCGCCGGCCTGCCGCTTATCGATGTGCCCGACCGGGTTCCGTTCATCGCCGTCATCCGCGAGGTTGCCGACCAGATTGCGGCTGAACGAAGTCGCCGCATGGAGTGGTCGATTGCGGCGCACAAAGCAATCTCCTATGCGGCCCTTAAACCCACCGGGCTGCGGTCAACTCTCATCGAGCTCGAGCGTCAACTCTCGTGTTGGGTCGGCCTGTTCGACGTGACCGGGCATCCGGTTCCGGTTCCGGGGCTTCGACGCTCGGGGGATCGTTTTGCCGCACCGGTGCGGGATGAGGTGTCGCGAGCGCTGCGAAAGGGGAGCCGGTCATCCACGGCTCTCACTCTCGAAGCGGGCCAAGTCACGATTCAGACGCTCGGCCAGAGTGGTGCTCTGCGCGGCGCTCTCGCTCTGGGGCGCGGTGTCCCTCTTGACCGTGCCGAAAACGAACTCGTTACGAGCGTCATCGCCATGGCGACACTGGCGCTGGAACAAAACCGGGCGCTCGACGCCACCCGGAGTCACTTGAGATCGTCGCTGTTAGAACTGCTGCTCGAGGGCAAAGTCGTTGCGGCCCGCTCGATCGCGACGAAAGTGTGGGGCGATCTGCCCACCGAGCCCGTGAGCGTCTTCGCGCTCGCTCGCCACACGCAAAGCCACTTCGTTCTTGACGCCCTCGATGTGCTGGCCCTCGACGCCGAGGGGCGCGCGTTCTTCGCCGTGCGTGGTGACGTGATCGTCGTACTGGTCGAGACCGCAAGCGACTCGGGCACTTCTCCTTCGGCACGCCACGAGCTCGAACAACTTGTCGACGACCATCAACTCGTGGCGGGCAGTGCTCTCGCTTCGGACTACACCGAACTGGCCACCGCGGTGGGCCAAGCAACCAGCGCTCTGCAGGCGCGAGGCGAGCGGCCCGGCGTTACCGAGTTCGCCAAGATCGCTGATTCCGGGATGCTCGGGGTGCTGCACGCGGCGGGTGCTGAGCGAGTGGCACATCGTGTCCTCACGCCGCTCTCCGATTTCGATGCCAAGCATTCGGCATCCCTCGTGGAGACGCTGCGCTCCTGGTTTGCGCACGATTGCTCGTGGGGCGCGACCGCCGCGAGTCTTGGCATTCACCGTCACACGGTGCGGTCGCGCGTGGATCAGGCGGGCAGCATCCTGAACCTCGACCTCGAGACTTTCGAGGGCCGTCTCGAGCTCTGGGCGGCCCTGAGGCTCAGCGTTTAGCGGGTCTACCCCCATTTCGAGCCTTTTCGCCTGCCTTTCAGGTACGCCCTGCGGGCATCAGATACACTCTGAACTTGCGTCACGCAAGGAGGGCTGTCCGAGCGGCCGATGGAGCCAGTCTTGAAAACTGGTGGGCAGAAATGTCTCGTGGGTTCGAATCCCACGCCCTCCGCTCTGCGTGCTGCGTCATGATTCCGGTGAAAGAAAGGGGAGTGCGATGAGTGAACTTCGTCCGCGCTCAGAGCTGCGTTCGCGCTCTGTCGAACGCGCTGACCCCAAGAAAAAGCCTGATGTTCAAGGTGTGGCACGTCACGGTCGGTTGAAGAAACCCGGACCGTGGGGATCGATTGCGAAGATCGTTGCTGCTTCGCTCGCCGTCCTTTTGGTAAGTGGTGCCGCTGTTGGCGCCGTCGCTTTCGACAGCATCTATGGCAAGCGCGACACGGTCGCGCTTATCGGCGAAACCGAAGGCCCGCCGCCGCAGATCGGTAGCTTCGAGGGCGGTTTCAACATTCTTATTGCCGGTAGCGATACTCGCGCCGGCCAGGGCGGCATCGGCGGCACCGTTGAAGACGCCTCTGGCGAGCTCAACGATGTCAACATGATCTTGCACGTTGCCGAAGACCGCCAGTCGGCAGTGGCCATCAGCTTTCCCCGCGACATGGTTATGGGTATCCCCGAGTGCCCCAGCCTCAACGGGGATTACAACAAGTACTACTCCACAGAGCCGCTCAATACAGCGCTCTCGTATGGTGGCCTTCCCTGCGTGGTTCTCACACTTTCTGAGTTCACCGGTCTCGACATCCAGTTCGCCGGAATCATCACCTTCGACGGCGTAATCGAGATGACGAACGCCATCGGCGGTGTCGATGTCTGTATCGACGGTCCCTTGGTGGACGACTACACCGGTATCAACCTCCCGGAGGCCGGAACTTACAACCTTCAGGGCTGGAGTGCACTCGCGTTCCTGCGATCGCGTCACGGTGTCGGCGACGGGAGTGACTTGACCCGCATTAGCTCGCAGCAGGTTTACCTTTCGTCGCTTGTGCGCACGCTCAAGAGCTCAGACACGCTCAGTGATTACAAGAAGCTGTATAACCTCGCAGATGCTGCCATCACCAACATGCAGCTCTCGAACAGCCTCGCGGATGTTCCGACCATGGTGTCGATCGCTCTTGCGTTGAAAGACATCCCTCTCGAGCGCGTTCAGTTCGTGCAGTACCCCGGTGGCACCGGTGGCACGGGAATCTACTCGGGCAAGGTTCAGCCCAATGAGTACCTCGGCAACCAGATGATGGAACTCATCGCCGCCGACCAGCCGTTCAGCCTCGAAGAAGCAGGAGACGGAGTTGGATCGATCGCCGACCCCAACGCTCCTGTTGCTGAGGCCACGCCAGAAGCCACTGATGGCGCCACAGCGGCACCGGTTGAGGAAGATCTTCCCGTGCTCGACATCCGCGGCCAGAACGCTGCTGACTACACCTGCTCGGTCACCAACAGCTACTAAGAGTCGTCCCTTCGCAGTTCTCAGATCAATTTGATACAACTGCAGTGATGAGTGAATCTCGCTAGAAGTTCGCTATGGCGCTGCCGTTTACGGCACCGATCACAAGGATGAGATCTGCGGGTGAAGAAAACGCTATCTATTTCACCTACGGTCAATGAAACCCACCGGGATTTACTGAACTGGGTGAGCGAAGAGGGTGAGAAGTGCGAGAGCAAAGTCGATGCCGCCCTCGACTTTGCGCGGTCCTTGGGGCGTCAACTGCCGTTTCCGGGAGATGGTTCCACGAGCGCGCTGTGGAGCGCGCTCGCTACGATCGGGGCGGTCGATCTCACGGTCGCGCGAGCAGTGGAGCCGCATCTCGACGCGCTCGCCATCCTCAAGCAGGCCGGTGTCACCGATACGAGCGACATCGGCGTGAACGAAGAAAGCACGTGGGGAGTCTTCGCTGCTGAAGCGCCAAACCTCAGCGTCACAGCCGCGCATGTTGACGGGCGCTGGGTGCTGGATGGCACCAAAGCGTGGTGCTCCTTGGCGGGTTCCCTGACTCATGCGCTCGTGACGGCGTTTACCGGGCCTTCTACGCGGCGACTTTTCGCTGTTCCCTTGCGACAAGTTGGGGTTGTCGTTGAGGAACGCGCTTGGCATGCTCGCGGGCTCGCGGCTGTCGAGAGCGGCAACGTCGCTTTCTCTGGCGCCGCCGCAATTCCAGTGGGCGAAGACGGATGGTATTTAGAACGCCCAGGTTTCTTGTGGGGAGCCATGGGCGTCGCGGCCTGTTGGTGGGGAGGAGCTGTCGGAGTCGCTCGACACGCTTTCGCGGTAAGCAGGGTTCGCGATCCTGACCAGATCGCTCAGATGCACCTCGGGGCTCTTGACCTAGCTCTCTATTCGTCACGGATCGCTTTGGCGGAGGCTGCTGACGCTGTCGATAACGAAGAGCTCAGCCGCAGCGCCGCAACCATTGTGAGTACTCGAACCCGCTCACGAGTCGCTCGCGACGTAGACGAGGTGATCGACCGCGTCGGTCACGCCTTGGGCCCCGCGCCTCTCGCGCTCGATGAGGAACATGCCCGTCGAGTAGCGGACCTTCTGTTGTATGTGCGCCAACATCATGCCGAGCGGGATTACGCGCGACTCGGCAGCAAGGTGCTCGCTGATCGGTCCTTCGAGTGGTGACGTTCGACCACCGTGATCCGGGGACTTCCGAAGCGCAGTGGATCTCTAGCTCCCGCTGGAACGATGTCGACGAGTTCGACGTAGACGGTATCGATCGGCTCATTGTCGTCTCTGCGCATCCGGATGACGAAACGTTGGGGGTCGCTGGACTCATGCGGCGAGTTTTCGCTGCGGGAGGACGGGTCCAGCTCATTCTTGCGACGGATGGTGAGGGATCGCATCCGGCATCGCCGACGAGAAGCGAGATCGAACTACGTTCGCGGCGAGAATCCGAAATTGAGCGGGCAATCGAATTGATTGCCCCCGAAGCCTCGATCGTGCGATTGCGACTTCGGGATGGCGCACTCAAACATGAGATTGACGCTCTGCGCGCGGGCGTCGAAGAAGAGGTCGTTGCCGGTCGGGGCAGAACTCTTATCGCGGCAACGTGGCGTGGAGATGGCCACGGTGATCACAGAGTGGTTGGAGAGACTTGCGCCGCTATTGCCCACAAGTATGGTCTGCCCCTTGTCGAATATCCGATCTGGATGTGGCACTGGTCAACGCCAGACGACTCTCGCACACCCTGGTCTCAATTGCGCACGACGAATCTCAGCGCCGATGAGCAAGACATTAAGCGCCGCGCGATAGCGGCCCACGAGAGCCAGATCACTCCACTCTCAGAACTCGAGGGTGACGAGGCGATACTTCGTCCTGAATTTGTAGAACATTTCAATCGGCCAATGGAGGCATATGTGATCACTGAGCGCGATCCGCGTAACGAGGGAACGCTCACGCGAGAATTCTTTGACGAGTTCTACGCCGGAAAAACCGATCCGTGGGGCTTTGAATCTCGGTGGTACGAGCAACGGAAGCGTGCTCTCACCCTGGCGAGCTTGCCGCGAGAGCGCTTCACGAACGCGCTGGAGTTGGGATGCTCAATAGGGGTATTGAGCGCGCAGCTCGCACCGCGATGTGATGCTCTCCTGGCAACCGAGATAGCACTCGCGCCCTTAGAGATCGCGCGTGAACGATTAGCGGAGCATCCGCACGTCTCGTTTCGCCATGTGGAGACCGCTGAAGAGTGGCCAGACGGAACGTACGATCTCATCGTGATGTCCGAGGTGGGGTATTACTTCGACTCGGATCCTCTCGATCGACTCCTCGCTCGTGCAGCCGCAAGTTTGACGCCCGATGGGACGCTCGTGGCCTGCCACTGGCGCCATGAGGTGAAGGAATATCCTCTCAGCGGAGATCAGGTGCATCAACGTCTGGACGCACTCGATTCTCTCGAGCGGTTGGTTCAGCACGATGAAGAAGACTTCCTGCTCGAGGTCTTTAGCCCGCGCCCGGCGCGCTCAGTCGCTCGGCAAACGGGGCTGTTGTGAGGCACCGTATTGCCGAGATCGGTGTCGTAGTTCCCGCCAAAGACGAAGACCAGCTTCTCGAAGCTGCCCTAGCCTCGCTAACATCGGCGCGCGCCACCCTGCACGACCTCGCGTACCCCGACAAGCCGCTGGTTCGCATCATTCTCGTGCTGGATGATTGCACCGATGACTCAGCGCTCATCGCTGCGCAGTGGGGTGAGATCGAAGTGCTCACCGTGGACTACGGGGCTGTTGGTGCCGCTCGTCGGCACGGCATCCGTCATGTGCTGTCCACCAGCAGCGCCCCAGATTCAGAAGTGTGGATCGCTAACACCGACGCGGACTCGCAAGTGCCGACCAACTGGTTGAGCGCGCAATGGCAGATCGCCGAGAGCGGTGCTGAACTCATGATCGGCACCGTGCGGCCCGACTTCAACGATCTCAGCGAGATCAAACGGGAGCGCTGGATCGCGACGCATCCTCCCGGCGAAGCGAACGGTCACGTGCACGGGGCGAATCTGGGTTTTCGCGCGGATCGGTATCGAGAAGCGGGCGGCTTTGACCCGATTGCCGAGCATGAAGATGTGCGCCTAGTCGAAGCGCTCACGGCCTTAGGAGTCATGTCTGTAGCGACTGACGAGTGCTGCGTTCTCACTTCGGGCAGAGAGTATGGACGCACCCCGGGAGGGTACGCATCACACTTGCGCGAACGGCTGTAAGCGGCTGCTCCGCTGTTCGTAGTGAGGCCGGGACAGAGCGAGACATGCACCAGCTGAACTAGCACTCGCTGCGGATGGTAACCTCGGTTCGTCGTATTGCCTACGACCAGTTATGATTGCGGAGTACGTCTGGAGACGTCGCATAGTCCGGCCTAGTGCACCACCCTGCTAAGGTGGAGTACCCTAACGGGTACCAGGGGTTCAAATCCCCTCGTCTCCGCAGAAGAAAACCCCCGATCCGTCGGGGGTTTTTCTGTTTAAGCCACGGCGCATTCCGCTGCCGAGAGGCCGCGATCGGGGTGTGGCTAACAGCTATACCTGACGGTCACTGCCCGCGGCATCCAGCGGCTAGGCTCAGTCGCTATGGCAGCAGGCGCAACGATTCACACTTTCGCAGTTCAACTGGCCGACGTGGATCGCGGGGTCTACGACGATTTCACCCTGCGCGTCGCGCTGCACCCCTCCGAGACGGTGCCGTACATGGTCACGCGTTTGCTCGCCTATTGCCTCGAGTTCGAGGAAGGCATTGCGTTCAGCGAAGGCATTTCGTCAACCGATGAACCGGCCGTTCTCGTGCGCGACATGACGGGAACCATCACGGCGTGGATCGAAGTGGGCGCTCCGGATGCGGCTCGCCTGCACTTCGGCAGCAAGCTCGCGGGCCGTGTTGCGGTCTACACGCACCGCGACCCTGCGAAGGTTTCCGCTGCCTGGGCGGGAAAGCGCATCCACAACTCCAGCGATATCGTCTTCCGGAGTTTCGATGCAGGCTTCGTCGACGACGCTGTCGCCGCCGTCGAGCGCCGCAACACTATGACGCTGTCGGTGACCGAGGGCCAGTTATACCTCGAGCTCAACGGCACGACGCTCACCTCAGAACTGCACACTCACGAGGTCGATTAGCCCGCGCGGAATGAATGCGGTCCCTGGTCGCGTTGAACTACACGATGACTATCCTGCCGAGAACCCAGCCTCCCGTCCTTTCGTTGCCGCTTGCCAGCGGCGGAACGCTCGATGATCTCGAGCTCGGCACGGGCGCGGATGGTCGCTTCACGCTTATGGTCTTCTACCGCGGGCTGCACTGTCCGGTATGCCGCAAGCAACTGCGCGAGCTCGATGACGAGATGGATGCTCTCCGTGACGCCGGGGTAGGTCGCATCGTCGCCATCAGCATGGACACTCTCAAGCGCGCCACGATCTCAATCGACGACTGGGAGCTTTCGCGGCTTCCGATCGCCTACGGCCTGAGTCACGAGCAAGCCCGCGAGTGGGGCCTCTTCATCTCGAGCGGTTTCAAGAAGGGTGAACCCGAGTTCTTCAGCGAACCGAGCATGGTCATCTTGGATTCCGACGGCACGGTGTTCTGGAGTACTGTCTCGAGCATGCCCTTCGGGCGGATGCCGGTGAAGGCCATCATCCACGGTCTCGAATACGTGACCGAGACCGACTATCCCGCCCGCGGGACGGTCGCGCCCTAGGCGCGGGCAGCATCCGGACGTAACGCGCTCGCGAAAATCTGAATCACCCTCGTGCCCCCCCTGATGGGGGTAGACAGGGGCTGCAACCCGCCATGGTATCGGGCACGAATCGTTATTCAGTAGTGCGTGTATGGCTGTCGAAACCTAGTCGGCGACCGGCGTCCGTGAGCCCGACGAAGGACCTTCGCGTGAACCCTCCCGTAACCCCCGACGCACAGACTGGCGGTGAGGGAGAGACACTTCTCGCCCGCCGCATGATCATTACGAGCGGGGTGGCCGCGCTCGCAGCAGTCGGCGCCGCGGCCGCAAGCAGCGCCGCTTTTGGCCCTTCGATCGAGACGGCATCCTCCGACGGGCTCGGTGCACCGATCAAGCCTGGTGGCTCGTCCGTGCCGAACACTCCCGTACCCACGACGCCCAAGCCCACCCCGAGTGGCACGGCGACGACGGCGCCGCCCACAAACCGCACCCCGGGAACGGCAAACCCTCCGGCCACAAGCGATCCCCGTTCGCCGGCCACCGCGAACCCTCCCGCTGACCGCGACCAGAGCTACGCGAACCCCGGTGCCGGCTCGGGCACTGCTCCGCGGGCGGATGCTCCCGCCGCTGCCAAGCCCGTCACGAAGCCTGCTCCGCCCAAGGGGCCGACGAAACCCGAGGTCATCTCCACGGGGGTCGCGAACAACGATCAGACGCACTCCCATTTGCTGGCGCGAGCAACCTTTGGCCCGCGTGCGAGCGACTTCGCCGATCTATCGGCCTCAGGCATCGACTCGTGGTTGGGCGCCCAGCTCGCTCCGGCATCCATCTCCGATCCTGATGGCGATGCTGCATGGGTGGCGTTCACGGCAAGCGGGAGGGTCTCGGTGCCGATGTGCTCGACCACGGCGACGTTCCCGGCAGCAACGACTTCCGCGACTTGCTTGGCGAGGTCGTCATAAACCGTCTTGACCTCATCGCTGGCGATGCGAGCATCATCTTCCCCGAGTGGAAGGTCGCGCCGATCGGCGTGATGGCGTAGTCGCGTTGCCGGTCGCCGGGCAGAGCCGGCCCGTGCGGCAGCGCACTCCCCGGGCGCGCACAGTATTATCGCGGGGATGACTACTTTCTCTCGCCGCGGTTTGCACGGACACGTTGTTGACGTGCTCGGGCGCCGCATTATGCGGGGCGAACTCGCCTCAGGAGACATCATTGATCCGGATGCGCTGCTGGCCGAGTTTCAGGTCAGTCGCACCGTCGTCCGCGAAGCGATCAAGGTACTCACAACTAAGGGACTCGTGGATGCGCGGCCGCGCCTCGGCACTTATGTGACCCCGCGTGAGCGCTGGCAATTGCTCGATAGCGACGTCATGACGTGGCGTTCTGAGGGCGTTCCCGATCCGCTTCTCGTGCTCGAACTGAGCGAAGTGCGGCAAGTGCTCGAACCGGCTGCGGCCCGCCTCGCTGCCGTACGCCGCAGTGACGAGCAATGCGCCGAGATCGAAGCGGCAATGGTCGACCTTGCCGCGACCTTCGAGAACACCGAGGTCGAGTCGCATGTGAAGGCGGATCTTGCCTTTCACCGGGCGATCTTGGGAGCATCCGGCAACGAACTTTTGGCACGCTTCGAAGTGATTCTCGAGCCCGCGCTGCATGCTCGCGATGAGCTCGCCTTCGCCCACGAAACCACCACGCAATTCTTAGATGAGCATCGGGCTGTCGTCACCGCAATCGTGGCCCGCGATGCCGAGGCAGCCGGAACCGCGATGAAGATTCTCATGGATCAGTCGAACCGGGACTCCGAAACCATCGTGAGCAAAGATGCGGCCGGGGCAGAACTCGTCTCGAACCGAAAGCCGGCGCTCTAATGGGGGCCCTCGCGAGCGGAAGGCTGCAGGCATGACCCGCACCGTGCTCATTACGGGCGCCGGCAACGGAATCGGCGCTGCTGCTGCGCGCCTCTTCGCTGCCTCCGGTGACGATGTGGTTGTCACCGATATTGACGTGGATGCCGCTGCCGCGGTTGCCGCCGAGGTAGTTGCGGCCGGCGGAGCAGCGACCGCCCATCGCCTTGACGTCGCCGACTCCGAGCAGTGGCAGCAGCTCTCGCTCGAGCTGCGCTCCGCGAATCGCCCGCCCGCGGTCATCGTGAATAACGCGTTCTTTCAAGTGACCGGCATCGCGCACGAACAGAGCGAGGACAACTGGAACCAGCAGCTTTCGGTGACTCTGTCATCCGTGTACCGGGCGATGCGCACCTTCCATGACACCCTCACCGCCGCCCGCGGCAGCATGGTGAATGTGTCGAGCGTGCATGGGGTGCTGTCGTGGGCCGAGCAGCCTGCCTATGGTGCCGCAAAGGGCGGACTCATTTCGCTCACCCGTCAGCTGTCGCTCGACTATGCCCCGCACGTGCGCGTGAACGTCGTTCTTCCGGGATCGATCGAGACGCGGCAGTGGGATCACCAAGGGCCTGAAGCGCAAGAGTTGGCGCGACGCCAGGCCACTCTGCGGCGACTGGGTAAGCCTGAAGAAGTTGCCTCGGTCATCCAGTTCTTGGCCGGTGACGGTGCCTCGTACATCACCGGCGCCTCGCTCGTCGTCGACGGCGGTATGACAACAACGCTCGGGGGCTAGCGCCCGTTCGCTGCCTCGCTGCCTCGCTGCCTCGCGCTGCGGCTGGGCTGCGGCTTCGGCGGAGAGCTGGCCCTGCGCCGTGGCTAGAGCTGGTGCCGCGAACGCGTTACCACTCGGCGAGCGCACCGTCAGCGTTGCGCCACACGGGGGAGCGCCACTGGTGCCCGACCTTGTCGGCGGCACGCACAGCGGCCTCATCGATGTCGATACCGAGCCCCGGGGCAGTCGGCCGCTCGATGAAGCCGCTCGTGAAGTCGAAGACGCTCGTATCCATCAAATATTCGAGCACGTCTGATCCGACGTTGTAGTGGATGCCGATGCTCTGTTCCTGAATCAAGAAGTTCGGAGTATTGAACCCGACTTGCAAACTCGACGCCAACGCGATCGGTCCGAGCGGGCAGTGCGGCGCGAGCTGAGCGTCGAACATGTCGGCGAGGGCGGCGATACGGCGTACTTCGGAGATTCCGCCCGCGTGGGAGAGGTCGGGCTGCACGACGGCGATGCCGGCCTGCAGCGGGCCCAGGAACTCGTTGCGCGAGAAGAGGCGCTCGCCGGTGGCGATCGGAATCGACGTCGAAGCGACGCTGCCCTCGAGCACGTGCGACTTCTCGGGCACGACAGGTTCTTCCACGAACAGGGGAGCGTGCGGTTCGAGCAGGGGGAGGATACGGCGGCTGTTCGCCGCGGTCATTCGTCCGTGAAAGTCGATAGCGAAATCCCGGTCGGGGCCAAGGACCTCGCGGGCGAGCGCAGCCCGGTCGACGACCTCGGTGACGGCACTCACGGTGCTGAGGGGCGACATCCGTCCGCTTGCATTCATCTTGATCGCGGTCAGGCCCGACTCGACTTGCTGGGCAATGTTGTCGCGCAGTTCGGAGGGCTCGTCGCCGCCGACCCAGCCATACATGCGGATGCGGTCGCGAACGGCGCCGCCGAGAAGGTCGTGAATGGGAACGCCGTGCGCCTTGCCCGCAATGTCCCACAGCGCCTGGTCGATGCCGGCGATCGCACTAGAGGCGACAGGGCCGCCGCGATAGAAGCCTCCGCGGGTGAGCACTTGCCAGTGGTCTTCGATGCGAGTGGCGTCGAGCCCCACGAGGTATTCGGCGTGCTGTTCGACAGTGGCGCGCACGATGTCGGCCTGGCCTTCGACGACGGGTTCACCCCAGCCGACGATGCCGTTGTCCGTCTCGACGCGCACAAAGAGCCAGCGCGGCGGCACGAGGAATGTTTCGATGCGTGCGATCTTCACGATGCCCCCTCGGTCACTAAATCCTATTATCGTACTATTTGATGACGAGGGCAGGAATGCCTCGCGGATCGCGGCCGGCTGCGAGTACAGTGAGCGCTATGAGCGACGCGACTACCCACCCCAGCGACTGGCGAAGTGAACTGCTCGACCAGCTCCGTGCTCTCATCGTCGAGGCGCTGCCCGAGGTCATCGAAGAAGTGAAATGGAGAAAGCCCTCGAATCCGGCTGGCGTTGCAGCATGGAGCCTCAACGGACTGATCTGCACGGGGGAGACCTATAAAGACAAGGTGAAGCTCACCTTCGCCAAGGGGGCATCGCTCGACGACCCGGCTGGCCTTTTCAACGGCAGCCTCGACGCCGCAGTGCGCCGGGCGATTGACCTGCACAAGGGCGACACTATTGATCCCGACGCCTTCCGAAATCTCGTGCGTGCGGCTGCGGAACTCAACTAACTGAGCGTTAAAAACTGCTCCCTTTGGCGCTGGCTCAACAGTTGCCCGAATTGCAGGGACCCACCCGCGTACTGGTGCACGCTCTCTGAAACAATGGAGGCGGGGCCGCGCGTCACAAACGCGCCCACTCGCCCCGCGACAGTGCAGTCGGAAGGAACCTGATGCAGCGCGAACACAGCGACGAATTTGACCGATGGAATGCCCGCCAAGAGCTGGCCGAGGCAATGATTCCCCTCATCGGTGGGCTGTATCGCAACCACGGCGTCGTTACCTCGATTCACGGCCGTCGTCTCATCAACCAGTCTCCGGTTGAGGTGCTCAAGGCTCACCGTTTTGCTCGCCAGATTAACGAGGCTGAGCTTCCGATCGAAGAGACAATGCCGATCATGGTGGCGTTGTCGGGGATGGCCCTCAATTCGGCATCCATCGACCTTGCCAAGCTCGTCAACCGCTACCGCGAAGTGGGCGGCGATCTCGGTGAGTTCCTGACGACCGAACTCGCGCCCGTGCTCAAGAACGGTGCCGAAGACAAGCCGGCGGGCGTGGATGTCGTGCTCTACGGTTTCGGGCGCATCGGTCGACTGCTGGCCCGCATCCTCATCGCGCACGCCGGCAACGGGGATGGGCTTCGCCTGCGCGCCATCGTCGTGCGCCGCGGATCAGACAACGACCTCGTTAAGCGCGCCAGCCTGCTGCGTCGCGACAGCATCCACGGTCCGTTCGAGGGCACGATCTCGGTCGACACCGACGCCAACACGATCCTGGCGAACGGCACGCTCATCCAAGTCATCTACTCGAACGACCCCGCCACGGTCGACTACACCGAGTACGGAATTTCGGATGCCATCGTCGTCGACAACACCGGCCGCTGGCGTGACCCGGAAGGCCTCAGCCAGCACCTCGCCGCTCAGGGCGTGAAGCGTGTTCTGCTCACCGCCCCCGGCAAGGGCGAGATCAAGAACATCGTCTACGGCCTCAACCACGACACGATCGAAGACGGCGACACAATTCTGTCTGCTGCCTCGTGCACGACGAACGCAATCTCGCCGGTGCTGAAAGCCATCAACGACAGTTACGGCATCGAGCATGGGCACGTTGAAACCGTGCACTCGTACACGAACGACCAGAACCTCACGGATAACTTCCACTCCGGTGACCGCCGCGGCCGCTCGGCCCCGATGAACATGGTCATCACCGAAACGGGTGCCGCGAAGGCAGTCGCGAAGGCTGTGCCGGAACTGGCGGGATTACTCACCGGCAGCGCCATCCGAGTTCCGACTCCCAACGTGTCGATGGCGATTTTGAACCTCAACCTTGCTACCGAAACGACCCGCGAAGAGGTGAACCGCTACTTGCGGGGGCTCTCGCTGGATTCGACACTCCAGCAGCAGATCGACTTCATCGATTCGCCCGAGGTCGTGTCGAGCGACTTCATCGGTTCGCACCGCGCGGGCATCGTTGACGGGCTCGCGACCATCAGTTCAGGCAAGCATCTCGTGCTGTACGTCTGGTACGACAACGAGTTCGGGTACACGAGCCAGGTGGTGCGCGTGATCGAACATATGGCGCAAACGCACCCGCAAGTTATTCCCGAACGCGCCGCAGTCGGAGCATAATTTTCCGAACTGTGATCGTGTGACGCCCCTGCCTCACGCTGTGAGCGTAACAATGGGAACTTCTCAAACTTCGCGTGTAAATATCGTGGCATGAACGATTCCGCACTCCCAGTCATTGATCTCTCGCTACTTGATGGCGGCCCCGAATCGGCCGCCAAATTCCGGGATGATTTGCTGTGTGCGACCCATGATGTGGGGTTCTTCTACCTTGTCGGTCACGGTGTTGAAGAATCGTTGATGGATGACCTGCTTGCGGCATCACGCGAGTTCTTTGCCTTGCCCGCTGAGCAGAAGTTGGCCGTCGAAAACGTCAACAGCCCGCAGTTCCGTGGCTACACGCGAGTGGGCGGCGAGCTAACCGAGGGCAAGACCGACTGGCGTGAACAGATCGACGTGGGCCCCGAGCGTGACGTGGTCGACAACGCTGCCGGGCTCGCTGACTACTGGCGCCTCGAGGGCCCGAACCTGTGGCCGGATGCCGTTCCCCAGCTTCGCGAGTTGGTCAACGAGTGGAACGACAAACTCAGCGCTGTCTCGCTGCGCCTGCTGCGCGCGTGGGCCCAAGCCCTCGGCGCCCCGGAGGACGTGTTCGATCACGCCTTTGCGGAGAAGCCGTTCCCGCAGCTCAAGATCGTGCGGTACCCCGGTGAGTCCAACCCGGAGCCCAAGCAGGGCGTCGGTGCCCACCGCGATGGCGGCGTTCTCACACTGCTCATGGTGGAGCCGGGCAAGGGCGGCCTGCAGGTCGACTTCCAGGGCGAGTGGGTGGATGTCCCGCCCAAGCCGGGTGCGTTCGTCGTCAACATCGGCGAGATGCTCGAACTCGCGACGGAGGGTTACCTCAAGGCGACTCTGCACCGCGTCATCTCCCCTCTGATCGGCGATGATCGCATCTCGATCCCGTTCTTCTTCAACCCGGCTCTCGACACCGTGATGCCGCAGTTGCAGCTGCCACCCGAGCTCGCCGCTCAAGCGCGCGGACTCTCGCTCGACCCCACGAACAGCCCGATCCTCGAAACCTACGGAGACAATGCCCTCCGCTACCGAATGCGGGCGCACCCCAACGTTGCCCAAATTCATCACGATGATCTGATCCAGGGCCCGCGGGGTGCTATCTAAGGCCGCTCGCTAGCGCCAGCGCTATTTGCTGACACAACTCAGGTGCGGCTCACCCTTGCGGGTGGGCCGCACTTGTCGTTGTGGCGCGAGCGTGGTGCGCGGTACGTGCTGGCGTGGGCTGCGGTACGTGCTGCCGTGCACGGCGCGACGCATTGGGACGGCGCGCTGGCGCACAGCTACCCTCACCTTCCGCGCGCCCCCTCGCGCTCTCCGCGCTAGCCAACGTTGGAAATTCAGGAGATTCGTCTTCTCGTAGCTCCCAATGGGCCAATAAAGCGATCGCGCGCTCGAATTTCCTGAATTTCCGAAGGTCGGGCGATATTTGCCAGTGCCGCCACCCCGCGGAGTTCCCGCCCGCCGCATTGCCGCCTCCACGCGTTTGATATATCGTTTGATCACGAGTTTTACCGTCTATGAGAGCCGGAGCACCCCGTGTCGCACTTTCCAGAACGTGAGCCAGCCGAGGCCTACACGCTGGCGCTGCCGCAACATCCGCGGCCCATCGTCATGATTGGCGCCGGCGGAATCGTCAAAGACGCTCACCTGCCGGCCTACCGCAAGGCCGGGTTCGAGGTGTGGGGGATCGTGAACCGCACGGCGGCCAAGGCGCAGGCGCTGGCCGATGAGTTCGGCATCCCGAATGTGTACACGTCGTTGTCGGATGCCGTAGCGGCGGCTCCGAAAAATGCCGTCTACGACCTCGCGCTCATGCCCGAGCAGTACCCGGCAGTGCTCGACCAGCTGCCCGATGGTGCAGCGGTGCTCATCCAGAAGCCGCTGGGGCAGAACCTGGCCGAGGCGCGCGTGCTTCTCGAGATCTGTCACCGCAAGAACCTTGTTGCTGCAGTGAATACGCAACTGCGGTTCGCGCCGTACATCGCGGCCGCTCGCACGCTCATCGCCGAGGGCGCGATTGGCGAGCTCTATGACATGGAAATCCGCATTGCGACCGAGACGCCGTGGGAGATCTTCCCGCACGTGCTCGGCATCGAGCGTCTCGAACTCAACATGCACAGCGTGCACTACATGGATCTGGTGCGTTCGTTCTTGGGCGACCCCGACGGTGTGAGCGTGGCGACGGTGCGGCATCCGGCTAAGCCTCAGGTCTCGAACACTCGCTCGACGATCATCATGCGGTACCGTGATCGGCCGCTGCGGGTCACGATCAGCACGAACCACGACCACGGATTCGGTGGCGAGTTCGAGGAGGCGTTCGTGAAGTGGGAGGGCACCAAGGGCGCCATTCGCGCGCAGTTGGGCCTCATGCTCGACTATCCGCGCGGAGGCCCCGACGCTCTCGCTATCGCCTATACCGACAAGCCCGAGCTGGGCTGGCAGCCGGTACCGTTTGAGGGCAGCTGGTTCCCGGATGCCTTCATCGGTTCGATGAGCGCGCTGCAGCGTTTCCTCGAGGGCTCAGTTTCTGAACTTCCGACCTCGGTCGACGACGTCATGCACACCATGGCGGTCGTCGAGGCCGGTTATGAATCACAAGAGCGCGAAGGTATCGCGCTGGCAACGAAGGAGAACACTCAGTGAGATTCGCGCGACTCGGGCCGGTTGGCTCAGAAATCCCCGTCGCTTTGCACAACGGGGAAGCTTTCGATCTGCGTTCGATCGCTGCCGACATCAATGGAGCATTCTTCGCCGCGGATGGTGTTGCCGCCGCGAAGGCTGCGCTCGCCGCGGGCACTCTTCCCGCCGCGGCTACCGAGGGTGTCCGCGTAGGAGCTCCCATCGCTCGCCCCGGCAAGATCGTGTGTGTCGGCCTCAACTACAGCGACCACGCCGAAGAGACCGGCGCAACTCTGCCCGACGAGCCCGTCATTTTCATGAAGGACCCGAGCACGATGGTTGGCCCCTTCGACGACGTGTTCATCCCGCGTACGAGCGAGAAGACCGACTGGGAGGTCGAGCTTGGTGTCGTGATCGGCGCGACCGCTCGCTACCTTGAATCTCCGGATGACGCGGCTGCCGTCATTGCCGGTTACGCCGTGTCGCACGACGTTTCCGAGCGCGCCTTCCAACTCGAACGTGGCGGAACCTGGGACAAGGGCAAGAGCTGCGAGACCTTCAATCCGTTCGGGCCTGAACTGCTGACCGCCGACGAAGTCGCCGACCCTCAAGCCTTGGGTTTGCGCCTATGGGTGAACGGTGTGGAGCGCCAAAATGGCACGACCGCGAACATGGCCTTCGGCGTGAACCACATCATTTGGTACCTGAGCCAGTTCATGGTGCTGCAGCCCGGCGACGTCATCAACACGGGAACCCCGGCAGGCGTCGCCATGGGCATCGAGGGCCAGCCGTACTTGCGTGCCGGCGATGTCGTTGAACTCGAGATCGACGGCCTCGGTCGCGCTCGCCAGACTCTGGTGCAGGCATGAGTGCCGAGTTCGACGGTCTCGTCGCCGTCGTCACGGGTGGCGCTTCCGGCATCGGCCTCGCCTCGGCCCTCGCGCTAGAAGAGCGCGGTGCCACGGTTGCGGTGCTCGACCTCAACACCGAGGGGTTGGATGCTCGGCTCCACGGATTCACGGCCGACGTGTCAGATCGTGCCTCCGTCGACGCCGCTGTTGCTGCGGCCGCCGAGAAACTAGGCGGCATCGACATCGTCGTGAATAACGCCGGCATCAGCGCTGTCGGAACCGTCGAAGAGAACGACGACGCCGAATGGGCGCGCGTTCTCAACATCAACGTCATCGGAATGGCACGGGTGTCGGCGGCAGCCATGCCCTGGCTGCGCAAGTCTGAGCACGCCGCGATCGTGAACCTCTGCTCCATCGCCGCCCTCAACGGCCTTCCGCAGCGCGCGCTGTATGGCGCCTCGAAGGGTGCCGTTCTCGCCCTGACCTACGCGATGGCCACCGACCATGTGGCGGATGGTGTGCGCGTCAACGCGGTCAGCCCCGGCACAGTTGCCACCCCGTTCGTGGAGCGGATGCTGCAGGGCTTCGACGATCCGGTCAAGGAACGTTCCGCTCTGGATGCCCGTCAGGCAACTGGACGCATGGTCACGCCCGAAGAAGTCGCCGGCGCCGTCGCGTATTTGGCGAGCCCACTCTCGGGCTCAACTACGGGCACCGCGCTCGAAGTTGATGGCGGTGTGGCGCACCTTCGCGTCAGAAAATAGGCGCTCGCGGCATCCATCTGACAAAAGTGTCATTGAGAGGCCGAAACCGCTGGTATAGTTTTCTGGTTGGCGAAAGTCATCGAGATGCGCCCGTAGCTCAGCGGATAGAGCAATTGACTACGGATCAATAGGCCGGGGGTTCAAATCCCTCCGGGCGCACCAAATAAAACAGGTCTGACCAGCACTTTCTTGTGGAGTGCGGTCGGGCCTGTTTTTCTTTTGCCCACATTTTGCCCACACTTCACAAAGTTTTGGGCCGGATTTTGACCGAAATGTGGACTATGCCACTCTTCCCGGCCCAGTGTTTGCCTGGGTTTCGGGCCACCGCGTGGGAGTGACCTATTGATCTCTAATCGAGGGGCTGGGGCTTAGCGGCTCTCGTGTACTCGTGCGTCGCCTGTCGGCGCAGTAGGCCCGAATCATGGGTCGAAGTGCCACTTTGGGTTAGACAACGGTTGCTGGCATGCTTAGTATCTATGTATGCATGAAGATACTAAGGTGGAGAGAGTCCAGCCAGATAGCGAGTATGTCGAGATCGCGGTGGAAGTATTTCAGCTACTTGCGGACGCCACCCGAATTCGGATCGTGCTCGCGTTACAGGATGGTGAGTTGTCGGTGAATCATCTTGCCGAGATCGTCGATCGCAGTCCTGCCGCAGTATCTCAGCATTTGGCGAAATTGCGCTGGGGCAAACTGGTGCTGGTGCGCAAGGATGCCAATCGCATGTTTTATCGATTGACTGACGAGCACGCGAAGCGGTTGGTGATCGAGGCGATACTGCAGGCGGAGCACTCCATTGACGAGTTACCGGCACACCACGCATGATCGAGGTGCTTCGCAACAGGACCTACCGCGCGTTGTTCAGCGCGCAGGTAATTGCGTTGCTCGGCACCGGGATGCTCACGGTCGCCTTGGGCCTATTGGCTTTCGATCTTGCAGGGGATGCTGCCGGCTTGGTTTTGGGCACTGCTCTCACGATCAAGATGGTCGCTTACGTCGGCGTCGCACCTTTGGTTGCGGCGTTGGTGCATCGGCTGCCGAAGAAGGCAGTGTTGGTCGGTGCCGATGCGGTCCGGCTTGCAATCGCGTTGATGTTGCCGTTCGTCACGGAAACATGGCAGATCTACCTCTTGGTATTCGTGTTGCAGTCGGCATCAGCAACATTCACCCCCGCATTCCAATCGTTGATCCCCGCCGTGTTGCCTCAAGCCCGCGACTACACGCGAGCTCTGGCTCTATCGAGGTTGGCCTACGATCTTGAAGCGTTGTTAAGCCCCACCATCGCTGCTGTACTGCTCACTGTAATCAGCTACAACAACTTATTCGTCGGCACAGCGATCGGTTTCGCCGGCTCTGCAGTTCTCGTGTTGGGAACGACGCTGCCGGCACGTGCGAAAAATCGAGACGGTGGCACTTTCTGGCAGCGACTCCCCACTGGCGTGCTGGTGTTCATTCGGACTCCGAGCTTGCGGTTTCTAATGGTCACGAACGTAGTTGTCGCGGCGGGCACTGCGATCGTTCTCGTGAACTCAGTCGTCTATGCCAAGAGTATCTACGCCCTTGATGACGCTGCGCTGGCGGTCACTCTCGGCGCCTACGGGATTGGTTCACTACTTGTGGCGGTGAGCGTCCCGCGGCTCGTTGATCGAATCGGCGTTACGCGCACAATGCTCATCGGGTTATCCGTTGTCGTTGGTGGGCTTCTCGCTGCGAACGCTGTCACGATTGTCGCCGTCACCACATCAACCGGTTGGTGGGCGCTTTTGGGAACTTGGCTGATTCTCGGCATGGGTACCTCCCTAATCAACACGCCCTCATCGCGTTTGCTGGCGGAGGCTTCCAACCCTGAGAACCGCAATCTTGTCTACACCGCGCAGTTTGCGCTCTCGCACGCGTGCTTCCTCGTGACTTACCCCGTGGCGGGATGGATCGGCGCAGCGAGTCTTCCTGTCGCCACTGCGACGCTTACTCTTGTGGCGATCTTGGCCTCGATCACGGCGTTCGGCGTTCGCCGACGTGCGCAAGCTGGCGACAGCTACTGGGAAGAATCGCCGTGTTTAGTGGAATGATCCAGCTGAGCGTTGATTTACAGTGCGGACCCATGCTTTGCGCGCACTTTGAAGAGCTACTGGGTGCGTCAGGTTTTCAGTTAGGGCGAGTGCGCACTGTGATGACCTGGGCCACGATGATTGCTGCTGCGACAATCGCCGCAACGATCACCGTAAAAAGGTCACTTTGAATCTTGAGGATGGCAAACGGCACGAGGATGGCCAGATCAAGCACGATAGTCAGCACCGGAAGCCAAATGCGGGCTTCAATTTTTTCCTTCAGGTGACGAATGACACCCCACTGCACTGCCATGTCCATTGTTAAGTAAAGAAAGACGCCCATTGACGCGATCTGGCTGAGATCGAGAAACACTGTCACCAGAATTGCGAGCCCGGCGGTGATGACCATCGGTTGCTGCGGAACTGATTTCGGCAGAGAGGGTGCCTGCCGAATTTTCTGCAGCATTGCATAGAGCCGCGACACTGAGTAGAGGCTGGCGAGCAGCCCCGACAGGGTGGCGACGACCGCGATCACAACGGTGATTCCAACGCCCCATGTGCCGAAGAACGGTTCGGCGGCTTGAGCCAAAGCATAGTTACGGGCATCTACTGCGCCGCTCGCACCGATGCTCGAACTCACCGTGACAGTAATTAGCAGATAGAGAACGGTACAGATAGCAAGGGAGATGAGAATTGAACGCGCAATGTTGCGTTTGGGATTACGTATGTCGTCGCCCTGGTTGGTTATGGTTGTGAACCCTTTATAGGCGAGCACACACAGCGTTGTGCCCGCCAATATCCCCATGATATTGATCGAGTCGCCAGACGACTTTGACAAGAAACCGTCACCGGCAGACGCCACCCCAATCAGCCCTGCTATCGCGAGCACCGCAATTCCGACAATCTTCAACACCGCGGTGACAGTTGCCGAACGTTCCACGAGGGTGTTGCCGATGAGGTTCACAATCGCGGCAGCGACGATCGCCGCCACCCCCAGCATTGGCACAAGAATTACCGAGTCTTGCAGCCCGAAGGGTCGCAACAGGTAGGTGCCAAATGTTCTCGCGAGCAGGCTTTCAGCTACGACCATCGATACATACATGAAGAGGGAGAACGAACCGGCAGCAACACCCGGCCCGTACGCATCCTTCAGCAGCATTGCGATGCCGCCCGACGAAGGATTCACGCTGGAATAACGAATGTAGGAGTAGGAACTCACGGCGGCCACGATCGCGCCAAGAAGAAAAGCGAGGGGGAAAAAGTCCCCTGCGAACTCAGCAACTTGGCCGACAAGGGCGAAAATCCCTGCGCCGATCATCACACCGGTGCCCAGCGATACGGAGCCCAATAAAGTGATTTTGTTGGTGCGCTCAGACATGCGTTGTCTTTTCGATTAGCGGCTCGGTCCGGACCTGCAGGGTGACGACTATTCTGCTCAAATGACGGTAGTCCATGTCTCCCCTCCGTCTCTAGAGATGGCGACGCTGCTTTCGCCTGCAACCGCAATTGCCCCATCGTCGTTCACCACAATTGCTGCGGCGCCACCCTCGACGATGCCGGCCGACGTCCACTCGGCGTCAGGCGCAGTGGACCCAATCCAGAGTTCGCCGTCGGGTGCGACGCCAACTATCCCACCTTCCCGGGTGGGGTCCGGCGAAATCACTACGAGGGTCGGCCCGGCTAGGGGTGAGAAAGTATCGCCCCCATCGCGGCTAACCACGAGGCCGTCGGCGGTGGTCGCGGTCAGTACATTTGCGTCGTCGCTATCGATGCTGATGTCGCGCGCAGACAGTTCGGATTCGTCAGCGAAGGTACGTCCGCCATCGTTGCTTCGCAAGAGCACGGGTCGATCAGAGGGGAGCCCAACGATGAAATCAGGGTCAGCGGGCGTGGTACCGAGGTTGTGAAAGTCGGTCGTTCCAGCCAGTGATAGTTGCTCCCAGCCGACCTCTACGGTGTGCTTGACGAGCCCGATGTGGGGCGCGACGAAAGAATCGTGGTTGTCCGCTCCGGGATGACCGGAGACAAAAATGGTCTCGCCCTGAGCGGCCAACCCCATCGAGTCAAAAGCGACGTCGCCCACAAGTGAAGTGTCGCCGGTGTCGAGCTCAACGGCGTAAACGCCATCATGTGACCCGATCAATAGGTCGCCGTTGCTGCTGAACACGATGTCATGAATGTGTTGGATGGTTGGCGGCGCAGAGGAAGGGCTGCCAGGTGCCGGTGAGCAGGCTACAACAGCAAGGGAAACGGTGACGCCGAGAATTGTGCCAGCAAGCAGCCGACGGGAATAGGAAAACATTGAGAAAGTCCTTCGTGAGAGAAAGTGGGGGCGGGGCTCGCCGTCGGTGAACGGCGAGCCCCGCAGTGATTACAAGGAGCTGAGGATGTCGCGCATGACGGTAATCTCGCCGGTTTGCGCATCAATGACCTGTTGTGCCAGTTCTACCGCGGCCGAGTTTTGGCCGGCTTCAACTTCTAACAGGGCCATATCGATTGCACCTTCGTGGTGAAGGATCATTTGCTCAAGGAACAGGCGTGACGCTTCGACGCCGTTGGCAGATTCCAAATCAGTCATATCAGAATCAGACATCATGCCGTCGCCCTGATCCATCCCAGCCATACCGGAATCAACCTCTACACCCCAGTCGTTAAGCCAACTATTCATGAGAGCAATCTCGGGAGCCTGAGCAGCCTTAACGTCCCGTGCCAGGGTGAGGACTCGCTGGTCGATTCCCTCCTTCATAAGCACCATGTCGGCCATCTCAACGGCTTGTTCATGGTGCGGAATCATCATTGTGGTGAACATGACGTCGGAGCTGTTCGCGTCGGCGACCGTGACCGACTCGGTGGCCGACGAGTCGGGGCTCTGTGCCGAATCGGTCATGGCAGTGGTGCAACCGGTGAGCGCTAGTAGTGC
Organism: Salinibacterium sp. VpJ6; assembly: GCF_059767345.1. NCBI lineage: Bacteria > Bacillati > Actinomycetota > Actinomycetes > Micrococcales > Microbacteriaceae > Salinibacterium > Salinibacterium sp. VpJ6. Next base: position 1,822,259 of record NZ_JBSOQL010000001.1, read on the forward strand.
GGTGACGGTCATAGCGGCTGTCGCCGCACAACGGATCTTCATTATTGTGGTTCTCCTGATTAGTCAGTAATTAGCGCATGGCCGGAATGGGCATGCGTCTGGCATGTCGAGGCTGAGCCGACAGAACCCTAATCAGGTGCGACTAATACAGAGAACGGTGAGAGAGGGGGGCAGCGGGACGAAACCGACAACCGTCAGGATTGGTCTGGCAGTTAAGAGATGACGCCAGGCAACTCCTACCCATCCCTTCGCCAGTTTGGATGCGACCAACAGAAGCGTCGCGGTAAGTAACGCAAGAACACACCACATGATGGTCATCGATGCATCTTCGCCACAGCCAACGCAATCCGGGCTCGAAGCGGCGAACACACCCGCAGTGTCATGAGGCGAGCCAACCGCCGCGGTCGAGCTCTCGGTTGGCATTCCCATCTCGGAGTGAGACGCCGTCGAAGCGAACGAGTGCATCGCCAATATTCCGACAATCAGTGCCACGGCGAGAACAACCAGAACAGTCGCTTTCCAGACCGTGCCGGCAAGGTGAGGCTCAGCAGTGCCTCTAGACGATCGAGGCACAGACGCAGACGCAGTAGCGCGAGAGTATCGCGTTGCTGTGATCCGTGTCATAGTGCTTCCTCGTCTAGAGCGACGTTGTGCCGGCCGCTAGCGGCCGGTGAACTTTTCGGGATTGAGGTCCAACCGGCGCAACAACTGTGCGTTCAATGCCACAACAATAGTTGATATCGACATGAGAACAGCCCCGACCGACATGGGCAGCACGAATCCGATCGGCGCCAGTACGCCGGCGGCAAGCGGGACGGAAAGAAGGTTGTAGCCGGCGGCCCACCAGAGATTCTGTTTCATCTTTCGGTACGACGCTCGAGACAGTTCAATGACCGACACCACCGAGCGCGGATCGTCGCTGGCGAGGATTACCCCCGCCGAGGCGATAGCAACATCCGTGCCCGCACCGATCGCGATTCCCACATCCGCCTGCGCAAGGGCGGGAGCATCGTTGACGCCATCTCCGACCATCGCAACTTTGCGTCCCTCCGCCTGTAGCTCTTTGACATTGAGGGCTTTATCTTCCGGGCGCACCCCGGCGAAGTAGCGGTCAATTCCGAGTTCTTCTGCGACGGATGCGGCAACAGCCTCCGCATCGCCGGTGATCATCACTACCTGAACGCCACGGTCGTGGAGTGCGGCAATCGCATCCCGGGATTCGGCCCGCACTTCATCAGCAAGCTTTAAGGCGCCGGCCACTCTGCCGTCGATCAGGATGTGGAGAATGATTGCGCCCTGTTCTGCCCATTCCGCAGTTGCTGGAAGCTCAGCGCCACCCTCCTGTTCGAGAAGGTACGGACCGCCAACCTGAACTGTGCGGTCAGCGACGCGAGTCCGGACACCAACTGCAGGCGACGACTCAAAATCGCTCGATTTCGGCACTGACAGTTCACGCTCGCGTGCTGCCGCGACGATTGCGCGGGCGAGAGGATGCTCGGAGTCAGCTTCTGCGGCGGCCGCCAATGCGAGCAGTTCGTCCGCTTCGAAGCCTTCGGTTGGTTCGATAGCGGTAACAGCGGGGGTTCCCTTGGTGAGCGTTCCGGTCTTGTCGAAGAGAACCGTATCAACTGTGCGCATGCTTTCCAGCGCCAAACGATCCTTGATCAGCACGCCGGCTTTAGCGGCTCGTTCGGTCGATATCGACACCACCAACGGGATAGCAAGACCGAGAGCATGCGGGCACGCGATGACGAGCACTGTGATTGTGCGAACAACCGCCGCATCCGGCATCCCGAGCAGAGTCCAGACCAGAGCAGTAATCGCTCCCGCGCCGAGTGCGAACCAAAATAGCCATCCGGCAGCACGATCGGCGAGACGCTGCGCACGCGAAGATGAGCTTTGCGCCTCGGTGACGAGTTTCTGAATTCCAGCAAGCGTGGTGTCGTCACCAACGGCGGTGATCTCGACGCGCATCCCGGAGTCGGTCGCGACAGTGCCCGCAACGACGGAGTCACCTTCGCTGCGACGGACCGCCCGGGATTCCCCGGTAATCATTGACTCGTCCATGCTCGCCGAGCCCTGAACAACCCGTCCGTCAGCAGGAACACGACCACCAGGTCGAACCACAACAACGTCACCCACACGCAACTCTGATGGCGAAACGGTTACCGTCCGGTCACCGTCAACACGCTCGGCTTCATCAGGAATGAGCGCAGCGAGGGAATCCAACGCTGACGTTGTCTGCGCTAGCGACCGCATCTCGATCCAGTGGCCTAGCAGCATTATCACGATCAGCAGTGCCAGTTCCCACCAGAAATCGAGCCTATGATCCAGCACGCCCAATGTTGCACCCCACGACGCCACAAAGGCCACCGTGATTGCCAAACCGATGAGGAGCATCATCCCGGGTTGCTTGCTGCGCACCTCGCTCACCGCGCCCGTAAGGAACGGAGCACCGCCCCAGATATACATGACAGTGCCGAGCACAGGAGAGATCCAGACCATCCATGCAGCGGGCAGCTCGTAGCCGAGAAGCATCGCGAACATCGGCGAGAACGCGACCACCGGTACCGCAACGACCAACATGATCCAGAACATCCGCCGGAAGCCGGCAACGTGATCGCCATGGCCTCCACCACCATGCTGGGGGTGCCCACCGTGCGGTTGCTGTGAATCGGGCATCCCGCTTTCTGCAGCACCCGGTTCATTGTGCTGCGAATGAGCGTCGTCGGGTGCTGCGTTCGCGGTACTGCCACTGTGGTTGTGAGCGCTCATTGGCCAATCCCTACTTTTGTCGTTTTACTCAGACTCGGCGAGTTAATTCGATTCGTGTTTGAGACCCGGCGAAGGTTCTTTCTGGGTGGTTGCTAGCGAGTAGCCGGCTTCTTCGACTGCAGAACGAACGTGCGCAGGATCAAGGGCAATAGAGCTCGAGACACTAGCTGTCGATACCCCATCCGAGACTAGAGCGACCGTCACTGCGAGCACTCCTTCGAGCGAACCAAGTTGCTCGGTCACGTTTGCGACGCAATGCGAGCAAGTCATCCCCTGAACTAGAATCTCTGTTTCGTATGCCCCGGAAGCGGGTTCACGCGCTGGGGCCGCGGATGCGGCGCAGCAGCTGCACCCAGACCCGTCCTTTAGGCCAAGGTCTACGCGATCGATTGAGGTCATGTTCTCTCCTTGTTGAAGTGTTGTCATGAACGAACGAGACGAGCTATCGCTTCGTTGGCTTCGCGGATTTTCTGGGCGGCGACAGATCCACCTTCACCGGCGGCTTCGGCAACACAGTGGCCTAAGTGGTCTGCAAGCAACGACAGCGCGACTGACTCCAGCGCTTTCGTGGCCGCAGACACCTGAGTCAGCACGTCGATGCAATATTTGTCGGACTCCACCATCCGTTCTATGCCCCGAACCTGTCCCTCGACGCGACGGAGCCGTTTGAGAACATCATCTTTATTCTGGGCATATCCATTCATGCACATACCATACCCCCCTAGAGTATAAAATGTACAGTGTTCGGCTCGTGACCACACTTGGCAACTTGGTTCGGACGCGGAGCAGCCTCGGTTCAACCAGCTAGCGTTGATAATTCCGATCATCCCGTTGGCTTCGTTGCTCAGGCCGTGGGAGGTTAGGCGCCGTTACTGCTGAAGTCCTCAAGCGCGATCGGCATTGCCCCACTGGGATAGGTGGCAATTGTCGCCTGGCCATTCTCGGCGATCAGCTCGCTAGGCTGCCGAGATTCTTGGATCAGATTTTTGTGGACCCGGCCCGTCGCGCGACAGAGTGGGCCCTGACTTCAAGAACCCGATCTGAAGTCGCTTTTGCGATTTCACCAGTACACTGGGAATTTAGAACTTTGTCGAGCAATGGTCAGATTAGTCGTGCCCACATTTCACCCACACTTGGGGAGCAGCCCAGTCAACGTGGGGCATCGGAGTCGCGCCCAGTCACCAGTGTTCTGCAGCGATTTTGAGCACTTCCGCATAGTTCTGCGGGAATGGTTTTCGACTACGGATCAATAGGCCGGGGGTTCAAATCCCTCCGGGCGCACCAGCTGAAAGCCTCACATTCGTGTGGGGCTTTCGTCGTTAAGAACCACTTTTGCCCGCGAGCCGTGAACAGGCCACACTAGAGAGATGCTGCTGCCTGCGATCATCCTCATCACTCTGGCCCTCGTGTTCTACACCGTCGGGGTGTGGAGCGAGCGAGTGCAGAAGGTGCTCAAGCCGTGGCATGCCGTGCTCTTCGGGCTGGGATTGGCGGCGGATGCCACGGGCACGTTCCTGATGAACCTGATCGCGACCGAGAATCGTGCAGCCGGCATCGAGCAGAGCGCGTTGAACCAGCTGATGGGCATCACGGGAGTTATCGCGATCGTTCTCATGGCCGTGCACCTCGCTTGGGCGATTGTCGTGCTGGTGGGTAATCGTGAAGCCGAGAAGACCAGCTTTCACCGATTCTCTGTCATCGTGTGGGGAATCTGGCTCGTGCCGTACATCGTTGGCGCCCTGGGATCGAGCCTCGGCTAGATCAGATCAGCAGACGCCGCTCAGCCGATTCGCTCCCGCAAGAACGTGACCACTCGGTCGCGCGCAACCGCAGCGGAGTTGGCCGGATTCTCCCGAACTTCGCCTGTCAGCACTGAGTGCGCTGTAGCGGCGTAGCCGTCAGAGTTTCCGGGCGATGAATCCAACTGGATGATCTCGAACGCGTCGCCGAGACGGGCTTTGATGGTGTCGAAGCGGGCGCGCGGGGCGGCGCTGTCTTCGCTGAAACGTAGCCCGAGGGCGCAGACTTCGCCGGCATCCGCTCGGGCAGCGATGCGATCGAACTCATCGGGCGAGACTCCGGCGTCGAGCTGACGAGCGCGGCCCACGGGAAAAGGGACTGCGGGCTGACTGAGAACGGATGCCGCCACAGAGTCGTCGATTGCGGCGGCCAACGCGAAGCCGCCGGTAAAGCACTGCCCGATGACGCCAACGCCTCGCCCGGGGGTGCGGGCAGCTAGGTCGGATGCAACCGCCCGGAAGTAGTCAGTGATGGGGCGGGAGGAATTCGTCGCAAAGGCTCGGAACTCTGCTGCCACGCACAGCCGCAGCACGATCCGCGTCATGTAGCCCACGGACTTCGCCTTGCCAGGCTGGCCGAATGGTGAGGGCACGACGACGGTGAAGCCGGCGACGACGAGGTGCTCAGCCAGGCCAAGCACCTCCGGTGTGATCCCGGGGATCTCCGGTATGAGCACCACCCCTGGCCCCGAACCCTTTTCGAAGCAGTCATAGGTCATGCCGGCGGCGGTGAAGGGGGCGCGAACCCACCCGCTCAGGTCGCCGACCGGGGCGGAGAAAGCGCTAGCGGCTGTCATACACCCATCATCTCGCAGCGCATCGCGTTCTGAGTCGATGGTCACGACCCGGACGGATTAAAAGGGGGGCGTATCAACGACTACTCAGCAATGATCAGCGAGAGGGGCTTCATTCAACCTGTTCCGCGTGGTCGTAGATCTTCCCGAGGGTGGAGAGGTCGGTACGCGGGCATAAGAGTGATTAGCGGCACCCGCCCCGCTGGGGTGATCGCTAGCCGAGAGGTAGATGGTTCTCGCCAGACAGCACAGCATGCCCTATCTTAGTTTTGGCACTGAGTGCACGAAAGGCGACCAACGGTGACCAAACCAGTGGGACGGCCCCGCAGACTCAACGAGGAGTAACCATATGTCCGGCATCCACCCTGATCTCTCTGCAGCGCGCTTCACCCCCAATATTTCTTTTGGCCCTCTAACGTCTCGCATCCTTCGCGGAGCCCGCCCCAAACCTGTTACTCCCGAGCCGGGGGTTACTGTGCGCGAGATTTCGGTCCCGGGACCAGAGGGTGCTCCAGAAGTGACGCTGCGAGTCTTCAGCCCAGACCGCCTGGAGAGCGCCGTGCCCGCAATGATTTGGATTCACGGAGGCGGGCACATCATCGGAAATCCAGAGCAGGATGACGCAGCGAACATCGCATTCGTCAGAGAACTAGGCATCGTAGTTGCGGCAGTGAGGTACCGACTCGGCGCTGAACAGCCCGCTCCGGCCTCGGTCGAGGATGCCTACGCTGGATTGAAAGGGCTTGTGGCTCGCGCAGAAGAACTCCAGATCAATCCCGCAAAGATCGCTATTGGCGGAGCCAGCGCCGGGGGCGGCATCGCAGCGGGACTCGCCCTGCTTGCCCATGATCGGGGCGAAGTTCAACCAGCCTTCCAGTTGCTGGTGTACCCGATGTTGGATGACCGTACCGTGGTGAGAACGGACCACGACACGAGCAAAGTGCGGGTGTGGACGGTGAAGAGCAATCGCTACGGATGGACAACATACCTAGGGCAGGAGCCTGGCAGTTCTGGTGTATCGCCCTACGCCGCTCCGGCTAGAAGCGAGGACCTCGCGGGGCTCCCGCCAACTTGGATCGGTGTCGGCAGTCTTGACCTTTTTCAGGACGAAGATGTGGAATACGCTCGACGGCTGCGAGAAGTGGGCGTCCCGTGCGAGCTGCAGGTCGTCGAGGGAGCATTTCATGGGTTCGATGCCCTCTACTCGAAGAAGGATGTCTCGGTTAAGTTTTGGCAAGAACAAGCCCGGGCGCTGCGACTCGCGCTTCTTTCCTAGGTTAAGGAACGACGATGACTAAAAGTACTGCCCCATTCACTCTCGTGCTTGGCGGCGGCGGGGTTGCAGGCATCGCTTGGGAGACCGGCGTAATCGCCGGGCTTGCCGATGAAGGGGTCGACGTTACCGCCGCTCGAGCGTCGTTCGGAACGAGTGCGGGCGCGGCAGTTGCGGCCCAAGTCACAAGCGGCGTCCCTATCGAGAGGCTGTATGAGAATCAGCTGGCCGGAGTGCCATTTGAGATCTCGAATTCGCTTTCCGTTGGCAGCACAGTGAAGTTTGTGCTGGCGCAGCTGCTACCGGGTAATCAACACCAATCGTCACGGCGAGTGGGCAAATTCGCGCTGCATGCCGCTGTCGGTCTGGAGGCGAAACGTCACGCGGTCATTGAGAAACGCCTGCCCAGCCATTCCTGGCCTGATGCCGATCTTCACATTGTGGTTGTGGATGCCCTGACCGGGGTCGAGCGCATCATCACGCAAGCTGACGGAATCGCCCTCGTCGATGCCGTGGAGGCAAGTTGTGCTGTGCCGATGGTGTGGCCAGCGGTCGAGCTGGATGGCCGTGTCTACATCGACGGCGGAGTTCGATCACCGGCGAACCTCGATCTGGCGCCAGGTGATGGCCCCGTGATTGCGTTGGTTCCTCTCACGATCGCGTTCCGTCGAGCCAATCGAATTGCCGAGCAGGTGAAGGCGTTGGCTCCGCGAAAGGTCGAGGTTGTTGAGATGTCTCCTGAAGCGAAGGCGGCGCAGGGGCGTAATAGTCTCGACAATTCAGTGGTTCCTGCTGTCGCTGTCGCGGGCAGGGAACAGGGCCGACGGGAAGCTGCTCGGATTCGCGCAGCGATCAGTTGACCTGCCTCAGTTGACCTACCTCAGTCTGAGGTGCCGAAGATGGTGTCGAGTTCGCTAAAGCTCTGATCGATGACCTCGGCGGGGGTGCGCGGGTCGTTAGTCTGCGCCCACCAAGCGAGGGCGGAAAATCCGGCGGCAACGAGGGCCGTCGAGATAAGCCGAGCACGGAGGGTGCCCTCCTCGATTCCTTCTATGCGGGCGACCTGCCGTTCAAGCACTTCGTTTGCTTCGGCGAGCTGAGCGTAGCCCCAGCCGCGCACATCCTCCGATGACGCAATCAATACCATCCGCAGTCGTGTGATCTCGACACTTGAGTCGAGCATATGAAGAGCCTCGACCCACGCGCGGTGGAGGATCGCCACTGCATTGTCTCCGCTCGCCGCTTCGACGCGCGCTTGAAGCTCGCGGGAGAATTCGGTCATGCCGCCCCAGACTATCGATGCCTTAGTGGGGAACACGCGAAAAAGTGTTCGACGGCTGATGCCAGCGGCGACTGCGACTTCGTCCATTGTGACGCTGTCGAGGCCCCTGTCTGTAAAGAGATGCAGAGCAACCAACCCAATTTCGGTGGGGTCTGCGCGGGGCGGTCTCCCGCGACGCGGATGCTCACTTTCGACGGCGGTCATTCGCTCAGGATAACCCACAGGCTTATTTATGGCACTGAGTGTAATATTCTTTTAGGCCGCGACTGCGGATATTTCACACAAAGGAGTGCTGGGCATGACCAATTCAGTTGATGCAGGACGTTTTGATGGACGCACGATAATCGTCACCGGCGCCGGAAGCGGAATCGGTAAGGCAACAGCGGTCCGACTGCTGAGGGAGGGTGCTCGCGTGATCGCGAGTGACATCTCCCAGCCGCGACTCGACGAGCTAGCAACCGAGTCCGCGACCGACCGGCTCGTTACTGTCTCCGGCGACGTCAGCGCGCAGGCAGATGTCGACAAAATTGTTGCGGCGGCAGGAGATCGGGTAGACGGTCTCGTCAACAACGCCGGAATAATGGATGCCTTTCTTCCGACGGCCGAGATCACTGACGAAATGTGGGACCGGGTTATGGGCGTCAATCTCACCGCACAGATGCGATTGATCCGCGCCGTGCTGCCCACAATGATCGACGCCGAATTCGGGCGCATCGTCAACCTTGCGAGCGAAGCGAGCATTAAGTCGGGAGCGTCAGGAACGACGTACTCCGTCAGTAAGCACGGCGTAATCGGGCTCACCAAGAGCACGGCCCTTTTCTATGGTCCGAAGGGTGTCCGTTGCAATGCCGTCGCACCGGGCGCTGTGATGACCAACATTGAAGCTCCGTTCCAGTCCGCATGGGCTGGAGAGCGCCTCGGCCCGATCATGCAGACCACTGTTCCCGCACCAGCCAAGCCAGAAGAGCTCGCGGCATCCATATGCTGGCTCCTCAGTGAAGATTCTGCGAACGTGAACGGAGCCGTACTGATGCCTGATGGTGGTTGGTCGACTGTTTAGCTCGTTCTTTCGCGGGGTGAGCGAATCCGGCGAGGGCCAAGATGCCCTCGCCGGAGGGTGAGCGCTGGCTATCCGGAGTCAGATCCACGGTTCGCTCACGATCCGTTCATAGAAAGGTCATAGAGAACACCGGTGGGATGTCCATATCACCAAAGAAAGGGGCGCGAACGTTGCGCCGACATCCCCAAGGAGTTTGACCATGAAGAGCAGAAAATTCACCCTCACCGCCCTTGCAAGCACGATTGTCATTGGGGGGCTTCTTCTTGCCGGATGCTCGACGACTGTCTCGACCCCGAGCGTTGAAAGTGAAAGCAGCACCACCTCGAGCATCGAACTCACCACTGGCGTTGTAGCCGCTGAGGTTCTCGCGGCTAACGCAAACGCGACCACGGTAAACGATGACGAGTGGAGTTTGGATGGCGCCGTCGCCGTCACGCTCACCGGGTCCTCCGCTTCGGCAGCTGGTGAGGGCGTCTCGGTCACCGGAAACACTGTGACGATCACGGCGGCGGGCACCTATGTGCTCTCCGGTGAGCTCGACGGCCAGGTAGTTGTCGATACCGCTGATGAGGATGTCGTTGCTCTCGTCCTTGACGGCGCCAACATTTCCAACGCGTCGAGCGCTGCGATCGCTGTACTCAACGCCGAGGATGTTGTGGTGTCGCTCAGCGGCAGCAATAGTGTCTCGTCGACGGGTGCCGATGAAGAGGCGAATGCAGCTCTCTTCAGTGATGCGGATTTCACGATTTCTGGGGATGGATCCCTCACTGTGACGAGCACCCAAAACGATGGGATCACGAGCCACGATGACCTGACGATCCTGTCGGGTGATATCACTGTGATTGCGGCTGACGATGGCCTTCGCGGCAAAGACTCTCTCACGATCAAGGACGGCACGGTGTCGGTTGATGCCGGTGGCGATGCCGTGAAGTCGGACGAAGACGAAGACGAAACCAGTGGCTACGTTCACATTGCCGGCGGCACGATCGATCTCGTTGCCGGTGACGACGGTGTGCAGGCACAGACCGACATTGTCATGACGGGTGGCGAGACGACGCTCAGTGCAACCGACGATGGGCTCAAGGCCGAAGTTCACATTGTGGTTGCTGAAGGGACAACGACGGTCAGCAATTCGTATGAGGGCATCGAGGCGTACTACATCACCGTTGAGGGCGGCACGCTCAACGTTGCCGCAAGCGATGACGGCATCAACGCCACGAGTGGTACGAGCACGACGACAGACGTCGGTGGCATCGAAGAAGCAGACGATGGCGCGATGATTGCGGTTACCGGTGGCGAAATCACTGTCAACTCCGAGGGGGACGGGATGGACTCCAACGGTTCGATCATGATCACTGGCGGAATCAGCACGGTGTTCGGTTCACCTGAAGACCGCGAGGGAGCGCTCGACGCTAATGGTTCCGTTGTCGTCAACGGCGGAACCGTGCTTGCCGTCGGCATGACCGGAATGGCCACGTCGCCTGACGCGGACTCCGTGCAGGGGTGGTTGAGCGCAGCTCTCGATCAGTCCTACGGTGTGGGCGAGAGCGTGCAGCTGCTCGACGAGAGCGGAGCGGTCATCGCCGAGTTCACTTCGGTCAAAACCTTCCAGTCGGTGGTTCTTTCCTCGGCGGATGTCACAGAGGGCTCCACCTACACGGTCACCGTGGGTGGTCAAACAACGGGAACCGCAACGGCCGGAGTCGAAGCCGTGGGCAGCATGAGCGGCCCTGGCGGAATGGGCGGCGGAGCGCCCCGCCCATAGCGACCGATCTAGTGGAGCGGAGCGGACCCGTCTACGCGAGTTTCGCTCCCTTTCCTCTGCCCGCGGGAGGCTCTTCTTGGTGTTCCTTAGCGCGACACGCCCGGGATGTGGTTGGTGTTGGTGAGGGGGCAGGAATGCACGTAGTGTTTCCTCTTGTCACCCCAAAGGTGCGGAAGTCCCGGGCAGTTCTGCTGCTAGGTTTCCGGCCTCAAGTGGGGGCCACCATCCTCCACAACTTTCGAGTTGTGGTCGAGTCAAACAGCGGAATTCCTTTCATTAGGATCCGACTTCAGATCTTAGGATGAGTATCCGCTTCATGCGTGTGTCGGTTGGTTGTTTCGGGCT